>DASZJG010000049.1:0-136762 GCA_035948315.1 Pseudonocardiaceae bacterium | reverse complement strand
GCGATGAACTCGCCCGCCGTGACCACCGCAGCAATGTCTGGCGTTCCTCGTCAGTGAGGACCAGTTCGACTTTCGATCGTCCACGACCCGCCATCCACGAATCCTACAATTAGATGACGGAATTCAGGCGCACGACACTAGTTTCGGGCCCGTCCGCCGACCATAACCGCGGCCGCCGGGCCGCGACGATCGGCGACCTGGCCGAACTGGGCACGGCGATTGACGACCGTCGTAGCTCGGCGCCACCAGCAATCAGGAAGTGTGGAGGTGAGCTGCCATAGCCTGATCTCCGTGACCGGACTGTTCGAGCAGGCCATGTCGAAGATGCGTCGCCACAACCCCCAGACACGCGAAGACGGCTACCACGAGTTGCTGCCGCATGCTGCCACGTACGTAGACGAGCTGACTCGCGAGTTCCGCAGCGAGCAGAGCGATCAGGGGTTGAGGTGCTGGCTGCTCGAACTGCTCGCCGAGGCACGCTCGCCGCGAGCATCGGCCCTGCTGGCCGACCAACTTCACAGCCCCGATGATGCCCTGCGATCGAGAGCTGCCCATGGGTTGGAGTTGCTGGACACGAAGGAGGCCCGACAAGCACTGTGGGATGCGCAGCCGGCCGATCGCGATCACCCCGACGCCTGATGATCACAGCGACCGACAGCACCGCGTCAAGGCGGGACAGCATGTCGTGGCCCGGCACCACCGACCATGTGACGGCTTCTAGTCGGGACGATGGAGAGGCCCTGGGCAGGCCAAGATCACGTGCCATTAGCGTGCCACTACGGCTGGCCAACAGGGGGTCGACCACGGTCAATCGTGACCATGCCACGCCGCAGGTCAGAGCCTCTGCCACTGGATCATGGAATGGCTCCCAAGCTGACAACGGGGCTGCACGCAAAACTGATCGCTGACGTGTGCCGCAAGTGCGAGGATTGGGCCGTGCGTACTTGGGACGAGCTGAGCCATGAGGAGCAGTGCCTCATGGTCAACGCACGCGAGCATGACCTCTTGCCAGGCACGCTCCACGACTGGCGCACCGACCTCGACCAAGGGGCGCAGTTGGCTCTGGTGTCTGAGTTGGCGGACGCCCTGGTCAGCCTCGTTGACCTGGGTTTCGTCGAAGTACGTCGCATTGTTCCGGGCCGGGACGACGGCGACACCGTTCCCCGCGCAGACCTACCTGCCGTTCTCGCTGACACGGAGGTCTGGGACTACTCGGAGCGCGGATGGGACTATCGCGACGATGGCCTATGCATCGTCGTGACCGCGCGCGGCCAGGAACTGATGGGCACAGATCGGTCGGGCGTGCCCAATCCGCAGGCATCGAATCCGTACTTGATCATCAGATAGTTACCGCGCGGCGCAGCTTACCTGCGCCATGCGCCTCACGGGCGCTCCGACCGGCCTGGCATGACGACGGGTGACGGCGTCGAGTCAGAACGACCCGCTGCCGCTGGAAGTCGATCGGTCTGGCGTGCTGTAGCCGTCGTTTCGAGTCATCGAGTCGCCCATACGGCGCTGCTGCCTTCGGATCCCTCGGAGCGCGCGCATCGCCTTGCCACGAGTCACAGCCCTGTCTTTCCGGCGTCGCCACCATAGGAGCCCCACCATGACCATCCCCTGATCATCCGGATCCCAACGACCTCACCCGTCTCCCGGCTCCATCGCTGGCTGGCTCCTGCCGGTTACCACCACCCCGACCCGCCCGAGCATGACGACGGCAGACCGCACCGCGTCAAGGCGGGAGAGCGGCAGACGGTGGCAGATGCCAACAGATCACGGCCAACGCGCCGATCGACAGATTGCCAAGTTACGGCTGGTGAGAGGCTTGATCGTAAAGTTGAGCGCGCGACGCGGAAAGTTGATCGAGCCCTTCAGGAAACCGTTGCTCTATCCCCTGGGCTACGAGGGCGTCACCACACGGCTTACCGGGCCAGGTCCAAACCGCTGGACCTGGCCCGGTGTGAGTCTGGCTGGTGATCGACGGATAGGTGGGGTCAGTCGGCGATCAGGGTGCGTAGGGAGTAGCGGCTGATGGTGCTTTCCTGTTGGCGGCGGACGAGCCATTGGCCTGGGGCTATGCCGCTTGCGCCGTGTTCGGGGTGGACGAGGTAGGCGGGGGCGGTGTTGTGGATGACGGCGATGGTGAGGCCGAGGCGGTCGGCGACGGTGCCGTTGAGCTGGCAGGTGCCGGGGTCGGCTACGAGGGTGTGCGGGTTGTTGCCGGCTGCGCCGCGGACCAGTTCGATGCCTTCTGGCGGGACGAGGCGCCAGCCGTATTGGGCAGCGGTGACTGTGGTGATCATGTCGAAGGGGACGACGATGAGGTCGCCTTGGGCTTGGAGGCCGTCGATCACGGGAACGGTGACCTCACGTTCGAGGTGGTCGAGGACGTCGAGGCCGGTTTTGTCGAGTAGTTCTGCCAGTTGCATCGGGGCATCACCTTTGTGAAGTCGGGAAGTCAGGTTCGGCGTTGGAGTTGGGTGTACTGGGCGCCGGTGAGGCCGTAGGACCACGCGGCGGCGTCTACTGGGTTGGTGAACCAGGGTGGGACGCGCAGACCGTATTGGCGGCGGGTGCCGTCGCGTTCTTGCGATCCGTTGATCGCCAGCAGCAGCTTGGTCCGCTTGCCCCAGTTCTGGTAGGGCAGGTCGTACAGGCGCAGTTCGGCGCCGGGATTGGCTGGGTCGGGCGCGGAGCTGATCAGGGAAAGGCCGGCCTGGTCGATGAATTCGGCCCAGCCGATGCGTTCGATCGCGCATCTGCGGATTTCGATGTTCGGTTCTTCGGCTATGCGGGCCGCGGTGGGATCGTCGATGACCCAGCGCGGAACGTGGGTGCCGTGCCAGGAGTACAGCGACCATCCGTCCGGATAGGCGATCGCCGGGCCGGATTCGTTGTGCAGGCGGAGTCCGGCTTCGTCGTCGACGTTCTCGGTGCGGATGGTCAGGGGGCGCTCGGCGACGATGCATATGCCGTCGCGGGGCCACCACCAGCCGGCCGATTTGGCTATGGCGGCGAAGAGGTCGAGCCGGACGATGTCCGATCGTCTGAAATGGACTGTTCCTAGTCTGCGCAGGACGTCGAAGTGGGCTATCCAGTCGGCTTCCTGTTGGCCGTACCAGTACAGGCCCAGCCGCATCGCCAACTCGTTGCGCAGGACGTCGGCGACGGATTCGCGGACGGTCGCGTTCAGGCGCTCGTAGACGTAGGCGTCGGTGAAGGTGGTGAGCGGGTCGTCGTCCGGTTGTTTGCGGCGGTAGCGGCGCGGTACTGGGACCTTGCGGGCCATGCTCTCCCGCGCCTCGTGGATGACTGTCGCAATGCGACTTTCCAGCGACCACGGCGGTACGGCGGGTGCCGGTGGTGGCGCGGGCGGCAGGATTCTTGCCGCTTCCTGGGGTGATGTGGCCCAGATGAAGCGTGGCGGCGGTTCGTTGATCAGCGCGTATACGCTGGTAATGGCGGTTTCCGCGGCGGCGCGATCGGCGGGTTCGGTGGACAGGGCATGGCACAGCCATTCGTTGCCCAGCTGGATCGCCTGTGCGCGGAGTTCAGCGAAATCGGTTCGGCGGGCTTCCCGCCGTGGGGCGCTCACTGCGCCAGGGCGAAGCCGCCCTTTCCGGTAGACATGAATCGATGATCGCAGGAGATCCGGTCATCGCGCAAGGACCAGTGGGGCCAGGTAGCGCTGGGCGGTGGCGCGGACTTCCTCGTCGGTGCGGAGGGGGAGGCAGGTTTCGGGGGTCAGGACGAGGGAGATGGAGAGGCGGACCAGGATTTCGGCTACTTCCTCGGGGTTCATGCGGACGTTTCCGGCCTTCGCCTCCGGGCTGGCCAGGTACTGCTGCACGAGGAACTCGCGGACGACGGCCAGCGCGGGACCGCCGTGGATGGTCAGGAAGGGCAGCGACGCCTCCGGCTCGATGGTGAGCATCCGGTTGAGCAGCGGCTGTTGACGCGCGGTGCGCAGGCCGACGACGAAACCTTCGACCAGGCGTTCCGCCAGGGTGGGCAGGTCGGCAGTGGCTGCCGCGATGTCTTCGAAGAACCGGCGCGCCTCCCGCACCAGGACGGCCTGCAGCAGCTCGTCGCGGTTGGGGAAACGGCGGTAGATCGTCGCCCGGCCGATGCCGGCGCGGCGCGCGATGTCGTCGACGCTGGTGCGGCGCAGGCCGTGATCGAGGTATTCGGCGAGGGCCGCGTCCAGAATCCGGATGCCGATTCCGTCGGTGTCCGGGGAATGCAAAATCTCCGCGAGCAGGGCGGACGCGGATACCGAGGAGGCCGCAGCGGCTGAAGTGGAAGTCATCTCGAAAAGAGTTTATCCCGGCCGCGCTCACATTCGAGTCGGGCGGGGCCAACCGGCCCGCCGGAAGCCGGCCTTGGCTCTGGGCATATAACGCAGCGTACGGGGCACCGCGGGCCAGATTGTCCGAATGATCGCGGCGACTTGACGGAGTCTGCGTTCGTCCGCGTTGCTCCAGGCCAGACCGAGGATCTCGCGGGTTTCGGGGGTGAGCAGGCCGACGCCGAGCAGCCACATGGGTTTCATCACGACCGGCGCGACGGCGCGCCAGACCGGCTCGGGCAGCCAGGGCTGGGCCATGCTGTTCGGTTCGGCGGAGAGCCGGATGAACTCGGTTACCGCAGGCGTTTTTTCCAGGACATTCGCGTAAGTGTGTGCGAAGTACTTGTCGAGTGCGGCGCGGTTCGGTGGGACCGGCCGACTGCTCATTCCGTAGTTTCGCCAGATTCGCACCGATTCGCCGAACAGTTGGTCTTTCTCCGCCGGACTGATCGGATGATCGAAAACGTCGATCATCTTGACGACGACTTCGGAAATAGTGGCGTGCGCCCAGAAAAACACCTCGGGATCGAGGGCGTGATAGCGCCTGCCCTCGTCGTCGACGCCCTTGATGGTGGTGTGCAGGTCGCGGATGCGATGACCTTCCGCGAACGCTGCCGGGCCGTCGTAGACGACGCCGGCGATCTGCGGGACGGAGCGGAGAAATCGGTCCCAGGGTTCGGTGTAGAAGGCGGAGTGTTGGACCACGCCGGCACCCAAGCCTGGGTAGCTGAGCTGGACCAGGCCAACCCAGGGGCCCAGCAGGATGGTGCGCCAGTCCCCGGAGTATCGCCAGCTCAGCGAGTCGGGGCCGAGTTGGTCGTGGTCGGGCCGGGTGAGGTCGACGGGTTCCGCGCTCATGGGTCACCTCCGATACGTTGATACAAATATCGCATCTCTGTATCGCGGCGGCAAGGGTGGGGGCCGGCCGGACGCGGGTGGCAAGGGGGCTAGCTGTGCCCGGGTGGCACGTGCGGGGCTAGCTGAACATGGGCCCGTGCACTTGGGTGATGATCGAGACCAGGGTGGTGGACAGCAGGGTGCGGACCTGGTCCCTGGTCAGGGTTTCCCTGGTCATCCACTCCTTGGTGGCGACCCTGGCCAGGCCGCTGAACGAGCGCATCATCGCGCGCAGTTCCTCCCGGCCCTCGACGATGTCGGCCAGCCCGAGCGTCTCGATCATCCGGTCGGCCGCGATCTCGTCGGCCTGCTGGAGGATCTGCTCGACATCGGGGTCGCGGCCGTAGCCACCGGTGCCGATGGTGTTGAGCCACATGGTCTTGTTGCGCTGGATCACGTCGAGAAACCGGTCCATGCTGGCGTCGGCGCGCTGCTGGATGCTGCCGTGCGCCAGCCGCTCGACCGCGAACTCGGGGAAGAAGGTCAGCTCGCGGATGACCTCGAGGTACAGCTCGCGCTTGGTGCCGAAGTAGTGGTTGATCAGCCCACGCGCGACGCCGCTCTCCCTGGCCAGTTCGGTGGTGGACACGGCCTCGTAGTGCCGCTCGCCGAACAGCCTGCGCGCGCACGCGAGGATCTGCGCCCGGCGCTGGTCGGGTTCGAGCCGTCGCCAGCGCGGCGCGGTGCTGGTCACTCGGGCGCTCCCTGCTTGCGCCAGGGCAGGTAGTCGGGGAGGTCGGTGCTCACCCGGCCGGTGAATTCGGGTGGCCTGCGCTGGAGGAACGACACCACGCCTTCGATGGCGTCGGGGTTGCCTGCCGCGCCCGCGATGAGCTGGGAGTCGAGGTCGCGGGCAGGGAACGGGGAGTCCTGGGCGGCCATCCGGTAGAGCAGTTGGCGGGTGACGGCTACCGAGACGGGCGCGGTCTTGCTCGCCAGTTCCTCGGCGAGTTCGTAGGCGGCGGGGAGGACCTGGTCGGACTCGTAGAGCCGGTGGACGAGACCGGCGGCGTGGGCTTCGGCGGCGTCGAACACGCGGCCGCTGATCATCCAGTCCAGGGCGGTGCCCATGCCGACGAGTCGGGGCAGGAACCAGGTGGACGCGCCCTCCGGCACGATGCCGCGTCGGGTGAACACGAAGCCGAAGCGGCTGTCGTCGGCGGCGAGCCGGTAGTCGGCCGGCAGGGTGATCGTGGAGCCCGCACCGACGGCGGCGCCGCGGATGGCCGCGATCACCGGCTTGTTCATGGCGAAGATCGCCAACGAGGCGCGGCCCGCCGGTTCGTGGTAGCCGGGCGGGACGTCGCCGGTCGGGATGGCGCGGTCGGCGAAGGTCTCGCCGCCGAGGTCGGCGCCGACGCAGAAGTCCTTGCCGTGACCGGTGAGCACGACGACACGGATGCCGTCGTCGGCGTCGGCGCGTGGGAAGGCGTCGGCGAGTTCGTCGGCCATCCGCACGGTGTAGCCGTTGCGCCGCTCGGGTCGGTTCAACGCGATGGTCGCGACGGGGCCCTTCACCTCGTAGGTGATCTGCTGGTACTCGTCGATCGCCACGGTGATCGGCCTCCTTCGGGTGATTCGCGTCATGCGAACCGTAAGCCGGTCCCAGGGCTATTGACAAGCTGTCAACAAGCGGCAGAATGAGTTACTGGCGGGTAGTCAACGTTCGGACCCCGACGTGCCTGGCGCGGAATCGGGTGGCCGATGCGGCAAGGAGGCACGTGAGTGTGACTGCGAACAGCGAGGCATTCATCTACGAGGCGATCCGCACTCCGCGCGGTCGCGGCAAGAAGAACGGGTCGCTGCACGCGACCAAACCGGTGTCGCTGGTCGTCGGCCTGATCGACGAGATGCGCCGCCGCTTCCCCGACCTCGACCCTGCCCACATCGACGACATGGTGCTCGGCGTCGTGACGCCCATCGGCGACCAGGGTTCGGACATCGCACGTACCGCGGCCATTCTCGCCGGCCTGCCGGACACCGTCGGTGGCGTACAGCTGAACCGGTTCTGCGCGTCCGGCCTTGAGGCCGTGAACACCGCAGCGCAGAAGGTCCGGTCGGGTTGGGACACCCTGGTGCTGGCCGGTGGCGTCGAGTCCATGTCGCGCGTGTCGATGGGATCCGACGGCGGCGCGTGGGCGATGGACCCGGAGACCAACTACGAGACCTACTTCGTGCCGCAGGGCATCGGCGCCGATCTGATCGCGACCATCGAGGGCTTCTCCCGCACGGACGTGGACACCTACGCGGTCGGCTCGCAGGAGCGGGCGGCCAAGGCGTGGGCGGGCGGCTACTTCGCCAAGTCGGTCGTGCCGGTGACCGACCGCAACGGCATCCCCGTGCTGGACCACGACGAGCACATGCGCCCCGACTCGACGGTCGACGGCATGGCCAAGCTGGGCGCCTCGTTCGAGGGCATCGGCGAGATGGGCGGCTTCGACGCGGTCGCGCTGCAGAAGTACCACTGGGTCGAGAAGATCAACCACGTGCACACCGCGGCCAACTCCTCGGGCATCGTCGACGGTGCCGCGCTGGTGCTGGTCGGCAACGGCAAGGCCGCGGACGAGTACGGCCTCACCCCGAGGGCGCGCATCGTGGCCACCGCGACCACCGGCGCGGACCCGACGATCATGCTGACCGGCCCGACCCCGGCCACGCGCAAGGTGCTCGCCACCGCCGGTCTGTCCGTTGAGGACATCGACCTCTTCGAGATCAACGAGGCCTTCGCCTCCGTCGTGCTCAAGTACATGAAGGACCTGAACCTGCCGCCGGAGAAGGTCAACGTCAACGGTGGCGCGATCGCCATGGGTCACCCGCTCGGCGCGACCGGCGCGATGCTGGTCGGCACCGTGGTGGACGAACTGGAGCGGCGGGACGCCCGGCGCGCCGTTGTCACGCTGTGCATCGGCGGCGGCATGGGCGTGGCGACCATCATCGAGCGAGTCTGAGGGACGAACCATGACCGAGAACATGTTCCGCTGGGAAGCCGATGGCGACGGCATCGTGGTGCTCACCATGGACGACCCGAGCCAGTCCGCGAACACCATGAACGACACGTTCCGCCGTTCGCTGGACGAGACCGTGGCCCGGCTGGAGGCGGAGAAGGACGGCATCACCGGCGTGGTGATCACCTCGGCGAAGAAGACCTTCTTCGCAGGCGGTGACCTGCGGCTGATGAGCAAGGCCACCAAGGCGGACGCGCCGGCCATCGCGGAGACGTCCGGCGGCATGAAGGCGGCGCTGCGCAGGCTGGAGACGCTGGGCAAGCCGGTGGTCGCGGCGATCAACGGCGCCGCGCTCGGTGGCGGTTACGAGATCGCGTTGGCCTGTCATCACCGGATCGCGTTGGACGCCAAGGGGAGCGAGATCGGGCTGCCCGAGGTGACGCTGGGTCTGCTGCCCGGTGGGGGTGGCGTTGTTCGGACGGTGCGGAAGTTCGGCATTCAGAACGCGCTGTTGAACATTCTGTTGCAGGGGCAACGGCGCAAGCCGCAGGCGGCGCTGGGGCTGGGCATGGTGGACGAGGTCGTGGCGACTCCCGAGGAGATGCTGGCCAAGGCCAAGGAATGGATCAGGGCCAACCCGGAGGCCGTGCAGCCCTGGGACGAGAAGGGCTACAAGATCCCCGGCGGCTCGCCGTCCAACCCGTCGTTCGCGGCGAACCTGCCGGCGTTCCCGGCGAACCTGCGCAAGCAGCTCAAGGGCGCGCCGATGCCGGCCCCGCGCAACATCCTGGCCGCGGCGATCGAGGGCGCGCAGGTCGACTTCGACACCGCGATCAAGATCGAGACCAGTTACTTCACCGAGCTGGTCACCGGTCAGGTGTCCAAGAACATGACCAAGGCGTTCTTCTTCGATCTCCAGGCGATCAACTCCGGTGGCAGCAGGCCCAAGGGCGAGTTCGAGACGTTCACCGCGACCAAGGCGATCGTGCTCGGCGCCGGCATGATGGGCGCCGCGATCGCGTACGTGTGCGCGCTGGCCGGGATCGAGGTCGTGCTCAAGGACGTCTCGCAGGAGGCGGCAGACAAGGGCAAGGCGTACTCGAAGAAGCTGGTGGACAAGGCCGTTTCCCGCGGCAAGACCACCCAGGAGAAGGGCGACGCGCTGCTCGCCCGGATCAAGCCGACCGCCGACCCGGCCGACGCTGCCGGCTGCGATCTGGTCATCGAGGCGGTCTTCGAGAGCCCTGAGCTGAAGAAGAAGGTCTACGCGGAGATCGAGGACTTGTTGGCGCCGAACGCGTTGTTCGGGTCGAACACGTCGACTCTGCCGATCACCGGTCTTGCCGAGGGGGTGAAGAAGCCGGCGGACTTCATTGGGCTGCACTTCTTCTCGCCCGTCGACAAGATGCCGCTGCTGGAGATCGTGGTTGGCGCGAAGACCAGTGACGCGACCCTGGCCAAGGCGCTGGACGTGGCCAAGCAGATCCGCAAGACGCCGATCGTGGTCAACGACAGCCGCGGCTTCTTCACCAGCCGGGTCATCGGCACGTTCCTCAACGAGGCCGTGGCCATGGTCGGCGAGGGTGTGCCGGCGCCGTCCATCGAGCAGGCCGGCAGCCAGGCCGGTTACCCGGCTCCGCCGCTGCAACTGATGGACGAGCTGACGCTGACCCTGCCGCGCAAGATCCGCCAGGAGACCAAGGCCGGCATCGAGGCCGCGGGCGGCACCTGGGTGGCGCACCCGTCGGAGGGCGTGATCGACCGGATGGTCGAGGAGTTCGACCGCAAGGGCCGCTCCACCGGCGCGGGCTTCTACGAGTACACCGACGGCAAGCGGACCAACCTGTGGCCGGGCCTTGCCGAGAACTTCGGCAAGCCGGGCGTTGACGAGCCGTTCATCGACCTCCAGGAGCGGATGCTGTTCGCGGAGGCGCTGGAGACCGTCAAGTGCTTCGACGAGGGCGTGCTGCGCACCATCCCGGACGCGAACATCGGCTCGATCTTCGGCATCGGCTTCCCGGCCTGGACCGGCGGTGTCATCCAGTACATCAACGGGTACGAGGGCGGCCTGCCCGGCTTCGTGGCCCGCGCGCGAGAGCTGGCCGCCACCTACGGCGACCGGTTCACCCCGCCGAAGTCCCTTGTGGACAAGGCGGAGCGCGGCGAGAGCTACGAATAGGTCGGTTCGATCCAACCGGGCCCACGGCCGCTTCCGGTCGTGGGCCCGTTCGCATTCCCGAGCAGAACGGAACAACGCACATGGCGGAGAAGGGTTCCCTCGCCGGGCGGACATTGCTGATGTCCGGCGGCAGCAGGGGTATCGGGCTGGCGATCGCGCTGCGAGCGGCCCAGGACGGCGCGAACATCGCGCTGATGGCCAAGACGGACCAGCCCGACCCGCGGCTGCCCGGCACGATCCACACCGCCGCCGAGGAGATCGAGAAGGCCGGCGGGCAGGTGCTGCCGATCGTCGGCGACGTGCGTGACGAGGCGCAGGTCGCCGCGGCGGTCGACCGCACGGTCGAGCGGTTCGGCGGTATCGACCTGCTGCTCAACAACGCGTCCGCGATCAATCTGAACAACATCGGCCACCTGCCGGTCAAGCGCTTCGACCTGATGATGAACATCAACGTGCGCGGGACTTTCGTGCTCACCTCGGCCGCCCTGCCGCACCTGCTCAAGTCGAGCAACGGGCACGTGCTCACCCTCTCGCCGCCGCTGGACCCGGACCGGCGCTGGCTGGCCGCGCACGCGCCGTACACGATCAGCAAGTTCGGCATGACCATGCTGACGCTGGGCGTTGCCGAGCAGTACCGGGAAGAGGGCCTGGCCGCGAACTGCCTGTGGCCGCGCACCACGATCGCGACCGCGGCCATCCAGAACATCGTCGGCGGCGACGCGGCCATGGCCGTCTCGCGCCGGCCGGAGATCATGGCCGACGCCGCGTACGAGGTCTTCGCCAAGCCCGCCAGGGAATACACCGGGCAGACCCTGATCGACGACGAGGTGCTGCGCGAGGCGGGCGTCACGGACTTCGATTCCTACCGCTATCCGGGCGCGAGCGAGGATCAGCTGCAGCCCGACATCTTCCTGGGCTAGTTGGTGTCTCTGTGGACCCAGCGGCCTTCGTAGTGCTGTGCGCTGGGTGGCCGCCCTGGTAGTGGTTCGACGTTGGTCGCGTGCAGGCCGTCGATGGCGATGGCGAGCAGGCGGGAGCGGTTGTTCTCCTCCTCGTCGCTCGGCAGCCCGATGCGCCTGGTGAACCGTTCGATCAGCAGCGCGATGTCCAGGGCGGTCACCCCGTTGCGCAGTTCCCCGGCGTGCTGCGCCCGGTCCACGAGTCGTTCGACCAGATCGCGGGCTTCCCGCGCGGTGGACCACATTTCCGGCGTGCTGTCGAAGGTGCCCGCGATCGGTGCGAGCGCGCCCGCGCCGAACTCGACGCAGCGCCGGATGTACTCGACGAGTCCCTGCCACGGCTCGGTGTCCGCGAGCCCGGCCGCTGCCGCGTCGATGGCCTGCCGCATCGCGACGAGGCACAGGTGTTGCAGCAGTGCCTCCTTGGTCGCGTAGCGCCGGTAGAGGCTGCCGATCCCCACGCCCGCCTGTTGGGCGACCATCGACACCGGCGCGTCGAAACCGTGGCAGAAGAAGACCTCGCGGGCCGCGTCGAGCAGCAGCAGATCGTTGCGTGCCGCCTCCGCCTGGCGCCCGCGTCTGTTGCTCGGTTGCTCTCCGGTCATCTGTCCCACTCCCCGCTGTGCGAGCCGAGCCTACCTTGCGGAGCGTTTCACTCCGTTATAGATTTCGGAGCGAATGATTCCGAATAAAGGGGGCGGCATGCGTGCCGTGGTACTGAGTGAGTTCGGCCCACCGGAGAACCTGGTGCTCAGGGAGGTGCCCGACCCGGTGGCCGGGCCGGGCCAGGTGTTGATCGAGGTCGCCGCGGCGAGCATCACCTTCATCGAAACGCAGGTCAGGGCCGGGACTTTCGCACTTCGCCCGCCGCGCGATCTGCCCGTCGTACTCGGCAACGGGGTGGCCGGCACCGCGCTCGGCCGGCAGGTGGTCAGTACCACCGGCGGTCTCGGCGGCTACGCCGAACGCGTCGCCGTGGACGCCGACGAGCTGATCGACGTCCCGGCCGGACTCGCCCCGACCGACGCCCTCGCCCTGCTCGCCGACGGCCGCACCGCACTCGGCCTCACCGAGATGGCCATGCCGGCCGAAGGCGAATGGGTGCTGGTCGAGGCAGCGGGCGGCGGTGTCGGGAGCCTGCTCGTGCAACTCGCGACGGCCGCCGGAGCGCGGGTGATCGGCGTGGCGGGCAGCCAACCGAAACTGGCCGTGGCCAAGGATTCGGGCGCGGTCGCCGTCATCGACTACACCTCGCGCGACTGGCCGGAACAGGTACGGACGGTGACCGGTGGGGCCGGTCTCGACCTCGTCTTCGACGGCGTCGGCGGCGAGGTCGGGCAGGCCGCGTTCGGCCTGGTGCGGCCGGGCGGCAGGTTCTGCTTGCACGGGGCCGCGAGCGGCACCATGACCAGGCCCGACCCGGCCGAGGTCGGCGCGCGCGGGATCACCGTCGTCGGCCTGCACCAGTTCAACCGCACCCCGGCCGAGATCCGCGACCTGGCCAGGACCGCGCTCACGCTGGCGGCCGACGGACGGCTCCGGCCCACGATCGGCCAGACCTTTCCGCTCGCCGAAGCCGCTCGCGCGCACGCGACGATCGAAGCGCGCGGCGCCATCGGCAAGACCTTGTTGATCGTCTAGTTTTGGGGGATTTCCGTTGCCAACCATCAAAATCGGCGTCTCGCTGAGCGCCAACAACAGCATCGCGGCCGCCGAGCTACCCGAACGTGCCCGGCACGCTGAGCAGGCCGGCCTCGACTCCGCGTTCGTCGGCGACCATCTCGCCGGCTTCCGACCGATCCTGGACAGCACGGTCGTCCTCGCCGGGGCGGCGGCCGTCACCAGTCGGATCGAACTCGGCTACGGCACCATGGTGCTCGCCCTGCGCCAGGTCGCGTGGGCCGCCAAACAGGTCGCCACGCTGCAACAACTCGCGCAGGGGCGGGTCATTCTCGGCGTCGGCATCGGTGGGCCGATGTACGGCGAGTCCGCGTGGCACGCGGTCGGCGTGCCCTACCGCGAACGCGGCAAACGCACCGACGCCGCACTGGAACTGCTGCCGGACCTGATCGCCGGCAAACCGACCGTGCTCAACGGCCACGAACTCACCCTCGCGCCCGGTGCGACCGTCCCGCCGATCTGGATCGGCGGTGGTTCGGACGCCGCCGTCCGACGCGCGGTTCGCCACGGCTCCGCCTGGTTTCCCTCGATGATGACCGCGCAAGCCGCCCGGCCCGCCATTGCCCGCCTCACCGAGTTCGCCGACGCCGAGCAGCGCCCGGTGCCCATGCTCACCATGGGCGGCGTCGCCGGACTCGGCAGCGACAAGTCCACAGTGGAGGAATACGCGGCCAGACTGGCCAGCACCTATGGCATCGCGCCGGAACAGGCCGCGAAACTGCCGATCAGCGGTAGCACGCGACAGGCGGCGGATCGGTTCGCCGAATTCGCCGAGGCCGGCGTGCGGCATCTGGTGCTCGGCATCGCGGGCGGCGACTGGGAACGCACCTGCGATTTGATCGCGGAAGCCAAGGCGTTCCTCGACTGACTCCGTGCCCTATCGGCTCGGCGCCGGCGCGGTCAGGCGTTGGCGCCGGCCAGGGCGAAGAACTCCTGGCGGGAACGGGCATCCTCGCGGAGCGTGCCGAGCAGCGTCGAGGTGATCGTCGTCGAGCCGGTCGCCTGCACACCGCGCAGCGTCATACAGGTGTGCTCGGCCTCGATCACCACACCGACGCCCTTCGGGTGCAACTGCTCGCACAGCCAGTCCGCGACCTGTTTGGTGAGTCGCTCCTGCACCTGCGGCCGGCAGGCGAAGTGCTCGACGATCCTGGCCAGCTTGGACAGCCCCAGGATGCGGTCGCCCGGCAGGTAGCCGACGTGCGCGACGCCGACGAACGGCAGCAGATGGTGTTCGCACACCGAGCGCACCGGGATGTCGCGGGCCAGCACCAGTTCGTCGTAGCCCTCGTCGTTGGGGAACGTGGTCAGGTCGAACGGTCGCGGGGTGAACAACTCGGTGTACGCCTTGGCCATCCGCCGGGGCGTGCCGCGCATGCTCTCCGAGTCGGTGGACACGCCAAGGGCGTGCAGGAACGCCGCCGCGGCGTGCTCCGCCTCGTCCAGGTCGACGGATTCGGGCTCGTTCACGACGCGCAGGGCAGACTCGACAGACATGGCAACGTCCTTGCGGGGAGAGAACAACCTGACTTCCAGCCTCCGCCCTCCTGGGCAATTTCGTAAATAGACCTTGGTCTTATTTCACCATGTGGTCAAGCGATGCTGACGGAGTCATGGGTCACAGACATTGCTACCATCTTCGTAGGCGATATGGTGGACAGTGTGAAAACGGGTGAAACGGCCATGTCGACCCCGAATACGGACGCCTCGATCCGCGCGGTCGCCGCGCTGGAGGACGAGCTGCGGCGCGGCATGTACACGTTCATCCGGCAGGCCAGCAGGCCGGTCAGTCGGGACGAGGCGGCAGGCGCGGTCGGGATATCCCGCAAGCTCGCGGCGTTTCATCTGGACAAACTGGTCGAAGCAGGCGTTCTACGCGCCCACTACGCGGCACTGAGCGGAATCCGCAAGGTCGGTCGCACGCCGAAGGTCTACGAACCTTCCGGGCTGGACATCCGGGTCAACTTTCCGCTGCGGCAGCACGAACTGCTCGCCGCGATCCTGCTCGACGCCGTGCTCACCGAAGGCGCCGACGAGTCCGCGCGGACGGCCGCGGTACGGGTCGCCGAGGGCAACGGCACCGCTGTCGGCGCCGAGGAGCAGCAGCGCAGCAAACCCGGCCGGCTCGGCATCGAGCGAGCGCTGACCCTGGCCGCGCAGGTACTCGCCACGCACGGCTTCACGCCGACCCGCGAGGCGCCGAACCGGCTGCGGCTGCGCGACTGTCCGTTCCATCCGCTGACCACCAAGGCACCGGGCTTCGTGTGCGAGGTCAACCGGTCGTTCTGCGCGGGCGTGCTCGCCGGCCTCAACGCCACGGCGGTCGAGGCCGTGCTCGAACCGCACGCGGGCGCGTGCTGCGTCGAACTGCGTCCGATCGAGCGGGAGTCGCGCAAGCCGCATTCGGGTGACTGATCGGGACGTACGCACAGTGGTAGCGACGGGCCCGACCAGCGGAATTCTGATTCACCCGATAGCACGCGAGTTCGCTCGGGTGGAGGTGTGCCGGGCCATACCCACGATGACACGGTCTTAGCCATGCAGGCATTCGCACTGCCCGACTTCTATCTCCCGTATCCGGCCAGGCTCAATCCGAACCTCGAACGGTCGCGCGCGCACAGCTCGGCCTGGGCCAGGGACATGGGCATGCTGGACGCGCCCAAGCCCAGCGGCGGTGTGGTGTGGGATCAGGCCGCGCTGGACAAGATGGACTACGCGCTCATGTGCGCCTATACCCATCCGGATTGCGCCGGGCCCACTCTGGACCTGATCACCGACTGGTACGTGTGGGTGTTCTTCTTCGACGACCACTTCCTCGAGCATTTCAAATACTCCCGCGACTCGGCAGGCGGCCGGGCCTATCTGGACCATCTCGAACAGTTCATGACCCGCGAGGGGGAAACCCCGCCGGAGCCGACCAATCCGGCCGAGGCCGGTCTGAAGGACCTGTGGGAACGAACCGTGCCCGCGATGTCGCCTGCTTGGCGCGACCGGTTCATCACCAGCACGCACAACCTGATGGTCGAGTCGATGTGGGAGCTCAACAACATCGACATCGGCCGGATCGCCAACCCGATCGAGTACATGCAGATGCGCAGGCGGGTTGGCGGCGCGCCGTGGTCGGCGAACCTGGTCGAGTACGCGTCGCAGGCCGAGATCCCGGCCGAGATCGCCGCGCTGCGGCCGATGGAGGTGCTCTCCGACACCTTCTCCGACGCCGTGCACCTGCGCAACGACCTGTTCTCCTACCAGCGCGAGGTGCGCGAGGAAGGCGAGAACTCCAACGCGGTCCTGGTGTTCGAGAAGTTCTTCGACCTCCCCACGCAGGAAGCGGCCGAACTGGTCAACGATCTGCTCACCTCCCGGCTACAGCAGTTCGAGCACACGGCACTGGTCGACGTGCCCGCGGTGCTGTTGGAGTACGTGATCCCGCCCCACCAGCGGGTACGCGTCGGCCTCTACGTCAAGGGGCTGCAGGACTGGCAGGCCGGCGGGCACGAATGGCATGCGCGCTCGTCCCGGTACATGAACGAGGGCGCGGTCGCGAGCACGCCGAACCCGCTCGGCGGGCCGACCGAGTTCGCGAGCGCCGTCACCATGTTCGCGTCCGCGCCGGACAAGTTGGGTGCACGCCGACGAGCGGCGCAGTACTCGCACCAGCCGTACGAGCCGGTCGGCCACCTGCCCCTGCCGGACCTGTACATGCCCTACCCGGTGCGCACCAGTGCGCACCTCGACGCCGCGCGCGAGCACTCCGTCGAGTGGGCACGTGGTATCGGCCTGTTCGACTCGGTACCCGGTGTCGAGGCAGGCGGGCTCTGGAGCGAGCCGTACTTCGTCGGCATCGACCTCGCCCACTGCGCGGCCATGATCAACGCCGATGGCACGGCGGAGGAGGTCAACCTGAGCACGGACTGGTTGACCTGGGGCACCTACGCCGATGACTACGTACCCGCCGTCTTCAGCGCCACCCACAACCTCGTCGGCGCCAAACACGCGCTCGACCGGCTGGCCGAGTTCATGCCGTTGGACGGCGGCTCGACATCCGAGCCGACGAACCAGTTGGAAGTCGGTCTCGCCGACCTCTGGCAGCGCACGATCGAGCCGATGTCCACGCCGGCCCGGCGCGAGTTCCGCGCCGCGATCACGAGCATGACCACGAGTTGGCTGTGGGAGTTGGTCAACCACGCCGAGAACCGGATCCCGGATCCCATCGACTACGTGGAGATGCGGCGCCGCACCTTCGGCTCGGAACTGACCATGGACCTGGCCCGCCTGGCCCACTTCGACGTGGTGCCGCACGAGATCTACCAGAACCGGGTCATGCACGAGTTGGTCACCGCGGCACACGACTATGCGTGCTTCACCAATGATCTGTTCTCCTATCAGAAGGAGATCGAGTTCGAGGGCGAGCTGCACAACATCGTCCTTGTCGTGCAGAAGTTCCTGAACGTCGACCGGTTGCGGGCACGGGACGTCGTGGCCAGGCTGATGACCGCGCGGATGGAACAGTTCGAGCACATCGTGACCAACGACCTACCCGCGATGTTCGTCGAGTTGGATCTGGACGAGGACATCCAGCAGGTGCTCACCAAGCACGCCGACGACCTCAAGGACTGGATGGCGGGCATCCTCGACTGGCACCGTCACAGCCTCCGCTATCCCGAGGACGAGCTGCGCGCCCGGTATCGACCGGCCACCGCGCCGGCTACCAGCGTTACCTTCTCCCTTCAGCCGACCGGACTGGGGACGTCGGCGCTGCGCCTGGCCAGTGCGCTCGTCGAAGCCGACCAGGCCGCGGCATCGGCGCCCTGACGACGGCGAGTCGCCCTGGTTGTCGGTCCGGCGGATGCGCGTCCGCCGGACCGGCTTGCTTGACACCTCTCGTGGCCTGGACCTAGCGTTCGGCGGAGAGGAACAACTGAATACGCCATCGATCTTGCGCGGGAGAGTCCACGGTCCGCCGTGGCGCCGAAGGAGCAACACCTCCCGGGAAACTCTCAGGCCCACCTACCGCGCGAGGGAGGCAACTCTGAAAAGAGGCGCCCGTGCGTCTCGCCCACGGTGCAAACCGTCGACCAGATCGGCGACGGTGAAGCTCTCAGGCCAATGACAGAGTGGGAGGCTTTTGCGGTTGGGCACTGCGGTGCCCACTACCAAGGAGCCTGCCATGGCCGAGGTGCCACCGGAGCATCTTCGTTATACCGCCGAGCACGAGTGGATCGCCGTTGCGGGCGACGCCGCGACCATCGGGGTGACCTCGTTCGCCGCCGACCAGCTCGGGGACATCGTGTTCGTGGGGCTACCGGCGGTCGGCGAGACCGTCACGGCGGGTTCGATCTGCGGCGAGCTGGAATCGACCAAATCGGTCAGTGACCTGTATTCGCCGGTCGGCGGGACGGTGGCCGAGGTCAACGCCGAGGTCGTGGACGAGCCTGGGTTGATCAATTCCGCGCCGTTCGAGGGCGGCTGGCTGTTCCGGGTGACGCTGGCCGGCGCGCCGAGCGGGCTGCTCACCGCGTCCGAGTACGTCGAGCTCACCGAGGGTGGTGCCGCATGAGCGACCTGTTGAACGACGACCTTTCCGCTGTGGACCCGGTGATCAGCGCGGCCGTCGATGCCGAACTGGGGCGGCAGCGCGACACGCTGGAGATGATCGCGTCGGAGAACTTCGCGCCGCGCGCCGTCATGCAGGCGCAGGGCACCGTGCTGACCAACAAGTACGCGGAGGGGTATCCGGGACGGCGCTACTACGGCGGGTGCGAGTTCGTCGACCAGGTCGAGCAGATCGCCATCGACCGGGTGAAGGGCCTGTTCAACGCGGATTTCGCGAATGTCCAGCCGCACTCCGGTGCGCAGGCGAACGCGTCGGCCATGGCGGCGCTGCTCGATCCCGGTGACACGATCCTCGGGTTGGACCTCGCGCACGGCGGCCATCTCACGCACGGCATGCGGCTGAACTTCTCCGGCAAGCTCTACCGGGTCGCGGCGTATCATGTGTCCGAAAAGGACTATCTGGTGGACATGGCGGAAGTCGCGGAACTGGCGAAACAACACCGACCCAAGCTGATCGTGGCCGGTTGGTCGGCTTACCCACGCCACCTGGACTTTGCCGCGTTCCGGGCGATCGCCGACGAGGTCGGCGCGCTGCTGCTGGTCGACATGGCGCACTTCGCCGGGCTGGTCGCGGCGGGCCTGCACCCGAACCCGGTCGAGTACGCGGACGTGGTGACCACGACAACGCACAAGACGCTCGGCGGGCCGAGGGGCGGGGTGATCCTGGCCAGGCAGGCGTTCGCGAAGAAGCTGAACTCGGCGGTGTTCCCCGGGCAGCAGGGCGGTCCGCTGGAGCACGTGATCGCCGCCAAGGCGGTCGCGTTCGGCATCGCGGCGTCCGAGGAGTTCCGGGAGCGGCAGGCACGGACGTTGGCCGGGGCGAAGATCCTGGCCGAGCGACTGGTGGCCGAACAGGACGCCGGGGTGCGGGTGCTGACCGGTGGGACCGACGTGCACCTGGTGCTCGTCGATCTTCGTGAGTCCACATTGGACGGCAAGCAGGCCGAGGACCGGTTGCACGACATCGGCATCACGGTAAACCGCAACGCGGTGCCGTTCGACCCGAGGCCGCCGATGGTCTCCTCCGGCCTGCGCATCGGCACGCCCGCGTTGGCCACGCGCGGGTTCACCGAGGCGGACTTCCGGGAGGTCGCGGACGTTATCGCGACGGCGTTGCGGCCGGAGCTGTCCGAGCCTGCGCAGGAGAAGCTGCGGGCCAGGGTGTCGACACTGGCGCAGGCGCATCCGCTGTATCCGGGACTGTCGTGAACACGGGGTTGGCATGACCATCAGCGTCTTCGATCTGTTCAAGATCGGCATCGGACCGTCCAGTTCGCACACGGTCGGTCCGATGAAGGCGGCTCGACTGTTCGCGTCGGGGCTGCGGGACAGCGGGCTGCTCGGCCGCACGCGCAGGGTGCGGGCCGAACTGTTCGGCTCGCTGGGAGCGACCGGGCACGGGCACGGCAGCGACCGCGCGGTGCTGCTCGGGCTGTCCGGGGAGGACCCGCGCACGGTCGACACCGACAGCGTGGCCGAGCGCGTCGCGGCTATCCGGCAGGACAACGCGATCGATCTGCTCGGCGAGCACCGGATCAGCTTCGATCCGGACGCCGACCTCGTACTGCACCGGCGGCGTTCGCTGCCGGCGCATCCGAACGGGATGACGTTCACCGCGTTGGACGAGGCCGGCGAGGTGTTGCGGGCCAAGACGTATTACTCGGTCGGCGGCGGGTTCGTGGTGGACGAGTCGGCGACCGGCGCGGACCGGATCAAGGTGGACGACACGCCGGTGGCGTATCCGTTCGCGACCGCGGTCGACCTGCTGGCCCGGTGTGACCAGACCGAACTGCCGATCAGCGGGGTCATGCTGGCCAACGAGCGGTCCTGGCGCGCCGAGGAGCAGATTCGGGTCGAGCTGGGCGAGATCTGGCAGGCCATGCAGGACTGCGTGCAGCGCGGCTGTACGAACGACGGAGTGTTGCCGGGCGGGTTGAAGGTGCGGCGGCGGGCTGCCGAACTGCACCGCACGCTGACCACCGAGCACTACGCGACCGATCCGCTGCGCGTGCTGGACTGGGTGAGCCTGTTCGCGTTGGCGGTGAACGAGGAGAACGCGTCGGGTGGCCGGGTGGTGACGGCGCCGACCAACGGTGCGGCCGGGATCGTGCCGGCCGTGCTGCACTACTACACGCGGTTCGTGCCGGGCGCGAGCGCGGACGGGGTGGTGCGGTTTCTGCTGACCGCGGGCGCGATCGGGGTGCTGTTCAAGGAGAACGCGTCCATCTCGGGTGCCGAGGTGGGGTGCCAGGGCGAGGTCGGGTCGGCCTGTTCGATGGCGGCGGCCGGGTTGTGCGAGGTGTTGGGCGGAAGCCCGCAGCAGGTGGAGAACGCGGCCGAGATCGCCATGGAACACAACCTGGGCCTGACCTGCGACCCGGTCGGTGGACTCGTGCAGATTCCGTGCATCGAGCGCAACGCGCTCGCGTCGATCAAGGCGATCAGCGCGGCGCGGATGGCGTTGCGCGGCGACGGCACGCATTTCGTGTCGCTGGACAAGGTCATCAAGACGATGCGGGAGACCGGCGCGGACATGAAAGTCAAGTACAAGGAGACGGCGCGGGGCGGGCTCGCAGTGAACGTCATCGAGTGCTGAATCGATTGGGCCGGTTGGCGTCTCTAAATGAGACAGGCTGGCGGCGCTACCCCGGGTAAACCCGAAAAAGCGCCGTCGCCACGACCGTGGCGCGGTACGGATGCCCGAAAGGGAGCCCGCCATGACGACCATCGACGCCACTACCGAAAGTTCCCCACGAGCAGCAGCCCAGGCCGCGCCCGCCGCGCCGCCGGCTGACCCGATGATGATCGGCCTGCCCAGTTTCATCGTGGGTTCGGTCGCGCTCGGCCTCGTCCTGATCGGTTATGTGCCCGCCACCGCGGTCGGCGCCTCGCTGGCCGTCATCATCGCCGCGACCGGACTGGGGCTGGTCATCGCCTCGATCTGGGCGGCGAACCTCGGACAGAGCGCGGTGGCGGGAGTGTTCGCCATCTTCGCCGGATTCTGGCTCAGCTACGCGCTGTTGGTGCTCGGGCTGACGCACAACTGGTTCGGCATCACCGCGACGGCGGCAGTGGACACGCAGGGGTTGTTCCTGATCTCGTGGCTGGTCATCGTCGGGATGTTGACGCTGGGCACGCTGCGGCTGCCGATCGCGTACGCGCTGCTGTTCGTGCTGATCGAACTCGCCCTGGTGCTGGTGCTGATCGGCACGTTGCAGGGGTCGGCGGGCGTGCTGCATGTGGGTGGGGTCGTGGTGTTCGTGTTCGCCGCGGTCGGCGGCTACCTGTTCTTCAGTTCGGCGTCCCAGGCGACGGGTGGTTCGGCACTGCCGCTGGGTCGGGCGCTGCTGTCCTGACCGGTAGCTGAGCCGGCGCCCTCCACAGAGGGCGCCGGTTCAACCTCAGTCGCGGCGTTTGACGGCGGTGAGCAGGAGCTGGGCCACGTCGACGACTTCGAGGTTCGCGCTGGCCGCGCCGGTGCTCTGGCGGTCGGTCACGCCGTCGGTCATCATCACGCGGCAGAACGGGCAACCGGTGGCGATCTTGTTGGGCGCGGTGCCGAGCGCCTCGTCGACCCGTTCCAGGTTGATCTGCTTGCCGATCCGCTCCTCCATCCACATGCGCGCGCCGCCCGCGCCGCAGCAGAACGAGCGGTCCGCGTGCCTGGGCATCTCGCGCAGGTTGGCGCCGGAGGCACCGACCAGCTCACGCGGGGCGTCGTAGACCTTGTTGTGCCGGCCCAGGTAGCACGGGTCGTGGTAGGTGACGTCCTCGGCCATCGGTGCGACCGGGACCAGCCTGCGCTCGCGCACCAGCCGGTTGAGCAACTGCGTGTGGTGCACGACCTCGTAGTCGCCGCCAACCTGCGGGTACTCGTTGCCGATGGTGTTGAAGCAGTGCGGGCAGGTGACCACGATCTTGCGCTTGAGGGGCTCGCGGCCCTCGAACAGGGTGTTGAGGATCTCGACGTTCTGCTGCGCGAGCATCTGGAACAGGAACTCGTTGCCGGCGCGGCGGGCCGGGTCGCCGGTGCAGGTCTCGTCGGAGCCGAGCACCGTGTACTTGACGTCGGCCATGTGCAGCAGTTCGGCGACGGCCTGGGTGGTCTTGCGGGCCCGGTCCTCGAACGCGCCAGCGCAGCCGACCCAGAACAGGTACTCGACGTCGTCGGCGAGTTCGCCGTCGAACACGGGCACCTCGAAGTCGAGGCCCTCCGTCCACTGGAGACGGTCCTTGGCGTTCTGGCCCCAGGGGTTGCCCTTGTTCTCCAGGTTCTTGAACATGCCGCCGAGTTCGGTCGGGAAGTTCGACTCGATCAGCACCTGGTAGCGGCGCATGTCGACGATGTGGTCGACGTGCTCGATGTCGACCGGGCACTGTTCGACGCAGGCGCCGCAACTGGTGCAGGACCAGAGCACGTCCGGGTCGATGACGCCGCCCTCCTCCAGCGTGCCGACCAGCGGACGGGCCGCCTGCTCGGGGCCGGAGCCGGTGACGCGGCCGAAGCCGGATTCGGGCACGCCGTGGTCGTGGCGTTCGCCGACCTTGATGTCGACCGAACCCTCTGCCGGCATTTCCTGGCCGCCGATCAGGTACGGGGCCTTGGCGAAGAGGTGGTCGCGCAGGTCCATGATGACCAGCTTGGGCGAGAGCGGCTTGCCGGTGTTCCAGGCGGGGCACTGGCTCTGGCAGCGACCGCACTCGGTGCAGGTGGCGAAGTCGAGCATGCCCTTCCAGGTGAAGTCCTCGATCTTGCCGCGACCGAAGACGTCGTCCTCACCGGGATCCTCGAAGTCGATCGGCTTGCCGCCGGACTCCATCGGCAGCAGCGGCCCGAGCGCGTCGGGCAGGCGCTTGGCGCCGACGTTGAGCGGGGCGAGGCCGATGTGCAGGTGCTTGGAGTGCACGACGAGGACCAGGAAACCCACGATCACCGCGATGTTCACCAGCACGAACACCGTCTCGATGATCCCGTTGACGGTCATGCCCAAGCCGCTGAACGCGTGGCCGAGCAGCCAGGACGCGAACGGCCAGCCGCTGCGGCCGTACGGGAAGTGGCCGGTGGCGTACTGGGCGCCTCGGTAGATCAGCAGCGTGACCATGACGCCCGCGATCATGTAGAGCACCAGCCAGGCCGCACCGGTGTGCGAACCGTAGAACCGCGACTTGCGCTCGCTCTTGGCCGGGGCCTGGCGGACGCGCATGACGCCGAACGTGACCAGCGCGACGAGCACCGCGACGGTGAAGAAGTCTTCCAGGAACCCGAGCCAGCGGGCGTGGCCGAACCACCAGAACGCGAAGTCGCGGTCGAACAGGTCGCCCCACGTTTCGATGATGGTGAAGGTCAGGATCAGGAAGCCCCACATGGTGAAGAAGTGGGCAACGCCGGGTACCGACCACTTGAGCAGCTTGCGCTGGCCGGCGACCTCGGCGATCTCGGTGTTGAGCCGACGGCCGAGTTCCTTGATCCGACCGCTGACCGGTTGGCCGGAGCGGATCAGCCGGTAGAGCCACAGCACGCGTCGGCCGGCGATGGCCAGGCCGATAGCGGTGATCACCAGGCCGATGACGAGTCGCAGAATCACGAGTTCTCCCGGTTTGGGGGACTGCGTTGTCGAATTCCGGGAAGCGTACGCCACGTTACCGGCCAGTAACCACCCTGACCGGGCCGGAACGTGGCCAGGATCGCACGACCGTGCGACCTCCTCAGCGCCAACACGGGCTGATTCAGCGCCAACACAGGCGGAGCGCGGTGATCAGCGCGCGCACCGCGGGGCCGAACGCGTGCTCTGGCGGGGCCGCGTAGCCGACGACCAGGCCGCCCGTCCCGGATCCAGCGCCGAGCCAGTGCGGGGCGAGGCCGTCCACGCCGACCGCGTGCCTGGCCAGATGGGCGAGCACCTGCTCCTCGGGTGGGCTGTGCTCGGGCAGCGGCAGCACGATGTGCAGGCCGGCCGCTGCCGAGTCGGGCCAGACCGTGATGCCCTCCTGACCCAGCGCGCCGAGCAGTCGGTCGCGGCGGGACCGGTAGCGGCTTCGGCCGCGCCGGACCTGCTGGTCGTAGTGGCCCGCAGTGAGGAATTCGGCGAGGGTGAGCGACTCGATCACCCCGACGTGCCGGTCGGCGAGGCGTTTGGCCGCGCGCATCGGCTCGACCAGTCGGGACGGCAGCACCAGCCAGGCGATGCGCAGGCCGGGGATCAGCGTCTTGCTCGACGTTCCGGCGTAGACGACCCGCTCCGGGGCCAGCGCCTGCAACGCGCCGATGGGTTGGCGGTCGAAGCGGAACTCGCCGTCGTAGTCGTCCTCGACGATCAGGGTGTCGGTGTCGTGCGCGAACTCGATCAGTTCGGCGCGGCGGGCCGGGTCGAGCGTGCTGCCCAGCGGGTACTGGTGGGCGGGCGTGACGACCATCGCGCCGAGATCGCGGCGGCCGGCGAGCGCCTCGACGCGCAGGCCCTTGCCGTCGACCGGGATGCCGACCTCGGCCAGGCCGCCCGCCCAGGTCATCACCCTGCGGAACTCGGCGTTCGACGGGTTCTCGAAGCCGACCCGGTGTTCGCCCAGGTCGCGCAGGACGGCGGCGAGCAGGCCGAGGGACTGGCTGTACCCGGAGGTGACCAGGATCGCGTCCGGGTCGGCCACGACTCCCCTGGTCCGGCCGAGATAGTCGGCCAGCGCCTTGCGCAGCGTGGGATGGCCCTCGGGTGCGCCGTAGCCGAAGTCGGCGGCGACGGCGCCGGCCAGCGCGCGACGGCTCGCGGCCAGCCAGGTGGTGGTCGGGAACAGGGTCACGTCGGGTCTGCCGGGCAGCAGGTTCCAGCGTGGGGCGGGCCGGGGCGATGGCGGCGGCACGGCGCGCGGGGGTTGGGCCGCGCCGGGCATGCCCACCACGACGGTGCCCGCACCCTGGCGGACGCGCAGGTAGCCCTCGACGGCCAGTTCGGCAAACGCTTGCGTGACGGTGCCCCTGGCCAGGCCGAGGTCGGCGGCGAGGGCGCGGGTGGAGGGCAGGCGGGTGCCGGCGGCCAGCCGGCCGTCGCGGATGGCGCGCCGGACGGCTTCGGCGAGGCCGTGTCGCCTGCCTTCGGCCGGATGGAGGTCGAGGTGGAAGTCGAGGCCACCACTGGACCAGTCAACTGACACGAGATTGGACCATACTTGTGAGCCAGTCACTGCCTACAGTCGAGTCATGACGACGAAGAGAAAGGCAGTGGCATGACCGGGGACCTGCGGATGCGCTCGGCCGACGCGCTGGACGCGCAGGCGGCCCGACTCCGCGAACTGCACCGGCCGGGTGACCCGGTGGTGCTGGCGAACATCTGGGATGCGGCGTCCGCGTGGCTGGCCGAGACGGCCGGCTTCAACGCGGTTGCCACCAGCAGCGGCGCGGTGGCCGAGTCGCTGGGCTACGCCGACCACGAGGGCGCGCCGGCCGAGGAGATGTTCGCGGCAGCGGCGCGGATCGCCTCGTCGGTGTCGGTGCCGGTGACCGTGGACGCCGAGTCCGGCTACCAGTTGCCGGCTCAGCGGTTCGTGGACCGGCTGCTGGCGACCGGCGCGGTCGGCTGCAACCTGGAGGACACCGACCACCGCACCGGGCGACTGGTGGAGATCGCCGAGCAGGTGGCGTGGCTCAGGGACGTGCGGGCGGCGGCCACCGATGCCGGCGTGCACCTGGTGCTCAACGCGCGGATCGACGTGTTCCTGCAGGCGTACGCGACCAGCGGCAAGCCGGACGAGCGGGCGCTGCTCGGCGCGGCGCTGCGCAGGGCCGCGGCCTACCTGGAGGCGGGCGCGGACTGCGTCTACCCGATCCTGGCGCGCCAACCCGACACGATCGAGGGGTTCGTGGCCGGAGTGGACCGACGCCCGGTGAACATCGCTTACTTGCGCGACGGGCTGAACCCGACGAATCTTGGCGATCTCGGTGTCGCGCGCGTCTCGCTGGGCACCGGGCTGTGGCGCGCCACCCAGGCCTGGCTCACCGATCAGCTGACGAAGCTGGCGGAGGGGCAGAGCCGGTAGCGGCGGCCAGGATCGGTTACGGACCGTGCCGTGGGGATCGGGCACGGTCCGTAATCATGTCGCGACCAGATCGTGATTGTTTATCGAATCAGACGAAAGTCGCTGGACAGGACGGGGAACCGGGAGTCGAATGCCGCCGTCTCACCCCACAGTGAGAGGGCGGCGCGCTACCCTATTCGCGGCGCACCAGCCACGATGGGGAGTGGCCCTGCTTGACGATGGTGCGTGGACCGGCAAAGACGGAGGGAAACCGGCGATGGCGATTTCGAACAACGACGCCCTTTTCGCTGCGGGTGGTTTGGCTGGCATTTTCGAGGTGGTCGAGGAGCTGATCACCGAGTCCAACAACGGTCTGCACGTGCAGCAACCGGCGGCGGGTGGCGGTGGCGGCTACACGTTCACCCCGGCCGAGATCGAATCGGTGCTCGGGCAGTGGCAGCAGCTGCACACGAGCCTGCAGCAGGCACAGTCCCAGGTGCACACCATGACCGACGTGCAGTCCCCCGCGACCGACACCGCGAGCCAGACCGCGGCGAGCGCGGCGAGCAATTCCGGGCAGGCATACCAGGATCACCTGGCCGCCATGCTGGCCTACTCCGACCAGTACATCACCGCGCTGCAGACCGCGCTGACCAACTACCACAACGCCGAAGAGGGCGGCTCGCAGTCGATGCGCAGCGTCAACACCGGCTTCTGATCTCCCCGTAACGACTTCTCACTTCTCGCCGGCCCGCACCACTGTTAAGGGGGATCTCGATGGGCAGCTACTCGGCCACGCAGATCTATGAGATGTTCCACTCCGGTCCCGGCACGACCGGCATGTACCACGCGACCGATGGCGCGGCTACCCAGATGAGCACCCAGGATGACCTGAACAACCAGATCATCCAGCTGAACAGCAAGATGTCGGGCGCCTGGGAGGGCGAGGCGTCGCAGGCCGCCATGTCCGGCGCGGTCCCGCTGGCCAACGCGGCGCAGGACGCCACGAACTCGCTGGCCACGCACCAGAACGTGCTGAGCAGCCAGGCGGACGCGTTCACCACGGCCCGCAACAGCCTGAACAACGTGCCGTCGCAGATGCCGAACAACACCATGAACGAGGTGCTGGCCGCGTTCGGCGACTCCGGTCCGCTGGACAACCAGATCAACCAGTACGCGTCCTCGTCGCAGCACAATGTGCAGGTGTATCAGAACTACGCGCAGACCAGCACGCTCACCGCCGACCAGATGCCGCAGAGCTACGGCCAGATCCCGTTGAGCAACGCGACGATCACGGTGGTGGCGCCCAGCTCGACCGGCAGCAGCGGTGGCTACGCCGCGATGAACTCGCTGGGCGTGATCGCGGGTGGGACCGAGGCGGAGCGCCAGGCGGCGCTGGCCAAGCTGCGTCAGCCACCGGGCGCGAGCGGCACCCTCGGCGGCAGCCCGGAGGACTCGCTGTCCGGCGCGCCGAACGGCACGATCGACGTGCCGCCGACCGGCAACGGCGGCTGGCAGCTGCCGGGTGGCCCGAACGAGACGAACCTCCGGACCGGCATCAGTGACTGGACGCCGACGCCGACCCCGACGGTCACCGACGAGTACCCGCCGGAAATCGGGCTCGGCCCGAACGGTTCGAACAGCACCCAGAACGAAGAAGAGAAGCTCCACAACCCGAACTTCTCCGGCAACCTCAACCCGACCGGTGGCCAAGGCGGCTTCGGTCCGGATGGCACCGTCGGCGGCAACAGCGCGCAGAACGCGATGAACAGCCTGCGCCCCGGCAGCGGTACCGGTTCCGGGCTCGGCTCCGGTCCCTCGGACGCGACCAACAGCTCGCGCAGCGGCGTCGGCATGGCCTCGCAGGCCGCCGAGGAGTCGATGCTCGGCGGTGGCGGCGGGCTCGGCCCGGCAGGCGCGCCCGGCGAGGAGGGCGGCATGCCCGGCATGGGTGGCGCCGGTGGCCGTCGGGAAGAGGACCAGGAGCACAAGTCGGCGCAGTACCTGCAGGAGGCCGATCCGGACGCGCTGTTCGGCACGGACGAGATGACCGCACCGCCGGTCATCGGGGAATGACGGGTACGCAGCGAGAACACGCAATATGATGCTGGCCGCGGGTGATCACCCGCGGCCAGCATCATGAGCAGGGGTGGATTTCCGTGCTGTACAACCCGGTCACCTTGGCCCTTGACACGCTCACCACGGTGTGGCGCAGGGAGAATCTCGGTGAGCCGCACAACGTCCTCGTCGACACGGTGTACTGGTTGGACGAAGAGGGCGAGCGACAGGCGCTCCAGCGGGCCGGCGACGACATGGCCATGAACGGCGTGCTGATGGGCCGCGACCTGTCCCCCGACTTCCGGGAGACGCTGCAGATCGTGGCGCGGCCGAACGTGGAGTACTTCGGCTGGATCGGGCTGCGGCCGACCGAGGAACGCGCCGAGAGCAACCTCGCGGTGCTGGCCGCGTCGGTCGGTCAGGACGGCGTGCTGGTGGTGCGCGACGGCGACCAGGTCACCATCGGACCGTGCAGTTCGGAGGGTCTGGCCGAGGCCCTTGTGGACAAGATGCCGAACGTGCCGGCCGGTCGTGGCCGTTCGGTGAACCTGCCGGAGCGCGAGATGCGCCAGTTGCGCGCGCGGCGCGGTGCCGGCGCGCCGGGCGAGGCGCCGCAACTGCCGGCGGAGGCGTTCAACATCTTCCCGCGCCAGTCCATGGCGGAGGACGCGCGCGACCTGTTCACGGTGCTGGAACTGTCGCGCAGCGGCGGCGGCGAGCTGTACGCGGCGGCGCGGGCGCGCAGCGGCGAGCGGCGGCGGTGTCCGCATCCGTTGGTGTACATGGACACCGAGCAGGGTCGCTGGATCACCCAGCTCTCCGGTGACCAGCCGGGCGAGCGGTGGATGGTGGCCGCGCCGGCCAGTCGGTCGCTGTTGATCAGCAAGTTGCACGAGATGCGCTCGCGCATCGACGACTGAGACGACTGACTAGCACCTCGCCAGGTAGGCGCGCACGTCGCGGGGCGAGCCGAGAATGACGTGTTCGGCGTGTTTGCCGTGTTCGGCCATGGCGCTGAGCACTTCCGGCCTGCTGTCGGTGCGGAAGTTCCAGATCCAGCGCAGGAATTCCGCGTCCACCTTGTCCGGGCAGCCGGGTGCCTGGGTGTCCCGGCCCCGGCTGGCGATGGTCCGGCGCAAGACCCTGGCCAGGCAGCGCCAGCGCGGAAAGTCCAGGAATATCACGGTGTCCGC
Organism: Pseudonocardiaceae bacterium; assembly: GCA_035948315.1. Classification (GTDB taxonomy): domain Bacteria; phylum Actinomycetota; class Actinomycetes; order Mycobacteriales; family Pseudonocardiaceae; genus CAJCJE01. The sequence continues at coordinate 106,880 of DASZJG010000049.1, read as the reverse complement.
GGCGGCGAACCGGATGTCGAGCGTGCCGCCGTAGTTGCCGTCCAGCAGCCAGGCGTCGCCTGCGACCAGTTCGCGTTGGATCGCACGCCATTGCGAGGTCTCGGTGGCCTGCCAGCCGGGCTTCCAGAACAGCCGATCCACATGGGTGACCGGGAGGCCGAGCCGGACGCCGAGGGTCCGGGCGAACGTCGACTTTCCGGCCCCAGCGCAACCGACGACCACGACTTTTCGCACAAGTGGTCAGCGTATCTCGCGAATTGGCCGGACAACGGCTTAACTAGTCGGTAACCGCGAGCGGGGCCAGACGAAGGAGTCGGAGATCGCGATGTTGAGCACCATGCAGGACGGGCAGCTGTCCATTGCCACGCTGCTCCGGTACGGGTCCACCGTGCACGGCCAGGCCCAGGTGTCGACGTGGACCGGCGAGTCCGCCCGCAGGCTGAGTTATGCGGATCTGGGCAAGCAGGCCGCCCAACTGGCACACGCGCTGCGTGGCCTCGGCATCACCGGCGACCAGCGGGTCGGCACGTTCATGTGGAACAACAACGAGCACTACGTGGCCTACATGGCGGTGCCGTCGATGGGCGCCGTGCTGCACACGCTGAACATCCGGCTGTTCCCCGAACAGGTCACCTACATCGCCAACCACGCGGAAGACCAGGTCGTGCTGGTGGACGCCAGCCTGGCCCCGCTGTTCAACCCGCTGCTGCCGACGTTCTCCACCGTGCGGCACGTGATCGTGGTGGGCGGCGACCCGGCCGTGATCACCGCGCCGGACGGGGTCACCGTGCACGCCTACGACGAGCTGTTGGCCGGCCAGCCGCCCGAGTTCGCCTGGCCCGCCGTTGACGAGCGCCAAGCTGCGGCCATGTGCTACACCTCGGGCACGACCGGCAATCCCAAGGGCGTCGCGTACTCGCACCGGTCGATCTGGCTGCACTCGATGCAGGTGTGCATGACCGACTCGATGGCGCTGACCCAGGCCGACCGTGGCCTGGTGATCGTGCCGCAGTTCCACGCGATGTCCTGGGGCCTGCCCTACGCGGCCATGATGATCGGCGCTTCGTTGATCATGCCGGACCGGTTCCTCCAGCCCGAACCGATCGCGAAGATCATCGCGGCGGAGAGGCCGACGTTCGCGGGCGCGGTGCCGACGATCTGGCAGGGCCTGCTCGGCTATCTGGAGGCGCATCCGCAGGATCTGGCGCCGCTGGACAACGTGGTGGTCGGCGGGTCGGCCTGCCCGCCCTCGCTGATGCGCACGTTCCAGGACAAGTACGGGGTGCACATCCTGCATGCCTGGGGCATGACGGAGACCTCGCCGCTGGGCAGTGTGGCGCGTCCGCCCGGGACGACGACCGGCGAGGAGTCCTGGGCCTATCGGTTCACCCAGGGCAGGTTCCCGGCCGCGGTGAGCGCGCGGCTGATGAACGACGACGACGAGGAACTGCCCTGGGACAACGAGAGCGTCGGCGAACTGGAGGTCAGCGGGCCGTGGGTGGCCGGCGCCTACTACGGCGTCGACGACAAGGAGAAGTTCCGCGACGGCTGGCTGCGCACCGGTGACGTGGGCGCGATCAGCCACGACGGCTACCTGCGGCTGACCGACCGGGCCAAGGACGTGATCAAGTCCGGTGGCGAGTGGATCTCCTCGGTCGAGCTGGAGAACCACGTCATGGCGCATCCCGGGGTCGCGGAGGCCGCGGTGATCGGGGTGCCGGACGAGAAGTGGGACGAGCGGCCGCTGGTCGCGGTGGTGGTCAAGGAGGGTCACGAGGTCACCGCCGAGGAGCTGCGCCAGTTCCTGGTCGACCGCGTCGCGCACTGGCAGCTGCCGGAGAACTGGACGTTCATCCAGGAGGTGCCCAAGACCAGCGTCGGCAAGTACGACAAGAAGCGCCTGCGCGGCCAGCACGCCGATGGCCAGCTCAGAGTGGAGCGCATCGTCAAGGCGTAGCGTCGCGCGATCCGGATAGGACACACGTGCGCGTTCCCGCTATTCGGGAACGCGCACGTCCGCATCGGCAGGATTGCCGTGATACACCACGATGACGCAAAGCACGCGAAACTGGGAGGCTGATCGCTGTGTCCACGCAACACACTCGCCGTGGGTTCCTGGGGTTGGCAGCGGCCGGGTTGGCGGTCGCGGCCTGCGGTTCGAACACCGGCCGAGGCGGTTCCGGCAGCGGCTCGTCGTCGGCAACGCTCCAGCAGTGGTATCACCAGTACGGTGAGGACGGCGTCGAGCAGGCCGTGCAGCGCTATGCCGCTGCCTACACCGCGGCGAAGGTGCAGGTCGGCTGGAAGATCGGCGACTACACCTCGCTGATCACCACCGCGCTGGAGAACAGCCCGGTGCCGGACGTGTTCGAGTCGCAGGTCAAGATCGACTGGGTGCGGGCCAACCAGGTGGTCGCGCTGGACGACATCATCGGGCCGGTCAAGGACGACTTCACGCCCTCGGTGCTGGCCGGGCACACCGTGGCCGGGAAGGTGTACGGGATTCCGCAGGCGGTGGACACGCAGGTGCTGTTCTACCGCAAGAGCCTGCTGCGACAGGCGGGCGTGCAGCCGCCGACCACGGTCGCCGAGCTGGTGGACGCGGCGCAGAAGCTGACCAAGGGCGGCGTGAAGGGCCTGTTCGTCGGCAACGACGGTGGGGTGGGTGTGCTGGCCGGGCCGCTGCTCTGGTCGGTCGGCCTTGACTACCTGCACGAGGACGCGAGCGGCAACTACTCGCCCGGCTTCGACGACCCGCGCGCGGCGACCGCGATGGCCACGCTGCACACCCTGAACAGCAACGGCAGCCTGCTGCTCGGCGCGCCCGCCGACTGGTCGGACCCGAGCGCGTTCACCCAGGAACTGACCGCGATGCAGTGGACCGGGCTGTGGAACGTGCCCACGATCAAGCAGAAGTTCGGCGACGACTTCGGCGTGCTGCCCTTCCCGAAGTTCGACAACTCGGGCGCGGTGTCCGTGCCGGTCGGCGCGTTCGGCTCGATGATCAACGCGAAGAGCAAGCAGGTCGACGAGGCCAAGGCGTTCATCAAGTGGCTGTGGATCGACCAGACCGCCGACCAGTTGCAGTTCGACACCGCGTTCGGCTTCCACATCCCGTCGCGCAAATCGCTGATCCCGAAGGCCACGAACCTCCAGTCCGGTCCGGCCGCGGACGCGGCGCGCTACGTGCAGGAGTCGAGCCACCTCGTCGGCGGTCCGGTGTGGACGGACGCGATGAACACGGCGCTCTCCGACGCGCTGACCACGATCGCGAAGAACGGCGGCGACCCGACCAGTCCGTTGCAGACCGCGGTGGGCACGGTCAAGACGCAGCTCAAGCAGCTGTTCGGCTGAGCGGATGGCAACAAGGAACCGAGCGCGCACCGCGGGCGCGTTCTGGTTGTTCGTCGGCCCCTTCCTGATCGGTCTCGCGATCTTCGTCTACCTGCCGATCGGCTGGAGCGCGGTGCTGAGCTTCTTTCAGGCGCGCAACACCGTCGTGCCGACGAAGTTCGTCGGCCTGTCGAACTACCTGGACATGCTGCGCGATCCCGCGTTCCTGTCCAGCCTCGGCACGTTCAGCCTGTTCGCGGTGTTCATCGTGCCGCTGACCTTCGTGCTGTCGCTGGGGTTGGCGCTGCTGGTCAACCAGTTGCGGTTCATGCGGACGTTCTTCCGGTCGGTGTTCTTCCTGCCGACCGCGTGTTCCTACGTGGTGGCCGCGCTGATCTGGCGGACGTCGATCTTCTCCGGCGTCCGCTACGGCCTGGCCAACACGGTGCTGAACTGGTTCGATCCGACGGCGAGCCCGGTCGCGTGGACCGCGACCACGCATCCGCCGCTGTACTGGGTGGTGCTGGTGACCCTGCGGCTGTGGTTGCAGCTGGGCTTCTACATGATCCTGTTCCTGGCCGGGCTGCAACGGATTCCGCGCCATCTCTACGAGGCGGCCTGGATCGACGGGGCGAAACCGGGCTGGCAGACGTTCTGGCACGTGACGTTCCCGCAGCTGCGGGCGTCGGCGGTCGCAGTCACGCTGTTGCTGCTGATCAATGCCTACCAGGCGTTCGACGAGTTCATCAACGTCCTCGCCGACAACAGCAACAACGCCTATCCGCCCTATGCCCGGCCGCCGCTGGTGTACCTGTACTACACGGCGCTGGGCAGCGGCGGCCAGGATCTGGGGCACGGCAGCGCGGGCGCGATCATCCTGGCGCTGATCATCGCGATCGTCACGGTGTTGCAGAGCCGGTTCCTGCGACTGGGGCGGAGGGAGCTCTCATGATCGGCAGTGGCAACAGCAGGGACGAACTGCTCCGGCCGCCGATCCGCGCCATCGGTCCCGGCCGGATCGCGGGCAGCACGATTCGCACGATCGTGCTCCTCGTCGCCGCGATCCTGTTCCTGGTGCCGTTCTATCTACTCCTCCGCAACGGTCTGTCCACCGAGGACGACATCACCGCGAAGACGTGGACGTTCTTCCCGCATTCGCTGCAGTGGGGGAACTTCGCGGAGCTGTTCAACGATCCCGAGGTGCCGCTGGCGAGCAGCCTGGTCAACTCGGTGGTCGTATCGGTGTTGCAGACCGCGGGCCAGCTGCTGTTCTGCTCGCTGGCCGGGTACGGACTGGCCAGGATCCCGTACCGGCACGCGAACAAGGTGTTCTATGCCATTGTGGCCACGCTGATGATTCCGGCCGCGGTGACCTTCCTGCCGACGTTCGTGGTGGTCTCCTCGCTGGGCTGGATCGACGACCTGCGCGGACTGATCATTCCCGGGCTGTTCAGCGGGTTCACCGCGTTCCTGTTCCGTCAGTACTTCCTGGATTTTCCGAAGGAACTGGAGGAGGCGGGCCGGATCGACGGCCTCGGCTACCTGGGCACGTTCACCAGGATCGTGGTGCCGAACTCGGCCGGGTTCTTCGCCGCGATCGGCGTCATCGACTTCATCGGGGCGTGGAACTCGTTCCTGTGGCCGATGATCATCGCGCAGGACTCCTCGTCCTACACGGTGCAGGTGGCCATCTCCGCGTTCAACCTGTCCCAGCACCCGGCCATCCACGAGCTGTTCCTGGCCGGCGCCATCTCCATCGTGCCGCTGCTGCTGGTGTTCGTGCTGCTGCAACGGTTCCTGGTGCGGGGCATCGCGGAAACCGGTATCAAGGGCTGATTCACATCGACCGAAGGGAGCGGCCGTGCGCGCCGTCGACGAGCAGGCGACCGAACTGATGCACTCGGCCATGCCGTTCACCAGGGAACTGGGCATCGAGGTGCTGGAGAGCACCACGAGCGTGGTGTCCACCAGACTTGCCTGGGCGGCGGAGAAGTGCACCGCGGCGGGCGCACTGCACGGCGGCGCGCTGATGGCGCTGGCCGACGCGACCGGCGGCATGTGCGCGTTCCTCAACCTGCCCGACGGCGGGACCGGAACCAGCACCATCGAGTCCAAGACCAACTTCTTCCGACCGCTGACCAGTGGCAATGCCACCGCGACCGCGCAGACGCTGCACGTCGGCAGGCGCACGATCGTGGTGGAGACGGAGATCCGCGCGGACAACGACAAGCTGGTCGCCAAGGTCACCCAGACCCAAGCGGTGCTGTAGAGCTGGATTCCTAGGCTGCGGCGTGGACCCGCATGCTCCGGCGCAGCGCGGTCCGGACGCCGATGACCAGCGCGGCCGTGACCGCGATCTGCAGGACGTTCAGCGCGGGCATCGCGAACCCGACCGGCAGCGTGAACGCACCGGTCACCTGGGCCAGGACCATGGCGAGCAGGACGATGCCGCACAGCGCGGTGTAGCGACGCAGCTGGGTGCGGTAGCCCTCGTGCTGCCACGCGCGGTGCAGCCTGGCCAGCAGGTCGGGATTGTCCACACCGGCCACCAGCCGGATGACGTGGAAGATCAGCGGCTTGCCGATCAGCAGCGAGACCAGCATGGCCAGGCCGAGGACGAGCGGGAACAGGCCGTCCTTGGCGAGCATGAACCGGGCGTTGCCGGTCAGCACGGACGTGGCGATGGCGATCGCGATGGTGATCAGCGAGATGACGCCCGGCGCGTCGAGCCGGTGCTTGCGCAGCGCGGTGAACGCGGTCAGCACGACCGGCGGCACGGCGCTCGCCAGCAGCGCGGTCGTGGTGGTGAAGCCGTTGTCGCCGAGCACGACGTAGATCAGGTACGGCAGCACGATGTTGCCAAGGAGTATCGGTGCGAATTTGGCCAACTTTTCCATTTCGTCCCCTCAAGACTGGTTTGCCCTACGCTTGTCGCCAGGTCAGCGTCTCGCCGCCGGGGGCGCGGTTAATCGGCCCAGAGGTTGAGCTTTGGGTGGAGAACGATGACCACCCACCAGACAGCGGTTTACAAACCGCTCGCTCAGCATGAAAATCTCCGACCATCCGGCGACAGACAGGGGAGTGTCGATGAAGCTGCGAAAAACCCGAATCCTGCTGGCCTTACTCGTGGGCGGTGCCCTTGCCATGACCATGGCTCCGGCCAACGCGGCCCAGACCGACCAGACCAACGCACCGGTCAACTTCCACCAGTGGCGTGGACCGGTGGCCTTCCTGTCCGGCCAGTTCGACGGCACCCGGCCGGACGCGGGCGGCCTGGTGATCAACAAACCGGTCGGCACCATCGACTACACCGACCCGACCCTGGGCACCACCAAGCCCTACGACTACGCGACCTGGCAGTCCCCCACCTTCGACCAGGGATTCGGCGCCAGCCAGCTCGTCTCGTCGTGGAACGCGACGACGCCGGCCGGCACCTGGCTCCAGGTGGAGATGCGCGGCACCACCAACACCGGCGCGCAGACCGGCTGGTACGTGATGGGCCGCTGGGCCTCCGGTGACCAGGACATCCACCGCACCAGCGTGCCCAACCAGTCCGACGCCAACGGCGACGTCAATATCGACACGTTCGAGGCGAACACACCGGTCACGCTGAACTCCTACCAGCTGCGGGTCACCCTCTACCGCGCCAAGGGCACCGACACGACGCCGACGCTGCGCATGGTCGGCGCGATGACCTCGGCCATCCCGAACCGGTTCACCGTGCCGGTCAGCCCACTCGGCGGCGCGGAGGGCATCACCCTGCCGGTGCCGCAGTACTCGCAGGACATCCACTCCGGCCAGTACCCGCAGTACGACAACGGCGGCGAAGCCTGGTGCAGCCCGACCTCCACGTCGATGGTGGTCGCGTACTGGGGCACGGGCCCGACCAAGGCACAGATGTCCTGGATCGACCCGAGCTACGCCGACCCGCAGGTCGACCAGGCCGCGCGCGGCACGTACGACTACAACTACCAGGGTGCCGGCAACTGGCCGTTCAACAACGCCTACGCGGCCGAGTACGGCCTCGACGCGCACGTCACCCGGCTGCACTCGTTGAACGAGGCGGAGTCCTACATCAAGCGCGGCATCCCGGTGGTCACCTCGGTGTCCTTCCTGGCCAGCGAGCTGACCGGGTCCGGCTACAGCACCGACGGACACCTGATGGTCATCGTCGGGTTCACCAAGGACGGTGACGTGGTCGCCAACGACCCGGCCTCGCCCAACGACCCCGCCGTGCACCACATCTACAACCGTCAGCAGTTCGAGACGATCTGGGAGCGGACCCAGCGGATCACGGCGGACGGCAGCGTGGGCAGCGGCTCCGGCGGCGTCGCCTACATCATCACGCCGCACGGCATGCCGCTGCCGGACGTCGATGGCGCCAATTCCTGACGGGAAAGCAGAAATCGCCCGAATGGCGGCTGGTGGCCACCCCCGATCGTCGGCATGAGCGGGACGAGAGCCACCGAAAGTGGTCAACCACCCACCCGGCGGATGGCCAATTGATCGCCAGGGGCTACGCTCCCGCAGCTATGGGTGACCGGTGATCGGGGTTTGGGTCGCATACCAGAGCTAGGATCACCGGTCGCCCACAGTCGGGCGAGTCCGTGTCGACGCGCATCGTCACGGGCTCGTCCGCACTTCTTCTAGGCTCGGCGTTGATGTTCTCCGACGCTGATTTCCCCGCCGACCCGTATCCCGGTGCCCGGCCGGACGTCTCCTTCCGACACCTCGACGAGCACGGCAGCGTGCTGCGGCCGGGCGGTCGCGCGCCCTGGTCGTGGCGCGAGAGCGACACCGACCTGCTCGCCGAGGGCATTCCGGTGCTCGCCTACGGCTCCAACGCCTGCCCATCGAAGATCACCTGGCTGCGCCGCGAACTCGGGCTCACCGGCCCGGTCATCGTGCTGCGCGTGCACTGCACCGGTCTGGCCGCGGTGTGGGCGTCCGCGTTGCGCAAACGGGACGGTCAGCGACCGGCGACGCTCGCCGCCGCGCCCGGCCGGGAGGAGATCCACGCGGTCTGGCTGGCCACTCCCGAACAGGTCGGGGTGCTGGACAGGTGCGAGGGGCGCGGTGCGCGCTATCGCCTTGCGCGGCTGCACACCGGCGAGATCCGCACCGAGGACGGCGTGCTGCTGCCCGAGGTGCTCGCCTATGTCGGCGCGAGCGAGATCCGCATGCCGCTGCTGGTCGACGGCGCCCCGGTGCCGTGTGCCGAGGTGGCGCAGGCGGACGCGATCGGGTTGGTCGGCGAGGCCGGGCCGGACGGGCTGGACGCCACCACGATCAGCGGCGCGCCGCGCGTCGACGACTGGCCGGATCGGGTGTTCGTCTACGGCACACTGCAACCGACCGGCGCGGCCTGGCACATCGCCGCGCCCTGGACCGTCGGCGAACCGGCGAAGGCCGAGCTGACCGGAACCTTGTACGACACCGGATTTGGCTGGCCCGCACTGCGTCTGACCGGCGAAGATCAGGTGCCCGGTTATGCGCTCAGGCTGACCTCGCCCGCCGACGCGTTCGCCGTGCTCGACGAGTACGAGGGCGAGGAATACCGGCGGGTCCGCGCGGTGCTCGCGGACGGCACGCTGTGCTGGACCTACGAATGGACCGCGCCGGTCGACGGGATGCCGACGCTGCCCCGGGGTTGGTGAGACAGCCGAGTTGTGCTGAGCTGAAGCCATGGTCGAAGCCTCGGAATGGACGCTGCATGGGCACGCGGGCACACTCGTCGGTCGCACCTGGCCCAACCCGACCGCGAGCTGGCTCGCGGTGCTGGCGCACGGCTACGGCGAACACATCGGCCGCTACCAGCACGTGGCCGATGCCCTGGTCGCGGCGGGTGCGGTGGTGTTCGGCCACGACCACGCCGGGCACGGCCGCTCCGAGGGCGAGCGGGCGCTGATCGCCGACTTCGAATTGGTCGTCGACGACGAGCACCTGGTCGTGCGGTTCGCCAAGGACGAGTTTCCCAGCCTGCCCACTGTCCTGATCGGACATTCGATGGGCGGGATGATCGCGGCCCGGTACGCGCAGCGCTATCCCGAGGACCTGGCCGCGCTCGTGCTGTCCGGCCCGCTGCTGGGCAGTTGGCCCGGCCTGGACCTGCTCGAACTCGACGAGCTGCCGGCCGACCCGATCGATCCGGCCGTGCTGTCACGCGATCCCGAGGTCGGCGCGGCCTATGTCGCCGATCCGCTGGTCTGGCACGGTCCGCTGGCCAGGCCGACGCTGCTGGCCATCGACGAATGCCTGCACACCATCGACTTCGACCATCCCCTCGGCGACGACCTGCCCGCGCTGTGGCTGCACGGCGAGGACGATCAACTGGTGCCGATGGTGGAGACCAGGACCGGCATGGACCGGATCAGGGGCCTGAAGTTCGAGGAGGCCATCTACCCCGGTGCGCGGCACGAGGTGTTCAACGAGACCAACTCGGCGCAGGTGCTGGCCGACCTGACCGACTTCGTGCACCGCACCGTCCTGATCGGACACTAAGCGGCCAGCAAAACGGCCTCCCGCGCGCAACCCCAGGACAGGCTGACCCCGTTGCCGCCGTGCCCGTAGTTGTGCACCACCCGCGCGTCGCCGACCTGCTCGGCCTCGACCCGGATCACCGGCCGGTCCGGGCGCAGGCCGACCAGCACCTCGGTCACCTCGGCGTCGTGCAGCCTCGGCTCGATCGCCCGGCAGCGGCGCACGATCCGCTTGGTCAGCTCGTCGTCGACGGCGGTGTCCTCGCTGTCCGGCACGGCAATGCCACCGCAGACCACCCGGGTCGGGTGCGGGAAGATGTTGGTCCACTCCGGCGCGTCGTCCAGTTCGAGGAACAGCTCATCGATGCCGGGGTTGGTCATGATCACGTGCTGGCCGCGGACCGGCCGCAGACTGGCGTCGCCGATCAGTTCCCGCGCGCCGAGGCCGGCGCAGTTGAACACCAGCGGCGCGACCGATGTCGCCTCGTCGAGCGAGCGGACGGTGCGCTGCTCGATCTGCACGCCGTTGGTGGCGAGTCGCGCGGTGAGGTAGTCGAGGTAGCGCGGCATGTCCGCGAGCGGCATGGTCGCGCGGAAACCGGCCGAGTAGCCGGCCGGCAGTTCCTCGGGCGGGCAGGGTTGGAGGTCCGGGATCAGCCGCGCCTGCGGCGGCATGTCCGCGCCGGTCGGCAGCGCGCCGACGGTCAGCGCGGGCGCCATCCGCACACCGGTGTCCGGATCCCGTGCGAGGGCACGGAAGTCGCGCAGCGAGGTCTCGGTCCAGGCCAGGGTCTTGTCCATCGGCTGCTGGAAGGACGGGCCCCAGAGCGCGCCGGCCACCAGCGAGGTCGTGTTCTTCGGCAGGTCGGCAGCCCAGATCCGCACCACGTAGCCGGCTTCGACGAGACACACCGCCGACGTCAAACCGCTGACCCCGGCGCCGATCACCACCGCTGATGTCGTCATTCAGCCACCCTAATCGTCCTGACCAGCCAGGAATCGGGTCAGCAGGCCGCGGATCACGGTGGCCATGGCGAAGCCGTGCTCGGCACACCAGTCGCGCAGCCGCTCGTGCTGTTCGGCCGGCAGCCGCACCGGCACCACCTGGTGGTCGCCCTTGAGCGATATCCCGGCGAACAGCACGTCGGTGGCGGGTTCGTCGGGGCGGGCGGCGTAGGGCAGGCGGGCCGCGAGTGGCGTGGATTGCCTGGTCACGCGGCCGAGCACCCAGGCGGTGACCCGCTTGCGATCCTCGGCGGGCAGGTGTTCGAGGGCTTCGACGAGCAGGTCGACGGGCGGCCGGTTGTCGGACATGTCGCCCTCCTTCGATATCGGTGGACTATCGTCACGATACCTCGTCCGATTCGTACAAGACGACCACCGAACCGGCGATCTACCGTGCGTCCATGCCCATCGATCGATTCGACGACGCCGCTCGCTTTCTCGCCGTGACCGCGCGCGTGCTGGAGTACCGCCGGTTCCGGCACCTGTTCGTCGCGCCCGATCCGGACGGCGTGCTGGCCGCGTTGTCCGCGTACGCGACACCTGACGGCGGCTACGGCTACGCGCTCGAACCGGACGGTCGGGGCCCCGCCAGCCAGCCGCTGCACGTCGATTTCGCGTTGGGCGTGCTCACCGAGATCGACCGGCTGACGCCCGCGACGGCCGCGCCGATCATCGGCTACCTGGCCTCGGTCACCTGCCCGGACAACGGACTCCCCGCCGTGCACCCGAGCATCGCCGACCAGCCGCGCGCGCCCTGGTGGGTGGTCGCGGACGAGCCTGCCGGGTCGCTGATCCCGACCGCGAATGTGCTCGCCCAGTTCCAGGCGGCCGGCATCGAGCATCCATGGGTGTCGGCGGCGAGCGAATTCTGTTGGGCGGGCGTGGAAAGCCTCGACGAGACGCACCCGTACGAGATCATCAACGCCATCGGGTTCCTGGACGCGGCGCCGGATCGGTCGCGGGCCGCGGCGGCGGCGAAGCGGCTGGGCGAACTCGTCCGCGATCACCGGTTCGTGCTGCTCGACCCGACGCGTCCGGAGACCGCGCAGCTGCCGCCCGGCTACCAGCCCGGCGAGTACATGTTCGCCTACGACTACGCGACGTCGCCGAAATCCTTGGCCGCCAACTGGTTCTCGCCCGACGAGCTGCGCACCGCGCTCGCCCACCTGGCCGCGACGCAGGCCGAGGACGGCGGCTGGTCCGCGCACTCGCTGATATGGACGCCTGCCGTCGAACCGGAATGGCGCGGCATCGCGACACTCAAGGCGTTGCGCATCCTGACCGCGTTCAGCTGACCAGCTTCGCGGCGCCCTTCCTGATCTCGTCGGCGACCACCTCCAACGCCCGCCCGGCCGACCGGCGCGCGTGCCGGGCCAGCAACAGGCCGGGGGCGGGCATCGGCGGCGCGGTGAACCGGGCGAGCCTGCGCTCGTCGACCGCGAAGCTCGGCAGCACGGCGAGGCCGAGACCGGCGGCGACGCAGGCCCTGGTCGCCTCCACGCTGCCCAGCCGCGTCGCGCGCACGGCAGCGCCGCTGGCGCGCAGGCAGCGCGCGACCTCGTCGCTGTACGCGCAGCCCTCCTCCAGCAGGAACCAGCGCCATCGCGCCAGTTCCGCCCAGGACCGCGCGGTCACCGGCTCGCCGCGATCGGCGACGAAGGCCAGTTCGAGGGTGCCGAGCGCCTCGACGACGAGATCGGTCGCGTCGATCGACGGCTCGATGAGCAGCGCCAGCGACACCGCGCCCGAACGCAGCCCGTCCATCGCGGACACCGTGCCGCAGGGCAGCAGCGTGACGTCGACGCCGGGATGGCGGCGCTGCAACGCGGCGATGACCGGTGGGAGCAGTTGGCCGCACAGGGATTCCGGCGCGCCGATCCGCACGGTGCCCTCGATCGGCCCCTGCTCCTTCGGCTCGGCGCGCAGCGCGGCCTCGGCATCCAGCACCAGCGTTGCCTTGTCCAGCACGCGTCGGCCGGCGTCGGTGAGGGTCGCGCCGCCCGGGAGCCGGTCGAACAGGCGCAGCCGGAGTTCCTTTTCCAGCGCCTGGATGTGCGCGGTCACGGTCGACTGGGCGAGGTGCAGTTCGGCGGCAGCCGAGGTGAAGCTGCCGGTCCTGGCCAGCGCGACGAAGGTGGCGAGTACACGGGTGTCCATCCGGCCATGCTATCGGTGATCCCGATGCTTGATATCGAAAGTCATCGTTGGATTCGATCGACGATCGGTGTCAGCATAGTGTCATGAGCCCCGAGATACTGCGCTACACGGCATTCAGCACGGATCCGACCGGCGGCAACCCGGCGGGCGTCGTGCTCGACGCGAGCGAACTGAGCGACGCGGACATGCGACGGATCGCGAAGGAGGTCGGCTACTCGGAGACCGCGTTCCTCACCCGAACCGGTGATCGCGGCTATCGGGTCCGGTATTTCAGCCCGCTCGCCGAGGTCGATTTCTGTGGCCACGCCACGATCGCGACCTCGGTCGCGCTGGCCGAACGCATCGGCGCGGGCCCGTTGGCCTTCCGCACCAACACCGGCGACGTCACCATCGACACCGCGCCCGGCACCGCGACCCTGACCAGCGTCGTCCCGCACTCGCGGCCCGCGACGCCGACCGAGATCACGGACACGCTGCGCGCGTTGCGTTGGCAGGAAACAGATGTCGACCCGGCCTTCCCGATCCGGGTCGCCTACGCCGGCAACGATCACCTGATGCTCGCGGCCGCCACCCGGGCACGACTGGCCACATTGGACTACGACTTCGCCGCGCTCGGTTCGATCATGCGCGACGCGGGCTGGACCACCGTGCACCTGTTCCACGGCGACGGGCCGCGACACTTCCAGGCGCGTGATCCTTTTCCGGTCGGCGGGGTGGTCGAGGATCCGGCGACCGGCGCGGCAGCGGCCGCGTTCGGGGGATATCTCCGCGATATCGGCTACGCGGATGCCGGCAAGATCATCATCGAACAGGGTGTCGATCTTGGTCGGCCGAGCCTGCTCGAAGTCGATCTTGATCCGACGACGCCCGGAATCCGGGTGACCGGCGCCGCGGTGCCGATCAGTTCGTAAGCCGATCAGCTCGTGAGCAGGGTGCCGAGCGGCACGCCGGCCAGCGCGCGGACCTCGCGAGCCAGATGCGGCTGATCGGCGTAGCCGGCATCGATCGCGGCCTCCGCGAACGGGCGGCCCGCTCGAACCAGCCCCAGCGCGCGCTGGAAGCGCAGCACCCGCTGGAGCGTCTTGGGGCCGTAGCCGAACGCGGCGACCGAGCGCCGGTGCAGGCTCCGCTCGGTCAGCCCGAACCGCTCCGACAACTCGGCCACGGACACACCTGTACGCAGTCCGGCGACGACCGCCGGCATGGCCGGGTCGAGCAGGTCGCGGCGCAGCGCCGTCGCGACGGCACGTTCGAGCACGTCAGCAGGGTTGTCGGCGGCAGCGAGACGGTCGGCCAATGGCTCGGCAAACGCTTGCCGGTCCAGCTCGGTCAAGGTCGGACGGCCGTCGACGATCTCGGCGGCGGGCAGGCCGAGCAGGGCCGGGGCCGCGCCGGGGCGCAATCGCACCCCGTGCAGGGTCCCCGGACCGGTCGTGGTCAGTTGGGCGCGCGTGTCCGGGCCGGCGACGAACAGCTCCGAGCCGGTCCAGACCAGGTCGACGCAGCCGTCCGGCACGATCCGGTAGGTCTGCGCGGGCCCGTCGGCCGTTGTTCGCCGCCAGACGCAGACCAGCAGGTCAGCGGCTCCCGTGACCGGTCGCTCGGCGTACTCCGTGCGCACGACGTCCAGCCTAGAGCGCCTTGGTCGCGCCGCCGTCCACCGAAATCACGGTCCCGGTCAGGTAGGACGCGGCGGGCGAGAGCACGAAGGCCGCGACCCGGCCGAACTCGTCCGGCTCGCCGATCCGGCGCAGCGCCACGCTCTCGGTCCGCTTGGCCAGGGCGGCGGGGTCGGCGTAAATCGTTGCGTTGCGGCCGGTCATGATCGACCCGGGCAGCAGGCTGACCACGCGGATTCCGCGCGGCCCCAGCTCGTTGGACAGCGTCTTGGCGACCCCCGCGAGGCCGGGCCGCAGGCCGTTGGAGATGGCCAGGTGGTCCAGGGGTTCGCGGACCGAGGTGGACAGCACCAGCGCGATCGCGCCGCCATCGCCCAGCTCGTCGACAACCCGGCGGATCAGGCGCAACGTGCCAAGGAAGATCGACGAGAACGCGTCCTGCCACGCCTGCTCGGTGCTGTCCAGCACGTCCCCGAAGGGCGGCCCGCCGACGCTGACCAGGATGCCGTCGATACGGCCGAACCGGGCCGTCGCCGCGCTGACCATCCGCTCGGCGAGGCCGGCGTCCGCGTTGTCGCCCGCGACGCCGATCGCGTTCTCGCCGAGTTCGGCGACGGCCGCGTCCACGTTCTCCTGCGACCGGGAGGACAGCACGACCAGCGCACCGTCCTCGACCAGCGCCTTGGCCGTTGCGAAGCCGAGTCCCTTGCTGCCTCCGGTGACCAGGTAGACGCGGCCGGCGAGACCGAGATCCATGTTGTTCCTCTCCGTAGTCGTTCGCCGCCGGTCGGTGTCCGGGCCCGATCGCCGGTGATCGGCCGATCTTCCCCTGGCCAGGGCCATCGGGAAAACGTGACGGTCGGCTCGTTCTTCCGTGTACCGGGCCTCGGCTACCCGCCGCAGCTAACGGATAATCGCTGGCACGATGGACGAGAGCATTGAACTCCTGGTGACGGTGGTGGTCGCCGCCGAGGGCGAGGAGGCCGCGCGCGAGGCGTGCGAGCAGCTCTGCTGGCATGTCGAAGGTCAGATCGTCGACTCGACCGACTGCTCGGCGGAGGAGCCAGGCTGCTGGGCGGTCACCGTCGCGGTGCCGACCGACGAGCGCGCCACGTACAACGTGGCCGCGCCGCTGGCGCGTGCCGTCCGTCGCCTGGTCCGTTCGCTGGGCCCGAACCAGACCATGCCGAGGGTGTCCTGCGAGCCGCCGACCGCGTGGACCGTGCTGGACGAGCCGGAAACCATCGGCCGACTCGTCCCCGGCGCGGAGCGCATGCTCATCGAGGCCTGGTGCGGCGCGGACCCGTACCGGATGCGCGCCCGCCAGTCCCAGCCCGAACCGCGACCACAGTCGAAGCCGAAGCCCGAGCCCCAGCCCGCCCCAGAACCGGAACCGGAACCGGAGCCGGAACCCGAGCCGACCCCGGCGCCCCCAGCCGCGCAGGCATCCCCGACCCCGCCGGCATCGCAAGGCCCGCCGGCTGCGCGGCAGCCCGTCGCGCAGCGCTGGATTCCGCCGGAGGACAAGCCCAGCCCGGACGGCTACCGGCTGATCCTGCGGGTCGACGTGGCCACCACCCGGCCGGCCGGCGCGGAATGGCAGGCGCGGGCCGTGGCCAGTCGCATCTCCGGCGCGGCGACGCTGACCGGCGTGACCGAGCGGGACGGCGTGCTGACCGTGCACGTCGATCTCGGCCCGGCCCGCTCGTCGGCGCCGCAGACCGTGCTCACCGCCGTGTCCGCGCTGGATCGGGGCGGTTGGACGCCACTGCGCTGGGAGGGCGACACCGCGATCACCAACTGGCGGGCGGACCCGATGCCGACCTCGGGCATCACCGCGCTGGAGCTGTCCTCCGGCCCGGCGCCCGCCCCGATCCCGGCGCCGAAGGGCGAGACCGCCTGATCACCGGCGGCAACCATCCCCGTCGGCGGGTCACTGGACGGAGTGGAAACCGTGCGAGCAGGGCTTTCTCCGCCAGCGGGGCGTCCATGCCGCCCCTATTTTTGATCACATGGCGAGCGTCGAAGAAGTTCGTGCCGGAATCCAGTTGGCCAACCAGAAAGCCGCGGAGAGCATCGCGGCTCTCCAGCAAGCCGGTCAGGCGATCGAACAGGCTCAGGGCGCGCTGATCAACGCCACCCAGGGCAGCTCGCAGTCCGACGCCGAACAGGCTTCCGGGCTGCTCGCGCAGGCCGTGCAGACCCTCGGTGACGTGGCCCGCAACGTCACCGCGGCGATCTCCACCGCCGAGGGCTACGCGGCGCGCCTGTAGCCGTGTCGGTCGAAGCGCTCGGCGCCACCCTCGCCGGGATCAACGAACAGATCCGCGACGGCTACCGCGTTCTGCTGCTCGCCCAGCGGCACCTTGCCGAGGCCGGCAGGTGTCTGGCCGAACTGAGTGGGAACCACTCGGCGTCGCTGATACCACCGCAGCTCGCGGCGGCCAACGATGCCCTGGTGATCGGCATGAACCAGCTTGCCGGCAGCATGGCGGCCATCGAACGGCTCACGGCTCGCCTCTGACTAGAGTCGATCTCGTGTCCTGGCGGAGTGGCCACGCTCGGCGGTTGGCAGCGCACTGCCCGGCATGGCATACCGGGAGGAGTGCCTGCCGAGGCGAACACCGCACGACGACCGTAGTGAGGAGGTCGCGGTGAACAAGCGCGCCGATCGCCGCAAGCGGATCGAGATGGCGCTCGACGAGTTCCGCGCGGCCATCGGCCGAGCGCTCGGCGTCGCGGCCGACTTGCACTCCCAGGCCGCCATGGACCACGCCAAGGCCATGGTCGAGCTGTGGCTGCGCACCGAGGGCATCGACAACGCGCGCAGGGACCCGCATTTCGCGGTCGCGCTGGCCAATCCGGTGATGAGCGACGTGGTCGAGCGCGCGGAGCAGGATCGCCGCCGCGAGTTCGCGGAGTGGACCGAGACCGGGCCGGACGCCCTCGCCGGGATCGTGGCCGCGAGCGCGCCGGGGGTCGCCGGGGCACCGAGCGAGGACTGGCTGGGCAAGGTCGGCGACGCGGACGGCACCGGCGTGCTGCCGGAGTTGTGGCGGATCGGCACCGCGGTCTCGGACAGCGCGCCCGAGTCGGTGGCCTTCCCGGTCGCCGTGCCGCTGCTGGACACCGCGCACCTACAGGTCAACTCGGGGCCGAAGTCGCGGGCGAGCGCGGAGGCGCTGGTCGAGGGGTTGCTGTTGCGGGTGCTCAGCTACTTCCTGCCCGGCCTGGTGCACATCCACGTCTGGGACACGGGCCAGCTGACCGGTCCGTTGCCCGGCCTGTATCCGTTGACCAGGGCGGGCCTGCTCACCGTGCATGATCCGGCGCGGCCGGAGGAGTTGCTCGACGAGCTGTCCGAACACATCCGCCGGGTGCACTCCGGGGTGCTGATGGGCGGGCACACCTCCGTGCGCGCGATCAGCGGTGGCGCGGGACGGCGCACCGAGCCGTGGCGGATCGCGGTGCTGTTCGGCAACACCCGGCCGCTCAAGGACGAGCACCAGCAGCAATTACAGCGCATCGCGCGCAACGGCCTGGCCTGCGGCGTGCAGCTGATCGTGGTCGACCAGCCGTTGACGGTGAACTCGTCGATGGAGGTCGTGAAGTTCACCAGCGAGCACTCCGGCACGACCTCGATGACCGGCCCGAACGCCACGTTCACCGCCGACCCGACGCTGCCGAGGGCCGAGGTGCCCAGCGCGTGCGCGGCCATCGCGGACGAACTGGAGGAGCGGCGGGCCCGGCTGTGCACCTTCACCGACCTGCTGCCCGGCCGGATCTGGCAGCAGTCCTCCGCCGCCGCGCTGATCGGCCCGGTCGGCTATCACGACGGCATTCCGGTCGATGTGGTGCTGGGCGACTCGTCGCCGCACGCGCTGGTCGGCGGGCCGAGCGGGTCGGGCAAGACCAACTTCCTGTACGCGATGCTGGGCAGTTTCGTGGCCCGCTACTCCCCCGACGAGCTGGAGCTCTACCTGCTCGACTTCAAGGAGGGCGTGTCGTTCGCGCAGTTCACGCCGGGCAGGCGGGACCGGAGCTGGCTGCCGCACGCGCGCCTGGTCGGGGTGAACGTCAACGCGGACCGCGAGTTCGGCGTGGCCATGCTGCGCTTCCTCGCCGATGAGATGCGCCGCCGCGCGGACGCCACCAAGCGGCACGAGGTCACCAAGCTGGAGGAGTTGCGCCGGGAGGATCCGGACGGCCGCTGGCCGAGGATCGTCGCGGTGATCGACGAGTTCCAGTACCTGTTCGCCGAACGGGACCAGGTCGCGACCGAGGCCGTGATGCTGCTGGAGGACATCGCGCGGCGCGGCCGGTCGCAGGGCATCCACCTGGTGCTGGCCAGCCAGGACGTGTCCTCGATCGAGGCGTTCTGGGGCAAGCCGGCCATCTTCGAGCAGTTCATCCTGCGCGTCGCACTGCCCAAGGCGCGCCGGGTGCTGGCCGAGAACAACGAGGCCGCCGTGGAACTGCCGCGCTGGCACGCGATCCTCAACCACGAGTCCGGCGTCAAGCAGGGCAACCAGATCAGCCGCATCCCGGACGCCACCAGTCGGGGCACGTTCGACGCGTTGCAGACCAGGCTGTGGGAGAACCGGCCGGAAAGCCTTGCCAGCCCACGCCTTTTCGACGGCTCGCATGTGCCGCAGCTGGCCGACACCCCGGATTTCCAGGCGCTGCTGCCGAATCCGGAGCCGGTGGCCATGCTGGGCCAGGTGATCGACGTTGCCGGCAGCGCGGCGCGGATCTCGCTGCTCAAGACGCCCGGCCGCAACCTCGCCGTGCTCGGTTCCGCGTTGACCGACGCGGCGAGCGTGCTCGGCGCGGCCGCGCTCTCCCTTGCCCGCCAACACGAACCGGGCACCGCGCTGTTCACGCTGCTGCCGCTGATCAACGAGGCACAGTCCACTGTGGATGACCTGGCCGAGCGGCTGCGCGTGCGGGGCCACGAGGTCGCGATCGTCGGCCGGAACGGCATCGCCGCGCTGCTGACCGAACTGGTCGAGCAGTTGGCCACGACCGGCGACACCCGCCCGCACTACCTGCTCGGCTACGCCGTCGACTCGGTGCAGTCCATGTTGGAGGCCAGGGACATCACCGTGCCCAAGACCGGCCTCGACAACCTGCGCGACCTGCTGCGCAGGGGGCCGGAGCACAGCATCCACCTGCTCGGCTGGTGGCGCGGGGCCGCGCGGCTCAAGGCGTCGCTGCCGATCGGGTCCACCGACGACGTCGGCTCGTGGGTGGCCTTCGACGTACAGGGCCAGGAACTCCAGCAGCTCGCGGGCCAGATCGTGAACTGGTCGCCGAGGGCGGCGCGCGGCCTGTTCTTCGACCGGTACATCCACGCCAAGCCGCAGGTGATCATCCCGTTCGGGGTCGAGGAGGCAAGCGGTGAACGGTGACGCGGCGCGGCGCTACAAGGAGATCGCCGGGCTGAACACCGAGGCCGTCGAGCGGATGCGCGAGGCCGACCGCGCCCTGGTGGACCGGCTGGCGGCGCAGGTGCTCTCGGCGGAGAACGCGCTGGCGCAGGTGTCCGAGCGGGAGCGGGTCGCGCGAGTGGGCGTCGAGCTGGCCTGGGAACGTGCCATGGAGGACCTCTGGGGCGAGACCTGGCTCAAGGTCGAGCCGATGCCCGAGCCGGCCAGGCCGACGGCGATGACCGCGCCACGCGACGCGGATGCCGAGGTCGGACGCACCCTGGAGGCGTTGCAGGAGGCGTTGCGCAAGCAGTCGCGGCTGCCTCGACTGGGCAGGCGTGAGGCCGCCGAGCCGGAGGACTGAACCGGTGTCCTCGCTCACCCTTAATTACTGAACGGATCAGTTTCGGAATTATCGAGTGGTACCCGTGGTTGTGCGGAGCAACGATGAGTCGAGCACCCGTACAACGATCTGGAGGACCACTGATGACCACCGCGATTCCGTCGACCGGTGTGGAGATCCACCTGGCACAACGCCCCTTGGGTTGGCCGACCAAGGAGACCTTCGCCGTTGTCGAGGCCCCGGTGCCGACCCCCGGCGACGGTCAGGTCCTGGTACGCAACCTGGTGATGAGCGTCGACCCGGCCATGCGCGGCCGGATGAACGACGTCAAGAGCTACATGCCGCCCTTCGAGCTGAACAAGCCCATGGAGGGCGGCGCGGTCGGCGAGGTCATCGAGTCCAACTTCCCCGGCCTCCAGCCGGGTGACACCGTCCTGCACGGCCTCGGCTGGCGCGAGTACGCGGTCCTGGACGGCAGGCGCGCCGCGAAGGTCGACCCGTCGCTCGCGCCGATCGGCGCCTACCTCGGCGTGCTCGGCATGCCCGGCCTGACCGCGTATGCCGGACTGCTCGAGGTGGCCGCGTTCCAGCCGGGCGAGACCGTGTTCGTCTCCGGTGCGGCCGGTGCCGTCGGTTCGATCGTCGGCCAGATCGCGAAGCTCAGGGGCGCAGCACGGGTCGTCGGCAGCGCCGGTTCGGCCGACAAGGTCAAGCACCTCGTCGAGGACCTCGGCTTCGACGCCGCGTTCAACTACAAGGACGGCCCCGTGCTCGACCAACTGCGCAAGGCCGCCCCGGATGGCATCGACGTGTACTTCGACAACGTCGGCGGCGAGCACCTGGAAGCCGCGATCGCGGAACTGCATGTCCACGGCCGGGTCGCGGTCTGCGGAATGATCTCCGTCTACAACGCGACCGAGCCGACGCCCGCCCCGCGCAACCTCCCGGAGCTGATCAAGAAGCGGCTCACCCTGCGCGGCATGCTCGTGCTCGACCACGCGAACCTGCGCGAGGAGTTCCAGCGCGAGGTCGGTGGCTGGCTGCGCGAAGGCAAGCTGCAGTACCGCGAAACCGTGGTCGAGGGCATCCGCAACGCCCCGGAAGCGATGCTCGGCCTCCTGCGCGGCGACAACACCGGCAAGATGCTCGTGAAGATCGCATAATAATCTGGTTGTCAAATCGTCGATTCGGTTTCACGGCGTGAAATCTCGGCTCGTGGCGAAATCCAGGGTTTTGGCCGGCCTGCGGAGTGATGGATAATCACAGATCCGCAGGTCGGCCGCTCGCATATCAGGGTCCCGATGAAACACGAATGGAGTAACCCGATTTCAGGCCTGAAATCGGAATCCTCCCATCGGATTGACTTCGTTTTTGGGTGCTGATCTTTCCGATTCAGTGGCTTATGGTCGATTCCATTCGTCCCCCGCGGAAAGAGGCAATCGTGCTGATCGCTGTCGTCCTGTTGAGCGCCGCGCTGGCCGCGACCACCGCCCGAATGGTGACTCGCGAAGTCCAGATCTATCGGCGACATCGGAGGAAAATCGCGGGCCTCCGGCAGACCGTCATCACACACTTCGGTGAGAAATACACCGACCTGCCGCACGGCAAGCACCGACTCAAGGACAACCCGAGCGCCCATCGGCTGTGCACCAAGCACAAACCGTGTGCCTACAAGGTCAAGCACATCAAGGGAGTTCGCGCCACCACCTACATCCGCGAGGCCCGAGAGGACCGCGCGTACCGAACCGGCATCACCGCGGGCCTGTCCTCGAAAAGCGACTATGAACCAGTGACCGAGCCATTCGACCGAGTGAGGCAGGCGGCGTGAGCAAATTCGTATCTCAGCGAATTCTCAGCAATTTACCGGGATTGACAATTCCCTCCGGATCGAGCACCCGCTTCACCGCGGCGAGAACCTCGATACCGAGCTCACCGATTTCCGCACTCAGATAGGGTGCGTGGTCGACGCCGACCGCGTGATGGTGCGAAATGGTGCCCAGCGGACCGCGCGTGCCGTCCATCCCGGAGATCACCCGGCACGCGGCGGTCTTGGCCCGCTGCCACTGCGCGACCGGGTCGGCCGACCGCGGCACGAGCACGGTGAAGTACAGCGACGCGCCGGTTTCGTAGGCGTGCGACACGTGGCACATGACCACGGGTCGCACGCCGTCGGCGTGCAGCTCACCGATCAGCGCCTCGCGGACCCCGGTGCGCAGTTCGGAGAGTTTCGCCCAGCTGGTGGCCGTTTCCAGGGTCTCGACGCACATGCCGTGGCCCACCAGGGTGTCGCGCTGGCGCGGTCCGGAGAACCGGCCGTGCTCCCAGGCCGCGCCCACCGTCCGGCCCAGCCGGATGGCGCCGTGCGGCCGCAGCGCGGCCAGCGTCGCGGCCCGCTTCCTGGTCAGCTCGCGGGCCGACCCGGCCTCCCAGCCGAGGATCAGCAGGCACGGTTCGCTGACCCGGCGCGCCCGCAGGTAGCCACGCAGCGCCGCGATCTGCGCGCCACCCTTGAGCGCGAAGGAGATCTCCGTCTCGTCCATGTCGGACAGTCGGGTCACGGTGGCCAGCACGCGTTCCTGGGCGAGGGCGCGCACGGCCGCGCTGCCCGCCTCCCAACTCGCCAACGCGAACCCCTCGTAGCGGCGCACGGTCGGCACCGGCCGCACCCGCAGCGTCACCTCGGTGATCACGCCGAACGCGCCCTCGCTGCCGACCACCAGCGCCCGCAGGTCCGGCCCGGCCGCCGACGCGGGCGCGACGCCCAGCCGCCACTGTCCACGCGGCGTCGCCACCCGCAGTCCGACAACCATGTCCTCGAACCGGCCGTACCCGGACGACGCCTGGCCTGCCGAGCGGGTAGCGGCAAAGCCGCCGATGGTGGCGCGTTCGAAGGACTGCGGCACATGTCCGAGGGTGAAGCCGTGCGCAGCCAGCAGCCGTTCCGCGTCGGGCGCGCGCACGCCCGCCTGTAGAACGGCCGTGTGCGAGAGCGGATCCACCGACACCAGCGCGTCGAGCCGGCACAGGTCGAGCGCGATCACCGCGACCTTGTCGCCGCGCAACGCGGCCACCCCGCCGACCACCGACGTCCCACCACCGAAGGGCACAACGCCGATCCCGTGTTCGGCGCAGACCAGCAGAACCTGCTGTACCTGTGCCGGATCGGCGGGCGTGACCACCGCATCGGGCACGGCGATCTCGCCGGCGCCCCTGAACCGCAGTAGGTCCAGATAGGACAGTCCGCCGGCGCGACCGAGTCGCGCCTCGTCCTCGACGCACACCTGCTCGGCCCCGACCACCTCGACCAGCGCGGCCCGCGCGCCTGCCGGCAACGCGGACGAGGACACCGTGCCCGAGGTGAGCCGCACCAGCGGCGTTGATACCGGGCGCAGGCCGGTGCGGTCGGCGAGCCAGCGCAGCGCGTGCGGCGGCAGGGTCGCGGGCTCGTCGGCCCACCGGTCACGGAGGGTGTGGGAAATCAACTCGCTCACCGGTACAGTGTTACACATGACGTCCAGTTGTCACACCGACGAGGAGCAGTCGGTTCGGTCACCCGCGACCCGGGTCGCCGAGGACACGCTGCTCGACGCCGCCCGGACCTGCGTGTTGTCGGTCGGGTTGCGGCGCACCACGCTCACCGACATCGCACGGCGCGCCGGTGTGAGCCGGATGACCGTGTACCGCCGGTTCGCCGATGTGACCAGCGTGATGGCCGCCCTGATGACCAGGGAGTTCACCGCGCTACTGGCCGACGCCGCCGAATCGGCCGTCGAACGGCCGACCGCGCGCGGCCAGCTCGTCGCCAGTGCGGTCGCGGGGGTTCGGGCGTTGCGGACGAACCCGCTGATGATCAGCGTCCTGGACCGCGATCCCGAACTCCTGCTGCCCTACCTGTTCGAGCGGATCGGCAGCACCCAACGGTTGATCGAGGCCGTGCTCGTCGAACGGATCGAGGCCGGCCACCGCGACGGTTCCATCCGGGCGGGCGAGGCGGCCGTGCAGGCGCGCGCGCTCTTCCTGACCAGTCAGGCGTTCGTGATCTCGCACCACCCGGCAACCAGCGACCTGGACGGCGACGCGCTGCTCGCCGAGTTCGAGACCATCCTCGACCGCGCCCTGGAGCCCTGATGGACACGTCGCTGAACGTCGCGCGGCGGGCGCGGGAACTGGCCGAGCTGGCGGACGGGCGCATCGTGGACGTGCTGGTGGTCGGCGGCGGGGTGACCGGTGTCGGCGCGGCGCTGGACGCGGCGACGCGCGGGCTGTCGGTCGCGCTGGTGGAGGCGCAGGATCTCGCCTTCGGTACCTCGCGCTTCTCCAGCAAGCTGGTGCACGGCGGCCTGCGCTACCTGGCCAACGGCGATGTCGGCCTCGCCTACGAGAGCGCGGTCGAGCGCGGCGTGTTGATGGGCAGCGTCGCGCCACACCTGATCCGGACGTTGCCGCAACTCCTCCCGTTGCACGACGGACTCCCGACACGCAACGCGATGCTGGCAGGGCTGGGTCTGCACGCCGGGGATCTCCTGCGCCGGGCCGCGCGCACCTCGGCGAAGATCCTGCCGCCGCCGCGCAAGGTGTCGGCGGTCGAAGCCGTCGCGCTGGTGCCGGGGTTGCGGCGGGAAGGGTTGCGCGGCGGGCTGTTGTCCTTCGACGGACAGCTGGTGGACGACGCCCGGCTCGTCGTTGCGCTGGCCCGCACGGCGGCCGGCTACGGCGCGCGGATCCTGACCAGAATGCGCGCCGAGGAACTCGACGCGGACGGCGCACGCGTGCGCGACCTGGTCAGCGGGCACGCGTTCCGGTTCGCCGCGCGCTCGGTGTTGAACGCGACCGGTGTCTGGGCGGGCGAACTGGTCGATTCGGTGCGGCTGCGGCCCTCGCGCGGGTCGCACCTGGTGCTGGACGGCGCCAAGCTCGGCATCGGCGCAACCGCGTTGACCGTGCCGATTCCCGGTTCGCTCAACCGGTTCGCGCTGTTGTTGCCCCAGCAGGACGGTCGCTGCTACCTCGGCCTGACCGACGAGCCGCTGGACGGACCGATCCCGGACGTGCCAACGGTTCCCGAGTCGGATGTGGACTTCCTGCTTGAGGTCGGTTCGTCCGCGCTGGCGCGACCGTTGAGCAGGGACGACGTGATCGGCCGGTTCGCAGGACTACGGCCGCTGGTGGCCTCGGGCAGCGGGAAGACGGCAGATCTGTCCCGCCGGCACGCGGTGGTGACCGGTTCGAACGGGGTGGTCACCGTGGTCGGCGGGAAGCTGACCACGTATCGACGGATGGCGCAGGACGCGGTCGACGCGCTGGTGGCCGGGCGCGGCCTGACCGCGGGAGTCGCTCGTACCAGGAACATCCGTCTCGCCGACACCGAGAAGTCCACTGTGGATGATGAGCTTGTGCGGCCGGGCACGACGGTGACCCGGGGCGACGTGCTGCGCGCGGTGCGGGACGAGGGCGCGCTGACCGTCGAGGACGTACTGGACCGGCGGACCCGGCTGGGCCTTGTCGACGCGGACCGGGCGGCCGCGCTGCCCGAGGTCACCGCGCTGGTGACGCGGTGCCTCGCGGAGTTCGAGGGATGTTGAGGAGTGCGGCCGGGCGATAGTCGTTATCCTCTCCCTCGGGCCGCCGATCCGGCCGTCGGTGCTTGGCCACCCGGCATACTTGGCGTGACGCGGAGGAGGCACGAGTGGCGCAGGCCGCACTGGAGATCGACCGGATCAGCAAGCGGTACGGCGAACTCACCGCGCTACGCGAGCTGAGCCTGCGGGTCGACGCCGGTGAGCTGGTCGGACTGGTCGGCGGCGCCCGCGCCGGCAAGACCACCGCCATCCGAATCACGGCAGGCGTGCTACCCGCCGACACGGGTACGGTGCGCTGGCGCGAACGGCCGATCGACATCCGCCAACGCGACGCGATCGGCTATCTGCCTGCCGAACGCGGCCTTTACCCACAGCTTCGACTCGTCGAACAGTTGGTGTATCTGGGCGAACTGCACGGGCTGCCGATCAACGACGCGCACCGCGAGGCCGAACGCTGGCTTGATCGGTTCGGTATGCGCGGGTTCCGCTCACGCCGGATCAACAGCCTGCCGCCCGCGGACCAACAGCGCGCCCAGTTGGCCATCGCGCTGATGCCCGGCCCTGAGGTGCTCGCCTTCGACGAGCCGTTCACCGATCTGGACCCGGTCGGCGTCGACGTGTTGAGCAATGTGTTGCGGGAGAAGGCGAACAGCGGCGCGGCCGTGCTGTTCTCCGCTGCCGCCTTCGACATCGCGGAGCGGATCTGCGACCGGATCTGCCTACTCCACAATGGACAATCGGTTGCCGTTGGCACGCCGGCACAACTGCGCACCGGCCACCTGGACACGGTGATCGTGGACGCCCCGGACGCGCCGCCCGGCTGGGCCGACAACCTGCCCGGCACGCGGGTGCGCGCGATCGCCGGTTCCCGGATCGTGCTGGAGATCGACGCGGAAGCGGACGACCAGGTCATCCTCGCGACCGCGCTGAGCACCGGGACGGTCCGCGAGTTCAGCAGGCAACAGTGCTCGTTGACGGAGCGCTTCGGCGACCTGCTCGGAGGGCGGACGTGGTGACCGAGTCCGAAAGGCGGCGCCGCGGCCCGATCCGAGGAGTCGCCCTGGTGGCCAGGGGCGAGCTGCGCGCTCGGCTGCGCGGCCGCTCGCTGCTGCTCGGCACGATCGCCGGCATCGCGGCGCTCGCGGTGTACCTGCTCATCCAGGGCCTGGTGGTGAACCGGACCGATACCGAGACGGTCGGCCTGACCGGCCAGGCGACGGTGCTCACCAGGACGCTGCAAACGGCAACCTCGCAGCTGGGCCTGACGGTGAACGTGACGACCGTGACCGACCAGGACACCGGCCTCACGCAGGTGCGCTCCGGCGGCCTGACCGCGTTGGTCAGCGGTCCGCCCGGCGCGTTGCAGGTGACCGTGCGGGACCAGCTCGACCCGAGGCTGCGCGCCGCGCTGACCGGCCTGGTCCAGGCGCAGGCGCTGGACGCGCAACTGGCCGAGGCCGGCCTCAAACCCTCGGACGTGCAGGCGGCCGTCGGCAAGGCACAGTTGGCCGTCACCCAGCTCCAGCAGGTCGACCCGCTGCGCGCCCAACGCCTCGGCCTCGCCCTCGCCTCGGCCGTGCTGCTCTACTTCTCGCTGATGCTGCTGGGCAACCTGCTCGCCCGCGGCGTGGTCGCCGAACGCGCGGGCCGGATCACCGAGGTGCTGCTCTCCGCCGTCCGCCCCGGCCAACTGCTCGCCGGCAAGGTCATCGGCCTCGGCCTGCTCGGCGTCATCCAGCTCGCCGTCGTCGGCCTGCTCGGCCTGGCCATCGCCGCCGGCACCGGCGTGCTCAGCGCGGGCGGCCTCGGCTTCGGCACGCTCGGCGCGGGCCTGCTCTGGTACCTGCTCGGCTTCGCCTTCTACGCGACCCTGTTCGCCGGCATCGGCGCGCTCGTGCCGCGACTGGAGGAACTCCAGTCCGTGCTCACCCCGATCGTGCTGACCGCGTCGGTCGGCTTCGTCGTCGGCATCGACCTGCTCGTGCAGGCCCCGACCGGCGCGGCGAGCACCATCGTCTCGCTGCTCCCCCCGTTCGCCCCGTTCCTCATGCCCGGCCGGATCGCCCTCGGCGCGGCCGCCACCTGGCAGATCGTGCTCGCCCTCGGGCTGATGCTCGCCGCCATCGTCGTCGTGATCGGCTACTGCGGCCGCACCTACGCCGCCGCCATCCGCACCATCGGCGCCCGGATCTCCCTCAAGGACGCCCTGTTGTAATGTTCCAACACGTGTCCACGTGGAACTTCCAACTTCGCCTGAACCGCGAACCAACCGAGGACGAGTTCGACGCGCTCTACGAAGCGGGATTGTCCGATGCCGGTATCGAGGGCACCTTAGTGGATGTTGATCGCACGGCGGAGAGCCTGCTGACCGCGGTGACGAGCGCGGTCGAGGACATTCGACGGGTACCCGGGCTGCGCGCGGTCGCCGTGGAACACGATGACGCGGTCACCTTGGCGGACGCCGCGCAGCGACTGGGGCGGCGAACCGGGGAGAGCATGCGACTGCTCGCCGAGGGAAAGCGTGGCCCCGGCGGCTTTCCGTTGCCGATCGCGGACACCGGCAAGGTGCGGGTCTACTCCTGGACCGAGATCACCCGATGGCTGCGGGACGCCCTTGGCGAACAGGCGCCGGAGGGCAATCCCCATCTCGCGCTCGCCGATCGGGCGCTGCGGCTCGCGGACAACGCGACCCGCGGTGGTGCCGCCGAGTTGGACGCGGTCCGGCATCTGGTCGGGGCCTGAGCACATCGGCCGGTGCCACCGAGGTGACACCGGCCAATGTGGACGATCGGGTCGAGTTCAGATGCCGCGGGACTCGATCGGGGTGAAGTCGCGCTCGGCCGGGCCGACGTAGAGCTGGCGCGGGCGGCCGATCTTGGTGGCCGGGTCCTTGACCATCTCGCGCCAGTGCGCGATCCAGCCGGGGAGCCTGCCGATGGCGAACAGGACGGTGAACATCCTGGTCGGGAAGCCCATCGCGCGGTAGATCAGGCCGGTGTAGAAGTCCACGTTCGGGTAGAGCTTGCGCTCGATGAAGTAGTCGTCGGAGAGCGCGCGCTCTTCCAGCTTCAGCGCGATGTCGAGCAGGTGGTCGTCGCCGCCGAGCTTCTTGAGGATCTCGTCGGCGGTGCGCTTGATGATCTTGGCCCTGGGGTCGTAGTTCTTGTAGACCCGGTGGCCGAAGCCCATCAGGCGGACGCCCTCCTCCTTGTTCTTCACCTTGTTCACGAACGCGTCGACGTTACCGCCGGAGCGCTGGATGTCCTGCAGCATCTCCAGCACCGCGCTGTTCGCGCCGCCGTGCAGCGGGCCGAACAGGGCGTTGATGCCGGCGGAGATGCTCGCGAACAGGTTCGCCTCGGAGGAGCCGACCAGGCGCACGGTCGACGTCGAGCAGTTCTGCTCGTGGTCGGCGTGCAGGATGAACAGCAGGTCCAGCGCCTTGGCCAGGGCCGGGTCGACCTCGTAGGGCTCGGCCGGCAGGCCGAAGGTCAGGCGGAGGAAGTTCTCCACGAGGCCCAGCGAGTTGTCCGGGTACAGGAACGGCTGCCCGACCGACTTCTTGTAGGCGTAGGCGGCCAGCGTCGGCACCTTCGCCAGCAGGCGGATGGTGGACAGTTCCACGTTGGGCTCGTCGAACGGATTCAGGCTGTCCTGGTAGAAAGTGGACAGTGCGGACACCGCGGAGGACAGCACCGGCATCGGGTGCGCGTCCCGCGGGAAGCCGCCGAAGAACCCCTTCAGGTCCTCGTGCAGCAGGGTGTGCCTGCTGATCTTCTCGGTGAAGTCGGCGAGTTGCGTCCGGGTGGGCAGCTGGCCGTAGATCAGCAGGTAGCTGACCTCGATGAAGCTGGATCGTTCGGCCAGTTGCTCGATCGGGTAGCCGCGGTAGCGCAGGATTCCGGCGTCACCGTCGATGTAGGTGATCTCCGACGAGCAGGAAGCCGTGTTCACGAAGCCGGGATCGATGGTCACCAGGCCGGTGGTGGAGAGCAGCTTCGTCACGTCGACTCCCGGGGACCCCTCCGTGACGGGTCTCACCGGAAGCTCCAACTCGCCGCCTGAATGGCGCAGCACAACGGTCTGAGTGCCGGCGGAGGTCGCGTCGGGCATTCGAGCCTCTTTCACGCTCGGACGAGGCGGGCCTGGGTAGGGCGAGAAGGCAAACCGAATCGGTGTAGTGACCGATCCAGCCCGACCACCGCGAATGACCGTTCGATCGGGGTGACCGACCGCAGCACCGCCCCGTTGGGGTCTGAGTCAGCTCTAACGTTAGTGCCAAATACACGGCGCGCCCACCCGGACGACACGTCAAGTCGCCCACATGGGACGTCCGTCACACGAGCTTGCCCTGCGGTTGGCCGAGCGGATCATGTTCTCGACCAATACGGTCCGTGGTACGCCTCTCATGTGATGTCCAGCGAATCGTGACCTCCGTGCGATTGACATCCGGCGCTTCGATCTTCCGGACCACCTGATCGGGAACGCGACTGGGCCGTCCCGGCGAATTCGCCGATTTCTTTCCCCGAAAGTGAGCACTCCTCGGAGTCGGTCGCCACTCACCCCGGGGAACGACAAGCATGGGAGAAACCGACTAACTTCGGTGGCACGGCCGTGAATGATTAAGACCCCGCCAGAAATACGGAGGGACATCATGATCGCTATCGGTATCGGTCTGGGTATTTTCGTCGGACCGTGGTGGTTCTGGCACTGCCACCACTGATCGACAACTGACAAAACTCCTGTCCTGACTGGGAAATCTCTGGCAGGACCGACTCCCTGGTGCTGCGACGCGGTGGCGTCCCGTCCTTGCCGGCGGGACGTCCACCCCGTGTTTTTCTCGCGCTTTTTATTCTTTTCGAATCAGGCCAGTTCCGTTGCATAAGGCGGTTCGGCGCCGACCCGGGAAACGGTGATTGCCGCCGCTTTCGCGGCATATCCGAGCGCATTCCGCCAGGCGTCCGCGTCGAGTTCACGCAGCGTGGCGACGCTCGTCACGCCGTGCTCGGTCAGCCAGGCCAGCAGGGCCGCGTGCACCGTGTCGCCGGCACCGATGGTGTCCGCGACCTGGGTCGGCACGGCCGGCACGTCGACCCGGCCGACGGTCTCGCTGAGCACGGTCAATCCGTCTCCGCCCCTGGTCAGCGCCACGGCGCCCACTCCGGCGCGCAGCCACTCCTTGGCCAGCGGGAGCACGTCGGTGCCCTCCGGCGCCTCGGCCAGCCACCACGCGTCCTCGATCGACGCCTTGAGCAGGCCGATCGAGGGCAGCCAGGAGGCGAACCGGGCGCGGTAGGCGGCCGGATCGGGGATCAGTCCGGGCCGGATGTTCGGGTCGAGCACGGTCAGCCGGCCGGCCGCGGCCTCGCGGTGCAGCATCGTCTCGTAGACGGTCGCGCCGGGGTCGAGCACCATGCCGAGGGTGCCGAGCGAGAGCACGGTCACCTCGTCGGGCAGCGGGCCCGGGTCGGCGACCAGCCGGTCGGCGGTGCCCTGGACGTGGAAGGTGTAGCGGGCCGAGCCGTCGTCGGTCAGCGTGACGACCGCGAGCGTGGTCGGCTCGGCGCCGCGTTGCAGCAGGTCAAGCCGGACGCCTGCGGTGCGCAGCCGGTCGACGAGGGCGTCGCCGAACGCGTCGGTGGAGATCCTGGACAGGAACGCGACCGGCGCGCCGAGCCGCCCGACCGCGACCGCGGTCGTGTACGGACCGCCGCCGAGCCGGGGCAGCAGCGGGCGCAGCGCGCCGGACTGACCGGGCTCCTGTGCCGGTGCGGGGACCAGATCCACCAATGCCTCGCCGCCGACCACGATCACCGCGCACCTCGTTCGTTGCCTCGTTCGGGTTTCGTCCGCCACGAATCTACCCACCGCGGCCCGAGGGTTTTGTACCGTAGGACGTCCGACCGTACGGCCACCAAACATGTGCGCCGCACCGCCGTCACTCGTTGTGCTGGAGGACCCATGCCGGCTGAACGGAACCTGCCGTCCACGGATGCCGAAGACCTGATCGCGCTGGTGCGTGAGATCGCGAACGATGAGCTGGCTCCGGTCGCCTCGGAGTACGAGGAGGCGGCGCGTTTCCCACGCGAGAAGTTCCGCTTACTCGGCAAGAGCGGCCTGCTCGGCCTGCCCTACCCGGAGGAACTCGGCGGTGGCGGGGTCTCCTACGAGGTCTACCTCCAGGTCATCGAGGAGCTGGCCACGGCCTGGATGACCATCGGCGAGGGCCTGTCCGTGCACACCATGTCCTGCTACGCGCTGGCCAACTTCGGCACCGACGAACAGCGCGAGCGCTGGCTGCCGGACATGCTCGGCGGTGAGCTGCTCGGCGCCTACGCGCTGTCGGAGTCGCACGCCGGGTCCGACCCGGCCTCGATGCGCACCCGCGCGGTGCGCGACGGCGACGCCTACGTCGTCAACGGCACCAAGGCGTGGATCACGCATGCCGGGGTCGCCGACTTCTACTCGATGATGGTGCGCACCGCGGACACGCCGAGCGAGCACATCAGCTGCCTGCTCGTGGACGGCGATACGCCCGGCCTGTCTGCCGCCAAGCCGGAGCGGACCATGGGCCTGACCGGTTCGGTCGTCGCCCAGCTGCGTCTTGAGGACGCGCGGGTCGACGCGAACCGGCTGATCGCCGAGGAGGGCGCCGGCCTGCGGATCGCGCTGGAGGCGTTGAACTCGGGCCGGCTGGGCATCGCCGCCTGCGCGGTCGGGCTCGCGCAGGCCGCGCTGGACGAGGCGGTGCGCTACGCGATGAAGCGCACCCAGTTCGGCAAGCCGATCATCGACTTCCAGGGCCTGGAGTTCCTGCTCGCCGACATGGCGGCGGCCGTCGAGTCCTCCCGCGCGACCTACCTGGAGGCGGCGCGGCGTCGGGACCGGGGGCTGCCGTTCCGGCGGCAGGCGTCGGTCGCCAAGCTGATCGCGACCGACAACGCGATGAAGGTGACCACGGACGCCGTGCAGGTCCTCGGCGGTGCCGGCTACACCAGGGACTTCCCGGTCGAGCGGTACATGCGCGAGGCGAAGGTGCCGCAGATCTTCGAGGGCACCAACCAGATCCAGCGGATGGTCATCGCGCGGGAGCTGCGCAGGCTCTAGGCTTCACCGTCCACTCCGGACATTTGTCCGGAGTGGACGGTGACGGCGTCAGCGTTCGCGGTAGTACGGGTTGGCGACGACGCCCTCACCGCGGTTCTCGTCGTAGGTGTAGACCTCGCGGCCGTTGATGAACACCCGCAGCGCGCGGCTCATCACGTCCAGCGGATCGCCGGACCACACCACCACGTCGCCGTCCAGACCTGGCTTGAGCGCGCCGATCCGGTCGTCAAGGCGCAGGATCTGGGCAGGGTTGACGGTGAGCGCGCGCAGCGCGGTGTCACTGTCCAGGCCCTCCTTGACCGCGAGGGTCGCCTGGTGCACCAGGAAGTGGATGGGCACGACCGGGTGGTCGGTGGTGATGGCCAGCCGCACGCCCGCGCGCGCCATGATGCCGGCCGCGCGCATGGTGCGCTGGCGCAGCTCGACCTTGACCCGCGAGGTGAACATCGGGCCGAAGATCACCGGGATGTCGCGCTCGGCCAACAGGTCCGCGACCAGGTGGCCCTCGGTGCCGTGGTTGACCACGAGTTCGTAGCCGAACTCGTCGGCGATCCGGATCGCGGTGGCGATGTCGTCCGCGCGGTGCACGTGCTGGTCCCAGAGCAGTTCCCGGTCCAGTACGCGGACCAGGGTCTCGAAGGTGAGGTTGCGCTCGAACGGTTTGCCCTGCGCGGTGTCGTGCTCGCGCTTGGTGCGGTAGTCCTGCGCCTTGGTGAACGCCTCGCGCAGAATCGCCGCAACGCCGAGCCGGGTGGACGGGGTCTTGTCCTTCTCGCCGTAGACCCGCTTGGGGTTCTCGCCGAGCGCGCTCTTGACGCTGACATCGGTGCGGAAGGCCATCTCGTCGACGCTGCGGCCCCAGGTCTTCACCGCGACGGTCGCGCCGCCGATCGGGTTTCCCGAGCCGGGCTTGATGATCGCGCTGGTGACGCCGCCGGAGAGCGCGTCGGCGAAGCCGACGTCGGCCGGGTTGATCGCGTCGATCGCGCGGAACCGGGCACCGTTCGGGTCGGTCATCTCGTTGGTGTCGTTGCCGGCCCAGGCTTCGCCGTCCTCGTGCACGCCGACGTGCGCGTGCGACTCGATGAAGCCGGGCAGCACCCAGCAGCCTGCCGCGTCGACCTCGGTGACCTCGTCGGGTATCTCCACCTCCTCGGCGGGCCCGACTGCGGCGATCCTGCCGTCCCTGATCAGTACCGTTCCGCCCTCGACCGGGTCCCCGTCGACGGGAACCACGTGGCCGCCTGTGATCGCGACATCCATGGTTCGCGAGGCTAACCGATCTCGGGCCCCGTAGTCTGGCAATGTGGGCGCGCTGACCTTCGACGATCTCACCGAGACCGAATGCTGGCTGGTCAACGCGGTGGTCAGCGGCACCCGACTCGATCTCGACGAGCCAGCGCCGGTGCGCGCCGAACTGATCCGGCAGATCATGCTGGGCGGCTTCGGCTGGCCGGACGGCGTCCTGCCGGATCCGCGCGGGATCAGGCTGCGCGGCGCCACCATCGCGGGCCAACTCGACCTGACCGGCGTGCACTCGACACTCCCGCTGGAACTCCTCGACTGCGCGAGCGACGAGGGCTTCGTGCTCAGCGGCGCCCGTCTGTCCTATATAGACTTCAGCGGCCTGGTCTGCCCCTCGCTGATCGCGGTCGAGATGGTCATCGAGCGGAGCTTGCTGCTGGCCGGCGCGCGGATGGCGCAGCTGAACCTGGTCGACGCCCGGATCGGCGGCGCGCTGAACCTGTCCGGGGCGCGGCTGGTCAACCCGGACGGGATCGCGCTGTCCGCCGGGAATCTCGACGTCGGCGGTGGCATGTTCGCCTCCGGCGGGTTCGTCGCCGAGGGAACCGGCGACGGGGGCACGGTCCGGCTGACCGGTACGGTCATCGGCAACCAGCTGAACTTCGGCGGCGCCCGACTGACCAATCCGGACGGCCCCGCGCTGGTCGCCGACTACCTGCGCACCGGCAGCAATCTCATTCTCAACGCGGGCTTCCATGCGGTGGGCCGCAAGGACACCGGCACGATCCGGCTGGTCGGCGCGAGCGTCCAGGGTCGACTCAACTTCGAGGGCGGGCACGCGATCG
Source organism: Pseudonocardiaceae bacterium (assembly GCA_035948315.1). Classification (GTDB taxonomy): domain Bacteria; phylum Actinomycetota; class Actinomycetes; order Mycobacteriales; family Pseudonocardiaceae; genus CAJCJE01. The sequence goes on along the minus strand of DASZJG010000049.1, from coordinate 71,739 downwards.
CGGCCGAACCCGGCGCGCTCGCACTGAACCTCGGCCGCGTCCAGGTGGCCGGAGACATGCTGTTTCCGCCGTCCCTCCTGGACGGCGCGGTCACCTTGGACGGCTGTACCTACACCCGGATTCTCCGGTGCACCGTGCCGGAGTTCCTCGATGTGCTGGCCAACCGGACGAACGGCTACTCGGCCGCGCCGTACCGCCAGTTCGCGGCGACCCATCTCACCACCGGCAACGAACGGGACGTGCGGCAGATCAACATTGCCGCGCAACGGGATCTGCTGCGCAGGGGGCGGCTGGACTTCTGGGCGCGGAGCTGGCACCGGGTGACCGGCCTGGTGCTCGGCTACGGCTACCAGCCCAGTCGCGCGCTGCTCTGGTGGGCCGGCACGGTCGCGCTCGCGCTGGTGCTGCTGGTCGGCGTCGCCGGGCCGGCCGGCCTGGTGACGGCGGGCGCGCACGGGGCGTCCTGCGGCACCATCGACCAGGCCGGGCTGGCCGTGAACACGGCGACGCCGCTGGTGAAACCGGCCGGCACGACGAACTGCCTGTTGGACACCGGAACCGCGCTCGGCGACCTGCTCACCGTCGCCAGTTGGCTGATCCAGGCGCTGTCCTGGGCGTTCGTCACGCTGTTCGTGGCCGGTTTCACCGGTCTCGTGCGGAGGAGAAACTAGCTCAGCGGCAGGAAACCCCAGCGGGCCGACCAGGATTCGCCGGGCGCGAGGGTGATCAGGTCGTCGCCGGAGTTCAGCGCGTTCGGCGGGCAGGTCATCGGTTCCACCGCGACGACGCCGTCCGCGCGGCCGGGGAACTCGGGCGGGGTGAACGCCTGCACCCAGCGGAAGGCCGGGTCGGCCCAGAGTTCGACGCCGCCGTGCGGACTGGTGAGCCGGTGGTGGATCAGGCCGTCCGGGCCGGGGAAGCATTCGCCGAACGGTTGGTCAAGATTGACCCCCGCGAGCGGGCGCGCGGTGCGGAAGTCGTACTCGGTGCCGTCGACCGGTTTGGCCGGGCCGGTCGGCATCAGCGTGTCCGGGTCCAGCGGGAGCACGGTGTTCGCGGACAGCTGGAGTTCGCTCTCGGCGCGGTTCGCGTTGCCGGCCCTCGGATACGGGTGGGTGCCGACGCCGAAGGGCACCGACGCCTCGCCCGTGTTGCGCACCGCGTGCGTCACGGTGAGGCCGCGCTCGTCCAGCGCGTAGTCGATGGTGGTGTGCAGGGCGACCGGCCAACCCTCCTGCACCGGGATGTCGGTGGCCAGCATGATCCGGTCGGAGGACTGCTGGACGAGTTCCCAGACGTGGTCGCGGACCAGGCCGTGGATGGCGTGCCCGCGCGCGGGCTCGTTGATCGGCACGTGCTGCTCGGTGCCGTCCCAGCGCCACACCCCGCCGTCGATCCGGTTCGGCCAGGGCACCAGCACCGAGCCCGCGCCCAGCGGCGGGTGCTCACCCTCGGCGAAGGTTTCCAGGTAGGGCACGCCGGCCACCTCGAAGACGCGCAGGCCCGCACCGATCCTGGTGATCACGGCGCGAGCCCCGCCCGAGGTGATCTCGTAGTCCGCGGTTGTCATGGCCGCAGCCTAACGCCGAGGAGGTGCTCAGCCGGCGTCCACGAGTTTCGCGAACGCGATCACCTGGCTCGGCTGCACCTGGCCTGCCACGGTGATGTCGTTGGCGGAAACGCCGGAGGAGAGCTGTTTGGCGGCGAAGATCACGGTGCCGGTCGAACCGTCCTGGGCGGTGATCTCACAGGAGAACGCGGCGTCCGAGGCGCCGATTCCGGACAGCGACTGCACATTGCTCGCGTGCGCCGCGGTGGCGAGTTGCTGCTGGGCGTTCTGCAGGACGGTGCTCACCGTCGCGGTGGCCACCCCGGCGTAGTCGAAGGCGATGACGCTGATCACCAGCGGCTGTGTGTCGGAACCGGCGGTGATCTCGCAGCTCACCGCGGTCACGCCGTTCTGGCTCTGCTCCTTGCCGGTGACGATCTTGGCGCCTGCCACGCCGAACGCCTGTTGCACCATCGACGGTGTGAGGGTCGCGCAGAACCGGTCGCCCGCCGTGCTGCCACCGCCGCCGGGGGTCGTCGCGGGCGCGGTCGTCGGCCCGGCCTGCGGGGAGCCACTGATCGCCTTGGCGCACCCGGCGACGGTCATGGTGAGCATCGCGCCGACGGCAAGACCCAGGGCGATCGTGCGGATACCGGACATGAGCCCAGTAGACACCATCCGCCATTCGGGGAGATCCAGGGTCAGCCGACGGGCGCGCGATAGCGGACGAACGCGGGCAGCGCGGCCGCGGCGATCAACACGAACACGACGACGAGCACGCCGCCGCCGACCACGGTCGCGGCGCTGCCGGTGACCGCGCCGATCGTGCCGTGCAGCGTGTCGGCCAGCCTCGGTCCACCCGCGACGACCACGGTGAACACGCCCTGGGTGCGGCCGCGCATCTCGTCGGTCGCCGCGGTCTGCAGGATCGCGCCGCGGAACACCATGCTGACCATGTCGGCCGCGCCCGCCAGGGCCAGGAACAGCACGGCGAGGGGCAGCGATCCGCTCAGGCCGAACCCGGCGATGGCCACGCCCCACGCGGCCACCGCGATGATCACCACGACGCCGTGCCGGGGGGCGCGGGACAGCCAGCCGGAGAACAGGCCGCACACGGCGGCGCCGATCGGGATAGCCGCGAACAGCCAGCCGTAGGCGATGCCGCCGCCGGGCGGGTCACCGAAGGTGTGTTCGGCCATCTCCGGGAACAGCGCCCTGGGCATGCCGAAGATCATCGCGATCATGTCCATCAGGAACGACGCGAGCAGCACCTTCCGCGTGTTCAGGTAACGGAAGCCGGCGAGGATGTCGGCGAACCCGGCGCGGCGGATCTGGCCGGCCGACGGGGGCAGCGGCGGCAGCCGCCAGACCGCCCACAGCGTCAGGCACAGGCCTACCGAGTCGATCAGGTAGAGGGTGGACAGCCCGATGACCGGGATGAGCGCGCCGGCCAGCAGCGGGCCGAGCACCGCGCCGAAGGAGAAGACCGTCCCGTTGAGCGCGCCGGCCTGCGGCAGCAGTTCGGCCGGGACGAGTCGCGCGATGGACGCGTTGGCGGCCGGTTGGTTGATCGCGAACAGGCCCTGCTGGACGCCGAGCAGCACCAGCACGACCCAGACCGAGTTCAGGCCGACCGCGGCCTGGATCCAGAGCAGCAGCGACATCAGCGCGATGCCGGTGTTGGTCCAGAGCAGCAGTTTCCTGCGGTCGACCGTGTCCGCGATCGCCCCGCCCCACAGCCCGAACACCAGCAGCGGAACCAGTGCGACCGCGCCCGCGATGCCGACCCAGCCGGAGGATTCGGTGATGTCGTAGACCTGCTTGGGCACCGCGATCGCGGTGAGCTGGCTGCCGATCGAGGTGACCGCGGTCGCCACCCACAGCCTGCGGAACGGGACCACCCGCAGCGGCCGGGTGTCCATCAGGACGCGGCCGAGTCCTCGGCGGGGTTTCTCGGGATCCTCCGGCGGGCTGCCGGCCTCTGCGCTCACGGGAAATTAGCTTAGGCTGGCTAACGACCCGGTGGGAGACTGTCCAACCGTAAGGCGGCCCGGTGCGGTGATCACCGCACCGGGCTGCCTTACGACGTCGACCAGGGGTTGTTCGACCTCGATCAGGGGGCGAGACGGCGTACGCGCCAGTCGTCGCCGGTGAGCACGAACACCAGCCGGTCGTGCATCCGGTCGCGCCTGCCCTGCCAGAACTCGACGGTCTGCGGGCGGATCCGCCAGCCGCCCCAGTGCGGGGGAACCGGGATCTCGTCGGTGTTCGCGAACTGCCGGTTGATGTTGGCCAGCGCACTGTCCAAAGTAGAGCGTCCGCTGACCGCCCTGCTCTGTGGCGAGGCCCACGCGCCCAGCTGCGAGCCGCGCGGCCTGCTCGCCCAGTAGGCCGCGGTCTCGGACTGGCTGACCTTCTCCACGATGCCCCGCACGTGCGCCTGGCGCTGCATGGCGAACCAGGGGAAGGTGGCCGAGGCGAACCGGGTGGAGATCAGGTCGTGGCTCTTGTTCGAGGTGTAGTTGGTGAAGAACACCACACCGCGCTCGTCAAGGCCCTTGCACAGCACGGTCCGGGAGGACGGGCGGCCTTCGGGATCCGCGGTCGCCAACACCATCGCGTTCGGCTCCGGCAGGCTGGCCCTGGTGGCCTCGTCCAGCCAGTGCTGAAGCTGCTCGAACCAGGTGCGTTGCAGCGATCCCTCGTCGAGCACCCCTTCCTCGTAGGAAACCCGCATCGCGGGCAGTTCGAGCGCGATATCTGTTTGTGACATCCCGAATCACCTTCCGGCCTGTCGGACCCCGTTGTGCGGGGGATTGTTGGCGGGGCGGGTTTGCGAGGCTGGTTCATGGAGGGTCGGTGGAATTCACCGGTAATGAGTTGACGCTACGGGTTAACGGGCGTTCGCGAAACCACCCGAGCGGTGATCCGGGCCACCGGGGAGGGTTACTTTTCGCGAGGTCAGTCACTGGATCGAACACGGAATCGAATCAGAAACGTACGTTCAACCCGTGAGCAATGAGGCTGTCATCGTGGACGGGTTCGTGCCAGGACTCGAGGGTGTTGTCGCGTTCGAAACCGAGATCGCCGAGCCGGACCGCAACGGCGGCGCGCTGCGCTATCGCGGCGTCGACATCGAGGACCTGGCCGGCAAGGTCACCTTCGGCAACGTGTGGGCGCTGCTGGTCGACGGCCGGTTCGGCCCCGGCCTGCCGCCCGCCGAGCCGTTCCCGCTGCCCGTGCACACCGGCGACGTCCGGGTCGACGTGCAGGCGGCGCTGGCCATGCTCGCCCCGATCTGGGGCTATCAGCCGCTGCTGGACATCACCGACGAGCAGGCGCGCGAGCAGTTGGCGCGGGCCTCGGTGATGGCGCTGTCCTACGTGGCGCAGTCCGCGCGCGGCATCCACCAGCCTGCCGTGCCGCAGTCGCGGGTCGACCAGAGCGCGACGATCACCGAGCGGTTCATGGTGCGCTGGCGCGGCGAGCCCGACCCGGCGCACGTGCGCGCGGTCGACGCCTACTGGGTCTCCGCGGCCGAGCACGGTATGAACGCCTCCACGTTCACCGCGCGGGTCATCGCGTCGACCGGCGCGGATGTGGCCGCTTCGCTGTCCGGCGCGATCGGCGCCATGTCCGGTCCGCTGCACGGCGGCGCGCCCGCGCGGGTGCTGCCGATGATCGAGGAGGTCGAGCGGGACGGCGACGCGCGCAAGGTGGTCGCCTCGATCCTGGACCGGCACGACCGGCTGATGGGCTTCGGCCACCGCGTCTACCGGGCCGAGGACCCGAGGGCGCGGGTGCTCCGGCGGACCTGCCGGGAGCTGGGCGCCGAGCGTTACGAGGTCGCCGCCGCGCTGGAGCAGGCGGCGCTGGCGGAGCTGCGCGAGCGCAGGCCGGACCGGGCCATCGAGACCAACGTGGAGTTCTGGGCCGCGGTGATCCTGGACTTCGCGCAGGTCCCGCCGCACATGATGCCGGCCATGTTCACCTGCGCGCGGACCGCGGGCTGGTGCGCGCACATCATGGAGCAGAAGCGCACCGGCCGCCTGGTTCGGCCCTCCGCCCGCTACATCGGACCGGAGCCGCGCGGGCCGCAGGATGTCGAGGGCTGGGAGACCATCCAGCACGGCTGATCGCCCTGTTCGTTCCACCCTGCGATACACGGGCGTGATGTCCGTGACATCACTCGGACACTTCCACGACCGCGATCCCAGCGGCTGGACGGCGCGTTCGCGCAGGTCGACGAGGCCATCCGGGGTTGCCGGAGCCAACGGCGCACCACCAGATGGGAATGCGACACTGGCCACACCGGCAACGGCGCCGGGCTGCCCACAATCCAGACCGCTCCCGAAAGGCGCCGCACATGACCAAGGCCGCCGATCCACTCACGCTCGAACTTCCCGCCGAGCTGAAGCCGTCCGACGGCCGGTTCGGTTGCGGCCCGTCCAAGGTCCGGCCGGAGCAGCTCGCCGCGCTCGCCGCGTCCGGCGCGGAGTTCATGGGCACCTCGCACCGGCAGAAGCCGGTCAAGTCGCTGGTCGGGCGGGTTCGCTCGGGCCTGAAGGACCTGTTCGCGCTGCCGGATGGCTACGAGGTCGTGCTCGGCAACGGCGGGACCACCGCGTTCTGGGACGCGGCCGCGTTCGGCCTGGTCCGCGAGCGGGCGCTGCACCTGACCTACGGCGAGTTCAGTTCGAAGTTCGCCAAGGTCACCCAGGGTGCGCCGTTCCTGGCCGACCCCGTTGTGGTCAAGGCCGATCCGGGCAGCGCGCCCGCGCCGCAGTCCGCCGATGGCGTCGACCTGATCGGCTGGGCGCACAACGAGACCTCGACCGGCGTGATGGTGCCGGTCAGCCGACCCGCCGGGTCGGAGAACGCGCTGGTCGCGATCGACGCGACCTCGGGCGCGGGCGGCCTGCCGGTCAAGGCGCAGGACTTCGACGTCTACTACTTCGCGCCGCAGAAGTCCTTCGCCTCCGACGGTGGCCTGTGGATCGCGCTGATGAGCCCGGCCGCGTTGGAGCGGGTCGCGGAGATCGGCGGATCGGACCGCTGGGTGCCGGAGTTCCTGTCGCTGCCGACCGCGCTGGACAACTCGATCAAGGACCAGACCTACAACACCCCGGCCGTGGCCACCCTGTTCCTGCTGGCCGAGCAGCTGGACTGGATGAACGACAACGGCGGCCTCGCCTTCACCACCGGCCGGACCCAGGACTCGTCGAGCAGGCTGTACAACTGGGCGGAGAAGACCGCCTACACGACTCCGTTCGTGGCCGAGGAGGCCAACCGTTCCTACGTGGTCGGCACGATCGACTTCACCGACGAGGTGGACGCCTCGGTGGTGGCGAAGGTGTTGCGGGCCAACGGGATCGTGGACACCGAGCCGTACCGCAAGCTCGGCCGCAACCAGCTGCGGATCGCGATGTTCCCGTCGATCGAGCCTGCCGACATCACCGCGCTCACCGAGTGCATCGACTGGATTGTCGCTCGATTGGGCGCTGCATAAGCAAGTTCGGCCTACCGAAGAGACACCGAAGAGCGGATTGACGACATGAGGCCGAGTGTGGGATTGCCCAAACCGGAAGACAGCGCGGGGCCGGCAGGATCACACTTGGATCTCGATGGACTCGGCGCGCCTGCCCCGTCAAGGAGGCGCGCCGACATAACGTCATACCCGGCGAGGTGAAGTCATCAGGAGGCCGTAATGCGTGCGCTGCGAGTCGTGGGACTCAGCGAGGACGGTGAGACCGTCATCCTTGAGGACCTCACGCGCAGTGAGCGGTTCACCGTTCCCGCGGACGAACGACTGCGCGCGGCGGCCAGAGGAGACATCACCCGACTCGGCCAGATCGCCATCGAGCTGGAGAGCCAGATGCGTCCTCGTGAGATCCAGACCCGCATTCGTGCGGGTGAGTCCGTAGACCAGATCGCGGCAGCGTCCGGGCTACCCGCGAACAAGGTGGAGAGGTACGCATACCCGGTTTTACTCGAACGGTCCCGCACGGCTGAACTGGCGCAGCGGGCGCACCCGGTCCGGGAGGACGGTCCGGATGTGCAAACGCTTGCGGAGGTCGCCGCGCACGCGTTCGGCCTGCGTGGCCAGGACTACGCGACGGTCACCTGGGACTCCTGGCGCGGCGAGGACGGCAAGTGGGTCGTGCAGCTGTCGTGGCAGACCGGCCGGTCGGAGAACCACGCGCACTGGGCGTTCCACCCGGGCGCGCACGGCGGCACGGTCACCCCGCTCGACGAGCCCGCGCTCGACCTGATGGACCCGAACGCGCCGGTCCGGCCGCTGCGCACGGTCCGGCCGGTCACCGAGCTGGCCAGGCAGGCCATGGAGATGGCGCCGGTCCGGGCGGTCGAGGACGAGCCGGAGATCGAACAGGAGCCAGTGGCTCCGGTTGCACCGGTGGCCCAGCCCGCTCCGCCGGTGCGGGCGAGCAGGCCGGTGGTCATCGAGCCGGAGCCGGAACCCGAGATCGAACCCGAGCCCGAACCGGAACCGGTGGTCGCCAAGCCGGCGACCAAGCCGCCGGTGGCCAAGCCGGCGACGCCGAAGCCGGCCGCCGCCAAGCCCGCCCCGGCCAAGCCGGCCCCGAAGCCCGCGCCCAAGCCGGTCGAGGTCGAGCCGGTGGCCGAGGAGCCCGAGCCGGAGCAGACCACGCTGGTGCCCGAACCGGAACGCACGCCCGAACAGCCCGCCGCGCGCAAGGAGCCCCCGACCCCGCCGAAGCGTGGCAAGAAGAACCACCCGATCGTGCCGTCCTGGGAGGACGTGCTGCTCGGCGTCCGCGGCCAGCGCGGCTGACCGAACGCCCTGCTCCGGCCCTTCGACGAGGGGTCAGAGCAGGGTGAACAGCAGCGCGATCCAGGCCAGCACGATGCCGCCGATCACGCCGTAGGCGACCCAGCGCCAGACCGGCACGTTGCGGGCCAGCCAGATGGACGGGGCGAGGCCGAGCGCGATGATCACGTTCGCGGCCACCGCCAGCCAGCGGCTGGCCGCGCCCAGCGCCTCGGACAGGGCGATCACCGCGAACAGCACGATCATCGCGGCGAAGGCGCTGACCACCAGGCCGGTCCCCCAGGGCGTGCGCTGGGCGGGTCGGTCGGGCCGCTCGCGGTCGCTCGGCACGGCGTGGGCGCCGCCTGCGCGGCGCGGCGGCCAGTCGTCCTCCGGCTCGCCGACGTCGACGACCTCGCCGGTCAGCGGGTCGACGTAGCTGATCACCGTGCCCATCTCGACGGCCAGCCGGGTGGCGAGCTGGCGACCGCGCCGCGAGATCAGGCCGCCTGCCGCGCTGGCGCCGCCGTCGGTGTGCACCGACCGGGCGACCGCCTCGGCGACCCTCGCCCACTCCTGTAGGGCGCGTGCCAGGTCGGCGTCGAGCTGGATCCCGTCCGAGTCGAGTTCGGCGCCGTCGCCTTCATCGATCCCCCCGCCGATGCCGAACTCGATGTCGTCCTCGGCCAGTACCGCGCGACCGTCGCGGGCGCGAAGCTGCACCGGCCTACCTCCGTTCTCGACAAGACCGCTGACCACGAAATTACTCACCTCGGCCCAAAGCGTGAAACACCACGGCCGCCGCCGTGGCGACATTCAGGGAATCCACACCTTCGGCCATCGGGATGCGCACCTGCTCGTCCGCGCGGCGCAGCGCCTGCTCGGTCAGGCCGGGCCCCTCCGAACCGAGCAGCACCGTGTCCCGTTCGCTGGGCCGCACCTTGGCCAGCGCGGTCGCGCTCGGGCGAGGGGTCAGCGCGAGCACGCGGTGGCCTGCCGCGCGCAGCAGGGCCAGGCCGGTGTCCAGGTCGGGCACGGTGGCGAACGGGACGCGCAGCACGTGCCCCATCGACACCCGGACGCTGCGCCGGTAGAGCGGGTCGGCGCAGCCGGGGCCGAGCAGCACGCCGTCCACGCCTAGTGCGGCCGCGTTGCGAAATATCGAACCGAGGTTCTCGTGATCACCGACGCCCTCGAGCATCGCGAGCAGCCGTGATCTGTCGGCCAACTCGGCAGGGTCGGGTTGGGGCGCGCGGTCCGCGACGGCGAGCACTCCGCGATTGAGATGAAAGCCGACAACGGTTGCCATCACGTCCGCCGAGGTGATGTATACCGGCGCATCCAAACTGGACAGTTCGGCACCGAGCTGTTCAATTCGTCCAGGCACGCCGAGCAATGCCCGAACCGGATATGCCGAATTCAACAACCGACTGATCACGACCGTGCCCTCGGCGATCACCAAACCCCGGCCCCCTGGTCGATCAGGACGCCGGTCGGCGGTGGTGAGGTCTCGGAAGTCGTCGACTCGACGATCATCCGGGTCCCTGATCTCGATCATGCTCGGCACGTCCGGTGAGTCTGCCACCACCCCGCTGTGCTCGACGGATGGGAGTCGGGAACCCCCAGGCAGTAACAGCGGCGCGGCGCCCATCACGCCGTTCTCACAACGCCCGGCACACAGCACCGGTTTGGCCGCTGGACGATCGTCCAAAGCCGTGTCACGGTGGTTTTTCGGCGCGGAGGTAAAGCATCAGATCTGGACGCGAGGAAACCCTGCCACCCAGACCGTCGAGCGACCGTACGAAAGTGCCTTGGGAGGGCGGGCAATGAGACAGGACGCCGCGTGGCGGGCGGCCAGCAGCGTTGACCGGCAACAATTCCGCGAAAAAGTGCGTCGCTGTCTTGACGCGCTGGCCATCATGCTGGACGGTGAACGTTTTTCTTTCCAACAAAGAAAAGTCGGTCTCGAGATCGAACTCGACCTGATCAACGGGGAGTTCGGGCCGGCGATGGCCAATGCCGTGGTGTTGGAGAAGATGAACAATCCGGCCTTCACCACCGAACTCGGCCAGCAGAACATCGAGGTCAACGTGCCGCCCCGACCGTTACACGGGGACCAGGCGCTGCGCATGGAACGGGAACTGCGCGCATCGCTGCTGGTCGCGGACGACCTGGCAGGCGAACTCGGCGTCGCCCTGGTGATGATCGGGACCCTGCCAACCCTGCGCTACGAGCACTTCGACCCGAAGTGGCTGTCCAACGGCGCCCGCTACGCGAAGCTCAACACCGAGATCTTCGCGGCGCGCGGTGAGGACATGCTGCTCAATCTGGAGGGTGCACCGGACCAGACAGGTTCAGTGGACCGGTTGACCACCCGGGTCGGTTCGATCCTGCCCGAATCGGCCTGCACGTCCGTGCAACTGCACATCCAGACCGCACCGCAGGATTTCAGCGCGTATTGGAACGCGGCCCAGTGTCTTGCCGGTGTGCAAGTTGCCGTCGGGGCCAACTCGCCTTTCCTGCTCGGCAAGGCACTGTGGCAGGAAACCAGGATCCCGTTGTTCCTCCAGGCGACCGACACCCGTCCCGCCGAACTCGCCAACCAGGGCGTGCGGCCGAGGGTCTGGTTCGGCGAACGCTGGATCGACTCGGTTTTCGACCTTTTCGAAGAGAACGTCCGATATTTTCCCGGCCTGCTACCGGAAACCTCGTTGGAGGATCCGCTCGCGGTGCTGGCCGAGGGGCGCGCGCCGGAACTTGGCGAGTTGCGCGCACTGAACGGGACGATCTGGCGATGGAACCGGCCGGTCTACGACATCGTGGACGGCGTCGCGCACCTGCGGCTGGAGAACCGGGTGCTGCCCTCCGGTCCGACCGTGCTGGACATGATGGCCAATGCCGCGTTCTTCTACGGCGCGCAGCGCGCCCTCACCTCACTCGGACGTCCACTATGGACTCGAATGTCCTTCAAGGCCGCCGAGGACAATCTGCTCGCCGGTGCCCGTTTCGGCATGGGCGCGCAGTTGTACTGGCCGGGACTGGGCTCCGTACCACCGGATGAGTTGGTACTGCGCAAATTGCTGCCGATGGCCCACGAGGGCCTGCGCGAGCTGGGCATGACCGACGCGGCGGCGGACCGCTATCTCGACGTGATCGAGCAGCGCTGCCTGCGGCGGCGCACCGGCGCGAGTTGGCAGCTGGACACGGTCGCCACGCTGGAGGCCCGAGGGTCGTCCCGGGAGAACGCGGTGCTCGGCATGTTCCGCGCCTATGTGGAGCTGATGCACACCGGCGAGCCGGTGCACACCTGGCCGATCGGCGGCTGACCGGGTGCCTACCAACGAAAGAGGTCCCGCAACCGCCGTGACGTGCGATTGCGGGACCTCACCGTATTCCCGAACTGACTGCCGCTCCCACCACGAAGCGAGCAAGGTTAGGTTAGGCTAACTTCAGCTGACGCGTCAAGCGGAGCCGTCTCCCTGGCCCGCCGAGTGCGCACGATCACAGCCAGCACCAACGCGGCCAGCACCGCGATCCCGCCGCCGACGAGGAACGGCGACCGGCCGCCGAACGCCTCCGCCAGCCAGCCGGTGAACGGGCCCGCGATCGGGTTCCCGCCCAGGAAGACCAGCATGTACAGGCCCATCACCCGGCCGCGCATCTCCGGGCTGGCGGAGAGCTGCACCGAGGAGTTCGCGGTGACCGTGAAGGTGAGCATGGCCGCGCCGACCGGGATCAGCGTCAGCCCGAAGCTCAGGTAGGTCGGCATGACGGTCAGGCCGGCCTCCAGCAGGCCGAACACCAGCGCGCCGCCGATCAACATCTTCCTGGTCGGCCTGCCGCGCGACGAGCGGCGCGCGGCCAGGGTGGCGCCGAACAGGGTGCCGACCGCGATCATCGTGGTCAGCAGGCCGTAGCCGGTCGCGCCGCGGTGGAACACGTTGGCCGCCACATTGGCCAGCGTGACCTGGAAGTTCATCGCGAACGTGCTCACGCAGAAGATCAGCACCAGCACCACGAGGATATCCGGCTTGCCGCGCACGTAGCGAATGCCCTCGATGAGCTGGCCACGCCTGCGCGGCGTTCTCGGTCCCCGGTAGAGCTTGGCCGGATCCATCATGATCAGGCCGGTGATCACCGCGACGAACGTGCCCGCGTTGAGCAGGAACACCCAGCCGGTGCCGATCAGGTTGATCAGGACCCCGGCGATGGCCGGGCCGACAATCCTGGCCAGGTTGAACGTCATCGAGTTCAGCGCGACCGCGTTCGGCAACTGCGGCTTGCCGACCATCTCCATCACGAACGACTGGCGCACCGGCTGGTCGATCGCGGCGAAGCAGCCGAGCAGGAAACACATCAGGTAGACCTGCCAGAGCGCGGCCGAGTTCGTGACCACCAGCAGGCCCAGCGCGAGCGCGGAGGCGCCCATGCCGGCCTGGACGACGATCTCCAGCTTCCGCTTGTCCATCCGGTCGGCGAGCATGCCGGCCCACGCGGAGAGCACCAGCGTCGGCGCGAACTGGAGCGCGGTCGCGATGCCCAGTGCCATCGGGCTGCGCGCGGACAGTTCCAGCACCAGCCAGTCCTGGGCGACGCGCTGCATCCAGGTGCCGATGTTGGACACGATCTGGCCCGACGCGAACAGCCGGTAGTTGCGCTCGGACAGCGAGCCGAACATGGTTTTGAGCGAGGCGAACTTCGAAGGCCTCGGCGGTGGTTGGTCCGAAGTGGATGGTGATCGGTCCCGGATAGGGGTGGTGGCCTCTTGTTCCGTTGCGTTCACCTGGGTCCGCACCGCGTTACTTCCCCGCCATCCTGTCGATGATCTCGGCTGCCTTGTCCAGCAGCTCCCGTTCTTCCGGCGTCAACTCCGCGAGTCGACGGTCCAGCCACGCTTCCTTGGCGCTGACCTGCGCGTCGTGGAAAGCCCGCCCGGCCTCGCTGAGCGCGACGATCGCCTGGCGCCCGTCGGTCGGGTGCGGCGCTCGGGTGACGAAGCCCATCTCCTCCAGCGCGGCGATGACCCTGGTCATCGACGGCGGCTGCACGCCCTCCTTGGCGGCCAGCTCACCCGGCGTCAGCGGGCCGCACTTGTACACCGTGGACAAGGCGGCGAGCTGGGTGAGCGACACCTCGGAGTTGGTGCGCTGCGCCCGAAGTCTGCGGTTGAGCCGCACCACCGCCAGCCGCAACCGGCTGGCGAGGGAACGTTCCCCCACACCGGACTCTGTCACGTAGTTAGTGTAGCTCACGAACTATCTCGGCAACACGTGTTCGTCCCCACTACCGCGCGTGTCCGATAGGCTGCTGACGTGCCCGAACAGACCCTGCGGCAACCGCCGCCGCTGCCGAGCAGGCTCACCGATCTGCGGCCGCCGCTGTGGATCGGCATCGGCCTGTGGTTCGTCGCGTTCGTGGTGCTGCTCGTCGCCCGGCTCGGTTTCCACACCGGCCCACCGACCGTCTGGCTGTGGACCTGCCTCGCCGGCTGGGTGCTCGGCCTGATCGGGATGGGCATCGTCCACTGGCAGCGTGACGCCGCCCGCCGCGGCTCCCGCTCGGCGCAGCAGATCGCCGACCAACGCGGAATCGACTAGCGCAGGGCGGTTCCGGCCGTCGGGTCGGTGAGCAGGCCGGCCAGCAGCCACCGGTCCGACCAGCGGTCCAACACCCAGGCCAGCGCCCTGGCCAGCCCTTCAGAGGTGTCCTCCGCGTAGACGGTGTCCGCGCCGTACTCGTGCTCGATCACCCACCAGTCGACCCGCGCTCCGTCCACCACCAGCTCGTCGGTGACGAACACCAGCCCGTCCGGCACGTGCACGCCGAGCAGCGAACACGCCAATCGGATCGCACCGAGGTCCGACCAGGCCACCGGCTCGCCCGCCAGCGCGGGCGCGGCACTGACCACCTCGCTGGCCAGCGCGATGTTGCACAGCTCGGCCAGGTTCTCGATCGGGTCGAACTCGACGTCCTCGGTGACCGGCAGCACCCGCGCGGCCAGCACCCGGTTCTCCGGCAGCGCCGCGAGGAACCAGGGCCGGTCCAGCAGCACCGCGTCGGCAGCGTCCGCGGTCTCACCCGCGATCGTGCGCACCCGGTCCGGCGGCTGCACGTCGGTCGGATCGAAACCGCCCGCCGCCATCGCCGCGACCAGTTCGGCATGCATGCGCATGGCCGTGCCCGAGGACACCTCGCGCTCCGGATCGCCAAGGCGCTGCAACATCTCCTGCGCGTCCGGCGCGTCCGAGATCACCAGCTCGGCCTGCACACCGACGGTGCTGAGCAGCTGCGCGGACAGGCCGAGATCGGGCACCTCGTCGTAGAGGCCGACCAGGTCGACCGCGCTGGGCAGCCGCCAGAACAGCGGCGGATGCCCGCTGAGCAGCGCGTAGCGGGCCAGCCACCAGGCCGAGTAGCCGGCCGGGTCGGCCAGCGCGCGGGCGGTGTCCGGTTCGCCTGCCAGCAGCCGCAGCGCGGCCGGCCAGGACTCCTCGTCGACCAGGTCGAGGTCGCGGATGCCGAGCACGGTCTCCGGCGGCGACACGTCGCCCTCGATCCACTCCCACCATTCGGCCTCGTCGGCCAGATCGTGGTCCGGTCCGGACGGCGACTCGTCCACCACAACCGCGAACGTGTTCAGCACGCCGACGGCGGCGAGCACGCGCGGCGCCCAGTCATCGGCCAGTTCGGACCCGAGCACGCCCAGCGGCGCGTCCGAGCCGACCGCGTCGTCCGCGAGCACGCTGAGCAGCGGCGCGTTCGGCTGCACCAGTTCGGCAGCGCGCCGGGTGCCACCCTGATCGTCGGGCAGCGCGAGATCGCCGAGCCACGGCCGTTCGCCCGGCCCGAAATCGGCCCGTTCGACCAGGTGCAGGACGGTGTCGACAAGGCCCTGGACGTCCACTCCGGACTGCGCGTCGGCGATGCTGTTGGCGACCGCGTCGCGCAGCGCGGGCGCGTCGAGCAGGTCCAGCGCGTCCGCGTGCCGGGCGCCGAGCCGCTCCAGCAGCGGATGCACCGCGTCCGGATCGGCGACCCGCAGCCCGACAATGTCCACTTCGGACAGCAGCTCGCCGACCTCGGCCGTGGGCAGCAGCAGGTCACGCGGGCCGAAGGACATCCGGCCGTCGAGCAGCGGGACCGGCAGGCCGCCGAGTTCGTCCGCGATGTCCGCGTCCGCGGCGACCCAGCGGTTCAGCGCCGCGTACAGCCGAGCCCACCAGGCCGGCTCGCGGTCGATCCCGGACACGGCCGTCACCAGGTCGGCGGCGCGGACCCGGCGCACGTCGAACACGGCGAGCGCGGGCGCGTGCGCAGGTTCGGACAAACCGCCGGCGAGCAGGCCGGGCACCAGCGAAACCACCAGACCGGCGAGGTCGGCATCGGGCAGGTCCAGCACGCTCGCCCCGGCAGGGGCACGCAGCGGACCGGCTTCGGTCGGCAGCCAGGACGCGTCCGCGAGCGCGGCGAGCACGCCCGCCCGCAGCTGTCCGTCCACTTCGGAGCGTGGGAAGCCGGGCAGCGGCACCAGGGCCAGCCGGTGCTCGGTCGGCAGCGTCGCGACCAGCGCCGCGTACTCGGCGGCTGCCGCGGCCAGCACCGCGTCGGTGGCCGGGCCGGGCAGCAGCCTGCGCCGCGACGGTTCCACCGGGAGGGTCGCCAGCAGCCGCGCCGGCAGCGACAGCCGCTCGTCGGTCGGGGTGGGCGCGTGCAGCACCTCGTCGGAGGTCGGCAGCGGCGCGCCGTCGGCGTCCAGCGGCACCGCCCAGCAGACCGTCCAGTTCGCGCGGGAGCGGGCTTCGACGCCGAGCCGCTGCGACTGCGCCTCGGTCAGCGTGCCGCTGCTGCGCCTGGTCAGCCAGCGCGTGACGGACCTGGGCCCGCGCAGTTCGATGACACTGGGCTTGTCGCCCTCGGTCCGCTCCCAGCGCTCGTCGCCGATCTCGATGACGGCCAGACCGGGCAGCGCGAGCAACAGATCCGGCGCCTGCTCGGCAGCGGCGGCCAACAGTTGGTCGAGATCGACCTCGGGACGCGGCGGCAGCCGGACCTCGGTGTCGAAACCGGCCGGGACCGGGTCCTCGGTGTGCTCGACCGGCCAGGCCAGCCGCAGCACCGGCACCTCGTGCTCGCGCGCGGCCAGCACCGCGCCGAGCCGATCATGATCGGCGATCGACTCTCGGGTGTGCGCGGCGGAAAACCGGACCCCGCCGGTCGAGGAGGCCACGCGCGGTTCCTCGGTCACCGCGAGCACCGCCGCGAAACCGACCCCGAACTGGCCGACCTGCTCACCGCTGCGCTTGGCCGACGCGCGCAGCGACGCGAGCGCGGCAACGCCCTCCTCGGTCAGCGGTGCGCCGGTGTTGGCCACCCGCAGTTCGCCGTCGACGACGGCCAGCCGTAAGCGACCGGGCACACCCGCGCTGACGGCGGCATCGGCCGCGTTCTGGGCCAGCTCGACCAGCATCCGGTCGCGATAGCCGCCGAGGCGCAGGTCCTCCTCGGCATTGGCGTCCTCGCGGAACCGGGTCGGCGAGTCGCGCCAGGCGGCAAGAACGGAATCACGCAGCGCGGCCGTGCCGAACGGGTCCGCCGCCGTTGACACGGTGGTCACTCGTCGGTGGCCGTTTCGGCAACTGCCTCATCGGCCGGTTCTTCCGCTTCTTCCGCTACCGGCTCGTCGGCGGTCAGCGCGGGTTCCACGTCGAGCGTGGTGTCGTCGTAGACCAGCTCGGAGACCGGGACCGGGGAGCTGGTGTCCAGCTCGACCTCGGAGTGCGCGCCGCAGCCGTACTCGACGTGCACGATCCGGCCGTCGGCAGGCGCGAACTCGTTGCCGCAGACGCCGAACGCGGCACGCATCGAGCCGGCGACCGAGAGGTAGAAGCCGCAGGTGCCGCAGTGGTCGGGCGCGCTGCGGGCCATGTCGGATTCGGGGCCGAAGTCGCCTGCCTGCCAGCGGTCGGCCGCGTCGTAGCGGCCGAGGCGGGAGAGCACGCGGACCCGGCCAAGGCCGATGTCGGTGGCCACCTCGGCGACCGCCTCGTCGTCGTCCTCGGCCTGGTAGGCCGGGACCAGCCGGGCGTCGCCGGGGTTGGTCGGCAGCAGGTCGCCGACGCCGAGGTCGCCGGCCTGTACGCGGTTCTGCCAGGGCACCCAGCTGGGCGCGGTGAGCGCGTCCGGGCCGGGCAGCAGCACGACCTCGCTGATGGTCACGGCCTCGCCGGCACCGGCGTGCGCGACGGTGACCGCCCAGCGCCAGCCCCGGTAGCCGGGCACGTTCGCGTCGAAGAGGTGAGTGGCCGCGCCGCCCGACTCCGGCTCGACGCCGACGTACGTGCCGACGTCTTCGCCGCCGGCCTCCTCGATCGCCGCGGCCCGCGCGACCTCGACGGCTGCCGCCAGCTCGGGGTCGGGTGCGGCCGTCGACGTCGGGTCGGCGACTGCGTGATCTGCACTGGGCGGGCAGTTCGAGGTGGGCATCACAGCCTTAGATTGTGCCCCACTACCCCCTGCCACTCCGCAGCCGCTCGCCCATTTGTCGGACGAGGCAACCTGATTACGCAGCGTGATTGTTTTCGATTGCGCGAACGGTAGCGTGAATCTGGACAACCTGCGCCCGACAGCCGGGTTGTCCGCCCGGCCGCTTGCCCGGTGAGGCAGGATGGAACTGTGATTCGCGGCAACTCGGCTGGCCAACCCGGTGATGCCCGTCGCGGGCGACCGGGCTGGAGCGGTGGTGGCCGCAAGCGCGTCGTGCAGGGCCCCTGGGTGGGCGACGACGACGCAGGTCAGGACCCGAGGACCAGCGCCATCGGTCATCGCCAGGAGCCGCCCGGTCGGGCCCCGCACCGTCCCGAGACCTACCAGCCCAACGGCTACCCGCCCGGTGACCAGCCCTCCGGTGACCTTCCGCCACGCCGCGCGGGTGGTTGGCGCTCGGCGCCGCCGCCGCAGCAGCACCAGGCCCCCCCACCTCCACCGCCCAGGTCGGCTCCGCCGCCGCCCGGCCGGGTGCCGTACGACCCGAACACCCGTCGCCTCGACCACGAGCAGGCCGCGGACCAGAACGGGCCGACCCCGCCGACGCTGCCCAAGAAGCTGACCGTGGCCAGGGTCGCGGCCTGGCGCAGCCGGCAGCTGACCCAGCAGGGCGTCGCCATGTTCCAGCGCGCCGTGCACGCCGACGGCGCCCGCGAGTCCGGCATGGCCGCGCTGAACTACGCGGTGATGCTCAACTACGCCTCGTCCGCGACCATGGCGGTCGGCCTGGCGAACACCCTGTTCTTCTCCGCCGCGACCGCGGAGAGCAAGACCAAGGTCGCGCTCTACCTGTTGATCACGGTGGCGCCGTTCGCGCTGATCGCGCCGGTGATCGGTCCGCTGCTGGACCGGATCCAGCGTGGGCGCCGGATCGCGCTCGCGGTCTCCTGCATCGGCCAGGGCTTCCTGTCGGTCGTGATGGCGCTGCACTTCGACGACTGGATGCTCTACCCGGCCGCGCTCGGCACGCTGGTGCTGTCCAAGTCCTTCGACGTGCTCAAGGGGGCCGTGGCGCCCCGGGTGCTGCCCTCGGGCATCACGCTGTCCAAGTCCAACGCACGGCTGACCGTGTTCGGCCTCGCGGCCGGTGCGGTGTTCGGCGCGTTCGGCGCCGGGTTCCTCAAGCTGTTCGGCTCGCCCGGCGCGCTGTGGTTCACCGCCGCGCTGTGCGTGGCCGACGCCGTGCTCTGCCTGCGCATCCCGGCCTGGGTCGAGGTGACCGAGGGCGAGGTGCCGACGAGCCTGAGTTCGCACCCGCGCAAGGCCAAACAGCCGCTGGGCCGGCAGGTCGTGGTGGCGCTGTGGGGCAACGGCACGATCCGGCTGATGACCGGATTCCTCATGCTGTTCCCCGCGTTCGTGATCAAGTCACTGACGGTGCACTCGCCGACCAAGCAGTTGCTGCTGCTGGGGTTGATCGGCGCGGCGGCCGGGCTCGGCGGGTTCGTCGGCAACGGCATCGGCGCGCGATTGCAGTTCGGCAAACCCGACCAGGTGATCCTCGGCTGTGTCGCCGCCGCGCTCGCCGGCACCGTGCTCGCGGCCGTCCTGCCCGGCATCGGCAGTGCGGCCATTGCCGCGCTGTGCGCGTCGGTGGCCAGCGCGCTGGCCAAGATCAGTCTGGACGCGACCATCCAGAAGGACCTGCCCGAGGAATCGCGGGCCTCCGCGTTCGGCCGGTCCGAGACGATCCTGCAGCTGTCCTGGGTCTTCGGTGGCGCGATCGGTGTGTTGTTGCCCACGACGTTCTGGCTGGGCTTCACCGTGATCGCCGTGCTGATGGCCGCGGGCGGGGCGCAGACCTTCGTCACCAGGCGCGGCGGAACGCTGTTGCCGAGCCTTCCGCTACGCCGCGGAAACCCCGTCCCAGCTGCGGCTTTCGCCAACGACGCACCCTACGAGCGACCCGCCGACCGACCCTCGGCCGGCCCCTCCGGGACCAGGGCGATGCCCACCGAACGGGTGGACGGACCGGGCTGAGCAGATCCGCCACCAGGACCGTAGGGTCCTTCAACGTGCGCCGTAACGTACTTCGCTGGATGGGACTGCCGCTGCTGGCCGCTGCCGGCCTGATCGTCGCGGGCTGTTCGACCCCGCCGCCCGCGTTCACCATCTTCGTCGGCACGGGCACCGTGCAGGTACCGCCGACCCAGTACTGCGACATCACCGGCCTGCACAACTGCCAGGCCAACGGCGCCGCGGCGACCGTGGTGTCGGTGCCGGACGGCCAGATCGTGCAGGTGTCCGCGCCGGAGTCGGTGGCGACCACACCCTGGCAGGTCGCAGCCGAGTACAAGAACGCGGCCAACGGCAGCAGCTACGTGGCGTGCAGCCCGTTGTTCCCGGCCAGCCAGCAGTACGCGTACACGGTCCGGCCGCCCTCGGGCGACCAGCTGGTGGTCGTCGAGATCTACCAGTCCTCGACCAGCCTCGTTCCGCTCACCAACGGCGGTTTCGCCGCGCTCACCAGGGGAACGTGGGTGCTGACCAACGCGGCCAACGGGTCGCCGACCTATCCGAAGGCCGGCGACAACCTCTGCGAGGACCAGGGCACCTGATCAGCCCGGATCCAGCTCCCGCGCGACGCCCCGGACCACCTCGGCGACCAGCTTGGTGGTCTTGCGCTCCGGGTAGCGGCCGCGCCGCAGCTCCGGCTGGACCTTGCTCTCCAGCAGTTTGATCATGTCGTCGATGAGGCCGTGCAGTTCCTCGGCCGGACGGCGGCGTGCCTCGACGATCGACGGCGGCGGGTCGAGCAGCTTCACCGAAAGGGCCTGCGGTCCCCGACGTCCCTCGGCCATGCCGAATTCGATCCGTTGACCGGCTTTCAACCCCGAAATCCCGGCCGGCAGCGCGGATGCGCGCACGTAGACGTCTTCGCCACCGTCCTGGG
Organism: Pseudonocardiaceae bacterium; assembly: GCA_035948315.1. Lineage (GTDB taxonomy): Bacteria > Actinomycetota > Actinomycetes > Mycobacteriales > Pseudonocardiaceae > CAJCJE01. The sequence goes on along the minus strand of DASZJG010000049.1, from coordinate 50,964 downwards.
TGACGAAGCCGAAGCCCTTTTCCGAGTCGTACCACTTGACCTTGCCGGTCGGCACCGCGCTCACCGTTCTCTCTTGATGCGTCTTCTGCCGTGTCACCAACCGGTTTCGGCTGGTTACACGACGAACGCGCCCCGGGCGTACCCAAGACGCGTACTCATCAGGGTAGCGACAACCGCCGACGAAAAGCACGCCCGTTACCCGAGCGGCCCACGCCCGACCTGTCCAGCATCACGTTCGCCGCAGGCGAAAGCGGCTCGTCAGCGGGTTATCCTGACCGGGTGCAAACTCCGGCCAACCGGTTGAAGCTGATGCCGATCGCGGTGGCGATCTTCGGCATCGGCCTTGTCGCGCTCGCCGCGATCTTCGTGCTGTTCCTGACCGGACGGCACGATCTGCCGGTGTGGCTCAACGCATCGGCGGGTGTCGGAGTGCCACTGGGTTTCGGCCTCGCGTTGATCGGCCTGATCCGCGAGGCCCGCCGCGCCTCCACCCGCCGCTGAGCCGTAAACGCCGCTGAGCCGTCGACGCCGCTAGGGCGTCGCGTTGCGCTGGCGCTCGCGGAAGGTCGCTGCCTTCACCCGGTTCTGGCAGGCGGTCGAGCAGAACCGCCGCGCGCCGTTGCGCGAGGTGTCCACGTAGGCGCGATCGCAGGAGGGCGCCGAGCAGAGGCCGAGCCGCTCGGCCATGGGGCTGCCGAGCACCATCGCCAGCGCGGTCGCCATCGAGCCGGCCCAGCCCTGCGACCAGGACGCGTCGCGGGAGTGGAAGTGCAGGTGCCACGGCTCGCCGTCGTGCCGGGAGAGCATCGGCGTCGCCTTGGTTTCCACCAGGATCTTGTTGACCAGTTCGCAGGCGCCGTCCAGATCCTCCATGTCCAGCAGGCCGAACACGGTGTACAGCTCGGCGAGGTAGCCGGCGAGTTCGGCGATCTCGGCCTCGGTCGCGTCCCGCCTGACCCGTCGTGAGCCCGCGTTCAGTGCCTCGATCACCGCCTCGCGCAGCGCGTCGCCGGTCGGCGGCTGGTACTGCCTGCCCCGAGACCAGCCCGGCGCGACCGCGTTGACCGCCTCGGCGGTCGCCAGCACAACTCCACTCGTGTGACTGTCGAATTCCACTTGACCAGTCACTCTCCTCCGGCTAGGTTCATCACTGTCATTAAGCATATCGCCAGTGATGGAGTAGTGATGACGACCACCCTCGATACTCAGTTCGCCCGGTCCTGGGTCAGCCGCTGGGACGCCCAGCAGGAGCACTACATCGCCGACCGCGAGGAGCGGTTCGCGGTGATCGGCGACGTGGTCGCGGAGATCCTCCGGTCCAGGGAACCAACGGTCGGAGCCACCGTGCTCGATCTCGGCTGCGGCCCCGGCTCGCTGTCCGCGCGGCTCGCCGACCGGCTGCCCGGCCTGCGCGTCATCGGCGTGGACGCCGACCCGCTGCTGCTCGCGCTCGGCCGCGCCCGCTACGGCTACCGCGTCGAGTTCGTCGACGCCGACCTGACCGAGGACGAACTGCCGGCCGAAGTTCCCCCGGTCATCGACGCCGCCGTCTCCACCACCGCGCTGCACTGGCTGGACCAGGAACCGCTGGTCGCGCTCTACCGCAAGCTCGCGGCGCGGATCCGGCCCGGCGGCGTGTTCGTCAACGGCGACCACATGCCCGCCAACGATCCCGCCCTGCGCGAGCTGGTGCACGTCGTGCGCGAGGGCCGCAACGAGCGCGCGGGCGCCAACGACCACGAGGAGTGGAGCGCCTGGTGGGCGGCGGCGCAGGCCGAACCGGAACTCGCCGACCTGATCACCCAACGCTCCGAGCGCGCCATCGCGCACCACGGCGGCAACCTGCTCAGCCCGGCCGAACACGCGGAACTGTTGCTGGCAGCCGGTTTCTCCTCGGCCGGCACGGTCTACCAGCACGGCGACGACACAGTGCTCGTCGCGGTCCGCTGAATTGTCCTAACTCGACAGTCCGAGGATGTCGGCGGCGCGTTCCCGCATCTCCACCTTGCGGATCTTGCCGGTGACCGTCATCGGGAACTCCTCGACGATGTGCACATAGCGCGGGATCTTGTAGTGCGCCAACCGGTTGTCGCAGAACTCGCGCAACGACTCGACGGTGATCTCGCTCGCGCCGGGCCGCAACCGGATCCAGGCCATCAACTCCTCGCCGTAGCGCTGATCGGGCACGCCGATCACCTGGGCGTCGAGGATGTCCGGGTGGGTGTAGAGGAATTCCTCGATCTCACGCGGATAGATGTTCTCGCCGCCGCGGATCACCATGTCCTTGATCCGGCCGGTGATGCTCACGTAGCCCTCCTCATCCATCACCGCGAGGTCGCCGGTGTGCATCCAGCGCGCCGCGTCGATCGCCTCCTCGGTCTTGTCCTGCTGTTCCCAGTAACCGAGCATCACCGAGTAGCCGCGCGTGCAGAACTCGCCGGGTTCGCCGATCGGCACGGTCAGGTTGGTCTCCGGGTCGACGATCTTGATTTCCAGATGCGGCCCGACCCGGCCGACCGTGCCGACCCGACGCTCCAGCGAATCGTCGCTGCGGGTCTGGGTGGACACCGGCGAGGTCTCGGTCATGCCGTAGGCGATGGACACCTCGGTCATGCCCATCTTGTCGATGACCTGCTTCATCACCTCGACCGGGCACGGCGAGCCGGCCATGATGCCGGTGCGCAGGCTGGACAGGTCGAAGGTGTCGAAGTCCGGATCGTTGAGTTCGGCGATGAACATCGTCGGCACGCCGTAGAGGGACGTGCACCGGGTCGCGGTGACCGCGCGCAGCGTCGTCTTCGGTTCGAACGCGGGCGCCGGGATCACCATGCACGAGCCGTGGCTGGTCGCGGCCAGATTTCCCATCACCATGCCGAAACAGTGGTAGAAGGGCACCGGGATGCAGATCCTGTCGGCCTCGGTGTAATGGCACAGTTCGCCGACGAAGTAGCCGTTGTTCAGGATGTTGTGGTGCGAGAGCGTGGCGCCCTTGGGAAATCCGGTGGTGCCCGAGGTGTACTGGATGTTGATCGGGTCGTCCGCGGAGAGCGTCTTCTCGATCTCGATCAGTTCCGCCACGTTCTGCTCCCGGCCGAGCGCGACCAGGTCTGTCCATTCCGGACCGTCGACCAGGATCACGTCCGTCAGCGCCGCGCAACGCGGCCGGACCTCGTCGATCATGGCCGCGTAGTCGGACGTCCTGTGCTTGGACACCGCGACCAGCATGCGCACGCCGGCCTGGTTGAGCACGTACTCCAGTTCGTGCGCACGGTAGGCCGGGTTGATGTTGACCAGGATCGCGCCGATCTTCGCGGTCGCGTACTGGGTGAGTGTCCACTCGGCACAGTTGGGCGCCCAGATGCCGACCCGGTCGCCCTTGCCGATGCCGCGCCGCAACAGGCCCAGCGCGACCGCGTTCACGTCGACCGCGAGTTCGGTGTAGGTCCAGGTGCGCGAGGTGCTGAACTCGATCAGTGCCTCCCGCTCGCCGTGCGCGAGCGCGGTGCGGTCGAAGTTGGCGCCGATGGTGTCGCCGAGCAGCGGGACGTCCGAAGTGCCCGAAGCGTAGGACGTTGACGACATGACGCTCCTCCTGCCGATCGGAAAGTGCCGGCGTGCCAGCGTGGCAGCGCACACCCCATCCTGGTCCGACCGACCGAACGAGTCGAGAGGAAGATCAGTCTGACTCGGTCCAGGGCAGCTTCACGACCAGGCACGGACCACCGACGAACAGGCCGCCGTCCACGCCGAGCACCTTGCCCTCCGCGTACAGGTACGGCTCGTCCACTTCGTCCGGTTGGATGCCGAGCTGGTCGGCGATCACACTGTGACCGTGCACGATCTGCTCGCCACCGAGACTGCCGAGCATCTGGTCGGCCACTTCCGGCCCGTGCGGGCCACGGAAGGCGTAGCGGGTGGTCATCCGGCGCCAGCACTCCCACCAGTCGGTGATGTCGTTGCCGGCCAGCACCTCGGCCACACCCGCGTTGATCTCGGCGATCGTGTCGCCCCAACTGAAGTACTCGACGGTGTCGGAGTGCATCAACAGGTGGCTGCCGTCCAGGGCGAGCACCGGGCGGGTGGTCAGCCACTCGACATGCTCGTCGGTCAGCGCCTCCTGATCGGTCTCCTGACCGCCGTTGAGCCGCCAGCTGCGCTCGAAGCTGCGCGGGCCGAACTCGGAGGGCACTTCCTTGTCGCCGAAGCGGTGCATGCCCAGCGCGAGGATCTCGTGGTTGCCCAGCAGGACGCTCACCTCGCCGCCCTGCTCGGGTGCCTCCTCGACCAGTCGCATGACCAGGTCGAGTACGCCGAAGCCGTCCGGGCCACGGTCGAAGAAGTCGCCGAGGAACCACAGCCGCGCGGCACCGCCGCACCACGATTCCCCGTCAAGCAGGCCGGTGTCGGTCAACGCCTCGATCAGCTCGTCGCGATGCCCGTGTACGTCACCGATTACGTAGGTGGCGCCTTCCGCCCCCGCCCGGTCACCCTCCTCATCCACACCAAAACCATAGGCGCCATGCCGACCCCTTCGGCGCCCACCCCACACCGGCTAAATATTGACAGCTACTACTTTTTGACGGAGACTTTCATTAGTTATCAATCTAAGGGGGTTGGATGACGAAACCACTGGAATACCCGCTGACCCGGCGTTGCCCGATGGACCCGCCGGAGGACTACGCGCGGCTGCGCGCGGAGGAACCGATCACCAAGGTGCACCTGGCCTCCGGCCAGGAGGCGTGGCTGATCACCCAGCACGCGCACGTTCGCGCCCTGCTCGCCGACATCAGGCTCAGCTCCGACCGCAACAGCCCGAAATTCCCACTGCGCGCACCGGTGCAGGAGGAGCTGCGCAAGGACTTCGCCGACGTCAGCAGGGCCCTGATCGGCCTGGATCTGCCCGAACACAGCGCGCCGAGGCGCATGGTGGTCAACGAGTTCACCGTGCGCCGGATCAACGAACTCCGCCCGCGCATCCAGGAGATCGTGGACGAGCGGATCGACGCGATGCTGGCCGGCGGCAACGAGGCCGACCTGTTCAGCGACCTGGCCGCGCCGGTACCGGCCATGGTCATCAGCGAACTGCTCGGGGTCCCGGCCGAGTCGCGGCCCTTCTTCCAGGAACAGACCCAGATCCTGCTTCGGCCGAGCAGCGGCAAGGAGGCGATGTCGGCGGCGACCAAGGCGCTCAACAAGTTCATGGACGACCTGGTCACCGGCAAGGAAGCCGAACCGGGCGACGACCTGCTCGGCAGGTTGGTCGTACGCAATCGGGAAACCGGCGTGTTCACCCACGAACTGCTCGTCGGTATGGCCATGCTGCTGCTGGTCGCGGGCCACGAGACCACCTCGAACATGATCTCGCTGGGCACCATCGCGCTGCTCCGTGAGCCGGGCGCGTTCGAAGCGCTGCGGTCGGATCCGGAACTGGTGGTCAAGACCATCGAGGAGATGCTGCGCTACCAGCCGATCATCGACGGCCTGCCGCGCTTCGCCAAGGCGGACATCGAGATCGGTGGGATCACCATCAAGGCGGGCGAGGGGGTGCTGCTCTCGCTCGGCTCGGCCAACCGGGACGACGCGAGCTTCCCGGACGCGGCCGAGTTCGACGTGCACCGCGGCGACCGGCACCACGTGTCCTTCGGCTACGGCATCCACCAGTGCCTTGGCCAGAACCTGGCCAGGGTCGAACTGGAGATCACCTTCCGCACGCTGCTGCGCCGGATCCCGACGCTGCGGCTCACCACGGACATCGATGACCTGCCCTTCAAGGAAACCGTGGCGATCAGCGGCGTGTACCGGCTACCGGTCGCCTGGTGAGCTGAACGGGTCGGCCACCCGGCCGATCAGGTCGGCGACCGAGTCGATCACCATCGATGGCCGGTACGGGAAGCGTTCCTCCGTGCCGGCGCCGGAGATCCCGGACAGCACCAGGATGGTCTGGAGACCGGCTTCCAGACCCGACCGCACGTCGGTGTCCATCCGGTCGCCGATCATCAGCGTGTTCTCCGAGTGCGTGCCCAGCGCGCGCAGCGCCGAACGCATCATCAACGGGTTGGGTTTGCCCACGTAGTACGGCTCCCGGCCGGTCGCCCGCTCGATCAGCGCGGCGACCGCGCCGGTCGCCGGCAGCAGGCCCTCGCGGCTCGGCCCGCTCTCGTCCGGGTTGGTCGCGATGAACCGGGCGCCACCGTCGACCAGCCGGATCGCCTTGGTGATCGACTCGAAACTGTAGGTGCGGGTCTCCCCGAGCACCACGTAGTCCGGTTCGCTCTCGGTCAGCACGTAGCCGACGGCGTGCAGGGCGGTGGTCAGCCCGGCCTCGCCGATCACGTACGCCGATCCGCCCGGCCGCTGCGAGTCGAGGAACTTCGCGGTCGCCAGCGCCGAGGTCCAGATCGACGACTCGGGAATGTCCAGCCCGGTGCGCAGCAGCCGGGCGCGCAGGTCGCGGGCGGTGTAGATCGAGTTGTTGGTGAGCACCAGGAACGGGATCTGTTCGGCCACCAGTTCGGCGAGGAACTTGTCGACCCCGGGAATCAGGTGCTCCTCGTGCACGAGGACACCGTCCATGTCCATCAGGTAGTTCCAGCGCTTCGGCTCGGTCATGTGTCTATGATCCCCGGCCACACGGTGAGCGCACCCGGTGGGATGACCACCCCCACACTCGACCCGACCGCCAGCCCGTGTCCGTTCGCGGTGGTCGCCGCGAGTTCGCCGCCACCGGCGAGTTCCAGCGTCAGCTCGGTGACCGGCCCCAGCGCGACCACGTCCAGGACGGTCGCGGGATGCCCGCCGGTCCCGTCCACCTGCACGTCCTCCGGCCGGACGCACCAGGACACCGCGGTGCCCGGCGCGGCGGGCCGCTCGGCCAGCGGGATGTCGAGCGAGCCCGCGCGCAGGCCGGTGTCGGTGAGCGTGCCCGTGCCCAGGTTGCGGATGCCGAGCAGGCGCGCGGCGTGCGGGGTGGCCGGATGGGCCAGCACCGTGTGCGTCGGGCCGGCCTGCAACACCCGGCCGTCCGCGAGCAGCATCACCTCGTCGGCCAGCAGCGCGGCCTCCTCCGGGTCGTGCGTGACCAGCACGGTGGTCAGCGCGGTGTCCCGTTGCATGGTGCGCAGCACCCGGCGCAGCTCATCGCGCACTGGCGTGTCCAGGCCGGTGAACGGCTCGTCCAGCAGCAGCATGGCAGGCTGTCGCACCAGAGCCCGCGCCATCGCGACCCGGCGCCCCTGGCCGCCGGAGAGCTGGTTGGGATAGCGGTCGGCAAGGCCGTCCAGTTTCAGCCGGGACAGCCAGTACGCGCCAAGGGCCGGATCCGCGCCGATGCCGAAGGTGATCTGCTCCCACACCCGCAGATGCGGCAGCAGGGTCGAGTCCTGCGGCAGGTAGCCGATGCCGCGCCGTTCCGCGGGCAGCCCGCTGACCTCGACCCCGTCCAGCCGCACCGAACCGGATTCGGGCGCCAGCAACCCGGCCAGCATGCGCAGGGTCGCCGACTTGCCGACGCCGGACGCGCCGAGCAGGGCGAGATGCCGGCCCTGGCCGCTGTGTGCGACGTCCACCCGGAACTCGCCGAGCGTCGCGGTCAGCTCGAAGTCCAGCCGGGGGCTGGTCGCGGTGGTCGGCCTGCGCGGCTCCGGCAGCTCGATGGCGGCGCGGCGGTGCGGGCGCCGATTCGGCCAGCGGTCGGAGAGCAGCAGCACGACCATGGCCGCGCCGAGGGTGACCGCGACCGGAATCGTGGTCGCGTCCAGCCCGCTGCTGCTGAACTGGACGTAGGCGAACACCGGCAGCGAATACGGGTGGTAGGCCAGCACGACGGTCGCGCCGAACTCGCCGAACGCGCGCAGCCAGGCCAACAGCATGCCGGCGCGCACCCCGCGTCCCGCGCTGGGCAGCGCCACCCGCAGCGCGCGCGAGGCCGCGCCGTGCCCGAGCGTGGCCGCGACGTCCTCCAGCGCCGGATCGACCGCCGCGAACGCGGCGCGCGCGGAGACCACCAGGAACGGGGCGGCGACGAAGATCTGGGCGAGCACGATGCCGGTCATGTCGTCGGTCAGCGTGCCGCCGAACAACTCGCCGAGCGGCCCGTACGGTCCGACCAGGAAGATCAGCAGGATGCCGCTCATCAGCGGCGGCAACGCCAGCGGCAGCTGCACCAGCACGCCGATCACGCTCGCGAAGCGACTACGCGAGTGGGCGAGCAGATAGCCGAGCGGAACGCCGAAAACGGTGACCACGACGGTCGCGATGCTCGCGGTCGCCACCGAGATCCACAGCGCGTCGCCGACACCGGGCGCGGCCATGTTCGAGGGATTGGTGCCCGGGATCCGCGCGACGAACGCGACCAACGGGACCAGCAGGTACAGCAGGAGCAGCGCCGCCAACCACGGCAGCGGCGTACGGAACGGGCTCGACCGGGCCCGGCGCGGATGCGACCGGGCCCGGCGGGCCGTCGCGCTACTTGCCGCCAAGAACGCCCTGCAAACCGGCTGGCTCCTTGGACGCGGTCCCGGTGACCTTGACCGGCTGCACGGTCAGGCCGTGCTTGCGCAGCAGGGCCAGGCCATCGCTGCCGAGCAGGTAGTTCACGAAGCTGACCGCGGCCGCCTGGTTGGGCGCGTTGTTCAGCACGGTCACCGTGTAGGTGGCCTTGAGCGCGACGCTGCCCAGCGTGACGGTCGGGATCTTCGCGTCCGCGGCCTCACTGGAGTAGAAGAAGCCCGCGTCCAGCTGACCGGCCTGCAACCGGCCCACCAGCTGCTCCTCCGGGAACACCTGCGCGGTGGTGGTCGGCAGGTTCTCCGCCGTCAGCGCCTGCGCGCCCAGCTTGCCCTTCGGGTCGAGCTTCGGGTCGGTGCTGCCGAACAGGAAGCCCGGCTCGGTGACGACCTGCTGCCACGGCTTGGTCTTCAGGTCGTTGGCGAACTTGCTGTTCGGGTTGTACCCGATCACCAGGGGCGCGGTCGCGAACGTCGCGTACCAGTCCTCCCAGTTGCCGTTGGCCGCGCCCATCAGGCCCTTGTTCGCGTCGGTGCTGGCGCTGATGAAGACGTCGGCCGGCTTCACCTTGCCCTTGATGTCGCTGACGAGTTCGGTCGAACCGGCCGGCGTGCCCTCGAACTGCACGCCACTGGCCGCGGTGTAGGCGGAACCGAGGTCCTTCTCCATCAGGTTCTCCAGCGAACCCGCGTACAGCACCTGCACCTTGCCGGACGGCTTGGGTGGTGCCGACGACGTGCTGCCGGAGGAACCGGTTGACGATCCCCCGCAGCCGGCGAGCAGGGCCGCTCCCGCGACCAGCACCACGGCAAGCTTCTTCACGATCGGCCTCCTGGCGTTTCGATGACGACGTGAGTGGACTTGACGACCGCGACCGCGAGCACGCCGGGCGCAAGGCCGAGTTCCTCGACCGCTTCGGCGCTCATCAGCGAGACCACCCGATGCGGTCCGCACTGCATTTCGACCTGGGCCATGACCCTGTCGGCGATCACCTCGGTGACCAGGCCGACGAACTGGTTGCGCGCCGACCGCCCCACTCCGGTCGGATCGGCCACCTCGGACGCCTGCTTCTTGGCGAAGGACGCCAGATCGGCACCCTCGACCACCTTGCGTCCGGCGGCGTCGGTACCGGCGGGGATCAGCCCGGCATCGACCCACCTGCGCACGGTGTCGTCACTGACCCCGAGCAGGCGGGCGGCCTCAGAAAGTCGAAATTGCGGCACGCGCGAGACAATATCGCCGCGAACACGGCAGTGTCATCGTCGGGCGGACGCTGGTACCCGATCGTTCTGTGTCAGTTGCCGAGCGACGTGTCTTCAGCTGCGCGCGGCCAGGCGACGTGCCTCGGCCTGGAGCACGCCGATCATCTCGGAGATATAGCGCTCGATGACCTTCACCTCGTCCGAGGTGTAGCTGGCCAGGGCGCGGTCGAGGGCACGCCAGAGCCCGTCGAACGCGTCGCCGTAGGCCGCGAGGTTGCCCTTGGACACCTCGACCAGCACCTTGCGCCGGTCCTGCGGGTCGCGGACCCGGCGCACGTAGCCCGCTCGTTCGAGGCGGTCGATCACGCCGGTGACCGCGCCGGTGGACAGGCCGGACCGCTCGGCGATCTGGCCCGCGGTCAGCGGGTGGTCCGCGCGCATCGCGAGGTCGAGGCACTTGTGGTCGGTCGTTGACAGCCCGACCTGCTCGGCGACCTGGGCATGGAACAGCACGGTCGCACCGCTGAGTTCACGCGACAGGGCGGCCAGACGCTCCTTGACGTCCTGCGGGACCGATCCTTCGCCCGATGAGTCCGTTGCGCCTGTCATGTTCCATCCGCCCTACTCAGCATACAAATAATCTTAGCAACTAAGAGGCTGGCGAGCTAACTCACTTCCTCATAGAGACATGGTAGCCGGGAAATCGGTCGATGGGACATTACGCTCCCGGCTGCGCCGGTCGACTCCGCGTGACACCGACGACTACCCGAGCCCGACTCGACGCAGACTCATGCCGTGATACAGCCGTGATCGGGATTGCTACCGCGCCTGCGGCCCAAGATCGCGACTATCGCCGCAGGCGCGGAACCCGATACAGGTCAGTGTGTTTCCGGCGATATCGGGCGGGTTGAACGTCCAACCGGACGACTAGGCTCGTTGTGTGACATCGGTTGACCTCGGTATTCCGGTCGTGCCGAGCACGACGACGGCTCTGATCCGGCCCGACGCACCCGCCCTTGTGGACGCCTTCGGCCGGGTCGCCACCGATCTTCGCGTCTCGTTGACCGACCGGTGCAATCTGCGCTGCACCTACTGCATGCCGGCGGAGGGCCTGGACTGGCTGCCCGGCGACGATCTGCTCTCCGACGAGGAGCTGATCCGACTGGTGCGCATCGCGGTGACGCGGCTCGGCGTGACCGACGTCCGGTTCACCGGTGGCGAACCGCTGCTGCGCAAGGGCGTCGAGCGGATCATCGCGGCGACCGCGGCGCTGGCACCGCGACCTCGGATCTCCATGACCACCAACGGGATCAGCCTCACCCGCCGGGCGCCCGCGCTGGTCGCGGCCGGACTCGACCGGATCAACGTGTCGCTGGATACCGTGCGGCAGGACCGATTCAAGGCCATCACCAGGCGCGATCGCCTCGACGACGTACTCGCCGGACTCGCCGCGGCCAAGGCCGCCGGGCTGTCCCCGGTGAAAGTGAACGCAGTATTGCTTCGCGGTGTGAACGAGGACGAGGCCGTCGACCTGCTGGAGTACTGTCTGCACAACGGTTACCAACTGCGTTTCATCGAGCAGATGCCGCTCGATCCCCAGCACGGCTGGGATCGCGCGGACATGATCACGGCCCAGGAGATCCTTTCGTTGCTGGCCAAGCGGTTCCGGCTCACCCCGAGTCCGTCCCCGCGCGGCGGCGCACCAGCGGAGAAGTGGGTGGTCGACGGTGGGCCCGGTGAGGTCGGCGTGATCGGCTCGGTGACCCGGCCGTTCTGCGGTGACTGCGAACGCACCCGGCTGACCGCCGACGGCCAGATGCGCAACTGCCTTTTCGCCCAAGGGGAAACCGATCTGCGCGCCGCGCTGCGTTCCGACGCGGACGACGAGCAGATCGCCGATCTCTGGCGAGGCGGCATGTGGACCAAGTTGGCAGGACACGAAATCAACGCCGACGGCTTCGCCCAGCCGATTCGGCCGATGAGCGCCATCGGAGGATGACAGTGTCATTGCCAACCCCCTGGCGGGGGCCCACCCCCTCCGCGCTGACGGTTCGGGTCCGCTACTTCGCAGGCGCCCGCGCGGCCGCGGGCGTGCCGGAGGAACAGATCACCCTGCCGCCCTCGCCCAGTGTGGACGATGTGCTCGACCTGCTCCGCGCCCGGCGTGGACACGGCTTCGCCAAGGTCCTCACGGGGTGCAGCTTCCTACTCGACGGAGTCGCGGTGCGCGACCGCGCGATCACCGTGCCGGACAAGGCAGATCTGGACGTGCTGCCGCCGTTCGCGGGCGGCTGAACACGCCAATCCGGACATACGACTCGTTGCGCCGCTGGTCACTTCGCTGACCAGCGGCGTCACTGTTTGTGTGGCTTGTTTCACCGCATTTGCGGTTTTCCACAATGCGAAATTCGACCTTGTTCAGAAAACCACGATTCTCGCTTTGTCAATGGCTATTTCGCCCTCTTGGGCAACTAATCCGCGCACGCTTCCGCACGGATTTTGGCTATTTCACTAATGGCTCAGTGGGGTGGTACACGTGAGCCAGGTCGCAAAAATCGGTCACATTGCGTGATGTTTTCAGGCTAGGACACGGGCAGATAACGACGCCCTGAGCTGCGGAAACAAGGCGGATCGGAGGGGGTTGTCCTGCGTTACTGTGACTACCATCACAGCTTGGTAAATTTCCGATCTCGGCCAGAGTTACGTACGGTCGCTATTCGGTTGGCCCCGACCAACCACGGCAACACCCGGGAAGTCCGTGCGCCAAACCCTGTCCAGCGGGCACCTGGGAACCAACCCCGAGTGAGAGACAACTTCCGGACAGGGGCGCGGGGCAACACGAGTGCGCGAGCACACGTGAACGCAATCGGCCTACCAAGGCCGAGCCGATTACCCATGGCTCGACCCCCGTGGTTCGATAGCAGGCGCGGTAGCAGAGAGGGCAATGGTTTCTTTCGCAGGTAAGCACCGCAAGCAGTCTCGTGCCGTTCGCGGCATTGCCAAGATCGTCGTCGCCGGTGCCATCGTGGCCGTGCCGATGTCGATCGCCGCGATCCCTGCCAGCGCCGACACCAGCACGATCAACTGGGACGCGATCGCGCAGTGCGAGAGCGGCGGCAACTGGTCCATCGACACCGGCAACGGTTACTACGGTGGTCTGCAGTTCAACGAGAGCACCTGGCTGGCGAACGGCGGTACCGGTAACCCGGCCAACGCCACCCGCGAGCAGCAGATCGCGGTCGCCGAGCGCGTCGCCGCGGGCCGTGGCACCGAGCCGTGGCCGGTGTGTGGCAAGCACGGCGGTTCGGCCACCGTGTCGCACCACAGCAGTGTGCCCACCACCACCAAGAAGAGCACCCACAAGGCGACCACGCCTGCCGTCACGACCGCCGCGCCGCAGAGCGCGTCCAACGGTGACTACACCGTCGCGGCCGGCGACACCCTTTCCTCCATCGCGCAGAAGCAGAGCGTTGCCGGTGGCTGGGAAGCGCTGTGGAACAAGAACAAGAGCATCGTGGCGAACCCGAACCTGATCTTCCCGGGTCAGTCGCTCGTCACCAAGTGACCTTCGCGGTCAACTGATTCACGGCACGGCCCCGGCAGACTCCAGAATCTGGTCTGCCGGGGCCGAGGCCATATAAGTCCACAGTGGACTTAGGGCATGTTCACCCATTCCTCTTCGCCGTCGCCGAAGATCTGACGCTTCCACACCGGAAGGCGCCGTTTCACCTCGTCGACCAGGTCGGAACAGACCTCGAACGCGGCCGCCCGGTGATCGGCGGACACCGCAGCCGCCAGCGCGACATCGCCAATGGCCAGCAGGCCGAGCCGATGGCTCACCGCGATCGCCCTGATGCCCGGCCGGGTGGCCAGATCCGCGGCAACCTCCGCCACGACCGCCTCCGCGCTCGGATGCCCCACGTACTCCAGCTCGCGCACGGTCCGGCCGCCGTCGTGGTCGCGGACCACGCCGGAGAAGGTCACCACCGCGCCCGCCGCGTCCTGGTTGACCAGTGCCGCGTGCTCGTCCACGGACAGCAACTCCTCGGTCACCGCGGCCCGGACCACCCGCGCCGGCTTGCGGTGCGCGTGCTCGTGCTGCTGCGCCGGCTTGTGGTCCCCGCCGTGCAGCTGGTCCAGCGCGTGCTCCAGGACGCTGCTGAGCACCCGCAGGCCGTCCGCCACGCCACCGGTCGACCCCGGCAGGTTGATGACCAGCGTGCGCCCGGCAACGCCGGCGACCCCCCTGGACAGCACCGCGGTGGGCACCTGCGGCCCGCCGGAGGCGCGGATCGCGTCCGCGAGGCCGGGGACCTCGTAGTCGAGCATGGAGCGGGTCGCCTCGGGCGTGCGGTCGGTCGGGCTGATCCCGGTGCCGCCGGTGGTGATGACCACGTCGATGCCGGCGGACACCGCCTCCTTGAGCGCGACCGCGACCGGATCGCCGTCCGGCACCACGATCGGGTCGCCCACGGTGAAGCCACGGCCGGCCAGCCAGTCGACGATGACCGGACCGGTGCGGTCCGGATAGACGCCGGCAGCGGCCCGGTTGGAGGCCGCGATGACGGCCGCGCTGCGCGCCCCGTCCGGCTTGGCCAACCCCACCTCGGCCGCGGCGGCCTCCTCGACCGGGATCCGGCCCGGGTTCTCACTCATCAGCACTCCCGTCACGCGTCCAGGTGCCCGTCTTGCCGCCGTCCTTGCGCTCCACCCGGACCGCGTCCAGCACGGCGGCCGGGTCGATGCCCTTGACCATGTCGTGCAGGGCCAGTCCGGCCGCGGCGACGGCGGTCAGCGCCTCCATCTCGACCCCGGTCCGGTCGGCGGTGCGCACGGTCGTGGTGATGAACACCTCGGCGTCGCCGAGCGAGAGATCGACCTTGACGCTGGTCAGCGCGATCGGATGGGCCAGCGGCACGATGTCCGGAGTGCGCTTGGCCGCCATGATCCCGGCAATTCGGGCAGTGGCCAGGGCATCGCCCTTGGGCAGGCCGTCCGCGCGCAGCAGACCGATCACCTCGGTCGTCGTGCGCAGCACCCCGGAGGCGACCGCTGTCCTGGCCGTGACGGCCTTCTCGGACACGTCGACCATCCGTGCCGCCCCGGCGTCGTCCAGGTGGCTGAATTGGCTCACGGGGAAATCGTAGGCGTGCGCGCGCCTCAGACGGTTTCGCGCTCCCCTTCGACCGCCCGCGCAACCGCGTCGGCCACCGCGGTGGCCACCCTCGGGTCGAACACGCTCGGCACGATGAACGAGGCGTTGAGCCGCTCCGGCTCGACCACGTCCGCGATGGCATCCGCCGCGGCCAGCAGCATGTTGTCGGTGATGGTGCGGGCGTGCGCGTCGAGCAGGCCGCGGAACACGCCGGGAAAGGCCAGCACGTTGTTGATCTGGTTCGGGTAGTCGCTGCGGCCGGTCGCCACCACCGAGGCGTGCTTCTGCGCCTCCAGCGGGTCGATCTCCGGATCCGGATTGGCCAGCGCGAAGACCACCGGGTGCTCGTTCATGGTGGCTACCTCGTCCGCGCCGAACAGGTTCGGGGCGGACACCCCGATGAACACGTCCGCGCCGACCAGCGCGTCCTTGACCGAGCCCTGGACCTGGTCGACATTCGTATGCTCGGCCAGCCACCGCAGGTTGGGGTCCAGGTTCTCCCGGCCGCCGTGCACGATGCCGTCGATGTCCACGGCCAGGATGTCGCCCGGCTTCTTGTGCAGCAGCAGTCGGATGATCGCCGAGCCAGCCGCGCCGGCGCCGCACACCACGATCTTGCACTGGCTGATGTCCTTGTTGACCACCCGCAGCGCGTTGCGCAGCGCGCCGACCACCACGATCGCGGTGCCGTGCTGGTCGTCGTGGAAGACCGGGATGTCCAGCTTGTCGCGCAGCCTGCGCTCGATCTCGAAACATCGCGGCGCCGCGATGTCCTCCAGGTTGATGCCCGCGTAGACCGGCGCGATCAGCTCGACGGTGCGGATGATCTCCTCGGTGTCCTGCGTGTCCAGGCACACCGGCCAGGCGTTGACCTCGCCGAACTTCTTGAACAGCGCCGCCTTGCCCTCCATCACCGGCAGCGCCGCCGCCGGACCGATGTTGCCGAGGCCCAGCACGGCCGAGCCGTCGGTGACCACGGCGATCGTGTTGCGCTTGATGGTCAGCCTGCGCGCGTCGTCCGGGTTCGCGGCTATCGCCTGACAGACCCGGGCCACGCCGGGCGTGTACGCGCGGGAGAGGTCGTCGCGGTTGCGCAGCGGCACCTTGGCGGTGACCTCGATCTTGCCGCCGAGGTGGATGAGGAAGGTCCGGTCCGAGACCTTGCGCACGCGCACGCCGGGCAGCGCCACCAGCGCGTCGGTGATGTCCTTCGCGTGATCCGCCGACGTCGCGTTGCAGGTGATGTCCACGACCACCGAGTCGCTGTGCGACTCGACCACGTCGAACGCGGTGATGACGCCCCCAACGAGGCCAACGGCCGAGGTCAGGTCCCCGGCGGCGCTCGCGGAGGCCGGCGCTTCCAGCCGGACCGTGATCGAATAGCCCGGACCGGGAACCGGCATGACTGTCTCCTCGCAGGATCTTGATCGATTGACTGATCGATAAGGCTGTAAGGCGACACTAGTCTTGCGGTGAACCCCGAATTATCGGACCTTGCTCAGCTGTGACCGCTCGCTCAGCGGTTGATCTGGGTCACCGGGTGCACGTAGGGCAGCTCGTCCTCGGGCAGCGGGAAGGCGACTTCGCCGAAGGGCGAGAGCGAGCCCTGCCGGTCGGAGGCCAGTTCGGTGACGGCGTGCTCGCCGCGCGAAACGTCGGCCGGCCACTTCGGGTCGGTCAGGTACCGGCTGGGCTTGCGCGTCTTGTCCCTGTTGCTCTTGGCCACGGGCTCCTCCTCCAACTCAAGGCGGCGCTGGCGACCGCGCCTGACACCCTCAGTCTGCCGAAGGTCATCCTCGCGCGCACCACCGGTCCCCGCCAATGGCCTGCGGCGCCGCGAGCGCGCCCTATACGCTGGTCAGAGTGTCCGGCACCTCACTTGCCGACTGGCTGCGCGAGCAGAGCGAGACCATGCTGGTCGAGCTGCTGCGCGCGCGGCCGGATCTGGCCATCCCAGCACCCGCGGACAGCACCGTCCTCGCCACGCGGGCCGGCACGCGCGCGTCGGTGGCCAGAGCCTGCGACGGGCTCGACGCGTTCACGCTCGCCGTGCTGGACGCGCTGGTGCTCACCGACGCCGACCGGGCCCCGGTCGCCCCGACCGCGCTGCTCGCCCTACTCGGCGAGGGCATCGACGCGGTAGCCGTGGACGCGGCCATCGCCCGGCTGCGCGCGGAGGGCATCGCCTGGGACGGGAGCGTCGAAGGCATCTCCATCGCGCCGGCCGCACGCGAGGTCGCCGGTGCGTACCCGGCCGGGCTAGGCCCGTCCGCGCCGCTGCTCGACGGTGTCGACCTGACCCCGCTGCTCGCCGGTCTGGACGAGAAGGCGCGACGGCTGCTCGGCACGCTGGCCGAGGGCCCGCCGATCGGCAAGACCAAGGACGCCGGCTCGGTCATCCCCGCGCAGGGCCGCACCCCCGTGCAGCAACTGCTCGCCGCCGGACTGCTGGTCCGGCGCGACGCGGAAACCGTCGAACTGCCGCGCCAGGTCGGCGTCGCGCTGCGTGGCGCGCACCCGATGGGCCTGATCCGCTCGACCGAACCGACCCCGACCCTGCGTGCCGTTTCGGCCTCCACAGTGGACTCGACCGGCGCCGGTGAGGCGAGCGAAGTGACCCGGCACCTGGCCGCGCTGCTCGCGCTCTGGTCGGCGGAACCGCCGCCGGTGCTGCGCTCCGGCGGGCTCGGCGTGCGCGAACAACGCAGGCTGGCCAAGGAACTCGACATCGACGAGCAGCGCACCAACCTGCTCGTCGAACTCGCGCACGGCGCCGGTCTTGTCCTCGCCAGCCCGGACATGAGTCCGGAATGGACATTGACAACCCAGGCGGACACCTGGCTCGCCGCCAACCGCGAACAGCGCTGGGCCACGCTCGCCGCGGCCTGGCTGGACCTGCCGAGGCTGCCCGCGCTCGCCGGACTGCGCGACGACAAGGACCGGCTGCTCGCGCCGCTGTCCGACGAACTGCGCCGCCCGCTCGCCCCGCGCGACCGGCGTCGAACCCTCGACGCGTTCGCCGAGTTCCCGCCCGGTTCGGCGCTGGCCAACCAGCGCCAACTCGCCGACCTGCTCGCCTGGCGCGCCCCCCGCCGCGGCGGTCGGCTGCGCGACGAGTTGCTCGACTGGACGCTGCGCGAAGCCCGCGCGCTGGGCATCGTCGCCCTGGACGCGGTCACCTCGGCCGGCCGCGCCCTGCTCGCCGACGGCGCGGTCGCGGGCGCCAAGACGCTCGTCGCCGCGTTGCCCGACCTCATCGACCACGTCCTCGTGCAGGCCGACTTCACGGTGATCGCGCCCGGCCCGCTCGAAGGCGACCTCGCCGTCGAAATGGGCCTGGTCGCGGACGTCGAATCGGCAGGCGGCGCGACCGTCTACCGGATCAGCGAGGCGACCATCCGGCGCGCCCTCGACGCCGGCCGCACCTCGACCGAACTGCACGAACTGTTCCGGACCAGGTCGAAAACCCCGATCCCGCAAGCGCTCGACTACCTCATCGACGACGTCTCCCGCCGCCACGGCAGGCTGCGCGGCGGCGCCGCGGGCTCGTTCCTGCGCTGCGACGACGACGCCCTGCTCGCCGAGGTGCTCGCCAACACGGTGTCCGCGCGCCTGGAACTGCGCCGCATCGCACCCACCGTCGTGGTCAGCCCGCTCCCGCTCATCGACGTCCTCGACGGCCTGCGCGACGCCGGCTTCACCCCCGCCGCCGAAGGCGCCGACGGCCGCGTCCTCGACCTGCGCCCCACCGGGCGCCGCCTGCCCGCCCGCAGCCGCACCGAACGCCAGTCACCAACCCCGCCGGTCGCCACCGAAACCCAACTCGTCGGCGTCGCCAAGCAGATCAAGGTCGGCGACCGGGCCTCAGCCAGCCGCTCCGGCCACACCGCGCAACTCCCGCCCGGCACCGGCATGAGCGACACCAGCGCCACCCTCGGCCTGCTCCAACAGGCCATCCGCGACCAACGCAACGTCTGGGTCGGCTTCGTCGACGCCTACGGCGTGGCCAGCCAACGCTTCATCGCCCCGGTCAGCATCGGCGGCGGCGTGCTCGAAGGCATGGACCACGGCAGCGGCGAACTACGCCGCTTCGCCCTGCACCGCATCACCTCGGTCGAAATGGCCACCGACCACTGACCGGCTACACGCCCCGCTTGAGCACGTGCACCAGCCCCGTTTCCGCATCGGACTCGCGCACCCACCGAATGGTGCGCGGCAACTCGCCGGTAGCGAGAAACTCCCGGAGCGCCCGCCCAACTACTCGAACCGACATCCCGCTGCCAGCGACATAGTCGATGTTGTTGGTCCCATGGGTTTCCGGCGATACCGGATCGCCGAGCGGCACCATCGGCACGCCGCACAGCGACGGCGCATCGGAGATCGGCCCGATGTAACGCAGATAGGCCCACCGATCAACCACAGCGAGGTACATGACGTGATCACCCGCCTCCTCACCGTCGTCCGGATCGACGTACCGAGGTCTTCCCTGGTGTTCCAGATAGGCATCATCGCTACCCGGCCGGGCCAACCGCGCGAGCAGATCCTCGACATCCGCCTCGCCCACAACGAAAACATCGTCGCGGGCCTCAGCCGTAGCGGGATAGCCCAGCGGATAACTACGCAGGGAGACCAGCAACGTCAAGCCGTTCATACCAGTTGCCGCCCCTTCTCCGAGTACTCCCAACGCTGGCCGTCCGGACTCACCACGGTCAGCGTCGCATCCGGACACAGCGCCCGGATGACGGCCGGTAGCCGGCGATGGCATTGCCATTTCGACACCGGCGGCCGACTGCCGCACGGTGGCCCGTCCAAAGCGAGTATCGCATGGTCGATGCCCATCGCGCTCATCCTCACGACGAACTGTATTTCGATGTGTCTAGCCAACGCACCAGCCATCTCGCGACCGCCGAGTCGAATCAGCTTCATCTCGGTTTCCGCGAACCATGGTGTTCGGCTGCCGCTGGCCAACATTTCGACAGTGCCATCCACGCGAATCCAGGCGCCCTCGGTACGGGCACCACCAACAGCGGGACCGATACGTTCGTGCACGAATTGAATGACTCCGGCCAGCTGATCGAGGTCGGCCTCGTCCCACATATCGCACGTTTACCGGTACCGGCGCATTGCGAATCCGTGATCGCGCATGTCCGCGCGGGCCCATTTCTTGGCGGTTTCGATAATCAGTTTGATGGATTCCGCCTCGCTCAATGCCTTGTCGCGCATGATGTCCAGGGCGCGGTGGTGCATGCCGATGTCGTGCGAGTCGGAGAGGAAGACGCCGGAGCTGTAGTGCTCGAAATACAGGATTTCCGGGGAATCCGCGAAATGGTAGAGGGTGAACGCTCCGACCAGGCCGGGGTGCCAGCCGACGAGGCTGGGCACGATCTGGATGGTGATGTTGGGGCGACCGGCGGATTCGACGAGATAGTTCAGTTGTTCGACCATGATCATTGATGTGCCGACCGGTTCGCGGAGGGCGTTTTCGCCGATGAGGGCGGTGAAGGCGATCGGTTCGATGCCTCGGCAGACGACCTCGCGACGGCCCGCACGGATCAGGACGCGGGATTCGGTGTCTGTGTAGGCGAGGCCGCTGAGCATGCACTGCGCCCTGGCGTAGTCGGAGATCTGGAGCAACGCGGGAATCGTGGTGGGAGCCCATTCGGTGACCGCGTCGGCGCAGCGTTCGTGGTCGACGGCCTTCATGACGTGGTCCGGCACGCCGGGGATGGCGCCGCCGATCCAGCTCGGTTCGGCGGCCGCTCTGGCCATCTGCATGATCCGGTCGCGTTCGGCGCCGGTGACGCTGAGTTCGGCGAGCAGCGCGTTGACCTCCTCCGGCCGCGGCACGCGGCGGCCGGTTTCCCAGTGGGAGACGAAGGCATGGCTGAAGCCCATGCGGCTGCTCAGGTCACGGCTGGTGATGCCGTATTCGGTGCGGATCTTGCGTAGGGCGATGACCAGCGCCCTGGCCCGCGGATTGAGATCGCTGATGACTACCGGCACGCGAACTTTGTAAGCATTGCGTGGCTTGAAATCACCTCCCGAAGGAGTGGACTTTGTTGGGATGGCATGAAATCCAGCACATTGGGGGACCCTGCGGAGCCGGAGAGGCGGATGCTCATCCCATGGCTCGGCAGCGAAGGCGGGCGATGGGACGGGTGGATCAACCGGCTGATCAGCCAGTTGATCAGCCGGTTGACCGCGTCGATGGCGCGGCGCGGAGTGGCTTGCGGCTGGGGTTCATGCAGGGCGAGTACAACTCGATCAGGGCCGAACTGGTGGCGGCGCTGAGCACCCAGCAGACGGTGATGACCTACGGTCTGGCCGCGATGGCGGTGATGTTCACCGGGTTGCTCTCGACCTGGCCGAACCTGGCGATCAGAATCGGCATCCTGAGCCTGGCGCCGCTGATCCTGGTGTTCATCTGGTTCGTCTGGTTCGGCGAGGCGCTGCGGCTGATCCGGGCGCGCTGGTTCATCTGGGAGTTGGAGCAGCGGATCAACGCGGAACTGCGCGAACCGGACGGGCCGGCGCACGACACGCTCAACTGGGAGAGCTGGGTGCGCGGGCGCAACCGCTGGGGCCGGAACCTGCACTCACGGCCCGCCTACCACCTGGCGACGGGCATCCTGTGCGGCTCGGGACTGGTCTCGACCGTGCTGGCGCTGGCCTTCGCGTTCGCCACCCGGCCCGCCCCGGCCGGGTTGCGTGTACTCGCGGTCTGCGCCGCGGCGGTGGTGTGCGGGTTGTTGGTGGTCAGCGCCGTGACGACGCTGCGCAACCCGCTACTGCGGACCCCGCACAACTCACCCTTGCCGAACTGATCCCAACAAACCGATTCAGCTGACGGAAGCCGACATGCGCTGGCGCATGGCGTGCTCGACCAGCGTGATCAGCGTCTGCTTTGTCGACTCGCGGTCCCGCGCGTCGCAGGCGACGACGGGCACGGACGGGTCGATGGTCAGTGCCTCGCGCACATCGCCCAGCCGGTGGTGCAGCATGCCCTCGAAGCGGTTGATCGCCACGATGTAGGGCAGGTGCCGGTCGTCGAAGAAGTCGATCGCCGCGAACGCGTCGGCGAGCCTGCGGGTGTCGACCAGCACGACGGCGCCGATGGCACCGCGGACCAGGTCGTCCCACATGAACCAGAACCGGTGCTGACCGGGGGTACCGAACAGGTACAGGATCAGGTCGGAGTCCAGCGAGAGCCGACCGAAGTCCATCGCGACCGTGGTCGTGGTCTTGTTCGGCGTCGCCGACAGGTCGTCGTGACCGACGCTGGCCTCGGTCATGACCGCTTCGGTCGTCAACGGGACGATTTCGGACACCGAGCCGACCAGCGTGGTTTTACCGACGCCGAATCCGCCGGCCACCACGATCTTGGCCGAGGTGGTCGCTTTCCGACCATTCGGCACACTTCGTGGACTAGAGCCTCCGTAGACCACTGAGCACCCTTTCCAGGAATTCCATGGATGGTCGGTCGCCGACGATCGCGTCGGACGAGTGAATGACGACCAGCCCCATGCCAGCCATGTCGCCGATTAACACGCGTACCACCCCGAGCGGAAGCCGAAGGTGCGCGGCGACTTCCGCGACCGACTTCGTGTCCATGCACAGGCTGCAGATGGCCCGGTGCTCGGGTAGTAGCGCTTCCTCCATCTCCCAGCCGCTGTCGCTGGTGGACACGAGTCCTTCGATGGCCAGGTCGTAGTCCGGTCGGGTCCGGCCGCCGGTACGGGTGTAGGGGCGGACCAGCGAGCCGGTCTCGGTCACCGGGTCCGGCGGCGGCAGCTGGCTGGCCAACTGCTGGTGCCAGCCGGTGCCCGAGTCGGCCGCGGCGCGCGGGGTGCCACCCGTGCGCGCCGGTTCGCCGGATCGGTGTCCGGGATTGGACGGTGGGCCAGGGTTCGGCGGCATCGAGCCTCCTCGGTTGCCACCGGCCGATGCGGCCGCTGCAGCTGATGAGCGTGTGCTGATGCTGGTCGGACGGCCGCCAACAGCCATGCCGGGTTCGCCGAACAGGTCGGCACCGGGGCCGCCGAACAGTCCGTTGCGGTACCCACTGATGTCGAAGCGGTTGGGAATGTCGGAGCTCGCGTAGTCCGCGGGATCCTCCAAGTCACCCTCCACCATCACGCTCCCCCCTTGTTCCCCGATGTCCGGCGGTCGATCTCCACCTGGCTCATCCAACACCTGTTTCGACGGGTTCGATACCTCGAACTCGGGGCTGTCTTCGCGGTCTTCGTTGTCGGATTCGTCATCTTGGTCGTAGAGATGAAAGCCGCCCTGTGCCCAACGCCGGTAGTCGAACTCGTCACCGGAGCCATCGCGTCGCGATCGTCGGCCAGGACTCATCTCCCGCTCACCGCCGGTTCATCACCTTGGAGGGGATTCGGTCGTTGTGGGGCCGGTCGCCGGGTTCATCGGCGCACGGCACCTTGCAGCTGAGCGCGCAGCTCCGGCGTCATCTGCTGGCCGACCCGCTCGACGAGCAGGGTCATCTCGTAGGCGACCAGGCCGATGTCGCAGTTGGGCGCGGCCAGCACGGCAAGGCAGGAGCCGTCGCTGATGGACATCAGGAACAGGTAGCCGCGGTCCATCTCGACGACGGTCTGGTTGACCGAGCCCGCCTCGAAGCACCGTGCGGCGCCCTGGGTCAGGCTGACCAGGCCGGACGCCACCGCGGAGAGCTGCTCTGCGCGGTCGCGGGGCAGGCCGTGGGAGCCCGCCAGCAGCAGACCGTCGGCGGACACCACGGTGGAGTGCGCCACACCGGGCACCCGGCGAACGAAGTCGGTGATGAGCCAGCCGAAACTACCTGGCTGTTGAACGGACGCTGTCACTCGTGCTCCTCGTCGTGGCTGCCGTCGGAAAGCGGGGAAGCCCCGCCAGAGTATGCCTCTATCAACGCATGACGCCCGCGACGTACTCCACGCTGGAAGCTTGACATGCGGCCTCGGACCGCATCAGCAGTGCGTGGCGGAAGCGGCGGTGCATCGGACTGCGGTGTGCTGCTCGGGCGGGCGGCGGCCGAACCGGGCACCAGGTGCGCCTTGGGGACGCGCTTGGGCAGGCCGGCACCGGTGGTTTCGGACACCGGTGCGAGCAGGGCCTCAGCCAGCTGCCAGCCCTCGTCGGCGGGCGTCTCCCAGGCCGCGTGGGCCGGAGCGCCGGGGGTCGGGCCCGCGGCGGCCGGCACGGGCTCGGATTCCGGCTTGCTCGGGGCAAACGGATCCACCGGGGCGGAGGTGGACTGACGCGGCGTGATGCCGAAGCCCGCGGCCGCGCCTGCCCGGCCGGGCACCCTGGTCGGCAGCGCGCCGTTGGTGCTGGTGGCCTTGGTCTCCTGGACCGGTTCGGGCGGCGCGGGCGCGGGGGCCGGCGGCGCGGAACTGGCCGGCGTCGGGGCCGAACCGAGGGCCTGGGCCGGCATTCCGGTGGAGATGGAGTCGGACTCGCCACCCACTTCGTCCGGCCGGAACCACTGCGAGAGCACGGCCTCGTAGATGGGCAGCCGCTCGGTCGGCGCGTCCGGCTCGGTGGCCTGGGTGTTCCTGTCGTTGCCGGTCACCGCGGCGGGGCGCTGGCTGACCTGGGTGTCCTCAAGGCGGTCGCGCACGGCGGTGTCGCTGAGCGAGTCGCTGCCGATCGCGGGCAGTTCGTCGGCCGCGGTGTGCGCCTCCCACAGCATCGAGGCGGGCACGCCCTGGGTGGGCGGCTGCTCCTGCGGGGCGGGACGGTCGTTGCGCGGCTGGCGGTCGGCCGGGACCTGGCGGGTGGGCAGCGGCGGCAGCGCCTCGGCCGGTACGGCGGGCTGGCTGCCCGAGTTCTCCAGCTCGTCGAGGGCGAACTCGCTGGACCAGAACGCGGTGGCCGGGTCGAGCGGGTTCTCCTGGTCCTGCCGGGCCTGGTCCTGCACGCTGAACTCGGGCTCGTGGACCGGGGGCGGACTGTCCGACTTGCGGGCCATGCCGAACGCACCCGCGATGCCGGCGGCCGCGACCGCACCGGCCGGCGCGCTGGGAGCGCGGTCCGGAACGCCCTGCGACAGGGCGCGGTCGGCACCGAGCGGCGAGCCCTGGAGGTCGCTGCCGGGCTGGTGGATCAGGTCCTCGCCGATCACGACCAGCGCGACGGTGCCGCCGTCGATGTCCTCGTTGGTGCGCAGTTTGACCCGGATGTTGTGCCGCTTGGCCAGCCGCGCGACCACGTACAGACCCATTCGCCGGGTCACGTTGACGTCCAGCTCGGGCGGGTTGGCCAACCGTTCGTTGGCCTCGCGGACGTCGTCCTCGCTCATGCCGACGCCGCGGTCGGTGATCTGGATGGCCACCTCGCGGGCGCGGGTCTTGGCGATCCGCACGCTGACCTTGGTGTTCGGCTCCGAGAACACGGTCGCGTTGTCGAACAGCTCGGCGATGAGGTGGATGAGGTCGTTGACCACCCGGCCGAGGATCTGCGCGTTGGGCGGGTGGCCGACCTCGATCCGGGCGTACTGCTCGACCTCGGAAACGGCGGCGCCGACCAGGTCGCCGATGGGCACCGGCTGGCTCATCCGCTTGGCGAGACCACCACCGGAGAGCACCAGCAGGCTCTCGCTGTTGCGCCGCATACGAGTGGCGAGGTGGTCGAGTTCGAACAGGTTGGCCAGCTGGTCCGGGTCCTGTTCGTCGCGCTCCAGCCGGTCGATCAGGGACAGCTGGCGTTCGACCAGGATCTGGCTGCGGCGGGCCAGGTTGACGAAGATCGCGTTGACGTTGTCGCGCAACACCGCTTGTTCCGCGGCGAGTCGGACGGCCTGGCCATGCACCACGTCGAACGAGCGGGCCACTTCACCGATCTCGTCCGCGGTGAACACCGGCACCGGTTCGACGGCCTCCTCGGACGCCTTGATCGGGTCCGGGTCGGCGAGGATGCGCTGGACCGAGGCGGGCAGCCGGTGCCGGGCCATGTCCAGGGCTCCGGTGCGCAGCCGCTGGAGCGTGCGGACCAGCGAGCGGGCCACCAGCAGCGCGACCAGGAAGGCGATCACCAGTCCGAGGAGCACCAGCAGACCGACCCGGAACGCCTGGCCGATCGCGTTGGACGCGGCGGCGCTGATCGCGGCGGTCAGCTCGTTGTACATGTTCTGCTCGGCCTGGTGCAGCAGTGCGGCGGTCGCGTCGCCCGCGGCCTGCACGTCACCGGGAGCGACGCTGAGCGGTTGACCCGCCGCCGAGCGGGTCTCGACCTGGAGCAGCTGGGTCGCGGCGGAGTCCACGTCGGGACCGGTGACCGTCGCGGAGAACATGGCCCGGTCGGTGGGGCTGGCGGTGGCGTTGAAGCTGTTGATCGACGCGGTGTACTGCGCCTGCGCGGCGAGCAGCGCGTTCTCCTGCAGCGGCGGGAAGGTGCCGTTCTGCGCGGTGATCATCAGGTAGGCGGTGGACTGGCTGAACTGCTCCTTGGCCTGGCGGAGGTCGTTGACCTGGCCGATCAGCGTGGTGACCGTCTGGTCCGGAATGCCGGACTCGGTGATTTCGGTGGCCTGGAGCAGGACCGCGATGATCTGGCTGTAGTCGGCGACGATCTCGACGTCCGGGTAGTCGCTGGAGCTGGCACTGGAGCGCAGCGCGTCGACATCGGACAGTGAGTTCAGCGCCGAGGTGACCGCGGCCTGGACCGCCGTGCTGTCCGCGCTGTCGCCCGCGGCCAGCTGCTTGAAGTTGCCGATCGCGACGTCGGTGGCGTCGGTGCGCGGGCTGCCCGGTCCGGAGCCCGCCGTCTTGTGGGACGACGCGAACAGGGAGACCTGCTCGCGTTCCAGTTGGAGGTTGTCGACCACGAGCGAGAGCGAGGCCGCGATCTGGGAGTCGTTCTGCAGCCGGTTGTAGATCTTGGCGTTGTTGATCTCGGTGACCACCTGGAGGGCACCGAGCAGGGCGGCCACGACCAGCGGAACCAACAGCACGACGAACAGTTTGGAGCGCAGGCGCCAGTTGCCCAGCCGCCAGCGGCCCGAGGTGTGCGCGCCTGGCGCGGTCGGAACCGGGGCACCGCCGTCAAAGCCGTCGGAAGGCTCGGGCGGGCCTGGTTCAACGGTCGCGTAGGCCGTTGGTGAACTGCCCTGTTGCTCGTTACCGGCCACGCCTCGCCACTCCCAGATCAGCCAGTTGGCCAGGCACTGTCTCCCAGCCGGTTATCGCCCCCGAGACTCCCGCCGAATCGTTCCCTACGCTGAGCGTGCTGGATCGATCCACAACCCGCTCACCCTCGATCATCCCGCGTCGGGTCACGTCGAGCAGGTCACAAACACGCTTACTATGCACCGGAGGCATCGTCAGTTCCAGCCTGCCCGATCCGTTCTGTCTCGAAAAGCCGCTGCGGCGTGGAGGTGCGAACTACGACCCCGCTGGTCACGGTCACTCCCTCACCTACAAACCCTCCTGCGAGCCAGGTCGCAAGCAGCAGCACGATGCCCCGATTCCGGAGTAAGGTACCGAACGTGGCTGGCAATGTCAGCCCATCAGGCTATGGAGAGTTCAGAATTGACACGCTCGGTGTCATCTGACACCCGAGGCGCGCTTCTTTACTCTCCGCTGCCCCACTCGTATCACTCTCCGTCAGCGCGATCAGCGGCGCCGACTACTCCATTCCGACATCCGCGCCGGCAGACACCGTGATCGGGCCGTGATCGGGAGAACGATCTTCGTCATTTTCTGTGCGGCACCTAAGTTGATCAAATCGATACCGAGGTGGCCGGCAAGACAGAATCGAGACGGGGCTGCGCCGGATGGCTCAACAACGCACCGCCGATTACCGGTTCGGCCACCCCGTTGCGGGTGCAACCAGGCCACCGGCCGACGAACCACTATCACCTGAACGGAGCAAATGCCTGCCAACGATTGGGGGCATGCTCACGATCTGGTCGTCTCTCGTGTACGGGTGGTACGCTCCCGCGCGGCGAGTCACCCGGAAGGATGACCTGACCGTGGTTGCCACCATCGCGAGCCTGGGCGTGCATGCTCGCAATGGGACACACGGCGTCGAGCCGTGCGAGCACGAGGGGCTGAAAACGCAAGCGGCGACCCTGACGAGGGTGGTCGCATTAGGAATGAGGGCATGATCCTGCAAACGATCGCACCAACACCAGTACTTGGTGTGGCGACTACTGCCGGAGCCTTCGGACGCCGCCGTGCATGATCATAGCATGACCCTATCCCGCGCAGGTCAGCGAATGGCCGCGTCGGATATGCCAGGGGACCGGCTGGTTAACACGGCAGGAATAGCGTTCGGACGGACACCACCGTCCACACAGGAGTGCGTCGAATTGCGCGGTACGACGGGGAAGTGAAGCAAGACGGTCTGCGGCCAGTGGCGATTCCGCAGCGCTAGGGTGCTGATTGACACCACTAACCGACAGTCGGGGGAACATTTTCACAAGTCACACCGAAGACGCGGTACCAATCCTCCACAGAAGGACTTCAACCATGGCGTTGCGTTCCATTGCCCGTCCCACATGGCGGTCTCGCAGACTGATCGCGGGTCTCTCCGGGGTTGCGGCAACCGCTCTCCTGCTCGTGTCCGGCTGCAGCGTGCTGAACGGCTCCGGTGGTTCGTCCTCGGACGGCTCGTCGTCGGGCTCGGGCAACCTGGAGAAGACCACCATCACCGTGGCCGCCCAACCGTTCGTGGACGCCGCTCCGCTGTACATCGCGAAGGAGAAGGGCTACTTCAAGCAAGAGGGCCTGAACGTCAACATCGTCTCGCTGCCCAGCTCGACCGTGATCCTCCCCAAGCTGGTCTCCGGTGCGATCGACGTCGCCGAGGGCAACTTCGGCTCGGCGATCACCGCTGAGTACAACAAGACGGGCAACTTCAAGTTCATCGCCTACGCGACCACCGGCAAGCCCGGCGCGGTACAGGTGCTGGCTCTGCCCAACTCCGGCATCAACAGCGCCAAGGACCTGGCCGGCAAGACCATCGGCACCAACACCCTCAAGGACGTCCTCTACGACGCCCTCGCCGCCACTCTTGAGGCCAACAACGTCCCGCTGAGCAGCGTGCACATGACCGTCGTGCCGCACCCCCAGGTGCCGCAGGCGATCGGCAGCCACCAGGTCGACGCGGGCGTGCTCGTGGAGCCGTACCGGACCCAGGCGGCCCGCACCTATGGCGCGCGCCCGGTGGTCGACCTCTTCAGCGGTCCCACTGCCAACCTGCCGTACAACGCCTACTACGTGAACAGCACGTTCGCGCAGAAGTACCCGCACACGGTGGACGCGTTCCTCCGCGGGCTGTGGAAGGGCGCCGAGGACGCCACCAGCAACCGCAAGGACGTCGAACAGATCCTGCCCACGTACACCAACGTGGACGCGACCACGGCCTCGCTGATCGCGCTGCCGAACTTCCCCACCGGTCTGAGCACCGCGAGCGTGCAGCGGGTCGCGGACCTGAGCACCAAGTTCGGTCTGATCGGCGGACACTTCGACGTCTCGTCGATGATCTACAACTACACGCCACCGTCGAACGGCGGCTAATCGATGCGCAAGCAACGGCGCGCGAGCGTTCGCGGGCTGATCGGGCTGGCCGGCTTCCTCGTTCTGTGGGAGCTGGCCAGCCGGACCCACATCGTTGATCCACGCTTCGTCCCCGCACCGTCCACAATGGCCGGCGAACTCGGGAAACTGTTCTCCCAACCGCAGTTCACCGCCGATTTCATCGCGACCGTGCTGGCCTGGCTCATCGTCATCCTGATCGCCACCGGCATCGCCCTGCCGCTGGGCATGCTGCTCGGCAGCATTCCCGGACTGCGGGTCGCGACCAGCGCGATCATCGAGTTCATCCGCCCGGTACCTGCGGTGACACTGATCCCGGTCGTGGTCGTCGCATTCGGCGACGGCGCGCAGACCAAGATCATCCTGGCGGTGTTCACCTCGATCTGGCCGATCCTGTTCAACGTGATCTACGGCCTGCACGAGGTCGATCCCCAGCACGTGGACACCGCGCAGGTGTTCCGGACCGGTCGGCTGCGGGTGGCGTTCGCGGTGAAACTGCCCGCGGTGATGCCCTTCGCCATGACCGGCATCAGGTTGTCCGCGGCGATGTCGCTGATCACGATTCTGAGCACCGAGTTCCTGGACGGCAGCGGCATCGGGTTCGGCGCGTACGTCTACAACACCGGCGAGGTGTCCGGAAACATGGTGATCGTGGTGACCGGCGTCGTGCTCGCCGGCTTCCTCGGCTACCTGGTCAATCTCGCCCTGACCGCGATGCAGAACACCTGGTTCGCCTGGTCACCGGAAAGTCGGGTGTCATGAGCATCATCGAGGCCGTACGGCCGGCCGCCGTCCCGCCACCGGTCGGGCCGCTCCCCCGGGTCCGGCGACGGCGCAAGTGGACCTTCGCCCAGCGCTGGGGCACCTTCCTGGGCTTCGCGCTGGTCTGGCAACTGGTCGCGAACCTGGCCAAGAGCCCGTTCTTCTCCTCGCCGACGCAGATCCTCGGCGCCATGCAGAAACTGTGGCTCAGCGGTCCGGCGAGCCATCTGTTCCTCACCCAGTCCGTGGCCGACGACGTCCTGCCCAGCATCGGCAAGGTGATCGGCGGCTGGCTGCTCGCCACGATCATCGGCGTCGCGCTCGGGGTCGCGGTCGGACTGTCCAAGGCCGCCTCCGACTACACCGGCACCGTGTTCGGCTTCATCAGGGCGATGCCGCCGGTCATGCTGCTGCCGGTGTTCCTGGTGCTGTTCCACATCGGCCTGCAGATGCAGTTGGCCACGATCATCTGGGGCTCCATCTGGCCGGTGCTGCTCAACAGCGTCGACGGCGCCCGATCGGTCGAACCGACCAATCTGGACACCGCTCGGGTGTTCCGGTTCAGCTGGCTGCGTCGCGTGTGGGCGGTCGTGTTCCCGGCCGCGCTGCCGAAGATCTTCAGCGGCATGCGGATCAGCCTGGCGATCGCGCTGAACCTGATGGTCATCGCCGAGATGGTCGGTGGCACCAGCGGCCTTGGCTTCCAGGTGCTCTCCAACCAGTCGGTGTTCGACTACCCGGACATGTGGGCCGGCATCGTGTTGATCGGCGCCCTCGGCTACGTGTTCAACCTGCTGCTCAGCGCGGTCGAGGACCGCGTGCTCGGCTGGCATCGTGGATCAATGCGGCTTGTGGAGGTATGACCAGCCATGCTGGATGTGTTGGAACTGGGGCACACCTACGGTTCCGGTGTCACCGCGCACAAGGCGATCGACGAGGTCTCCTTCCGCGTGGACTCCGGTGAGATCGTCTGCATCGTCGGCCCGTCCGGCTGCGGCAAGTCGACGCTGCTGCGCACCATCTCCGGCCTGATCAAGCCGAGCAACGGCGAGGTCAAGCTGCACGACAAGACCGTCACCGGCACGCCGGGCGATCTGGCCGTGGTGTTCCAGGACTACGGTCGCTCGCTGTTCCCGTGGCTGAAGGTGGCCGGCAACGTCGAGTTCCCGCTGAAGAACAACAACGGCAACGGGACCAGCCTGACCAAGGCGCAGCGCAAGGAGCGGGTCGCCGAGGCGCTGTCCTGGGTCGGTCTGTCCGGCGCGGTGCACAAGTACCCGTGGCAGCTCTCCGGCGGCATGCAGCAGCGCGTCTCGATCGCGCGGGCGCTGGCCTACCGGCCGGCGCTGATGCTGATGGACGAGCCGTTCGCGTCGGTCGACGCCCAGACCCGGGGCGACCTGGAGGACCTCGTACTGCGCGTGCGCGAGGAGCACGGCATGACGATCCTGCTGGTCACGCACGACATCGACGAGAGCGTCTACCTGGCCGACCGGGTGCTGGTGCTCTCCACCGCGCCGACCACGGTGGTGGAGACGCTCAAGGTCGGCCTGCCCAGGGAGCGGGACCAGATCACCACCCGCGAGTCCGAGGAGTTCGTGCACCTGCGCGGCGAGGTCGCCCGCCTGCTCAGGCACAACGAACTGGCCCGGGACGAGGTCAACTAGCCGGACGGGCATATTCGGCTCCGCGGGTACGTTGGCACACTGGAGGTCAGCCGCATACCCCCGAGGAGACCGCCGGTGCCCGACGGACCGTTGATCGTGCAGTCCGACAAGACCCTGCTGCTGGAGATCGACCACCCGCTCGCGAACGAGACCCGCGTGGCCATCGCGCCGTTCGCCGAGCTGGAGCGCGCGCCCGAGCACGTGCACACCTACCGGGTCACGCCCCTGGCGCTGTGGAACGCGCGTGCCGCCGGTCACGACGCCGAGCAGGTCGTGGACGCGCTGGTCCGCTACTCGCGGTACCCGGTACCGCAGCCGCTGCTGGTCGACGTGGTCGACACCATGGGCCGGTTCGGCAGGCTACAGCTGGCCAACAACCCCGCGCACGGCCTGGTGATGACGACCATCGACCGCGCTGTGCTGGAAGAGGTCCTGCGCAACAAGAAGATCCGGCCGATGCTCGGCGACCGCATCGACCAGGACACCGTCCTCGTGCACCCGAGCGAGCGCGGCAGGCTCAAGCAGGCGCTGCTGAAGGTCGGCTGGCCCGCCGAGGACTTCGCGGGCTACGTCGACGGCGAACACCACGAGATCGAGCTGGCCCAGGACGGCTGGCAGCTGCGGGACTACCAGCAGATGGCCGCCGAGGCGTTCTGGGCGGGCGGCTCCGGCGTCGTGGTGCTCCCCTGCGGCGCCGGCAAGACGCTGGTCGGCGCGGCAGCCATGGGCCTGGCCAAGGCGACCACGCTGATCCTGGTCACCAACACCGTCGCCGGCCGGCAGTGGAAGCGCGAGCTGGTCGCGCGGACGTCGCTCACCGAGGACGAGATCGGCGAGTACTCGGGCGAGAAGAAGGAGATCCGCCCGGTCACCATCGCCACCTACCAGGTCATCACCCGCAAGACCAAGGGCGAGTACCGGCACCTGGACCTGTTCGACTCGCGGGACTGGGGCCTGGTCATCTACGACGAGGTGCACCTGCTGCCCGCTCCGGTCTTCCGGATGACCGCCGACCTCCAGTCCCGCCGCCGCCTCGGCCTGACCGCGACCCTGGTCCGCGAGGACGGGCGCGAGGGCGACGTGTTCTCGTTGATCGGCCCGAAGCGCTACGACGTGCCCTGGCGCGACATCGAGGCACAGGGCTGGATCGCGCCCGCCGAGTGCACCGAGGTCCGGGTCACCCTCACCGACGCCGAACGGCTCACCTACGCGACGGCCGAGCCGGAGGAGCGCTACAAGATCTGCTCGACCGCGCACACCAAGATGCCGGTCGTCAAGGCCATCCTCGACCGCCACCCCGGCGAGCCGGCCCTGGTCATCGGCGCCTACCTGGACCAACTCGACGACCTCGGCGCCGAACTCGACGCCCCGATCGTGCAGGGCTCGACCCGCAACGCCGAGCGCGAAGCGCTGTTCGACCAGTTCCGCCGCGGCGAGCTGCGCACGCTGGTGGTGTCCAAGGTCGCGAACTTCTCCATCGACCTGCCCGAGGCGTCGGTCGCCATCCAGGTGTCCGGCACGTTCGGCTCCCGCCAGGAGGAGGCGCAGCGCCTCGGTCGTCTGCTCCGCCCCAAGGGCGACGGCCGCCAGGCGCACTTCTACTCGGTCGTCTCCCGCGACACCCTGGACACCGACTACGCCGCCCACCGCCAGCGCTTCCTCGCCGAACAGGGCTACGCCTACACGATCATGGACGCCGACGACCTCCTCGGCCCCGCCCTCCCCGAAATCGACTGAGCGCGGGGGCGGACCGAGGTACTAACCGGGCATACTGGATGAATGCCCGGTCTGCCCGACCCTGAGCTGTACCCCGACGTGCCCGAATCGCTGCTGGTCGCCGTGCGGGCCGAGTTCGATCGGGCCGGCCGTCACTGGCCACTCACCTCGCATCCGGGCGACGTCAGCGCCTGCCGGATCGACTCGCCCGACCGGCGCAGCGTCGCGCGGATCCGCTCGTCCTGGATCGGGGTCAGGGAACGGGGCTTCCTGATCCACTGTGCGACGCTGCCGAGCGGGCCCCAGTCGACCAGGATGTCCGGCGTGACCGCGGGGCTGTCGGAGGTCGCCGAGATCATGCACGCGTGGCAGTCCGGGATATCGGCGGACGAACTCCTCCGGCGCCACCCCCGCATGCTCGTCAAGCCGGCCTTCGACCGGGAGCGGCAACACGCGCTGGGCATCGCGGAGTACACGTGGCAGCAGTATCTCGATCCCTATTTCGCGCTGTACAACCCCGAATTCGTGCGCTTGCTGACGGCCGCCTCGGCGCAGCCGCGCCTGCGCACGTTCCAGCCGTTCCGAAGCATGATGCGGCTCGGGTTCAGGGAACCGGGCACCGAAAACGCGCTGACCAGGGTGCCGATCATCGAACTGCGACGCAACGAACCCAACCGGTTCGTGGTGCGCGGCCCCGATCGGCGCGAGTTGGGCACTGGCGACGTCGACACGGTGATCGCGCTGGTGGTCGACGAAGCCGAGCGAATCCTCGGCCCCACACATTTCCGCTGGTGAAATCATGATCACCACATCGAGTGATACACTCCGCATCGCAGGTCGTCCTACACTGCGGAGGTGATGACCATGGCGACCGCTTCCTTCAGCTTTCGGTTTGATGAGGGGACTCAACGCGAACTCGAGTCTCTGACGGCAGAAACCACATCGCGTAACGCCGCTGTCGTTGACGCGATCCACGAGACCTACCGCGCACATGCCTACGAACGGATGCGCCGCGAATCCGAAGCTCTGTTCAACGATCCCGCGGATCGCGCCGAAGTCGAGGCTGCTCGGCAGTCCTTGGGCGGTGGCGATGCGTGGTGACGTGTACGAAATCGGCGCCAACCCGGACGCGAAAGGGCATGAGCAACAAGGGCCTCGCTACGCGGTGATCTTGCAGAGCGACACGATGGTCGTGTCCACCGTGGTCACCGCTCCGACATCCACCAGTGCACGAGACGCGTCCTACCGGCCCGAGGTGAAGATCATGGGCCGCCGAAGCAAGGTACTCGTCGAGCAGATGCAGAGCATCGATCCACAACGGCGGCTCGGCCGCAAGGTCGGCAGGGTCAGCCCTGCCGAACAGCTGGACATCGATCACGCTGTCAAGCTGGTACTCGGGCTGTTCTGATCAGGACGGCGGACTTGAGCTAGAGGGCACTTCAACTCGTAGGGTTCCCCCAAGAATCGACTTCTTGGGGGTTTCCCATGCGCTACCGAGTCCGAGGAGATCGTGGGCAGGGTGCTGCTCGGCCGGCGTGAGGACGTCGTACTCGCGACGAAGGTGCACTTTCCGATGGGCGAGGGCCGCAACCGGGGTGGCGTGGCAGCCGCCGTCGATCGCGGACGCCGCGCAGCGTCGGCGCCCGGTCGACGGGCGCTCGGCGAGTTAGGGCAGTTCGGCGAGCACCGCGTCGGTGAAGGCTGGCCACGCGGTTTTGGCCCAGTCACCGAAGTCCCGGTCGGTCAGCGCGACGCAGGCCGCTCGGGCTTGCGGGTCGACCCACAGAAACGTGCCGGACTGTCCGAAATGGCCGAAGGTGCTCGGCGACGAGTTCGATCCAGTCCAATGTGGACTCTTGTGGTCGCGGAGTTCGAAGCCAAGTCCCCAGTCGTTGGGCCGCTGGTAGCCGAGGCCGGGCAGCACGCCGGACAGGCCGGGGAACACGACACTGGTCGCTTCCTTGAAGGTGGCCGTGGCGATCAGGTTCGGCGAGAGCAGTTCCGCGGCGAAGCGGGCGAGGTCCGCGCAGCTCGACACGCCGCCCGCGGCGGGCGAACCGGCCAGGCGGGTGGACTTCATGCCGAGCGGCTGGCAGACGGCTTCGTCGAGGTAGTCGGGAAACGCGATGCCGGAGCCCTCGGCGACGGTGTTGGCGAGCACCTCGAAGCCGGCGTTCGAGTACAGCCTGCGGGTGCCCGGCGCGGCGACCGCCTTGTGCTCGTTGTAGGCGAGGCCGGAGGCGTGCGCGATCAGGTGCCGAACCGTCGACCCCTCGGGCCCAGCCGGCTGGTCCCACTCCAGGGCGCCCTCCTCGACCGCGATCAGGGTGGCGTAGGCGGTGAGCAGCTTGGTCACCGAGGCCAGCGGGAACGCCCGGTCGAGGTCGCCGGAACTGGCCAGGATGGCGCCGTTCGCGCCCAACACCATGGCCGCGGCATTCGGCACCGGCCAGTCCGCAACCATCCGCACGCTGTCCATGCGCATACGGTACGAGTCGCGCCGCCGGACCTGCCGCGAAGGGGGCGTTCACCGGTCCGACCTCGTTGTCCGACCGGTGAACCTCCACGGCTCCCCGAGCCGCACAGGTAGTACCCGCTGCCAGGTGCACCAAACCTGCGATGATCGAGCGCATGGACATCGACTTCGAATCGGCCCTGGTCTACTCGATTCCGATGCGCAACCGCTTCCGGCGGATCACCGTGCGCAATGGCATGCTGCTGGCCGGACCGGCGGGCTGGGGCGAGTTCAGCCCGTTCGAGGACTACACCGATGTCGAGGTGGTGCCCTGGCTCGCGGCGGCCGTCGAAACGACCCGGCAGCCCTGGCCGAAGCCGGTCCGGGACCGGATCCCGATCAACTGCACGGTGCCGGTGGTGTCGCCGGAGCGGGCCGCGGAGATCGTGCGCGCGTCCGGCTGCGCGACGGCCAAGGTCAAGGTCGCCGATCCCGGTGTGTCCATTGTGGAGGATTGCGAGCGGGTGGCCGCGGTGCGCGACGCGCTCGGCCCGGCCGGCGCGATCCGGGTCGACGCCAACGCGGCCTGGGACACCGACACCGCGGTGAGCGCCATTCGTGAGCTGGACAAGGCAGCGGGCGGCCTGGAATACGTCGAGCAGCCCTGCCCCGGCCTGGACGAACTGGCCGCCGTGCGGCGGAAGGTGGACGTGCGGATCGCCGCGGACGAATCGATCCGGCGCGCGGAGGACCCGATGCGCGTCGCGGTGGCCGGAGCGGCGGACGTCGCGGTGCTGAAGGTCGCGCCGCTGGGCGGCGTGGCGCGGACACTGGCGATCGCGCAGGCGTGCGGGCTGCCGTGCGTGGTGTCCTCGGCCGTGGAGACCAGCGTCGGCCTGGCCGCCGGCCTCGCGCTCGCCGGCGCGCTGGCCGAACTGGACTTCGCCTGCGGGCTGGGCACGATGTCGCTGCTGACCTCCGACGTCGTGCCGGATTCGTTGCGCCCCAAGGATGGCTGGCTGCCGGTGCCGGCCTCGCCACCGGTGCCCGATCCCAGCCTGATCGAGGCGGACGAGACCGTCAGCGCGTACTGGCGGGACCGGCTGCGACGGGTTGCGGCCCTGCTCGACTGAGGAGTGGGTTACGTCACATGCCGCCTTCGTTCAGCGCCTGCGCAGCCAGCGGATCAACAGGAACAGCGCGACCGCACCGGCGACGAGCGGAATGACCCGCTTGGCGACGGACGGGCCGGCATAGTCGAGCAGGTCGATCGGCTCGACCTCGGGCTCGGCGACCACGCGCAGCTTCGGCGGGGCGGAGGTCGGCTCGTCCGCGCGAACGGGCGCGCCGTTGTTGGCGGGCACGTTGTCGGCGGGCACCGCGGCGACCGGTCGCACCGGAGCCGGCTTGACCTCCGCGTTCACCACCGGCTTCGGCTTGGCCGCGGCAGCGGCGCGCGCGGCAGGCTTGGCCTCGGGCTCGACGGCCTTCGCGGCAGCCGGCTTCGGCTCGGCCTTGGCAGCGGCAGGCTTGGCGGCAGCGGGCTTCGCGCCGTTGGCGCCGGCAGCGGCCGATTTCGCGGCGGCCGCAGCAGGCTTGGCATCGTCGGCACCGGCGGCGGCAGGCTTCGCGGCGGGCTTGGCCGGTGCCTTGGGGGCTGCTGGTTTCGCCTGCTCAGCCGGTGTCTCGTCGGCCTTGGCGGCGGCCGCGGTGCGGGTCCTGGTGGTGCGCCTGCGCGGGGCGGGCTTGGGCTCCTCGGCCGCGGGCGTCGCGGGTGCCTCGACGCCGAGCTTGCCGGCCAGGCAGCCGGCGAAGGTGTCCAGGATCTTGCCGCCGACCTCGGCGATCATTCCCCGGCCGAACTGGGCGGGCTTGCCGGTGATGGCCAGATCGGTGACGACCGCGCCGTGCGTGTTCGCGCCGTCGGGCTTCAAGGTCACGGTGACCGTCGCGGACGCGGTGCCGTTGCCGCGCGAGTCCTTGCCGGATGCCTTGATCACCACCCGTTTGGACTGCTCGTCGATCTCGACGAACTGGCCGGATCCCTTGTACAGCAGGGAAACCGGGCCGAGCTTGACCTTCACGCTGCCGGCGAACTCCGAGCCGTTGACCTCGGTAAGGGTGGCCCCCGGCATGCACGGGGCGACTCTGGCCGGGTCGACCACCGCCGCCCAGACGACATCCGGCGGTGCCGGCACGGTGAACTGATGCTCCAGTTGCACTCTGGTGGCCTCCTTCGTGTCCACGCCCGAGGACGACGTTACGCAGCCGGGCCACGCACGTCATCCTCGGGCGTGGATCACCGGCCGATCACACCCCCACCGCGGTCGTGACCGCGCGGGCGGTGAGCACCTTGGCGAGGTGTTCACGATATGCCGCGTCGGCGTTGCCGTCACTGGCCGGATGGGTCGACTCCGCGGCGTGCAGTGCCGCGTTCCGAATCGCTTCAGCGCTGGCCGGCGCGCCTACCAGCGCTGTTTCCACGCCGCGCGCCCTGATCGGGGTCGGGCCCATGTTCGTCAGCGCGACTTTCGCCTCGGCGATGATGCCGTTCTCGGCACGGACCGTGGCCGCGACCGCGACGATCGACCATGCCTGGGCGACGCGGTTGAACTTCTCGTAGTGCGCACCCCAATTCGTGTGCTTGGTCACTCGGACGCCGACAAGCACCTCGTCGGGGGCCAGCGCCGTGGTGAACAGGTCGACGAAGAACTCGCCGGCCGGCACCGAGCGACGCCCGCCCGGCCCGGCGATCAGCAGTTCCGCGTCCAGGGCGAGCACCGGCGCGAGCAGGTCGCCTGCCGGGTCGGCGTGCGCGATCGCGCCACCGAGCGTGCCGCGGTGGCGGATCTGTGGGTCGGCGACCGTGCCGGTGGCCTCGGCGAGCAGTCCGGCGTGCTGGCGCACCAGTTCGTCGCGCATCACGTCGTAGTGCGTCGTCATGGCACCGATCACGATGGCGTCGCCGTCCTCGCGCACGCCGCGCAGCTCGGCGATCCGACCCAGATCGACCACTGTGGACGGTTCGGCCAGTCGAACGCGCAGCACCGGCAGCAGGCTCTGCCCGCCGGCGAGCACCTTGGCGTCCTCGCCGGCCTCGGCGAGCGCGTGCACCGCTTCCTCCACAGTGGACGGTGCGACGTAGTCGAACGCGGCCGGGATCATCGGGCGCCTCCTGCCTGCTGGATCGCCCGCCAGACCCGTTGTGGACTGCACGGCATCTCGATGTCGGTCACGCCGAGATGGCGCACCGCGTCGACGACCGCGTTGACGACGGCAGGCGTGGACGAGATCGTGCCGGCCTCGCCGACGCCCTTGACACCCAACGGGTTCGTGGTGGACGGCGTCTCGGTGCGGTCGGTGGTGAACGAGGGCAGGTCGACCGCGCTGGGCAGCAGGTAGTCGGCGAACGTGCCGGTGGACAGCGTGCCGGAGTCGTCGAAAACGGCCTCCTCGTACAGGGCCTGCGCGATGCCCTGGGCGAGTCCGCCGTGCACCTGGCCCTCCACGATCAGCGGATTGACCGCCTTGCCGATGTCGTCGACGCAGACGTAGGAGCGGATCTTCACCGCGCCCGTCTCGGTGTCGACCTCGACCGCGCACAGGTGGGTGCCGTGCGGGAAGGAGAAGTTCTCCGGGTCGAACGTGGCGTCCGAGTCCAGGCTGGGCTCGACGCCCTCGGGCAGGTTGTGCGCGGCGAACACCGCGAGCGCGATGTCCTGGATCGCGGTCGAGGATTCGGTGCCGCGCACGGTGAACTTGCCGTCCGCGAAATCGAGGTCGTCCTCGCTGCACTCCATCAGGTGCGCGGCCACCTTGCGCGCCTTGGCCACCACCTTCTCGGCGGCCTTGACCAGTGCGATGCCGCCGACCGCGAGCGAGCGCGAACCGTAGGTGTCCAGGCCCTTGTGCGAGGACTGG
This sequence comes from Pseudonocardiaceae bacterium, assembly GCA_035948315.1. Classification (GTDB taxonomy): domain Bacteria; phylum Actinomycetota; class Actinomycetes; order Mycobacteriales; family Pseudonocardiaceae; genus CAJCJE01. The sequence continues at coordinate 11,044 of DASZJG010000049.1, read as the reverse complement.
GTGTCCCCGTGCAGCACCTCGATGTCCTCGAACGGGATGCCGAGCTGGTCGGAGGCGATCTGGCTCCAGGCCGTCTCGTGTCCCTGGCCGTGCGCGGACGCCCCGGTGACCACCTCGACCTTGCCGGTGGCCAGCATCCGGATCGACGCGTACTCCCAGCCACCCGCTCCGTAGTCCAGCGAACCGAGCACCCGCGACGGCGCCAGCCCGCACATCTCGGTGAACGTGGAGACGCCGATGCCCAGCTGTACCGGGTCGTTCGCGGTGCGGCGCTTGTGCTGTTCCGCGCGCAGGCCGTCGTAGTCGAACAGCTGCCTGGCCTTCGTCGTCGCCGCCTCGTAGTTGCCGGAGTCGTAGGTGAGCCCGCAGACCGTGGTGAACGGGAACTCCTCGTGGGAGATCCAGTTGCGTTCTCGGATCTCCATCGGGTCGACGCCGATCTCGGCGGCCAGCTCGTCCATCAGTCGCTCGATCGCGAAGGTGGCCTCCGGCCGGCCCGCGCCCCGGTACGCGTCGGTCAGTGTCTTGTTGGTGAACACGTTCGTGCAGGTGAAGTGGTAGGCCGGGATCTTGTAGATGGCGTTGAACATGAACGCGCCGAGGATCGGCACGCCCGGTCCGACCAGACCGAGATAGGCGCCCATGTCGGCGAGCAGCTCGACCTTGAGCCCGGTCACCGTGCCGTCGCGGTTGGCGGCCAGGGTGAGGTCCTGGATCTGGTCGCGGCCGTGGTGCGCGGTGAGCATGCAGTCCGAGCGGCTCTCGGTCCACTTCACCGGCTTGCCCAGCCGCAGCGCGATCGTGATGGCCAGCAGTTCCTCGGGCAGCACCGCGATCTTGCCGCCGAAGCCGCCGCCCACGTCCGGCGCGATCACCCGCAGCTTGTGCTCGGGCAGCCCGAGGGTGAGCGCGGCCATGGTCTTGAGGATGTGCGGGATCTGGGTCGACGCCCACACGGTCGTCTGCGGCCCGGTCGGGTCGACGACGACGGAGCGCGGCTCCATGAACGCGGGGATCAGCCGCTGCTGGCGGTAGCGCCGCCGCAGCACGATCTCCGCGCCGGCGATCGCTTGTTCTACATCTCCGCCGGTTCCCGCAGCGCCTGAGTCGAATGTCCACACCGCATTGCGGTTGGTGCCCAGATCGGGGTGCACGAGCGGTGCGTCCTGCGCGAGCGCGGCCTCCATGTCCAGTACCAGCGGCAGTTCCTCGTAGTCGACGTCGATGGCGCCGAGCGCGTCGTCGGCCTCGTAGGCGCTGCGCGCGACCACGACCGCGATGCCCTCACCGGCGAAGTTCACCGTGCCAGCGGCCAACATCGGCCTGCGCGGACTCTTCATGTCCGGCGTGATCGGCCACGCGCAGGGCATGCCGACCGTGCCGCCCGGGTCCAGGTCGGCGCCGGTGTAGACGGCGAGCACGCCGGGCATGGCGCGCGCGGCCGAGGTGTCGAGGTTGGTGATCGTGGCGTGCGCCATCGGGCTGCGCAGGATCGCCAGATGCACCATGCCGGGCAGGCTGATGTTGTCGGTCCAACGGGTGCGGCCGGTGATCAGGTGCGGATCTTCCTTGCGCCGCCGTGCCTTGCCGATCTCCGGTTCGATCGTGGAGGTCATCACTCACCCCCGATGGTCGCGGAGTGCTCGGCGATGCGTTCGGCCTCGGGTCCGGCGCCGGGCCGCATCTTCTCGGCGGCGTCGCGCACGGCGCGCACGATGTTCTGGTATCCCGTGCAGCGGCACAGGTTTCCTTCCAGACCGTGCCGCACCGCGGCCTCGTCCGGGTCCGGGTTGTCCGCGAGCAGGTCGATGGACTGCATGATCATGCCGGGCGTGCAGTAGCCGCACTGCAGGGCATGATTGTCGTGAAACGCCTGTTGAACCGGGTGCAACCGGCCATCGCGCGCGATGCCCTCGATGGTGGTGACCTCGCGCCCGTCGGCCTGCACGGCAAGCACGGAGCAGGACTTCACGCTGTGGCCGTCGAGATGCACAGTGCAAGCGCCGCAGTTGCTGGTGTCGCAGCCGACGACCGTGCCGACCTTGCCCAGTCGCTCGCGCAGGTAGTGCACCAGCAGCAGGCGGGGTTCGACATCATCCGTGTAAGAAGTTCCGTCCACAGTGACGGTAATGCGCATGGGGCCTCCAGTGCTGGGGCATGCGATCCAGGCAAGAGGGCCTGTGGCCCTACTCACAGGCTTACCCTGCTCTTTCGATGACCTACAGACAAGACCGCCCCAGCTGCGGTTTTGTAGAACACCCGATCCCCCGCCGCAGATGCGGCACGATCGCCATCACCCGCCCCGAAATGCGGATCCGTCCACCCTGTCGGGGTTCAGCCGATCTCGGTGACGTGCTTGGCGATCTGCTCGATGTCGTCGGCCGTGGTCTCCAGGTGCGGGCTGAATCGCAACAGGTGCCCGGTCATCTCCTTCGGCGCCCGCGCCGGTTGCGCCGCTGTGCACAGCACGCCCCGGCGCAGCAGTTCCGTGCGGAACGACGCCACGTCCAGGTCATCGGCGCGCGGAGCCAACGTGACCAGCGCGCCGGGCGCGTCGATCGCGTCGTTGAGCCGCCAGGAGGGCAGGTCGGCGAACGCGGTGCGCAGCGCCAGCGCGATGCCGTGCAGGCGTTCCCTGATCCGCGCCGGGCCCAGCTCCAGGTGTTCGGCGATGGCGACGCCGAGCCCGATCCGACCGGCCACGAACGCCTCCCTGCTGCTCAACCTCGGCAGCGGACGGTCACCGCCGACCGGCCAGACCGCCGCCGACAGCGCGGGCGCGACCGGCACCAGGGCCGACTGCCACGGTTCGCGGACCGCGAGATAGCCGACACCGCGCGGCCCGCACAGCCACTTGCGGCTGGTGCCGTAGCACGCGGCCGCCCCGGTTTGGATCTCGATCTGGCCGAGTGACTGGGCGTTGTCCACGATCAACGGCACCTCGGCCGCCGCGCAGATCGCGGCCGCCGCGCCGATCGGCTGGACCAGCGCGCGGTGCGAGGCGGCAGCGGTCAGGTGCACCGCGTCCGGACGCTTCGTGTGCAACCGGACCTCCAGCGCCGCCAGGTCGACATGGCCGGCATCGTCCACATCGAGGAACTCCACGGCAAGGCCGCGGTCGGCGAACGCGGCCAGGTTCGGGCCCCATTCGCTGCGCACCGCCCACACGGTGTGCCCGGCGCGCAGCTGCCACGCGTCCAGCAGCTGCGGCAGCGCGGTGGACGCGCTCTCCACGAAGGCGACCTCGTCCGCGCCGAAGCCGATCAGGCCGGCCAGATTGACCTTGAGCCGCTCCAGCTCGTCGCTCGCCTCGTCCTGCGCGACGTAGCCACCGGTGTCCGACTCGGCGGCCAGCTGCTCGGCGATCCTGGCGCGCACCGCGTCGCTGGTCCGGCCGCACGCCGCAGTGTCCACATGCAACAGTCGGCGGGTGCCCCGCCGACTTGCCCATTCGAGACCGAGATCATCGTGAGGCAGCATCAAGGTCATGGACTGACCCTAACTGCCGGAAAAACCGGATATCAACGGTGAATTCGGCCACTTGCCGCGGTCAGCCGCTCGCCACGGCCGCCCCATCGCAACGCGATCATCTCCGCCGCGATCGACACTGCTGTCTCCTCCGGCGTACGCGCGCCGAGATCAAGGCCGATCGGCGAGGACAGTCGGTCCAACTCGTCCTCGGTCATGCCGGCCTCGCGCAACCGGTCCAGCCGGTCGTCGTGCGTGCGCCGGGAACCCATCGCGCCCACATAGCCCAGCTCCAGCCGCAGCGCGACCTCCAGCAGCGGCACGTCGAACTTGGGATCGTGGGTGAGCACCGCGACCACGGTCCGCGTGTCCACCCGGCCCGCATCGGCCTCCGCCTTGAGGTACCGGTGCGGCCAGTCCACGACCACCTCGTGCGCCTCGGGGAAGCGCGTCGCCGTCGCGAAGACCGGCCGCGCGTCGCACACGGTCACCCGATAGCCGAGGAACGAACCGAGGCCCGCCATGGCCGACGCGAAGTCGATGGCGCCGAAGACCAGCATGCGCGGCGGCGGCTCGAACGAGTTCACGAACACCGACATGCCCTCGCCGCGCCGCTGGCCGTCCGGGCCGTAGTGCAGGGTCGCGCTGCGACCACTGGCCAGCAGGCCACGCGCGTCGTCGGTGATCGCGTCATTGGCGCGCGGCGAACCGAGATCGCCGGACACCCGGTCCGGCCAGATCACCAGCCGCTTGCCCAGCCACGCGTCGTCCGGATGCGCGATGACCGTGGCGATGCTGACCGGCGTCTCCTCCTTCACCGCGGCGACCACCTCGCCGAACTCGGGAAACGCCTGCCGGTCAATGGGTTCGACGTAGACATCGAGGATGCCGCCGCAGGTCAGGCCGACCGCGAACGCGTCGTCGTCGGAGACTCCGTAGCGCTCCAGCACCGGCTTGCCGTCGTCGATGACCTGCTTGGCCAGCTCGTAGACGGCGCCCTCGACGCAGCCGCCGGAGACGCTGCCGGAGACCTGGCCGTCGTCCGCGACCAGCATGGCGGAACCGGGCTCCCGGGGCGCGGAATGGAACGTCGCCACCACGGTGCCCAGCCCGGTCCGCTCGCCGGCGAGCCAGCGGCGGTGAACTTCGTCAAGCACATCACGCATCGCGTATCTCCCGTAGGAGGATTTCCAACGTATTCAGGCTATGTCCGGCGAGCAGGCTGTCAACGTACGGCATGGCCGCGGCGACCCCGGACTGAACGGGGCGGTAGCCGGCATGGCCCGCATGCGGATTCACCCAGAACACCGCCCTCGCCAATCGACGCAGCCGAGCCATCTGCTCGCCGAGCAGTGCGGGATCCCCGCGTTCCCAGCCATCAGAGAAAACAACGACGATCGCCTGGCGCGCTATTCCGCGCTGGCCCCATCGATCCAGGAATGCCTTGACACCGTCGCCGAGTCGCGTGCCGCCGGCATAGTCCGGCACCGCGTGCGCGGCCGCGATCAGCGCCTCCTCCGGATCGCGATGCCGCAGTTGCCGGGAAAGCCTGGTCAGCCGGGTGCCGATGGTGAAAACCTCGGTACTAGCGGGCGTTCGGCGCACCATCGCGTGCGCGAAACGGAGCAGGGCGTCGGCATAGGGCTGCATCGAACCGGAGACGTCCAACAGCAGCACGACTTTGCGAGGTCGCTGGCTGCGCTGCGTGTAGTGCAACCGGATCGGTTCGCCGCCGGCCGCGATCAGCGCGCGCATGGTCCTTCGCGGATCCAACCGGTCCCGACCACCCGGTTTGTAGCGCACGGCGCGCCTACGCGGCGGGTCGATGCGCAACAGTGCGATGAGTTCGCGCAGATGTTCGCGCTCGGCCTTGGTCAGCCCGCTGATGTCCTTGTGCCGCAGCACTTCCAGATCACTGGCCGCGACCCGCAGCTGCGGTGCTTCTTCAGACTCGCCATCCGCATTCGCGGCGGGATCGGTGCGCAGCGCGGCGATCAGCGCCCGTTTCGGTTGGGGCGTCGACACGATCCTCGGTCGCGGCATCCGAAACGGGGTGAACCACGCGGCGAACGCCTCGTCGTAGCGCGGCAGGTCGTCCGGTTCCGCGCACAGCGTCAACCGGCCCGCCCAGTACAGCTCGGCCGGATCGGCCGGGTCCAGCCACTGCACGGCCTGGAGGTACGCGTCGGTCCTGGTCGCGTCGCAGGCCAGGCCCGCACCGCGCAGGGCGGCCGTGAACCCGACCAGGCCGGCCAGCGGACTGGCCTGATCGGGTGCACCGGTGGACGTCACCCGGCCATTGTCGCTCAATCCACGGTCGATCAGTCCATGGTGGCCGGAACGCGGTCGGCCGCGCCGAACCAGCGCGTCAGCGCCGCCCTCAGCCCCTCGTCGCCGCGCTCCGCCGCCCAGACCACGTAGCCATCCGGCCGAACCAGCAACCCGGCCAGCTCTGGATGCGCCGGGCAGGACCTGGTCAGCACGTTGATCCGGGCGCCCCAGCCGGCCGCCACCTCGGCCAGCCTGCCGTCGCCGAGATCGACCAGCACCGGCCGACCGTCCGCGCAGTACTCGCCGAGCGTGGTGTCGTCGTCGAACGCGAGATCCGGGGTGCGCCTGCCGACCAGCGGATGCTCGCCGCCGAGGTCGTAGTTGATCCACAACCCGGCCAGCTTCTTCACGAAGTAGGTGACGCCGTCGCCGGTGCGGATCAAGTCGGCGAGCACGTCGCGCAGCGCGCCGGTCTGCGCGTCCGGCCGCATCAGCGCGACCTGCGCCCGGTTCCAGTTCAGGACCCACGCGCCGACCGGGTGCCGCTCGGTGGTGTAGGTGTCCAGCAGGCCCTCCGGGGCCGAGCCGTCGATCGTCGCGGCCAGCTTCCAACCCAGGTTCATCGCGTCGCCGACACCCAGGTTCAGGCCCTGGCCGCCGAACGGCGAGTGCACGTGCGCCGCGTCGCCGGCCAGCAGCACGCGCCCCCTGCGGTACTCGCTGACCTGCCGCGCGTGGTCGGTGAACCGGGTCGCCGAGTGGACCGCGGTGATCCGCAGGTCGTCGATGCCGCTCACGGTGCGCAGGCTGGTTTCCAGCTCCCGCGCGGTGATCGGCACCTCCCGGTCGATCGGCGGACCGTCGTACTCGACGGTGAGGATGCGGCCCGGCACGGGCCCGTAGACGAGCATGCCCTTGGGCGTCCGGTTCCAGCCGACCGGCAGCTGCTCCGCGCCCTCGATGTCCACAATGGCCTGATGCCCGGTGATCGTCGGCTCGGTGCCGGGAAAGTCGAATCCGGCGAGTTTGCGCACGTTGCTGCGGCCACCGTCGCAGCCGACCAGCCAGTCCGCTGTGATCCGCTCGCCGTCGGCCAGTTCGACGGTGACCCGCTCGCCGTCGTCGACGAGCCCGGCAAGCTCGGCTCCCCTCCGCAGCACGGCGCCGTGTTCCCGCGCCCAGGCACCGAAGATCGTCTCGACGGCCTGCTGGTTGACCATGAACACGCCGCTCGCCGGGCTGGCCTCCAGCTCCGGGTCGTTCGGGTCGAGCAGGTCGCGGTCCATCACCCAGATGCCGGCGAAATGGCCGAGCGGCTTGGCCCCCGGCGGCGCCTTCGGCCCCACGCCGACACCCGCCTTCGCGGCGAACGTCGCCATCGCGGCGCCGGCCTGTTCCTGCGCCGCTCGCATGGCCGGCAGCAGGCCGCGCCGGTAGGCGGCCTCCGCGGTCACCAGGTTGATCCCGCCCGCCTTGACCGTGGTGCTCTGCTCGGTCAGCCGCTCGACGACCAGCGTGCGCACCCCGCGCAGCGCCAGCTCGCCCGCCAGCGCCAGCCCGACCGGACCGGCCCCCGCCACCAACACCTCGTAGTCGTTGTCCCTCATGCTCCTATCTTGTACCCAGTACAAAAATATGTCGAGTACTATTTCTACTCATGGACGAGACGAGCCTGCGGGAGCGCAAGAAGCGGGAGACGCGACAGCGGATCTCCAACGTCGCGACCGGCCTGTTCATGGCGAGAGGGTTCGACAACGTCACCGTCGCGGAGATCGCCGACGCGGCGAATGTGTCCAAGATGACGGTTTTCAACTACTTCCCGCGCAAGGAAGAACTCTTCTTCGACCGCGGCCCCGAAGCCGTCGAACTGCTCAGCGCGGCCATCCGCGACCGCGCCCCCGGCGAGTCGGTGATCGGCGCGCTGCGCGGGCTGATGCTGCGCCTGACCGAACAGCGCCACCCGCTCAGCGCCACGCTCGACAGCGTCCGCCAGTTCGTCCAGGTCGTCCTGGACAGCCCGACCCTCCAGGCGGGCGCACTGCACCTGGTCAACGAGATGGAAGCTCAGCTGACCACCGAGTTCGCGGCGCTGACCGGCGACAAGCCGAACGACCCGCTGCCCGCGCTGGCCGCCGCGCTGGTCATCGCCACCATGCGCACGCTCTACCAGCACGCGACCCGCAGGCTGCTGGCCGGCGAACGCGCCGACGACGTCTACCCGGACCAGATCGCCCTGGTCAACCTGGCCTTCGACATGCTGGCAGCCGCCATCGGCGACAAACTCGGCTGACCAGCCCGGCTGCCTTCAACTCGGCTGACCCGCCTCGCAGCCTTCAAACCCGGCTGACCGCTCCGCTGCCTTCAGCCGGCCAGCAGCGCGTCCAGCCCGGCCGCGACCACCCGGTCCGCGTCCTCCCGGTACTTCAGCACCGCCCCCAGCGTCAACGCCGCCGACTCGGTGTCCAGGTCGTCCTTGCCCAGCGCGAGCAGCGCCTGCGCCCAGTCCAGCGTCTCCGCGACGCCCGGCGGCTTGAGCAGATCCATCTCGCGCAGCCGACGCACCGCACCGGAGACCTTCGCGGCCAGCTTCTCGTCGATCCCGGGCAGCTTGCGCCGCAGAATCGCCAGCTCACGAGGCAGGTCCGGGTGTTCGAGCCAGTGGTAGAGGCAGCGCCGCTTGAGCGCGTCGTGCACCTCGCGGGTGCGGTTGGACGTCAGCACCACCAGCGGCGGCACCTCGGCGCGGACCTCGCCCAGCTCGGGGATGCTCACCGCGTTCTCGCTGAGCACCTCCAACAGGAACGCCTCGAACTCGTCGTCCGCCCGGTCGACCTCGTCCACCAGCAACACGCACGGCGACTCGCGCAACGCCCGCAGCAGCGGCCTGGCCAGCAGAAACCTGGCCGTGTACAGCGACGCCTCGGCAGCATCCACGTCCAGCGGCTCGCCCGTGCTCGCGGTCGCCGTCTCCAGGGTGCGCAGGTGCAGCAGCTGACGGGGGAAGTCCCAGTCGTAGAGCGCGGTCGCCGCGTCGATCCCCTCGTGGCACTGCAACCGGATCAGCGGCACGTCCAGCGCGGCGGCCAGCGCGATGGCCAGAGAGGTCTTGCCGGTGCCCGGCTCGCCCTCGCAGAACAGCGGGCGACGCATGCGCAGGGCGAGGAAGGCAGCCGTGGCCAGGCCGCGATCGGCCAGGTAGCCGACCCGGTCCAACGCCGAGGACAACTCGTCAGGGCTCTCGTACTGATCGCTCGCCACGCATCCGAGGATAGAGAGTCAGGGTCGACATCAGGGAAGGACCAGGGCCGCTCCCCGATGGCCGGCGCTGTTTCCGGCCCGAAACTGGACACATGAGCGAGAACCCTTACTACGCCGCCAGTTCCACCACCCAGACCGCCGCCCCCGTGCGCCGGTTCCTGCGCAGCCGCGACGACCGCGTGATCGCGGGCGTGTGCGGTGGCGCGGCCCGCTACTTCGGCATCGACGCGACCCTGCTGCGCCTACTGCTCGTCATCGCCGCGATTCTCGGTGTCGGCACCGGCGTGCTGGTCTACCTCGCCTGCTGGTTGCTGGTCCCCGAAGAGGCCTGACCAACAACGCCGGTGCCCTACCAACCCCCGATTCGGGCCTTTGCTCTGATCAGGCGGAACGTCCCGGTTCGAGCAGTTCGTGCAGGCGTTGCGGAAGTCGCTTCTCCAGCCCGAACGGCTCAAGGTGCGCCTGGAACACCTCGTCGAACGCACGCGTGACACTGGTCGTATCCCAGGTGTCGCGGTGCAGGATCGGTTGCTTGAAGTACGGCTGGCCGACGACGTGCAGATCACTGCCGTTGCACCGGATCAACTGACCGGTGATGCCGTTCGCGGCGTCGGCCAGCAGGAACACCACCAGCGGGGCCACCTTGCTCGGCGTGCGGTCCGGCGGAATCGACCGCAGGCTGCGCTCGGACTTCCACACCATCCTGGTGTGCGCTACCGGGCAGACCGCATTGACCCGGATACCGAGCGCGTCCAGGTCGAGCGCCCACGAGTAGGTCAGCGAGGCGACCGCGCCCTTGCTGGCCGCGTACGCCCCCAGCCTGCGCTGGCCGAGCAGCGCTCCCGACGCGATGTTCACGATCGAGCCCGAGATGCTGGCGTCGCGCATCGCCTCGATCGCCGCGACGCCACAGCTGAACAGGCCGAACACGTTCACGTCGAACAGCTCGCGCATGCGCGCGTAGTCGTCCTCCAGCGGCGACGCCTCGTAGTTGAGGCCCGCGTTGTTGACCAGCCCGTCGATCTTGCCGAACTCCGCGACACACGACGCGATCAGATTCGCGGCCTGCTCCGGGTCGGTGATGTCATGGCCGCTGTCCACTGCCGTGCCGCCAAACAGGCGGATGTTCTCCGCGGTCTGTTTGGCCAGCTCAGCGTCGATGTCGTTGACGATCACCTGTGCACCGGCATGAGCAACGTGCGTCGCATACGCCTCGCCGAGCCCGCGTCCCGCACCGGTCACCACGATCGCCTTGCCGTCGAGCATCCCCATGGTTTCGCTCCTACCGCTGGGGGCTTGCAGCTTCCTTCCGCGAGCCCCGACCGTGCCCGTAGCACCTATTCCCAGGTTCACCGAACCTGGTCACCGACAGGGGGTGGAGCTCGACGAAAAGTCACCAAGGTGCGCCGAACGGACCACGGACTTCGGCCCAACGGTATGTATCGCTGATCATCAGCCCACCGCTGGTGGGCTCATTCGGGCGGATCGTCCCCGTTCAGGTAACGGCCCGACAACGCTGGGCCGGAAGAGTGACACGCTAAGTACCCACAGCTTCATCCACAGAAGTGCATAACTCACCCGCACGAATGGAGTAACGCTACCCAGCGTGCCTATCTACCAGGACTTTCACGTTTCTTTCCTGATCATGGACACGCGCGAGGGCCCGGACACCTGGGTGTCCGGGCCCTCGGGCTGAAACGGTGTTACCGACTCACGGCTGGCTCAGAAGTCCATGCCGCCCGCGTCGGGACCGGGCGCCGCCGGAGCAGCCTTCTCCGGCTTGTCCGCCACCACAGCCTCCGTGGTCAGGAACAACGCCGCGATCGACGCCGCGTTCTGCAACGCGGAACGAGTGACCTTGGCCGGGTCGATGATGCCCGCCTTCAGCAGGTCCTTGTACTCGCCAGTGGCAGCGTCCAGACCCTCACCCGAAGGCAGGTTCTTCACCTTCTCCACCACAACGCCACCCTCCAGGCCGGCGTTGATCGCGATCTGCTTGAGCGGAGCCTCCAGCGCCAGCCGCACGATGGCCGCACCAGTCGCCTCG
>DASZJG010000048.1:0-397867 GCA_035948315.1 Pseudonocardiaceae bacterium | reverse complement strand
TTGAAATCGGCAGCCACCAACACCTTGCGCAGCTCGCGCCCCAACGCCCAACCGTGCGTGGTGACCACATAGTCGATGTCGTTCTCTGCCTTCGTGTAGCCCATTGGACGAGCGTTGCCCATCACAGCTCACCTCCATTCGGCCCAGCCGAACCGTCCGTCGTGAACGCCGCACGGTAATCCGGGCCGAAGACCTGCGCGGCAACCGATTCCGGCACGATCAGCGAGCACGGCGTCTTACCGTCCTGCCGGAAGGTGACCGTGACCGCGCTCCCGTCCGGCGCAACCGAGGTCGAGGCCGACGCCTCCGAGTCGATCACGATGGCGAACGGGTCCCCGTCGGCCATGCACTCGACCTTCACCATTGCCGAACGCGTCACCATTGCCGCTCGCTCTCGTCCGTCTGCTCGCCCGGATCGTTGTGCTCAGCCAGGTGGTGACGCGGCCCCGTCGCTGTGTTCTCTACCTGCGTGGCAACGTGTCCGGCCGCCCGGGACAGCTCACGACACCACCGCACGAAGTCCGCCGCACCGGTCGGGAACGGTGCTTGTGTGATCACCGTGTCGACCGGATCAAGCCTGAGCACAAGTCCCCATTGGCCGGGTCGGATTTCATGAGCGAACGATGTTCCTCGCCGTCCGGGCCAGCATGTCACGGTGTACTTCGTGCCAGGCGCCGTCATCCCGCCGTCACTTCTCGGCGCACTCACTGTTGTGATCCTTCCTGCTTGTCAGTCCTGATGGGCTAGTACCTGTCGTACGGCCGCCATTCGATGCACGTGGGCCGGGTTCGTGTGTCGAGCCATTCGAGTAGCGCGGCACGCGCCCGCGCTACCGGAATGAGCGCGGTACGCGGGAAGACGGCGCCGGTCGAGCCGTTGAAAATGAGGTCCATGTCAGGGACCGGACGCACGGGATTGTAAGAATTGGCGATCGGCATGACCGGGTCGTCATGGTCCATGTAGTTCAGCGCGGCCATGCCGTGCCCAGGTGCCACGCTCACTCGCATCTGGTGATTGGGCACGGGGCCAGCGGTCGAGCTGTGGAATTCCACATCGCCAACGAACAGCGTGGTTTCCCAACGTTGATGATTCGTTGCCAAGATCTCATCAACGAGCCTGATGGAGTCCCGCATACCGTCCGCGACTCGCGCAATGCCAGTCGTCAACGAGGCCGTCACGATCATGCGAGAACCACGTCACTACGCGCGGGGTGGCGCATGGGTTGCCTGTCCTTGTCATCGGTTGTCGAGGGTCTGTGACAACCGTGCGACCACGATCATGAAGGGTCTATATCAACATCGGCATGCCGCATGCCAGCATCGGAATATCGGCAGGTCAAGGTCCCGTATCCAGCAGACGGAGCCGCCGGGGCCTCACCCCATCGGGCGCACGGCCACACTCGCCCGTCCGGATGGCCGGCGCGCCAATCCCCGCAGGCCCCGATGGCCAGGATTGCCCGACGCCGGACCGGCACCTCCACCCGTCTGTGCATGCCGATAACGAGCCCGAGTGATCAACATCCCAGCGGAGAATATCTACTCAAAAATATTCTTTCTCGGAATATGTCGATGGTCGTATTTGCGGCTCGACCTGGCGATATTCCAGCAGTGACATAGCGGTATGTCACCGCGGGAATAGTTATTGTTTTGGTCCCGCGGCTTACTTAGGTCATCCGGTTCGCACAAGCGGAACGGAACCCTAAGTAAAGGAACCAAACAATTATGTCTCAGCACATTTCTACTGGCGTGTTTACCATCCGGGAAGTCAGCTGGATTCTCGGTGTCGATGAGTCCGAGGTGTGCCGGCTGATCCGCATAGGCGTTCTGCCTACGGTTCGTCGTCGCAGCCGACTGGTTGTGCCCGCTCACGCGGTAGCGCAGCTGCTGCCCGCCCCTTTCGAAGGGGGGCAGCGATGAACGAGCGAGACGATGAGTTCTTCGCCCACATTGTGGCTCGGCTCGACGATATGCAGGCCGTACCCACAAGGGTCCTGTCCCGTCTGGTCACCCGAGACGGAGCATGCATGTGGTTGGCGGTCCGCCCGGATGAACCGGAGTGGACTGGGAACGACGTAACCGATCGCGAGGCCGCCGAGCACATCTGCGCGGGGTGCCCTGTGCGGGATGCCTGCCTGGAACTGGAGTTCCGCACGGCGGGGGTTGCAACGCTCGGGGTATGGGGTGCGCTGGCCGAGGATGACCGGCGTGCCGCCTATGTGGCCTGGTCCCAACGCGGGCAAGAGCAGCACGACGGGGGCCAGCGATGAAACTGACTCCGATTGAGCTGCTCGCGGCGCTCGCTGTGGCGCTGGTGGTGTTGTGGGCGTGGCGCGCCTCCGCACGGCGTGCCCGCCGCGCGGCGGACGCGGCACGGGTGGGTGCACGGCTGCTATCGCTGACCGGCCGAGTTGTGGTCGGCGCGGCGGTGCTGTCCGGGGTGCAGTGGATGGCGTTGACCTACCCCGGTTCACCGTGGGCCGTCCGAGTCGCCGCGCTCAGTCTGCCCGCGCTGGTCAGCGCCTACACGCTGACCCGCGCGCTCACGGTGACCACAGTGGATACCCGGCGGGAGACGCGGCGGGGTGGTCGCCGATGAACAAGCCACGTTACGGCGAACCAGTCGAACGGGTCGCCGTCCAGGTGGACAGGTTGTGTTGGTCGGGCGTGCTGCTCGGTCTCGCGTTCACGATGACCAACGTTCAGCAGTTCGCCGCGAACGGTGCGCCACCGTGGTCGGTGCCCTGGTGTACGGCGTGGCTGCTCGATCCGATGGTGTCGCTGGTGCTGCTCGCGATCCTGCGGGCGGAGCAGGTCACGGCACGCTACGGGGTCCGCACGGGTGGATGGGTGCGTGCGGCGAAGTGGTTCACGCTCACCGCGACCTATGTCATGAATACCTGGGAGGCGTTCACGACCGGAAGCCCGGCGAGGGTGGTGCTGCACTCGGTGCCGCCGCTGGTGGTGTTCGTCGCGGCGGAGGCCGTGACCGATCTGCGGGACAAGCTTGGCGCGGCCGTGTCGGCGGCCCGGTTGGTGGACAGTCCGTCAACGGGTGCGCCCGTGGCGTTCATGAACGCTGCCGACCGTTCACAGCCGGAGGCGGTCGCACCTGCGCCAGTGACGGTCGTGCCGCCGGCCGACGTGACCTTGGCCGATGTGACCTTGGTCGGCGCCACGTCCACCGGAGTCCGCGACCGACAGCGACGTCGGCCGCGCACGTCGTTCGCTGAGTATCTGGCCCTCGCGCGGCACGCCTGGACACCCGGGACGGAGATCACTCCGGCGTGGGCGCGAGAGGTCACCGGATGCTCACGCGGCCTGTCCTCGCGGCTGGCCGCGACCCTGCACAACGAGGTCGGGGGTGAGCGTTCATGAACACCCCGCAGAACGAGGAGGACCACGGCGGCGAACTGGTGCCGAAGGTCTACGACGCCGAGCTCGTTCCCGATTCACGCTCAGCCCCCATCGTGCCGCGTGAGGATCGGCGGCCGGTGCGGTTGGCGCGACGCGCGTTCATCACGTGCGTGGGCCACATCATCCGGCGAGTACGGGAGTCCGGCAGGGTGGCACGGTGGCGCGGCCTGGTGGCCTACCGGGTGCGGAAGTTCCCCGTGGACATCGCACGGCTGTTGTGGTTCCTGCTACGTGGGCATGGCCGATGGATCGTGAAGGGCTGGACCTGGGCCACGTACGCCGATCTGCGCGGCGATGTGCGCCAAGCTCGAATAGCGGGCGACGCGCAAGCACGCCGCGAAGCGCAGGAAACCATCCGGGCCGACGCGAAAGCCCGGTGGGCCAAGCTCGGTATCGGCCTGCGCCGTGTCGTGGTCACCGCCGCCGTGGTGGTCGTTGTGCTGGTCCTACTCGCGTTGCTGGAGATGGTGTTCAGCCGGGCGAGCATGCCGGGCTGGCTGGTGGCGATCTATGACGTACGGGACTTCTGCTACGCGGCCGCCACGTTCATGGCACGGTGGCTGGTGGTGGTCGGCCCGCTCGGCTGGGCCTTCGCCGCGATCTGGGAAGGACGCGACCGCACACCCGGTGCCGGGTGGCTGACCCAACCCGACCGCGACGACGCGGATTCCTGGGTAGATGAACGCATGATCTCCCGTGCCCTCGCGCACCTCGGGATCGCACCCATGAACGCGTTTTTCAAAGGTGGCGGGGAGCTGGTCTATCTCACCCCGGCGCGCAAGGACGGAGACGGAACGTTCGCGCGCATCCGGCTACCGCTGGGTGTCACCTCGAACATGGTCGCCGACCGACGCCCCACCCTGGCGGCGAACCTGGGCCGGGCATCGCTGGAAACCTGGCCCACCAAAGGTGACGAGGATGGAGTGCTCGACCTCTGGGTCGCCGACAAGGGCACCCTGGCCGGTGGGGCGGGTGAGTGGCCGCTGCTCTACGACGGTGCGGTCGACGTGTTCGACGGTGTGCCGTTCGGGCTCACTCAGCGCGGGCTGATCGTGAACGCGCCGCTGCTCGAAGCGAACTGGCTGATCGGTGGACGCCCGGGGCAGGGCAAGACGTCCGCCATGCGGACCCTACTACTGGGTGCCGCGCTCGACCCCACGGTCGAACTGTGGGTGTTCGTCATGGGCGAGAGCCCGGATTTCGACCCTCTCACGCCGCGCCTGAGCCGCTATCGGATGGGGATGGATGACTCGGTGGCCGCCGACGCCGTCCAGGCGCTGAGGGACCTCACAGAGGAGATGGAACGGCGCGGCCGAACCCTCGGTGCCCAGCCGGGCAAGCCACCGAAGGTCTCGCGCAAGCTCGCCGACCGCGCCGGGCTCGGGTTGCATCCGCTGGTCCTGAGTATCGACGAGTGTCACGAACTGTTCCAACACAAGAAGTACGGCAGGCAGGCCGAAGAACTGGCCGTCCGGTTGATCAAACGCGGCCGCAAGTACGGCATCATCCTGATCTTGGCCACCCAATCGCCCACAAAGGACAGCATCCCGAAGGAGATCACCCGCAACGTCGCGTGCGGGGTGGCGTTCGCCGTGGCCGACCACGTCGCCAACGATGGCCTGTTGGGCGCGGGCCGCTACCGGGCGGGTATCCGCGCGACCGAACTGCGGATGAAGACCGACCGAGGAACCTGCGTCGCCGTAGGCATCACCGATGAGTCATGGGAACTGGTCCGTACCTACTACGTGCCGTTCGAAGACGGCATCGACATGGTGAGCCCGGTCATTGCGCGCGCCATGGCGTTGTTGGCGGAGCACGGGCGGCCGGTGTCCATCACGACCGCAGACAACGGCGAGACAACGACACCAGTGGATCATCTCGCCGACATCGCGGCCGTGTGCGCGGGAGCCAAGCGGGTACGCACGCAAACCGTGCTCGCCCGACTCATCGCCGACAACCCCGACGAGTACGACGGCTGGACTCTCACCGACCTGTCCGCCGCACTCGCCCAGTACCACATCACCCCGGTCAAGTCGAACGGCATCATGACCGTCCGCACGGACGATGTGGGCTCCGCACTCGCGGCCCGCGACGACGATTCGGCCGGGGAGGCGCCCGGGGAGGCATCAGGGAGCCGGGGAGTTCTCCCCGAGTCCGGGAACAGCTCAACTCCCCCGTCTGACCAGGGAAAACACGCCCCGCGGTGGCGTAGTCAGGCCGCGCGGGGAGCCGCCGAAAACCCCGGAAAACCGGGTGATGCGGCACTACTCGCGGACTCCCTCCCCGACGACGAAAACCCCGGGGGGAGCGGCCGTGACGGATAGAGCCTCACGCACGGCTGACCCGCCGGGCGAGCCCCATCCGACCCGCGCTCTTGATGACCCGCTCACGCTCGGACGAGCCGCGCGCCTCGTGCGTCTCGCACTGGCCCGCCAGACAGGACGGCACGATGACCACCACTCAGCCAAGGCAGAGACACCGACACCCGACAACCGCCCCTGAGACAGCAGAACCCCGGCAACCACGGTCGTCGGGGTTCTACCATGCCGATCAGGAACGATGCCGTCGCGGCCCGCCGCCTCGAAACGACAGTTGCACTCAACCGTGAGAACATCATCGGGTTAACTCTCATCGCCCAAACTCCCGATGGTCATTGCCCAGCACAAACGACAGGCGAACGGAGTCAGGACATCGCCCGGACGCGTCCGGGTGGCAAGACCCGGAATCAAGGTGGTCGCGTCCTCGTAGCGGCGAAAGAGCACGACGAGTGCTGTCAGAAACGCACGACACCGGGCTAGCGATAATAAGCACATCGACTTGGCTTCGACAGGAGGGCAAGACGGCGACGATGCGGAGTGCTGGTTCGCGGCTAGCCATCGCTTTGGCGGCTAGTCGTGATGAGTAGCTGTCCTGACAAACTGCTGGAAACTGACAACATCATAGGAAAGCAATGACCAGCTTCGGTTTTGACAACGGCCGATTTGAGCCCCAGGCTGACACCGACAGCCTCGCCGCTCGTCCGCAGAATGAAGGATCGAATGTCTGCCGATCGGCGGCACTCGCGACCTTGCTTCAAGGTGGGCGTGAGGAGACCGTTCAGGTTGAGCAGGTGCTTGGGCTGTTCGGCTTCCGGGATCCGAGGGCACTTGCCGAACGGGACTGGCGTCGGGAGAGTCCGCTCGGCTGGCTACGCAATACCGTACTTACAGTCGACGACCTTGACGGCACGCGTGTCCAACGATGGTTGACGCTGAATGAAACCTCCCAGGCGAGCGACGCAGTCGCCTTCCTGATTGCCGTGCTGGCTAGTACCCTAGAGCGAGAATCGGCGGCATCTGCGGCTGCCCTGTGGCGCGGCATCGCACCTAGAGTTCGGCGGCTGTCCCGCAGGCCGCCTTTGTTTCCGATCTACGAACGTGTGTTCGATGTGATTGACGACGACATGCTGGGCTGGTCCCCAAGGGGGTGGATCGGCGACTACGAAGACGTCATCGGCGAAGATCGCTTTGCGGAGGCTCCCTCAGAGCCAGTTGCTTGGGATCCCGACTTGTGGCAAAGGGTCTTCCAGCGTATCGGCTCCATTGCCGCTCCTTACGGTGATCGCTATATCAACACGGATCTCGTCCTAGTCTTGGCACGCTGGCGCTTGGAACGCGCCCTGCGCTCACCCGATCCGATTACACGTTCCTTCGCGTTGTCAGCACTGAACGTGCCTGCCGCGCCCGAGCCCGACGACGACCCGCCATCGAGTTGGAACACTCCGCCCGTCACATCCCCACCCGGCACGCTAGTTGTCTCAACCATTGTTCACGGCACCTGGGGTTGGAAAGGTGACTGGTGGCGACCGAATGGTGGCTTTCATTCCTTCATTCTCAACAACTATCGCCAGAACCTACACAACCGAGGAGCCCGATTCAGTTGGAGCGGCGCCTACAGCAACGCCCAGCGAATCCTTGCCGCGAACGACTTCATCGACTGGGCCAGTGATGTTTCACCGCACGGCGTGCAGACCCTGTTCGGTCACAGCTACGGCGGTGAGATCGCTGCTCGTGCCCGTCTGGCAGGCACCTCGATCCATGAACTGGTCTACCTGAGCACGCCGACCTCGCCTCCTGTTGTTGCCGCCGCAGCGCGCACCCCTGTCGTCGTCGACATCCGCCTGCAATACGACCCCGTCCTTGGTATTGCCCGTCGCGGGCAACGCATCAGAGGAGTCGATGGCGTGCGCGAAGTCTTGCTCAATCACAGCCTGGACCACGGCGCATCCCACAACGAGCAGGTGTGGAAGGACGAGGGGGTCGCCCAGCGTGCTCGCCTGTAGCCGACTGGCCAACACATGCAGCGTCCAACAGCGCTTCTATTGCGGCTGACTGGCGAGCACGTGCACAGTCCGATCAGCGCGCTGGAACTGCCGACCTGCGTAACGCACGAGTCCAGGTAACCAGGGCGTGCGCCGATGAGGCCAGCTAGGCGGGGCCATGCCCTTGAAACTGGGCACAGGGGCGCACAGCTCCGTCACCGAATGTTCCTGCGCAGCCTGCTACCTCGTAAGGACAGCCGCACTCAGCCGTGGGAACATGGCCGGGTGGAAGGCGTGGCGCAGACTTACAATGTCCCGTAAGCGTAAAGCAAGCGTCGAAAGGGGCGTTGCCGTGGCCGAATTGGATGACGCACAGTGGACGGTGACGAATCGCCGGTTGGTGTACGACGCTCCGCCCTGGCTGCGCGTCGAACTCGCCGACGTCCGCAAACCGTCTGGGCAGCGGGAGGAGCACCATCAGGTGTCTCTGCCGCGAGCGGTAATGGTCGCCGCGCTCGACGAATCAGTCGAGCATGTCTTGCTGGCCTGGCGGCACCGCTGGGTGCCCGATCTGTGGTCCTGGGAACTGCCGGGAGGACTCATCGAGGATGACGAATCGCCGGAGGAAGCAGCGAGACGGGAACTGGTCGAGGAGACCGGCTACCGCGCTCGACATCTGCGACACCTGGTGACGTATGAACCGGAGGTTGGCACCGTGCGGTCTCCCCGGTTCGTGTACCAGACGGACGGCGTCGACCGGGTGGCCGACCCCACCGAGCACGACGAAGGCTTGTTTCGGTGGGTCCGCTTGGACACCGTGCCGGACTTGATCGCGCGGGGGCAGGTCGGCAGTTCCGGCGCGCTGATCGGCCTGTTGCACGTACTCGCCAATCAGACGAAGTAAGCCTATGCGGTGGTCTGCCGCAAGTTCCGCCACTTGATCTTCACTCGTTCCGGGTCATACACCCGGGGGTGGCCGGGTCGCGCGGGGGTCACGGTGACTTTCTCGATGAACATCCGCAAGAATTCCCGTTGCTCGTCCAAAGTCATATCCGGCCATGCCGAACGCACGGCGGCAATGTCCACTTGGATCACCTTCGGCGGCAGTGCCGCGTACTCCGTGCGCAACCGCTGCTCATTCTCCGCGATCGACCGACGCGCGTTCTGCCACTCCAGCGAGGTCAAGGCGCCCGGAGTTCCCCACATTGCCGCCAGTTCGCCGCGTTGACGCTCCAACCCATCCAATTCTTTGGTGATCGCGTCCCGGCGCGGACCATGTTCGTCAGCGGCGATCGCGTTGAGAAATTCCGGCTTGTCCAACTCTGACCACAAACGATCGATTACAAGTTTTTCAGTCTCTTTCAGCAGGGTTCCGGTGCAACCGCGACCTCCCTTAGTGGGATGACACTGCAGATACGGAACCCGCTGGTTCTTCATTTGTTTCAGTGCGCCATTCATCGGATGTTCGCACACCCCGCACACCGCCAGGCCACCAGTCAGCAGATACTTACGGCCAGTCGAGATCCGCATGTGATTCTCGCTAATTGGGTACGTTCCCTTTCCGTCGGCTCGTATCACCCGACGCGGCTGCGACAGCTTCAATTTACACGCCTGCCAGGTGGCCTCATCCAAAATCGGCTCCCAATTCCCCCTTCCAACAATCTGACCACGATACACACGGTGACCCGCCACGGTGGGAAGCGTGACCCAGTTCTTTATCGAGCTGGGCAGAATCGTGCCCTTATGCGCGCCGGTCATTCCGCGATTCCGAAGCTCAGCTGCAATGTTCGACAACGACCAGCCCGATAGAACCCACTCGGCAGCCTGCCGAATAGCGTCCGCCTGTTCTGGAACCTGAACATAAGTCTTTGTACCATCTTCGGTTTTTGCATGTTTGTAACCGAAGGGGCGGACCGCCGGTGGCTCACCCAAGGCCGCTTTCTCCGCAAGCATGTCATTAATCCGCTTTTTGAGCCGCCTTACCTCGCCTGCCCCCAGAACCGCTTTGATCCCCGCTACCTCATCTCGAATACGAACGATACCGTCCCGGTCGGTGTGCAGCTCAGTGATCCCTGCCGCGTCCATCAGCGCCGCCAGTTGAAACCACTGAATCTCGCGGCGTTCGATCCGATACTGCTCGACCGCCCATATATGCGCGACTTCGCCCCGCTCAATCGCACTGCGCAACCGGTCATATTCGGGCCGGACAACGTCATCCGCCGCCGCAGACAAATCATTGTCAGCAAACACCACCACCGGTACACCTGGCCACGTCTGCGCGGCATAAGAGCGTCCCCACCGTTCTTGTGCCGTGACGCCTTCCTTGCGTCCTGCCCGGTCCACGGAGATCCGGCAGTAGAGTGCAACGCACGTGGCAAACGGAGCAACGTCGCTGGTCATAGGTCCATCCTCGCCCGGTTGTGTCTCGATGGCAACTCACCGAAAACAAGACCGCCAAGAATCGCGTGCACCTGGATCTGGTCGCCACCGAAGTCGACGAGGAGGTCGCGCGGTTGGTGGCGCTCGGCGCGCGAGTGGGCGAGGAGCACAGCGAGGGCGGCGTCCGCTGGACCACGCTGACCGACCCGGAGGGCAACGAGTTCGACGTGGTCGCAGCCTAGTTAACACCTTCTCCAAAGAAATACCAAGGGTTTGTTGTTGGCACGGGATGGCCGCCGCGCGCTAGCGTCGTGCGTCAATTCGAGTGCGAAGGGGCGGAATGCTGATGCGTGCCAACAGACGTTCGGGCTTACTCGGTGCGGCGGGTGCCCTCGCCGCGGTGGTGGTCATGACAGCGGGCACGGCGGGAGCCGCGCCTGCTGACCGGCAGGTGAACCAGGTGACGGGCGCGGACCCGTACGCGAACTGCACGATCGGCGCGGAGACCGGCACGAACTACCCCGGCACCGTGGTCGAGCCGTCGGTGTCGGTCAACCCGTTGAGCCACGACCAGTACATCGGAGTGTTCCAACAGGACCGTTGGTCGGACGGCGGGGCGCGGGGCCTCGCCGAGGTGTATTCCAACGACGGCGGCCGGCATGTGCAGGAAGCACCCATGCCGTTCTCGTCCTGCGCACCGGGCGGCCTGAACTACGAACGGGCGTCGGACGGGTGGGTCAGCTTCGGGCCGGACGGCACCGCGTACGCCGACGGGTTGAACTTCGACGACCATGGATTCCGCAACGGCGTCGGCGCCGCGGTGTCCCATGACGGCGGCCGGACCTGGCAGCACGTCACCGAGCTGATCGCGGACACGCAGGCCGAGTTCGGCGACGACAAGAACGCGATCACCGCGGACCCGGTGCGTCCGGGCACCGCCTACGCGGTGTGGGACCGGCTGGACTCCGGCCCGAACGGGAACACCTTCACCGGGCCCGGCCTGCTGTCCGTCACGCGCGACTTCGGCCGAACCTGGTCACCGGCCCGGATCATGGTGCCGACCGCGCCGAACGAGCAGACCATCGGCAACCTGATCGTGGTCGACCGGCGGACCGGCGTCCTCTATGACGTCTACACCGACATCGTGTTCACCAACGCGACCGGCAACACCGTGGTGTCCTCCACCTACCAGGTCGAGCGCTCCACCGACGCCGGCCGGACCTGGTCGGCGCCGAGCACGGTCGCGACCGACTCCTCCGTGGCCGACATCGACCCGAACACCGGCGCGGCCCTGCGCACCGGCGCCGGTCTCGCCTCGGTCGCGATCGACCCGAACACCGGCACGCTCTACGTGGCCTATGAGGGCACCGACTTCACCAGCGGCAAGTACAACCAGGCGCAACTGGTGCATTCCACCGACGGCGGCCGGAGCTGGTCGGCGCCGGAGCGGGTGAACGGCGCGCCCCAGGCAGAGGCGTTCACGCCGACCGTCGCGGTCGACGCGTTCGGCACGGTCGCGGTGACCTACTACGATCTGCGCGACCTGCCGCCCGGTGACACCACAACGCTGCCGACCACGACCTGGCTGACCACCGCGGCCGGGCCGAACGCCAAGTTCGCCGGCGAACGACAGATCAGCGGCGTGTTCGACCTGCTGCGCGCGGCCAACGCGGGCGGTTTCTTCCTCGGCGACTACGAGGCTCTGGACGGGCACGGCGCCGCGGTCCAGCCCCTGTTCGTCGGCACGACCGGGACCAG
Source organism: Pseudonocardiaceae bacterium (assembly GCA_035948315.1). Taxonomy (GTDB): domain Bacteria; phylum Actinomycetota; class Actinomycetes; order Mycobacteriales; family Pseudonocardiaceae; genus CAJCJE01. Next base: position 386,017 of record DASZJG010000048.1, on the reverse strand, counting down.
CGGACCGGCCAGCAGCGCCGGATTCTCCGGCCTGGTGCCGGTGCGGAGCTGGTCGGCTGACCCGTCGCTCGCCGCTGCCTCGGTGCAGGCCGGTGCGGTCACGCGCGCGGGGCGGGTTCGCCGGTAGTAGGCAGTTGGTCTGGTTTCCCGGTGGTCGCCCCAACTTTGGGAGCCACCGGGGAACCGGACGAAGCTCACGAAGCTTTCGCCTGTTCGACGAGTTCGGGATGGTCGAACAGGGCGGCCACGGTGATCGCGAGCAGGCTCGCACCGTCGCGCACCGCGCGGTCGCCGTCGGCGGCGCGAGCGGCGGCCGCGAAATCCCTGGTGTGGATGGCGAGACCGGGTGTCACGCAGACGTAGGGGTGCATGGCCGGCACCAGCTGGCTCACGTTGCCCATGTCGGTCGAGCCCGCGTTGCCGGAGGAGCCGCTGACCGGGTCGATCGGGCGGCCGAGCGCGGCGAACGCGTGGGTGGCGAGTCCGGCCAGGATCGGGTTGGTGCGCACCGGATCGTAGGCGGGCGCGACCTCGGTGAGTTCGAATTCGGTACCGGTCGCGATGGCCGCGCCACGCACGCAGTCGCGCAGGCCCTCATAGAGCCGACCGCGCAGGTAGTCGAGGTCGGGCGAGCGGATGAACAGCGTGACCCTGGACCGCTCCGGGATGACGTTGATCGCGTCGCCGCCCTCCACGATGTTGGCGTGCAGCCGGGAGTCGGTGCGCAACTGCTGGCGGAGCAGGCCGATCGCGACGAGCAGCAGCGTGGCCGCGTCCAGTGCGTTGAGGCCGTGCTCGGGTGCGGCCGCCGCGTGCGAGGCGCGGCCGGTGAACACCGCTTCCAGCGACACCCGGCCGAGATTGGTGCGCGACACCGCGTCGAAGCCGGCCGGATGCACCATCACCGCGACGTCCACATCGGACAATATCCCGGCGTCGGCCATCAGCACCTTGCCGCCGCCACCCTCCTCCGCCGGACTGCCCAACACGACCAGCCTGCCGTTGCCGCCGTTGTCCGCCAGCCACTCGGCAACGGCGAGCGCGGCGCCGAGGCCGGCGGTCGCGATGATGTTGTGGCCGCAGGCATGCCCGATCTCGGGCAGCGCGTCGAACTCGCAGAACACGGCGATCGTCGGGTCGCCGCTGCCGAAGACCCGCTCGGCGCGGAACGCGGTCGGCAACTCGGCCACGCCGGTTGTGGTGGTGAAACCGGCCGCTGCCAACGCGTCCACCAGGCGCCGCGAGGCGTGGTGCTCGGCGAAGCCGAGTTCGGGCCGGTCATGGATGTCGTGGCTGAGCGCGACGAGGTCGCCGGCGTGCGCGTCGACGCGGGCGGTGAGATCGGCGGCCAGCGCGGGCAGCCATTCGGGAGTCACGCGACTACCTCCGCTCGGCGGGAATCTCGGCGTCGATGGCCAGGGTGGGCACGTCGACGGTGACGGTCTCCGGGTATTTCAGGCCGGTGCCGGTGTTGAGCACGACGACCTGTTCGTCACCGCGCAGCCAGCCCGAGTCCCGCAGTTGTGCCGCCGCTGCCAGACAGGCGGCGCCCTCCGGACAGATGAACAGTCCCTCCTCACGGGCCAGCCTGCGCTGCTCGGCGAGCAGCGCTTCGTCGGACACGGCGACGGCCGTGCCCTCGGTGGCCCGTACGGCCTCCAGCACGAGAAAATCGCCGAGCGCCTTCGGCACGGTGAGGCCGAACGCGATCGTGTGCGCGTTCTCGAACGGAACGCTGACGTCCGCACCTGATTCGAACGCCCGGACGATCGGCGCGCAACCGTCGGCCTGCACCGCGATCAGCTTGGGCAGCTTGTCACCGCTGATCCAGCCGAGTTCACGCATCTCGAGGATCGCCTTGTAGATGCCGATCAGGCCGACGCCACCGCCGGCCGGATACAGGATCACGTCGGGCAGCTGCCAGTTCAGCTGCTCGGCGATCTCGTAGCCCATCGTCTTCTTGCCCTCCAGGCGGTACGGCTCCTTGAGGGTGGACACCTCCTGATAGCCGGATCGCGTCGACACGGCCGCATTGACCAGTTTGCCGGCGTCCCCGATCAGTCCGTCCACAAGATACAGTTCGGCGCCGGTGACGGCGCACTCCGCGCGGGTGATGGCGGGCGCGCTGACCGGCATCGCGATCAGGCTGCGCAGGCCGGCACGGGCCGCGTAGACCGCCCAGGCCGCGCCCGCGTTTCCGTTGGTGGGCATGGCAACGCCCTTGACGCCCAGTTCCGCCGCGCGAGACACCCCGACGGCCGCGCCGCGCGCCTTGAACGTCCCGGTGGGAATGACGCCCTCGTCCTTCATCAGCATGCCAGGCAGGCCAACGGTTTTTCCGTAGTCCGGCAACGGGACGAGCGGGGTCATGCCCTCGCCGAGGGTCACCACATTGGCTTCGTCGCGCACCGGCAGCACCTCGTGGTAACGCCACAGGGTGGGCGGCCGGTGCGCGATGTCGGCCGGCGTGACCGTGGCGGCCACCCGTTCCAGGTCGTACCTCGCCAGTAGCGGCACCCCGGTGGCGCTGACGCCCTGTACCTCGTCGGCCTCGTACCGCTCGCCGGTACGGGAACACTCCAGGTGGCTCAGAGCGGAAAAGGTCATGTCAGTGGTCACGAGAGAAAATCATGACACGGAGGTCAGGCGGCCTGCTCGGCCTGCGGTCGCGGCATGGCCACCAGGGCGATCATCGCGAGCACGCAGCAACCCACGATGTACCAGCTGATCCAGGTGCTGCTGCCGGTCCGGTCCAGAATCGCGACGGCGATCAGCGGCGCCGGGCCGCCCGCGATGACGGACGCGAACTGGTAGCCGAGGCTGGCGCCGGAGTAGCGCACGTTCGTGCCGAACCGTTCGGCGATCAGCGCGGCCTGCGGTCCGTACTGCATGTCGTGGAAGACCAGCGACACCACGATGCCGACCAGCACCAGCCAGGCGACCTTGGTGTTGAGCAGACCGAAGTACGGGAACGCGAACAGGGCGGTGCACACGATCCCGATGCTGTACATCAGCCGTCGGCCGATGATGTCCGAGAGCCAGCCGAACAGCGGCACGCTGATCAGGCCGACCGCGGCCGCGACCATGGTGTCGGCCAGCAGGTCGCCCTGGGCGAGTTTGAGGTGCTTGGTGCCGTAAGTCAGCACGAACGTGATGAACAGGTAGAATGGCGCCTGTTCGGACATCCGCACGAACGCACCACACAGGATCGCCCTCGGCTGCTCCCTGATCACCTGGAGGACGGGCATCCGGACGACAGCGCGCGCCTCGCGCACCGCGCGGAAGGCAGGCGACTCCAACACGCGCAACCGCACGTACAGGCCGATGCCGACGAGCACGATGCTGATCAGGAACGGAATCCGCCAACCCCAGGAGTCGAACCCGCTGCCGGACAACGACTGGAGCAGCTTGACCGCGCCGGTGGAGAGCAGCAGGCCGATCGGCACGCCGAGTTGCGGCCAGCTGGTCATCAGACCGCGCCGGTGCGGCTTGCCCCATTCCATGGACAGCAGCACCGAGCCGCCCCACTCGCCGCCGACGCCGATGCCCTGCGCGATGCGCAGGACCACCAACAGCACCGGCGCGCCCGCGCCCAGCGCCGAGTAGCCGGGCAGGCAGCCGATCAGGAAGGTGCCGATGCCCATCAGCAACAGGGTGGTGATCAGCGTGGTCTTGCGACCGATCCGGTCGCCGAAATGACCGAAGATCGCCGCGCCGATCGGCCGGCAGGCGAAACCGACGAACTGGGTGCCGAAAGAGGCGAGCACGCCCGCGAACGCGGAGTCGCCGGGAAAGAACAGCTTCGGGAAGATCAGCGCGGCAGCGGTGCCGTAGAGGAAGAAGTCGTACCACTCGATGGACGTGCCGACAGTGCTGGCGATCACCGCGCGTCTGCGCTGGCCCCCACTGTCGGCCGCTGAGCTGGTCTCGGTCTCGGGTAAGCGTGTGCCCATGACATGCCTCCGCTCCGCCGACATCGGTGGTCGGGACACCGTACATCAATTTCGGCCATCCGGCGGCGGCCGATCGGCACAACCCCTCGACCGAAATATCGAACGCCGGCGCGAGCCGTCGCGGCGGGCCGGGGCCAACTGAAATTCAAATATGCCTTCAAAATTCAAGAAACCAAATGGAATATCCGTTAATACCAACCCTACCTTTGTAGGTATTGAAGTCCTCGTTGTTCTTCTTACTCTTCCGCAGCACCTCTTCCCTGCCAATGGAAGTCGAGGAACAGCCATGAGAAACAAGCCCGCCGGCAGCGTCGCCGTGGGAATCATCGCGATCGCCGGACTGGTCGTCGGGGGCGCCAGCGCGGCCGCCGCTCCGGCCGCAACGCACCACCAGCATCACGGTCTCGGCGCCGCCCTCACGCACTCGACCGATCACGTCCATTCGGCGCTGGCCCTCCGGGCCCGGCCCGCCGACGTGCCCAGCAGCTACTCGCTGAGCAACTACGCGGCAGGCCCCGGCGACCAGGGCCAGGTCAACTCCTGCGTGTCCTGGGCGGTCGGCCACACGTCGATGGGATTACTCGAGAACGAGCAGGGCATCAGCGGCGGTCCGAACGCGCCGATGTACATCTATTCGCAACTGGTCAACGGCCAGAACGTCGGCACGTACCCGGAGGACAACCTCAACATCGCCCAGCAGCAGGGCGTTGACTCCGAATCGGACTACAGCCAGGGCGACTACGACTACACCGACACGCCCACCCAGGCCGAGACGACGAACGCCGCGAACTGGCGGATTTCCGGGTACAACAGCCTGGCCACCGGCAGCGGCCTTCAAGGCGCCGTGGAATCGGCGATCTCCAGCGGCCTGCCGGTGATCTTCTCCTTCGACGTGTACCAGAGCTTCGAGGACATGAGCCAGCAGACGGCGAACGACTACAGCTACGCCGACCCGAACGACGGCTCGCAGCCGCTCGGCGGCCACGAGATCACCATCGTCGGCTACACCGATCAGGGTGTGACGATCGAGAACTCGTGGGGCAGCGGTTGGGGTAACAGTGGCTACGCCAACCTCTCCTGGAGCTTCCTGGAGGGTGCCGCCCAGGACGCGCACTCGGTCGGCAAACTCGTGGCGAGTTCCTGAGAGCAGGGGTGACGCCGCGACGTTCGCGTCGCGGCGTCATCCTTTTCACAGCGTCCCGTCAGACCGGTGCCGGGCACCCCTGATCTCGCCGACTTGTGCGGATGACCCATCCGCGGTCCGATCGGTGTCGAACCACCGACGACTGGTCGTGGCGAGAGGATCAAGCATGGATCATTCGGGGTGGTCGACGCGTCGGTCCGCGGACCGGCCGGACTCGCCTGCCGAGGGCGATCCACGCACCGCCGAGGAGCTGATGGTCGCCGTCGCGCGCGGCAGCGACCATGCGTTCGAGCAGCTCTACGGCATCATCGCCGGGCCGGTGTTCGGGGTGGTCCGGCAGGTCGTTCGGGACGTCGCGCAGTCCGAGGAGGTCACTCAGGAGGTCCTCGTCGAGCTGTGGCGGACCGCTGTCCGCTTCGATCCGACCAGGGGCAGCGCGCTGACCTGGGCCTTGACCATCGCGCACCGACGTGCGGTCGACCGGGTGCGCTCGGCGCAGGCGCGAGCGGCCCGCGAGGTGAAGGTCGGCGTGATGTCGGCGCAGCGTGACTACGACGAGGTGAGCGAGGCGGTGACCGCGCGGCTGGAACGCGCGCAGATCCGTCGCTGCCTGTCCACGCTCACGGAGTTGCAGCGCGAGTCGGTGATGTTGGCCTACTACGGCGGTCGCACGTATCCCGAGGTGGCCGCGCTGCTCGACACCCCGTTGGGCACGGTGAAGACTCGACTGCGAGACGGCCTGATCCGGCTTCGGGACTGTCTGGGGGTGACCCGATGACCAGCCCTGACGTGCACACGCTGACCGGTGCGTACGTGGTCGACGCGCTGGACGAGTTCGAGCGGCGCCAGTTCGAGACGCACCTGGTGGCGTGCCCGGACTGCGCCCGCGAGGTGGACGAGCTGCGGGCCACGGCCGCGCGGCTGGGTGCCGCGGTCGTCGAGCAGCCGCCGGAACAGCTGCGCCAGCGCGTCCTCAACCAGATCGCCACCACCCGCCAGGAGGCGCCACCCACCGTTGCCCGGGTCGGTTCGCGTGCCATGCCGCGCTGGGCGACCCGGGTGACCGCGGTCGCCGCCGCGATCGCGGTCGCCGCCGCGATCGGGCTCGGCGTCGTGGTGGTCAGGACCCAGAACCAGCTCACCGCCACGCAGAACGAGCTGTCCCAGGCGCAGGCGCGCTACGGCCCGATCGGCGACCTGCTCGCCGCGCACGACACGCGCGCGGACACCAACACCATTCCGGGCGTCGGCTCGGCGACGGTGCTGGCCTCGCGCGACCTCAACAAGGCGGTGCTGATGGTTTCCGGCATGGCCGTCGCGCCCGCCCGGCACACGTATCAGGCCTGGTTGGTCGGTGCCACCGGACTGCCGCGTTCGGCCGGGCTGCTCGCCGCGGCCAGTTCGGGTCTGGTGGTGCCGCTGGTGGTCGGCGGGCTTGACGACGCGACGGTGCTCAAGGTGACCGTCGAGCCGGCCGGTGGGTCGGTCCAGCCGACCACCAACCCGATCATGTGGGTGACGGTGCCGGCTTGACCAGCAATGCCGGCCGGGCGCTCCTGCCGACCAAGGGCACGGGAAAGGCGTTGCTGGAGAAGGACATCCGCGACCGTCGGCCCGGCCATGCCCACTGCGTCACCCGGACGAGCGGATTCTTCCCGTTGCCGCACCAATCCGGCGGACGGGGCGTGGCGAACGACTTGTGTGAACACCGAGCAGGTTCCGATCCGGACGCGAATCGCCCGACTGGGCATCGGCGGCGGGTTGGGCATTATCGCCGCGGGAGCCGCGCTCGGCGTCGGTGAACTCATCGCCGCGTTCACCGGGGCGGCCACCGCGCCGGCTCTCGCGGTCGGTTCGGCCATGGTCAACCTCGCACCGCATGCGGTGAAGGACTTCGCGGTCCGCGAGTTCGGCACCAACGACAAGCTGGTCCTGGTTTCCGGCGTGCTGGCGGGGTTGGTGGCGTTGGCCGCGATCGCCGGCATCCTCGCGCTGCGCCGGTTGTGGCTGGGCGTCGCGATCGTGGTCGCGTTCGGCGTGGTCGGCATGCTGACCGCCGCGACCGGACCGGCCACCACGGCGGTGTCCGTGCTGCCCTCGTTGGGCGCGGCCGTCACCGGCGCTTTCGCGCTCGTCCTGCTGGTCCGCATCCGTCGCCGCGAACCGGTTTCCGTTGCCGCGACGGGTTTCTCCCGGCGACAGCTGCTGATCGCCGGTGGTTCGGTCGCGCTGTTCGCGGCCGCCACCGCGGTCGGCGGCCAGTACCTCCAGTCCGCCTTGGACTCGGTCACCGCGTCCCGGAACCGGATCCGGCTGCCCAGGCCGGCCAGCCCGGCGCCCGCGCTGCCGGCCGGCCACCAGTTCCAGATCGACGGGCTGACCCCGTACTTCACGCCCAACAACGACTTCTACCGGGTCGACACCGCGCTGGCCCTGCCGCAGGTACCTGCCGAGCAGTGGTCGCTGACCGTGCACGGCATGGTGCGCAACCCGGTTCGCATGTCCTATCAGGACATTCTGGGAATGCCGCTGGTCGAGCGGGACATCACGTTGTCCTGCGTGTCAAACGACGTGAGCGGACCGTACGTGAGCACGGCCCGCTGGCTCGGCGTCCCACTGTCCACTGTGCTCAACAAAGGCGGCGTCCGGTCGGGCGCGACCCAGCTGCTGAGCACCTCGACCGACGGCATGACCATCGGCAGCCCGACCGAGATCGTGCTCGACGGCCGGGACGCGCTGCTCGCGATCGCGATGAACGGCGAACCACTGCCGATCGAGCATGGCTTCCCGGCGCGTCTGCTGGTGCCCGGCCTGTTCGGCTACGCGTCGGCCACCAAGTGGGTGACCGACCTGGAACTGACCACGTTCGCCGCCCAGCCGTACTGGGTGCAGCGCGGCTACGACCGGACCGGCGCGGTGAAGACCGGTTCGCGCATCGACCTGCCGCGTCCGTTCGCACAGGTCAAAGCGGGCCCGGTCACGGTCGCCGGCGTCGCCTACGACCAACACCACGGCATCAGCGCGGTACAGGTGCGTGTGGACGGTGGTCCGTGGCAGGAGGCCGAACTGACCACGCAGGTCAGTCTCGACACCTGGCGGCAGTGGCGGCTGACCTGGCTGGCCACCGCGGGCTCGCACCAGATCGAAGTCAGGGCCGCCGACCGCCGGGGAAACCTCCAGCCGCAGGCCCGAACCCCCGTTTTTCCCAGCGGAGCAACCGGTTGGGAATTGGTCGTGGTGACCGTCACCACCTGAGAGAGGAAACACCATGCAGTTCAAGCGAATCGCCATCGCGCTGACCGGCGCCGCAGCCGCGCTGGGACTGGCAGCCTGCGGCAGCAGCGCAGCCAGTGGCTCGTCCTCGTCGAGTTCCGCGCCAGCACCGACGACCACCCCCAGTTCGACCTCGGCCATGGGCCAGTTCGGCTCGGCCTGCTCGCAGGTGCCCAGCAGCGGTCCGGGCAGCTTCCAGGGCATGGCTCAGGCACCGGTGGCCACCGCGGCCAGCAACAACCCGGTGCTCTCCACGCTGGTGACCGCGGTGAAGAAGGCCAACCTGGTGGACACGCTCAACGGCGCGCAGAACATCACCGTGTTCGCGCCGGACAACCCGGCGTTCGCCAAGATCCCGAGTGCCACGCTGAGCCAGGTGTTGGCCGACAACGCGACGCTGACCAAGATCCTCACCTATCACGTGGTGCCGCAGAAGATCACGCCGGAGGAGTTGGCCAACGGCAACTTCAAGACCCTTGAAGGCGGGATGGTGAAGACCTCCGGCGGCGGCCAGGACTTCACCATCGACGGCTCCGCGCATGTGGTGTGCGGCAACGTCCAGACCGCGAACGCCACGGTGTACATCATCGACGGCGTGCTGATGCCGCCGTCGAGCTGACCAGGTGATCGCGAGTCCGGCTCGGCTCAGCCGCAGCCGGACTCGCAGGTGCGCCGGACGAGCGCGTCGAGGAACACCGAGACGATGTCCTGCGCCGTGTTCACCTGGTACGCCTTGCCATTGGTGGCCGCGGCCATCTGGTTGAGCGCGTCCATGTCCGCGGCCGGTCCGATGCCGATCGCGAACAGCGGCAGCGGGCGCGCCGGATTGACCAGTGCGCGTAGTTCTCGGACGGTGGTCGGTAGATCGGGACCGTGGTCGGTGGCGTTCGCGCCGTCGGTCATCAGCACGACGGCGTCGATCTTGGTCGGATCGTAGCCGCTGAGCACCGCCTGGTACGCGGCGATCGTGGTGCTGTACAGCGCGGTCGCGCCGTGCACCACCGAGGGCAGCGCGGCGGTCGCCTGCTGGAGCGCGGCGCGACGGCTCACGCCGTTGACCGACGAACCGAGCGGGCCGATCGGCACGACTTCCTGCCAGTCGTTCGGCGGTGCCAGCTGGCTGGAGAAGTCCCACAGCCCGATCTCACTGCTGTCCGGGAACTGGGCGAGCCCGACATTGGTGGCATCGCGGACTATTTGCGCCTTCGTCTCCCCACCCGGACTGACGGCCTCGCCCATCGAGCCGGACACGTCGACCACGGCCAGGAACCGGGCGTCCAGGTTGACCGCGATCCAGGTCCGCAGCAGCGTCGTGATCGCGGCGGTGGCAGGCATGGCATCCGCGCCATCGGTGTTGGCGGCGCCGAACCCGTCGCCGGTCAGCATCGACGAGGTCGGCGAGGTGCGCAGCGCGTTCTCGAACCGCGCGACCGCGTCCGCGGTACCGGTGGCGTCCGAGCGGGATCCGACCGTGACAACCGGATAGTCGAACAGGAAGGTGCCTTCCTGCGGGGTCATCGCGACGAACTTCGGCCCGCCATCGCGCTGGTTGGCCTGGTTGACGGCCTGCTCGGACGCGGTGAACACGTGCGGGTGAGGGCCGGTGTCGCTGGTGAACTGGTCCGCGATGTCGGTCACCGCCAGCCTGCCGAGCTTGACCAGCAGGCCGGCCAGCGGCGTCGACGGTGTGTTCATCGGTTCGCCCAGGACGGATTCGAGCATCAGCACGCTGGCCAGGCCCTCGGTGGTGGTCGTCGGATTGCCGATCACGCCGGGCAGCGCGCCACTGGCCAACGCCCGCCAACTCGGTTTGACGGCAGGCCAACCGATCGAGTGCGCCAAGGACTGCGGTGCGGCCAGCACCAGCGGGGTGGACGCGAGCGAGGCGCCGATCTGCAGCCTCGGCGCGAACGCGCCCAGTGTGCTCGCCTGCGCGCCGACCGCGCGGGCCCACAACGACGAGTCGGGGATCCAGATCGCCGGCGGATCGATCTGCTGGTTGGGCAGTTCGTTCGCGGCTTCCGCCGAGCTTTCCGCGGTCACGGTGACGTGTACGCACTGGTTGTCCACGACCGGATTCGTGCCGTTGAACTGGTTCGCGACGGTCGTCACCGTCGGTGCGACGGCCGGTGCCGCGGTTACGCCGACGTTGAGCTGCCCACCGCACTGGGCGGCCTGCGACTGGATCACGAAAATCGTGGTGGCGGCCCCAACTCCGACGACCGCGAGGATGGCAAGGACGATCAGTGCAACCTTGACGTGCCGCCGTCTTCGATGGTGAGCCATGTGTCACCGCCACCTGTCCGGTACGGATCGCCTGCACACCGGCCGCATGTTTGTGGTTATCGCGGGCGGGCCCTCTGACGTAACGTAACCAGTTCGGAGCGTGGTCGGTATGGGCCATCGGCAGGCGGCACACTGGGCATGCTGGCAGCTTCGCGGCTACGGCGACCGGCGCAGCGTCACCTTTGCGGCGTCACATCGCCGCAGGTGGGCGGAGCACGCCCGCGGCACCGAGACGCTCGACCACCGCGTCCGCCAACGTCTCCGCGTCGAGTGCGCCGCTGGCGTTCAGGCGCAGTTCGGGCGATTCGGGGCGTTCATAGGGTGAATCGATGCCGGTGAAGTTCGGCAGCTCCCCTCGTCGCGCCTTGGCGTAGAGGCCCTTGTGGTCGCGGGCTTCGGCGACGGCCAGCGGCAGATCCAGGTGCACCTCGATGAACTCCTGCTCGCCGAGCAGGTTGCGGGCCAGTTCGCGGTCGGCGCGGAACGGGGAGATGAACGAGGCCAGCACGATCAGGCCCGCATCGGCCATCAGCGCGGCCACGTGCGCGACCCGGCGAATGTTCTCCGCCCGGTCCCTGTCGGTGAAGCCGAGGTCGGCGTTGAGGCCGTGCCGGATGTTGTCGCCGTCCAGCAGGTAGGTGTGGAACCCCTTCTCGTGCAGCCGCTTCTCCACCAGGTTGGCCACCGTCGACTTGCCGGCGCCGGAAAGTCCGGTGAACCACACGACCGCGGGTCGCTGCCCCTTCTGCCCGGCGCGGGTCTGTTTGCTGACCGAGGCGGCCTGCCAGCGGATGTTCGCTGCTCCGCGTCGCGCGGCACGCAGCAGCCCGGCGGCGACCGTGGTGTTGGTGATCCGGTCGATCAGGATGAAACCGCCGGTATCCCGGTTGTCGCGGTAGGTGTCGAACGGGATCGGCGCGTCCAGTTCGATGGCGCAGGAGCCGATCTCGTTGAGCGCCAGCGTGTCCGCCGGGACGTGTTCGCCGGTGTTGACGTCGATCAGGTGGCCGGGGGTGGCGATCCGGGCGCCGACCGTGCGGGTGCCGATCTTGAGCAGATACGGCGTGCCGGGACGCAGCGGCTCCTCGCCCATCCAGACCAGGTCGGTGTCGAACCGGTCGGCGACGGCAGGCGGGTCGCACGCGGCCGCGATGACGTCGCCCCGGCTGATGTCCAGTTCGTCGGCGAGCGTGACGGTCACCGACTGGCCCGCGACCGAGGCGCCCAGGTCGCCGTCGGCGGTGACGATCCGCGCGACCGTGCTTTCCCGGCCGGACGGCACGATCCGGACCCGATCGCCGGGACGCACGCTCCCGGAGGTGATCTGACCGGCGAAGCCGCGGAAGTCCGGATTCGGCCGGTTCACCCACTGCACCGGCAGCCGGAACGGTCGGTTGTGCGCCTCGTCGGCGACCTCGACCGCTTCGAGGTGTTCGATCAGCGACGGGCCGTCGTACCAGGGCGTGTTCGGGCTGCGCCGGGTGATGTTGTCGCCGCGCAGGGCGGAGACCGGAACACAGGTGACGTGCCGCAGGCCGATTCCGGCGGCGAAGGCGCGGTACTCGGCCTCGATCGCCGCGAACACCTCCGCCGAGTAGCCCAGGAGATCCAGCTTGTTGACCGCCAGCACCACGTGATCGATGCCCAGCAACGACACCAGGAAACTGTGTCGGCGGGTCTGCGCGAGCATGCCCTTGCGCGCGTCGAGCAGGATCACCGCGAGATCGGCGGTGGACGCGCCGGTGACCATGTTGCGGGTGTACTGCTCGTGACCGGGTGTGTCGGCGACGATGAATTTCCGGCGCTCGGTGGAGAAGAACCGGTAGGCGACGTCGATCGTGATGCCCTGCTCGCGCTCGGCGGACAGGCCGTCCACGAGCAGCGCGAAGTCCAGGTCCCCGCCCTGCGTGCCGACCGTCCGGGAGTCCCGCTCCAGCGCGGCGAGATGGTCGGAGAACACGAGTTTGGCGTCGTAGAGCAGCCTGCCGATCAGCGTGCTCTTGCCGTCGTCCACGCTCCCGCAGGTGATGAAGCGCAGCAGCGACTTGTCTTCGTGCCCGCGCAGGTACGCGTCGATGTCGGTGGCGGCGAGCGCGCCGGTCGCGTGCGCCATCAGAAGTACCCTTCCTGCTTCTTGCGCTCCATCGATCCGGCCGCGTCGTGGTCGATCACCCGGCCCTGCCGCTCCGAACCGGTGGCGAGCAGCATTTCCTGGATGATCCCTGGCAACGTCCTCGCCTGGCTCTCGACCGCGCCGGTCAACGGATAACAGCCCAGTGTACGGAAGCGAACCGAGCGCAGCCTGGGAATCTCGTCCGAGTCCAGGCGCATCCGCTCGTCGTCGACCATGATCAGCGTGCCGTCCCGCCGCACGACCGGCCGCTCCGCGGCGAGATACAGCTCCACGATCGGAATCTGCTCGCGGTGGATGTACTGCCAGATGTCCAGTTCGGTCCAGTTGGACAGCGGGAACACCCGCACGCTCTCCCCCGGCCGCTTGCGCGCGTTGTAGAGGTGCCACAGTTCCGGGCGCTGCTGGCGAGGATCCCAGCGGTGCTCGGCGGTGCGGATCGAGAACACTCGCTCCTTGGCCCGCGAAGCCTCCTCGTCGCGCCGCGCGCCGCCGAACGCGAGATCGAACCGGTTGCGGTCCAGCGCCTGCTTGAGCCCTTCGGTCTTCCACATCCGCGTGTGCAGCGCGGAACCGTGGTCGAACGGGTTGATGCCGCGTGCCAGGCACTCCGGATTCTGGTACACCAGCAGATCCACGCCGAGTTCGGCGACAAGTTTGTCCCGGAACTCGTACATCGCCCGGAACTTCCACGTCGTGTCCACATGCAACAGTGGGAACGGCGGTATGGCCGGATAGAACGCTTTCATCGCCAGGTGCAGCAGTACCGAACTGTCCTTGCCGACCGAGTACAGCAGCACCGGCCGCTCGCTCTCGGCCGCCGCCTCGCGGAAGATCTGGATGCTGTCCGCTTCGAGCCGTTGCAGATGGGTGAGTTGATCCATCGGGCCGCTCAGTGCCTGGTGACGAGTTCGTGTGCCCACGCGCGCAGGGCCTCGTAATACGGCACGTGGTACCGGTAGAACTCGGCGAGCAGCGGCGTGTTGTCCACCGTGTGCGCGTACCCGTGGCGCGGCGGGTGAAAACCGGAACTGGCGGCAGTGTCCTGATGCCACTGTTGTGTCCTACGCCACGCGCGGTGGTCGGCGGGCGCCCAGGACAGGGCGGAGGCCAGGAACGGGATGCCGACCAGCGCGCAGTAGTCCGCGACCGTGCCGGCCGGGTCCGCGACCAGATCCTCGGCCTCGACCACGATCGGCCGCTCGCCCGTTCTGGTGTAGGCCAGGCGGGCGAGTTCGGCCTGGTGCTGGTAGCCGACCTCGGCGCAGGTCATGGCCGGGTTCATCGCATAGTGCGAGGCGATCGCCGCACGCGGGTCGCGGACGATGAACGTGTGCCGGCCGACCTCCGGAATCCGGGCGCCGCCGTTGCCGAGATAGTCGTACTCGGTGGTCTCCTTGACGAACACCCGTCGCTCGCGCGCGCGTTCGACCAACAGGTCCAGCAACTGCTCGGGCGTTGTCGCCCGCTGCTCCCCGATCGCCACGTAGCCCTGCACGACGATGCTGGAGAACGGTTCGTGAATGACCTCGTGGTCGCCGCGCTCGATCATCATCCGCAGGAACGCCGTGGACAGGGACCGGGGCGGGCTCCACAGGAACAGCAGATTCTCACCCATGGTGCTCGGCCATCTCCGCGATCAGGCTCGCCGGTCGGAGGTCGGTCCACTCGCGATCCACGTACTCGACGCACTCGCTTCGGCTCACTGGCCCGAAAACCTGCTGCCAGCCGGGCGGAATGGCCAGGAATGCCGGCCACAGCGAGTGCTGGCCCTCGTCGTTGACCAGGACGCGATGGTCGATGTCGTCGCGTTCGAACGGGTTGTCCATTGTGTTGACCATTGTCTTGTCCTTTGTGGAGTTCAGGCGCGGATGAGTTCGGCGACGCGCTCGCCGATCAGGTGCAGCACTTCGGCTCGGGCGAGTTGGCGGTGCAGGTACTTCAGCGCCATCACGTCCACCCGGCCGGTGCTGTACCGGCGCCACAGCGGCGAGAAGTACTGCTCGGGCGTTCTGGCGGCCATCGCCTCGACGAACAGGATGTCGCCGTCGAAAACGCCGAATTCGTGGTTGTCGACCAGCTTGATCATGTTCTCGTAGAAGTCGACGATCGCACGGCCCTTCTGCCGCATCAGGAACGAGTACGGACCCTGGCGCTGGCAGAGCTGGTCGTAGAGCAGGTCGCCGGTCAGGTTCGGCCGGTCCTGCTTCGGGATGTCCAGATCGAAGTGGCGCGCGACCGCGTTGAGCCGCTGCACCCGCGTCACCCGGCCGGGCGGCGTCGGCCGCGAGTCGAGCATGGCCAGCAACGCGACCTGCTCGCCGTCGCGCCGCAACTGAACGGCGATCTCGTGCGAGATCTCCCCACCCGCGCAGAGCCCGAGCAGGTGGTAGGGCCCTTCGGGCTGGATGGCGCGGATTTCCTTGAGATAGTCGGCGGCCATCTCGGTCAACGTCCTCGGCATGGCGTCGCCGGGCCGCAGACCGCGCGCCTGGATGCCGTAGATGCCAACGGAATCCGGGATGGTCTGCGCGAGCGGGTAGTACAGCCAGCTCAGGCCGCCGAGCGGATGTACGCAGAACAGCGAGGTCGGCCCGGTGCCCGGCCGCAACGGCACCACGACGTCCAGCGCCGAGTCCTCGGCGCTGGCCTCGACCCAGTCGGCCAGGTCCTTCGCGGTCGGCAGGGCGGCCACCACGAGTGGGTTGATCTCGACACCGAACTCCCGCTCGATCGCCGCGGCCAGCGCCTCGATGGTGGCCCGGCCGCCGCCCACATCGAAGATGTTGTCGCGCGGCGCGACCCGATCGACGCCGAGCGCGTCCGCGACCAACGTGCCCATCCGCGCCGTGCGCTCGGCCGCGCGTTCGTCGGTCGTGCTCGGCGCGACCGCCGGCAGCGTGCCGATCAGCTCGGCGAGCTCGGCCAAGGTCGCGCTGGCGAACACCATGCGGAACGGCAACTCGGTGCGCAACACCGAGCGCACCCGGCTCACCAGCTGCATGGCCAGCAGCGAATGCCCGCCCAGCGCGAAGAAGTTGTCGTCGCGGCCGACGCGCTCGACCCCGAGCACCTCCGCCCACAGCAGCGCCAGCTGCTCCTCGACCACGCCGACCGGCGGCACGTGCTCGCGGGCGGCGATCACCTCGCCGGGGTCGGGTAGCGCGGCCCGGTCCAGCTTTCCGTTGGTGGTGACGGGAAGGCTCGCCAGTATCACGAACACCGACGGCACCAGGTAGTCGGGCACGAGGGCCGCCATGCCGCGCCGCAGTTCGGTCTGGTCCGGTTCGGCCGCGTCGGGCACGACATAGGCGACCAGCCGACTGTCCACACCGGACCCGTGCACGACCGCGACGGCCTGCCCGACGCCGGCAAGGCCACGCAGCGCGGCCTCGACCTCGCCCAGTTCGATCCGCACGCCGCGCACCTTGACCTGGTCGTCGATCCTGCCATGGAACTCGATCGCGCCGTCGGCCCGCCTGCGGCCGAGGTCGCCGGTGCGGTACATCCGCCCGCCGGGGACGAACGGGTCGGCGACGAAGCGCTGCGCGGTCAGGCCGGGCCGGTTCAGGTAGCCCCTGGCCACCGGCCGGCCCGCGATGCACAGTTCGCCGGGGACACCGGGCGCGGCGTGCTGCCCGTCCGGCCCGACCACGTACACCCGGGCATTGGCGATGGGGAAACCGATCGGCACGCTGCCGGCGTCGTCGCGGTGGCACTCCCACCAGGTGACGCCGATCGCGGCCTCGGTCGGCCCGTAGAGGTTGTAGAGCCGAGTGCCCGGCAACGTATCGAGGAAGCGGTCGCGCAGGCTCGGCGACAGCGCCTCACCGCCCGCGATCACGTGCCGCAGGCTGGTGCAGTCCGCGACGCCGGGCTCGCGCAGGAACGCCTCCAGCATCGAGGGCACGAAGTCGGCGAAGGTGATCCGCTCCCGTCGGATGGTCTCCACCAGGTAGCGCGGGTCGCGGTGACCGTCCGGTGTGGCCAGTACCAGGGTCGCGCCGGTCATCAGCGGCCAGAAGAACTCCCAGACCGAGGTGTCGAAGGTGAGCGGCGACTTCTGCAGCACGTGGTCACCGGGCCCGAGACCGAACTTCTCGCTCATCCAGAGCAGCCGGTTGCGCACGGCCGACCGAACGTTGACGACGCCCTTGGGCGTGCCGGTCGAGCCGGAGGTGAAGATCGCGTACACCGCGTCCTCGCCACCGACCGCGACCTCCGGATCATGCGTCGGTTCCTCGCCGATGCCCGGCTCGCCCGCATCAAGCAGAACCGCCTCGGTCGCGGGCAGCCGCGCCGCAACGGCCCGATGCGTGAGCATCAGGGCGACCCCGGTGTCGGCGGCCATCGCGGCATGCCGCGCCGCCGGCAGATCCGGGTCCAGCGGAACGTAGGCGCCGCCGGCGCGCCAGACCGCGAGCACAGCGACAACCAGCTCGACGCTGCGCTCCATGGCGATGCCGACCAACACCTCCCTGCCGACGCCCAGCCGGATCAGCCGATGCGCCAACTGGTTGGCGCGGCGGTCGAGTTCGGCATAGGACACGTCCGACCCGTCGAACCGCACCGCGGTCGCGTCCGGTGCCAGCCGCGCCCGCTTCGCGACGAGCTGGTGCGCCCATTCGTCGTCGGCCCAGTCCCGCGCGGGTCCGGTACTCGCGGCCATGACGGCGCCGCGATCCTCGGCGCCGAGCAGCGGCAGCCTGCTCACCGGCAGACCGGGATCGGCCAGTGCCTGCGCCAGCAGCCGACGCAGCATGCCGACCATCCGCTCAGCGGTCTCGGGGTCGAACAGGTCACCCGCGTAGGTCAGTTCGCCGCCCAGCCCGGCCGGCCTACCGGCCTCGTCGAAGCGTTCGGCGAAGGCGAAGCTCAGGTCGAACTTGGCCGATCCGGAGCCCATCGGCCTGCGCCTGATCCGGATGCCGTCCAGGCTGAACTCGGTGGGCCGATCCCCCTGGACCGCCACCATGACCTGGAACAGCGGATGCCGGCCAGGCACGCGCGGCGGGTTGAGCACCTCCACCACGCGCTCGAACGGCACTTCCTGATGGCTGAACGCGGACAGGTCCTGCTCGCGCACCCGGCCGAGCAACTGCTCGAACGTCGGATCGCCGGACAGGTCGGCGCGCAGCACCAGGGTGTCGACGAAGAACCCGACCAACTCGTCAAGGGCCTCGTCCACGCGTCCGGCCGACGGCCAGCCGATCGGGATGTCCGCGCCCGCGCCCAACCGGAACAGCAGGGCCGCGACCGCCGACTGGAGCACCATGAACAGCGTCGCGTTGTGCCGACGTGCCAGCGCGGCGAGGCCGGTATGGAGGTCGGCCGGCAGCGTCAGGGGTGCCGAGTCGCCGCGGAAGGTCGCCGTTGCCGGACGGGGGCGGTCGGTGGGCAGCGGCAGCACCTCGGGCGCGCCGGTCAGCAGATGCTGCCAGTACTCCAGGTGCGACCGGCCCAGGTTGGTCGATTCCCGTTGCCACAGCGCGAAGTCCGCGTACTGCACCGGCAGTTCGGTCCACCGCGGCGCCTGTCCCGCCGCGCGCGCCCGGTACGCCTCGCCGAAGTCGCGCATCAGCGGGGTCATGGACGCGCCGTCCGCCGCGATGTGGTGCAGCACCAGCGCGAGCACGTGCTCGTCCGGGCCTACGACCAGAACGCGAGCGCGCAGCGGGATGTCCACGGTGAGGTCGAACGCGGTGGTCACGATCCGCGCCACCACGTCGTCCAGCTCGTCGCGGGAGACGCGCTCCTCGGTGAGCACCGGGCCGACGTCGGCCATCGGCAGGACGCGCTGCCGGGGCGCGCCGTCCAGCATCGGGAACACCGTGCGCAGCGGCTCATGGCGCCGCAGGAGATCGGTGACGGCCGCGCGCATCGCCGCGATGTCCAGCGGTCCGGTCAGGTACTGCACCACCGGAATGTGATAGGCCGAATCGCCCGCGCGCAGCTGCGCGGTCAGCCACAACCGTTGCTGCGGATAGGACAACGGCACCAGCGCGGGACGAACCTGCCTGCGCAGCACGGC
This sequence comes from Pseudonocardiaceae bacterium, assembly GCA_035948315.1. Lineage (GTDB taxonomy): Bacteria > Actinomycetota > Actinomycetes > Mycobacteriales > Pseudonocardiaceae > CAJCJE01. The sequence goes on along the minus strand of DASZJG010000048.1, from coordinate 367,199 downwards.
CCGGGTGCCCTGCTTCAGCACGGCGACCCGGCGGGCCAGATCGGCAAGAGTTGACGTCTCGAACAGGTCGCGGACCGGCAGCTCGACGTTCATCACCGACCGGACCCGGTTCACCAGCTGCGTTGCCAGCAGCGAATGGCCGCCGAGGCGGTAGAACTCGTCGTTGCGGCCGACCCGCGGCACGCCGAGAATGTCCTCCCACAGTCGAGCCAGCGTCTGCTCCACCGGGCCGACCGGCGCCTCGTACCCGCGCTCGGCAACGGCATCGCCCGGATCGGGCAGCGCGGCCCTGTCGATCTTCCCGCTCGGCGTCAGCGGCAGGGCCTGCAGCACCACGAACACCGCCGGCACCAGGTAGTCCGGCACCGCGGCCGCCAGCTCGCGCCGCAGCCCGCTCGGGTCCAACCCGGCCGCCCCAGTCACCACGTCCGGCACCAGGTAGCCGACCAGCCGACTGTCCACACCGGACCCGCGAACCGCCGCGACCGCGTGGCCGACCCCCGCCAACCGGACCAGCGCGGACTCGACCTCGCCCAGCTCGATCCGCACACCGCGCACCTTGACCTGGTCATCAGCGCGGCCGACGAATTCCAACTGGCCATCGGCGCGGCGACGCACCACGTCCCCGGTGCGGTACATCCGCTCGCCCGGTTTGCCGAACGGGTCGGCGACGAACCGCTGCGCGGTCAGGCCCGCACGGTTGAGGTAGCCGCGGGCCAGTCCCGCGCCGGCCAGATACAGCTCGCCAGCGACGTCGTCGGCCCGCGGCCGGAGGAACTCGTCGAGCACGTAGACCTCGACGTTGTCCAGCGGTCGGCCGATCGGCGGGGTTCCGTCGCCGGTCAGCGGCTCGCTCATGGTCGCGGCGACCGTCGCCTCGGTGGGCCCATAGGCGTTGAACATGCGCCGGTTGCGCGACCACCGCGCCACCAGGCCGGGCGGGCACGCCTCGCCGGCGACGATCACGGTCACCCGGTCCGGCAGGCCGCCCTCGGCCTCGACCGCCGACAACAGCGACGGAGGCATCGTCACATGCGTGACGCCGAGATCGTCGACCAGCGCGGCGTGCGGCAGGCCGGTCGCCGACCGCGACCAGTCCGCGACGACCACCGCGGCACCGGACAGCAGCGTCGACCAGACCTCCGAGACGGCCGCGTCGAAACTGACCGAAGCCTGCTGCAACCGTCGCCTGCCCGGCCCAAGGCCCAGGCGCCCGCGTTGCGCGGCAACGAGATTGGCCACGTTCCGGTGCGCGACCAGCACGCCCTTGGGCGCGCCGGTCGACCCGGACGTGTAGATCACGTAGGCGGCGTTGCCCGGCAACAGCGGAGCCTGCCGATCGGCGTCCACAACCGCGCTCGCGGCGTATCCGGCGAGTTCCGCGGCCACGGCCGGATCGTCCAGCACCACCTTGTCGATACCCGTCGGCACGACCGAACGGGCAGCCGCCGTGGTCACCGCGACGCGAACCCGCGCGTCGGACATCATGAACCGAGCGCGCGCCGTCGGATAGGCGACATCGACCGGCACATAAGCGCCACCGGCCTTCGCGACGGCGAGCACGGCGATGACGAATTCGACCGACTTCTCCAGCAACAGCGCGACCGTCGCCTCGGGGCCGATGCCCCGCGCGATCAGCAGCCGGGCCAGTCGGCTGGACCGCTTGTCCAGCTCGCGAAAGGACAGCTGGAGGTCCTCGGTCACGAGCGCGACATCGTCCGGGGCGCGTTCCACCTGCTCGGCGAAAAGCTGTGGCAGCGTGCCGGAACTCGCCATTGAGAATGCCTCCGAAAACCGGGAAATCAATTCGAGCCGTTGCTCGACGCCCAGCTTCGAAGGGATCGAACATTCGCGACAAGGTGACGTAAGTCATCGACTTTCTGACAAACGGAATGCAACTTTTCGGATCCGATCGGCGTCGTGCCCGGTATCAACCCCAGGACCAGGAGTGATCATGTGAGCGCCCGACTCAGCGGGAGTTCCGGCGCTCCCGGCACCCGCGACGCCGTGGCGCACTGTGGCCGTTCGTCGTTGACCCTCCCGTCGCTGGAGGGCGCACACTGTAGGTATGTCCAGGCCGGACGAGACCGGATACGCGCTGTTCGGCACCGCGGTGGGTCGGTGCGGGATCGGCTGGACCGCGCTGGGCATCGCCGCCCTCCAACTGCCGGAGCCGACCGACGAGCAGACCCGCGCCCGGCTGCACCGCAGGCTCCCGGACGCCGTCGAACGCACGCCGTCTCCCGTGGCCGGCGAGGCCATCGACCGGATCACCGCACTGCTCGCCGAGGGCACCGAAGACCTCAGCGACATCCCGCTCGACCTGACCGGCGTATCACCGTTCGACCAGCAGGTCTATCGCGCCGCGCGCACCGTCCCACCCGGCTGCACGGCCACCTACGGTGCGATCGCCAAGCTGACCGGCTCGCCCGGCGCGGCCCGCGAGGTCGGCCGGGCGCTGGGCCGCAATCCGTTCGCGATCATCGTGCCGTGCCATCGCGTCCTGGCCGCGGGTGGTCGGCTCGGCGGCTTCTCCGCGAACGGCGGTGTCCAGACCAAGATCGCGATGCTCGTCGCGGAAGGCGCCCTGCTCGGTTAGCCGCTCGGTTAGCCGCGAACGGGCACGAAGGCCAGGCCGCCGAGTTGACCGGAGGGCAGCACGACCAGGCGCAGGCGCTGCCGGTCGGCGGCGAACGGGATCGCGACGTCCACGACGACCGCGCCGGTCGCGGCGATCTCGTGGTGCACGATCGCGATCTCTCCGGCCGGTCCGGCCGGCCGGATCCGCTGCGTCCAGGCGCGCTCAAGCTGATCGGCGGTGATCTTGCCACGCACCGGCGCGGCCAGCCGCGCATGCACCCGCGCGATGTCACCGGCCAGGAACGCGCGGGTGACGTCCCGGGCATCGTCCTGCCAGGACGACCACGGCTCCGGCGTCCGCGCGTCGCGCGGGTCCTCGCCGGCCAGCACCAGTTGCGCGGCCTGCTTGAGACGCGACGAATAAGCCGGGCTGCCCTGGTTGCTGACCAGGATGGTCACCGCGCGGCCCCGGTCGTGGTCGATGCTGACGCAGGAGCTGAACCCGCCCGTGCCGCCGCTGTGCTCGTACCCGCCCGGTCGCGTCTGCCAGGCGAGGCCCTGCGTCTGCGCGAGCCTGATCGCTTCGCCCAACGCGGTGTCCGGCGGGAACAGGCAGGCTTGGGCGTAGCGGGTCAGATCCTGGATCGTCGCCTCCACGCCGCCAGCGCCGAGCGGATGGTCACAGCGAGGAGTCTCGTGACCATCGGCATGACCGGGTAACAGGGTGCCCACGCCGCGCGACCCGACACCCGAGTGCCGCATGCCCAACGGTTCGAACAGCCGCTCGGCCAGCAGTGCGGCGTAGTCCTGGCCGTTGGCGCGTTGCACGATGAGACCGAGCAGCTGATAGCCGAGATTCGAGTAGCGCCAAGGATTGCCCGGCGCCACCTCGGACTCGCGCAGACCCGCTTCGGCCTGCTCGAAACCGTAGCCGGCCCATGGATTGTCCGGATCGGACCGTTCCACCTGGACATTGCGCGCCATCGACGGCAGGCCGGAGGTGTGCGTGGCCAGTTGGCGGACGGTGATCGCACCGTTGCGCCCGGCCGAGAGCCACCGGCCGATGTCGTCGTCCAGGCTCAGTAAACCTTCGCCGACCAGCAGGGCGAGCACGGTCGCCGTCATGGTCTTGGTAACCGAGCCGATCTCGAACCGCTGGTCCTCGGTCGTCGTGTCGGAGGTGACGGCGCCGTCGCCGTCCACGGCGCCTGCCGCGACCTCCACTCCGGGCATGGTCAAGGCTTCGGTGAGCGAATGCGCGGCGTGGCGTGTCCAGGTGGTCATCGGAGCATCCCGTCGAGGGCTCGGTACACGGAGGCGACCGAGGGGTGTCGGCCGGCGTTCTTGCCGGTCGTGATGGTCAGGTTCGCGGCGATCTCGGGCACCGGCATGCCCTGGTCGCGCAGCTCACGCGCCCGGCTGAGCAGCTCGTCGTCGAAGACCTTGGGCCGGCCACTGCGGTGGCCCCTGGTCTCGGCGGCCCGCTGACCTTCCCTGGTTTTCTCCCGCAGGTGGTCCCGGTCCAGTTGGGCCTCGGCGGCGAGCACGGCGAAGAACATCGAGTCCGAGTCGTGGCTGCCCGCAAGGGGGCCGTCGAGCAGTTCGAGCCGGAGGCCGATGGCTTCGATCGCGGCGGCCACCGCGATCAGTTCGGCCGTGTTGCGCGCCAACCGGTTCAGTCCGGGCACGGTCAGGATCACCGGCCGACCGGGCACGGATTCCTTCAGGCCGGCAGCCAGCTTCAGCGCGTTGTCGAGTTCAGGACGTGCCTTGACCGAGGCGCTGACCTGCTCCACGAACACGTGTGTGCACCGCGGCGCATCGAACTGGTAGCCGATCCGGATCGTCCGACAGGAAGCCGGGCGCGCCTGCCACGGCCGCCCAGGCTGCCGACTCTGCGGGACGTCGACCTCGTGCGCGTCGCGCAGCGCTGGCAGCAGCAGGAATCGCGGGGTGTGGTACTTGATCGCGGTGATGCCGCTCCGCGTCCGGCACGCGCTACCGGCGTCGACGCCGCAGGTCGGACAGTCGAGTTGTTCCACCAACGAGGCGGCGTCTTCCGGCGGCAGCTGCACGCCGGAAGCTTCTCAAAACTATCTCGCAAAAGTCAACAGACCGTCAGCGCAGCGCCGCCCAGACCGAGACAGCCGCCGCCGCGCTCCACGCCTGCGGCCGACACGCGGCGGGATACGGCGTCGGCCGGGCACGGTCGGCATCCCCCGAATACAGCTCCGGCATCCGGTAGTCGAACGCGACGGCCGCCGCGATCAACTGCTCCGCCAGTTGCCCGGCCTCCTTGCCGAACCCCGCGCGACGCAGGCCGTCGATGGCGATCGCCGTGTCATGCGGCCACACGCTCCCACCGTGATAGCTCAACGGCCAGTACCCGCCTGCCGTCGTCGACAACGTCCGCAGCCCGTAGCCGCCGGCCAGATCCGGCGCCACCAACCGATCCGCGACCAGCCGCTCCTCCTCCGCGTTGAGCAGACCGGTGCCGATGAGGTGCCCGATGTTGCTGGTGACCGTGTCTACCGGACGCTTGCGGGCGTCGAGGGCGATGGCGGGAAAGGTGCCGCGCTCGTCGGCGATCCAGAACGTCTCGCGGAACCGCTCGGCCAACCGACCCGCCCAGGCCCGCCACTGCGCGCCACCCGCGAGGCCGAAGGCGTCGAGCAGATCGGCGCCGTGCATCGCGGCCTCGTGCGCGTACGCCTGGCATTCGCACAACGCGATCGGCCCCTCGGCGAGCGAACCGTCGCGCCACTGGATGCTGTCGTGTGAGTCCTTCCACCCCTGATTGGCCAGACCATGGCCGGACTCGTCGATGTACTCCAGCAGGCCGTCGCCGTCCGCGTCGCCGTAGTCGCGCATCCAGGCCAGCGCGCGTTCCAGCGCCGGCAACAGCGCCCGCACCTCGTCCTCCGGCAGGCCGGCGCGCCAGGCGTCGTGCAACAGACAGATCCACAGCGGCGTCGCGTCGATGGTGCCGTAGTACAGCGGTGGCAGCGTGATCCGCTTGTTGTCGACCGGCAGGGTCGCCTGACGCAACTCGTGCATGATCTTCCCGGGCTGCTCCGCGCTGTCTGGATCGACCCGCGTGCCCTGCAACGCGGCGAGGACACGCAACGTGCTCGCCGCGATCGACGTGTCGACCGGCAGCAGGAACCGCGCCGCCCACAGCGAATCACGGCCGAACAACGTGAAGAACCACGGCGCCCCCGCCGCGAGGAACTCGTCGTCCGTGCCCGGTCGCCGCACCCGCAACGCATCCAGATCCGCCATGGCGCGCCCGATCCAGCGTCGCAACCGGTCGTCGCCGACCTCCGCCGGCACCGTCCACCGCGCAGGCACCCGCGCCGCCACGACAACGGCGTCCGGCGCACCGAACCGAACAGCCCACCGTGCTTCGAGCGAAACACCCTTACCGACCAACGATTTCCAGCGAAGCACCACCTCATCGCCGTCCCGCTCGACAACACCGCCCTGCGCGAGCAACGTCACCGAGACCGCACCGGCATACCAGCCGGCGCCATCGTCGGTCACCTCGAACGGCGTGGCCACCGCCCCGGCGCCACCCCGCACTCCGTCCATTCCGGACGCATCAGGCCGAATCCGCACGACCAGTTCGACCGAACGCGATTCGGCGAGCCTGCTGGTGATCCGCACCGATTCGGCGACCCCGTCCGCGCCGACTGTCAACCTGCGGTCCAGCCGCACGTCCGGATCGGCGCCCGGACCGTCGAACCCGCGCAGCAACGCGGTGAACACCGTGGCCGACGCGGATTCCGGCACGGTCGCCACCGGCTCGACGTCGCTCCCCACCACGTCCACCGAGATCGCCGAAACCACGCGCTGGTCCCCGGTCCAGTAGCCGTGCACGCCGTGTCGCCCGATGCGCCCGTCCCGATCCGACCAGACCTGGTTCGGGGCGAGCAGCGTCACGAACTCGTCGTGCAGCAACGGCTGCCGGGACGCGGTGTCCGCGGTCATTCAGTGTCCTCCCTGAGGTTTCGTACGGGGATGGCTTGGTCCGGCGCGTTCGCGCTGACCCGGATCGCGCGACCATCCGGTCTTTCCGCGACCGCCTCGACGAGTTCGCGATCGCGGTAGATCAGCCCGACCCCTTCGTCGAGCGCGATACCGTCCGCCAGCACCCCGGTCTCGATCGCGCCGCGGTACGCGGGCAGTCGGCGTGGATCGGAGTCGGTGTGCACGCCGAGCGAGCCAGGCAGAAAACCCAGCCCGTCCGCGACGGCCACCGGCTCCGGCCCGAAGCTCTGCGTGACCCCGCCGCTGTGCCAGCAGATCCCGCCCGCCGACCCGCCGGCCAGCACGACGCCCGCCCGCCACGCCTCGCCCAGCACCCGGTCCAGCCCGTGCGCCCGCCACACCGCGAGCAGCGCGACCAGCGAACCGCCCGACACCCACACCACGTCCGCGCCGAACACCGCGTCCGGCAGCGACGGCGCGTTGCGCCGGGGAAAGAACCGCAGATGCGACGCGTCCACCCCGGCCGCCCGCGCCGCCTCGATCTCCTGCCCCTCGACGAAGCGCTGGTCGCCGCCCGCCGTGTTCACATGCAACACGCGCGGCCGGCGACCGGCCGGCACGCGGGCCAACCGGATCGCCTCGAACAGCAGTGGCCCGTACGCGGCGTCGGTCCACTCCCCCGCGACGAGTCCGCCGCAGGTGGCCAGAATGGTCGGCTCGGCAGCGGTCACTCCTTCACCGCACCCTCGGTCGCGTTCATGATCCGCTTCTGGAACACGAAGAACGCCGCCGCGACCGGGATCGTCATGACGACCGCGGCCGCCAGCTTGATCGGGTACTGGTTGCCCGCGCTCAGCGCCCCGGAGGCCAGGCCGGCAACGCCCTTGGTCAGCGTGGTCAGGTTCGGCGAGGACGCCGAGATGATGAACTGTGGCAACTCGTTCCACGAACCCTGGAAGGACAGGATGGTGATCGTCACGACCGCGGGCCGCGCCATCGGCAGCACGATCGACCAGAACGTGCGGAACGTGCCGGCCCCATCGATCCGGGCCTGCTCCTCCACGCTCGCCGGCACCGATTCGAAGAAGCCCTTCATGATGAACACGCCCGCCGCGTCCACCAGGATCGGGATGATCATGCCGCTGTAGGAGTCGTACAGGCCGAACTGGTTGATCACCAGGAACTTCGGGATCAGCAGCACGACGTTCGGTACCGCCATCACCGCGACCACGGCCGAGAACACCACTCGCCGGCCTGCGAAGCGCAGCCGGGCCAGCGCATAGCCGGCGAGCGAGTCGAAGAACACCCGGCCCAGCGTCACGACGATCGCGACCAGGAACGAATTCCCGGCCCACACCGCGAAATCCGAGTGCGTGAACAGCTCGGAGAACGCCGCACCGGTCCAGGTCACCGGCAGCGCCAACGGGTGCAGCGACGCGTCCTCGTCGGTCTTGAACGCGTTGACGATCGCGACATAGAACGGCAGCAGGTACACGATGGTGATCAGCACGGCGACCACATATCGCGTGGTTCGGGCGGTCATGCTCCCTCCTTCCCGAGCATCCGGCGCCGTCGCGACACCGGCCGCTCACGCAGCACCCAGCGCTGGAAGATGGTGAACACCACGATGATCGCGAACAGGATGAACCCGATCGCCGCCCCCACGCCCCATTCCTGGCCGCCAAAGGCGTCCTCATAGGACAGATAGGCCGGGGTCAGCGTGGTGTTCGCCGGCAGGCCCTTGGTACCGGTGTAAACCTGGTCGAACGTCTGCCAGGTGCCGATCAACCCGAGCGTCAGCACGGTGAACAGGGTCGGGCGCAGCTGTGGAAAGGTCACTCGCCAGAACCGCGTCCAGCCGCCCGCCCCGTCGATCCGCGCCGCCTCGTCCACGTCCGTCGACAGATTCTGCAACGCGGCGAGAAACAGCAGCATGAACGTGCCCGACGTGGTGAACACGGCCAGCAGCACGAACGCGCTCATCGCGACCGAGGGCCCGGCCAACCAGTCCCACCAGGACACACCGAGAAAGTCGTGCTGTGTCAGGCTCGCCGGCCCCTGCCGCACACCGAACACGCCGAACAGGTCGTGCAGGATGCCGGACGGTTCGTTGAACCAGTTCGGCCCCCGCACGCGCAGCCAGCTCAGCACCTCGTTCACCGCGCCGGTCGAGGAGAACAGGAACAGCCAGAGCACCGTGATCGCGACCGAACTGGTCACCGAGGGGAAGTAGAACGCGGTCCGGAACAGCCCCCGCCCGCGTCGCACCCCTCGGTTGACCAGCAGGGCGAGACCCAGCGCGACCGCGGTCTGCAGCGGCACGACCAGCACCACGTACCAGAGGTTGTTGCGCAGCGAGGTGCCGAACTCCTGCTCGGCCAGGCCGCCGCCGCTGAGCAGCTTGGCGTAGTTCTGCCCGCCGACGAACGGCACGCCGCCCGCGAACGGGCTGCCCACCCCGCGCCAACCGGACACGCTCACCCACGCGGCCATCAGCACCGGAACGGCCAGGAACAGGCCGAGCACGACGAGCATCGGGGCGATGAACAGCCAGCCCGAGAACGCCTCGCCCCGGCGGGCGCGACGGGAGCGTCGTGCGGGCTCCCGTCGCGCCGGAGCGAGCGTGGTCAACGCGGTCATGGGTTGGCTCAGCCCTTGAGCGCGGCGGCCAGGTTCTGCTGGAGACCAACCAGCAGCGTCTTCGGGTCGGCACCTGCGAGCCCGCCGACCTGCGAGTCGAAGTTGCTGATCGCGTCCGACGTGCCCGGCTTGTTCGGCATGCCCTTGGCGCCCGGCGCCTCCTGGAGGAACGCGGCGTCCTGCGGGAACTCCTGCTTCCACGGTGCGGCGGCCGACTGCACGCTCGGCATCACGCCGAACGCCTTGGCGAACGCCAACTGCTGCGCCGCGGTGGTCAGGTACTCGACCAGATCCAGCGCGGCCGTCTGGTTCTTCGACGCGGCCGCGATACCCCAGCAGTTGGTGAACTGCAGCGTCGCCGCGCCCGCGGGCCCCTTCGGCAGCTGGACGATCTTGTAGTTCACGCTCGGGTAGCTCGACGACATCGAGCCGGTCAGCCAGTTGCCCTCGACGACCATCGCGGCCTTGCCCTTGCCGAACGCGTCACCGCCCCAGCTCTCGCCGAGGTCGCCGGAGAACTTGAGTGAACCGGCGGCCAGCAGCTGCTTGAGGTAGTTGAGCGCGTCCACGTTCTGCGTCGAGTCGGCCGTCGCCTTGGTCTGGCCGGCATCGGTGAGCGAGCCACCCGCCTGCGCCATGAACGCGCCGAGCCGCTCGTACTGCGGACTCATGGTCAGGCCGACGTGGCCTGCGACGGTCAGCTTCTTCGCGACGGTGGCCAGCTGGTCCCACGTGGTCGGGACATCGGCGTCGGTGAGGCCGGCGGCCTGCCAGTCAGCGGTGTTGATGAACAGCGCGAGCGTCGAGAAGTCCTTGGGCGCGCAGTAGAACTTGCCGCCGAAGGTGAACGAGTCGCGCAGGGTCGGGTAGAAGTCGTTCTTGTTCGGCAGTTGGTCGCCGTAGGCCAGCAGTGAGCCGTTGGACGCGTACCCGGTCAGCGACGAGGTGGAGACATAGAACAGGTCGGCCGGCTTGCCGGCCGCGAAGCCCTGCGCCAGCTGCTGGTCGAGGTTGTTGGCGACCTGGACGGTGGCGCCGATACCGGATTTCGTCGACCACGCCTTCGCAGCCGCTGTCACCGCGTTGGTCTCGGCGTCGCCGGAGGACCCGATGAGGATGGACAGCGGCGCTTTGCTCGAGGTCAGCTGCGCGCCGCCGGCACCGTTGGCACTCGGGCTCGGGCTGCTGAAGCCGGAGCCGCAGGCGGACAGGGACAGGACGGCGGTGAGCGCCAGCGCGCCGGCAACGGCCAGCCGGGGAGGTAGAGGTCGCATCGTGGGGACTCCTCGTTGAGTGCGATTTGATCGTTCAATATGAACGTTCAAATTGGCTCGACCGTACAACACGACAACCGATACTGTGAAGTCATGCCCCGTGCCGCCACCGTCGCCGACGTCGCCGCAGCCGCCGGCGTGTCACGCCAGACGGTGTCGAACGTGCTCAACGCACCCGATGTCGTCCGCCCCACGACCCGCGAACGAGTCGAGCGAGTCATCGCCGAACTCGGCTACCGCCCACACGCGTCGGCACGGCGCCTGCGCACCCGGCAGAGTTCGACGCTGGGCATCCGGCTCTCGCAGGTGCACGGCATCTCCGGCGCCGTGCTGGACCGGTTCCTGCACGCCCTCGTCGAACACGGCGACCAGCGCGACATGCGCATCCTGCTGTTCACCGCGGCCGACCCCGACGACGAGATCCGCCAGTTCGCCCGCCTCTCCGACGGCGCCGACGTCGACGGCTTCGTGGTCACCGGCACCTTCCACGACGACCCGCGCACCTCCTGGCTGCGCGAACACGGCATCCCGTTCGTCACCTTCGGCAGGCCCTGGGGCCTGTCCGACATGAACGCCGCCCCCCACCCCTGGGTCGACGTCGACGGCCGCGCCGGCCTGCGCGAAGCCACCACCGAACTACTCGCCCGCGGCCACCGCCGCGTCGGCTTCCTGGGTTGGCCCAGCCCCTCCGGCCAAGGCGACGAGCGCCGCCGAGGCTGGCGGGACGCCATGGCCCGCGACGCCATGCGCGGCGTCCCCGGACTCGACCGACTGGACCTCGCCTGCCAGGACGACGTCACCGCCGCCTCCCACACCATGGCCGCCGCACGCGAACGCGGCATCGAATTCGACGCCCTGGTCTGCGCCAGCGACACCCTCGCCCTCGGCGCGTCGTTCGTCCTCGGCACCGGCATCCCGGTCGTCGGCTACGACAACACCCCGGTCACCGACGCACTCGGCATTTCCAGCGTCGAACAACCCCTCGCCGAAGTCGCCGGCGCCGCCTTCGAACTCCTGATGGGCCCAACCGGTCGCGTCGTCCTCCCCTCGGCGACCGGACACCGACTGCTCCGCCCACAGGTGATCTGGCGCGGTTAGCGTCTACAGCCGCCATTTGGCCGCTATTCACCATGCTGCCCGACGCGTAACTTTTCCTCTCGTTTGTCGGGGACAACTACACACAATGCACAGGGGGGAACCGTGCTCATCATCCGGCCACGTCTTGGCGGCGCACTGTCAGCCGCATTCATCCTGAGCAGCAGCCTCGTTCTCGCGATACCGGCTTCGGCCGACGCGACTCCTGGCTACGACTGCGTCGTCGACACGCCCTACCAGGGCGCCAATCCGCAACTCCAACCGATCCAGGTCTGTGCGTCGTTCGACAAAGCAAACTACTCGTCGGGCGACACGGTCAAAGCCACCATCAGCGTGAAGAACCTCGGCACCGCGCCCGCGCCCCGCGTGACGATCTGGCCGATGACCATCACCGGCACCGATCATGTCACCGGCAATCCACAAGGACCGCTGATCACCAACGGTTTCGGACCAACCCTCGCGCCGGGTGACACCGTCGTGTCCGAAGTCGACGGCTATGCCGCTGATCCCGCGTCCGGCACAGTCACCTTCTCCGCGCCGGTATATCAGTTCCTGGGCAACGGCTCCGGTAACGCGTTCGGCGACCCGGTCAGCATCACGTCGGCCGTCACCGCCGCGACCGGCAACTACAGCGGCGTCGTCTTCGCCGACGGCAACGGCAACGGCAGCCCCGATTCCGGTGAGGGCTTGGCCGGCGTTCAGGTCACGCTCTCCGGTCCGTTCAGCGGAATCAACGGCAACAGCGCGCAGAACTACTCGGCCACCACCGACGCGAACGGCGCCTTCGGCCTGACCGGACTGCCCGCAGGCCGATATTCGGCCAGCGTCGCCAATCCGGCCGGCTGGTACGTCCAACCGGCCCATGGCGGGACGGTCACGGTGAGCGCCGCCGACACCGGTCCCGATCGGTACGAGGCGACTCCATCACCAACACCGCTCACGGCATCGATGTCATTCGACCAGACGAGCTACCACGCGGGCGACACCGTCAACGTCACGATCAATCTCACGAACACCAGTGCCACCACGCTCCGCGGCGTACAGGCCGAGTGCGATCCAGCCGCCCAGGACGGTGTGCTGATCGGTGCCGGCAAAGGCTGGAATCAACTCCGCAATCCGGGCGTGACCGTACTCGCCAACCACACTCTCACCCTGCATCTCTCCGAGATCATTCCGGTTGAGGAAGCAGGCGACATCACCGGCAAGTACGAGGCGGACTGCTTGTTCCAGCCGTTCGTCGGCTATCGGGCCAACGCGCCCGAGGCGAGCGCTTCGGCCACACTCCTGGCACCGAGCGTCCCGACAACGACGTTCAAGGTGAACATCGTCAACGACGATCCGCGGAACATCGGTGGGACTCCGGGCCTGCACCTGCTCGACCCGGCAACCCGGGACATCGTCGCGGGCGGCTTCTTCGGCTTCGGGACGGGCGCCACGGTGGCCGTTGCCCAAGGGACATGGGACATCGCGCTCGGTTCCAGCGCGAACGGTCCCTTCCGGCTCGCCTCTGGCCAGGCATGCACACTCGACACCGCGAGCATCGCATCCGGCCAGACCGTGGACATCCACGTCGTGCCGGTGACGCAGCTGGCTCCGCCGACGCCGCCGACCGACTGAACCTCGACACCGCCGGTAGCATCGTCGGCGTGATTCGGGCGGAGCCCGGTTGCCGGCACACCCCGTGTCGAAGGGAATGGGGGTGTGCGGGTGCGCCGCCGCCCGACTTGCCCTGACAATTCGAGAGGGGGTGAGCCGCATGGCCGGAACCCTCCTGCGACCCGATGACGACATCGACGCCATCGTCACGTCCGCCAAGCCCTTCGGGCTGTTGGTGAAAACCGAGACTGGCGTGACGGGTCTTGTTCGCGGTGCCAGTGCCGATGTCGGTACGACGGTGCGCGTGCGCGTGATCGAATATGACGCCGCCGAATCGCGATTCAGCGCGACGCTCATACGGTGAGAAAGTCCGGCCCGGTCGACGCGATCAGTCGGCCGGGCCGGCGGTCATTTCGCTTGCGGCATGCTGACTTTTCACCGACGAGGTGGGGTGACCGGCTCCTCGGGGGGCAATTCCTCGGGCGGCAGTGCGGCGGCGCGGTTGGCGGCGATGGCGGTGACCAGCACGCTGCCCATCGCGGCGGCCAGGACGGCGGCGCCTTCGGCCGGCGTGAGCAGGTGGTTCGCGGTGCCGATGGTGACCGCGGCGACCGGCAGGCCCAGTTGGGCCGAGGAGAGGACCGCGAAGGGCAGGGGCTGGCCGGCGAGTCGGGTTGCCGCGTGCACGAGCACGGTGCCGGCGACCAGTATCGCGGCCAACAGGATCGATCGTGGCGACTGGATCAGGGCACGCAGGTCGACGGAGGCACCCAGCCAGACGAAGAAGACCGGCGCCAGGAATCCGTCGGTCAGGCCGAACAGTTGGCGGGCGAGTCGGCGTGGCTCGCCTTCGCCGCGCAGCATCAGGCCGGCGACGAAGCCGGCGAGCATGACCGAAACACCGAGCACTTGGGCGATGCCGGCGAGCACGAGCAGGATGATCAGCCGGATCCGGAGTTCGAGGCCGAAATCGCGCTGTTTGCTCAGGTCGTGCAGGCGAGTCAGGATGCCTCGGCCGCGTAGCGTGCGCATGCCGAGGAACAGCACGCCGCCCGCGGCGATGACGGCCAGCGCGCCCAGGGCAGCTCGGCCTGCGTGGCTGGGGTCTTCGGCCAGCGGCAGCGCCACGATGCAGACGATGTCGGCTATCGCGACCTGGACGATCGTCACCAACGCCGCGCCCGTGTGCAGGTTGGCCTCGTCGAGCACGGGCACGACGAGGGCGGCGGAACTGGAGGCGAGCAGCACGGCGTAGAGCAGGGCGTGGCCGGTGCCGGTCAGCGCGGCAACGCCGAAGCCTGCCGGTAACGCGAGGACGCCGACGCCCACGGCCAGCAGGGCGCCCTTGCGCAGGGCGCCGCGCAGCGCGGGATCGCCGAGCGGGACGTGGCTGCCGGCTTCGAGCATCACCAGGCCGAACCCGATGGACGCGAGGAAGGACAGTTCGGGAGAGTCGGCGTGCACCCAGTCGACACCGGTCCGGCCGACCACGACGCCCAGCAGGATCTCGCCGACGACCACCGGTACGTGGGCGCGTTTCGGGGTCGCCAGCAGCGGTCCGGCCAGGCCGACGACCAGGACCAGGGCGAGCACCAGCAGGGACAACCGGACCTCCCGTGCCGGTCAGGGGACCAGCGCGGCGGCGTGGTCCGGCACGTAGGTCTGTTCGTCGCGGGGTGGGCGGTGGTAGCCGCGCGACGGCGGGCGGGGCGGGAGTTCCAGCTTGCGCGGCTGCACGTCGTGATAGGGGATGGTGGACAGCAGGTGCGCGATCATGTTGATCCGCGCCCTGCGCTTGTCCTCGCTCTCCACCACGAACCAGCGCGATTCCGGGATGTCGGTGTGTACCAGCATCTCGTCCTTGGCCTGCGAGTAGTCCTCCCAGTGCCGGATGGATTCCAGGTCCATCGGCGAGAGCTTCCACCGGCGCATCGGATCGTCCAACCGGGAGCGGAAGCGGCGTTCCTGCTCGGCGTCGCTGACCGAGAACCAGTACTTGCGCAGCAGAATCCCGTCCTCGACGAGCAGCCGTTCGAAGATCGGGCACTGCTGTAGGAAGCGGCGGTATTCGTCGGGCGTGCAGAAGCCCATCACGCGCTCGACCCCGGCGCGGTTGTACCAGCTCCGGTCGAACAGGACGATCTCCCCCGCCGACGGCAGGTGTTCGATGTAGCGCTGGAAGTACCACTGGCCGCGTTCGCGCTCGGTCGGCTTGGGCAGCGCGGCGATGCGCGCGATGCGCGGGTTGAGGTACTCCGAGACCCGCTTGATGGTGCCGCCCTTGCCGGCGGCGTCGCGGCCCTCGAACAGCACGACCACCCGGGCGCCCTCGACGCGCACCCATTCCTGCAACTTCACCAGCTCGCGCTGGAGCCGGAGCAGTTCAGGCTCGTAGACCGCGCGCGGCAACCGCTCCGGCGCCGATTCACCGCGTTTCGATTCGCCGCTCATCCGACCCGCACCATCCGGCCAGCGTACTTCTCCGGACGGCGATGCACCCGTTTCGACGCGGTCAGGTGACGGTGAACGGGACCGCGCCGGCGAGGATGCCATAGCCGTCGTTCGCGCAGTAGAACAGCGAGTAGTTGCCGCTGCTCGGCGCGGTGAAGCCGAGCGTGCCGGACGCGTTCGGCGCGTACTGCCAGGTGATCGACGGGGCGCTGCCGGGTAGGTCGCCTGCGTGGTAGATGCCGATCCAGTTGGTCGAGGACGCCGCCTGCGTCTGGTACTGGACGGTGAGGTTCGCGCCCGCCGCGACCGAGGAGGTGGTGGGGCGCAGGTAGCTGGTCGAGCCGGTGAACGCGTCGTTGAACGGCGTCGCGTAGCGGTCGTTGGCGGTGATCGGGGCGATGCCGAGGGCGTCCTCGATGGTCCGCGCGGTGCTGTAGTGGTCGTAGCGGGTGTTGCTGCTCTGGCCGGCGTGCACGAGGCCGGCCGAGTCCACGGCGACGGTGGCGACCTGGTTGTCCGCCTCGGTGGTGTCCTCGTCCCAGGTGACGATCAGCAGCGAGCGCTGGGTGGTCCAGGCGGGCGAGGCCATGATCGGCGCGATGGTCTGCTGGAGCCAGCCGTCCTGCACCGAGCGGCTCGCCGCGTTGCCGTCGCCGGCGGATTCACCGTCGTAGTAGTCGTCGGCGGCGATCCAGGAGAACGCGGGTGTGGTGCTCGCCGACTGGAGGTCGGTGCCCAGTTGGCTGGTGTCGACCAGGTGTGCCTGACAGCGCGCGGTGTTGCCGCTGACGTCGGTGTAGTTGATGAACGGGGCGTCGTCCGGGGCGTAGTAGGAGTCGTAGGTGTGCTCGGTGCTGGCGCTGTCGTTGCACGGCACGCCCATGCCCTGCTCGTAGGCCTTCCAGCTCTGGCCGTTCGCCTCCAGCTTGTCACCGAGGTTCGTGCCGGGGTCGTTGATGTTCGGCCAGTACGTCGCGCCGGTCGTGTAGGTGTCGCCGCCTGCGATGGCGAGGTAGTTCTCGTCGCTGGGGTGGTAGACCGCGTGGTAATCGGCCATCGAGGTGCCCTTGGCCATCAGGCTGTGGAAGAACGGCATGCCGGTGGTGTCCGCCACGACCGCCGAGTAGTCGGTGTTCTCCATCATGATCGTGAAGACGTGGTCGTAGCGCGGCACCGAGGACGGCGGCGGCGTGAGCACGGGCGCGGTCACCGGGGTGGACAGGGTCAGCGAGAGGTTGTCGAGGTAGCCGGATTCCCCGCTGCTGTCCAGAAACTGCACCTGCGTGCGAATGGCACGCGTGCCGGCCGGCACGGTCGCGGTGGTGCTGCGAGCGAGGAAGCCGGTGGTGTCGTTGCGATCGGCGGCGGTCACGGTCGGCAGATCGACCGTGCTGCCGACGGTGCCGCCCGAGGAGTTCAGGAAGGTCAACGAGACCTGCACGTAGCCCGCGTAGCTGGTCCAGCCGCCGAGCCAGCCGGACAGGTTCGCGGTCACCGTGCCGGTGTCGATCGCGGCGGCGGCCGATGCCACGTCCGCGGTCTGGGTCATGGTCGCGTCGCCCTGGTCGCCGGGCGCGAAGAACGCGTTGCCGGGCGCCGGACTCGACGGATGGGTGAAGGTTCCTGCGGTGTAGCAGATCACGTCCGGGCTGTTGCCGGTGATCGTCCAGCCGGGCATCGTGGTCGCGGCGTGCCAGTCGGTGGTGCAACTGCCGGCTTCGGCGTTCCCGTCGACGATCAGGTTGCCGCTCGTGGTGGCGGCGACCGCGGGTGGTGCGCCGACCAGCAGGCTGACCAAAACCGCGACACCGCACAACCCGGACCAGAATCGTCTCATCGGATCTCCCCTTTTCCCTCGACGGCCCTTCATAGTCGCCGTCGGAGACCGTCACGACAATGGCGGTGATCCGATTGGTGAACGTTGGGCTAGCCTCGGCTGCGTGTTCGATCCCGCCGATCCCGTGTTTCTCGACGATCCGTATCCGGTGTTCGCAAACCTGAGAACGACGGGCGAAGTGCATCGGCACGCCGGCCTCGGGATGGCCGTCGCGGTGTCGCACGCGGCCTGCTCTGCGGTGCTGCGGCAGCGCGGCCTCGGCCGGATCTGGACCGATGCGCGACCGCTGGAACGGTTCGCCTCGTTCAACCTGCTGCACCGCAACTCGCTGCTGGAGAACGAACCGCCGACGCACACCCGGTTGCGGCGCTCGATCTCCTGGGCGTTCGGACGCGGCCATGTGGAGCGGTTGCGGCCGTGGATCGTCGAGGTCGCCTCGGGCATGGTCGACGCGTTGGCCGCCGAGATCGCCGAGCGCGGCGAGGGTGACCTGATCGCGCACCTGGCGCAGCCGCTGCCGATCGTGGTGATCACCGAGCTGCTCGGCGTGCCGGGCGCCGACGGGGCGCGACTGGTGGCGTGGAGCAACGCGATCGTGAAGATGTACGAGTACGGGATCGGTGAATCGATCAGGGACGCCGCGGAGGCGGCGGCGTCCGAGTTCGTCGCTTACCTGCGGGACCTGGTGGCGCGGCGGACGGCGCGGCCGGAGTCGGACATGATCAGCGATCTGATCCTGGGCGACCTCACGCCGGACGAGGTCGTCGCCACGGCTGTTCTGCTGCTGATGGCCGGGCACGAGGCGACGGTCAACGTGATCGGCAACGGCGTGCACGCCCTGCTCGCCCACCCGGACCAGTGGCGGCGACTCGTTGCCGAACCGTCGCTTGTGGACAATGCGGTCGACGAACTGATTCGGTTCGACGCGCCGCTGCAACTGTTCGTGCGGACTGCTGTCGAGGACGTGGAGATCGCCGGATTCCGGATCGCGGAGGGCGAGAAGATCGCGGCGCTGCTCGGTGCCGCTGATCGGGATCCGTTGGTGTTCAAGGATCCGGATGTGCTGGATGTCGGCCGCGCTGCGGGTACTCAGCTCGGTTTCGGTGCGGGGCTGCACTATTGCGTCGGGGCACCGCTGGCGCGGATCGAGATCGCGGCCGCGCTCGGTGCGCTCGCGGCGAAACTGCCCGGTCTGCGACCCGCGCGGGCACCGCGTCGCAGGCCCGAGTTCGCTATTCGTGGGCTGCGCGACCTGCCGGTGACCGTCGGCTGACGCGTTATTCGGCGCGCAGCGCGGACAGGCGCATCGTGCCGCGCAGCGCGGGCAGCGTCGCGCCGGTCACCAGGAACACGAGCACAACGGTGGCCGCGGCGAAGACGCCGATCGACGACCAGTCCATCGCCAGCGGCAGGTCGGCCATCCGCAGGACCAGCGCGGCGAGGCCGATGCCGGTGCCGACCGAGACCACCACCGCGAGCACGACCGGAACGGCCGTCTGCCACAGCAGCGACCGGGCCACGGTGGACCGCGGCACGCCGGCGGCGGCGAGCACGGCCAGCGGGCGACGGCGTTCGCGGACCTGCTCCAGGGCGAGCACGAGCATGCTGACGCCGGCCAGCAGCAGGGTGAACAGCGAACCGGCGAGCAGCAGGGTGCGCATGGTCGCGAAGGACTTCTGATCGGCGCTCAGCTCCGCGCTGCCGCTGAGCCCGACGAAGACCTGCCAGGTCAGCCTGCCTTCCGCGGCCGCGATCTGGTCGCTCGCGTCGGCCTGCTTCGGGTCGGTCCGCACCCACACCTCGGCGTCCTGGTCGGAGGGCAGGTTCACGTCGGCCGCGGCGTCCGGGGTGAGCACGACGTCGCCGAGGATCGGCCCCGGCCCGACGGTCGGCGAGCCGGTCACGGGGATGAGGTTGGTCGGGACGGTATAGGTGGCCCAGGTCTTCGGGTCGCTGGACAGGTCGTGCGCGCCGATCAGCTGCCAGACCGCGCCGGGTTCGGCCGCGCTCCGGTCGTTCGGGTAGGTGGTGCGGAATCCGTCGCCGTCGGCGCAGTCGTGCACGTGCAGGGCACTGATGATGGTCTGGCAGGAGGCGATGGTGATCAGGTGACCGGTCGCCCGGATCGTCTGCACGAGGTCGACCTGTTGGGCGGCCGGCACTTTCGTGAGGTTGGCGGCTGCTTCGTCGGCTGCGGCCGGGGTGGTGTAGAGGGTCAGCCAGCCGTCGTTGGCACGCGCGGAGTCCGGTCCGCTGAACTGGTTGGCTGAGGCGAACAGCATGAGCTGCAAGGCGATCGCGCCGGCCAGCACGACGGCGACGCCACTGACCACGCGGGCGGGTGTGCCGCTGTCCAGTTGCAGCCGCCGGATGGCCAACTGCCAGGACGGCGAACCGCCGCGCACCCGGTCGATGGCGCGTTCCAGCAGCCACGGGAGGATCGCGGGCACGCCGATCAGCAGCGCGGACGCGCCGATGACCGTGCAGACGATCGACGTTGTCGAGCCGAACGAGCCGAGCGCTTTGCCGACCAACAGCACGCCGATGCCGCCGACGATCAGCGCGACGCGCCACCACACCCGGCGCAGCACCGGTTTGCCGTCGCGCACCACGCCGAGCGGCTCGATGATGATGCGGCGCATGGCGAACAGCACGGTGCCCACCGCCAGCCCGGGTACCAGCAGCACGATCAGGACGGTCAGCGCCGGTGCGGGCACCACGTCGCTGGTGAAGGCGCTCCAGCCGAGCAGGTCGACGCTCGGCGTCAGCTGCCGGATTCCGAGGAAGGCCAGCGCACCCAGGACGATGCCGGCGCCCGCGCTGACCAGGGACTCGCCCGCGGCGATCCGCCGCACCTGCCAGTTGCCGGCGCCGACCAGGCGCAGCGCGGCCAGTCGCCGGTCGCGTTGCGCGCCGGCGATCCGGCTGCTCACCGACACGAAGATGAAGATCGGGATCAGCACCGCGACCCCGCCGAGCAGCGCGACCAGGAGCAGGGTCGGGTCGGTCGAGGTCTGCTGGCCGGGCGCGCCGAAGGAGTCGCTGTTCAACGCCGTGGTCAGGCCGGGGCCTGCGGCCGGCAGCGGGCCGGTGCCGGCGTAGAAGCGCAGGTCGGCGGGGCCGGATAGGCCGGCTTCGCCGATGGTGCCGACGATCCGCTGCGGGAACCGGGGGCGCAGCCGCGCGCCCGCGTCCGAGCTGAGCAGGTTGGCCAGTGCGGGCGAGACCACGACCTCGTTGGGGCCGGGCAGGCTCGCGAGTCCGGGCGGGACCGGCGAGTTGGGGCCGGTGCCGTGCAGGTACTCGCCCTGGATGGGCGTGCCGTGCACGGACATGTCGCCGCGGAGGATCTGGGTCGGGGCGACGCCGCCGATCACGGTGCCGTTGGGCTGCGCCGCGTTGGTGCGGGCGTTCCGGTCGCCCAGGATGTGGGTGACCGACGCGAACATGAGCAGCACGGCGACGGCCAGCCCGATGCCGATCGTGCCGAGGATCAGCCGCAGCCACGCGGTGCGTCCACCGCCGACCGCCAGCCGGACGCCGAGCGCGAAGTCGCGCAGCCAGCTGTCGCGCTCAACCACCATGGCGGCGACTATACACTCGACGTATACGCCGTGTGTATAGTCGCTCAGTCGCTGGTCAGGGCGAACGAGACGTAACGATCAAGATCAGCTCCGGTGAGCAGCCGGACCGGGAACGCGGCGCGGGCGATCCGACCGGCCACCACGTCCACCGGCAGCGGCGCGCGCGACGCCGCGACCACGAGATTGCCCGGTCGACGCCCGCGCAGGACGCCCGGTTCGGCCACCAGCAGGCGGTGCGGGAAGCCGGCCAGGACGCCTGCCACGATCCGCCTGCTGATCGTGCCGGTCGGGTCGGCGGCCACGTTGAGCAGGTACATCCCGGAGTCGCGGAGCACCCGGCCCGCCTGCGCGACGAACTCGGGCGTGCCAAGACCGCCGGGCATCACCGCCCGCTCGAACGCGTCCACGACCAGCAGGTCCGCCGAGTCGGGGCGCAGCGTGCCGATCTCGGCGTAGCCGTCGCCGACGCGCACCCGCAGGTTGGCCACCGACCGCAGCTCCAACTGCTCGCGGACGAGGTCGGCGAGCGGCCCGTCCGCCTCGATCACCAGCTGCCGCGAGCCGGGCCGGGTCGCGGCCAGATAGCGCGGCAGCGTGCACCCTCCGCCGCCGATGTGCACCGCGTGCAGCGCACCACCCGCCGGTTCGATCGCGTCGACCAGCTCAGCCATGCGCTGCACGTACTCGAAATCGAGGTGCTTCGGATCGTCGAGATCCACATAGGACTGCGGAACGCCGTCGACGGTGAGCAGCCAGCCGCCCGGCCGATCCGCGTCGGCCAGCAGCTCGGCCGTGCCGAACCGCACCGGATACCGGCCCGGTGTCGGCGACCCCGATCTCCGTCTGGGCGCGCGGGCGGGTCGTTTGTCCGGCATACCGCCATGTTCCCAGATCGCCTCGTTCAGCGGCCGTTGCGGGCGCGGTCCAGCACCTCCTCCAGTCGCAGTGGGCCGGGCGGGTGGTAGCTCAGGCACAGCGGCGCCCGCATGCGCCGGAACCCGAACGTCTCGCCGGTGACGTAGAACTGTCCGCGTTCCAGTCGCGAGATGTCCCCCACCGTGCTGCCCTTGGCCCTGGCCATCTCGTTCGCCGCGGCGATCTGCGTCGGGCTGTTCAGTCGGCCGAAGAACTGCGTCGTCGCGTTGCCGGTGATCTGGTTGTGCAGTCCCTTCGGCGCCTGCGTGGCGAGCAGCAGGCCGAGCCCGTACTTGCGCGCCTGCGAGGCGAGCAGGATGGTGCTCTGCGTGCTCGCCGTCGCCCCACCGGACGGCGCGATCGTCTGCGCCTCGTCCATCACGAACAGCCCGCCGAGTGGCCGGTCCACGGCGGGATTGCGTTTGATCCAGGCGAACACCTCCAACTGGAGCTGGCTGACGAAGCCCTGCCGCTGCTCGTCGGAGGGCAGTCCGATGAAGCTGATCACCGAGATCCGCGCCCGTTTGCCGGGTGTCGGGGTGAGCAGCAGGGCCGGATCGGCCGGTTCGCCCGCGCCACCGAGCAGCGGATCGTTGACCATCGCGGCCCGCAGCGTCTCGGCGAGATCGGCGGCCATCTTCCGCGCGGTGCTGAGCTTGCTCACCCCGTCGGGCAAGTCGTCGAGGATGTCCACGAAACCGGACAGGCTGCGATCTCCCTTGCCCGCGTAGTACGTCAACGCCTCGCGCAGCACGGCACGGCCACGCACCGCGCCCTTGGCACTGCCGCCGACCCGAGCATGCGGCACCAGTCCGGCCACGGCTGCCTCGACCGCGGCCGCGAACTCGTCCGCGTCATCGCGCACGTTCGCGAAGTCGGGCAGCGGATGGAAGCGCAGCGGTCGCCCGCCCGCGCGACCCGGTGTCCAGACCACCACCTCGGTGTTGGCCAGGTAGTCGGCCGCGCTGCCGGCATCGCCCGGCCGCCAGCCCTCCGGGGGTTGTGGCCAGGCGTCGCCCAGCCGTGCCAGGTCGTTGTTCGGATCCAGGACGATCGCCGACACGCCGCGCAGGGCGCACTCCTCGACGATGCGGCGCAGCAGCACGGTCTTGCCGGTACCGGAACCGGCGAAGATCACCGCGTGTTTGCGCAGGGATTCGAGTTCGACCCGGATCTCGCCGTCCATGCCGAGCACGATGTCATCGGCCCTGGGCGGCGGACGGGTCTCCTGGTGACCGGTCTCGGTCGGCGCCGGGTCGGGCAGGATCTGGCGCAGCACGGTTGTTCGGCTGGCCGGTTTGCGGGCGACGAGCCAGTTGAGCAGTTCGTAGCTCTGTTTGGCGAGCATCTCGTTGAGCGCGAAGAACGTCCGCACGTCCTCGGTGCTGACCTCCAGCCACGGGCTGCCGACCCGTTCCAGGTCGTTGACCTCGGTCTTGGTCACGTTGCCCGTCCAGCCCTTCGTCCCGTGATGCAGCAGGACCAGGCGGCGGTTTCGCGCGCCGGACCGGATGAGGGCCGCCTTCCTGGCATACCGCATCCGCCACAGCACCCGGTTGCCGTTCGCGGGCGCGATGGCGCGGAACATCCACCGCTCCTTGATGTCTCGTTCCTCGTCGAGGGTCCGCACCAGCCCCGCGTGCAACTGACCGCCTTCGTCCGGCGGTTCCGTCTGCCACGCCTTGTCGTCGTTGCCGACCTCGGTGATCCACGACTGCAATCCGGCGTGCAGCAGATCGGGCATCACCTCGTCCTCGGTGTGCTCGTCGAGGGCGGCGGTGACGTCGGCTTGCTCGCGCAGCTCGATGAACCAGCGATCGAAGTCGGCGAAGTAGTCCGGCTCCGAGCCGGTCTCGGGCGAGGGCGGCACCGGCTCGACGGGTTTCTCGTCGAACGCGGTCAACTCGCGGATCTTGCCGTACACGCAGTCCTCCGCGTGCAGTTGGATGCGGATCAGCAGTTGGCGCGGGGTGTAGGCGTGCCACGACCGGCCGAACGCGCTCGACGCGACCGGCCAGGTGGGATGCGGCGGCGTGAAGTCGATCGACTCGTAGATCACCGCGAGCCACTTCTCGACCAGCGCCCGAGCGACGTTCGGATCGCTGATCGCGCCGAGGATCGGCGTCGGGATGAACCGGTCGTCGACGGTGTCGGCCGCGGCCGAACGCAGCAGCTGCCACGTGTTCGGCAGACAGGACACGACAGTCACCGTGCGCCGGGTCGTCTCGCGCAACTGCATCAGGCCGTCGGCGATGAGTCCGAGTTCGATGGCCAGCTCGGGATCGGTCACCCGCTCGCCGATGGTCGTGCTCACCCGGTCGATCAACGAGTCCAGCTGGTCGATCGCGACCACGCTCGGCCCGGTCAGCGCGAGCACGTGGGAGATCTCGGTGACCAGCGTCCGGTGCGGTTTCGGCGCGGACTGGATGCGCCACAGCGACCGTTCGCCGCGCCCGGTTTCCGGTAGCCCGGACAGGTAGCCCTTGCCGATGGCAGCCAGCGTGGTGTTGGCCGCGCCGTAGAGCACCAGTGCCCGGACGGTGTCCCCGCATTCGAGGGCGACCTGGGCGTCGAGCCTGCGCAGCGCGTTGAGAAAGCCCTGCAGGGCGTCCAGGGTGAGCGGGGTCTCGCTGAGCACCGCGTCGGCGATCGGTTTCGGCACCTCGGCCCGGTCGCACAACCGCCGCAGCAGCGTGGTCAGCTGGAACTCGCGGTCGTCGTTCTTGCGGAACAGCTCGCTGCGCATCGCCTCGAGGATGTCCTCCCAGAACGCCGCGCCGGTGGTCAGGTCGCCGAGGAAGAAGTAGCCGCCCTCGCCCTGCACGAGCTGCCTGACCTCGCCGAGCAGGTGCGTCTTGCCGACGCCCTTCGGCCCCTGGAGGGTCAGCCCGATCGGGTTGGGCCCGGTGCTGCGTTTGGCATCCAGCACCGCCGTCCCGATGCGGTGCTGGGCCCTGGTGTGCAGACCCTCCACATGCGACGGTGAGGCGTGCCAGACGTCGTCCGGCCCGTCCGCGGAGTTGAAGTGGAGCGCGGCGAGTGCCTGCCGCTGTTGCCGCTCTGTCATGCCGACTCGATCGCCACGAGATGTTTGGGCTCGGTGCCGATCTGGATGGCGGCCTCGCGATCCTCGTCGGTGTGCGCCTTGCGGTTCGAATCCGAGGCGAGGTGCACCAGACCGGTCCGGCTCATCGCCAGCAGCACCCGGTCCACATCGTCCCGGCCGAAACCGTCGAGTTCCGCGCGCAGACCGACCAGCCGGGTGAACTCCCCCTGCCGGTCCGCCAGCTTGTCGTAGGCGGCGCGGATCCTCGACTCCAGCACCACGTCGGCGAGACGCGCGTCGTGCCAGCCGAGATAGTCCACGACCGAGGCCAACAGCTCCCAGCCGGTGGCGAGCAGCGCGGTGGGTCGGGTCGGCCGGGTACCGAACGCGAGCGCCTCGGCGCAGCGGTCGCGGCCGTTCTGGGTGATCCGGTGCCGGTGCGGCGTCTTCTTCGTCCGGCTGTCGATCAGGCCGGCCTTGTTGAGCTTCTCGCGCGTTTCCTTGGTCAGCACCAACCCGTGCCGCTGCTTCAGTTCCGGCGTGGAGATCTCCCCGTCGGTCAGCAGCAACGCGATCAATACCGCCTTCTCCGGGTTTCCGAGCGACTCGGCCATTCCGCCAACCCTTCAGTCGGTGTACACATCCATTCGGCGATCGATCCGGTCCAGCAGCGTGGTGATCCGGCGCCGGAGGTCGTTCGGCGCGGCGGTCAGATTGCCGGCCGCGCGCACCTGGTTGAGCAGTTCCAGGTCGACCGTGAGGTCCTGGAGCGCATCCAGGTCGCCGTCGTCGAGCGTGGCGGACATGTCGCGGACGGTCTGCTCGATCAGCGGCCAGCGGCCGCGATGCGCCAGTTCGTCAGGCACCTTGAGCAGCGCGGCCGCCGCGTCCCGCAGCGCGTCCTGTTCGGCGTCGGCCCGGCTCGGCGGAGCGTCCGTGATCAGCTGGTGCAGCTGCCGCGCCACCTGCCGCAGTGGCACGCCGACATCGAGCTGGAGGTGGCGCAGGTTGCGCAGGAACGCGGGCAGCCGCTCCTGGTCGGTGCCCCTGGTCAGCACGCAGAACAGCTGCCGGTCGTCGCCTGCGTCCAGGGTGTGCCGCAGGAAGCTCTCGGCCTCGGTCGCCTGCCAGCGGCTCACCGTCTCGTCGACGACCAGGCACAGGTGCCGGGCCGGATCACTGGTCGCGTGCAGCAGTTCGGGGTCGCCGGACACCGACCGCTGCACCCGCACGCCGAGCCCGCGCAGCGCGTCGATCAACTCGGTCGCCACGCCCAGCTTCGACCGGGGGCTGGACACCAGCAGGTCCAGGTCGTAGTCGCGGCGCCGGGTGCGCGCGGCGGCCACGTACGCGTCGCGGTTGTCGGCCAGCAGGTCGGTACGGTCGAACTGCTGCGCGATCACCGCGGCCACGGTTTCCAGCGCGAAGGAGATCTGGTCCGCCGACGGCGTCGTCTCCTCCAACACCGGCAACTGCTCGCCGAAACTCCAGTAGGACACGTAGGGCAGCGTCAGGTGGCGCTGCATCAGGTCCTCCGGCACGGTCTTCACCAGCCAGTTCCGGAACAGCGGCGCGGTGATCTCGACGCAGCGCTGCCGCCATTCCTCGGCCCGCTGGTACTCGACACGGTTGTCCAGGCGGGACAGGATCGGCAGCACGAGATGCCGCTGCCGGTCGTAGGGCAGCCGGTCGCGGGCGCGGTCGGCCCGCTGCGCGATGTCCACCGCGCCGGTGACGCTCTGCTCGTTCGCGGTGAACACGACGACCAGCCGATCGGGCAGTTGCGCCGTGCAGATGCCGCCGATGTCGGAGATGCCGGTCCGGCTGTCGATCAGCACGAAGTCGTGGTTCTCGGTCCACTGTTCGCGGCAGCGCTCCAGGAACTCGGCAAACCCGCGCCGATACAGCTCCTCCCAGTCGATGGCCTGGACCCGGCCGGTGTAGTTCGTGTCCTGCCGGCCCGCCGCCAGCAGTGACACCGCGCCGTCCTCGGTCTTGAGCCGGATCGCGTGCGGGCTCGGTTCCTTGGCGCCGGCCAGGAAGTCGTAGGCGAGGTCGATGACGCCGCCCTCGGGCTCGTGCGGCAACTCGGACGCGAAGTAGTGGTGCAGGCCGGGCGCTTCCAGGTCCCAGTCGATCGTCAGCACGCGGTAACCCCAGCGGGCCAGCAGCACGGCGATGTTGGCCAGCGTGAAGCTGCGCCCGACGCCACCCTTGTAGGAGTAGAACGTGATGACGGTCCCGGTCATCGGTCGAACCTCGGCAGGGGCGTCGGCGGCCGGAGCACCGGGTCGGGCGGATCGATGAGCGGCCAGTCCGCGCGCCACTCGGGCACCTGTTTGAGCAGCTGCACCAGGTCGCCGGCCAGCTCGGTGACTTTCTGGTGGAAATCGTGCCAATCGCGACTTTGCTGGAATACCGGTTCCGGTGTGGCGAGCTCCTTGAAATCCCACCAGGACCGGCGCAGATTCGCGGCTTCGGGCGGAAAATTGTCCGAGTCGGAATAGAGAACGGGATAGATCAAACCCTGCGGCTGATCAAGACCGGCCAGCCCGAGCATCTCTTCGCGGGCGAACATGCTGTGCAGCTCGGCTCGGCACCACGGCGAATCAAAGTACGGCGGTGTGAGCACGGCGAGCAGGATCTTGCTTTCTTGCAAGGCTTTCCGCAGCTCGGACGGCCAGTCGACGCCGCGTGGCATCTTTTTGTCCAGAAATATCCTGGGCGCGGGTGCGATCTGGTCGGCGAGACAATCCCGGAACTTGGGATAGAAGTGGTTCATCAACCATCGCTGCGCGCTACCGAAACGACTGTAACTGATGAACACGTCGAATGCGTAGCCGGCCACGCGAATGATGATAGGGAGCGAAGCGCGCGCGATACTGGACAGAACGTTGACAAATTTCAGCAGAGGAAATCTTCGACGGCCTCGGTGGCGCGCGCGACGTCACCAGTGGCCAGTACGTCGAGCAGGGCGCCGCGCAGCACGGCGAGGTGCAGCGTCGCGCGGGTTCGATCCGGTCCGAGCAGCGCGAGCCAGTCCTCGACGGTGGCCTGCGCGAACCCGGCCCACGGGCCATCCGGCTGGCTGAGCGAGCGACTGTAGGCGTCGAGCCAGAGGGTGAGCAGTGCGCGGTGCTCGGGCGCGGCGAGCCACGACCAGAGCGCACGCGCCTGCCCACGCTCGGTTTTGTCGATCTCGGCGAGCAGACGCAGTTCGTCGGCGCGGGCGCGGCCGAGCAGCGCGCGCAGCAGGCCGTCCTTGGAACCGAACAGGAACAGCAGCACCCTCGGGCTCGACCCGATGGCGGTGGCGAGCGCACGCAGCGGCAGGTCGACGGTGCCGTGTTCGAGGGCGTACCGGTAGGCGAGGTCGAGCAGTTGGGTCTCGCGCGCGGAAGGCACTCGCGTCCGGTCGGTCACCGCGCTAGTCTCGCACTGAAACGAGTGTTTCAGTGGAGGCGAGATGACGATTCCGATCACGATCAGGTCACTCGGCGAGCCGGGCGACCTCGGCTGGCTGGTGCTGGCGCATGGCGAGCAGTACGCCCGCGAGTTCGGTTGGAACACCGAGTTCGAGGCATTGGTGGCGCGCATCGCGGCGGACTTCGCCGACAAGGCCGACGACGGTCGACAGGCGGGTTGGATCGCCGAAGGACCGGACGGACGCGTCGGCTGTGTGTTGTGCATTCCGGATGAGACAGCCGACGATGTGGCGAAATTGCGGGTGCTGCTGGTCGATCCCGCTGCGCGCGGCAACGGACTCGGCGGCAGGCTCGTCGACGAATGCCTCGAATTCGCCCGAGCGGCAGGCTATCGGCGGATGCGCTTGTGGACCAATGACGTACTCGGCGCCGCGCGGCAGATCTATCTCGGCCGCGGTTTCCGGCTGGTCGACGAGGAGCCGCACCACAGCTTCGGCGTCGATCTCCTCGGCCAGGTCTACGAGCGCAGGTTGTGATCAGGTTGCCAATCGATTGGTTGCGGTGAACGACAACGGTACGAAGGAGGTCGTCAAGATGAAAGATGGCAAATCCCTCGATAAGACCAAGGATCGCCGCAATGGCGCAGTCGGTGCACAGAAGTGCTTACGCTATGTTGCCCGCGAGCCTGATCTCGGCCCGTGGTTAGGACATCTGACTGGCTCGCGCAGTCGCTAGACTCAGCATTTTCGGCGGGCCGTCGCAGGTCAACGCCTGTCGTGGCCGGGCAGGCCGGTGGTTCTCGTCAGGAAGGAAATGCATCATGGGACGCGTCCGAACCTTTTCCCAGGGGAAGTCGCTGACCTGGGCGGACCTGGAGTCATTTGACGATGACGGGTACCGCTACGAACTCCTGGACGGGACGCTGCTGATGAGCCCATCACCACGCCCCATTCACCAGCGAGTAGTCGCCCGACTACTCGCTGTACTCAGCGTTCACTGCCCACGCGAACTGGAAGTCCTGCCCGCCCCGGTCGACGTGCTGCTGGCCGAGGACACCGTGCTGATTCCGGACATCGTGGTGGGCCGCCGAGACGATTTCACCGAACGCGGGCTGATCGGGCCACCGGTGTTGGCGGTCGAGGTCATCTCCCGCAGCAGCAGGCTGATCGACCAGAAACTCAAGCCTGCCAAACTCGCCGACGCCGGCTGCCCGAACTACTGGATCGTCGACCCCAATCTTCCGGACATGCGGTGTTTCTCGTTGAGCGATAGCGAAGCAGGCTACGCCGAACGGGTACACCTCACCGGTGAGAAACTCACCGAACTCCACGAGCCGTATCGGGTCGAACTCAGCGCCGACTACCTCGTCGCCGACTATCCGGACGAGGGGCTGATCACCTGATCTTCACCTGCGCTCAACCGATGCCCTGCTGCCAGATCAGCCGCATGTCCTCGCCGGACAACGAATCGGTCGCCGAAGCCCAGTCGCGGTCGTCACGAGCGCCGAGCCAGTCGCGGAGTTCGGCGAAGCTGTTCGGCGCCCGGCCGCGCTCCCCGAGCCATTGCGCACCAACGCCCGGCGCCGCGATTCTCGGCACGCCGACCATGCTCATCCACACCGCTGCCGGCGTGGACACCCCGAAATAGACCATTGACGGCACATAGCGGGCGGCGCTCGATTCCGTCCCGCTCGGGGCCAGATACGTGTTCTGCAAGGCGCCAAGGCCCCAACTGGCCAGGTTGCCGATCTGGCCGAAAAGGTACTTCGCGAAACTGGTGACCCGGCTCGCGGAATCCGATCCCTCTGGCCAGTGCCGCGCGGCGAGGTCGCCAATGGGAACACCGCGCACCCAGTCCCGGACGATCATCGCGACCCGCTCGGCGGACATCGTTTCGGCGCGGGTGGAGATCGGCCGGAGTTCCGGCACCTCGCCGAGGATGCGCATCCGCGCGGCCAACGTGCCGATGTCGGCGCCGAACAGGTTCTCCGGCAGCCAACTCGTCTCCTCCGCCAGCGACGGGTCGGTCGCGCGGTTGGCCAGCAGCAGGTCGATGGTGGGCGTGCTGAAGCCGGTCTGGTCGGACAGCGCGACCCGCTCCCCCGGCGGCTCGGCCGCGACCTGCGCCAGATAGCGCCGGCAGACGTCGACGAGCACCGCGCCGCCCGCCGGGCTCGCCTGGGCGAACCCGAGGCTGGTGCCGAGCAACTGCTCCAGTTCGATCGCGGTGCGCTCGGCGCCGCCGACGCGCATGGCGTGGGAGAGGAACTGCAACAGGTCGGTCAGCGCCGGCACGGTTGCGATGTCGCGCAGGCTGACCACGTCGCCGATCTGCGCGGCGCGGTCGATGACCTGGCTCAGCTGGCTGGCGATCGCCTGCGCCTCGCCGCGCATGAACTCCTGCCACTGCGCCGCCTGATCCGGCCGCGCGACCGGAAACCCGACCAGACCCACGTCGTCGAGCAGCGTCCGGCCGGCGCGGCCGACGACGTTCCACAGGTCGACGTAGGAAAGCCTGCCGTAGCGGCCTTTTCTGCGGGTCTCCACGATGACGTTGCTGATCGGGAAGTTCACGCCCTGCGCGAGCGTGGTCGTGCCGCACACGGTGTGCACGAGGTTGCGGCGCAACAGGGTTTCGATCAGCACGCGGGTGTCCTGCGCCATGCCGCGATGGTGGTAGGCGACGCCCGCGGCGATGTGTTGGGCCAGTGGCATGTCCTCGCCGTACTCGGCGCGCAGGTAGCGGGTGACCGCGTCCCGGAACGGATCGGCGGCCATCGGTTGCGCGCCGTCGGCGATCTCGGCGGCCCGCGCCATCGCGGTACCCGAACCCCAGCACAGGATCAGCGTGCTGCCCCGCTGCCGGAACCGCCGCGCGGCCAGTGTGCTGACCGCCTTGATCGTGATCGGGCCAGGCAGGTCCGCGTTGCTCACCGGCGCCAACACGGTGCTGCTGCCGCCGGGCACGTCGGCGTTGCCGGCCGCCTCCAACGTGGTCAGCACCAGTTCGCGGTTCGGACGCCGGCCCGCGATCGAGACGGTGCCGACGACCCGGCTGGCCGGCCGCCAGTTCACCGTGATCGGCGGCAGGCCCGCGTCGCCGCCGAGCCAGTCGACGAGTTGGCCCGCCTCCGGCAGGAACGGGCTGAGCAGCAGGTAGCGGGCGGTCGGTTTGTCGCGGCGGATGGTGGCCAGCAACAGTTCCAGCCGGGCACCGCGCTGCTCGTCGCCGAGGTTGTGCGCCTCGTCGACCACGACCAGGGCGAGATCGGCGACGCACGGATGGCCGCGACGCAGCAGCAGGCTGAGCTTTTCCGGCGTGGTGACCAGCACGGCGGGCGGATCGGCGAGCAGCGACTGCTCGGCCGGGTCGAGTTCGTAGGCGGGCACGGCCTGTTCGACGGTCATGCCCAGCAGGCGCAGGTCCGCGCGCACGTCGCGGGTCACCTGGTTGACCAGCGCCCTGGTCGGTACCAGGTACGCGATCGTGCCGCCCGGCCGCAACGCCCGGCTCTGCACGATGAGGAACTCGGCCAGCAGCGTCTTTCCCGCGCTGGTCGGCAGTTCCACCAGCACGGCGCGGCGGTGCTCGTCGAAGATGTTGTTGGCCAGCGCCTGTTGCTGGCTCGGCCACAGTTCCAGGACCGGGTTGGGCCTGCCGCGATCGGTCAGCGCCCTGGCGAACTCGCCGATCCGTTCACCGAGTCCGGCCACGTGCGTCCACAGCGAGTTGCCGACCAGTTCGCGGCAGCCCGCCCAGAGCAGGTCGGCGAAGCGGATCAGGGTGCCGGTGCCCGGTGCGGCCAGCCCGTCGAGCGCCGCGCGGGCCTGCTCGTGATGGCGATCGAGCCGGGCCACCGCGTCGGCGTGCCCGGCGCCGCCGTCGACGAGGTACTGGCCGGTGTGCGTGACCGCCTTGGCGAGATGGAACAGCGCGACCAGTCGCATGGCCTCGGCCCGCGCCTGCCCGGCCGCGGCGGCGTTGGCCAGGTAGTCCGGCTCGAGTTGGCGTTGGCGTTGGGTGAGGGCGGCCAACAGGGCGAGCGCGGTGTCCACGTCGGCCCAGCCGTCCTGCTTGCGCACCAACAGGATGAAGGCGCCGAACACGTCCACCAGCAGTTGATCGCCCCAGTCCCGCGCGTCGTCGTCCTCGACCCACGCCGCGCGCACGGACCCGTCCACGACGACGAGTTCGCCGAGCGCGAGCCGGATCTCGGCGGTGTCGCGCGCGAGCAGGCCGCTGACCGCGAGCCGGAAGGGCAGGTCGAGGCCGAGCGGCAGCAGCGGCGCCTCGACGTCCGCGACGGCGGCGATACCGGCTTCCGCGCAGCTGAGCAGGCGCAGGCATTCGGCGGCCGAGCCGAACAAATCGGCGACATCGCGTTCGGTCGCCCGATAGGCGCGAAGGGCTTGTTCTTCGAGCAGCACGGCGGCGCGCGCGATGTCGTGCTCGTCGGCGCCGTCCGCGTCGGTGACCCCGGTGACCCGGTGCAGCAGCGCGGCCTGGCCGGCTCGGCTCGCGGTGCGCGGGGTGCCGAGCGCGGCAAGGAATTCGGTCGCGTCGATGCTCACGCCACCTGTCCATTCGCGACGTCGCCCCGGGCGAGGCGGGCGAATTCGACGGCCACCTCGTCGACGTCGCCGGGCAGCCGGATCAACAGGAATCGGATGTCCGCGGGCCGGAAATCGGCGCTCGCGCGATGGAAGGAGCCGAAATCCCGTGGGGTGCGCGCGGTCGGCGGCCGGACCAGCAGGCTGGCGGCGACGATGCGGATCTTGTCGTCGATGCCGGCGCGGAACAGTTCGGCCGCGATCCGCAGCAGCCTCTGGGTTTCCGGGTCGGGACAGCGCCTGCTCGCCGCCCATACCTTGTCCGCGGTCGCGTCCCGCTCGCGCAGGTGCATGAGATGCTGCGCGCGCAGGCAGTCGTCGCCGCGATCGACCACCCCGGGCGGACTCTTCTGCTCGCTGGACACCTTCGCCTCGCCGAGCACGAGCGTCAGCCGCGCGGTGGGTTCGTCGTACTCGACGCCGATCTGGTCGATGCCGCGCCCCGGCCGCTGCACCAGTTCCCGGTCGCTGACGCTGCGGTAGCCGTAGCGGCTGCCGTACATCCGCTCGCCGACGAGAGCGAGAATGACCTCGGCGAGATCGGACCGGACGACGCCGAAGTTGCCGGGTTCGTAGTGCGGCACGGTCGCTGCCCGGAGGATCTCCGCCACCTCCTGGACCGCGAGGTCCAACCCGTCGAACGAGAGCGCCGTCGGCGGATGGTCGGACACGGTGCGCAGCCGCCGGTATTCTTCGGCCAGCACGGCCAACCAGTCGGCCGATGCCGGTTCCAGCACCCGCAGCTGGTGCTCACCGACATCATGCCGCTCGGCAACGACAAAAAGGGATTCCACGTCACCTCCCTTCTCCTCCATTCAGCGTAACCGGCACCACCGACAGGAATAGCTCGCGATACGAATGCGCAGCCCGATGTTCCTCGACTGTTTTCCAAGGGGGATCTGATGAAACGCGTTCCCGTACTGTTCGCAACGCTCGTTGTCCCACTGCTGCTCAGCGCCGCGGTCGGCATCCCGGCACAGGCCGGCCCGGCCGCCGGCTGTACGAACGTCGCCGCACCGACCGTGCCCGGCGCGACCGTCACCTCGATCACCGCGACCGACGTTCCCGCAGGTGACGACCACATTCCGGGCGGCGGCGTCATTCCGGCCGTGCCCGCGCACTGCGACGTCGTGCTGTATCTGGCCCATCCGGGCGCAGGCGACCATGTGTGGGTCGACGTGTGGCTGCCGGACAGCGGCTGGAACGGTCGCTTCGAAGGCACCGGTGGCGGCGGCTACGTGGCGGGTGCGGGCGACTATTCGCTCGCACCGGCCATCGAGTCCGGCTACGCGGCCGTGAGCACCGACGCGGGCGTCGGCTTCAACTCGTTGAGCCCGGCATCGTGGGCGCTCACCCCGACCGGCGCGGTGAACATCCCGCTGCTGACCAACTTCGCCTACCGGTCCGTGCACGACATGACCGTCGCCGGCAAACAGATCGTGTCCGCCGTCTACGGCAAACCCGCCGCCTACTCCTACTGGAACGGCTGCTCGACGGGCGGTCGCCAGGGCCTGATGGAGGCGCAGCGCTACCCCAGCGACTACAACGGCATCGTCGCCGCGGCGCCCGCGATCAACTGGACGCAGCTCACCGCGGCGCAGCTGTGGCCGCAGGTGGTGATGAACGAAGCGCACGACCACCCGAGTTCGTGCGAGTTCAACGCGTTCACCCAGGCCGCCATCGCCGCGTGCGATCAGGGCGATGCGGTCAACGGCGGCATGATCGACCAGCCGCAACGCTGCGGTTTCGATCCGCGCAGCCTGATCGGCACCACGGTCGTCTGCGACGGCACGACGCTGACCATCACCGCGACCGACGCCGACGTGGTCGACAAGATCTGGCAGGGCCCCGCGCCGCTCTGGTACGGCCTGACCAAGGGCGCGCCGTTCGACCTGCTCGCCGGTGCCCAGCCGTTCGAGATCGCGCAGACCTGGATCCAGTACTTCCTCAAGCAGGACCCGAACTTCGACACCTCGACCATCACCTACGGCCAGTTCGTCCAGCTGTTCCAGCAGAGCCAGGCGGAGTACGAGCGGATCATCGGCACCGACGACCCGAACCTGGTCCCGTTCGAGCTCGCGGGCGGGAAGATGATCACCTGGCACGGTCTGGCCGATCCGCTGATCTTCCCGCAGGGCTCGGTGAACTACTACCAGCGCGTCCAGGCGGTCAGCGGCGGTGCCCGCAACGTCGACTCGTTCTACCGGCTGTTCCTGGCACCCGGCGTCGGGCACTGCGGTCAGAGTGGCAACGGTCCGGTGCCGACGGACGCGCTGGGCGCGGTGGTCGACTGGGTCGAGAACGGCGCGGCCCCGGACACGCTGCCCTCGGCCACCACGGACGGAACCGTCACGCGCGGCCTGTGCGCGTTCCCGAAACTGGCCCGCTACAACGGCACCGGCAACCCCGACTCGGCAGCCAGCTACCACTGCGCCAACTGACCTGGCGCGGCGCCCCGCCGCGGCTATCTGCGCGACATCGCCACGGCAGCCTGTCAAAACCGTTAAGTGGACTTCGATCAGACCATCCGGTTCCATGAAACAAATATCCAGATTCGGATTACGTACCAGTTCCTGAACTGGTATTGGCGAAAAAGGAGCCGGAAATGGTGCGTCGATTATCAGCCCTGATTGGTGTCGCGTGCGCGATCACCTGTACGCTGATGGCACCGGCCGCGTCGGGCGCGCCGAGTGTCGACACCTGCGCGGTGAAATCCGAGCCGGCCGGCGAAGTTCTCCAGGGATACTGGGAGAACTGGGACGGCGCCAAGAACGGCGTGCATCCCGGCCTCGGTTGGATTCCGATCACCGACTCGCGCATCGCCCAGCACGGCTACAACGTGCTCAACACGGCCTTCCCGGTCATCGATTCGGACGGCACGGTGCTGTGGCAGAACGGAATGGACACCAACGTCCAGGTGCCGACGCCCGCGGAAATGTGTCAGGAAAAGGCGGCCGGCGCCACCATTCTGATGTCGATCGGCGGCGCGGCGGCGGGCATTGATCTCAGTTCCAGCGCGGTCGCCGACCAGGTCGTCTCGACGCTCGTACCGATCCTGAAAGCGAACAATTTCGACGGCATCGACATCGACCTGGAAACCGGCCTGGTCGACAGCGGCAACATCAACCAGCTGTCCACCTCGCAGGCCAACCTGGAGCGCATCATCGACGGCGTGCTGGCCCAGATGCCGTCGAACTTCGGCCTCACCATGGCACCCGAGACCGCCTACGTCACCGGCGGCAGCATCACCTACGGCTCCATCTGGGGCGCCTACCTGCCGATCATCAAGAAATACCTGGACAACGGCAGGCTGTGGTGGCTGAACATGCAGTACTACAACGGCAGCATGTACGGCTGTTCCGGCGACTCCTACGAGGCCGGCACGGTGCAGGGTTTCACCGCGCAGACCGACTGCCTGAACAATGGCCTGACCGTGCAGGGCACCACGATCACGATCCCCTACGACAAGCAGGTTCCCGGCCTGCCGGCCCAGCCGGGAGCGGGCGGCGGATACATGTCGACCGATCTGGTCGGCCAGGCATGGAACAACTACGGCAACGGGTTGAAGGGCCTGATGACCTGGTCGATCAACTGGGACGGGTCGCTGGGCTGGACGTTCGGCGACAACGTGAAGTCGTTGCAGGGCCGCTGATCCGCGACCCGATGGCCGGCCCCGCGCGAACCATCCGCCGGGCCGGCCGGGAGTCACCGGCGAACGGTCAGCGGTCCCACTGCCTGGTGTCCGGGTACCGGTCCTGCCGCTCGTAGCGCGCCTGGTGGTACCTGCTGGACGCGACCTGCTCGGCGTGCTTGCGCTGGTAGATCGCGCGGGCGCTGGTCGCCATGTTGCTGATGATCGAGGCGATGGCCAGACCGAGAATCAGGTTGATCAGCCCGGTCGCGATCTTCGTGCTCAGCTGGACGTCGAGCGTCAGCGGGATGACCACCGCGATCAACGTCACCAGCACCATGATCCAGCCGAAGAACTGGCCGGGTGTCGGCGTCGCCAGGCAGAGCACGTGCATCAGGCCGGTGGCCGCGATGGCGACGAGGGCCGCGATGATCGCGTAGGTCGAGGTGGTCGCGTCGCCCCAGATGCCCTCGCCTCTCGGCGCGAGCACCGCGACGCCGAACAGCCCTCTGGCGATCAGGAGACCGACGACCGCCAGCAGGGCGGCCACCACCGCAGTCGCGATACCTCCCGCCCACAACCGGCCGGCGTCAACGCCGGGACGGTCGTCCACATAAGGGGTATTGTGCAAGTAATCGGACATTATCCGTTCCTCTGTCGCGGGTGCGCTCGCCGAGGCCACGAGCTGGCCATGTCCGCTGGTTACCCACTTGACGCTCCTTTGCACACGCAAGCCCGAGATTTCTCGAGCTAGCCCCGCGACCGTGCCGTTGACCTGGCGAACAGCACGGCGGCGAGACCGAGCACGGCAAGCACCGCCGCGACCACCATCGCGCCCCGAAACCCGTCGGCCACGTCCCGCGCGTCCGCGTAGCCGCCGGTCGCGGTGAACGCCGTCGAGGTGACCGCGACACCGAACGCGCCGCCCATCTGTCGCAGCGTGCTGAACAGACCGGACGCGGTGCTCACATCGGCCGGTTCGACCGAACCGACGACCGCCTTGGTCATCGCCGGAATGGCGAGTGTGAAGGCGACCGCGACCACCACCATGCCGCCGGCAAGCACCACATAGGACACGGTCGGCGTGGCGAACCCGGCGAGTAGCGCGACGCCGACGATCTGCGCGACGAATCCGGTGAGGATCATCGGCCTGGTGCCGAGCCGGTCGGCGGATCGCCCACTCCACGACGCGAGCAGCAGCGGCACCACGCCGAAGGGCAGCAGCCGCAACCCGGCCGCCAGCGGACCGTTGCCCTGCGCGTTCTGCAGGAACTGCGCGGTGAAGAACACGACCGCGGTCAGCGAGGCGTTCATCAGGAAGATGCCGGCGCTGCCGGTGGCGAACCCGCGGTCGGCGAACAGCCGCAAGGGCACCATCGGCTGCGCGGCCCGCCGCTCCCAACCGATGAGCGCGACCAGCGCGACGATCCCGACGACCAGCGATCCGACGACCAGCGGGTCTCCCCAGCCGCTGCCCGCCGCCCGGACCACGCCCCACACCAGCGCCAACGCCGCGATCCCGCCGAGCACCAGCCCGGCCGGATCCAGTCGCCGAACCGTCCCGCGACTGTCCGGCACGCGCAGCAGCACGGCAGCGGCTGTCAGGATGCTGACCGGCACGTTGATCCAGAAGATCCACGACCAGGACGCCGCCTGGGTGATCACGCCGCCCAGCACCGGCCCGAGCACCGAGCCGAGCCCGGTCACGGACCCGAAGGTGCCCATCGCCCACCCTCGACGCTGCGCCGGGAACGCGGTGTTGATCAGCGACAGTGCCAGCGGCATCAACACCGCCGCACCGACCCCCTGCACCGCGCGCGCCGCGATCAGAACCCCGACGTTGGGCGCCAGCGCGCACGCGGCGGACGCGGCCGCGAACAACACCAGCCCGCCGACGTAGGTCGGCTTTCGTCCCCAGCGGTCGCCGAGGCCGGCCGCGGTCATCATCAGGACCGCGAAACTGAGCGTGTAGGCGTTGACCGTCCAGTCCAGCGTGGTGATCGTGCCGTGCAGCGCCACGCGCAGCGCGGGCAGCGCGGTGGACACCGCGAGCATGTCCAGGACCACGAGGAACGAACCGACGCTGGCCAGCGCGAGCGTCCAACGCTGCACCGAGGTGATTTTCTGCTCGGCGCGAGGCCGAAGTGCTGACTGAGTTGCGGACATGTCTCGATAGACACCGAAGAATCCCCGAACTGGGCGCTCAGTTTCGGGCCCGCCCGGTGTCTGTATGAGAGAGCAGGT
This sequence comes from Pseudonocardiaceae bacterium, assembly GCA_035948315.1. GTDB lineage: Bacteria > Actinomycetota > Actinomycetes > Mycobacteriales > Pseudonocardiaceae > CAJCJE01. The sequence continues at coordinate 328,281 of DASZJG010000048.1, read as the reverse complement.
GCGGGAGGACGAACGATGCGAGGATGTGATCATGGACGAGCAGCTGGTGGCGAGCGCCCGAGGCGGCGATCCACGGGCCTTCGGCGAGCTGACCGAGCCGTTCCGGCGCGAGCTGCAACTGCACTGCTACCGGATCGTCGGCTCGGTCGCCGAGGCCGAGGAACTCGTCCAGGAGACGCTGTTGTCCGCGTGGCAGGGTATCGCCGAGTTCCAGGGTCGATCGTCGGTGCGCACCTGGCTGTACCGCATCGCCACCAACCGCTGCCTGAACTCCGTGCGTGACCGGGCGCGTCGCCCCATGCCAGCGATCGAACCGAGGGCACCGCTGCCGGAACCGAGCCGGCACCTGGAAGTCACCTGGCTCGAACCGTACCCACACGCCCTGCTCGCCGGTCTGAACGATCCCGCGCCCGGACCGGAGGCGCGGGTGGAGAGCCGCGAAGCGATCTCGCTGGCCTTCGTCACCACCATGCAGACCCTGCCGCCCCGCCAGCGCGCCATCCTGCTGCTGCGCGACGTCCTGGGCTACCGAGGCGCCGAAGTCGCCGACATGCTCGACACCACCGAGACCGCCGTGGCCAGCGGCCTCAAACGAGCCCGCGCCGCGCTCGCGGCCCGCACCCCGAACAGCTCCGCCCCGCTGCCGAACTCCCCCACCGAACGACGCACCATGGACGCGTTCGTGACCGCCTTCGAGCGCGGCAACGTCGCCGAACTGGTCGACCTGCTGACCAAGGACGCGTCGGTCAACATGCCACCGCTGTCCCAGGAATACGTCGGCCACGACGCCATCGCGCACTTCTTCACCGAGATCTGCTTCGCGGGCGGCTCCCGGGCGTTCCGCCTGGTGCCCACCCGCGCGAACGACCAGCCCGCGTTCGGCCGCTACGTCCGCGACCCGCACGCACCGATCTCGCACGCGCACGGCCTCACGGTGCTGACCCTCGACGGAGACCGGATCAGCACCGTCACCAGTTTCCTGGACACCGCGCTGTTCCCGTGGTTCGGCCTGCCGCGCGTCCTGCCCGACTGATCAGCCGCCTCTCGTCCGTTTTGTCGGACGCGCTGGATAGCCTGCGCGCCATGGGCTACACGCACTACTACCGCTACGCGTCACGCCATCCGAGTTTCCAGGCCGCGTGGCCGCGGATGGCCGCGGACGCGCGGCGCATCATCGAGCGGGTTCGGTCGGCCGGGGTGTTCATCACCGGCTTCGACGGCCTGCCCGCGGCCAGCATCGACCGGATCGCGTTCGCCGGCGACGACGAACTGAGCGGCGAGTCGTTCGTCATCACGACGAAGCTCGACGATCTCCACGACGGGGAGTACGACCAGCAGGGCGTCGTGACGGCCTTCTGCAAGACCGAACGCTTCCCCTACGACGTCGCGGTGACCGCGATCCTGTTGCGTTGCCACCTCATCGCGCCGGACGCGTTCGCGTTCGACAGCGACGGGGGCTGGACCGATGACTGGGCGCAGGAGGCGTGCTGGCCTGCGACCGGGCTCAACACCCGTGACCTGGTCGCCGAGTTGTTCGGCGACCGTCCCACGGAGAGCCCGTTCACCAAGATCTTCGGAGCGGACGGTTAGGAAAAGGCGCCGACAGCCGCGTAGATCCGCGCGTCCGAGGGAGTGTCCAGGGCCGGGTCGCCGCCGTCCGGGTGCCATTCCGGTGTCCACACCAGACCCGGTTCGACCAGGTCCGTGCCGGCCAGCAGCGCGCTGATCTCGGCCCGGCTCCTGGCCACGACCGGGGTCGCGGTGCGCCGGTAGAGCGAGGCGGCCTCCTTGGCCTGTACGAGTCCGTTGTCGCTGAAGTGCGAGATGGCCAGGTAGCCGCCGCCGGTCGCCGCTCGGAGGTAGCCGGAGACGATGTCGGCGGGCCGGTCGGTGTCCGGGATGAAGTGGAAGATCGCCACCATCAGCAGCCCGACCGGCTGCGTGAAGTCGATGAGGCGCCGCGTTTGCGCATGCCCCAGCACCGATTCGACGTCGCACAGGTCGGCCTTGATCATCGCGGTGCGGTCGTTGCCGGCCAGCAACTCCTTGGCGTGGTGCACCGCGACCGGCTCGTTGTCGACATAGACGATCCGCGCCATCGGGTTCGCGGCCTGCGCGATCTCGTGCACGTTGCCGGCGGTGGGGATGCCCGAGCCGAGGTCGAGGAACTGCTCGACGCCCTGCTCGACCATGAATCGCACCGCGCGGCGCAGGAACGCCCTGTTCAGCCGCGCCGGCGCGGTCGTGGTGCCACCGGCCGCCATCATCGCGTCGGCGGCGTCCCGGTCGGCCGCGAAGTTCGCGCTGCCGCCGAGCATGTAGTCATACATCCGGGCCGCGTTCGGCCGCGTCACATCGGGCTGCTCCCCCATGGGGGACAGCCTACGACCGTACGTAGCCCACGCCACGTCCGGAACATGCGATGAGTTCCGTGCGTCGCGCCTGTCTATACGCCTCAGACCGACTGACGGAAGGATGGGGCCATGCGGAAACTGATCTACGGTATGAACCTGAGCGTGGACGGCTACATCGCCGCGGCCAGCGGCGACCTTGGCTGGAGCGGGCCAAGTGACGAGCTGTTCCAGTGGTGGCTCGAACAGGAGCAGGCGATCGACATGTTCCTGTACGGGCGCAGGCTGTGGGAGACGATGAGTTCCTACTGGCCGACAGGTGACCAGCAGCCGGACGCCACTCCGGCGGAGATCGCGTTCGCGCGGAACTGGCGGGACACGCCGAAGGTGGTGTTCTCCTCGACGATCGACAAGGTCGACTGGAACACCCGCATAGTGACCGGCGACGCGATCGCCGAGATCACCCGGCTCAAGGCCGAGGACGGCGGGCCGATGAGGGTCGGTGGTGCAACGCTGGCCGGGGCGGCCATGCGGGCCGGGCTGGTCGATGAGTACGAGATCGTCACCCATCCGGTCCTGGTGGGCGGCGGCATTCCGTTCTTCACCACGCTTGACAGCTGGGTGAAACTGAACCTGGTCGAGACGCGGGCGTTTTCCGGTGGGATGGTCCTGACCAGGTACGAGAGGCACTGAGCGCGATTCCGCTGCGGGTCGCGGTTTCAGATGTCCTGCGCCACCCAGCCCCGGTAGCGGTCAGGGCAGGTGGTGGTGGTCGAGGAACGCGGCGCCCAGCGGGGTGAGGGTGTGCACGACGGCCGCGCCGTCGCGGTGCGTGGCGATCAGGCCGGCGTCGCGCAGCACGGCGGTGTGTCGGCTGGCCGAGGCCAGGGAGATCAACAGTCGGTGCGCCAGTTCGGTCGTGCTGACGCCGTCGCCGATCGCGCACAGCACGTCGGCGCGGGTCGCGCCCATCAGCGCGGCCAGCGATCGATGTCCACCGACCGCTGCCAGCTCCGTGCTCTGGCCGAGCCGATCGATGGAGAAGATCAGCACGGGCGCCAGGGAGGTGTCGGCCAGCGAGTCGGCCGTGCCCCGGCTGAAGAACGACGGCACGATGCGCAGTCCACGGCCGTTCAGGAACAGATCCTTGTCGACGCGGTAGTCGACCTCGAGCAGCGGATTGCGCCAGCGCACGCCGCTGCCCAGGCTCCGGAAGATCGCTTCGACGTCCCGCTCCGCCGCGCCGGGCAGGCGACGGGCGCGATCGGTGTCGACGGCGCGCAGGATCGTCTCCTGGTACGGCTCGATCGCGCTGTCGTGGTACGCCCGCAGTTCGGTGGTCAGCCGACGAAGAAAACCGACGTCGCCCTCGGCCAGCGGCCGCACCCAGTCGGGTACCTGAACGTGCTCGGCGAGTCGGCTCACCTCGCGGCGCAGCCGCTCGCGCGGCGTCGACATGATCGCGTCGAGGCCGGCGTCCAGGCCGTCCCTGCCCTCGGGCGGGGTCAGGAAGTCCGGGATGTAGGGCCCTCGCGGCGCCACCGCGGACAGCAGCCGCACGCCGCGTCCCAATCGGGCCGCGCGGGCGTTGTCGGCGCGAACGTGCTGGGCCCAGGCAGCCAGGCCCGGCGCGCGGTCCGCCGCACGCAGCCGGAAGCTACTGAACAGCACCTCCCACAGCGGGTCGGGCGTGGCCGCGACGGTCGTTCTGGCCAGGTCATCCGGGGTGAAATGAATCCGAAGCACAGCGACTCCCCAACGAACGCTCCCCCGGTAATGCGGCCAGTATGCCGGGTCGCGCCGTTCGACAACCACGTTTCGCCGAGTTGCAAAAGCACAGCGGCTACGACCATGGCCGGATGCGCATCTCGGTGCTGGACACCTCGCCGATCGTGGCGGGCTCGTCCGCGCGCATCTGGGTCGGCGCGGGCGGCGAGCTGCTCGGATAATCGCCTTCGATCGCCGTGTCGATTTCGCCGGTGGCCGTTCGTGTAGGGGCTGACCGGTGGAGAAACACGGAAGGAACACGGCGATGCGTTCAATCTCGGCAACGATGTTCGTCACCCTCGACGGCGTGGTGCAGGGCCTCGGCCGCCCGGACGAGGACACCCGCGGCGGCTTCACGCACGGCGGCTGGGGCGCCCGCTACAACGACGAGATCATGGCAGGCGAGATGGCCAAGGGCATGGCCGAGCCCGGCGACATGCTCTTCGGTCACCGGACCTGGGCGGACTTCATCACCGCATGGTCGCACCGGACCGATGGCAACCCGTTCACCACCTACATGAACGCGGCAACCAAGTACGTGGTGTCGCGGTCGCTTTCGGACGCGGACGCTTGGCCGAATTCGGTGCTACTACGCGGCGACGCCGCCAGGACGGTCGCGGAACTGAAGACCACGAACGGCAGGGCGCTGTCGATCATCGGCAGCGCTTCGCTGGTGCGGAGCCTGCACGCCGCCGGCCTGATCGACAACTACACGCTGCTGATCCACCCGGTGACCATGGGCACCGGCACGAAACTGTTCGACGGCCCCGCACCGCTGACCGAACTCGAGCTGACCGGTAGCGTCACCACCGGCAAGGGTGTGATCATCGCGCACTACATCCGCCGATGAGAGTCGAACAGACCTGAGGCGCCAATGACGCGAGAACTGCCAGCCGAGTTCTGGACTGTTCCTTACGTGGCAGCCCGTTTTCCCGGCTCGCCCGCGGTTCTGGCGGACCCGGACCTGGCGAAGGGCGCCAACTGCCAACTGTTCGCCTACCGGGTGCTCGCGCATTTCGGCCTCGCCGCACCACCTCTGCGATCGAGCGAACTGTGGACGGACACGACGGCCACGACCCGCGTCCCGGTCGCCGAGCCACTGGATCTGGTGCTGGTGAACGAGACCGACGACCCGTGGGGCGCCCATGTCGGGGTCTGGCTCGACACCGATCAGGTGCTGCACCTGGGCGCCGAGATCGGCCGTCCGGTCGTCTGGCCGATGAGCGAGTTCGCCGCCCGATCCCGCTATCGCACGCTGATCGGCTTCAAGCGGGTCACGCGTGCGGCAGCTCGACCGGGTAGTCCTGACCGAAGTCGGCGGACCGGCTGACTTCGGCCCAGGTGGCCGCCTGTTCGAGCTGGCCGCGCGAGTACTGCTGCGCCATCTCGACCGCACCCGCGCCGACGATCAGGTGCGAGGGCAGGTTGTCCCGCTTCAGCAGGCGCACCAGGATCTCGCCGACCCGCTGCGGGTCGCCGAGTGCACTCGCCGCGGCGAACAGGCGCGTCATCACGCCGACGGTCTGGTCGTATTCCGGGGCGACGTCGTCGGTCCGCATGGACGAGCCTGCCCAGTCGGTGGCGAATCCGCCCGGCTCGACCACCAGGAACCTGATGCCCAGCGGCGCGGTTTCGGCCGCCAGCACGCGGGTGAAGCCGTCGACGGCGAACTTCGCGGCCTGGTAGGAGCCGAGGCCGGGGGTGCCACCGACCCGGCCGCCGATCGAGGAGAACTGCACGATCGTGCCCGCGCCCTGCGCCTTGAGCACCGGGAGGGCGGCGGTCGAGACGTGGTAGACGCCCCAGAAGTTGGTGTCGAACTGCCGGCGGAACTCCTCCTCCGACATGGTTTCAACGGGCGCCACGTTGGCGTAGCCGGCGTTGTTGACGACCACGTCGATGGTGCCGAACCGGGCGACGCCCGCGTCGATGGCGGCCACCGCGGCGGCGCGGTCGGTGACGTCGAGCGCCACCGGCAGCAGGCGATCGCCGAAGCGCTGGACCAGGTCGTCGAGCTGCTCGGGTTTGCGTGCCGTTGCAACGACCCGGTCGCCTGCCTGCAGGGCGGCGATGGTGAGGGCGCGGCCGAAGCCGCGGGAGGAACCGGTGATGAACCAGGTCTGCGTTGTCATGCGTTTAGTACAACATGGTTGTGTTATTAGTGCAACGCTGTTGTGTTATGATCTGGGTCATGAGTTCGCCGGTCCCCCAGCGCGCCCGCAGCGCCGCCGCCAAGCAGCAGCGCCAGCAGGCGATCCTCGACGCTGCCCGCGCACTCGGCACCAAGCGCGGCGTGCGCGAGGTGACCCTCACCGACATCGCCGCGGTCGTGGGCATGCACAAGTCCGCGATGCTGCGCTACTTCGAGACGCGCGAGCAGATCTTCCTGGCCCTCACCGCCGCGGACTGGCAGGAATGGTCGGCCGCGCTACGCACGGAACTGGCCGAGCCCAGCACCGCGGCGGACATCGCGACGGTGCTGGCGCGGACGCTGGTGGCGCGGCCGCTGTTCTGCGATCTGCTCGCGCAGGCGCCGATGAACCTGGAGCGCAACGTCTCGCTCGAGGTCGCCCTCGAGTTCAAGATCACCGTGCTCGGCGAGGTCGCCGCGATCGCTGCCGAGCTACACCGGTTGCTCGGGCTCACCGACACCGCGGCAACCGACGTCATCTCGACCGCGACCGCCATGGCCGGCGCCCTCTGGCAGATGGCCGCGCCAGGAACCCAGCTCCGCGTGCTCTACGAAACCAGGCCCGAACTGGCGCATGCCATCGTCGACGTCGAACCCCGGCTGAGCAGAATCCTGACCGCGCTGTTGATCGGCCTCTCGGCTCACTGACCCGAGGTCGCGCGCCAGACCACGGCGTGGGTCTGGCCGCCTGCCGTGTTGGAGCTGCCGGCCACGTGCGATCATCGGCTGTTCGACCCACCGGTAGCAGGCGTGCGCGAGCAGGGTCGCGACCGCGACGACGATGATGCCGCGCGGCGGACCGGTGATCATCGGCACCGCGAACACGACCAGGCTCTGCGCGATCGTCTGCACCAGGTAGATCGAATAGGACCGTTCGCCGAGGAACACCATGGGCCGCCGCGACAACAGCCAGCGCGGCGGACCGGGCGCCACGATCGCCGGCAGCAGCAATCCGACCGCGAGCGCGTAGACCGGCACGACCGCGACATAACCGGGCATCGCGGCGATCAGCCGATGGTGATCAGCGAAGGTCGCCGCGGCATGGACGGAAAGGTGCGCGGCGACGAACAGCACGGCGACCGCGGTCGCGACCCACGGCCTGGTCAGCGGCTGGACGAGCCGGAACCCGCGCGCGCCGTGCATGAGCAGCGCGAGCGCACAGCCCACCAGGATCACGAAGTAGTTCTCCGGCCAGCCGTTCGGGTTGCCGCCCACGGTGAACGGGATCCCGGCCAGCGCGAGCGTCATCAACGCGACGGTCAGCGTGGCGCGCCTGCCCGGCGTGAGCCGCCTGCCGATGATGATCGTCGAGAACGCCAGCAGCGGCCAGATCAGGTAGAACTTCTGCTCGATGCCCAACGTCCAGGACTGGCCGTAGGGACCGCCGGTGCCGAACTCGTTGAGGAACAACAGGTAGAGCGGGAACTGGCGGCCGAGCGCGTTGTGCGTGAACTGCCCACCGACCAGCAGCGCCGCCGCGGTCACGAACAGCACGAGCAGATAGACCGGCAGGATGCGAAAAGCGCGCCGGAGGTAGAACTCGCCCAGTTTCACCCGGCCGGCCTTGGACTCCTCGCGCAGCATGAGCGTGGTGATGAGAAATCCGGACAGCACGAAGAACACCTGCACGCCGATCCAGCCCTGGAGGATCTCCGGTCCTTGATTGTGGAACAACACGACCAGCAGCGCGGCGATCGCACGCAACCCGTCCAGCGCGGGAAAACGTTTCGTGGCACGGAATTCGTCATGGCTCATCGGCGGTCGGTCGATGAACCGTCTGCCGGTTGGCGGGTCGAGCGCGACGAACACGACCGCGACCAGCGCGGCGGCGCCGTAGTAAACGATCAGGGTGTTGAACGGCGTCAGGAACACCACCAGTCCGGCCGCGGTGAGCAGGATCAGCGGCAGCGAACGCGTACGCACCGCGAGCACACCCAGGCTGAACAGCAGCGGCACCAGCCACACCCAGTGGTGCGACCAGGACACCGGCGAACACAGCAACCCGGCCAGGCCGACCAACGACAGCCCGAGCACCACCTGACCGGCGGCGAGCGCGCGCCGCACCCCGAGCACGGTCAGCCACAACACACCCGCCACCAGCGCCAGCCACATCAGTTCACGCGGCAGACCGCCGAGGCCGAACCGGGCCAGTTGGCCCATGATCGACTGATTGTCGCCCGCGCCGGGCTGGCCGATCCGGCCCGGGTCGAAGACGGCGTGGGTCCAGTACCGCACCGAGTCGTACGGGTCGAGGAGGAAGGTCAGGCCGGTGACCACGCCGAACGACACGCCCGCGCGCAGTGCCGAGCGCCAGTCCCGGCGCACCAGAAACCACAGTACGAACACGGCAGGCGTCAACTTGATCGCGGCCGCGAGGCCGACGAGCACGCCGCCCGGCCATCGCCGCCCGCCGGCCAGGCAGTCGAGCGCGACCAGCGCCATCAGCAGCGCGTTGATCTGGCCGAGCCCGAGCGTGTACCGGACCGGCTCGAACCACAGCGCCACCGGGAACACCGCGCCCACCAGCAGCCAGCCGCGCCGACGCGACCGGAACAGCCCCAGCCCGCGCGCGGCGAGCAGCACGACGAGCAGCAACGCGGCCACGGTCAGCGCGCTGATCACCAGGCTGGCCGCCGGGAACGACAGCACGCTCAACGGCGCCAGCAGGATCGCCGAGATCGGCGGATAGGTGAACAGCATGGGCTGGCCGGTGAGGGTCGGCAGGATCGCCCCGTACAGGTCGCCGCCGTGCCGCCACACCGTCGACCCGACCCGGTACACGTCCAGGTCGAACCGGTAACCGGACGGCCCCGCTCCCGGCGCCCTCGCCACGACCAGCAACACGACCACGTTCAGCGCAGCCAGAACCGCCGCCGCCGCCGCGACTCCTGCTCCCCTGCGCAACTCCTGCATCAGCACGGCGCCAGGTGTACGGTTTGCGCGTTATGCGGCCGATAAGAGCGGTGCTTATGTCGCGCTTATCCCGAGTCCGGTAGACCCCGCAGGACAAGATGGAGGTTCGATGCGGGTGTTGGTCGCCGAGGACGAGCGCAAGCTCGCCGACACGCTCGGGCACGGCCTGCGGCACCTGGGCATGTCCGTCGACGTCTGCTACGACGGCGACGCCGCGCTGGAACGCGTCGCCATGCACGCCTACGACGTGGTCGTGCTCGACCGCGACCTGCCACTCGTGCACGGCGACGACGTGTGCCGGCGGATCGTGGCGGACGGCGGCGAGACCAGAGTGATCATGCTCACCGCGGCCGCGAGCATTCGCGACCGGGTCGACGGGCTCGGCATCGGCGCCGACGACTACCTGACCAAACCGTTCGCCTTCGCCGAACTCGCCGCCCGCATCACGGCGTTGGCCCGGCGCGCCCGGCCCGCGCTGCCGCCCGTGCTGGACAGTGCCGGGGTCGTCCTGGACCGCGCGAAACGATTCGCCGCGCGGGACGGCAGGCCACTCGCGTTGGCGCCCAAGGAGTTCGCCGTGCTCGAAGTGCTGATGCGCGCGGCCGGCACCGTGGTCAGCCCGGAACAGTTGCTGGAGAAGGCATGGGACGAGCACGCGGATCCGTTCACCAACGCGGTTCGGGTCGCGGTGATGACACTGCGGCGGAAACTGGGCAGCCCGCCGCTGATCCACACCGTGCCCGGCGCGGGCTATCGCTTCGACGGCTGATCAGCGAACCCTGGTCGCTGCGCGCCCGGGTCGGCCTGTTCGCCGCGATCGCGATCGTGCTCGGCGTCGCCATCGGGCCGACCGTCGTGCCGCTCGTGGTCACGCTGGTGCGCTCGATCGCGCGCATCGTCGCACCCTCCAACTACTGCACCGATTTCGCCCGCCAGGTCGCGGGCAGGGCTGTCGGTTCGCTCCAGCTTGAGGGCGGCGACTATGGCTCCTACAGCGACCAGTGCCTGCCACCGGACGGCACCACGGGCAGCTGGGTGTGGCTGGTCGGCACGCTGGCCGCGTTGGCCGTGTTGGTGTTCGTGGCCCGGTTCCCGGCGCGGTTGGTGCTGCGACCGCTGCGCGCGGCGACCACGGCCGTGCGCGACATGGGCCCGCAGAACCTGGGCCAGCGGATCAGGACGACGGACGCCAACGACGAGTTCGGCGTGCTGGCCAAGGAGGTCAACGACATGCTCGGCCGGGTCGCGGTCGGCTTCGAGGGCCAGCGTCGCTTCGCCGCGAACGCGTCACACGAACTGCGCACCCCGCTCGCGGTGCAGCGCACGCTCGTCGAGGTCGCCATGGTCACCGGCGAACCCAATGCCGACCTGCGCAGGCTCGGCGCGGAACTACTGCTCGTCAACGAGCGCAACGAACAGCTGATCGAGGGCCTGCTCGTGCTCGCCGAGAGCGACCGCGGCCTGTCCGGCACGGTGCCGGTGGCCCTGCACGAACTCGCCGACGCCGTGCTCGACGCCTACTCCGACATCGCCGCCCAGCGCCACGTCGAGCTGCGCCGGTCGCTGAAACCGCGCACGGTCGCGGGCGATCCGGTCCTGTTGGAACGGTTGATCGGCAACCTGGTGCACAACGCGATCAAGTACAACCGCGAGGGCGGCTGGGTCGAGGTCACCGTCGCCGACGATCCCGTCCTTGTCGTGCACAACACCGGCCAGCACGTGCCGAGCACGATGCTGACCAGCCTGTTCGAGCCGTTCCGGCGGGTGCGCGGCGAGCGGCTCAACACACAGGACGGCGCCGGCCTCGGCCTGTCCATCGTGCGCTCGATCACCATGGCCCACCAGGGCACCGTGCGCGCGAGCGCGGGCGAGGACGGCGGCCTGCGGATCAGCGTCGACCTGCCGGAGGTCCCGACCGCGCCCTGAGCGGTTTCAGCCGAACACCGCGCGCGGTCGGCCCGACCGGTCAACGCGCGCGGTGTCCGTCACCCGTTCCGCTACCAGCCGATGCCACCGGGAACCGGGACCGAACGGTTCGGCGCCAGCAATGCCGGACCGGACGTTGGCGGTACGGCCGCACAGGTCGCACCGGGCGCCGGCAGGGTCAGGCCGATCAGGTAGTCGTCCACGGTGCCCTGGGTGCACGCGGAGTGCGGGTAGGCGCCGTGCCCCCAGCCGAGGTAGGTGACCAACCGGGCGGCCGAGCCCAGCTGCGCGGCGTCGTCCAAGGCCCAGACATAGGGCGTCGCCGGGTCGTGCACCGAGTTCAACTCAAGCAGCGGCACGTCCGCGTGCACGTGCAACCGCTGCTGCGGGTCGTTGACCGGCCCCGGCCAACCGAGGCAGTACGTGAACACCGGCCACGCGATCGGCGAGAGCCGCAGTTGCGGCGCGGCCGCCGCGCTGAGCGAGACCTCCTGGCGGAACTGGGCGTAGCCGGAGACCGGTAGCGACCAGTCCTCGCAGAAAATCGGCACCGGGAACGGCGACAGCGCACCGGTGGCAGCCTGGGTCGGCGCCGCGATCGGCTTGCCCGTGTTGAGCTGGTCGAGTTCCGTTGCCAGATTCGACCAGTTCGGGCCGTAGAGCGGATTGACCGCGAGCGCGGTGAGATCCAGCCAGGTCAGCTTCTGCGTCGTGCCCGGAATCGTGAGCGTGCCGGCGTCCGCGCGACGCTGGAGATCCGCGAAGATCGCGGGCACGTCCTGACCGTGCAGGGCGCACGTGCTGTCCCGGTCGCACCAGGCTTCGAACTGGTTGAACGAGTCCTCGTCGGTCGCCGCCTCGGTGACCAGGAACGGCGTTGTGGACAGGCGGTGATCCATGTTCGAGTCGATCACCATGGCGCGGATCCGGTCCGGGAACAGCTCGGCGTACTCCTGGCCGATCAGCGTGCCGTAGGAGACGCCGTAGTAGCTGATCTTTCCCGTGCCGAGCGCCGCCCGGATCGCGTCCATGTCCCGGTCGACGCTGGCCGTGTCGACGTGGTCGAAGATCGCGCCGGTGTTGGCCTTGCAGTCGGCGTCGAGCTTCTTGTTGTACGCCAACATCGACGCGTAGTCGGCCGGATTGCCGGGCACCGCGAGAGGTTGCTGGTTGAGCAGGCTGGTCGAGCACTGCACCGGGTCGCTGCGGTTGGTGCCACGCGGGTCGAACCCGATGATGTCGAAGTGTTGCAGGATCTGCGGGTTGAAGAAGCCGGCCGCGTCGAGCGCGAAGTCCACGCCGGAGCCGCCCGGCCCACCCGGGTTGATCAGCAGCGGCCCGTCGTCCTGCGTCGGGTCGGCCGCGGCCTGGCGATCGATGGCCAGGCCGAAGGTCGGGCCGGTCGGGTTCGACCAGTCGATGGGCACCTGGATGGTGGCGCACCGGATCGTCGTATCGGTGGGCTTTTCCGGGCAAGGCTGCCAGTCGATGGCCGCCGGCCGAAAACCTCCTGTCGTGACGTGGTTGTCGGCGCCGGGCGCCGCATTCGCCTGTGTGGTGCCGACGAGGGCCAACGCGACGCTGGTGACCGCCGTGCCTAACACGGCTAACCGTAGTGCGCGGTGCACAAGACCTCCCCTGATGCGCTCCGCTCACGGTCCGCAAGCGGATCGGAGAGTTCAGTGAATCACCGGCGGGGGGTCGATCGGATCAGGGCGAAGATCAGGGTCGTCCCTGATCTTCCGTTTTACTCCGGGACCACCCGGATGACGATTAATTTCAGTCATCACTGAAGCTACGGATCTACTAGATCATGCGATGTCTACCAGCCACCGGCACGCGAGCGTGCTCGGCGCCATCACCCCTGCGCCGAGCACGTCACCTGGCCCGCCTACGCATCACGGGCTGACGACCGGCACCGGCGCGACGACCGGGCGAGCCGCGCCACGAAGCCGGGCCAGCGAGATCACGTGCAGCGCGGCGTCCAGCGGCACGACCGCGGTCGGGATCAGGGCGAGCGGCAGCAGCGTCATGGCCAGTGTGGACGGATGCAGCACCAGCACCGGGTGCGCGGCCAGGCCGCCGAGCAGTCCCAGCGTCACCGCGACCACCAGGTCGAGCAGCCCGAACACGTTGAACCAGATCGCGCGGGTCCGGGTCCAGCGACGAGCCAGCGCCAGCGCGATCAGGAACAGGATGCCCAGCACGCGCACCATGTGCGGCCACGCCAGCCTGGCCGTGCCGCCCGGTGCGGCCAGAATCCGGCGCACCACCGGAATCCGGCCTGCCGACAACGCGACGACCATCGCACCGAGTGCCGCGACCCCCAGCCACGGCACTGCGGAATTCGGGCCATAGACCCCGTTCGCGGCCAGCGCCGCGCTCACCCCGACCCACGCCAACCACACCAGACCCACGCTCACCGCGACGGTTGCCGATCTGCGCGGCGACAGCCCCGCGGTCAGCCCACCCCGATACAGCGCGACCGCCTCCACCAGCGGCGTCAGCACCACCCCGATGACGATCAGCACCCACACGACCATGACGAACCCCTCCGTCGAACAAGCCATCTGATATCGAACAGCTTGTTCGAGTATGGTGTCGGGCACCGGGTCGCGGTCAACGTGCGATCCGGCCCGACCGTGCGGTAACGAACCGTTCGGCGAAACTGTCCGGAACTGGCGGGAGGCCGCGATGCCCACGATGTCCGAGGACCGCCGGGTCCGGCGCACCCGCCGCGCCCTGCACGAAGCGTTGATCGAACTGGTGCTGGAGAAGGGTTACGAGCGGATCAGCGTGCGGGAGATCCTGGACCGCGCCGACGTGGTCCGCTCCACGTTCTACGCGCACTACCAGGACAAGGACGCGCTGCTGTTCAGCTGCTTCGAGGACATGCTCGGCGAACTGCGCGCCGCGGTCAGCACGCTCTCGCCCGCCGACACCGCCCGGCCCGCCGAACTGCTCTACGAACACGCCTACCAGCACCGCACGGTGTACAGGGCGTTGTGCGGCCGGCAGGGCGGCAACCTGGTCACGCAACACCTGCAACGGATGGTCGGCCAGGTACTCACCGAGCACCTGGCCGGACCGCTGGCCGAGTCCGGCTCGGGGCTGCCGGTCGATCTGGTAGTCGCGCACTACACCGAAACGACTCTCGGTCTGCTGGGCTGGTGGGTCAACCACGACTTCTGCCACGGCCCGGCCTGGCTGGCCGGCGCGTGGCAGACCCTGGCCCTGCCCGGACTTCGCGCGGTGCTGGACGGTCAGTTCCAGCCGAACCGGTAGGCGCGATAGGTGTTGACCCCGGCCGGGAACTCGGCGCTGAACACCACCGCGCCGCGTCCGTCGAACTCGGACAGGTAGGGCAGCGAACCCCAGCCCACGAACGTCCGCCCGCCCGGTTCCGGCTGTGCGTCCCCCTGCGACGACGCGAGCTGCCCGGCCGGCTGCGCCTCGCCGCGCACCAAGGTGGCCGTGCGCGTCCTCGCGTCCAGGTGGACCAGCACAACCCGGCTGTACGGCAGTTCCGAGACCGCGCCGACGCCGGAGTTCGCGGCTCCGGCGGACTCGTTGTCGAACAACGTGTAGTACCCGTTGCCGAGCGGCTCCGGATCATGTTGCCAGGCAACGATCTCGCCCGCCGCGTTCAACTCCTGACCCGGCGCGGCCCTCAGCGCGAACGAACTCGCCTTGCCGCCGAGCTGCCAGAGAATGCGACCGTCCCGCCGGGAAACCTCGTAGCTGGTCCAGGTATCGCGCGCGTCCACCAGCAGGTTCGCGCCGTCCACCTTCACCGCGTTGATGTGGAACCAGTCCCACGGCGTGCTCGGCGAAGCCGGCAGCGGTTGTTCGCTCTGCGCATAGGGAACGTGGTCGGCACTGTTCCACTGGAACAGTACGGCGCCGGTCGCGATGTCGATCTCCTGGACGACTCCGTCGATGACCTGCTGGTGCGCGGAGCCGCCGATCGAGGTGAGGTCGGCCGTGGTCTCGTGGTAGGCCAGGATGAGGGCCGTGTTCCACGGCGTGATGAGGAACTCGTGTCCGTCGGCGGTGTAGCCGTTGCCGGCCCGCACCTCGCCGATCTTGTGGTAGTGCGCGTCGTAGATCTCGTCGACGCCGCTGGCCAGTCCGCCGAGTCCGGTCCCCTGCCACCAGGTCAGCACTGGCCTGCCGCGATAGGTCTGCGTGCGGAAATCAGCGGCGGTCAGGCCGGCCGGCACGGTCTGCGACCAGACCACGTGCTTGCCGTCCGGGCTGAGGATCTCCACGCCGTTGGCGTACTGGCCGTTGCCGGACGTCGGCGCGAGGAAGATGTCGCCGTGGCCCGCGCCAGGAGCGTCCACGAGAACGGTGAGCGGCGGCAACGGCGCGGCCGCTGCCGTCGCCGGGACGGCGGCAGCGATCACCGCGAGCACGGCAGCCGCCGTGACAATGTTCTTGCGCATGGCCGAATTGACGCACGAACGTTCGCGCGACGGAAAGCCCATCCACGAGCTGAGAAATGTCGCAGTCCGAACTAGACGAACCTAGCCGGAATAGCGGTAAAGGTGACCGAGCATGATCATGCCCAGAGCCAACGCGAGCGCCGACAGCACAAGCCCGACGATCGCCGCCGGCTTGCCGCTGCGGAAGCCGAAACACCCCGCGATACCGAGTCCGAGCCCGAGCAGCCCGAACGGTAACGCGAGGTAGCCCCGCCCGCCGCTCAGGTCGAACGGCAGGAACGGCACCACGATCCCGAGTACACCGAGGATCAGCGAGAAGATGCCCAACGCAGGCCCCTGGGCTCGGCCCGTCGCCGGAGGTGGGCCGTAGGGGTTCGGGGCACCCCAGGGTTGCGCCGGGTAGGACGGTTGCGCTGGGTAGGACGATGGGGGCGGCGCCTGCGGGACGAAACCCTGCGGGGCGAACCCCTGCGGCGACGACGGTGGCACGGCTCCGAACGGTGGGACGGCCCCCGGTTGTGGCACGGCTCCCAGCGGCGGGACAGCTCCCAGCGGCGGCACAGCTCCCAGCGGCGCGGCTCCCAGCGGGGGCACAGCTCCCAGCGGTGGCGCGGCCGGTTGCTGCGGCGTCGGGGCGCCGGGAGGTGGGGGCGCGGCGTCAGGGTGCGGGTTCGGGTCGGGCGGACCGTAGGTCATGCGGACTCCCTCGCTGGCCGGACTACTGCGTTCTCCTACCCCGCATACCTACCAGGCAAACCGTGTGCGGCTACCATCGGCGGCACGCGTCGACGCGGGAAGGGCCGTCCCGCGCTTGCGCACCGTATTGTTACGTCGTGCCAGTTCGTACCGCGATCCTCACCGTCGACGACGACCCAGGAGTGTCCCGGGCGGTAGCCCGCGACCTGCGCCGCCGCTACGGCGACCTGCACCGCATCATCAGGGCCGAATCGGGCGAGCAGGCCATGGAAACGCTCCGCGAGATGACCTTGCGTGGCGAACTCGTCGCGATCATCGTTGCCGACTACCGGATGCCCGGTATGAACGGCATCGAGTTCCTCGAGCACGCCATGGACCTCTACCCCAGCGCACGCCGGGTGCTGCTCACCGCCTACGCGGACACCGGGGCGGCGATCGACGCGATCAACATCGTCGATCTCGACCATTACCTGCTCAAGCCGTGGGATCCGCCGGAGGAGAAGCTCTACCCGGTGATCGACGCACTGCTGGAGGCGTGGTCGGCCGATGACCAGCGGCCCTCGGCGGACATCGCGATCGTCGGCCACCGGTGGTCGGCGCGCACGTCGGAGGTGCGCGAGTTCCTGGCTCGCAACCAGGTCCCGTACCGCTCGTACCAGGTGGACGAGCCGGAGGGCGCGCGCCTGCTGGCGGCCGCCGGCAGCGATGGTCGAACACTGCCGATTGTTGTCACGACAACAGGCGAAGCACTCATCGCGCCGTCCGACGCGGAACTGGCGGCGAGCGTCGGTCTGGCGACGACGCCGTCCAAGGACTTCTACGACCTGATCATCATCGGCGGCGGTCCCGCCGGTCTCGGCGCCGCCGTGTACGGGGCGTCCGAGGGGCTGCGGACCGTGTTGGTCGAACGGATGGCCACTGGCGGGCAGGCCGGGCAGAGTTCGCGGATCGAGAACTACCTCGGCTTCCCGGACGGCGTGTCCGGCGCCCAGCTCGCCGACCGCGCCCGGCGGCAGGCGAGTCGGTTCGGCGCCGAGCTGGTGACCACGCGCGACGCGGTTGGACTGGAGGTGAACGGATCGGCGCGGACGGTCCGGTTCGCGGACGGGGCGACGCTCGACGCGCACACCGTGATCCTCGCGACCGGCGTCGCCTACCGGCAGCTGCGCGCGCCCGGCCTCGACGAGTTCACCGGCCGGGGTGTCTACTACGGCTCCGCGCTCACCGAGGCGTCCAGCTGCGCCGAGCAGGACATCTACATCGTCGGCGGGGCGAACTCGGCCGGCCAGGCGGCCGTTTACCTGGCCCGCTCGGCGCGGTCGGTGACGATCCTGGTGCGCGCCGAGTCGCTGACCCAGTCCATGTCGTACTACCTGATCCAGCAGCTCGCCGAGATCCCGAACATCACCGTGCGCACCAGCACGGAGATCACCGCCGCGGAGGGCGAGAATCACCTGGAGAGCGTCACGCTGCGGCACCGGGTCAGCGAGGAGACCGAGACCGTCAAGGCCTCGCACGTGTTCATCTTCATCGGCGCGGCGCCGCGCACCGAATGGCTGGACGGGGTGATCGCGCGGGACCAGGCCGGTTTCGTGCTCGCCGGACCGGATCTCGCGGTCGGCGGCGCGGCGCCGAAGGGCTGGCCGCTGGACCGCGCGCCCTACCACCTGGAGACCAACGTGCCCGGCGTGTTCGTGGCGGGCGACGTACGGTCGGAGTCGGGCAAGCGGGTTGCCTCGGCGGTCGGTGAGGGGTCGATGGCAGTGATGCTGGTGCACCGGTACTTGGAGAAGACATGACGGACCGACCCTGCTTCCCTTGCGACATCGACGAACTGCGCAAGCTGTTCCTGTTCGAGAAGCTCAACGACGAGCAGCTGGAGTGGCTGTGCGTCAACGGCCACGTCGAGCAGTTCGAACCGGGCTGGGCCTACCGCGAGGGCAGCCAGGCGACGTGCTTCTACGTGCTGCTGGAGGGCGGGATCGCGCTGGCCAGGCGGGTCGGCGACGAGGACGTCGAGACGACCAGGACGACGCAGGTCGGCGTGTACGCGGGCGCATGGAGCGCGTTCCTCCAGGACAGCGGCGTGGACCGGTACAACAACTCGATGCGGGTGACCGTCCCGTCGCGACTCTACGTGCTCTCCGCCGAGCTGTTCTCCGAGTTCATGCACGTCTGGTTCCCGATGCCGCTGCACATGCTGGAGGGCCTGTTCTACGGCATGCAGTCCACGCAGCAGGCTGTTGCCCAGCGGGAACGGCTGCTCGCGCTCGGTTCGCTGTCCGCGGGCCTGACGCACGAGCTGAACAACCCGGCCGCCGCGGCGGTGCGGGCCACCTCGTCGCTGCGTGAGCGGGTCGCCGGCATGCGGCACAAGCTGGGCCTGATCGCGTCCGGCCCGTACGACCGGGCCGCGTTGCAGACGCTGATCACGTTGCAGGAGGACGCGGTCGAGCACGTGTCCAAGGCACCCGAGCTGTCGCCGTTGCAGGCCGCCGACCTTGAGGACGCGCTGACCGACTGGTTCGACGAGCACGACATCCAGGGTGGTTGGGAGATCGCGCCGACGTTCGTGCAGGCCGGTCTGGACGTCGAGTGGCTGACCAAGGTCGCCGACACGGTGGACCGCGAGATCCTCGAAGGTGCGCTGCGCTGGCTCAACTACACGATCGACACCGAGCTGATGATGTCCGAGATCGAGGACTCGACCACGCGCATCTCGACCCTGGTGACGGCGGCCAAGCAGTACTCGCAGCTGGACCGGGCGCCGTATCGCAGCGTCGACGTGCACGAACTGCTGAGCAGCACGCTGATGATGCTGAAGTCGAAGATCGGCGGGGGCATCACGGTGGTCAAGGAGTACGACAAGACGCTGCCGCCGGTGCCGGTGTACGCGGCCGAACTGAACCAGGTCTGGACGAACCTGATCGACAACGCGGTCGACGCGATGGCTGGGCACGGCACGCTGACCATCCGGACCGCGCGCGACAACGACTGGCTGCTGGTGCAGATCGGCGACACCGGGCCGGGCATCCCGGAGGCGATCCGGGGCCGGATCTTCGAGCCGTTCTTCACCACCAAGCCGGTCGGTTCCGGCACCGGGCTCGGGCTGGACATCTCGTGGCGGATCATCGTCAACCGGCATCACGGTGATCTGTCGGTAGAGTCGGTGCCCGGTGACACGCGGTTCTCGGTCCGCATCCCGTTCATCGCACCGAAGGAGGCTGGATCATGACCGTGCCAGGCATCGACCCGACGAAGGCGCCGAGCGGCACCGGGTGCGTCGAGTGCGACGCGGCCGGCGGCTGGTGGGTGCATCTGCGACGGTGCGCGGAGTGCGGCCACATCGGCTGCTGCGACTCCTCACCGGAGCAGCACGCGAGTGGGCACGCCAAGCAGACCGGGCATCCGTTCGTGCGCAGCTTCGAGCCGGGCGAGACGTGGTTCTGGAACTACCAGACCGAGGAGTTCTACGACGGGCCGGAGCTGGCCGCGCCGGAGCATCACCCGGTGACGCAGAGCATTCCCGGTCCGGCCGGGCGCGTGCCGGCCGACTGGCGCGAACACGTGCACTGACCGACGACCATCTCCAGTCACGGTTTGCGGCCGACGCCCGCCCAGATGACCGACGCGTTGGGCTGGTCGAACTCGACGGCGGCCGCGCCCGGGGTCGGGTATTCCGGATGCCACAACGGTGTCCAGGTCATGCCCGGATCGATCGGCTGGAAGTCGCCGAGGAACGCCTCGATCTCGGCTTGGCCGCGCCACACCACCGGGCTGCTCCGCTGGTCGTACATGGCCTTGATGTCGGCCAGTGTCGCGGTGAAACCGTCGGGCACGCCCTCGGTGGTCACCTGCGAGATGGCCAGGTAGGAGCCGGTAGGCAGCAGTTCGCGGTAGCGGGCGAGGACGTCGGCGGCGACGTCGGCACCGTTGTCGTCGGTCTGCTGGACGTGCAGCACGGCGATGACGAGCAGCGCGACCGGCGCGGTCGCGTCGATCAGCCCCGTGCTCAGCACGTCCTGCCAGAGCTGGTCGGGGTCGCGCAGGTCGCCCGCGATGGCGGTGTGCCGGCTCGGGTCGCCGTTCTCGTGCAGCAGGGCCTGGGAGTGACCGATGGCGACCGGGTCGTTGTCGAGGTAGACGACGTGGCAGGTGGTGTCGACGCTGTCGGCGGCCTGATGGGTGCTGCCCATGGTCGGCACGCCCGCGCCGATGTCGACGAACTGCCGGACGCCGAGTCGCGCGAGATGCTGGACGACCCGGTTCAGGAATTGTCGATTCGCTTGGGCGACCTGGCCCAGCAGTGGGAACTTCGCCAGCAGCGCGTTGCCGAATTCCCGGTCGACCGCCCAGTTCTCGGTGCCCCCGAGGAAATAGTCGTAGACCCGCGCGATGCTGGGCGTGTGGAGATCGATCTCGCCGGGCAGATGGGATTTGCCGGGGTAACGGGCCACGACGGTCCTTTCTCCGGACGGCTCAACGATGAGCCGACACTGGTTGGCCACGATATTTTTCCACGAGCCGCACGAGTTCGGCTCTGGTGTCCTGGCGTTGCAGGGCCGCTCCGCGCAATTCGTCCCATTGCTGGTCGCACGATTCGTAGATCTCCCGATCCTCCAGGTGCTGGCCACCGCCCGGGTATTCGATGTAGACGAAATTCGTTGTGCCGTCAACAAATTCCATCATGGTGAAGTCGTTGGGCACATAGGACAGCTGCGCGTCGAACGGCACCAGATAGATCGCCAGCCGCTCATGCGCGTCGATCAGCCCGATCAGGTATTCGAGCTGGTCGAGCGTGATCAGCGAATCCCGCCCGCCGGGCAGTCTGCGCAACGCGCCCTCGCCGAGCAGGTACTGGAACAGCGGCGGGGATTCCTGGCGCAGCACCTTCTTGCGTTCGTTGCGGCGCATCATCAGCTGCGTGACGGTCTGTTCCGATCGATTGTTCGACTTGAACAGGTTCAGCATGAACGGCTCGGACTGGAGCAGGCCGGGCAGGCGCTCACCGTGCCATGCCCGGATCTTCGATGCGGTCCGCTCCAGTTCGGTGAACTCGCGGAAATAGTGCGGAACCTGTTCCAGCGAACCGGCCCGGGTGCGCAGCGCGCGTTGCCCTCGGAGCATTCTGCCCCGCTGGTCGTTGTCGACGAGATCGTGCAGTTCGCGCGCGGTGTGTTCGTCGATGTGACAGCAGGCGATGAGCTTGCGCAGCGAACCCGGTTTGATGCGGGTCTTGCCGGCCTCGATGTTGGTGATCGTCGGCTGGCTCAGACCGAGTTCGGTGGCCAGTTCCGTCTGGGTCATCCTCGCGGTCGTCCGCGCCTGCCGGACCAGGATGCCGACCTGCTTGCGGATCGAGGTGACCGTCTCGGGCGCTACCTCGGACACATCAGTGATTGTCCGCCGCGAGGCGATCCAGCCACATCCGCCATGCCGTGGCGCCGACGGTGATCATCTGGAACACCGCCTTGCTGTCGCGGACGTCGACCACATCGACGCGGTGTCGAACTTCCACGCAATTGTCGCCCGCCGGGCTGCAGGAACTCGCCCGGCGCCAGACGCGAGGCTGATGACGTCCGGATTGTTCGGCCATCTCCGCCACCCCCGTTGGAGTCGAATATTACCGTAATAATGTACTGCGATCACTGCGGAACGCAACCGAACGTAAGCACATCGTGACCATCGGGGCTCCCTCCCCAGTGGAACCACGAAGTAATATTCAACTTTCGGCCACCTGGATGACCGCGAAATGTGATTTCACTTGTCCGCGCAACGAACAATCCGGAACTCGCGCGAACCTTTTTTCGAGCACTCGAACGACGCCTACCGAACACCGTGCGCGATGTCACCCAGCCGAGTTACGTCGCCGGGGTAAACTGGACAATAGCGGCGCGATTCACACTCAGGCCATCGTCAGTTGTCACTCACCCGGGTGACCGACGAGGTTTCTGTTTGCTCATACAATTTATGCACACATATCGGTTGGGCCGATCGAAAATCTGTTTGGCCAACCGCTCATCCAACAAAGTCGGCCGCCCGGCGCGTTGCGGTCGCGGAAATACTGACGAAGGCACCAGAGTGGGTTTCGGGCGTATAACGCTGACGCCAAAACAGAAGCGGCTCCCTGCTGTCACAGAGAGCCGCGTGATCCTGCAACCTAGTAGAGAGCAAAGATCCAGATGAGTATAACTCCTCAACGCGGGAGTAATACAGTCCGAAAGCCGTGCGCCGGGGTGGTTCTCGCGCGCGGACCCCTCCCCCGAGATGCCTGGGCCATCGTCCTGATCATGATCGTGGTCAGCCTGACGATGACCGGCCGACCCGACCCGAGATGGTTGACCCTGTCGATCGCCGGCCTTGCCGTGCGATCGCTCGCGCCCAACCGCGACCTGGTGTTGCGCTGACCGATCGATGTCTCGTCGGGGAGGGCCGGATGGCTCGACCCTCCCCGACGTCTTCTGCCCCTCGACGCACGAGAGGTTCGAGCATGGCGACCAACCGCACCACCGCCCCGGGCGTTCGGTTCTGGGACGGCGTGGGCAACGCACTGCAGGTCTTTCACGCCCAGTTCGCGCTGATGAGCGGCCACTCCGTCGACACGACGCGAATCGAGGCATGGGAGCACTACCGCGCACAACTCGACGACCGCCACGTCACGCCGACGGCGGTGGCCAACCTGCGTGCCCTGTGGGAGCACGCGCACGCCGACGCCGAGGACCACGACACGCGCGCGGCCGTGGAGCACTGGTTCGACCGCGCGCAACGACGTCTGCACGCCCGACCCGGCTGGGCGCCGACGGAACCCCTCCGCTGGTGAACCGCAGTCGCTAGGCCGCGCGGGCGCCGGTCATGATCGCGACCGCGTCCTCCATCGAGTGCGTGGCCGGGGTGATGACCGCGGCGCGACGGCCGAGGCGCTGGACGTGGATGCGGTCGGCGAGTTCGAACACGAGCGGCATGTCGTGGCTGATCAGCACGATCGGCAGGCCGCTCTCGCGCAGCTGCTTGATCAGGTCGGCGACCTGACCGGACTCCCGGACGCCGAGCGCGGCGGTCGGCTCGTCGAGGATGACGACCTTGCTGCCGAACGCGGCCGCCCTGGCCACCGCGACGGCCTGGCGCTGCCCGCCGGAGAGGGTTTCCACGGTCTGGGTGATGTCCTGCAGCGTCGCGATGCCGAGCCGCTTCACCGCTGCTTCGGCCTCGCGGCGCATGCCGGCGGTGTCCAGCAGTCGCAGGATCGAGCCGAGCGGACCCTTCTTTCGTTGCTCCCGCCCGAGATAGAGATTGCTGGCGATGTCCAGGGCCGGCGTGACGGCCAGGGTCTGGTAGACCGTTTCGATGCCGGCGGCCTGGGCCTGTTGCGGGTCACGGAAATGGACGGGTTCGCCGTCCAGCAGCAGGGTGCCGGTGTCGGGGGTGGTCGCGCCGGACAGGCATTTGATCAGCGTCGACTTGCCGGCGCCGTTGTCGCCGATGATGGCGAGCACCTCGCCCGGCCGGAGTTCGAAGTCGGTGCCGCGCAGGGCTTCCACCCGGCCGTAGGACTTGGTCAGTCCGGTCGCGGCCAACACCGGGCTGCTCATGTGCGCACCTTCCTGATCCATCGGTCGAGGCTGACCGCGGCGATCACCAGCAAGCCCTCCGCGAGCTGCTGGTAGAGGTCCTGCACGCCGGCCAGGGCGAGGCCGTTCTGGAAGACCTGCACGATCAGCGCGCCGAACAGCGTGCCCAGCACCAGACCGCGCCCGCCGAACAGGCTCACGCCGCCGATCACGACGGCGGTGATGCTGTCCAGGTTGAGCGTGGAGGAGATGTCGGTGCTGGCGTCGCCGACCCGGCCGATCTGCACCCAGGCGGCGATGCCGTAGACCAGACCGGCGACCAGGTAGACCGACAGCAGCAGCCGCGCCGTGCGGATGCCGGCGAGCCGGGCCGCCTCGGCGTCATCGCCGACCGCGTAGACGTGTTTGCCCCACGCGGTGCGGCCCAGCGCATAGCCCAGGAGCAGGTAGAGCAGGATCATCAGCAGCACGCCGACGGTGATGTGGAAGCTGCCGAACTCGATCGGCTGGCCGGTCCACAGCAGTAGGCTGCCGGGCTTGGGGGTGAGCGTCTGCCCGTTGGCGTACTTGAGGCCGATCGCGGTGAACACGCCGAGCGTGCCCAGCGTGCCGATGAAGGGTGGCACCCGGAACCGGGTCACCAGCAGACCGTTGACCAGCCCGGTCGCCAACGCCCCCACCAGGCCGATGAGCAGCGCGAGAACCGTCGGCATGCCGTCGGCGATCGCGAGTTCGGCCATCAGCATCTGCACCAGGATCATGGCCGCGCCGACCGAGAGGTCGATGCCGGCGGTCAGGATGATCACGGTCTGGCCGAGTGCGAGCAGGCCGACCACGGCGACCTGTTGCAGCATGATCGACAGGTTGGTCGGGTTGAGGAACCTGTTGTTGATCAGGTCGAACACGATGGCCGCGAGGATCAGCACGACCAGCGGTCCGAGCGAGGGATGCGAGTGCAGCAGCGCCTGGATCGGGCTGCCGCGCCTGCGCGTGGGCAGCTCCGTCGTGGTGGGCTCGGTCGTGGTCACGCGATCAGCCCCAACACAGCTTCGCCGCGGCGCCGCTGGTGATGCTGGGCACGCCCGGCTGCGCGCTGTCGGTGTAGAGCTGGGTGCCGGTGTTGAAGAAGTCCTGACCGGCCTGGTTGGTCGGCTTCTTGCCGCTCTTGGCGAAGTTCGCGATGGCGTCCACGCCTTCGACGGCCATCTTGCCGGGGAACTGGCCCGCCGTCGCGCCTATCTGTCCATTCGCGACGAATGACAGGTTGCCGCACCCGCCGTCGATCGCGACCACGGTGACACCCGATTTGCCTGCAGCGCTCAACGCGTGTGCCGCGCCCTGCGCCGCGGGTTCGTTGATGGCGTAGACGACATTGATGTTGGGGTCCTTGGAAAGGCAGGTCTCCATGGCGGACTGGCCGCCGGTCTGCGAACCGTTGGTCGGCTGCTGGCAGGCGATGCTGTAGCTGCCACCCTTGCCGCCGGTGTAGTGCCCGCTCGTGGGTTCCGCGCCGTTGACGTTGGGGTTGCCGACCGGAATGCCCATGCCGGTGAGGAATCCGTGATCGCGGTCGACGTCCACGGTGATCACCTGGTTGGCGAGGTCGTCGAGCATGGCGATGTCCGCGCTGTGCCCGCCGAGTTTGGCCGCCATCCACCTGCCGTCCAACGTGCCGGCCTGCGTGTTGTCCGTGGCGTAGGTGACGTCCGCGGCGCTGGCCGGGATGGGCGGAGTGTCCACCGCGACCACCACGAGCCCTGCGGATTTGGCCTGTTGCAGGGCGCTGTTCACGGCGTCGCCGTTGAGCGCGATGATGATGCCCTTGTCACCGGCCGCGATGGCCTGGTCGATCTGGTTGATCTGCGATGACGTGTCGTCGTCGGAGTTTCCCGCGGTGACGTCCAGACTGACGCCGAGCTTCGTGGCCTCCGCCTTCGCGCTGTTCTCCATGGAGATCCAGTACGGATTGGTGAACTCCTTCAGGATCAGCGCGACCTTGGTCCCGCTCGCCGACCCTCCGGAGCCGCCGCCGCTACAGGCACTCAACGCGATGAGCCCGATGGCCATGCCGGCGGCACAGGCAGAAACCGCCAATCGGCGCGAAACTCCGGTTTTCCCGACTCCACTCATCGGTGGACCTCCTCGTCCGGGCGGTGTTTGCGGAGGACCGTAGGTGCTCGCAACCGCTTTGGCAACCGGTTGCGAGCCTCGCGCAACCGGTTGCGACCGAGGATTACGGATTGCTATAAAAAGTACCGAGGCACGTACCTCGTGCCGCGCGAATGTCTGTGAATTTAACGGATTGGAATTCGATCATGGTTCGGATGCGGGATGTCGCCGCGGCGGCCGGTGTGTCGGTCACGACCGTCTCCCATGTCCTGAACAACACCCGGCCGGTCAGCCCGGAGTTGCGACAGCGGGTGCACGACGCGGTCGCCGCGGCCGGCTACACGACCAACAGCGTCGCGCGCGCGTTGGCGACGCGGAACACGATGCTGATCGGTGTCGTGATGTCGTTCCTGTCCAATCCGTTCTTCGCGCCGCTGGTGTCCTCGATCGAGAAAACCGCGCGCCGGCACGGATACACGCTGCTGTTGACCGACAATCACGAGAACGCCGCCGACGAGACCACCCAGGTGCGGATCATGCTCGACCGCCGGGTCGACGGCGTGGTGCTCGCGCCGGCGTCGACCCATCCCGAGCTGATCCTCGACCTGCTCGCCGAGCGCGGCGTGCCGGCGGTGCTGGTGGACCGCTTCGCCGACAACCGGTTCGACGAGGTCGGCGTGGAGAACGTCGAGTCGACCGCGAGCCTGGTGGCGCACCTCGCCGAACACGGCCACACCAGGATCGGCTTCATCAGCGGCAAGGCCGGACTGTCCACAACGACCGAACGGCTGGCCGGCTACCGGCTCGGCCTGCAACGTGCCGGCCTGCCGCCGGACCGACGACTTGTCCGATCCGGTTCGTCGCGGATCGAACCCGCGCGCGAGGCGATCGCGGCCATGCTGGACCTGCCGAACCCGCCGACCGCGGTGGTCCCGGCGAACAACGCGATGACCGTCGGCACCCTGCGCGGGCTGCGCGACCGCGGTCTCCGCGTCCCGGACGACATCGCGATCGCCGCCTTCGACGACTTCGAGTGGGCCGACCTGATGAATCCCCGGCTCACCGCGATGGCCCAGCCCATCCCGGAAATGGGCCATGTGGCGGCGAAACTGCTGGTCAAGCGGATCGCCGGCGACGAGGGCCCGCCGCAGCAGCGGGTGTTGCCGCCGACCTTCCGGCTCCGCGAGTCGTGTGGTTGCGTTCAAAGTTAGCTAAGGCTAACCTAACTGACTTGTGATCAGGATTCTGTCAGCCGCAGCTCCGCCGACCCTGCCGCCGTGGTGGCGCGTGAGCTCCGAGGTCGGCTACTTCGTCGCCCTCTTCGCCGTGATCGGCGGCGCGCTCACCTACCTGCTCGTGCTGCGACCGGTACTGCGCACCGACATCGACCCGAGCGACCGCCAGGTCGCGCAACACCGGTACAGCCGGTTCCTGGCCTGGTGCGGCCCGCTGCTGCTGGTCGCGGCCTACTTCCAGTTGGCCGCCCGGGTGGCGCGGGGCACGGACGGCGTCACGTTCGGCGAAGCCCTTGCGCCGCAACGGATCTGGTCGTTCCTGAGCGTGCCGGCCACCAAGGGCGACTGGGTCGCCTCGGGCACGCTGTACCTCGCGCAGAACGCGCTGTTCCTGTTGGCGGCACTGGTGTTGCTGAGCCTGTTCGTCCGGGAGCGGCCGGTGCGCGTCGCGGTCACGGCGCTCGTGCTTGCCGTGCTCGGGTCGCTGATCAGCTCGGTGCCGACGACGTTCACCGGCCAGACCGTCGACGCCGAACTCGACACCTGGCTCACCCAGACCCACGTGCTCGCCGGCGGCGCGTGGCTGGGCGGCATCGGCTGCCTGGCGATCGTCGCGCGGAGCAGGCTGTTCGGCGAACACGCCGGCCTGTGCTGGGCGCGGACCTGGCAACGCTTCAGCGCGCTGGCCCTGACCGCGGTCGGCGTGCTGGTCGCCTCCGGCAGCTGGCTGGCCTGGCGGCACGTCGGCAACATCGGCGAGTTGTTCAGCACGACCTACGGCCGGTTCCTCCTGGCCAAGCTCGTCATCGTGATCACCATGGTGTCGGCGGGCGGCTACAACCAGCTCGTGCTCACCCCGCGCATCGCGCGCGTGCAGGCGGATGGCGATCACCGTCGCGGCTTCGCGCTCACCCTCCGGCATTTCCCGGTGGTGGTGACCGTGGAGGCACTGCTGGGCCTGTGCGTCCTGCTGATCGTGCCCTTCCTCACCGGTTCGGCCCGCACCCAGGCGGGCGAACTGGTCAAGCCGACCATCGACGGCGGCATTCTCGCGCTGGGACTGTTGTTGGTGGCGGCGTTGGTCGGCTCGCTCTACACCAGCCACCGGGTCGGTCTGGTACTCACCCAACGCGCCGCAGCGTAACGTCGGTTCGCCTCGACCGATGTTCAGGCAAACCTGGAAAGGCCGTGCGCCATGGGACTCGCAGAGCTGCTCTACAAGGATCCGTCCGATCGTTTCAAGGAGATCGCCGGGATCGGCGCAACCAGCGCAACGCAGAACGACGCGGTGTCACCCGCGGCCATCGAGGAGGTCATCCAGCATCAGCGACAGGCCAATGGCACGGCCGGGGACATCTCGACCGCGATCAGCCGGCACGTCGCGCTGAACACCTTGCTGACCGAACCGGTTGCCCAGCAGGTTGTCGCCTCCGCGATGGCCAGCGGGTCGAACGGGACTGGTGCGGCCTCGGACAGTGCCAGCGCCAAGGCCGTGAGCGCGGCGGTGTCGCAGATGGGCGTGTCGGGCAACGTGAGCCTGAGCGACCCGGCGATGCTGGGACCGATACCCAGGCTCGCCGCTGCCGCGCTGCTCGGCGTGATCGGGATTCTGTCGGTCGGCTACGAGGCCAACCTGGCGCCGACCACGGGCTGGGGCGCATACGTCGCGCTGACCATCGGGAGCGTGTTGAGCATCCTCGGGGTCCTGATTCTGGTGATGGGTTACAAGACCGTGACCATTTCCGGATCATCGACACCGCCCGGCTGACCGATCGGCGTTCCCTACTTTCGTTTCTTCATAAGGATGTTCGGGTCCGCTTTAATACCGACATTCGACGAAGGTCAGAAGGGGGTAGGAATGCGCCATCGCCACATGTCGTTGTTGTTCGGCGTTGTACCGCTCGTGCTTGCCGTGCCGTTGATCACCGGGGCGACCGCGAGCGACGCGCCGAGCACGGTCACGAACACCGCGAGCCAGCAGGCGGCGCCGGCATTTCCGGCGACGGATCCAGGACACCTGAAGGTGCTCGATGCGGTACTCGCCAACATCGCCGCCAACTATCCGAAATATGCCAAGGACGCGCCGGGCGCCCAGGATCTGCTCGACTATCACATCGGCGATTTATGGCGGAAGGGCCTGGACGGCACCGGTACCACCGTCGCGGTGATCGAGGGGTGGGACGACCCGAATGTCGCAGCCGCGGTCCACCAGTTCGACGCGTCGTACGGGCTGCCGGACCCGGTGATCCAAACGATCTTCCCCAGTGGTCCGCTGCCGGCGCAGTGCCCGCCGGGCATGGTCGCACTGGGCAGTTACGGGTCGTGCGACGCGTGGGCGGGCGAGTTGGAGCTGGACGTGATCTCGGCGCACCTGATCGCGCCGTACGCGAAGATCCTGATCTCCGCGACGCCCGCCGACAGTGAGGTCACCGACGACACGGCGAGTCAGGTCGCCATGCCGGAGATCATGCGCGCGCTGGAGTACATCGGCACCAACCACCTCGCCGACTCGATGTCGATCAGCGACGGGACCGGCGAAAGCAGCTACAGCTACGGCAATGCGGAGATCGCCGCGCAGAATCCCGGTGAGCTGGCCGCTGCCGCCGCCGGCATTCCGGTCGCGGTGGCCACCGGCGACTGCGGTGTCACGCAGAACCTGCCGGTCGCCAATTCGCAGTGCGGCTCGGTGACCACCACGCCGGACACGGCGGCCTGGGACGACTCGCCGTGGGTGACCGCGCTGGGCGGGAGCGTGCCGAACATCGATCCGAAGACCGGCAAGCAACTCGGCCCGGACCCGGTCTGGCACAGCCAGCACTCGCCCAAGTTCTCCGAGGGCGCCGGCTATTCGTCGGTGTTCGCGCGGCCCGCGTTCCAGAACATCGTCGCCGGAGTGACCGGCAGCGGGATGCGGTCGGTGCCGGACATCACCATGGACGCGCAGGACGGCACGTCCGAGGCCGCGCCGCTGTTCGCGGGCGTGCTCGCGCTGGCCGCGCAGCTCAACCACGGTCCGGTCGGGCCGGTCAACCAGGCGCTGTACGACGTGCTCGGCCCGCGCGGCGCGCAGGCGGGTATCGCGGATGTGGTTGCCGGCAACGACAACTACGTCAACGGGAGCACCGAGGTCCCCGGTTTCACGGCGGCGAAGGGATTCGATGTGGCTTCGGGCTGGGGCACGATGGACGCGAGCCGGTTCGTGCCGGCGCTGGTCGCCGCGGTCCGCTCGCAGCGGCCGGGTGACTCGCCGCAGCGGCAGGCCGCCGACCAACTGGCCAGGTTGCAGCACGGCATCCAGTTGACCAGCTCGCACGTGCCCAGCGGCGGCAGCACGTATCTGTTGGCATCCGGTTTCCTGCCTGGGCACCCGGTCGTGTTCTCCATCGACAACACGAAGATCGCCACGCTCACCGCGAGCCCGCTCGGCGCGGTCAGCTACAACATCGAACCGACGCTGCTCAAGCTGGCGGGCGGTCGGCACACGGTGACCCTCGGCAGCATGTTGATCACCATGACCGGCTCGTTCAGCAGCTGATCAGGGCGGCACCTGCGGCGGGGACCCGGTCGCAGGTGCCGCTACCCCATGTGTCGGTCCGGGACCGGTCCGGCGTTAACCGTGTTTTCGCAGTTCACCGCCGCGGGGGAGGTCGAGCCGGGCGGTACGACCGGATCGTCGGGTAGCGGCCCGCTGACCAGGCACGTCCCCCCGGATGGCCCTTGCGCACCTGTCGCAGTAGAGGCAGGGTATGGAGCCGGTTGTTGAATCCTGTTCACTCACGTGGGATTCATCCAACAAAAGGACACGGCTTCGCGCAGGAAGGCGGTTCAATGGGCAAGACGAGTGGTTTACGTCGCGGACGAGCCTGGATCGGCGCGGCGCTGCTGGTGCTGGGGGTGGCAACCGGCGTGCCGCTGGTGACCGCACCGGCGGCACAGGCGCTGGCCAACGGACTGGATGCGACGCCCCAGATGGGCTGGAACGACTGGAACGCGTTCGGCTGCAACGTCAGCGCCGACCTGGTCGAGCAGACCGCGGACGCGATGATCGCCAACGGCATGGCGAAGGCCGGCTACCGCTACGTCAACATCGACGACTGCTGGCTGGAGAAGACCCGCGACGCCAACGGCAACCTGGTGCCCGACCCGGCCAAGTTCCCGCAGGGCATCAAGGCCGTCGCCGACTATGTGCACGGCAAGGGCCTCAAGCTGGGCATCTACAACGACGCCGGCACCCAGACCTGTGCCGGCTACCCGGGCAGTCTCGGCCACGAGAAGCAGGACGCGGCGACGTTCGCCAGCTGGGGCGTTGACTACCTGAAATACGACAACTGCAACAACGCGGGCAGCACGACCACGCAGCAGTACATCGACCGCTATTCGGCCATGCGCGACGCGCTCGCCGCCACCGGCAGGCCGATCCTGTACAGCCTCTGCGAGTGGGGCGTGAACCAGCCGTGGACCTGGGCGCCGCAGGTCGGCAACTCGTGGCGTACCACCGGCGACATCAGCGACAGCTACAACAGCATGCTGTCGATCTTCCAGCAGAACGTGTGGCTCTACCCGTACTCGGGGCCGGGCGCCTGGAACGACCCGGACATGCTGGAGGTCGGCAACGGCGGTATGAACGCCACCGAGGAGCAGTCCGAGTTCAGCCTGTGGGCGGCGATGGACGCGCCGCTGATCTCCGGGACCGACCTGCGCAAGATCAGCCCGGCCGACCTGGCGATCTACACCAACCGGCAGGTGATCGCGGTCAACCAGGACAAGCTCGGCAAGCAGGCCGTGCCGGTCGCGGTCGGCGGCCAGCCCGCCGGTGACAACGGGTTGTGGGTGCTGGCCAAGCCACTGTCCAATGGGGACCGTGCGGTGGTGCTGTTCAACTCGACCGGCAGCACCGCGACGATCAGCACCAACGCGAGCGAGGTCGGCCTGCCCAAGGCGCACGACTACCAGCTCAACGACCTGTGGTCGCACGGCAGCAGCGAGACCGCCGGCGCGATCACCGCACAGGTGCCCGCCCACGGCGTCGTGATGTACCGGGTGTCCACCTCGGTCAACGGCGTGGGCCCGAACGTCGCACTGTCCACAAGCACCATCGCGAACGCCGCGCCCGGCACGCCGAGCGCGATGACCGCGTCGCTGACCAACAACGGTCGGACCACGATCAAGCAGGCCACGCTCTCGGTCAACGCGCCGAGCGGCTGGACGGTGACCGGCAACGGTCCGACCACGTTCACCAACCTCGGTACCGGTGCGACCGCGACCGCGAAGTTCACCCTCACTCCCCCGACGCCGACCGCGCCGATCGAGACGGACACGGTCACCGCGACCGCGGCCTACAGTTGGCGCGACCAGCACGCGAGCACCTCGGACAGTCAAGGCGTCGAGCTGGTTTCCCCGGTCCAGACACCGAACCTGACCTTCTCGTCGGCGACCGACGCGCCCGCCAGGTTCGGCCAGGTCGGTGACGACTTCGCGATCTCGGGCGCGGGCACGGATCTGTGGACCAACAACGACAACTACTCGACGATCTACCGGCCCGGCGTGGTCGGCACGTCCTCGACCGTGCAGACCGAGGTGACCTCCACCAGCGACCTCTCCGGTTACGCCAAGGCCGGCATCCTGGTGCGCAACGCCATGGCCACGGCCGGGACCGGCACGGAGGGCATCATTCTGTACGCGTCGCCGGCCGGCGGGATCCAGTTGGAGTGGAACAGCGACGGCAACACCAACATCGACTCGGTGACCCCGGCGAACGGCACGATCGCCGAGAAGATCCCGGTCTACCTGAAGTTGGTGCGCTCCGGCAGCAGCTACACCGGCTACTACTCGACCGACGGCCAGAACTGGAGCACGGTCGGCACCGCGACCCTCCCGGGCCAGGCCGACACCCAGGACGCGGGCCTGTTCGTGGTGTCCGCGTCAGCGGGTTCGCCCGCGCTGATCGGCTATCACGGGCTGACCATCAGCTGAGCGCCCCGCGCGCCTCGGGCCGGGTGACCCGGTCCGAGGCGCGCGGCGTCATCCCCGCAGGTCCCCCGGGTGGGGGACTCGCCTGCGGACCAGATTCGGATAATCGAGTCGTGGATGCAGCAGCGGCCGTGGGGGCAGTGCGAAGGTCGGAGCCGGTGGACGTGCGCCGTTCCCTGGTCGGCCAGTCGGTGTTGGTCGCGGCGGTCTGCCTGGTCGTCGACTCGCTCAGCTTCGTCATGCTCGGCCCCGGCGTGCGCAACCTGCCGGACTTGCTCCTGCTGGTGGTGATCATCTCGATCGATGCGGCGCTGGCCCTGCCGGCGCAGGTCTCGGGGTGGGTGGCGCTGGCGCACGGACTGGCCGCCGTGGCGCTCCTCGGCGGCAACGACGCGGGCCGGCTGATCGCCGGATATCGCGCGGGCGCCTGGCTGCGCGGCTGGTCCGCGTTCGCCTCGCTGTTCGCGATCTCCGGTGGGATCGTCGTCTCGAATCTGCTCGTCCGCCACGGCCCGGCGAGCTGGCTGGTCGACTCGCTGCAGATCGGCTCGAACGCGGTGCTGCCCTGGCTGGTCGGCCGGTACACCACCGCGCGCAGGGCCTACATCGACGCGATGCGGCACCGCCGCGAGGTCGAGGCGCGGGACGCGGCCGTCGAGGTGGAGAAGGCGGTCGCCCACGAGCGGACGGCCATCGCGCGCGACCTGCACGACGTGATCTCGCACCACGTCAGCGCGATCGGCGTGCACGCCGGCGCGGCGCGGATGCGGTTGGGCGCGGTGCAGGCCGGCAACGGTGTGGTGGACTCGCTGGCCGCGGTCGAGGCGGCGAGCCGATCGGCCATGGTCGACCTGCGCACCATGCTCGACCTGCTGCACGGCAACTCGGACACCACCAACCAGCCCGGCCTGGACAACCTGGAGGAGCTGCTGGAGAACGTGCGCGGATCCGGCCTGGCGACCAGGCTGAGCGTGCTCGGCGCGCCGAGGCCGGTGCCCGGTTCGCTGGACATCGCGCTCTACCGGATCACCCAGGAGATGCTCACCAACGCGCTGCGGCACGGCGACGGACACCCCGTCGAGGTGGAGATCCGCTACTTCGACACGTCGATCACGCTGGCCACGCGCAACGGCATCGGCGGCGGCGGCCCGACCGAGGTCGACGGCACCGGGCGCGGACTGGCCGGCATCCGCACCAGGGCGGCGATGTTCCACGGTAGCGTCAGCCATGGGCCCGATGCGGACAACCGCTGGGAGACCGTCGTGACCGTGCCGGTGCTGCCGACGGGGGTTGCGTCATGACGTTGCGGTTCCTGCTCGCCGACGATCACGCGATGTTCCGCTCCGGCCTGCGCGCCGTGTTGGACACCCAGCCCGATCTCGAATGCGTCGCCGAGGTCGGTGACGGTCGCGCGGCCGTCACCGAGACCATCCGGCTGCGCCCGGATCTGGCCATTCTCGACGTGCGCATGCCGAGGCTGGACGGCCTGGCCGCGACCGAGGAGATCCTCGCCGCGGATCCGGCGCACACCAGAATCCTGCTGCTCACCACGTTCGACACCGACGAGTACGTGCACCGGGCGCTCGCCCTGGGCGCCAGCGGTTTCCTGCTCAAGAGCCTGCCGCCGGAGGAGTTGATCGCGGCCGTGCGGGTGGCGGCGCGCGGCGACGCGTACGTCGATCCGTCCGTGACGCGCAGGCTCGCGTCCCGCTTCGCCGCCGCGGTCGCGCCCGCGGAAGCGCAGCGCGCCTCCGCACCCGGCATCGACCGGCTGACCGCGCGCGAACACGAGGTGTTCCTGCTGGTCGCGGCCGGCCACACGAACGCGGAGATCGGCGCCCGGCTCTACGTCGGCGACGAGACCGTGAAGACGCACGTCTCGCGCATCCTGGCCAAACTCGGCCTGCGCGACCGGGTGCACGCGGTTCGCTACGCCTACAAGTACGGCCTGGCCCGGGTCGATGACTAGCCCGAGACCGTGAACGGCAGCGTGAGATCGTCGGTGCCTGTTCCGTCCGAAATGGACACATGTAGCTCCCACGGCCCGGTCATCATCAGCGGCACGCTCGACACCGTGTAGTGGCCGTCGCCGCCGGCCGTGGCCGGCAGCGACGGGGTGGCGAAGCCCATCAGCGGCATCACGGCCTCCACGCTGACCGTCACGTTCGGCGCGGCGCCGTCGTGGGTGGTCAGGTCGATGCTGACGGCGGCAGTACCGATGCGCGGCGGGTCGATCGTGGCGGTCACCGCGTAGCGCGCGGTTCCGCTCTGCAACGCGGTCGCGGTGGGCGGACTCGGCCAGAGCAGCCAGCCGGTCAGGCCCAGCACGGCAAGCACGCCAACGGTGATCGCGACGACCTTCAGCTTCATGGCCGGCTTCCCGAGGTGATGTGCAGCAGGGCCGGCACGGTCAGCACGGTGAAGTTCCGTTCCGCCTGCAACCAGATCCGGTAGGTGCCCGGCTGGGGAAAGCCGAAGGTGAACGAGATGTCCGGGCCGTATGCGGCGACCGTCTCGTCGGCCGCGCTGTCGCCGTTGACCGGCATCAGCCCGCTCATGCCGTTCATCGCCGAACCGTACGAGCCCATGTCGCTCATCCCGCTCATGCCCGGCATCCCGGCCATGTCATTGGCGGGCGCGAGATCGCCCATCGAGTGCGCGTGCGCCCAGACCGGCGCGGCCTGCACCGCGGCGCCGATGTCGGTCGCCTGGTCCGGCAACGGGCCGGCGATGATCAGGTGGCCGAGCATGCCGAGCCACGGCTGGAGATCGGCGGTGTTGCCGAAGGTCGCCACGATGGTCGTCGCCGAACCGGCGGGCGCGACGGTCGCGGTCACCGAGACCGGTGTGCCCGCCACGGTCGCCTCGACCGTCCGACCCGACACCAGCGACGGCGGCGGAGCGAGCGCGGCGCTGGAAGTTCCGGTGGTGACGTCGACGCCGATGGGCGAGCGGACCAGCTGCACGCCGCCGCCTCTGCGTTCGAGTTCCGCGGACACCGCGTAATGGCCGAGCTGCGGCAACGTGAGGTGCACCTGGTATTCGCCGGGCGCGATCCGGATCGGGTGCACGTGCCACAACTGGCCGGACGGCCCGACGATCAGCAGGTGTATCAGGGCGCTGTCGTGCACGACCAGGTCGTCGACGGGCAGGCCGGTCGCGCCGTCGGTGAGGTCGAGGGTCAGGTCGGTGGCCTTCCCGGCGACCGGGGCCGGACCGGGCAGCGACAGCATCACCGGCGGCCGCGAATAGTCGGCGACCAGCGGCTGCGACAGCACGTACGGATCGGTGGCGTTCGACGCGGTCGGGTCGACCTGGATGCCGGGTTGCGGCGGCAACGGGAGCGAGGCGGACAGGATCGCGCCGGTGATCGCCACCGACAAGCCGGCCACCACGCCGCCCATCGGCACCAGCGCCCACCGGCCGTTGCGGGCGCGCACCGCGACCAGGATCGACACGATCAGCAGCACGCCCGCGGTCAGGAATCCGCCGTACACCGCGTAGTCCGGCGGCGACGTGGCCTGCGCGGTCACCACGAACGGAATCCGCGCGGTCCGCAGGCCGTCGCCGACGTCCAGTTCCCACGCGCCCGCCCCGTTGATCGGCAGCGTCGTGCCATACGTGCCCGGTGTGGCGCCGAGGACGACGCTGCCGCGCGCGGTCGGCGCACCGGTCGTCGGTGTGACGGCCATGGTCAGCGGGCCGGGCGCGGTGCCGGTGTGCGTGATGACGTCCACGCGCAGCGGGCCGGGCACGGCGGTGACCCGGCGCAGGATCAGCGTCAGGTCGCGGTCGCCGAGGGTCTGCGCGACCTGGATGTCGCCGCCGGAGGACGGCGTGTCGGCGGCAGCCGGGCCGATCGACGCGAACGACAGGAGCACGGCGAACACGGCGAGCAGCGCACCCCTAGGGGTCGGGCGGAGGGAGACATTCATCGTTGTCGATGCTAGAAACAATGGCCGGGCGCGTCGTCCCTCCGGGGGTGAACGACGGGTCCCCCGCGCGGGGGACGGACCGTAGCCCGCGCAGGGGATCTGTTCTCCCCGCTCGCGGTGACGCGCGCGGTGGCACCCGCTTCTAGGCTCGGCCGCACCAGTCACAGCCATGGAGGGGGTCTGTCCACAATGGATGCAGCGTTGCCTGTGTCGGCGGCCGGCTTGAGCCGCGCCGATGCCGGTACGAGGGTCGCGGCCGGGAGCACCGCCGCACGAGTCGGTCCCTGGGTGGTGTTGCTCGGCACCGCGATCACCACGGTCGGCCTGAGCTGGGACATCCAGTGGCATGTCGAGGTCGGCCCGGACACGTTCTTCACGCTCTCGCACCTCGCGCTCTACTCGGGCAGTGCGCTCTCCGGCATCGCCAGCCTGGTCATGGTGCTGATGTCGACCTCGGCCCAGCGCGCGGGCCGGGCTTGGCCACACTCGGCGGGCGGGCCGCCGGTGCGGGTGTTCGGCGGCGTCTTCACCGCACCGCTCGGCTATCTGGTCTCGGGGGTCGGCGCGGCCTGCTTCCTGCTCTACGGCCTGCTCGACCTGTGGTGGCACTCGATCTACGGCTTCGACGCGGTGCTGAACACGCCCTCGCACGTCGCGCTGTTCCTGTCGATCTGCGTGACCATGGTGGGCAGCATCATCGTCTTCGCCGCCGTCCGCGACCAGCGCCGGGGCAAGGCCGGGCTGCTGATCGCGGTGCCGATCCTGATCGTCTTCGCGCCGATCCCGTTCGAGGGGCTGAACAACGCGCCGCTGCCGGTCGCCCCGACCCTGATGGGCGCCATCCTGTGCGCGCCGATGCTGCTGATCATGGGCGCGCTGGTGCTCGGTCGCGGCGGCGCCATCGGCATCGCGGTCGTGCTCGGCGCGATGCAGGCGGTGCTGTGGTGGTTCTCCCCGTGGGCCGCCCAGGCGTACGCGGTCGCGGTCGGCCTGCCGATGCGCGACGGGCTGCTGCCCGAACCACCGGTGTTGCCCAGCCTGATCCCCATGTTCCTGATCGTGTCCGCGCTGGTCGTTGAGGGCGCGATGTGGTTGAGCCACACCCGTCGGATCCACTTCGGACGGTTGATGCTGCCGCTCGGTGCGCTGTGCGGGTTGCTCGTCGGGGTGACGCTGGTCGTGCAGCTGGCGCTCACCCGCCCGATGATGCACGTGTCGCCGGGTCTGATCGTCACGCTGGCGATCGTCGGACTGGTGCTGGGCCTGCCGGCCGGCTATCTCGGCACCCGGTTCGGCGCCATGCTGCGCGGCGACACGCAGGGCTCCGACGCGACGGCGGAGGTGGCCTGATGCGCAGGATCGTCGTTCCGATCGTGCTCGCCGCGCTGCTCGCGGTGTTCGGCGCGGTGCCGGCATCGGCCTACGCGCCGGTCGACATCGTGCACACCGAACGTGTGCAGGCCGGCCCGTACGCGGTGACCGTCGGGTTCTCCACGTGGCCGATCCGGGCCATGCGCTCATTGGACTTCACCTTCAGCCCGGATGGCGGCATCGCGGACAAGTCCGGTTCGCTGATCATGACCGGTCCAGAGTTCGGCCCCCGCGGCTCGGACTCACCGCTGGTCCGGCATCCGCGCAAGCGCGACGTCTGGGGCCTGGACGTGCAGGCGTTGAACACGCCCGGCAGCTACACCATCGGCTTCGTGATCAACGGCCCGCAGGGCCAGGGCGAGGGCACGCTGAACAACCTGACCGTGCTCGACCAACCGGGACCGCCGTTGCCGCTGAGCTGGGCGGTCGGCACGCTGCCACTGGGTGCGCTGCTGGTGTTCCTGGTGATCGTCTGGCGACGCACCAGGCCGGGGAAGCGGGCGCTCATCGTCTGAAACCGGGTCAGGACATCGCGCCGTTCGCGGCCGTGAGCATGGCGAGCACGGCGGCCCGCACCTGGTCATCGATCGGGCCGTCGAGTTTGCCGTCGAGGTACAGGAACGCGAGGCCGTGCACGAGCGCCCAGACCGCGGTGCCCATCGCGGCCGGGTCCGATTCCGGGAAGCTGCGCCGGACGATGGCCTCGACGTAGGCCCTGATGGCGGCGTTCGCGGCGGCCCGTTCGGGGTTGGTCGGGTCGCACGGCTCGGCGAACATCACCCGGAACAGCGCTGGCCGGTCGAGCGCGAACCGGACGTAGGCGACCGCGGTGTCGGCGAGTTCGGCCGGGCCGGAGGGCAACGGGTGCGTTGCGGCCAGCTGTTCGGCGAGCTCGCGGTAGCCGACGGCGGCGACCGAGGACAGCAGCGCGTCGCGGTCGGCGTAGTGGCGGTACGGCGCGGTGGGCGACACTCCGGCCCGCCGCGCGACCGCGCGCAGCGACAACCCGGCCGTGCCTTCCTCCTCCAGCAGCTCGAAGGCCGCGCGCAGACACGCGGCGGCCAGGTCGCCGTGGTGATACGGAGCACTCGGTGCGGGCACGACCATCCTCAAATGTTGACGGTGCTTACATCATTCGCCTAATGTAAGCGTCGTCAACATCCTAACGTCCGAGAGGTGGTCCCGTCGATGACGACCGACCTGTTCACGCCGCTGACGCTGCGGTCCGGCTCGACGCTGCGCAACCGGATCGCCAAGGCTGCGATGGAGGAAGGCATGGCTGGTCGTGCGCAAGCGCCCGACCAGCGACTGATCACGCTGTACCGGCGCTGGGGTGCGGGCGGCGCGGGACTGCTGATCACCGGCAACGTCATGGTGCACGCGCAGGCGGTGACCGGCCCCGGCGGTGTCGTGCTCGACGAGCGCGCGCCGCTCGAACCGTTCCGCGCGTGGGCGGCGGCCGGGAAGGCGGACGGCGCGGCCATGTGGATGCAGATCAGCCATCCCGGCCGGCAGGTGCCGGCTGGCCAGCCGGGCGTCGTGTGGGGGCCGTCCGCGATCGGGGTCGACCTGGGCCGGCACTCCAAGCGGTTCGGCCGCCCGGTCGCGATGACCGCCGAGCAGATCGCGGACACCGTGCGGCGCTTCGTGGTCACGGCTTCGCGGGCCGAGGAGGCAGGCTTCGACGGCGTGGAGATCCATGGCGCGCACGGCTATCTGCTCTCCTCGTTCCTGTCGCCGTTGGCCAACCGGCGGACGGATGAGTGGGGCGGCTCGCTGGAGAACCGGGCGCGGCTGCTGCTGGACACCGTGCGGGCGGTGCGCGCCGAGGTGTCGCCCTCGTTCACGGTCGCGGTGAAGCTGAACTCGGCCGACTTCCAGCGCGGCGGGTTCGACGCCGACGACGCGCGCCGGGTGATCGAGATGCTGGCGCCGCTCGGCGTCGACCTGGTCGAGTTGTCCGGCGGCAGCTACGAGAGCCCGGCGATGAGCGGCCGCCCGACCGACGCGCGGACGCTGGCCCGGGAGGCGTACTTCCTCGACCTGGCAACGGATCTGGTCACGGCCAGCCCGCTGCCGCTGATGTTGACCGGTGGCGTCACACGGCGCGAGAGCGCCGAGCGGGTGTTGGCGGCGGGCGTCGAACTGGTCGGCATGGCCACCGCGTTCGCGGTCACGCCCGACCTGCCGAACCGGTGGCGCGCGGGCGGCGAGACGAACGCGCCGCTGCGGGCGGTGTCCTGGTCGGACAAGCTGCTGGCGTCCGCGGCCAGCATGGCGTTGGTGCGCAAGCAGATGCGCCGGATCGTGCGCGGCGCCGAGCCGAAACCGAGCACGCGCCCGGCGCCCGCCCTGGCCTGCGACCAACTCGCGGAGCGTCGCGCGGCGCGCCGGTATCGCGCCTGGCTGGCCCAGCAGCGAGACGGCGCGGCAGCCTCGGTCGGCTGAAGATGCGGCTCCGGGCAGGGGCCTTCTCCTAGAGTCGGTGTGCGACGGCACCGCGAGGAGGTTTCATGCCCGGATACCAGTCCGGATTCGGCAACGGCTTCGAGACCGAGGCGATCGCGGGGGCGCTGCCGGTGGGCCGCAACTCGCCCCAGCGGGTGGCGTACGGCCTGTACGCGGAACAGTTGAGCGGCTCGCCGTTCACGGCGCCCCGGGCCACCAACAAGCGATCCTGGCTATATCGGATCCGGCCCTCGGTGCTGCACTCCGGCCGGTTCGAGCGCGTCGACGAGGGCCACTGGCTCAGCGCGCCCAACCGCGAGCACGTCCTGCCGATCGGCCAGCAGCGCTGGGACCCGGTGCCGATCCCGTCCGAACAGCGGTCGTTCGTGGCCGGCGTCGCCACCATCACCACGGCGGGCGACGTCGCCACCCACACCGGGATGGCCGCCCACCTCTACCTGATCACCGCGTCCATGGTGGACGACTACTGCTACGACGCGGACGGCGAACTGCTGTTCGTGCCGGAACACGGCGATGTCCGGTTCTGGACCGAGTTCGGCATCATCGACGTAGAACCGGGCGAGATCGCGGTGATTCCGCGCGGCGTGAAGTTCCGGGTCGAACTGCGCGACGGGCCCGCGCGCGGATACCTCTGCGAGAACTACGGCAACCCGTTCACCCTCCCCGAGCGCGGGCCGATCGGCGCGAACTGCCTGGCCAACCCGCGTGACTTCCTCACCCCCGTGGCCGCCTACGAGGACCGCGACAACGTCGCGTCCCGGCTGTACGTGCGCTGGGGCGGCGCGCTGTGGCGCACCGAACTCGACCATTCGCCGCTGGACGTGGTGGCCTGGCACGGGAACTACGCGCCGTACAAGTACGACCTGCGCCGCTTCTCCCCTGTCGGCCCGACCCTGTTCGACCATGCCGACCCGTC
Organism: Pseudonocardiaceae bacterium; assembly: GCA_035948315.1. Lineage (GTDB taxonomy): Bacteria > Actinomycetota > Actinomycetes > Mycobacteriales > Pseudonocardiaceae > CAJCJE01. Next base: position 286,416 of record DASZJG010000048.1, on the reverse strand, counting down.
GATCTTCACGGTGCTCACCTCGGCACTGGAAACGCCGGGCACGGCCAACGTCGACTTCGTGATCTTCCCGGACCGCTGGCTGGTCGCGGAGGACACGTTTCGCCCGCCCTGGTACCACATGAACGTCATGTCCGAGTTCATGGGACTGGTCTACGGCGCCTACGACGCGAAGCCGCACGGTTTCGTGCCCGGCGGCTTCAGCCTGCACAACTCCATGACGCCGCACGGCCCGGACGCCGAGGCGTTCCAGGACGCGAGCACCGTGGACCTGGCACCGCAGCGGCTCGACGGAACAATGGCGTTCATGTTCGAAACCCGGTATCCGCAGCGCGTGTCCGACTACGCTGCACGGCTGCCCGGGTTGCAGGAAGACTACGCGGACTGCTGGCACGGGCTGGAAAAGCGGTTCCAGCCACCGACGGACGGGTGATGCTGATGGAATCGTGGCTCACGGAACTGACGCCGTTGTCCTTCGTACAAAGGTCGGCGGAGGTGTTCCCGGACCGGATCGCGGTCCGGTACGGCGACACCACGCTGACCTTCCGCGAGTTCGCGGCCGCCGTCCAGCAACGCGCCCGCGCCCTGCGTGCGGCAGGCGTCGGGCCTGGCGACCGGGTCGCGTACCTGATGCCGAACGTGCCGGAGATGCTGATCGCCACGTTCGCGGTGCCGCTGGCCGGCGCGGTGCTGGTCGCGGTGAACACGCGACTGGCGCCCGCGGAGGTCCGCTACATCTGCGACCACAGCCAGGCGAAGCTGCTGGTGGTCGACGGGGTGCTCGCGGCGACCGTGGCACCGGTCGCGGCCGAACTGGACACCGTCGAATCGATCGTGGTCGCCCTCGATCCGCTCGGGCCCGCTCCCGAGGTGACGATCCCGGGCTCGACGAGCCTGGCGACGTTGCTGGCCGGCGCGGGTGATTCGGGCGAGTTGCCGTGGTCGGTCGCGGACGAGAACGCGACGATCTCGATCAACTACACCTCCGGCACGACCGGCCGCCCGAAGGGCGTGATGTACACGCATCGCGGCGCCTACCTCAACGCGCTCGGCGAGATCTACCACTCGCGGCACGATGAGCGCAGCGTCTACCTGTGGACGTTGCCGATGTTCCACTGCAACGGCTGGTGCACCGCGTGGGCGCTGCTCGCGGCCGGCGGTACCCAGGTCTGCCTGCGCGAGGTGCGCGGCGAGGTGGTCTGGCAGCTGTTCGACCGGCACGGCATCACGCACCTCAACGGCGCGCCGACCGTGGTCACCACGATCATGAACGCCGAGCAGGCGCATCCGCTGGACCGTCCGCTGCTCGTCACCACAGCGGGCGCGCCGCCCAGCCCGACCATGATCGCCCAGGCCGAGCGGATGGGTTTCGGTCTCGTGCACGTCTACGGCCTGACCGAGACGTACGGCCCGTACTCGGTCTGCCAGTGGCAGACCGAGTGGGCCGATGTCGACGGGGAGACCCGGGCACGACTGCTGGCCCGCCAGGGCGTCGGCATGATCCAGGCGGAGCGGCTGCGCGTGGTGCGCACCGACACCGACGATCCCGACGAACTCGTCGACGTGCCGGCCGACGGCGCGACCATGGGCGAGATCGTGATGCGTGGCAACAACGTGATGAAGGGCTACTTCCGCGATCCCGAGGCAACCGCGGCCGCGTTCGCGGGCGGCTGGTTCCACTCCGGCGACCTCGGCGTCATGCATCCGGACGGCTACGTCGAACTGCGCGACCGCGCCAAGGACGTGGTCGTCTCGGGCGGCGAGAACATCTCGACGGTCGAGGTCGAGCAGGCGGTCGTGTCGCATGCCGCGGTGCTGGAGGCCGCGGTGATCGGCGTGCCGGACGACACCTGGGGCGAGCGGCCCAAGGCGTTCGTGATCCTGCGGCCCGGACACACCGCGACCGAGGAGGAGATCCTCGACCACGTCCGGTCGAAGATCGCGCGTTACAAGACACCGCGCGAGGTCGAGTTCGTCGAGGCCCTGCCGAAGACGTCGACCGGGAAGATCCAGAAGTTCGAGCTGCGCGAGAAGGAATGGTCCGGCCACGTGAATCGCATCCAGGGCTGATCGCCACCATGAACAGGGACGAAACGGCTGATCTGGTGGTGCGCGCCGGAACCGTGCACACCTTCGACGGCGCGGCCGGACCGACCGCGTTCGCGGTGCGGGAGGGCAGCATTGTCGCGTGCTCGGGCCGCGACAACGAGGCCGACCTGCTGCGCGCGTGGACCGGGCCGGACACCAGGGTGATCGACGATCCGGAACTGGTCGTGCTGCCCGCCTTCGTCGACACGCACTGCCATCTCACCCTCGCCGCCCGCTCGGTGTTCGGGGTGCGGACACAGGACGCGCGGACGATCGCGGACCTGATCGACGCGATCCGCCTGCGCGCCGCCGACACCCCGGCCGGCCAGTGGATCGTCACGGCCGCCAACTGGCACGAATACCAGTTGGCGGAGCGGCGACTGCCGACCGCCCCGGAGCTGGACCGGGCGACAATCGACCATCCGGTGCTGGTGCTGCGGGGTGGTCACAACGGCGTGGTCAACTCGCTCGGCCTGCACATGGCCGGGATCGACCGGGATACCCCGGACGCACCTGGCGGGGTCGTCTTCCGCGACGCCGCCGGCAACCCGACCGGCTGGTTGCAGGATCTGGCGATGGCGCCCGTGCTGGCAGTGCTGCCGCCGACCCCGCCTGACGTGGTCGCCGACGCCCTGGCGACGACGTCGGAGATCTTCGCGTCGCACGGCATCGGGACGGTCCGCGATCCCGCGGTCGGGCCGGCGGAGTGGCAGGTGGCCACCAAGGTCGCGGCCGATGGCCGGTTCCGGGTGCGCAGCCTGCCGATGATCATGTCAACGCCCGCGACCATCGCGGCAGCAGGCTCGATCACGTCCTATTTGGACGGTCTGGAGGACCGGGGCATCACGCCGGGCGCCGGCAACGGACTGCTGCGGCTGTGGGGCCTGAAGTTCGTGCTGGACGGCGGCGCGGAGGCGGCCGCGTTCACCGAGCCCTACCCCAACCGGCCGGACTACTACGGCGAACTCATGTGGGAGACCGCCGAACTGGCCGAGGCGCTCGCGATCTGCGCGCGGCGCGGCTGGCCGGTCGGCACGCACGCCTTCGGTGACCGCGCGGTCGGCGTGCTGCTCGACGCCATCGGCCTGGTGATCGAGCGCGAGGGTCCGCTGGAGCCGGACCTGCTGGTCGTCGAGCACGGCGGCCTGATCCGGCCGGACCAGATCGCCAGGGCGAGGGCGCTCGGCGTGCACATCACCGCGCAGCAGGCTCTCGTCGCGGGGCTCGCCGAACCGTTCGTCGAGGCGTTCGGCCGGCAGCGGGCCGGCGACCTGATGCCGTTGCGCGAACTGCTCGACGCGGGCGTCCGGGTCAGCGCGGGCACCGACCACCCCATCGGCCCGGTCGATCCGCTGGCCGGCGTGCACGGCATGACGACCCGCTCGACCCCGTTCGGCGTGCTCGGCGCGGAGCACGCGATCAGCAGGGCCGAGGCGCTGCGCCTGTACACGGTCGCCGGGGCCGAGTTCCTCGGCCAGTACGCCGGCTCGCCGCTGCGGCGCGGCGCGCCCGCCGACTTCGTCGCCTACCGCGCGGATCCGCTGACCTGCCCGGTCGACGACCTGCTCACGCTGCGGCCCGCGCTCACCGCGGTCGACGGAACGCTCACGTACCAGCGGTGTCCGCAAGACATGGACTAATACGTGAAAAATTCGAGCAGATTCTTGGAATCGCGCGTGACCTGCGAAGTTCGGCAGGACAGAGATCCCATCACTCCGGCTTGATGTTGCCGGCCTGGACAGCGTGTCGACACTCCGCTACAAAACCATCCGAGGTCTTAGGTGTGATGTTTCGTCACATGACGCAATGACGCGTCCGGGAGGACACCGATGTCCGTTCGACGGCTGCGACCGTTCCTCGTTCTGCTCGCCAGCACCGCGCTGGCGCTGACCGCGTTGGGCACCGGCTCCGCGGGTGGCGCACCGGCCGCGACGCTCACCACAGCGTGGCACAACGGCACGTTCAACGAGAACACCGGCGGCGTGGTCTCCCGCTCGGACGTCGTGCTCGGCCAGCCCAACACGGTCAACGCGCAGTCCCTGCCACTGGGCAACGGTTCGCTCGGCGTCGCCGCGTGGGCCGCCAACGGATTCACCGCGCAACTCAACCGCAGCGACACCATGCCCAACCGCCTCTCCCCCGGCCAAGTCCAGATCCCCGGCCTCACCGCACTGACCTCGGCCAGCGACTTCACCGGCACCCTCGACCTCTACAACGGCGTGCTCACCGAGTCCGGCGGCGGCCTCACCCTGCACGCCTGGGTCCCGGCCGGCAAAGACGAACTCGTCGTCGACGTCACCGGCGCCAACCCCGGCACCCGGCAGACCGCGACCCTGAACCTGTGGAACGGCCGCACCCCGGCGACCGCCGCGTCCGGCGCGATCGGCAGCCTCGCCCAAACCTGGGTAGACAACCAGCAGAGCGGCAACTCCGGCCAGACCTTCGGCGCCATGGCCGCGATCACCGCCGGCGGGGCGAACGTGTCCGCGTCGGTGGTCAACTCCGAGCAGGTGCAGGTCTCGTTCAACCCCAACCCGGACGGCTCCTACCGGGTCATCGTCGCGTCCCCGTCCTGGACCGGCGGCGACCCCACCAGCACCGCCGCGAACCTGATCGGCGGCGACACCACCGCGTCCTCCTCGTCGCTGCTGGGCACCCAGTCGGGCTGGTGGAACACCTACTGGGCGCACAGCGGCCTGATCGAGATGAACTCCGGCGACGGCACCGCGCAGTACCTGGAGAACCTGCGCACCATCTACCTCTACGCCGAAGCCGCGACCATGCGCGCGGGCGCCTACCCGGGCAGCCAGGCGGGCGTGGCGAACATGTTCGCCTACGACCAGGACCAGCAGGACTGGTACCCGGCCGGCTACTGGTTCTGGAACCTGCGCGGACAGGTCGCCGCGAACATCTCTTCCGGCAACGTCGCGCTCAACCAGCCAATCTTCGACATGTACCTGAACGACCTGCCCGCCATCCAGTCCTGGACCAGCGCGCAGATGGGCGGGAAGCCCGGCGCGTGCATCCCGGAAACCATGCGGTTCAACGGAAACGGCTACTACAACGGCGGCAACAACACGCAGAACGCGTCCTGCGCGCTGGCCTCCAGCCCCAGCTACAACGCCGAAACGCTGACCAGCGGCGCGGAGATCGCGCTGTGGATCTGGCAGCAGTACCAGGACACCGGCGACCGCGGCTTCCTCCAGCACTACTACCCGCTGCTCCAGCAGACCGCGACCTTCCTGCTCAACGAGCAGAGCGTCGGCTCGGACGGCTACCTACACGCCACCGCGAACGCGCACGAAACCCAGTGGGCGGTACCCGATCCGACCACCGACCTCGCCGCCGACCAAGCCCTGTTCTCGGCCACGATCGGCGCGGCGACCACCCTGAACACCGACTCGTCGCTGGTCTCGCAGTTGCGCACCGCGCTCGGCCAGATCGAGCCCTACGCCCGCACCGACGCGGCCACCAAACAACAGCTGCTGCCGCCCTCGGCCGACAGTCAGGGCAGCGACGTCATCGCCGACTCCTTCCAGCCCGCCGCCCAGCTCCGCAACGGCGAGAACATCGGCCTGGAACCCGTCTGGCCCTACAACGACATCACCGACAACACCGTCGTGAACGGCGACAACCTGACCGCGCTGGCTGACCGGACCTACAACTCCCGGCCCAACCAGAACAACCCGGACTGGAGCTGGGACGCGGTCGACGCGGCCCGGCTGGACATGTCGTCCCAGGTGGCCAGCGATCTGACCACGATCACCGAGCACTACCAGGCGTACATCAGCGGCCTGGCGAACCTGTTCAACGGCACGCCCGGCGACGAGCCCTACATTGAGCAGTCCTCCGAGGTCGCCACCGCGCTGGACGAGGCCCTGGCCACCGACTACGACGGCACGCTGCGCATCGCGCCGGCCTGGCCGTCGAACTGGGACGTCGCGGGGACGGTCGCGATCCAGGGTGGTTCCACTGTGGACGTTCAGGTGCAGGGCGGCACGATCACGACGGCCGCGATCCGGGCCGGCTCGACGCAGACCATGACCGTGCGCAACCCCTGGCCCGGCCAGCAGGCCGAGGTCGTCAACGGCTCGACCGGCGCGGTGATCGTCTCCCCCACCAGCAACGCGACCTTCGGCGTCCCGGTCACCGCGGGCTCGTCCTACCTCATCGAGCAGCCGTCCAACCCGACGACGTCGCTGGCCTACGCCCAGGTGACCGGTACGCAAGCGAGTTCAGCTAAGCATCTGGGCAGCGAGCAGATCGGCCTCGACCCGGCCAGCAAGGCGGCGAACCTCGCGGCCACCTTCAACGATGTCGGCATCACCGCGGACAACAACACCGCGCCCGGCAACTACGACGGCGGTGGCGCGAGCTTCTCCGCGACCGCACTGAGCAACGCGGGCGCCGGCCAGAACGCCACGGTCAACTCCTCCGGCGTCGCGTTCACCATGCCGAACGTGGCAGCCGGCACGAACGACAACACGGTCGCCGAGGGGCAGACGATCAGCCTGTCCGGTTCGCCGCACACGCTCGGCTTCCTGGTCTCGGCCAGCTACGGCCCGGCCACCGGATCCGGCACGATCACCTACGCCGACGGCAGCACGCAGAGCTACACGCTGAGCGTGCCCGACTGGTTCTCCACCGGCCCGCCCAGCGGCGGCGCTGTCGCGATCAGCTCGGCGTACCAGAACAGACAGGGCAACACGACCTACGGCGGCAGCGGCAACATCTTCAGCGAAACCGTGGCGCTCGGCTCCGGCAAGAGCATCGCGTCGGTGACCCTGCCGCCCGGTGGCGCGCTGGCCGCCGGCACGCCCGCCATCCACGTCTTCGCGCTGGGCACCTCGTGATCCGGCTGGCGAGCGCCGCGGTCGCGGCCGTCCTGAGCATGTCCGGTCTGGGCTCCCCGACCGCGGCCGGCGACTGGACGGGCACCTGGGCGACCGCGATGCAGAGCGGCGGCAGCTCATTCGGCCAGCAGACCATCCGGCAGATCGTGCACACCAGCATCGGCGGCGACGACGCGCGCGTCGATCTGTCCAACGTGTTCGGCGACGCGCCGCTGACCATCGATGACGTGCACATCGCGCAGGCGGGCGACGGTTCCGCGATCGTGGCCGGCACCGATACGCCGGTGACCTTCAACGGTTCGACCTCGGTGACCATCCCGGCGGGCGGCACGGCGGCGAGCGACCCGGTGACCATGGCGATCCCGGCGCTGACCAACATCGCGATCAGCGCCTACCTGGCCGGCACCAGCGGCCCGTCCACCGAACACCCGCTGGCCATGCAGACCGCGTACATCGCGACCGGCGACGTGAGCGGCGCGAGCGACCTGGCCGGGGCTCAGACCCAGAACAGCTATTACTTCCTCAGCGGGCTCGACGTCCAGAACGGGAACTCGCTGGGCGCCGTGGTGACGATCGGCGCGTCCATCACCGACGGCTACGCGTCCAGTCAGGACGCCAACGACCGCTGGCCGAACGTGTTGGCGAGCAGGCTGAACGCGGCGGGCGAGCAGATCGGCGTGCTCAACGCGGGCATCAGCGGCAACCGGCTGCTGGTCGACGGCAGCGGGCCGAGCGCGATCAACCGCTTCACTCGGGACGTGCTGGACGCGCCCGGCGTCCGCTGGGTCGTCTTCTCCGACGACCCCATCAACGATCTCGGCTCGACCAGCCCGCAGCCCACCGCCGACCAGCTCATTGCCGGTCTCCAGCAGCTGATCGCCGCCGCGCACCAGCACGGGATCAAGTTCATCTGCTCCACACTCACGCCCTACCAGGGCGCCGGCTACTGGAACCCGTCCGGCGAGACGGCCCGGGAGGCCATCGACAACTTCATCCTCGGCGCGAACAGCGGCTGCGACGGCGTGGTCGACCAGGACGCCGCGACACACGACCCGTCGGCGCCCACCTGGTTCCTGCCGGCCTACGACAGCGGCGACCACCTGCACCCCGACGACGCCGGCTACCAGGCGATCGGCGACGCGGTGAACCTCGGCCTGCTGAGCTGACCGCGAGACTTTTCCCGCAATTCCCGCATTCAAACAATCCTCACCCTTCGGGGTGATTGGAAAGAATGTGAATGCGAAAGAATTACCGACATTTATGAATGGGAATCGCAACAGTTTCCCCGATCAGGGGACTCGTCCCCGACGCGCGTGCCGAACTATGCGGGCGGGCGCATAGTCGCTGGTATGACGCTGTTGATCCCGCGGCGTATGCGTCTGCCCGCGGCTGCCGCGGCGATGAGCGCGTGGGGTGTAGCGCTGGTGGTCGGCGTATTGGTCGCGGGACAGCGACACGCCGATCCGATTGATCGCACCCTCATTCAGCGAGTACACGAAACGGTCGGCGACGGTAGCGGAATAGCCAGTTATCTGCTCGTGCCGACCGACACCAGCGTGCTCGCCGCGGCCGTCGTGCTGATGATGGCGCTCGCCCTGCTCCGTCGCCGCTGGGACGTCCTGCTGCTCACGATGGCCACGCCCGCGCTCGGCGTGGTCGTCACCGAACTCGCTCTCAAGCCGTTGTTCGGTAGACGGCTCTACGGCCAGTTGAGCTACCCGAGCGGGCACGCCGTCGCCGCGGTCATGGTGTACACGATCGCGATCCTGGCCCTGACGTCGACGGCGTCCCGCTGGTGGCGGCTGCTCGCGGCGGTGTTCTGGCTGGTGATGATCGTCGAGATCATGACCGGGCTGGTGGGCATGAACTGCCACTATCCGACCGACGCGGTCGGCGGGGTGTGCGTCGCGGTCGGCGTGGTGCTGCCCTGCGTGCTCGGCAGCGACACCCTCCGACGATATCTGCTCTTCATGAGGCAATCGCCGCGTAACCCTGCTCCGTATTCAAGAGCGTGCGGGCCCGACGCAGGACTGGCGATAAGGACTATGAAGCGAAACAGGACGAATCGACCGGGCCACCGCGCCTGCGGGTAGTGGGCGACGCGGGGGTGTACCCGGACTGGGAGGCGATCTATCGGGACAACGTGGGTTGGGTGTACGGCATGCTGTTCGGCAAGGTCGGCAGCAGGCCCGACGCGGAGGACCTGACCGCCGAGGTGTTCCTCGCCGCGCTGCGCCCGTTGCGCATGTCGGCGACCGTGCCGGAGGTGCGCGCCTACCTGGTGGCGACCTCGCGCTCGGTGCTGGCCGATCACTGGCGCCGGACGCTCGGCCGCGAACTGACCACGTTGCACGACGAACTGCTCGACCTCAAGGTGCCGGAGGAGCACGTCAACGCGGAGCGAGCCGCCGAGGCCGACCGGATACTGTCGGATCTGCCGGAGAACTACCGCACCATCCTGCGGCTGCGATTCCTCGACGGCCGCTCGCTGAAGGAGGCGGCAGCCGAGATGGGTGTGACGGTGGGCAATGCCAAGGTGCTCCAGCATCGCGCGCTGCGCGCGGCAGCCAAGGTGGCCGAGCGGATCGGAGTGTGAGCATGTCGCGCGTGCAGCGGTTCGTCGAGAAGATTCTGCGCCAGCAACGGATCGGGCGCGCCCGGGTTGAGCAGGAGGCCGATCCCGAGTTGCGCACCGCGATCCTGCTGCGCTCGGCCCGGCTGGGCGCCGGCACCGTGCGCGAGGAGTTCGTCACCTCGCTGCACCAGCGCCTGGCCGCTGAGCTGTCCGAGGACACCACACCCACGACGGTCATCACCACGCGCAGGCGCCGCTTCGTTCAGCTCACCGCGACGGCCGCGGCGTCGGTCGGGTTGGGGGTCGCCGCCGATCACCTGGTGACCGGCGGCGCCGTCGCCGCAAACCCGCCCCCGGGCGGCAACGATCCGCAGCTCGCGCCGGATCACGGTGTCTGGCAGACGGTCGCGGACAGCAGCGCGATGCCGGAAGGCCGGGTGCTGCGTTTCGATCTCGGCACGGTCACCGGATTCCTCCGGCGCGCCAACGGAAAGGTCGCCGCCGTGTCCGGCGCCTGCACGCATCTGGGCTGCCAGCTCAATCTCGCGCCGTCGCGCACACAGCTGAACTGCCCCTGCCACGGCGCGTCGTTCGCGGTGACCGGCGCGGTGCTCAACCATCGGCTGCCCATCACGCTGCCGCCGCTGCCGGAGTTCGAGGTGCGCGAGATCGACGGCGTGATCCAGGTGCTCGCGCCGAAGGAGTCGTAACCCGCGTCCGTATCCGTAGGTGAGGGTTGCGCACAAGGCGTTGCCCCACCACGGAAATGAGCATCATGGGACTGAACACCCGACTGGCCAGGGCGTTGCTCGCCACGATGGCCGCGGCGAGTATGGCCGGCCTGGCCGCCTGCGGCACGACCACGAGCAGCGCGCCGCCACCGGCCGCCGCCTCGCCGTCAACATCGATGTCACCGTCGATGTCCATGTCCATGCCGGACAGTCCGTCGAGCACGGCCGCGTCCGCTCCGGTCGCGAGCAATTCGGTCACCATCAAGGGTTTCGCGTTCTCGCCGGCGAACATCACCGTCAAGGTCGGCACCACCGTCACCTGGACCAACCAGGACCAGGACGCGCACACGGTGACCGCGACCGGTGGCGCGTTCGGTTCGCAGGCCCTGGACACCGGCTCGCACTACACGTTCACCTTCACCAAGCCAGGCACCTACAACTATCTGTGCACCATCCACCCGTTCATGACCGCGACGGTGGTGGTCACGCCGTGACCGAGCAGCAGCAGGAACACGGCAAGCAGCAGGAACACGGCATGACCCGGCGCCAGTTGCTGCGCCACACCGCGTGGTTCGGCAGCGCCGTGGTGCTCACCATCGCTGGCGGCGAGGTGATCAGCCAACTCGGCGGCGGTGATCCGCCGTCGGCCGCCGCCGACGACGCGAACGCCCTGCGGTTCGTGCAGATCAGCGACAGTCACATTGGGTTCACCGGCCCGGCCAACACCATGGTCGAGCAGTCGTTCAGCGAGGCGATCGGCCAGATCAACGCACTCCCCTATCGGCCGTCGTTCGTCATGCACACCGGCGACCTCACCCATCTGTCCACACCGGACCAGTTCGACCAGGTCAGGCAGATGCTCGGCACGATCAGGACCGACCAGACCTACACCGTGCCCGGCGAACACGACGGCGTCGACGACCACGGCGCGAAGTACCGCCAGTTCTTCGGCAAGGGCACGAAGGGCGACGGCTGGTACAGCTTCGACCTCGGCGGCGCGCACTTCATCAGCCTGGTCAACACTCTGGGCCTGGAGACCATGGGGCATCTGGGCGCGGACCAGCTGGAGTTCGTTCGCAAGGACGTCGCGCACCTGTCCAGCGACACGCCGATCGTGGTGTTCAGCCACATCCCGCTGTTCGCGATGTACCCGAAATGGGGTTGGAGTACCGACGATTCCGTGCAGGCGTTGAGCTACCTGAAGCGGTTCGCCTCGGTGACCTGCCTGAACGGGCACGTGCACCAACTGTTCACCAAGACCGAGGGCAACGTGACCTTCTTCAGCGCCACCACGACCGCGTATCCGCTGCCGAAGCCGGGCGAGGGGCCGGCCCCCACTCCGGTCACGCTGCCCGCCGGTCAACTGCACGCGGCGCTGGGCATCCGCGAGGTCAGCTATGTGCGCGGCGGCCAGCAGGGGTTGGCGATCAAGGATCGGAGGCTGGTGTGAGGGACGTCCTGTGCCGCATCGCGGTCGCGCTCTGCCTGGCCGGCGTCGGCTGGGTGCACGCCGAGTTGTACCTGGGCGGATACCGGCAGATCGCCTATGTCGGGCCCGCGTTCCTGGTGTTGGCGAGCGGATCGTTCGCGGTGGCGGTGCTGCTGCTGGTGTCCGGCTCGCCGGTGCTGCGACTGCTCGCGGTCGGCTTGGCCCTCGGCGCGCTGGGCGGGTTCGTCATGTCCCGAACCGTGGGCATCTTCGGTTTCGTCGAGCGCGGCCTGCAACCAGCGCCGCAGGCGATCCTGAGCCTGCTGTTCGAGATCATCGTCGTGGCGATCGTGGTGGTTTCTTGGAGAATTCTTGGTATGCCTGGAAAACGTCCGATCGACGTACCATGAGCACACTTTTGCGCCGGGACACCCCCGCGACTAGGAGGCTCATCGTTGAATCGCCCGTTATTACCCAGAACGGCACTCGCCGTTGCCATCGCTTCAGCCGTGGTCGTCGGACTGACCGCGGCACCCGCATCCGCCGCGTCCCATCCGAACAGCCCGAACCGTCCGCAGACGACGGAAGCCGGCACTCACACCGCCCCGCTCGCCACGGCCAAGCACAACGTGCCGAACCCGCTGCTCAAGGAACTCTTCGCCGAGCAGCAGGACGATAACGGCGGCGACAACCCGGCGCTCTCGGCCCTCTGTCAGAGCTATCTCGGCCACCCCACCCCGTACCACGCGATCGCGCCGAACGTCGACGTGATCAGCGGCGACACGGTGGTGCCGGTCGGCAGCCAGCAGGGTTGCGACTCGGCGCAGAACGAAACCACCATCTCGACCAATCCCGCGAACCCGCGCAATCTGGTCGGTGGCACCAACGACTACCGCGTGTACAACACCAGGGAGAGTCGCAACGACGCCTCCGGTTACGCCTACACCTCCTTCGACGGTGGCCGGACCTGGAAGAACATCCAGCTGCCGCACCTGACCTTCCAGACCGGCGCCACCGGCACCCTGTCCTACATGGACTCAGCGGGTGATCCGGACGTGGTGTTCGGCCCGCACAACACCGTCTACTACTCGAATCTGGTGTTCAGCAGGGCCGCCGTGCCGGCGACGCAGCAGAACGCCAGCGGCATCGCGGTCTCCGTCTCCCATGACGGCGGCCTGACCTGGAGCGAGCCGAACATCGTGCACCTGGACGGGGTCACGGCAGCGGGGACCGCGACGCCGACCTCGATCTTCAACGACAAGGAATGGCTGGCCGTCGACCAGCGGACCGGCCAGGTCTACGTGACCTGGACCCAGTTCACCTACGACGCGGCCGGCAACTTCCTCGACTCGCCCGTCGTGGTCTCCACCTCGCACGACAACGGCAAGCACTGGACGGCGCCGACCCAGATGTCGCCGTCGATGACCAACTTCACGGGCGGCATCACGTCGTTCGGCTCGGGCACCAACCCGCAGGTCGCCAACGACGGCACCCTGTACGTCGCCTATGAGACGTCGGTCTGCGCGACCGCCGCGTGCAACGGCGCCAAGGACCACGACGCCGTGGTCATCGCGACGTCGCACGACCACGGCCGCACCTTCAGCAACACCGAGGCGGCGACCGACTTCGACTTCCCGGTCAACGCCGACATCTCCAACAACGCGCTCACCGGGGAGAACTTCCGGATCAACAGCTTCCCGCAGCTGACCTACGACCCGGTCTTCAATCAGCTCTGGGTCACCTGGGCGGACGACCGCAACGGCGAGTACAACAACGGCACGTCGGTCAAGACCAACGGCGACGTCATCCTGACCCACGCCTTCGCCGGTGGACCGTGGGCCGCGCCGACGACCATCGGCAGCAAGTCCGACGAGGTCTTCCCGGCGGTCGCGGCCCTCGCCGGCCAGGTCGCGGTCAGCTTCTACACCCGCGCCTACGACCCGAACGGCATCGGCCTGGACTACGCCTACGTGGCCGGCAACGCCTACAGCATCGGCTCCGCGCCGCTGCGCAGACTGACCACGCAGACGAGCAACCCGGAGGTCCAGTTCGTCGGTACCGGCATCGTGTCCGGCAAGACCCTGCAGGGCGAGTTCATCGGCGACTACACGGCGGTCTCGGTCGGCCGGGACTTCCAGGTGCACCCGTTCTGGACGGACTTCCGGGGCAACCCGGGCACGGTCCTGCCCAACCAGGACGGCTACACCCAGTCGTTCAGTCTGTTCCACTAGCCCGATCGCGCTGCCGGCGGTGGCCACCGCCGGCGGCGCGTTCGAGGACACCGAAAAATCACGCTCCGGCCGGTGACCAGTCCACGTCGATCGGATCCAGCTTGACCAGATCCTCGGCGGAAAGCTTGCTCGCCGCCGCGAACACCGCTTCTTGGCGCTCCTTGATCCGCTTGTCCACCAACGTGGTCAGTTCCAGCGCCAGGCGACCGGTCTGGCGCACCGTGGTCTCGTCGACCGCCGGCCGGACGATCGAGGTGACCACGACGCCGGTCGCCGCGCCCGCCTGCGACTGCGAGACGCCGACGAAGAACTCCTCCCTCGGGTTCGCCACCCCGTCGACGAGGAAATTCCGCAACCGGCCCAGCATCTGGTGCCACTGCACCACCTCGCCCTTGACCCCGGTCGCGGACAGGTCGGTCACGGACAGCGCGACCCCGCTCTCCCTGGATCGGAAGCACCGGGCGTAGGTGGACAGCGCCGCCGTCCACAGCGACTCGACCAGCACGCCGTCCCGCTGTTCACCTCGGCCGAGTTCGGCGAGCAGGCGTTCGCAGCAGCCGAGGACGAACCGCAGGTCGTCGAAGATCGCCGCCAGATCGGCCAGCGCGAGCGCGTCCGTGTCATGCAACTGCCGCGCGGTCTGCGTCTCCTCCGCCATCGGTGCACCTTTCGAGAAGGGGTCGGACGGACCCCTCCAGCACAGCCCATCGGCGCGAGGTCCCACGTCTTACTTTGAGACGGACCGCTGCGCGCCGGGCAAAGCTACAGTACTGTAGCTTTCATGAGCAGGGCCGCCGTGCCACGCAAACGCCCCTACGCCGCCCGCATGGCGCCCGAGCAGCGGCGCGAACAGCTGCTGGACATCGTGCTGGAGCTCATCGGCAGCTACGGCGTCGGCTCGGTCAACATCGACGCCGTCGCCCGCCGCGCCGACGTCACCCGTCCCGTCGTCTACAACCACTTCGCCGACCGCGACGACCTGCTCCGCGCGTCACTCGACCGCGAAGAACAACGCGCCCTCGCCCAACTCGCCGACGCCGTCCCCCAGCCGGGCAGCACCGACCTCGCCGCCGACTTCCACCACCTGTTCGACACCTACCTGCACGCGGTCGCCGAGGCACCCCTACGCTGGCGCGCCATCTTCCTCGTCGCCGACAGCAGCACACCCGAGTTCCACCGCCGCGTCGAACGTGGCCGGGCGCGCTTCGTCCGCGAGTTCGGCGCGGTGCTGCACGACACGCTGCTGGCCCACCAACTCCTCGCCGTGCTCTGGGAATCCGGCAGGCTACGCCTGATCTCCCCCGACGAATTCGGCCACGACCGACTCCTGCACTCCCTCGACACCCTGTTCACCGCACTGAAAGGCACCCGATGAGTCTGTTCAGCAGCATGCTGCGCGCCCACCAATGGATCTACGTGAACACCGACGGTCTGCTCGGCCACCGGCTCCTGTTCGGCAACCCGACCCTGCTGCTGCGCACCACCGGCAGGCGCACCGGACTTCCGCGCACCAACGCGCTCACCTACGCCCGCGACGGCGACGCCTACCTGGTCGTCGCCTCCAAGGGCGGCGCTCCGCAGCCGCCTGCCTGGCTGGCCAACCTGACCGCCGGCCCCGACTGCGACATTCAGGTCGGCAGGCGCCACCACCGCGTCACCGCTCGCGCGACCCTGCCCGACGATCCCGACTACGCCCGCCGTTGGCAGCTCGTCAACGCCGCCAACGACAACCGCTACAACGCCTACCAGGACAAGACCGAGCGGCGCATCGCCATCGTCGAGCTGCGCCCCAAGGCGACAGACTAGGCGTTCGGCACCGCCTCGCCGGCCGCCTGCACGATGTTCAGCGTCTGATCGACGATCGACTGGCGGTCGGACTCGAACTGCGGACTGGTCAGCACGCCGGCCGGGTTGTTCAGCACCGGTGTGTGCAGATGGCCGCCCGGTAACGAGGTCAGGCCGAGACCGATCCGCAGCCGGTTCGCCCGGTACATGCTCTCGTTCGACAGATAGTCCCCGCCACCGCCGGACGCGGCTGCCGCGCCGGGCGCGGGGGCGCCGCTGGTCGAGCACTGCTCGGCGCCCTGACCCGGCTTGGTCGGGTCCGGCCAGACACAGAACAGTTGGTGGTAGATCACCGGATAGCTGCCGGTCTGCGCGGACACCATCTGCTGATAGGGCAACGTGGTCTGAATGAACTGCCCGGCGGGCTGCGGCCAACCGGCAGCGGGCGGAATCGCGGCCGATTCGCCGAGGTTGTTGTTGTCCGGCTCGCCGCCGCGCCAGTCCGCCGCCCACCGCTCGATGGTGAACATGCCCGGATAGCCCTGGCTCAACGTGATCATCAGGCTGATCGGGCGCCTGCCGGTCAGCGCCTTGCCGTACGCGGCCTCCACGATGCCGTTGTCGAAAGCGCCCCACAGCACCGGGAAGTTCACCGACGCCACCCGGATGCGTCCCTGCGGCGTGTCGAACTCCTTGCCGGCCAACTGAAGTGCGGCGGCGCCGGCCGGATTGCTCCGGTTGATGTTACCGCCGTCGAGTTCGAACGGGTCGAACCCGGAGACCAGCACCAGCTTCGCGCCGTCCGGCGGACCGAAGTTGGTCGAGTCGATACCCCGCGCCGCATAG
Organism: Pseudonocardiaceae bacterium; assembly: GCA_035948315.1. GTDB lineage: Bacteria > Actinomycetota > Actinomycetes > Mycobacteriales > Pseudonocardiaceae > CAJCJE01. Next base: position 269,881 of record DASZJG010000048.1, on the reverse strand, counting down.
TCCAGATCGTTGACCAGCTTGGTCCGGGCCGCGGCGGCCAGCGGAAATGCCGGCTGCCACTGGTGCACGTCCTTGGTCAGCTCCAGGCGCGCCCAGTACAGCGGCCGATCGTCGTAGCGGTTGAGCGAACCGATGTGCAGCCTGCCCTGCGCGCGGCCGACCGCCAGCGCCCACAGCGCTTTGCCCTGCGCCACCAGGAAAGCATCGGCGGCCTTGGCGTTGGGCAGCCGGCACAGTGTGTTGGTGAACGCGGTGACGAACGGCGTGAAGCCTGCCTCGTCGACCAGCTCCGGACCGGCAGCGGGCTGGCCCGTGGCGACCGGCACGGTCAGCCGCTGCTCCTCCACGGTCAGCTGCGCGTTCGTGGCATAGCAACCGGCGGCCGCCGGGCTCGCCTGCGCCGCACCCGGCGCGAACACCAACGGCGCGAACGGCACCGTCAAGGCCAGCAACACCGATAACAGCCGCGCTCGTCCCCGCCAGATCATTCGACAGCTCCCCACTGTGTGATCGTGACTGTTGATGGATCGTGTGCGGTCGGACACTAACGGTAAGAACGCAGCAGGCGCCACCATCCGCGTTTCGGCTTGTCCTCGGGCAACGGCGGGACCAGCGACAGCCGCGGCCGACCGTCCTCGGCGAGTGCTTGCTGTTTCTCCCGATACAACCGCTCCAGCAATTCCACCACCGTGATCTGCCGATCGACCATCGCCGGAGCATCCCAGCAACGGCGCCTGCACGCACGTCGTCAAGCAGGGCCGGCTGGCTCTCGTAGCCACCCGCGTGTCCGGCTGGACACAACCGCCACCTGGGCGCACTGTCATGACCACAGCAGGCGGGCAAACGCCGAGCACGCGGAAGTGGGGAGTCGGATCGTGCTGCCGACATCGGAACCCAGCGGTCTCCCGGACACCGCCCTGCGCGTCGCCGTCCCCGCCGACTGGACCAGCCCGTCGTTGGTGCGCCGGCACATCAGACGCTGGCTGGGCGACCTGCGCTGGCCGCGGCGCCGGATCGACGAGCTGGTGCTGGCGATCAGCGAGGTGGTCAGCAACAGCATCGAGCACGGCTACGGCCGCACCATCGACCACCCGACGCCATCACCCGACCAGGTGGAGATCGAGGGCCGGATCGTCGTGGACGACGTGGGCTCGCGCGCGATCGTCACCGTCACCGACCACGGCACCTGGCGCATCCCCGACACCGGCCCGACCATCCGCGGCCGAGGCACCCTGTTGGCCAGGGCGTGCACCGACGAGCTGACCACCCGGCACGGGCCAGGTGGCACCGTGGTGATCATGCGCAGCCACCCGGTCCCACCGACGCCGAGCGGCTGCTAGCCGAGTTCGGCGAGCTGCGCGACCGCGGGTGTCATGCCCTCGATCCACGCGGCAGGCGAACCGGTGATCGGCGTGATCATCACCTGCTGGATGCCAGAGCTTCGCGTAGTCGGCCATGGAGCGGACGAACTCGTCGCGGGTTTCCAGTGTCGGCCGGGGGTTGTTGGCCGTGATGGTCTTGCGGATGTCGTCGTAGTCGCGGCCGACGTCGTCGCAGTGCCGGCGCAGCACGTCGAGCTTGTGCGCGACGTCCTCCGGTGAGGTGCCGAACAGGTTGCACGCGTCACCGTGCTGGGCGACCAGCCGCAGCGTCTTGCGTTCGCCGCTGCCACCGATGAGCACCTTGGGCCGGTTGATCGGCTGCGGTGAGCACAGGGTCTCGGCGAGCTGGTAGTACTTGCCCTCGAACGGACCGTTGTTGTCCGGGTCCCACATCTGCGTGCAGATCCGCAGCGCCTCATCCAGCCGCTCGAACCGTTCCGCGAGCGGCGGGTACGGCACGCCGAGCGCGCGGTGCTCGCGTTCGAACCAGGCCGCGCCGAGCCCCAGCACCGCACGACCGCTGGACAGTACGTCCACAGTGGTCACGATCTTCGCCAGCAGACCGGGATGGCGATAGGTCACGCCGGTGACGAGCAGGCCGAGTTCCAGCGTCGAGGTGTGCGCGGCCAGGTAGCCCAGGGTCGTGTAGCCCTCCAGCATGTGCGACTCGGCGGGCCTGCCGGTCGCCTCGATCTGGAAGTAGTGGTCCATGAACGACAACCAGGTCGCGCCGGACGCCTCGGCGGCCGCGCCGACCCTGGCCAGTTCGCCCGCGATGGCGGTGGTGCCACCATCGATGTCGAAGATGGGGAGATGAAAACCCAGTTCCATACCCGCCACGCTATGACCTGGAGCGCGCTCCAGGTCAAGTCGTGGCGCGATGGACGGGGCCGGCGATCGGCGCACCGGCCATCGCCGGCCCCTCGTCGGACCAGACCAGCCCCTGCATGCCGGTCCGTCCGGGCCTCTTGCCGTAACGGCGTACCCGCAAGAGGACCGGTCAAACCCATCAGTGCTCCACAGCAGACGGTTTCATTTCGCGACCATGGCGTAGCGGGATCGGCTGGGCAGTGGAACAACGTCGGCCAGCGCACGCACGAGCGTGTGGATGTCGTCCTCGGTGTGGTGCACGGTGATCGTCATTCGCAGGCCGGCCTTCTTCTCCGGCACAGCGGGAAACACCGCGAGGTTGGTGTAGATGCCCTTGTCGAAAAGGCTGCGCGCGGCCTGCGTCGTCGCTTCGGGCAGTCCGACGACGACGTGGTAGATCGGGGTCGGCGCGTCGTGGGCCAGCGGGAGGCCGTGTTCGCGCAGCAGCGTGCCGCACAGCTCGATGCGCTCGCGCAGGGCGGCCTGCCGCTCGTCGATTTCGGGCGAGAGGTGGATGCGCGCCGAGGCGAGCGCGGCGCCGAGCATGGGCGGCTGGATCGGGCCGGAGAAGATCGACGGACCGCCCAGTACGCGCATCCGCAGTTTGAGTTGCTCGGTCGGCAGCACGAGCGCGGCGCCGGCCGCGCCGAAGGACTTGTTCAGCGATCCGATCACGACGACGCGTTCGTGTCCGGCGAAGGAGTCCGTGCCGACACCGTGGCCGTGCCGGCCGGACCAGCCGATGCCGTGCGAATCGTCCAGGTACAGGTGCAACTGCTCGTGCCGGGCGAGCAGCGCGGCCAGTTCCGGCAACGGGGCCAGGTCGCCGTACATGCTGTAGACGCCATCGGCCAGGTACCAGACCGCGCGATGGTTGGCCGCGAGGCGCTCGATCTCCCGGTCCAGCCGACCCATGTGGTTGTGCGGCTGGAGCACGACCGTGGCACCGAGTTCGCGGATGCGCGGCAGCACCGACTGGATGCTCTGGTGCGCCTGCATGTCCACCAGCACCGCGTCCCCCGCGCCGATCAACACCGGCAGCGCGATGTGATGACCGAGGGTGGTGGTCGGCACGAGCAGCGCATGACCGCCGAACATCTTCCCGAGCAACGCCTCCACGATCGGATAGGCCGGGGCTTCGAGATAGGCGCGCGAACTGGAGAACTGCGTGCCGTACCTGATCACCGCGGCGCACGCCGCCTCGCGCAGCCGGGGATCGAGTTCGAGGCCGAGATAGCCGCACGAACCGAAGTTCAGGCGTGGCCGGCCGGACAGCCGAACGGTTCGGCCGTCGAGCACCTCGTCCTCGGCGCTGCGCATCAGGATCCCGGCGTCCAGGCCGTCGCTGATGAACTGTTCGGCAAGGGCCATCGCTTCTCGGGCGTCGCGCATGGCGCACAGGCTGCCCGAGCCGGCTCAACCGGCGAAGGTGTTGGTCCGCTCGACGGACCGAAGCCATCGAACCTGCCGGTCCTCGGCCGCACAATCAGCCCATGACGACCACGACCGAGAACGCGCTCGCCGACACCGGCTCGGTGGACGCGATCATCGACGCGCTCTACGACGTGATTTCCGGGCCGGCAGGCGAACGCGACTACGACCGGATGCGCGCCCTGTTCCTGCCCGGCGCCCGGCTGATCCCCACCGATCCGCTCACCGAGGCACAGCTCGGCGGCGAGGTGCTCAACCCGGACGAGTTCATCGACATCATCCGGCCGGTACTGCTGGAGCAGCCCTTCTACGAGGCCGAGGTCGCGCGGCGCACCGAGCGGTTCGGGCCGGTCGTGCACCTGATGAGTACCTACGAATCCCGGGCGAGCGCCGACGGCGAGCCGTTCGAGCGCGGCGTGAACAGCATCCAACTGATGCACCGGGACGGGCGCTGGTGGGTGGTGACGATCCTCTGGTCAACCGAGAAGTGACGCGACGGTGACGCCTCGCCCGGACGCTCCTTGACATAGTCAGGGGAGGTACCGCATGACCAACAGTTTGGTTGCCGAGGCCGGCGCGGCGAACGAGTCGACGCGGGGTGGGCGCAGCGTGATCGACGGCGCCTTCGCCCTGCTCGAAGCGTTGGCGGACGGCTCGGACATGGGTTTGACATCGTTGGCGTCGGCTGCCGGCCTGCCGAAGGCGACCGCGCACCGACTGCTGGACCAACTGGTCGGACACGGCGCGGTGCAGCGCTGGTCCGGGCGGTACCGGCTGGGTCCTCGGGTGTTCCGGCTGGGTCAGGCGTGGCGCCCGGCCCGACAGTTGCGCGCGGCGGCGGCGCGGCCGATCGGCTCGTTGGCGGCGGGCATCGAACGCGGCGGCTTCAGCCTCTCCGTGCTGGATCGCGGCCAGGTGATGGTGGTCACCGGGATCGGCCGCGAGATCGACGAACTCGTGCCGCTGCGCGCGGGCACCCTGCTGCCCATCGAGACGGCGGCGGGCCGCATCCTCACGCCCGCCGAGCACCCGACCCACCTCGCCTACGACACCGGGTCGTGGCTGCCGGTGTCCTGCGTCGCCGCACCGGTGTTCACGCCGTCCGGCAAGATCGTCGCCGCGCTCGCCGCCACCACGTTCAATCGGGCGGGTCTTGGCGCCCTCACCGAGCCGGTCCGCCGGGCGGCGGCAATGGTCAGCACGAATCTGGCCCGGCTCAGCGCGTCCGCCTCGTAGTTCCCTGGTTTCCGCCCACCCCGCCCGTCGCGGCACAATGGTGGAGTCGGGCAGGAGGGGACATGACGGACGAGGAACTGGTGGTCGAGTTCGCCCTCACCCGCATCGACCACCCCGACCGCGACCTGGACGAGATCGCCACGCTGGTGGTGCGGCGGCTCGGCCCGGACCGGGTGCTGGAGTTCGCCGCCCGCAACCTGGCCAGCCGAGGCGAGCTGCGCGCGGCCATGTTCCCGTCCGCGGTCGAGCACGTGCTGCGGGTGGTGCTGACCGCACGCGGGCCGGTCGACTGACTTTTGTGGTGGCCACGGCGCCGTCCTGGCCGCCGTGGCCACCGAACCGATCAGGCCGTGACGGTCACCGACACCGGTGCGCCCGGCCCGTCCGCGGTGACCGCGGCGATGGTGAAGGTGTACGCGGTGCCCGGCGTCAACCCGTTGATCACCCTGGTCATGCCCTTGGCGGTGGGCTGCGTGATGACCGCGTCCCGGCCGGTGGCCATGATCGTCCTGCCGTCCGACACCGTGATCCGGTAGGCGATCACGGGCGTGTCACCGGTCGTGGTCGGCGGTGTCCAATGCAGACTCACCGCTCCCCCGCTCGGTAGTGCCTTCGCCCCGGTCGGCGCGGGCGCGAGCGTGCCGGCCAGCGGTCCCGGGGTGACCGGCGCGGCCGGCAGTGATGGTGCGCCGACGCCGAAGCAGTTGGCAGCGGCCACCGTCACGGTGTACGCGGTGCCGTCGGTCAGACCGGACAGCACCGCATAACCCTGCCGCACATAGGTGTTCGCGTCGATCGTGGTGCTGATCGTGTGCGTGCCGTCCGACGCGCTGACCACATAGTCGGTCAACGGCGCGTTGTTGAACGTGAACGTCGGATTCCAGGCGGCGTAGAGCTTTCCGTCCGCGGCGAAGGTGGCCACCCTGGCCGGTGCCTCGGGTGCGCCGTCGCCGCCGACCCGCCGGTACAGCACCCACCGGTAACCCGGCTGCACACCGGCGTTGTCGACGATCGGGCGCGGCGCGGCGGCCGGAGCGGACAACAGCACGTTGCCCTGGGTGATCACGCCCTTGTTGTCGCCGTCGGGGCCGCCCTGCTCCCAGTAGTTGCCCTGGATCAGCGTGGGATCGTTGTTGCCGAGCCCGTCGCGGTAGTCGACGTGCGCGGTGCCCACGTTGAAGTAGGCGGCGTGGTAGAGCACGTTGCCGGCAACGGTTTCGTAGGTGTTGCCGTTGTCGGTGTAGACGCTCTTGCCGATGCCCCACTGGTCGTGGATGTCGTTTCCGGTCACCTTCTCACCGTCCGCTATGGACGAACCGGTGATGCCCTGCGTATAGATGCCGCCACCGTCGTCCAGCGAGAGCATGTAGTCGTGGATCAGGTTGTCCGACACGGTGTTGTCGTGCGAGATGTTCGGTGTCGCCTGGACCTTGATCTTGTCCGGCCAGCCGCCCCAGCCCAGCGAGATGCCCGAGTAGGAGACGTTGTCGATCTGGTTGTGCGAGATGGTGTCGTGCTGCGTGTAACCGTTCAGGATCGCCACGCCGCCGTGGAATTCCACCGGCAGCCCGTAGAGGTGGTTGTCGGTGACCTGCACGTCGTGCGTGATGTCCGCGCCGCCGGCTTCGGGTTGGTCGACACCGCCGATCTCGACGCCGTTGCCGGAGATGTCGGTGAAGACATCGCCGCTGACCACGGTGTTCTGGCTGCCGTCGCCGAGTTGCAGGCCGGCCGCGCCCAGATGCGTGAACACGCTGTCGCTGAACTCGATGTGCTGGCCGTGCGAGATCGCGACATTGCCGGGTTCGGGCGTCCACGACGCGTACGGGCAGGTGCCGCCCGGCGCGAACTGGCACAGGCCCTGGGTGGCCCAGCCGTTCGGACCGGTGATCGTGTAGCCGGCCTGGATCTCCGAGAAACCCTCCGGTGAGGACGGCGTCAGCCAGGTGGCGTAGGAGAACTGGATGTCGCGGAAGGCGATGTCGTGGATGGGCGCGGTCGCGGTGCCCTGCCCGTCGACCAGCTTCTCCAACGCGGGCATCTCCACGTCGGCGTGCTGGAGGTGCTCGCCCTTGCGCGGCAGGTAGTACACCGTGTGCGCGGAACGGTCCAGGTACCACTGCCCCGGTGTGTTCAGCAGTTCGAACGCGTTGTCGACGTACGCGGGCAGGCGATTGTCGGTGAGGTCACCGGGGCCGACCATGTTCACGGTGCGGCCGGGGATGTTCGGGAACACGACCCGTTTCGTGGAGTTGTCCCAGCACGGTTGGGCCATGGTGATCGTGGTACCAGTGATCGAGGCGATCGGGCAGCGCGGCTCGGTCCACTGGCCGAGGCCGTAGCGCTGCACGTTCCACAGTGCCTCGCCCGCCGTGTAGACGAACTCGATGTCGCTCGGATTGCGCCAGTTCGCCATGGTCGGCGCGGACGCGGTGTAGCCGGTCGCGGTCGCGGTGAGGGTGACCGGGACGGTGCCCTGGGCGCGCTGTTCGCGCACGCCGTTGACGTAGAGCTGCCGGGTGTTGTCCAGCCCGGCCGGCGCGGGTGCCTGGAACAGGCCGGGTCGACCGGGGACCGGGCGCCAGCCGGTGACCTGGCGGCCACCGTTGAGCACGGTGCCGTCCGAGCCCTGCCAGATCACCCGATGACCGTTGCTGCCCGAGTCGGCCGCGGTGAGCACCAGCGGCTGGGACAGCCGGAAGGTGCCCGGCGCGAGATGCACGGTGAGATCGCCGCGTAACTGCTGGTCACGCGCGCGCACCAGTTGTTGGGCGCGCGCAACGGTGCGCACCGGCTGGAACGCGGTGCCCGGCGCGCTGTCCGAGCCGAATGGTGAGACGTACACGTCCTGGTTGTTCCCGCCGGTTCCGGCGGCGTCGGCCATGCCCCCACTGGCCACCATGCCCGCAGTGGCCGCGAGGGCCACCACGATCGTGCCGAGATGTCTGGTTCTCCAACCTCGCCCGTATGACATGCACAACCCTCCAAGATCCGCAGTGATCGGCGAGTGCCGGATAAACATAGGATCTATTCGACGTCATGTCGAGGCTTGTGCCGACTCTAGGCAAAAGTGAAAACGTATTCATCCGATGATGCCGCGAGCGGATGCAGCGCCACGGCACCTGTCACGTACTGCCGGTATTGTCCGGCGCGACAAGCCGGACAGCCGGGATCCGGTGCGGAGGAGGGCTGCCGTGACCAGTGGACCGCAGGCGACCGAGGCGGACGGGGCCGACTCCGACTCACCGGCCACCGGACCGCGCATTCTCGACTCGGCACGGCCCGCGCTGGTCATCGGCGCGCTGGGCGTGGTGTTCGGCGACATCGGCACGAGCCCGATCTACACCCTGCAGACCGTGTTCAGTCCGGGCGACCCGCATCCGGTCCCGGTCAACACCGACAACCTCTTCGGTGTGGTGTCGCTCGTCTTCTGGTCAGTGATGATCATCGTCACGGTCACCTACGTGCTGCTCGCCATGCGCGCCGACAACGACGGCGAGGGCGGCATCATGGCGCTGATCACGCTGCTGCGCCGGTGGCGCGGCCAGCGCGGCAGGCGCACCGCGTTGTTCCTGGCCGGCGTCGGCATCTTCGGCGCCGCGCTGTTCCTGGGCGACAGCATGATCACGCCGGCCATCTCGGTGCTCTCCGCGGTCGAGGGCCTCAAGGTCGTGCAGCCATCGTTGGCCAGTCTGGTCGTGCCGATCACCGCGGTGATCATCGTGCTGCTGTTCCTGGTGCAGCGCAGGGGCACCGCCGCGGTCGGCAGGCTGTTCGGGCCGGTGATGATCCTGTGGTTCGTGGCCATCGGCGTCATGGGCATCGCCGGCATCACGCACCATCCGGACATCCTCAAGGCGCTCTCGCCGACCTACGCGCTGGCCTACCTCGGCGGGCATTTCGGCACCGCGTTCTTCGCGCTCGCCGCGATCGTGCTGGCCGTGACCGGCGCGGAGGCGCTCTACGCCGACATGGGCCACTTCGGCCGCCGGTCGATCACCAGGGCCTGGCTGCTCCTGGTGTTTCCCGCGTGTGTGCTCAGCTACTTCGGCCAGGGCGCGCTGATCCTGGCCAACCCGGCCAGCATCAGCAGCCCGTTCTTCCTGCTCGCGCCCGGCTGGGGCCAACTGCTGCTGGTGCTGCTGGCCACGGCGGCCACGGTGATCGCGTCGCAGGCGGTGATCACCGGCGCGTACTCGGTCGCCTCGCAGGCGGTCCAGCTCGGTTACCTGCCTCGGATGCGCATCACGCACACCTCCGAGTCGGCGGCGGGCCAGATCTACGTGCCGTGGATCAACTGGCTGCTGATGGTCTCGGTGCTGACGCTGGTGTTCGCCTTCCGCAGTTCCGAGGCGCTGGCCTTCGCCTTCGGCATGGCGGTCACCGGCACGATCACGATCACGACGTTGCTGTTCTTCTTCATCGCCCGGGCGAAGTGGGGCGCGCCGTGGTGGGCGGTCGGCATCGGCGGGACCCTGCTGCTGCTCGTGGACCTGCTGTTCGTGGCCGCCAACCTGACCAAGCTGGTCCACGGCGCGTGGCTGCCGCTGCTGATCGGTCTGACCGTGTTCACGATCATGGCGACCTGGCAGCGCGGCCGGGAGATCGTCACCGCCGAGCGCGGCCGGCGCGAGGGGTCGTTGCAGCAGTTCATCGGCGACCTGCGGCAGAACAAGGCGTGGACGCAGCGCGTCCCGGGCACGGCGGTCTTCCTCAACCGGGGCCATGAATCCGCCCCGTTGGCGTTGCGGGCCAACGTCGAGCGCAACCACGTACGACACGAGCACGTGGTGATCCTGTCGATCGAGACCGAGCCGATCCCGCGCGTGCCGGCCGAGAAGCGCTTCGTGGTGGACGAGCTCGGCCACGTCCACGACGGGATCACGCACGTCACCGCCAAGTTCGGCTACATGGAATCGCCGGACGTGCCGGCCACGCTGCGCCAGCTCGACCCGGAGCAGACCGAGGGCCAGATCGACGTGGACGGGGCGACCTACTTCCTGTCCACCATCGACCTGCGGCGCGGCGACCGGCCGACCATGGCCCTGTGGCGCAAGCGGCTGTTCATCGCGACCGCGCACATCACCACCGACGCGGCCGAGTACTTCAACCTGCCGCGCGACCGCACCATCATCATGGGCTCCAGCATCGACGTGTAACCCGCGTCACCTCCCTTCCTGGACAGCCGCTGCCCTAATGTGGTAGCCATTCACATTGTGAATGGCTACCACATTGGAGGTACGATGGAGTCATCGGCGGTACTCATCACCGGATGCTCGTCGGGAGTCGGCCGGGCCACCGCGCTCGCGCTGGTGCGGGCCGGATTCCCGACCTGGGCCACGGCCAGACGCCCGGAAAGCCTTGCCGAGCTTGCCAAAGCCGGCTGCCGGGTGCTGCGCCTCGATGTCACCGACGAGCAGTCCAGGCTCGCCGCGGTCAAGACCGTCGAGGCCGAGCACGGCGCGGTGGGCGCGCTGGTCAACAACGCCGGACACGGCGGCGGCGCGCCGGTCGAGGAGGTGCCGCTGGACTCGGTCCGGGAGGTCTTCGAGACCAACGTGTTCGGGCTGGTCCGACTGTGCCAACTGGTGCTGCCGGCGATGCGGGAGCGGCGCTTCGGCACGATCGTCAACCTCGGGTCCGCGGCCGGCCTGGTCACTCCCCCGACCGGCTGCCCCTACGCGATGACCAAGTACGCGCTGGAAGCGCTGGCGGACACGCTGCGCATGGAGGTTGGGCCGTTCGGCGTGCGGTCCGTGCTGATCGAACCCGGCGCGGTACGCACCCGGTTCATGGCCAACAGCGAGGCGCACACACCGACCGTCCACGGTGGACCCTACGCGGGCTACAAGGCGAGCATCGACCGGATGGCCGAGCGCGCCCATCGCCCGGGATCGAGCGGCGTGAGCACCGCCGAGGACGTGGCCGAGGTGATCGTCCGGGCGGTCCGTGCGCGGCGGCCGAAGGCGCGTTACCGGGTCGGCTCGCAGGCGAAGGTGGCGCCGACGGTCCGGCGGCTGCTCGGCGATCGCGCCTGGGACGCGGTGATGCGCCGCGTCGTGCCCTTCCCGATGGAGGCTCCGGAGTCGACCTAGAGTGTCGGTATGCCGGACACTGCCAGGAGAGAGCGGTACCACCACGGCGCGCTGCGGGCCGCGTTGATCGACACGTCGATCGATCTGCTGGCCGAACGCGGCCTGGAAGCCTTCTCCATGGCCGAGGTGAGCCGCAGGCTCGGCGTCGCCCAGGCCGCGCCCTACCGGCACTTCGCCGACCGGGACGAACTGCTCGCCGCGGTCGCCGTGCATGCCGGCGACGTGCTGCACGAGCGGCTGGTCCGCGTCACCGTGGACGGCTCCCCCGCGCAGCGACTGGCCGCGGCGTCGGCCGAGTACGTCCGGTTCGCCGCCGAGCAGCGACCGCTGTTCCAGGCTCTCTACGGCGCGGGCCTGGACAAGCGCAGGCCCGATCTCCAGCGGATGGGTGAGCGGATCGGCGCGCTGTTCCTCGCGCCGGCCCGCCAGATCTGCGGCACCGACGAGCACGCCCAGCGGCTCACCTCGGCCGTCATCGCGACCGCGCACGGCCACGCGACCCTCCTGGTCGACCATGGCGTCGACGAGAACGCGCCGGAGGATGCCGCCGCCGCGGTGCGGGCGCTCATCGCAGGCCGCCGATGGCTGACCTGATCGTGGTCGGCGGCGGGCCCGCCGGGCTCGCCGTCGCGTTGGGCGCCACGCGTGCCGGACTCGACGTGGTCGTCTTCGAGCAGCGAGCCGGCTCGATCGACAAGGCGTGCGCGGAGGGCCTGATGCCGGGCGCGGTGCGGTCGCTCGCCGCTCTGGGCATCGATCCGCCGGGCCATCCGTTTCGCGGCATCACCTACCAGCGCGGCGAGACGGTCGTGTCGGCGGATTTCCGGTCCGGGCTCGGTCGCGGCGTGCGCCGGACCGTGCTGCATTCGGCGCTGCGCGAGGCCGTCGCCGAGGCCGGGATTCCCGTGCGCGAGCAGCGGATCACCGAGATCCGGCAGGACGCGGACGGGGTCGAGGCGGGCGGCGAGCGGGCGCGGTATCTCGTCGGCGCGGACGGCCTGCACTCGACGGTGCGCGCGGCGGCCGGGTTTCACACGGTGGCGCGGCAGATTCGACGCTGGGGCCAGCGTCGGCACTACGCGCTGCCGCCGGAGAGCGAGTTCGTCGAGGTCACCTGGGCCGAGCACGCCGAGGCATACATCACCCCGGTCGCGCCGGACCTGGTGAATGTCGCGCTGCTCAGCGGCACGCAGGGTTCGTTCGACGCGCAGCTGCGCGCCTTCCCGGCGCTGGCGGAGTGGCTCGCGCGGGGCGAGCCGGTGTCGTCGGTGCGCGGCGCCGGGGCCATGCGCCAGCGCGTGCATGAACGGGCGCGTGGGCGGGTGCTGCTGGTCGGCGACGCGGCGGGCTACGTCGATCCGCTGACCGGCGAAGGCATCGCGGTCTCGCTGGCCGCCGCCCGCGAACTGGTCGGCTGCCTGGTACGGGATCGGCCGCAGGACTACGAGCGGGCCTGGCAGCGGGCGACCTGGCGGTCCCGGTTCATCACCGCGGGACTGCTCTGGGCGCGCCGCCGACCGGGCATCGGACGAGCCGTGGTGCCGGTGGCGGCGCGCCTGCCGAAGGTGTTCGCGGCCGCGGTCAACCAGTTGGCCGATTAGTGCCGATCAGTTCAGCAGCAGGGCGTTGGCGGCCGACCAGTCACCGCCCGCCTGGTGCGGTGCGATGGTCCACGGGTCGCCGGTGGTCGAGCCGTTGTTCGGGTAGATCCACAGCGCACCGGTGGAATCCCGGGTGACCAGGTCCGGGTGGCCGGTGCCGTCCACGTCGCCGACGGCGATCGCGTTGGTGCCGGACCAGTCGCCGGTGACCTGGATCGGCGGCGGCGTGGAAACCCCGGACGGCTCGGTCAGGTAGATCCACATGGTGCCGTCGGATTCCTGGTCGATCAGGTCGACAAGGCCGTCGCCGTTGACGTCGGCCAGCGCCAGCGCCCGCGCGGTGTTCCACCCGGTGCCGGCCCAGGTGCGGGGCAGCGTGAACGGACTGCCGGTGGTCGCTCCGGTGCCCGGATAGACCCAGAGCGTGCCGGCCGAATCGCGGACCAGGATGTCGGTGTTGCCGTCACCGGTCAGGTCGCCGAGCGCCATCGCGGTCGCCAGGTTCCAGCCGTTGCCGACCCAGATCCGGGGCACGGTCCAGGGGTCGACGCCGGTCGCGCCGCTGTTCGGGTAGATCCAGAGATCTCCGTTGTCCCTGTTCGGATCCCTGGCGAGCAGGTCGGCGCGGTGGTCGCCGTTCACGTCGCCGAGCAGCAACTGGTCGAAGGCGTCCCAGCCGGTGCCGGCCGAGATGCTGGTCGTCCACGGGTTCGCGGTGGCGTTGTTCGGGTACAGCGACAGCGCGCCGCCCGCGACCCTGGCCAGCAGGTCGGCTTTGCCATCGCCGTTGATGTCGCCGAGCAGGAACGCGTTGGCGAAGTTCCACCCGCCGCCCGCCGAGATCGGCGCGGCGGTCCACGGATTTCCGGTGGTGACGCCGCTGTGCGGGTAGATCCAGATGGTGCCGGCGTCGTCCCTGGTCACGATGTCCGGATGGCCGTCACCGGTGACATCGCCGAGCAGCATGGTGTTCGCGCTGTTCCACCCGGTGCCGGCGGCGTAGCGGCTGACGTAGGGATTGACCGTCGTGGCGCCGTCGTTCGGGTAGATCCACAGCGCGCCGCTGCCGTCCCTGACCACCACATCGGGATGGCCGTCGCCGTTCACGTCACCGAGCATCATCGCGGTGGCCAGGTCCCAGCCGGTGCCGGCGCCGAACCGTGAGGTGAACGGGTCCGTCCCGGCGGCAGCGCCATCGTTGGGATAGATCCAGAGGTCTCCGTTGTCCGAGTTCGGGTCGCGGGCGACGATGTCGGCGTGGCCGTCCCCGTTCATGTCGCCGAGCAGCAAAGTGTCCACGGTGTCCCAGCCGGTGCCGGCCGCGTAGCGGGTGGTCCACGGATTGCCGGTGGTGGAACCGTTGTTCGGGTAGATCCACAGGGTTCCGTTGGCCAGGTTCGGATCGCGGGCGACCACGTCCAGTCGGCCGTCGCCGGTGACATCGCCGAGCAGCAGCGTGTTGGCGAAGGCCCACTGGTTGCCGGCCAGATATCTCGACTGCCACGGCGGCGTCGAGCCGTTGTTCAGATAGACCCACAGCGAACCGGTGTCCGGCGGGTTGGTTCTGGTGACCAGGTCGGCGCGGCCGTCGCCGGTCACGTCGAGCGGATGTTGTGTCGCGACCGGGTGCAGCGCCGAGAAGTCGACGCGGTGTGCGGGTGGTCGCCCGGTAGGCGTGGCCTGCGCACCGAAGGCCGGCACGGCGGTGATGAGCATGGTGGCAGCGAGCAGGGCGAGCAAACGTCTTGTGGCCATGGCGGCACTCCATTGCGCGGACAGCCGAAAGCGGAGGGATCAGAGGGTGAACTGGCGTGCGTTGCCGGTGCCACGGCCGTTGACGGACATCCCGTTCAGGCCGGGCACCGGTGGCCGGTGCAGGATCACCCGAGCCGGCGGGTGGTGGAACTTCGCACTGAAATTGACGTTGAGGCCGCGGCCGTCGTGACTGAGCCGGAATTCCAGGCTCACCGGGCCGTACCGGGTCGGCACGTTGTCGAACACGGTCGGCGAACTCGGCGAGAGCCAGGCCAACGGGCACAGCCGCAGTAGGTGCAGTTCGTTGTCCACGATCTCGTCGTCGATCACCGCGTGGCGGGCCGACCAGACGATCACCGGCTGGCAGAACAGGTTGCCGTAGATGGCGTTGCGGTGTTCGCTGGAGATGTAGGTGTCCTGCGAGATGCCGCCGACGATCAGGCCGTAGAGCCCTTCGAGGTAGTGCCGCCGATCGCCCAGTTGCCAGTTGTGGAACATGTTCCAGCTGTAACAGGGCTCCGAACTGGACTGTTCGTGGTCGAGGATCGGCCGGTCCAGCGCGTTGTGGTGGGCGGCGTCGTAGATCAGCGTGTTGGGGCCGTTGCGGAAGTAGTCGACGTAGGAGGTCATCAGGTCGTCGCTCGCCGGGAGCAGGCCGGCGTAGACCGACATGAGCGCGCCGGTGTCGAGCATGGTCAGGTCGTCGAACGAGCCGACCTCGCCGGTGAAGTTGGCCGGGATGATGGGGTGCTTGTTTCCGTTCGCGTCGGTCCAGGTCTGTGCGTTCGCGGCGAGCGCGCGTAACGCGGTCACGTAGATGTTCTTGAAATTGTTCGCGAACGCGGCGAACTCGGCGGCTCTCGGATGGCCGAGCCGGGTCAGCAGCGTGACCGCCGTGTGCAGGCCGCGATAGGTGAACGCCTGGCTGATGATGCCCTGCGTCTCGATCTGTTCGTCGGTGGCGAACCCGGGCGGCAGCAATCCCTGCACACCACGGTGTCTGGTGATCGCGCAGGCCTGCTCGATGAAGTCGCACGCGTTGACGATCACGTCCAGCCAGCCGCTGATGAACTCGGCGCTGTTGGTGAGCAACGCGTGCACGCTGATGAGTTCGAGGATCGCGCCGTGGTCGCTCATCCAGTCGATCGCCTGCAACGACGCGGGCGTGCACAGGTAACCGGGATACAGTATGCCGTTGAAGGCGGAACTCGGTGGCACTCTGGTGCCCTGGAACTGTTTGTAGATCTGGATGTGCTGCTCGACGACGTCGTGGTAGCCGAGCAGGTCCATGAACATGTGGCTGACCATCGAGGTCGGCGTGCTCCAGAGGACGTCGTAGGCGTAGGAGCCGGACAGGAAGGTCCAGAGGCCGGTGTCGGTGTTCTTCTCGGCCACGATCTGCGCGAGCTGCGGACTGCGCCGGAAGAACTCGTTGACATACGGTTCCGGCGTCTGGATGTTGGCCACGGTACTGGCCTTCGGCTTCCAGAACGCCTCGCACTCGGCGAGCGCGCCGTCCCAGCCGAGGTTGAACTCGCGGTTGGCCTCGTCGAGCGGCTCGGTCAGCATCGGCACCATCAGCTCGATGAAGTTGCCCATCGTCACCGGCATGCCGACCTGGACGTCGTACACGCCGTTGGTGGTCGCGTTGGGCGCGAAGGAGATGGAACTCTGGGCCGGCAGCGCCATGATCATCCGGACGTTGCCGATGGTGTCGTAGACCGGCACGGTCATCGGGTTCCCGCCCGGGTTGTAGATCCTGTCGATCCGCAGTGGACTGTCCAGCGGCGCGGCATCCGGCCGCACCCACACCGGCACGCCGTCCTGCTGGTTGAACACGCCTGCCGGCTTCAGGTACGCCTTGCTCAGCCGCAGCAGGAACGTGAAGTCGGGGGTGAGCAGGCGCGGGTCGACGTGCGTGATGGTGAAGCGCATCCGCACGTAGATCGGCTCAATGGCGGTCTGCACCTCCTGACCACCCTTGACGTGAACGAACGCCGACTCGGTCAGCACGAAGCCTTCCTGACGGCGGAACTCGGTCCACAGCAGCGGTGTCTCGTTCTGCTGGGTCCAGCCCTGCTTGCGCAGGCCCAGGTCGTCGCTCCACATCTCGTGGTCGGTGGTGGGGAACGCGTCGAACGAACCGTCCCGGTTCGGCATCACCACGGTGACCTGGAAGTTCTTGCCCTGGTAGGGCACGACGTCGGGCTTCGGGCCGTCGTGCACGATGTCCGGCTTCGGGCCGGCGAGCACCGCGCCCGGCTCGCAGATCATGGTGCCGTCGTAGAAGGCGTTGAACCGGAACAGGTGGCCCTTCCAGCCCAGCGGCGTCCACACCTGCCGGGCGGCAGGCCACCAGTTCTTGGCCAGGTTGACGTTGGGTTCCGGGTCGGTCGGGTTCAGCGCGGTGGACACGATGGTGTCCGCCGCGGCAGGGGTCGCGGGTAACGCGCCGAGCAGCGCGCCGCCCGCGGTCGCGGCACCGGCAAGCTGAAGCGCCTGCCGCCGGGACAGTCGTGAAGACATGTGGCCCTCCAGGTTTTTCTTCGCAGGGTGGGATGGCGGTCAGGAAAGGTCGGGTAGCAGCTCGACGAACTCGGCGAGGAAGCGGTCGACCATGGCAATCTCCTCGTGGTCCAGCCGATGGCCGGGAGCGCGGCAGCGGCTGATGGCGATCAGGCCGCGCCGGGCGGCGACCAGCTTCTCGGCCGCGATGATGAGCTCGGTGTCCAGCATCCAGTAGGAGATGTAGGGCAGCAGCCTGCGATGCAGTTCGTAGCCCCCGTCGGGGTCGCCGGTCTCGAACCGTCGCCAGATCTCCACGTAGATCTCGGTGAACGAGCAGCCGGGCTGGGTGCCGACCGCACCGCGCCGAATCGCGTCCGGCAGCTGCACGCCCGCGTAGCCCTCGACCGAGGGCAGTGGCGGATCGCCATCGGCCAGTTCCGCGATCAGCGCGCCCGGCGGACTGGACTCCACCTTGACCAGGGCGAGGTTCGGATGGTCGCGCGCGATCGAGGCGATGACCTGGCCGTCCAGGCTGGTGCCGGTCTCGGTCGGCGCGTACTGCAGCACGACCGGGGTCGGCGCGACCGCGTCCAGCACGGCCCTGATGTGCTCGGCGACCGCGCGCCGGGACGGGGCGAGGAAGTGCGGCGGCAGCAGGTTGATGGCGTCCGCGCCGTCCGCGACCGCGGCCCGTGCCCTGGCCACCGCGAGCCGGGTGGCGTGGTCCTGCACGGCGATGATCGCGGAGACGTCCGACCGGACGCTGGTCTCGTCGAGCAGCACGGCGGTCAGCTCGGCCCGCTCCGGCTCAGCGAGCTTGTGGTACTCCGATGCGAAACCGGGGAACATCACGCTGGTCACGCCGGTGCCCAGCGCATAGCGCACGGTGCGCCGGAACCCGTCGACATCGATGTCGTCGTTCTCGGTGAACGGCACCGAAAGCACCGGTGAGACACCGCGCACCGGCGACGGCGAGCGCACCTCGCCTGCGATGTCCACTGTGGTCAGTGTTTCATCCTGCGTCGCCATCGACTATTCCCGACTTTTCGAAATAGCGAATAATGCTTCGATATGGGGAAGTATAACCGTGCCTATTCGCGCTGATTACCGCCGAACAGCTGATGCGCGGTCCCGCCGAGCACCGAAGCCCGTTCGGATTCGGTGATTGTCCAGTCCCGCACCCGCTTCAGCTCGGCGGCCGGCACGGTGTACGGGGAATCGGTACAGAACAACACTCGCGACGTGCCGATCTCCTCGTCCCGCGCGAACTCGGAAAGCACCGTGTCCCAGGGCGCGTAACTGGTGTCCGCGTAGAGGTTCGGCGCGTAGCGCAACGCGGGCGCGGCGTCGATCCAGAAATCCGTGGCGCCGCTGCGACCCATGATGAACGACACCGAAGGATGCCGCAGCGCCAACGAGGCCAGCGGCAGCGGCAACGCGGACGGTGGCGTGCCGGTGCGCACGTACACCGGCCAGTCCTGCTCGGCGGCGAACTCCAGCAACGGATCGACGAGGCCGTCCAGCAGGTCGAAGCCCTGCAACACGGCGTCCACGGCGAGCGCGACCGCGCCGAGGTCAGCAGCCCGACCCAGCTCGTCCACGGCTTCCCTGCCGTGCCAGGGATTCGCCACCGCATAGGCGAGCAGTCGGCCACCGGACGCGGCAGCGGCCTTGGCCACCGCGATGTTGCCGACGCCGTTGGCGACGGCGATGCACCGCTCGTCCGGGCTGACCACCGACCTGTCGATGCCAAGCGAATCCATTGTGGACAGCAACTGCTCGGCATCCAGCTCGACCTCGCGGCCGGTGCCGAGCCGCACGTGCGCGTCGATGATCATGCCGTCTCCCGGACGGCGAGCCCGAGCGCACCGAGCGCGTCCGCGTGCACGATCGACTCGACCACCTCCCGCGACACCCTGGGCATCCGGGTGCCCTCGACGATGTCGTTGACCCTGCGCAGTCCCGCGATCGCCTCACCCGTATTGGCGATCGGGAAGTCCGAGCCGAGCAGCAGCTTGTGCGGCACGCCCCATTCCACGGCGGCCAGCAGCGACTGGTAGCAGACCCACGGCCGCAGGTAGATCGAGGACACGTCGGCATACACGTGCGGATGCTTGCGGATCGTCACCACGGTCTCGGTGCCCCACGGATGCCCCATGTGCGCCATGACGATCCGCAGTTCCGGGAACGCGATCGCGATCTCGTCCATGACCAGCGGATAGGTGTAGCGCAGCGGCGCGCTGCTGATCGGCGAGGTGCCCTGGTGGAACAGGATCGGCAGATGGAGCCGCTCGCAGTACCGGTAGAACGCGAACGCCTCCGCGCCGAGCGGATCGAAGTTCTGGTAGTTCGGCCCGAGTTTGACGCCGACCAGGCCCAGGTCCCGGCAGCGGTCCGCCTCCTCGATCACGTTGGGCCACAGCGGGTTCACCGACATGAAGCCGATCCTTCTGGTCGGATCGGTGGCGACGAACTCGGCCGTGGCGTCGTTGGTCCGCTCGGGCGGATAGGGCAGGCCGGTCATGGCCACCGGATCGTCGACCGCGATGTTGAACACGATCGTCACATCGGCGGCCGACATCGCTGCGTCGTAATCGGCCCAGGTGTTCGTGGTGACCACCGGCCGGTCGGTGCGCCAGTTGTCGTACACCCGCCGCTCCTGCGGCGGCACCGTGTCCCGGTGCGTTGGCGTGTGCGTGTGCACGTCGACGATCATGTGGGCCCTCCCCCTACCGGAATTTCCGTATCAGGTCCTCGCGCGGCAGCACGCCGAGGCCGGGTTCGCCGCCCAGCCGGACCCGCGTGCCGTCGCTGTCCAACGGTGTCGCCAGGATGTCCTCCGCGTAGTAGTGCGCGCCGATGATGTCCGAGGGCAGGCTGGTGCTCAGCGCGGGCAGCGCGCAGGCGACGTGCAGTTGCGCGGCGGCACCGAGGCCGAGTTCGCCGTTGCTGCCCAGCAGTGTGTCGATGCCGAACGCCTCCGCGATCCGCCCCATGGCGACCGCCCTGCCCGGCCCGCCGCTCTTGCCGACGTAGATGCTCACCACGTCGGCGGCGTCGGCCTGGATCACGCGGACCAGGTCCTCGGTGCCGAACACGGATTCGTCGGCCACGATCGGCAGACCCTCGGCCCGCAACGCGTGCATCCCCACCAGGTCGCCCGCGGGCAGTGGCTGTTCGATGAACGCGGGACCGTACTCGGCGAGCCCGCGAATCGCCTGCCGCGCCTGCGCCCTGGACCAGCCGCCGTTGGCGTCGGCCCCCAGGAACGCGTCCGGCCCGGCCAACTTCCGCGCCAGCGCGAACCGGCGCACGTCGCCGTCGACACCGAGCCCGACCTTCACCTTGAACGACCGGAAACCGGCCGCGTGGGCGGCCTGGAAAACGTGCTCAAGCCGGTCGTCGTCGCCGGAGAGCGAGAGCTTGATCGGCACCTCGTCGCGGTACGGCCCACCCAGCGCGACCGCGAGCGGCACGCCCAGCGCCCGCGCATGCGCGTCCCACAACGCGATCGACACGCCGGCCTTCGTGAACGGATTGGCGGCCAGGGCCTTGTCCATCAACACTTCCAGCGCACCGACCGGCACCAGCGGCCTGCCGAGCAAGGCAGGCGTGAGCACCTCGCGGATCAGGTGCTCGGCCGTGCTGCCGTCCTCGCCGCTCCACAGCGGCGTCGCGCTCACCTCGCCATACCCGGGCACGTCATCCGAGGTGAGCACCCGGACCAGCAGGAAGTCCGACCGGTCGTGCGCGCCTTTGGCGCCGCGCACCACCAAGTCCGGATGCGCGGCCAAGCTCACCCGCGCGGTCTGCACGGCCGCGATGGTCGCGGTCACGGCAGCCACCGCCCGAGCAGCCTGCGCGGATTGTCGACCAGCATGGCCTGCCGCTGCGCGTCGGTGATGCCCCAACCGTCTGTTTCGGACACTCGGGCCGCCGCGTAGTCCTGGCTGGCCTTGTCCGAGAGGCCCGCGTCCGTGCCGAACAGGATTCGGTCCAGCGGCCCGTGCGCGAGGATGTGCCGGGCCGCGTAGGGCGGCGTGCCGCAGATGCACAGGTACAGGTTGGCCGTCTCGGTCACCGCGGCCAGCGCCTCCCGCCAGCAGTCGTGCAGGCCGCCGTGGCCGAGCACGACCGGCAGTTCGGGATGCCGGCGAGCCAGTGCGGCGATCTGGGCCGGGGTCGAGTAGGGCGGGGTGCCGTCGTGCGCGAGCACGATGCCGCCGTACTCGGTGACCACCTCGCAGATCGGGTCGAGGCTCGCTTCGTGCATGCTGAACCCTTGCAGCCAGGGATGCATCTTCAGCCCGGCCAGGCCCAGTTCGGCGAAGCAGCGGCGGGTTTGCGCGACCGCGTCGTCGTGGCGCGGGTTGACCGTGCCGAAGCCGACCAGCCGGTTCCGGTAGGCCCCAACGAATTCCGCGAGGTCGTCGTTGGCCTCCGGCCGGGCGTTGAACAGACCGTCATGGCTGAGCACGACGGCGGCCGCGATGCCCGAGTTGTCCAGGAACGCGATGAACTCGTCCACGCTGAACGCGGTCCCGCTCAGCCAGGTGGCGCTGTGCCAGGCCGGCGTGTGGGTGTGGAAGTCGATCATGCCGGACATTGCTCCGCCTTCCTGGCCACCCGTTCGCTGGTCTCCAGCGCGGCAAGTCCGTCGGCGAGGTTCGGGGTCGGGCCGCCGGTGCCGGTGATCAGGTCGATGAACCGGTCGAGTTGCCGGTCGAAGCAGCGCTCCACCCGATCACCAGGGAAGTCCACCGTGTCGAGCAGGCCGCCGGTGTCCAGCCGCAGTCCGAAGGTGCGCAGGTCCAGCACGGCGTGGCCGCGGTCGCCGAGCACGCTCAACTCACACGGCGGCAGCGCATCGGTCAGCCAGCCGAACTCGACGACGGCCATCGCCGAATCCGGGTAGCGCAGCCGCGCCCCGATGAGGTTGGCGGCCGGCAGCTTCGGCGAGGTACGCACCGACCAGGCGTCGGCCAACTCCTCCGGCGGGCCACCGAGCAGATAGGACAGCCAGTCGAACACGTGCGAGCCCTCGTGCATGACCGGCGTGCCGTGCGCCAGCGTCGCGGTCAGCCGCTCCTCGTGCGCCGGATCGGTCGGGTCTCTGCGCTCGTCGTAGATGTGCGCCCGCACCAGCAGCGGGCTGCCGAGTTGGTCGGTGCTGATCCAACTGCGCAGCAGCTCCATCGCGGGATCGTGCCGGTAGGTCAGTCCGACCTGGACCCGTGCTGCCAACTCGTCCGACAGCTCGACCAGCGGCATCGCCGCCGTGACCGAGGTCGCCACCGGTTTCTCGGCCAGCACGAACCTGCCGGCCTCGGCGGCACGCACGATCAGTCCGGTGGTCACCCAGGGCGGCGTCGCCAGGATCACGCCGTCCACATCGGACGGCAGCTCGACCAGGTCGGCATAGCCGGGCACATCCGCAACCTCGGCCAGTCGGGTCGGGTCCGGGTCGACGACGGCGACCAGCTTGGCCCGCGACTGGCGGCGCAGTGCGGGCAGATGAGCGGTCATGGCGATGTCGCCGATGCCGACCAGAGCCAGGTTGACCTCCGTCATCTGCGCACCCGCTCGCCGTCCAGTTCCACCGCAGGGATCGCGTCGATCAGCTGCCGGGTGTACTCGTGCGCGGGATTGCGGAAGATGTCCGCCCGGTCGCCCTGCTCGACGATCCGGCCCCGGTACATCACCGCGATCGTCGGCGCCATGTAGCGGACCACGGCCAGGTCGTGCGAGACGAACAGGTAGGTCAGGCCGAGTTCGTCCTGGAGGTCGCCGAGCAGGTCCAGGATCTGCGCCTGGATCACCACGTCGACCGCGGACACCGCCTCGTCCAGCACCAGGAAGTCGGGCTTGAGCGCGATCGCGCGGGCGATGTTCACCCGCTGGCACTGGCCACCGGACAGCTCGCGCGGATACCGGCCGAGCAGCGCCTTCGGCAGCCGAACCAGATCCAGCAGCTCCGCGACCCGATCCCGCCGCCGCGCCCTGCTCATCCGATCGTGCACGGCCAGCGGCAGGGCCACGATCTGCGCGACCGTCTTGCGCCGGTTCAACGAACCGATCGGATCCTGCAACACCACCTGCATGTGCCGGCGCCGCGCCCGCAGCGCCTCCCGGCTCAGCGTCGCGAGTTCGGTGCCGGCGAACCGCACCGAACCCGACTCCGGCCGGTCCAGGCCGAGCAGCAGGCCGGCCAACGTCGACTTGCCCGAACCCGACTCGCCGACCAGCCCGAACGTGCCGCCGCGCGGAATGCTCAGCGACACCCCGTCCACCGCGCGCACCGACCGGCCGAATGTCCGCACCACGTCGCGCGCCTCGACCAATGGACCATCCGCATCGGACGGTTCGACGGCTGCCGTGCGCGGCTGCGCGTCCAGCGTGATCACGGCGTCGAGCAGGGTGCGCGTGTAGGGATGGGCGGGCGCGGCCAGGACGGTGCCCATCTTCCCGTGCTCGACCAGCTTCCCGTGGCGCATCACGTTGATCCGCTCACAGAAGCCGGACGCGATGGCCAGGTCGTGCGTGATGAACAGGACCGCCATGCCGCGCTGGTCGGACAGGTCGACCAGCAGGTCGAGGATGCGCGCCTGGGTGGTCACGTCCAGCGCGGTGGTCGGCTCGTCCGCGATCAGCAACGACGGCGAGCAGGAGACCGCCATCGCGATCATCACGCGCTGCCGCATGCCGCCGGAGAACTGGTGCGGATAGTCGTCGATCCGCGTGACCGGGTCCGGCACGCCGACCTCGCCGAGCAGGTCGACCGCTCGCCGCTTCGCCGCTCGCGCGCGAATCGTGGTGTGCGCGCGGATCGCCTCGACGAGTTGGTGGCCGACGGTCCGCACCGGATTGAGGCTGGACAGCGGATCCTGGTAGATCATGGCCATCTCGGCGCCGCGCAGGCCGACCATGTCGCGCTCGGTCGCGGTGGCGATGTCCTTGCTGGCCAGCTCGATCCGGCCCCCGGTGACCAGGGTCGGCGGCGGGTTCAGCCGCATCACCGACAGCGCGGTCAGCGTCTTGCCGCTGCCGGACTCGCCGACCAGCGCGGCCCGCTGGCCCGGCTCGATCGCCAGGTCGACGCCCTCGACCAGCGGCCGGACCGCGTTGGCCGTGCGCACGCCGATGCGCAGCTCGCTGATCCGCAGCAGCGGTTCGGTCATGAGGCGCTCCGGTGCAGTACCACCTGCAACTCGCTGCCCAGCGTGTTCAGCGCGGCGATGGCCAGCACGATCACCAGGGCCGGCATCAGCGGGTACCAGATCGACTCGTACAGGTGGCTGTAGCCGTTCTGCAACATGGTGCCCCAGGACGCTGCCGGTGGCTGCACGCCGAGGCCGACGAAGCTCAGCGTCGCCTCCAGCATCACCGAGGTGGCCAGGTTCAGCGAGGACTGCGCGAGCAGGGAGGGCAGCGTGTTGGGCAGCACCTCGCCGAACAGGATGCGCATCCGTGGCACCCCGACCGCGGTCAGGCCGTGCACGTACTCCGACTTCAGTTCGGACAGCACCGCCGATCTGGCGATGCGGGCGGTCAGGAAGGACATCAGAAAGCCGGTGATCAGCGTCATCGCGACCAGGTCGGCGCCGAACGCGGCGACGAACACCAGCGCGAACAGGATGATCGGGATGGCCATGCCGGCCTCGGCGATGCGCATCAGCACCTCGTCGACCCAGCCGCCGCGCGCCGCGGCCGCCATGCCCCAGACCGTGCCGAGCACCATCGCGAACACGGTTGCGCCGAAGGCGATGCCGAGCGAGAGCCGGCCCGCATAGGCGACCCTGGACAGCAGGTCGCGGCCGAGTTCGTCGGTACCGAAGGGATGCGCCCCGGACGGTGGCGCGAAGCGGTCCGGCACGTCCAGCGCGGTCGGCGAGTGCAGCACCCAGGGCGCGATCACCGCCATGATCACCAGCACGCCGATGACGACCAGCGCGGCGATCACCGGCGGCCGGGTCAGGTATCTGCGCAGCAGGCCGGGACCGGAGTCCTCGGGCAGTGCGGGCGGTTCCTCCAGCAGCACCGGCGGGCTCGACGCGGTCATCGACGATCACCGCTCACCCGCAGTCGCGGATCCAGCACCCCGTACAGGATGTCCACCAGCAGGTTCACCAACACGAACACCGTGGCCAGCAACAGGACCGTACTCTGCAGCACCGCGTAATCCCGTTTGAAGACCGAGTCGACGATCAGCGAGCCCAGCCCCGGCCAGGCGAACACGTACTCGACCACGACCGCGCCACCGAGCACCGCGCCGACCGAGACACCCAGCGAGGTGAGCGCCGGCAGCAACCCGTTGGGCAGCACGTGCCCGAACACCACCGATGACCGCGTGATGCCCTTCCCGGTCGCCGTGCGGACGAACGACGAGGTCTCCACGTCGGCGAGGCTGGCCCGCAGGTAGCGGATCAGCGGCGCGGACAGCGCGAGGCCGAGCGTGACCGCGGGCAGGACGAGTAGCCGCAGGTTGCCGCCGAGATCGGCAGACGGCGAGACGTAGCCGCGGTCGGGAAGCCAGCCCAGCTTCACGCTGAACAGCGCGACGAACACGATGCCGAACACGAACGGCGGCGCCGAAAGACCGATCGTGGTGTACGTGCCGACCAGCCGCGACCACCACCGTCCACGAAGGATGGTGGGCAGCACGGCCAGCACGACCGCGAACACCACGGCCAGGAACAGCCCGGCGACGGACAGTTCGAGTGTCGGCCCGAGCCGTTGCGCGATCAGCGTGCCGACCGCGAACTGGCTGAAGTAGGACCTGCCGAGATCGCCGTGCACGACGATCCCGGTGACCCAGTGCCAGTACTGCACGATGATCGGATCGTTGAGGCCCAACTGCGCGCGCATCGCCGCGATCGTCCTCGGGTCGATGCCTTCCTGCTGGCCGAATCTGGTGATCGTCGGGTCGCCCGGCAGCAGCCGGAGCACCACGAAGATCAGCATCGACACCAGGACGATCATCAACACGCTCGCGCCGAGCCGGCGCAGGAGATACCCGACCATCAGCCCTCCGGTCTGCTAGGCCGCGAATCCGGCGTCCTCCAGGTGCAGCGTGCCCTCGCTCTCGACCCACACACCGCGCACATCGGCGCCGACAACGGACAGGAACGAGGTGTTGCCGATGACGATCACCGGCGCCTGGTCGTGCAGGATCTGCTGCATCTCGTCGAAGGCCGCGGTGCGCGCCGGCCCGTCACCCTGCTGCTCGATGGTCTGCTCGTCGGCGTCGTAGCGTGCCGGTGGCACCCAGTTGCACTCACAGGTTCCGCTGCTGGAGAACCATTCCAGCGGATATGTGTTGGGCAGCGGCGGCGCGAGCGAGATGTAGTTCGCCGCGATCAGGCCGGGATACTTCTTGCCCTTCGGGTAGGTCTTCGCCGACCAGGTGGCGATCTCGTTGGCCTGGATGTTGAGCTTGATGCCGATCTGGCCGAGGCTCTGTTGGAGGATCTCGCCCATCGTCGTCCACTCGGTGTAGCTGCCCGAGGTGGTCCAGTAGGTCAGCGTGTCACCGGAATGGACGCCTGCCTCGGCGAAGAGTTCCTTGGCCTTGTTCAGGTCGTAGGCGTCGGTCGGCAGGCTCTTGTTGTAGTACTTGTTGCTCGGGCTGACGATCTCGTCCGACGTGCCGGTCACGCCGAACCCGGCGTAGCCGGCCTGCATCATCGACACTCGATCGGCGGCATACGAAAGAGCAAGGCGCGCCTTGGGGTTGTTGAACGGCGGCGAGGTGGTGTCCAGCTCCCAGACGAACGCGCTGGCCGGGTCGGTCGCGGCGAGCAGCTTCCTGCCATCCGCCGCAAGGCCGGCGGCCGAGGTCGGCGCGACGCTCCACAGCACGTTGATACTGCCCGAGCGCAGCGCCGTCTCGGCAGCGGTCGAGTCTGCGTAGCGGACGACCTTGATCTCGTCGAAGTGCGGCTTGGCGCCGAAGTAGTTGCCGTTGCGCACGAGGTCGACGGTCTGGTCCGGGGTGAACGCCCTGAGCTTGTACGGCCCGGTTCCGTTGGCGTCCTTGCTGACGTTCGCGATGTCCGCGACATCGGTCATCTTGACGTTCACCAGCGCCAGCGGGAGCTGCGGGTTCGGCGTCTTCAGGTCGATGGCCAGCGTGTTCGGGTCGGTCGCGGTGACCGTGTTGATCATCTCGATGCGTGGCCTCGTCTGCGAACCGGTCGTGGGGTTGAGCACCCGCTCGATGTTCTGCGCGGCGTCGGTCGCGGTGAACGCGCGGCCGTTGTGGTAGGTCACGCCCGGGTGCAAGTGGAAGGTCCAGTGCAGGTAGTCGGGCGTGCTTTGCCAGGACGTGGCCAGGTCCGGACCGACGCTGTCGTCCGGGTTGATCTTGGTGAGACCGTTCCACAGCAGGGTTTGCAGCATGGTCTGCGCCCCGCTGGAGATCACGTTCGGATCGAGCTGGGAGACGCCCGCGGTCTGGCCGTAGACCAGCGTTCCGCCGTCCTTCATGGCGCCGGAACCGCTGTCGGCAGCGGGTTTCAGCGGCTGCTGGCCGCTGCCTGCACCACCACCGCCGCCACATCCGGAGAGCAACCCGACCAGTGCCAGCGCGGCGACCGACACGGCGGCGGTGGCACGTCGTTGCATACGCACGGCAACCTCCCCAGGGCGGCTTTCGTTATTTCGAAAATAGCTTCCCTAAACCGAAGATAATAGGAGGGTGACTCACCGCGCACAAGAGGTCACTCAGTAGCCGAGCTTGCCCGACACCTTTTTCGCTTGTCGCACAACGAGTTCACCGGCCTCGTTCACCCGATTGCCGACCAGTTCCGAGGCGAAACCGGTGACGCCCACCGCGCCCGCCAGTCGTCCGTCCGCGTAGAAGAACGGCGCGGCCACACAGGCGATACCAGCCTGCTCCTCCTCGTCCTCGACCGCGAAACCGCGCTCGCGCACCTGCGCGAGCTTGGCCTGGAACGCCTTGGCCGTGGCCTCGGCCGCCTTTGGCCCTTTCCCCTTCGACAACCGCCTGAGCAGTGGCGCAAGTTCGTCGTCCGGCAGAAAAGCCGCGATCGCGCGGCCCAGCGCGGTCAGGTCGAACGGGGCGACCTTGCCCGGATACGTGTCGAACTGGATGAAGCCCGGCGTCGACGCCTTGGCCACGTATACGACCTCGGCGCCGTTGAGCACGCCGACGTGCGCGGGCATGCCGAGCTTGTCGGCGAGTTGGCGCAGTTCCGGTTGGGCGATGGCGGAGAGGTCGACCTTGCGGACGAGCTGGGCGGTCAGGCCGTAGAGCCGCAGCGTCAGCCGCCAGAAGTGACTGCGGCCCACCACCTTCCGGGTGGCGTAGCCGCGCTCCTCCAGCGTGTAGACAATGGACGCGCAGGTCGCCAGCGGGATGCCGGTGGTCTTGGCCAGCGCGGTCAGGGTCAGCCCGTCGTCGGTCGCGGCCAACGTCTCCAGCACGGTCAGCGTCCGGCCGACGGCCGGCGAGGGCGCCCGGTCCGCTGATCCGCCGGGCCGCGACTTCGCCGCCATGCGCACTCCCGCTATCTTCAGATTGCCGTGCATAGCTTCGAAATACGAGAATAGCATGAGTGGACGGTGGGAAGTACGCTGTTTCGATGGTCAGCGACCCGATCACCGCCGACATCCGCCGCGCTCGCCAACACGCGCTCGGCGACATCCCGCGCCGCAGCGCGGCCCGCCAGCCGAACAAGGTCGCCATCATCGACGGCGAGACCCGGCTGAGTTTCGCGGAGTTCGAGGCGTCCGTCGACCGGGTCGCCAACGCGATCGCGGCGGCGGGCATCGGCAAGGGCGAGCGGGTCGCGATCCTGTCGCACAACTGCTGGCAGTTCGCGGTGCTCGCGTTCGCGACCGCGCGGCGCGGCGTGGTGCTCGTGCCGATCAACTTCATGCTCGGTGCCACCGAGATCGCCTACATCCTCGACGACGCGCAGGCCGTGGCGTTCGTGGTCGAGGACGGTCTCACCGCGACGGCCGACGCCGCGATCAAGGAGTCGGCCGGCACAGTGCGGCAGCGCCTGTCCATCGAACTGGGCACCGGCACTCCCCCGTCCGACTGGCTGGACCTGCGCGCCTGGACCGATCACGAAGGCGCCGCCGCCGAACCGGTCGCGGTCGACGACGACGATCCGATCCGGCTGATGTACACCAGCGGCACCGAATCCCGGCCGAAGGGCGCCGTCCACACCAGCAGGTCGCTGATGTGGCAGTACGTCAGCTGCGCGATCGACGGCGGCATGTCCGGCGACGACGTCGAGGTGCATGCCCTGCCGCTCTACCACTGCGCGCAGCTCGACTGCTTCCTGTCCGTGGACATCTATCTCGGCGCCACCAGCGTCATCGTGCGCGGCCCGGACCCGGCGACCGTGCTGGCCACGATCGCCGAACACCGAGTGACAAAGCTGTTCAGCCCGCCGACCGTGTGGATCGGGCTGCTGCGCTGCCCCGACTTCGCCGACACCGACCTGAGCAGCCTGGTCAAGGGCTACTACGGCGCCTCACCGATGCCGGTCGAGGTGCTGCGCGAACTCGGCACCCGGCTGCCGGACATCCGGCTGTGGAACTTCTACGGCCAGACCGAACTCGCGCCGTTAGCCACCATTCTCCAGCCGCACGAGCAGGTGGCCCGCGCCGGCTCGGCCGGTCGGCCCGTGCTCAATGTGGACACTCGCGTCGTCGACGAGTTCGACGAACCGGTGCCGGCCGGCACGGTCGGCGAGATCGTGCACCGGAGTCCACATGCGACACTGGGCTACTTCGGCAAGCCTCACATCACCGCGCGCGCCTTCGCGGGCGGCTGGTTCCACTCCGGCGATCTCGGTGTTTTCGACACCGACGGCTACCTGACCATCGTCGACCGGAAGAAGGACATGATCAAGACCGGCGGCGAGAACGTGGCCAGCCGCGAGGTCGAGGAGGCCCTCTACGAGCACGACGCGGTCGCCGAGGTCGCCGTCTTCGGGGTGGCGCACCCGCGCTGGATCGAGGCGGTGACGGCGGTCGTCGTCCCCACCGAGGGCGTCACGCTGACCAGCGACGAGCTGATCGAGTTCGCCCGCACCAGGCTCGCCGGCTACAAGCGCCCCAAGTACGTGATCATCACCGACGCGCTGCCGAAGAACCCGAGCGGCAAGATCCTCAAACGCGAACTCCGCGACCGCTACGGCGACATCGCCACGTCATAACTCGAACACCGCACCGTCCGCCAGCACGTCCGCGCCGGCCTCGCGCAACGCCGCCCACTCCGGCGATTCCGTGTCCAGCAGCGGATTCGTGTTGTTGAGATGCGTGTAGTGCCAACGGATACCCGGCCGCAACAGCGGCAGGCTCAGGCTGATCGGCAGATGTCCCATCCGCTGCTGGCCGCGATGCGCTCCGGTCGCCGAGGACATCTCGTCGGCCCCGTAGAACGTCCCGTCCAACAGCACGTGATCGGCGCCCGCCACGAACTCGTCGAACCCGGCGGGCCACTCGCGCAGGCACGGCGCGTAGACCAGCGACCCACCCGTCGCCGGATCGGTGAACCGATACGCGACCGCCCACGGCCCCGGCCCCGCCGCCGCATAACGCGGCGGCTTGTCGTGCACGCCGAACACGCGACACCGCAGGCCGTCGACCTCGAACTCGTCCGCGACCGGGAGCCAGGTCCACTCGTGGTAGCTGTCGATGGTGGCCCGCGTGCTCGCCATGGCGAGCACCGCAGAGGCGGGCGCCCACACCCGGAACCCCTCGCCCTCGCGCAACGCGACCAGGCCGGCGGTGTGATCGAGTTCGGCGTCGGTGAGCAGCGCACCGCGAATCGGCGTCTCGCGCGGGCCGGGGCCGGGCGCCAACAGCGGTTGGGCGAGCAGCTGCGCGCGGATGTCCGGGGACGCGTTGACCAGGTACCACTCCCGCCCGGTCGCGCTGACCGCGAGGCAGTCCTGGCTGCGCGGCGCCACGTTCGGCAGCCCGGCGCGCGCCCCGACGCAGCGTGGGCAGGCACAGTTCCACTGCGGAAATCCGCCGCCTGCGGCGGTGCCGAGCACGACGACCTTCACGACACCCCGCGCATGGTGAACACCTCGGACGTGGCCGCCAACGCCTTCGTCACCACGTCGTGGTGCGGCGAGAGCGAACACACCGGGTCGGTGTTCGCCGCGTCGCCGGTCAGCAGGTACGCCTGGCAGCGACAGCCGCCATGGTCCTCGTCGCGCCGCACGCAGCTGCGACACGGCTCGCGCATCCAGTCGGTGCCGCGGAAGGCGTTGAACGACGTCGACTCGTACCAGATCTCGGCCAACGGCCGCCGCGTCACGTTGTCCAGCTCCAGGTCGGGTAGCACGCTCGCGGCCGGGCACGGCAGCACGTCCCCGTTCGGCGCGACGGTCAACTGCCGCGCGCCCCACCCGTGCATGCACGGCTTCGGGTAGGCGTCGCGATAGTCGGCCACCACATACACGATCTCCATCCGCCCGGCCAGCCGTTCGCGCGCCGCCCGGACGACCGGTGTCGCGGCAGCAAGCTGATCCTCGGTCGGCATCAACGCGGAGCGATTGACCAGGCCCCAGCCGTAGTATTGGGTGTTCGCCAACTCCAGCCGATCCGCGCCGAGCCGTTCGGCCAGCTCGATCAGCGGCCCGACCTGCTCGTGATTGGCCCTGTGCAGCACCGCGTTCACGGTCAACGGCAGCCCGGCCGACTTGATCACGGCGGCGGCCGCGATCTTGTGCTGGTGCGCGCGGGTGCCCGCGATCCGGTCGGCCAGCGCCGCATCGGCCGCCTGCACGGACAGCTGCACGTGCGCGACACCGCGTGCGGCCAGGTCGGCCATCCGCTGCTCGGTCAGCCCGAGCCCGCTGGTGACCAGGTTGACGTAACAGCCCAGATCAGCGGCGTGCGCGGCGATCTCGGGCAGATCGGGACGGGCCAACGGCTCACCGCCGGACAAGTGCACCTGCAACACGCCCAGTTCGCTGGCCTGCGTCAAGGTGTCCCGCCACTGCTCGGTAGTCAGCTCGTCGGCTCTGCGCACCAGTTCGACCGGATTCGAGCAGTACGGGCAGTGCAGCGGACAGCGGTGGGTCAGCTCGGCGAGCAACCCGAACGGCGGCTCAGCCATGTGCGTCCACCTCGATCATGCCCCGACCCGCGAGCCGATCCAGCACGGCCGCCACGTCGTTGTCCCGCACACCCCGGTAGCGCAGGCGAAGCGTCGCGGTGATCTCGGCGACAGTGGCGCCGCCGTCGCAGTGCGCGACGATGTCGGCCGCGGTGTCGTTGAGCACCAACACGCCCTCCGGGTACATCAGCACGTGCCGCTCGCGAACCCGGTCATAACGCAGCAGCACGCCGCGCCGCATCCGGGGCCGCGCACCCACCGCGATCACGAGTTTCCCTTGCCGGCCAGCTCGATCGCGTCGAGCACGCTCCACAGCACGTCGCACTTGAAGGACAGCGCGGCGATCGCGGCGTCCTGCTGCGCGCGGGTGACCGCGTGGCGCGCCACGATGTCCACGGTCTGCCGACCCTCGTCGGACACCGCGTCGATCCGCACGGTGAAGTAGGCCAGCGCGTCCGCGCCGATCCACGGATAGTTCGCGAGCATGTCCGCGACCCGCCGCTGCATCAGGTGACCGGAGAACATCTCGGTCAACCCCGAGGCGATCGCCTCCACCCACGGCCGCGTCCGCGCGAAGGAGACGTAGGCGTCGACCGCGAACCGCACGCCCGGCACCACATGCCGCTCGTCGAGCACCTCGGCCCGGTCCAGCCCGAACGCCTCGCACAGCCGCAGCCAGTACTCCCGACCGCCGGTGCCCTCCTCGGTGCCGTCGTGGTAGACGATTCTCGGCAGCCAGGCGCGCCGGATCTCCGGCAGCGGGCAGTTGCTGATGATGGCCGCGTCCTTCACCGGCAGCACGCTCTGGTAGTACCAGCGATTCGCCGCCCAGGTCCTCAGTTCCGGCGCGGTCAGGTCACCCGCGTGCAGGCGGACGTGAAAGGGGTGGGTGCCCCAGTAGCGGCTGGACAGCGCGCCCAGCGCGGCCAGGAACTCGTCCCGGCTCATCGGGTCGGTCACGGTCTCCGTCTCCCTTGACATACCGGCGCGGGGCGGGCGCATGGCCACACACACCCGCCCCGCGATCGGTCGGCGGATCAGTCCGTCCGGGCCACGTAGGCCGTGATCTCCATCGGAGTGTCGTACTCGACGAAGTCCGGCGTGGTCCACACCGGCAGCTCGACTTCTTCAGTCATCGGCGTACCTCCCTCGGTGAATGTAAACGTTACCAATGGTCTACGCCAAAGCATTGGTCGTCAAGAACCGAATGCGCGCCCCCGCTGATCAACAAGGCCAACAATAATCCGCCGGAACTCCGGCCCCAACAAGGCGAGACCGAGACACGATGACTTCGCGATGACACGTTGCCCCGCACCGGATCGGTGCGGGGCCACGAGATCGTGCGGTGTCAGGCGCCGGGACCGGTGAACGGGGTCGTGGGGAACGTCCACTGCACGGCGGACCCGCCACCCGAGCACTTGCCGGCGGTCACCTTGCTGCCGCTGGTGCGGAAGCACAGCTTGCCGGTCTGGATGTCGGAGATGGTCAGGTTGGTGTTGGCGGACCACTGCTGGGTCGGGCCGCCGTTGCACGCCTTGAACGTGATGTTGCCGCCGCCGGAGGACGCGCAGACCGCGCCGGACTGGTTGGCGACCTTGCCGACGCTCAGGAACGTGCCGTCGAAGACGAACTGCTCGCCCGCCGCGCTGCTGCACGCGGCCATGCCCAGCGTCCAACCGGCCGTGGTCTTGTCGCCGGGATCGTTGAGACACTGGCTGGTGCTCTTGTTCTTGTACTGGCCGACGGTGATGAGCGGCTTCGCTCCGCCGTAGCAGTTTCCGTTGCTGGTGTTGAACAACGGCTCCGAGGACACGGTCTCGTTGCTCGGCGGGTTGACGATGACCGACTCGAGCTTCGGCGTGTTGTCGGGGTTGTAGTTGGTCAGCGCGTCCTCACACTCGATCGCGCTGATCGCCTTGCCGCCCTTGCCGCCGAGCCACAGGTCGAAGTGCCACATGTTGGGGCCACCGTCGGGGCCGTGGCCCGACCAGTCGGCATCGCACTCGGAGCAGTCGTCCTCCATGATGAAGTACTTCCCCACCCTGGGCACGTAGATCCTGGTGCCGGCCTTGGTTTCCGCCGTCGAGCTGGCGTAGGTGATCGGGTCGGCCCAGGTGCCGGTGCCGCCGGCTGTCTGGTGGATCACCGGATAGGAGATGGTGGCGCTCGGCGGAGTGTTGTCGTACCAGCCGTACATCGTGACGAACGCCTGTTCCGTCGATGCCGACGAACTCGCCGACGCGGCGTTTCCACCGACCAGCAGGGCGACCACGAGCGATAACAGCGCGGCGAACACGGTCACGAGCGAACGCGCGCGTACCCGCCGTTTGAACATTGTCATGTTGCCTCCGTTGGTTGACGGGAGACTGTCCACAGTGGAACGGGCACAACTCATAGCCAGGGCGGTAAACCCCGGATATGTTAAGCATCCTTACTTATTCGCCAGAGTGGACTGTACTCAGTGCGTCACACACCGTCAAGACACATCGGCAGGGAGCTTTACAAACTGTGAACGCGCACATCAGCGCTAGTTCTTGACCGCGACCACCCGGTAGGCGTTGGCGTAGCCGCGCGAGCCGACGAAACCGGCGAGCACGCGGTCGGCGATGGCGCTCGCGATGAACAGCGGCAGGGCCGCCCTGAAGCCGGCCGTGCGCACGAACCTGGCCAGCCGGGACGGCGGCGTCGGCCGCCACGGCACGTCGTCGCCCCTGGTCAGCGCGGCGTGCAGGACGAGGAGCAGCGCCGGCAGCAGGTCATAGCCGCCGTGCGCCTCGGCGCGCTGTTCGGCGAGCACGGTGAACCCGAGGCCGGTGAGCGCCTCGCGCAGGTTAGCGATGGGGATGAAGTTCAGGTGTTGCGGCTGCAACCACGGCACCCACCAGCGGCCGAGCACCCGTCCCCACCGGCTTTCCGGATCGGGCACCTCGATCACCAGGTGCCCGCCCGGCCGGATCACCTTGACCGCGGCCTCCAACTGCTGGCGCGGGTACGGCGTGTGTTCGAGGTAGTGGAACATGCTCACCGCCGCGTATTTCTCGGTGAGGTCGGGCGCCAGGTCGACGAACTCGCCGCGGTAGCCGGTGCCGATCCAGCCTCGGTCGCGCGCCAGGTCGACACCGGCGCTCTGGTCGAGGCCGTCGAACTCGGTGTCCGGGAAGACCTGCTTGGCCAGGTGCGGGAAGTGGCCGTGCCCGGTGCCGATGTCCAACCAGGACGCCGGGTCGGCGAAGGGCTTGAGCGCGTTCGCGCGCTGCACGTAGGTGTCGTCCTTGGCGGAGAACAACTTGTTCATGGTCTCTTCGCCGAGGCCGTCGTAGCAGTCCCGGTAGTAGAACTCGAGCCCGTCGCCGTTCAGGCGCGGGTTCTGGAAGCGATGGCCGCAGTCCAGACAGCGGTCGATGACGAACCGGCCCGGCTTGTGCTGCAACAGATCGGTGGTGCGCAGCGCCACCTCGATGTTCGCCGACTCGCACCAGGGACACTGTTCCCGGCGCGGTTCGAAGAACCGATCGACGCCGTCGGCCAGGTCGGCGAGATACGTCGCCCTGAGCTTGTCGACGAGTTCGGCACGTGCGACGTCCTTGTCCTTCATACCAAGATCCTCTCGACCACTTGCGCCAATGCCTGTGCGGCGGCCGGCGCACCGCCCGCCTGTCGGAACGACTCCCCCACCGCGCGGGCCGCGTTCCGGAACGACGCCTCGCCCAACACCGTGTCGATCGCCGCGCCGATCTGCTCGGCGTTCGCCCTGGTGAACCGCAACCGGACACCCGCGCCGGCAGCGACGACCTGATCGGCGACGATCGGCTGGTCGTCGCGGATCGGCGCGACCACCAGCGGAACACCGTGCCAGAGCGCCTCGCAGACCGTGTTGTGGCCGCCGTGGCAGACGACCGTGCTGATCCTGGGCAGCAGCGCGAGTTGCGGAACCTGCCGCGCGAGGAGCACGTGCGATGGCTGGGGACCGAGCACGCCGGCCGGGTCGAGCACGATCGCGTTGACCGATCGCCGCGCCAACGCGTCCGCGCAGGCGCTCAGGAACCGCTCCCCCACGTCCGCGTTGGCCGTGCCGAGGGTGACGAGCACTGCCTTGTCCCAGCCAGTGGGCCAGGCGAATTCGGCGGCCGGGCGGTCCGCAATGGACGGACCGACGAAGGTAACAGCGCGGTCGACCGCGCCGGCCAGCGCGGGGGTGGTGAAGGCGAGGATGAGCGAGCGGGAGAAACGGAGATCACCGCCGCGGCTCGGATCGCCGTGCCGAGCCGTGAGATCGGCCAGTTGGGCGTGCACCCAGTCGGCGACCTTGGGCAGGCCGGCGAGCGGATCGACGAGTTCGGCCGACGTGGTCGCGGAGGTGGCCCAGGGCAGGCCTAGCCGGTCAGCGACGAGCGCGCCGGCGAGTGCCTGCTGGTCGACCAGCAACAAGTCCGGGTCGAACTCCGCGACCGCGGCGTGCACGCCGCGCACCATGGCTTCGGCCAGCGGGACCAGGAAATCCGCCCAGAGGAACCGCAGCGCGGCCGGTCCGCGCGCGTCGGCAGGGCGGACCGGATGGTCGCCGATCGCGCAGTCGTGGATCGGGTACGCGTCGCCGACCAGAGTGCGAATGACATCGGCCGCGCCGGCGAAGGCGACCTCGTGGCCTTGCGCGCGCAGTTGCGCCGCGACACCGACGGTCGGATTGATGTGGCCGACCAGCGGTGGCACCACGATCAGGAAGCGGCTCACCGGATCTCCACCGGCTCGTGGCGCAGAATCCAGGGAAGCACCAGGTCGCGCACCTCGTGCGGCGCCTGCATGAGAACGCCGTGCTCGTAGCCGGGAATGACCTCGACCTGGCAGCCGGGCAGCAGGTCCGGCAGGGTCTCGGCGACGTCGACGACGTGCGACTCCGCGCCGAAGATGGCCAGCACCGGGCAGCTGATCGCGGCCAGGTCCGCGCCACTGAGCAGCGGGCCGCGCGGCACGTCGCGGGTGATGCTGGTGGTGGCGAGCACCTGGCCGAATGCCTTGCCCAGCCGGGACATGTGCGAACCGTGGTGGTCGTGGATCCAGCTCAGCACCTCGGCCTGGACCAGCTTTTCCGCGCCCTCGTCGAGCCGGTCGGCGATCTTGCGCGACCACGACCGCGTCGCGGGCTCCGACTCGATCGCCACCAGACTCGCGACCCGGTCCGGGAAGCGGTGCGCGAAGCTGAACGCGACGGTGCCGCCGAAGGAGTTGCCGACCAGGTGCACGGGGCCTGCGACGCCGAGTTCGGCGAGCAGCGCGGCGAGGTCGTCGACGGCGTCGGCGACCGTGTAGCCGGTGGGCGGCCGGTCGCTGCGGCCGTGGCCGCGCAGGTCGTAGCTGATCACCTCGATGCCGGCGTTCGCGGCGGGCGCGGCCAGGGTGAGGTAGAAGCTGGCCAGGCTGTCGGTGCCGACGCCGTGAATGAACACCACTCTCGGCCGAGGGCCGTCGGCGGCCGAGCCCTTGGCCGGCATCCGCTGCACGTGCATCCGGATCCCGTTCGCCGCCACGTAGGCCATGACGCTCAGTCCTCCGCGCGCAGGCTGGCCAACACGTAGTCGACCAGATCGCCGACGGTGAGCGCGATGATCTCCTCAAGATCCAGGTCGGCGACGAACTCGGCGAAGTTGACCCGGTCCCCGTACTGCTCGCCGAGCAGGCCACCGAGCGCGACCAGGTCGATGGATTCCAGGTCGAGGTCGTCGCGGAAGGTGGTGTCCGGGGTGATCTCGGCGTCGAGCGGGCCGATGTCCTCAAGCACGATCGCGATCATCCTGGTCAGGTCGTCGAGCACGGCCTGCTCGTCGACGGCGAGTTCCGGGCTGCTCATTGCGACTCCTTGTTCTGGGTCCAGGCCACGACGAAGGTGCGGCCGCCGTGCTCGACCGTGGTGCACTCGACGCGGCGGGTGCGGTCGTCCACAGTGATGTCGATGTGGTCGTCCTGGGCGGCGGTGACCCGGAAACGACGCGGTGCGCCGTCCAGACCGGTGCCGTCGGCCTTGGCAGCGGCTTCCTTGGCTGCCCAGAACCGGGTGAACCACAACGTCTTGGGCGCCAGCGTGCGGAACAGCGCGCGTTCCGCGTCGCCGAGCGCGACGAACACGGCGCCGGGAGACCGCTCCGTCACTTCCTCGATGTCGATCCCGGCCCCGTCGCCTGCCGGACGCGCCATCGCGACCGCGAGGTCGGCGGTGTGCGCGAGCGAGATGTCCAGGGCGGGCAGGTGGTCGTCGGGGACGCCGTACACGAACGGCCTGCCGTTCTCGGCGTTGCCGATGCCGACCTCGGCCGGGAACAGCGGCCCGGAACCGTGCTCCCACAACCAGGTGCGCGCCGCGTCCTTGGCGGCGATCCGGCCGAGCAGCCAGTGCCGACGCCCGCGCAGCGGCGATCTCTCGTAGTCCTCGCGTTCGGCGCTGCCGAGATGATTGCGCATGATGAGCTCGCGCGAGGCAACGTCGGACCAGTACTCGCGCAGCAGCACCCAGCCGCCCGGTCGGGGTCTGGAGAGGGTCGCGCGTTCGGGGGTGCGTTCGACGGCGACCGTGTCCGGGTTGCTGTCGAAGCGGCGGTCGGTCCAGTCGGTGAATTCCGCCCACAGCCTGCCGTCGATGGACAGTTGCGCGTCCGCGACCACGGTCGTGTCGGTGACGGACGTGATCCGCACCGAGCAGTCGACGCGCGTGCCGGGTGCCGGACGCGGGCCGTGGAAGCGGATCGTGCCCAGGTGCATCGGGAACACCACGGTGCGTTCCGGCAGCGTCGCCATCACCCAGTAGCCGAACACCTGGCCGACGTTGTCCAGCAGCGCGCCGGGCGCGGGCGGTGTGGTGAGCACGGCGCGGACGTGCCGTTCGCCGATGCCGGTCAGTTCGGTGACGCCCTGGAAGCGCGGCCCGTGGAACATCCAGCGATCGGTGTAGAGCTGCGGCCCGGTCACGTCCGGGACCCGTTCGCCCGCCGGGATCGGCCACGGCTTTCCGGCTGACGGATGGACTTTGGCGAGGGTGATGGTGGCGCCCGCGTAGTGGCCGAGCCGGACGCGCACCTGACCGCGCTCGACCGGCTGCACGGCGACCGGGATGTCGACCGCCGGGATCGCGGTGATCCAGCGGTTCAGCACGACGTCGTCGACCTCGATCGCGACCGCGCCGGGCACGGTCTGCTCGGCGAAGCCAACCAGGTGCTCGATCACCGTGGTCGCCGGCACAACCGGCCACCGGTCGGCATCGTCCGGCCAGTCCGCGCGCTGCTTGAAGAAGCAGTGGTCGAGCAGGTAGGGCATGGTCTCGGTGGAGACGCGCAGGACCGATTCGCGGTGACGCGCGGTGAGCAGACTGGCCACCGCGTCCTCCGTTTCCGTGATCAGCGAACGAAGTTCCTCGGCAATCGGCGAGCGCGCGGCCAGACTGTCCAAAGCAGACTTCTTCCCGGCACCGACCAGGGCACGCAGCTCGTTGCGGGTCGGCGCGTCGAGGTGGATGGGAGCGCCACCGCCGAGATTCAGCCGAACCGACCGGGCCTGTTTCGGCCGATCCCGGCCCGCCGCCCAAACCGCTGCGGTGACGCGGCGCAGTTGGGCACGCTCATCGCGCTGGCTGCTGGACGCGGCGACGGCCAGATGGTCGGACTCGTGCAGGGTGTCGCCGATCAGCGAGGTCAGCTGGCCGACACCGGCCTGCACGAACACCCGATAGCCATCGGCGTACATGGCCTCGATCAGCGCGCGGAAGCGGACCGGTTCGAGTAGGTGCCGCACGAACAGTTCGCGCACCGCGTCGATGTCGGCAGGGTAAGGGCTCGCGGTGGTGGCCGACCAGATCGGCAGGGTGGGTTCACGCAGGTCGAACTCGGCGGCCGAGCGACGGATCGGGTCGAGGTAGGGCGCGAGCATCGGCGTGTGGAAGCCGGACTGGAAGGGCAGCACCTGGCACATCACCCGCTGCGCGCGCAGCATCGTGACGAACTCCTCGACGCGGGCGGGCGGGCCGCAGACCATGGACTGGTTCGGCGCGTTGTCGTGCGAGAGCACGACCTCCGGATGGTCGCCGAGCGCTTCGCGGACGCGGTCGGCGGACGTGCCGATGGCCGCGAAGGCGAGTTCCGGGACGTGCAGGGCGTCCGGGTCGAAGGCGGTGAGGAACTCGTCGATGGCGTCCTGCCGGTAGATTCCGCTGGTGATCATCGCGGTCCACTCGCCGACGCTGTGCCCGGCGACGCCGTCCGGCACGATGCCGAGCCTGCGCAGGTTCGCATCGAGCAGCATGCCCAGCCGGACCACGCCGAGGCCGTGCCGGCCGATGTCGCCGATCGGCACATCGGCTGTGCCGCCAGGCGCGAACTCGGCCTCCAGCCCGGGAAAGACGAACGCGGTCTTGCCCGCGAGCGGCGTCGGATACCACCACACGTCGTTGCGGCCGCGCCAGGACTTGCCATTCGCGACCGCGCGCCGTGCGAGTGCGAGTCGTTTGGGTGTCGGGTCGACAACGGCCAAGCGGCTCGGTCCGTCCACTGTGGTCAGTCGGCGTACGGTCGCGTCGTCGTTGTCCAGCAAGGCGATGAGATCGGCGGGGCGGTCGGCGCCGAGCAACAGGACCTGCTCGGGTTCGACGACCGCGACGTTCGCCGGGCTGCTAGGTGCGGCTTCGAGCAGGACGTGCGCGTTCACGCCGCCGAAGCCGAACGCGTTCACGCCCGCTCGGCGCGGACCGGCGCCCGGCCAGTCCTCGGCCGTGTCGATCGGCCGGAACCGGGTGTCGGCGATGCGCGGATGCGGGTCGTCGCAGTGC
This sequence comes from Pseudonocardiaceae bacterium, assembly GCA_035948315.1. Taxonomy (GTDB): domain Bacteria; phylum Actinomycetota; class Actinomycetes; order Mycobacteriales; family Pseudonocardiaceae; genus CAJCJE01. Next base: position 229,088 of record DASZJG010000048.1, on the reverse strand, counting down.
AGGGTCGGCGGCAGCACGCCATGGTGCACGGCCAGCGCGGCCTTGATCAGGCTGGCGATGCCGGCAGCGGGCATGGTGTGCCCGATCATCGACTTCACCGAGCCGATGACCGCCCGCTCCCCCGGCCCGAACACCTCGGCCAAGGTCTCGAGTTCGGCCGCGTCGCCGGCAGGTGTCGCGGTGCCGTGCGCTTCGAGCAGGCCGAGCGCGTCCGGCTCGGTCGGGTCCAGTTCGGCGCGTTGCCACGCCTGCCGGATCGCGCGCACCTGGCCGCCCGGGTCGGGCACCATCAGGCTCGCGCCACGCCCGTCGCTGGACACGCCGGTGCCCCTGATCAGCGCGTACACCCGATCGTCGTCGCGCAGCGCGTCGGCGTGGCGTTTGAGCACGATCATGCCGGTGCCCTCGCCGATCAGAATGCCGTCCGCGTCTCGGTCGAACGGCCTGCTGCGCTCGCTCGGCGAGAGCGCGCCGAGCTGCGCGAACACGCTCCACAGCGTCACGTCGTGGCAGTGGTGCACGCCGCCGGCCAGCATCAGGTCGCAGCGCCGGCTGGCGAGTTCGGCGACGGCCTGGTCGACCGCGATCAGCGACGACGCGCACGCGGCGTCCACGGTGTAGGCCGGGCCGCGCAGGTCGAGCCGGTTGGCGATGCGCGACGCCGCGAGGTTGGGCACCAGCCCGATCGCCGCCTCCGGCCTGCTCGGGCCGAGTTGCGCGGTGAACGCCGAGCGCACCCGGTCGAGCTGATCGGCGCCGAGATCGGGCACGAGTTCGCCGAGCGTACGGACGAGCTGGTGCACGGTGCGCACCCGCTGGTTGAGTCGCGCGACACCGGGCGTGAGATAGCCGCCCCGGCCGAGCACCACGCCGATCCGGTCCCGGTCGGGCAGCCGCGCCTCGCCGCCGCTGTCCGCGATGGCCGCCGCCGCGACGCGCAGCGCGATCAGCTGGTCCGGCTCGGTGCCCTCGACCGACGTGGGCATGATGCCGAACGAGGCGGCGTCGATCTCGGCGAACTCGTCGACGAATCCGCCGCGCCGGCAGTAGATCGCCTCCGGATCGCTCGCCCGCGCGTGCGGCCGGTACAGCTCGGGTGCCCACCGGTCAACCGGCGCCACGCTGATCGCGTCCACGCCCTCGCGCAGGTTGCGCCAGTACGTGTCGAGGTCGGGCGCGCCGGGCAGCAGCACCGCCATGCCGACGACCGCGATCGGTTCCATCCCGGTCACCAGCCGGATGCCGTGTAGAGCACGGCGTTGTCGGTGCCCCAGGCGAGTTCGCGCAGCAGGGCGAGCATGCCTTCCTCCGGGTCGATGAGCTTGATACCGCGCCGGGCGTACTCGCGCATCAGCTCCTCGGTGACCATGCCGCCGTGCCCGCCGGTCGCCGCCCACGGTCCCCAGTGGACGGTCAGCGCCCGTCCGCCGGTCCGCTCGGCCCACTGCGCGCCCATGGTTTCCAGCGCGTCGTTGGCCGCCGCGTAGTCGGCCTGGCCCCGGTTGCCGAGCGCGCCCGCGATGCTGCCGAACAGGACGGCGGTGTGCGCGGACGGGAGGTCGGCGAGCGCGGCCAGCAGCGCGCGGGCGCCACCGACCTTGGTGTCGTAGACGCGCTCGAAAGCAGCCGGATCCTTCTCCGCGATGAGCTTGTCCGCGAGCACGCCTGCCGCGTGCACGACCAGATCCAGCCTGCCGTGTTCGGCGTGGATCTCCTTGACCAGCCGGGCCGTCGCTGCCGCGTCGCGCGCGTCGAGGCAGTGGTAGTCGGCGGTGGCACCGAGCGCCCGGACCTCGGCCAGCGTGGTCGCGATCTCGCGCTGCGCGAGAATCGTGCCGACGGTCCGCTCGACATCGGCCGGATTGCGCACACCGGTCGCGATGACCGCCCCGCGCAGCGCGACCGGGTCGACGGCCGCCGCGATCGCCGGATCCTCCGGTCCGTCGGGCAGTGCGGTGCGGCCGGCGAGATGCAGGTGCGGTTGGGCGGCTTCGGCAAGCAGGCCGGCGAACCGGGCCGTGATGCCGCGCCCACCGCCGACCAGCAGCACCACCGCATCGCGGTCGAGCCCGAGCACCTCCGCCTCGGCGCTGCCGATGCCGGCCGGTCCCGCGCCGCTCGCGGCGAGCCCGCCCAACGGCGTCTCCACCGGTTCCAGGCCGAATCGACCTTCCGCCGTGCGCAACACCACCGGCACGGGTTGTTTGATCAGCAACTCGTCCACGATGTCGACCGCTCCGTCGACCTGCACAAGGCGCACGAGCGTGTCCGGATATTCGCGGAACACCGTGCGGAAGAACCCGCGCAGTCCGGCGCCCCCGCCGATCGGCGCGACCGCGACGAAGGCGCCGAGCCCGCCGCGCAACAGCTCCTGGTAGCGCGGGAACGCGGCAGGCAGATCATCCCCAGCCAACGGCGCCAGGTCCAGCACGCCGTCGAACGGCGCCTCGTCGACGACGAGCGCACCGCGGTCCGCGAGCCGGGCACGCACCGCATTGTCGTCGCCGATGACCAGGAATCGCTTGCCGCGCAACGCATCCGGGTCGATCTCGGCCGACAGCGGGACCGGGCGCATGAGCAGCCTGCGCGGCGCCTCGACCACCGCCTCGGCACGATCCGGCGCGGACGCCGCAGCCGGTTGGTCGCCTACGGGGGCGATGGCCGGTTGGGCGCCGTCCTGGTGGTCGCCGAGCCAGCCGGTGATCGCGGCGATGGTGCGTGCCTTGGCCAGTTCCTCGACCTGTTCGTCGCCCATGCTGGTGTCCAGGCCGAGCCGGATGGCCAGCTCACCCGCGATCTCGGCGCGCTTGATCGAGTCGATGGACAGGTCGGCTTCCAGGTCGAGGTCGGGCTCGATCATGTCGACCGGGTAGCCGGTGCGGTCGGCGACCACGCCGACCACCACCGACAACAGGTCGACCGGGCCGGTCTCGACCACCGGTTCCGGCTCAGGTTCCGGCGCCGCCACGACAGCGGGCGCCGGCATCGGTGCCCGTGCGGACGCGGGCGCCGGCGCCGAGCCGAGGTAGGCGAGCAGCACGTCGCGTTGCGCGGCCACCATCTCACGACCGGTGCGCAGGAAATCGGTGATCAGCGCGTCCTGATCGCTGGCCTGGCTGGGAACCACGACTGCCTCCTGCTCGACTCGACGCGCCGGCATCAGCGCACCGCTCGGAATCTGGCCGGCCGCGGTGCGCACCAGCTGCCCGTCGACCGTCCAACCGGGACGCTTGACCTCCTCGACCGAACCGCGCCCGCGCACCAGCCATTCGGCGCGGACGTCAACGCCGGCCAGCGCCAGTTTCGCCAGGGCGGTCAGGAATCCGCGCAGGTCGCCGTCGCGGCCGGGTTGGGCGGCGATCGCGTGATGCGGGCGGTCGCCGAGGATCTTGCCGACCAGCGTGGTCAGCACCGAGCCGGGGCCGGATTCGACGAACACCCGCGCGCCCGCTGCGTACATGGCCTCGATCTGCTCGACGAACCGCACCGGGGCGGTGAGCTGGACGGCGAGTTCGGCGCGAATCCGGTCCGGGTCGACGTCGTGGCGGTGCGCGGTGCTGTTCGCGTAGACCGGGATCTCCGGTTCGCGGATCGGCACGGTGGCGAGCGTGTCCGCGAAGCGCGCACCGCTGTCCGCGATCAGCGGGCTGTGGAAGGCGCAGGCAACCTGGATGCGCTTGGCGCCCATGCCGGATTCCTTGAACCGCGCGACCGCCTGCTCGATGGCTTCGGTCGGGCCGGAGATCACGGTCTGCTCGGGCGCGTTGTAGTTGGCGATCACGATCCGGTCGGCCAGACCGTGGTCGTGCAGGGCGCGCTCGACCTTGTCCCCGCCTGCCGCGACCGCCGCCATCGTGCCCGGGTCGGCACCCGTCGAGGACAGGATGGCGTCCGCGCGGCTCGCGCTCAGCTCGGGCAGCGCGTCCGCGTCGATCGCGCCCGCCGCGCACAGCGCGACGAGTTCGCCGTAGCTGTGGCCGGCAACCAGATCCGGCCGCACACCGGCCCGGCCGAGCAGGTCGGCGACGGCGAGTCCGGCGATGCCGAGTACGGGTTGGGCGACGCGGGTATCGGTGATCCGCGCCTGCTGGCCGGCCCGGGTCGCGTCGTCGAACGCGGCGGGCGGGTGCAGCGCGCTCGCCCAGCGCGGATCGAGGTAGTGGTGCAGTTCGGGGAACGCGGTGAACAGCTCGGCGAGCATGCCGACGCGCTGACTGCCCTGGCCGGGGAACAGGAACGCGACCTTGCCCGGCTCGGTGGCCGACGGTTCTTCGTCGAGCGCGGCACGCAGGCGCTGACCGAGGTCGTCGAGGTCGGTGGCGACGAACGCGATCCGCACCGGCGTGGCATCGCCGTCGGCGCGGGTCGCGGCCAGCAGGGCGAGGTCGCGCAGGCGGTGGTGTCCGTCGACCTTGTCCAGCACGGACCGCACGGCGCGGCGCGCGGCTTCGGCGTCGGCGCCGCGGAACAGGAACAGCTCGGCGGGCCATTCGGGCAGGCCGTGCGCGGGCGGTGCGGCGTCGTGGCCCGTCAGCACGACGTGGAAGTTGGTGCCGCCGAAGCCGAACGCGCTCACCCCGGCCACCCGCGCCGACCTCGGCACCGGCCACGGCCGCGCCTGCGCGTGGAACACGAACGGGCTGCTGGCGCTGTCCCACACCGGGTTCGGCTCGGCGAGGTGCGCGGTCGCCGGCCGGACGCCGGTGTGGATGGCCAGCGCCGCCTTGATCAATCCGGCCAGGCCCGCCGCGCACTTGGTGTGCCCGATCTGCGACTTCACCGAGCCGAGCACGCAACTGGCCGGCTCGGCGCCCGCTTCGGTGAACACATCGGTGAGGGTGGCGAGTTCGGTGCGGTCGCCGACGACCGTGCCCGTGCCGTGTGCCTCGACGAGGCCGACCGTGTTCGGCGACACACCCGCGTTGCGGTAGGCGCGTTCCAGCGCCGACCGCTGGCCTTCCGGCCGAGGCGCGGTCAGGCCGAGCGAACGGCCGTCGCTGGCCCCGCCGACGCCCTTGATCACCGCGTAGATCCGGTCACCGTCGGATTCCGCGTCGGCCAGTCGCTTCAGCACGACGCAGCCGACGCCCTCGCCGAGTGCGATGCCGTCCGCGGCCGTGTCGAAGGTGCGTGAGTGGCCGCTCGGTGAGAGCGCGTGCACCGAGGAGAACAGCAGGTAGTCGTTGATCCCGTTGTGCAGATCGGCGCCGCCGCACAGCACCACGTCGCTGCTGCCCGAGGTCAGTTCCTTGCACGCGATGTCGACGGCGGCCAGCGAGGACGCGCAGGCGGCGTCGACGGTGTAGTTGGCGCCGCCGAGATCGAGCCGGTTAGCGATCCGGCCCGCGATCACGTTGGCGAGCATGCCCGGGAACGAGTCCTCGGTCAGCTCCGGCAACTGTTCGGCCAGCGCCTGCGGGACGGTGCCGAGATAGGCGGGCAGCGTGGTGCGCAGCACCGACGCGTTGGACAGATCACTGCCGGCCTCCGCGCCGAAGAACACCGACACCCGCGACCGGTCGACGTCGGGCCCGGCCAGCCCGGCGTCGACGAGCGCGCGGTGCGCGGCCTCCAACGCCAACAGCTGCACGGGTTCGATGCTGCCCAGGGCCGTGGGCGGAATGCCGTAGCGCAGCGGGTCGAACGGGATCTCCGGCAGGAACCCGCCCCACTTCGACGGAGTACGGCCCTTCTCGCCGGACTCGGAGTAGTAGGTGGCCACGTCCCATCGTTGCGCCGGTACCTCGGTGACCGAGTCGATGCCGCGCACCACGTTGGACCAGAACGTGTCCACGTCGGGTGCGCCCGGCATCATCGCGGACATGCCGACGATCGCGACGTCCACCGGCACTGGGTCCGGCCGCTCAAGGCGCGGCTCGGCGGCGCGCAGGAACGCGACCGCGTCGTCGGTGACCGCGTGGTGCAGAGCGTCGATGGTCGTCGTTGTCGAGCGGAGGACGGTGACCTCGCCGGCCATGAACAGGCCGTCGGCCAGTTGTGTTGGCTCGTCGACCGCGACGAGGTCGGCGCCGTCGCGGGTGATGCCCTTGCTCGCTACCCGCAGCCTGCCCACGTTGAGCTGTTCGAGTTGCTCCCAGCGTTCCCGGTCGCCGATGCCCTCGGCGCGCAGCGTGCGCTCGCGATCGGCGAAACTGGTGGTGAACGGGCTGATCGCGGCCCGGGTGGCGTGACCGGGCGCGGTCTGCAACAGCGCGGTCCCGGCCGCCGCGCACACCTGGCGCTGGAACAGCGGCGTGATCGCGCCCGCGCGCACGGCCTCCTCGGTGAACAGGTAGGCGGTGCCCATCAGCAGGCCGACCGCGACGCCTCGGGCGATCAGCGGTGCGGCCAGCGCGAGCACCATGGCCGAGGACCGGGCGTCGTGGATGCCGCCCGCGAACAACACGGCCAGCCCGTCCGCCGATCCCCGCTCGTCCAGGAACTCGGTGAGCACGTCGACCTGCGCCTCCCACAGCGGGAAGCTGTTGTTCGGTCCGACGTGACCACCGCATTCAGCGCCCTCGAACACGAACTTGCGCGCGCCGCCGCGCAGGAACTGGCCGAGTAGACCGGGTGAGGGCACGTGCAGGAAGGTGGCGATGCCGGCCTGTTCCAGCGCGGCCGCCTGGGCGGGCCGGCCGCCCGCGATGATCGCGTGCGTCGGCCGGATCTCCCTGATCACGTCGAGCTGCGCGGCGCGGGTCTGCTCCGGCGCGAAACCCAGGATGCCGACGCCCCATGGCCTGCCGGCGAGCGCGTCGCGGGTGCGCAGCAGCACGTCCCGCGTCTGGTCCGCAGTGGACAGTGCGAGGGCGATCATCGGCAGCGCACCGTTTTCCGCGACGGCGGCGGCGAACGCGGGCTCGTCGCTGACCCTGGTCATCGGTCCCTGCACGATCGGCAGCGCGGAGGCGAGCACGGCGCGCATGGGCGCGTCCGGCCCGAGCGCGGACATCGCGTTCCGGCTCCCGTCCAGCATGGCCGACCGCAGCGCTCGCACCGCGCCACCGACATCACGCCAGCGACGCGCGAACACATCGGCCAGGAAGCCGTCCTGGCCACTCGACCGCACCATGCTCACCTTCGACGAGGGCAGGTCGGACTCGGCCAACAGGGCGAGCTGGATGTCCAGCACCACACCGGCCGCACCCGCGGTCACCGCGGCGACCGCGGTGCGTTCGCCGATGCCACCCGCGGCCCAGACCGGCACGGCGATCCGCGAGTCCGCCAGCACCTGTTGCAACAGCACGAAGGTGCCCAGTTCGCCGACCTCGCAGGCGGACTCGTTGCCGCGCAGGATCAGGCCGTCGGCGCCCGCCTCGACCGCGCGCACGGCCTCGGCCAGGCTGACCACCTCGACGAGCACGAGCTGCCCGGCGAAGTCCGCGGGCTGCCAACGGCTCCGCGCGGCGAGCACAATCGTGTGCACGTTCCGCAGTTCGTCCGCGGTGAGGCCGCATTCATCGGCCAATCGGACGCCGATCGGTCCGCCCGCCCAGCGCAGTGCGCTCGCTAATGCCAGCCGGGCGTGCCGGTCGCCCGTGCCGAGGTCGAGCACGCCGAGACCGCCGGCCCTGGACACCGCCGCGACCAGACGCGGATTCTGTTCACCAAGTGGACAGAATCCGATAACGAGTTCATTTTCCCGAGCAGTAGTGGACATGCGAAACTCCCGGGCCGTCGATTGTGCTGGCATGCGCGTCGGTGGCAGCGAAAACGCACTCCCCGTCGATTGACCCGCGTTGGTCACAGCGAAGCTATCGACGTTTACAACGCGTTGTCAACGGGTCGAACGGCGGATCGATCTCGACCAGTCGGGCTTGTTGTGCGGCATGCGAAACACTGTCGAACTGCGCGATTACCACGAGCGGACACGCGCGTAAATAGGCCGTCAACGTTTAACACTTGGCAACGCAATGAGCCTGCCGGGATCGGCCGGGCAGCGAGGCCACTGCGGTGCGGCGACGGTACGTAGCACAGCAAACCCGACACCGGCCGCAAAACCAAGCATCTCGTGGGAGGGATCACACACCGGCTGTGCCGGTGATGAAAAGCATGTTGGATCGACGTTAAATATAGCGGATTTAGGCGACTATTATCAACAGATGACAAAACCGCACATCGACAACGCTCACGCTGAGTAGAAAAAATACGTCTGCAATCGAGTGCATCACCAGCGGACCCACCGATGATATGCGTCGAGGTCGACGTTGCCGCCGCACACCACCGTGACCACCGCTCGGCCGGCGAATCGATCGGGGTCCGCCAGGATCGCCGCCACGCCGAGTGCCGCCGACGGCTCGACGACAAGGCCGGCGTGCCGCAACAGCAGGCGCATCCCCGCGACGATCGACGCCTCGTCGACCAGCACCGCGTCGTCCGCGACCAGCAGGAGATCCGCCAGCACCGCCGCGATCGGCCGCCTGCCCGCGACGCCGTCGGCGATGGTGTCGGTCGATTCGGTGGTGATGACGCGCCGCTCGCGCCAGGACAGCGTCATGGCCGGCGCGCCGGCGGGCTGGACGCAGATCACCTCGGCCTCGGGTGCCAACGACTTCATGACATGCCCGATCCCGGTGGCCATCGCGCCGCCGCCGAGCGCGATCAGCACCGCGTCGAAAGATGTCGTGGCGTTCGCGAGTTCGAGGCCGATGGTTGCCGCGCCCTCACAGGTCTCGATATCGAGGCTGTCCTCGACCAGCCGGATGCCCGTGTCCCGCGAGATGGCGACGGCGCGCTCGCGGGCCAGGTCGAAGTCGCCGTCCACCAGTTCCAGCCGGGCGCCCAGCGCCCGGATGCGCGCCAGCTTCGTGGCCGGCGCGAACCGCGATGCCACCACTGTCACGTCGATCCCGCGGCGCCGGCCGGACCAGGCGAGCGCCTGGCCGAGGTTGCCCGCGCTCGCACACACTGCCGCCGCACCTCCCGCCGCCGCGAGTTGGCTCGCCACGACCTCGGTGCCGCGTCCCTTGAAACACCGGACCGGGTTCGCGGTTTCCAGCTTGATGCTCACCGCGCAGCCGAGTTCGGCCGTCAGCGCGTCGCAGCGGTACAGCGGGCTGTCCAGGAAGACCGGGTCGATCACCTGACGGGCCGCGCGGATCCGTGCGTCGTCGAGCCGAGTTCGTAGCACGACGAAGGAACCTCTTTTCGCAAGCGGCTCAACAGTTCCTTGACACTAGCGCTGCTGGTGAACCGGCTCTCAGCGGCGCCGGGGTTTGCCCCGGCCGCCGCCGCGCTGCGCTCGCGCGGGCGCCTGCTTGCGCGCGGGGGCCGGGCGTTTCGGTTCGGGCTGCTGTTGTGGACGGCCGCGGGTGCTGTTCGCGGTCCGGCCGCGGACGACGCCGATGAACTCCTCCATCAGGTCGCTGGTGTCCTCGGTGGACGGCCACACCAGCGCAACACTGGACTCGACCGCGTCGGTGACCGGGCGATAGGCGAGGTCCTTGCGGGCGTGCAGCCGGGCCAGCGACTGCGGCACCAGCAGCAGCCCGACCTCGGCGGCGACCATGCCGAGCGCGTGCGTCGTGCTGCCCGGCTCGTCGTCGGCCGGCAGGCCTGGTGGCTGATCCCAGTCGAGAACGTCGTCGCGCGGTCGCAGCACGACCTCCTCGGCCAGGTCGGCGAGGGTCACCTCGTCGGCGGCGGCCACCCAGTGCTCCTTGGGCACGACGACCACGGTCGTCTCGGTGTAGAGCGGGATCGCGTGCAGGCCGGCGCGGTCGGCAATGGGGAGGCGCAGCAGCGCGGCGTCCACCTCGCCGTCTCGGACGAGGTCGATCGCGTGCTCGTCGAGCACCTGGACCAGGGTGAGCGGCACGTCTGGCCGCCGCTCCGCCCAGGTCCGCTGCCACTTCGACGGTGTGACGCCAGCGACGTAGCCGAGCCGGAAGGAGGAGCCGCTCATCGGCCCAGGTTATCGGGCGTGTCGGGGCGGCCTTACCCTGGACGCATGACGTCGCACAAGACCACCCAGACGATGAAACCCGCGACCGCGGCCAAGAAGCTGGGTGTGTACCTGGAAGCCACTCCCGCCGAGTTCCAGGAGGGCGTGGTCTCGCGCGACGAACTGAACGCGTTGCAGGCCGACGCCCCGGAATGGCTGCGTGAGCTGCGCCGCAACGGCCCGCATCCGCGACCGGTCGTCGCGGCCAAACTGGGCGTCTCCATCGGCGGGCTGGCCAGGGCCGGCATCACCGAAGCGCTGACCACCGAGCAGATCGAGGCGATCAAGGCCGAGAATCCGGTCTGGTTGCAACACGAACGCGACATTCAGGCCGAATTCCGTCAGGAAACCACGCGTCTCAAGGAAACCCGCCACGATTCCTGATCACGATTTGTGATTGATCAGGATCAGCAGATAGATGCCCGCGACAACGGCGGCCATGGCCAGCGCCGCGGACGCCGTGCCGGCCAGGAACGGAACCGCGATCCTGCGGTGCAGCGAGAGCGCGATGAGCACGCCCGCCCCCATCGAGACCAGCAGCGCGGGACCGGCCAAGACGATCACGCCCAGCCACAGCAGGGCCTGCTGGGAGATCCGGAAGCCGTAGTTGCCGGTGGTGCCGTGCACGCTCCTGATCCAGAGCACGCCGCCGACCGCGACCGCGACGTGCCAGCCGAGCATCGTCAGCATCGTGATCCACGTCTTGTTTCGCGTTGGCACACCGGCATCATGCCGGTCCGGGCCCGTCCACATCCGACGTTTGGCGCAACGGGTTGGCGGCGAGTACACACGCGACCGGCGGATCGAGCGCGAGCGTTTCCAGTCGGGCGTCGGTGAAGCCGGCCCGGTCGAGCTGATCGGTCAGTTCCCGGCCGGCCCGGGTGGTGGTCTCGGCGGTCGCGCCCGGACAGCGCGGCTGGCTGACCAGCGCGATGCGACCGCCCGGCCGGAGCAGGCCGCGCAGTTCGGTCAGTCGCCGTACCGGGTCGGGCCACATGCGGACGGTGTTCACGGCGAGGATCGCGTCCAATGGCTCGTCGAAGACCGGCAGTGTGGTGACCGACGTCCGGATCAGCTCGACGCGCCCGGCGCGGATGGCGGTCGCGTTGCGCCGACTCGCCTGGCGCACCATGACCTCGGAGTGGTCGATGCCGTACACCCGCCCCTCCCTCGCCCGTCGCGCCAGCCAACCGATGGCAAGGCCGGGTCCGAAACCGACCTCCAGCACACGGTCGGTCGGCCGCACGTCGAGCAGGTCGACCACCCAGCGATTGCGTTGCCGGTTCGACGGCCGGTGCGCGAACAGCAGCCCTTCGAGGCTGCCGAGCAGGCCGCGCGGCTGGTGCGCCTGGCGGACGAGCACGGTGATCAGGTGTTGTTTGACCGATGTCGATCTCATGACCGCAGTCAACGGCTTCAAGTACGCTTGAAGTCAACATGGCGGACAAGCAGTTGACCATCGGCGCCCTGGCCACGGCAACCGGCGTGGCCACGTCGGCGCTGCGCTACTGGGAGCAGTTGGGGCTGCTGCCGGCGCCGACGCGGGTCTCCGGCCAGCGGCGTTATCCGGAATCCGCGGTGCGGATGGTCGGGTTGATCATCATCCTGCGCGATGTCGGTTTCGCCCTGCGCGAAATCAAGGAAATGCTCCCGTCCAGCACCGAAGCGCCGGACGCCTGGCAGGAACAGCTCAAACGCAAGCTCGCCGAGCTGGACGAGCGGATCAGCCAGGCACAGGTCGCCCGCACCGCGATCGCGCACGGCCTGGTGTGCCCGCACGGCGAGGGCATGGTGGAGTGTCCGAACTTCAACCGGATCGTGTCCGCGCGACTGGCCGGACACTCGCTGCGCGAGGCGCATTCGCACTGATGTAACACTCATTGAGGTGATCACACCTACTTCAGCTGAGTCGGCCGTGTTCGAAATGGGTGAGAACGCGTACGGCTTTGACGATGTCGCCGATCTTGCGGGGGCCGGCGGACCTAGGATGCGGAGCATGAAACGGTATGTCGACGAGGATCTGCACGGTGCGGAGTTCCGCGAGTGCGATCTGACCGGGGCACGCCTGATCGGCGTCGTCATGCAGGATGCCGTGATCGACGGCCTCATCACCAACCTCGTGGTGAACGGTGTCGAGGTCACCGAGTACGTCGAGGCAGAGCTCGACCGGCGTCATCCGGTGCGGGTGCTGATCCGCTCCGAGGACCCTGCCGATCTGCGCGAGGCATCGCGTCAGCTCCATGCCGGCTGGGCCGCCACGATCGAGCGAATCCGCCGTACGCCCGGCATCGAGCGCCGCAGCGTGAACGACGAGTGGTCGGCGGTGCAGACAATGCGCCACCTGGTCTTCGTCCACGACTCGTGGTTCCGCCGCTGCTGCCTGGGCTCGACGGAGCTGTTCACGCCGATGGGCATCGGGACGACCGTCGAGCCCTACCAGGGAGCGCACGGACTTGACCTCTCACTCGATCCGGCCCTCGACGAGATCGTGCGCGTGCGCGACGCACAGGCCGCCGAGCTTGAAACCTGGCTCGACGGGGTCACCGCTGCGCAGCTCGCAGCGCGAGCGCCGGTGCCCGACGACGATGTCTGGCCGCCGTACGCCCGGGGGCGCTCGGTGCGGCAGTGCCTCGGCACGGTGCTCAACGAGACCTTCGAGCACCACGGCTTCTGCGTCCGCGACCTCGACCTGATCGAGGCACAGGACGCTGAGTAGGGCCGGCTACGGACTCAGCATCGTGCGGCCTATCACGACCACTGCCGTGTCACATATCGCTGGGCCAGCGGGCGACGAAGGCATGCAGGGCCCTCCCGATGGCGGCGCCGCGTTCGGTGGGCTCTTTGTCCGGGCCCAGGTGGTCGAGACGCGCACTGCGAAAGGCGCTCTCGACCTCCTCGATGTCGTCCTACGTGAGGGTGCGGGCACTACGCAGTGCGGCGAGCAGGTAAGGATCCTTCGCGACGAGGACCTCGACAAAGACTTGGCGGTGTTCGGCAGGCAGCGAGTCGATCACGCTTTCTTTCTTCATGGCGTACTCAACCCCTGCCGCTCCTGGTTCCACGCCACGCGGTAGCAACGCCGACATCGCCTCGGACAGTACGAGCAGGACGAAAGGGATCGGCGCCCAGCGCATAGTCGGAGTGCGCGTCCGAGAGCGACGACCACATCGCCCTTGTACTGAACCAATTCGAACACCGTGAACTTGTGAACAGCCTGTCCACTCTGTCAACTAGGACGGCCCGCACCCCAGCTGTTATATCTGAGCAGCAATTCGGCCTGCCCAGCGAGGAGAAATCATGAGACGTGTGCTCGTCGCCATTGTCGCCTTATGCACGTTGATCGGCCTCAGTGCCGCTCTGCCCGCCGCGGCCAGTTCCGCGAAACCCGTGTCCACCAAGCGAGCCTGCACCGTACCACGGTCACCGGGTGGTCCGGTGTGTTACGCGCTCATTCGCACCGACATCGCCCCGTTGCGCGCCAACGCATTGCGGGCGAATCAGACGCCTTCCGGTTACGGCCCTTCGGATCTGCAGAGCGCCTACAATCTGCCTTCGTCGACCAATGGTTCCGGTCAGACGGTCGCGGTCATGGAAGCCGCGGACAATCCGAATCTCGAATCCGATCTGGGCACCTATCGCGCCCAGTACGGCCTGCCCGCGTGCACGACCGCCAATGGCTGTTTCGAAAAGGTCAACCAGAACGGCCAGCAGGGCAACTATCCGCCCGGCGACACCGGTTGGGGTACCGAGGCATCGCTGGACGTGGACATGGTCTCCGCGATCTGCCCGAACTGCCACATCATCGTCGTCGAGGCCAATGACCTCAACGCCGCGCAGAACACCGCGGTGTCGCTCGGCGCGCACTACCTGTCCAACAGCTGGGGAACCGGCGACGGCTCGGGCGACGCGGGCGCGGACGGCGACTACAACCATGCCGGCGTCGTGGATGTGGCGAGTTCCGGTGACGGCGGCTACGGCGTGAGTTTCCCGGCCACCTCCAGGTATGTCGTCGCGGCAGGCGGCACCACGCTCAACCGCGACTCCTCAGCGCGCGGCTGGTCGGAGACGACCTGGTCCGGGTCGGGCGCGGGCTGCTCGTCGTGGGAGTCCAAGCCGTCCTGGCAGACCGATTCCGGCTGCGGCAACCGCACCGTGGCCGATGTTTCCGCGGTCGCCGACCCGGGCACCGGCGTCGCCGTGTACGACACCTACGGCCAGGGCGGCTGGTTCGTGGTCGGTGGCACCAGCGCGTCCTCGCCGATCATCGCATCCACCTACGCGCTCGCCGCGAACCCGCCCGGCGGCCAGGCCGCGGCCAGCACCCTCTACGCGAACCCGGGCAGCCTGAACGACGTGACTTCGGGCTCGGACGGCAGTTGCAGTCCGTCCTACCTGTGCGCCGCGGGGCCCGGCTACGACGGCCCGACCGGCCTGGGCACGCCGAACGGCCTCGGCGCGTTCGGCGGCGCGACGGCGGGCGGTCCGACCGGCGAGATCACCGGCTACTCGGGACTGTGCGTCGACGACCGCAGCAGCAACACGACCAACTTCAACCCGATCCAGATCTGGGGTTGTAACAACTCCGGCGCGCAGCAGTGGACGGTGGTCGCCGCCGGCAGCACGCTGCACGTGCTCGGCAAGTGCATGGACATCAACGGCGGCGGCACCTCCGACGGCACCACCGTCGACCTCTACGACTGCAACGGCACCGGATCGCAGGTGTTCGTCCCGCAGTCGAACGGCTCGCTGTACAACCCGCAGTCCGGCAAGTGCCTTGACGATCCGAATTCCTCGACGACCCAGGGCACCCAGTTGCAGATCTACGACTGCAACGGGACCAACGCACAGCAGTGGCACCTGCCCTGACCGAGCAGGCGAGAGGTGGTCGTGTGCGCAGGGTGAGCGGGCACGACCATTTTTCGCGTGCCTCGGTCGAGGGCGTCGACGGTTCCGGTGGATGATGAACCCGGCAAGCTCGGCGGATTTGCAGGAGTCACGATGGCAGTCGCGGACCAGGAGTTCTTCCGAATCCTGGGCACGCTCCCAGATGTGGAGCGTACGGAGGGTTCGACGTACTCGTCGTTCAGTGTGCGCGGCAAGCGGTTCGGCTACTACTGGCCGCGCACGCACACGGTCGGCCTGAAGCAGACGCTGACCGAACAGCAGGCGCTGGTGGCCGAGCGGCCGGACGTGTTCGAGGAGCAGTTCACCTCCGGCGGCTTCGGCTGGGTGGTCGTCTACCTCACCGGCATCCAGGCGGACGAGCTGACCGAGCTGGTGTTCGAGGCGTGGCGGCTGACCGCGCCCGAAGACCTCGTCGCGCAGGCTCCCGACCCGGCAACCGCCGCACCGAAGAAGCGGGTCAGACGTCGCTGACCGGGAACTCCTTGCGCACCAGCGGCAACACCTCGGTGCCGAGCAGCTCGATCGCCTTCAGCACGTGCGCCTGTGGCACGCCCGACCAGTCCATCTGCATGGCGTAGCGGTCGGCGTTGGTGAGCTTGCCGACCGTGATCAGCCGCTCCGCGACCTCCTCCGGGCTGCCGGCGAAGATCGACACCGCGTCGTGGGTCGCCGTGTCGTAGTCGGCGCGGCTCGGGATCGCCCAGCCGCGCGCCCGCGACCCGTACTTCATCGTTTCCAGCCAATACGGGTAGAAGATGTCCTTGGCATCCTGCGACTTCGGCGCGATCAGGCCGATAGCGCCCAGCGTCACGTGCAGGTCCCGCGCTTCGTGGCCGCCGGAGTCGCCTGCCTTGCGGTAGAGGTCGACGAGCGGCGCGAACCGCTCCGGCCGACCGCCGATGATCGCGTACACGACCGGCAGGCCGAGCAGGCCGGCGCGGATGGACGACTCGGGGTTGCCGCCGGTGCCGATCGAGATGCGCAGGTGGTCGCGGTAGGGCCGGGGCAGGACGTGCGCGTCGGTCAGCGGCGCGCGGAACTTGCCGGACCAGGTCAGCGGGTCGTTGCGGTCGATGTGCAGCAGCAGCGCGAGCTTCTCCTCGAACAGCTCGTCGTACTCCTCCAGGCTCGCGCCGAACAGCGGGAACGACTCGGTGAAGGAGCCGCGGCCGGCGAGCAGTTCGGCTCGGCCGCCGCTGAGCTGGTCGAGCGTGGTGAACTGCTGGTAGAGCCGGACCGGGTCCTCCGTGCTGAGCACGGTGACCGCCGAGCTGAGCGTGATCTGGCTGGTGACGCTGGCCGCGGCGGCGAGCACCGTGCCCGGGTTCGAGATGGCGAAGTTGTCAAGATGGTGTTCGCCGAGGCCGTAGAAGCTCAGGCCGAGTTCGTCGGCCAGCTTGATGCGCTCGAGCGTGTTCGCCAGGGTCTGCGCCACCGAGAGTTGTTCGCCGGTGTGCGGGTCGGGTGAGCGGTCGCCGAAGCTGTAGATGCCGAGTTCCATAGAGCGTTCAACAACAACACCGGCTGAGAAGTTCCCAACCGTGACTAACTCGCCGGATCGAGCAGCGCACGCAGCTCGACCAGAGCTTCCTCCTGGCATTCGGCCAGCGACCGGCGCTCACCGTCGGCGATCCAGCTGGTGAAGGCGACCCGGAAGGCCGCGACCCCGCTCTCCGCGGCCAGCGTCGCGGCCGTGGCGTTGATGCCGCGGGCGCGCAGCGCTCCGGCCATCGACTCCGCCAGCGCGGACAGCTTGAGCAGCTCCCGCTCCTGCAGGCTCGGGTCCGACGCGATGACGGCCTGCCGCGCGCGGGACCGCTCACGCCGGTCGTCGCCGAAGAAATCGCCCGCGCGCAGCAGCGCCTGCGCCACGATCGACAGCGCGTTGCCGTCCTCGGCCTTCTCGATCCCGTCGATGAACACCCGCTCGAAGGCTTCCCGGCCGTAGAACAGGACCTCGCGCTTGTCGGCGAAGTAGCGGAAGAACGTGCGCTCGGTCAGGCCGGCCGTGGCGGCGATCTCGGCGACGGTGGTGCCGTCGTAGCCCTGTTCGGCGAAGCGCTTGAGGGCAGCCGCCTGCAACCGCTCTGGTGCGCCGGGCTGCCATCTCGCCATGATTCGATTCTAACCTTGATGACAGAGGCTGACATCAGGTGTAGGTTGATGTCACAAGCTGACATCACGCCCGGAAGGGCAGAAGGAGGCCACGCGAGATGCGTGTTTTCGTCACCGGAGCCAGTGGCTGGATCGGCTCCGCCACCGTGGACGAGCTGGTCAAGGCCGGTCACGACGTCGTCGGCCTGGCCAGGTCCGACAGCTCGGCGGCCAAGGTGGCCGCGAAGGGCGCCACCGTGCTGCGCGGCGACCTGGACGACCTCGACTCGCTGCGCCGCGGCGCGAGCGACGCCGAGGCCGTCATCCACCTGGCCAACAAGCACGACTTCGACAACCCGGAGGTGTCGACGCGGGCGGAACGGGCCGCGGTCGAGACCCTCACCGAGACGCTCGCCGGCACCGACCGGCCACTCGTGCTGGCCTCCGGCGTCGCCGGGCTCGCGCAGGGCAGGCCGGCCGTCGAAACCGATCCGTCCACGGCGGTCGGGCCGGACTCGATGCGGGGCGGGACCGAGAACCTCACCCTGGAGTTCGCGGACAAGGGCATCCGGTCGGTCATCGCGCGGTTCGCGCCGACCGTGCACGGCATCGGCGACCACGGCTTCGTCGCCTTCATCGCGGCCGCCGCCCGCCGGCACGGCGTCTCCGGATACGTCGGCGACGGCGCGAACGCCTGGTCGGCCGTGCACGTCTCGGACGCGGCCCGGCTGGTCCGACTCGGCATGGAGAACGCGGCCGCCGGCACGATCATGCACGTGATCGCCGAGGAAGCAGTGTCCACCAAGGACATCGCGGAAGCCGTCGGCGCCGCCCTCGACCTCCCGGTGACGTCGGTCGCGCCGGAGAACGCCATGGCGCACTTCGGTTTCATCGGCCGCTTCTGGGGCTGGGACGGCCGCGCGTCCAGCGCGCACACCCGCGAACTGCTGAACTGGACGCCGACCGGCCCAACGCTGCTGGCGGACATCAAGGCAGGCGGTTACCCCGGCATCTGAAAACCCGGTTCAGCGGCCGACGATGGTGCGTAGTTGCAGCATCAGCGCGAACCGGGCCTCCGGGTCGCGCAGGTCGATCTGTCCTATGTGGATCAGACGACGCAGTCGGTAGCGGAACGTGTTGGGATGCACGTAGACCCGCGCGGCCGCCGCGGTCACGTCGCCGAACTCGTCGAGGTACGCGCGCAGCGTCTCGACCAGGTGCGCGTTGTTCTCGGCGTCGTAGGCGAGCAGTCGCGCGACCGCGCCGGTCGGCTGGTCTCCCCTGGCGAGGACGATGTCGCGCAGTTCCAGCATGAGCGTTTCCACGTGCACGTCGGCGAGCCGGGCGACGCGCGCGGTGCCGTTCGGGTCGCGCAGCACGCGCGCGATCCGGTCGACCACCGCGCGCGCTCGCGCCAGGTCGCCGACGTCGTGCGCGACCGGACCGACCGCGATGGTCACGGGCAGCCGCTCCCCCACCCGGTCCAGGAACTCGGTGGCGATCCGCACCGCGCGTTCCTCGCCGTCCGCTCCGGCCCGGGTGAGCGGAACGAGGCCGTAGGCCACATCGCCGACGAGCGCGGCGGCCGAGCGCGGATGGACGGCGGTGAGGTGCATGGCGAGCGCGTCGCCGAGCCGTTCGCGCGCACTGGCCAGGTCGCTGTCCAGGCCGCCGGGCTGCTCGCGGACGGTCAGCGCGAGCACCACGACCGGTGCCTTGGCCAGGCCGAGGCGATCCAGCGCGTCGCGCGCGGCGGCGCCGCCTTCCAGCGCGGTGGCGAGCAGGTCGGCGCGCAGCCGCCTGCCGACATCGGACCCGGCGCGCACCCGCAGCAGGTGCAGCGCGACCAGTTTGGCCGCGTCGCACAGCGCCTCGGTGCGTTCGCCGCTGAGGTGTTCGTGCACCGCCGCCCAGATCGAGCCGAGGATCTCGTCGCCGGCCCGCACCGCGATCGCCACCCGCGCCAGCGAGATGCGATCGTCCGGCAGCGCGTCGAGGTAGATCGGGCCGTCGCTGCGGTACAGGTCGTCGAACACGCCGCGCTCGTTGAGGATGCGCGCGTACTTCTCCGGTACCCGCCTGCCGATGACCGTCTCGATCCGGCTCGGGTCGGCCTCGTCCTGCCGGCCGGAGAAGGCGAGCACGCGCGAGTTGCGGTCCTCGATGGTGACCGGCGCGTCGATCAGCGCGGCCACCGCGTTGGCCAGCGCGAACAGGTCACCGGCAGGCAGGCCGCCGAGTGTTTCCGGCTGGGCCACGCCGATCTCGCCCTCGGCGAGCAGCGAGCGCAGCATCGCGGCCAACTGCGTCCAGGACGCGCCCCTGGTCAGGCCCAGCAGCGCGACCCCGGTTTCCGCGACGGCGGCCCGCAGACTCTGCTGCGCGGGAACCGGTGCGCGGACCACGAGGCCGCTCGCCCGGTGTGCGCCGAGGTCGCGCAGAACGCGGGCGATGTCGTCCGGTTCGGACAGACCGACGCCGAGCACGAGCGCATGCGGCGGCAGCTGTTGTTCGTCGACCGGGTCGTGGATGACGATGCCGCCGATCTCCGTGCCGTCGTCCTCGCGACCGGACACGAGTTCGAGCAGGGTCGTGCCGAGGTCGTCGAGGACGCGCCCGAGGCTGGCGCGAGGTCGTTCGCTCCGCATGGCTCCGCCGAGCCTAATACCTGATCACGCGGGCGCCAGCCGGTCGCAGCGGCGACCACCCAGGTTCACGCTGTCCACCCGGCCCGCCCGGTCGCGGGTGAAGTAGCCGCGCATGCCCTTCATCGCGCCCTCGGTCACCACGTACTGGTCCGGTCCGTCGGTGACCAGGCCGAGCACGATCGGCTCCTCGAACTGGGCGAGTTCGCCGGTCTCGGCGAGCATCTCCGGTTTGATCGACAGCGTGGCCAGCAGGTGCGGCTCTCGCGTGCTGACCAGCACGGACAGGCCGATCGCGTCGTAGTCGCCCGCGTACTCGGCCAGCCCGGCGTCGTCCACCTCGCGCAGGTCCGGCTCCGGCTCGACTACGCCGAGGTAGTGCTCCAGCGCCCAGTCCACGAGTTCGGTGTTGAGCTGCTCGCCGTTGGGCCCGCAGTTGGTGAGCACGGCGATGCCGAAGCCGCGCTCGGGCACGAGCACGAACGCCGAGTGCTGGCCGATCGTGGTGCCACCGTGCTGCACGAGCGTGACCTCACCACGCCTGCGCAACAGCCAGCTGATGCCGACCGCGTCGCCCAGCGCGTTGCCCGGCATCTCCACGGTCGGCACGCGCATCGAACGCACCAGATCGGCCGACAACAGCTGCTCGCCGGAATCCGTGCGACCGTCGTTGAGGTGGAAACGCGCCCAGACCAGTTGGTCGGCGGTGGTCGCGGACATGCCGCCCGCCGGGTTGCCGGCCCTGGGCAGCGCCCACGGCCGGGCCACACTCACGGTGCCCTCCGGCGTGTTGTTGTGGCCGACCGCGAAGCGGCGGGTCATCACGTCGTTGGGGAAGAAGAACGTGTTGTCCATGCCCAGCGGGGTGAGCACCAGTTCCCGCATGGCCTGCTCGTAGGTCTGCCCGGTGACCTTGGCTATCAGGTGGCCTGCCAGCGAGAGCGACGCGTTGTTGTAGGAGACCTCGGTGCCCAGCGGGCTGACCTGGTCGATGTCGGCCATGCCGGCGACGTAGCGGGCGAGGGCGTCGTCGCCGGTGCCGGTGTTGCGGTTGTAGTCGCCGTCCCAGCCCGCGGTGTGGTTGAGCAGTTGCAGCACGGTGACGCGCTCGGCGACGGACTCGTCCTTCAGTTTGAGTTCCGGCACGTACGTGCGGACCGGCGCGTCGAGTTCGACCCGGCCCGCCTCGACCAGGCGCAGCACGGCCGTCGCGGTGTAGGTCTTGCCGGTCGAGCCGAACTGGAACAGCGTGCGCGCGTCGACAGCCAGCGGGTTCTCCACCGAGGTCACGCCGTGGAAGGCGTGGTGTTCGGCGCCCTCGTACTGGATGCCGACGGCGACGCCGGGCACGCCAAGGGCTTCCGCGCGCTCGGTCACGATCGCGGTGAGATCGGATTCGGTCATCGAATTCGCCTTTCTAGCAGGCAATCCACTCGGTCGCGGTGGTGACGGCGTCGAGTTGGTCGGTCAGGGGCGCGACGCCGAGGCCGGGGCCGGTCGGCACGTCGAGGTGGCCCTCGGCGAGCACGAACGGCGCGGTGATGTCGGTCGAGAAGTAGCGGTCGGACGCGGAGGTGTCGCCGGGCAGCGTGAACCCGGGCAGCGCGGCCAGCGCGAGGTTGGCGGCGCGGCCGATGCCGGTTTCCAGCATCCCGCCGCACCACACCGCGATCCCGTTGGCCGCGCACACGTCGTGGATGCGCCGGGCCTCCAGGTAGCCGCCGACCCGGCCGGGTTTGACGTTGACGATCCGGCAGGCGCCGAGCCGGATCGCGGCAGCGGCGGTCGCCGCCGAGGTGATCGACTCGTCAAGGCAGATCGGCGTGCGCACGAGCTTGGCGAGTTCGGCGTGGCCGAGCACGTCGTCCTCGTCCATCGGCTGCTCGATCAGCAACAGGTCGAACGCGTCCAGCTTGGCGAGTTGCCGCGCGTCGGCCAGCGTGTACGCGGTGTTCGCGTCGACCTGGAGCAGCATGTCCTCGCCGAAGCGTTCGCGCACCGCGCGCACCGGCTCGACGTCCCAGCCCGGCTCGATCTTGAGCTTGATCCGCACATAACCGGCGTCGAGATAGCCGCCGACCGCATCGAGCAGTTGCGGCACCGAGTCCATGATCCCGACCGACACGCCGCACGGCACGCGGTCGCGCACCGCGCCGAGTTCGCGGGCCAGCGGCCGGCCCTCGGCCCGCAGTTCCGCGTCCAGCAGCGCGAGTTCCAGCGCGCACTTGGCCATCCGGTGCCCCTTGAACGGCTTGAGCACGGCACCGACGCGACTCGCGTCCAGCCGGTCGGCGTCGGCGAGCGCGGGAATCAGGAAGCGGCGCAACACATCCGCGGTCGCGTCCACGTATTCCGAGGAATACAGCGGATCGCTCATCGCGACGCACTCGCCCCAGCCCTCCGCGTCGGTGCTGACCGCGCGTACCAACAGCACGTCGCGGCCGGTCTGCACACCGAACGAGGTGCGGAACGGCGCGACCAGCGGCACGCTGATCCTGCGCAGTTCGATCCCGGTCAGCTTCATCGCGACTCCCCTCGTCGTTGCACCACGTACCAGCCGTTCCGGTCGAAACCGGTCACCCGTGCGCCCTCGGCGAACAGCCCGCCGAGCACCTCGCGGACGGCGATCCGCCATTCCTTGGCCTGTCCCGGGTCGCTGATCCGCAACGTCTCCACGTCGTGCGGCACCGCGACCAGCACGGTGTTCGCGTCGGTCGACCCGGTCACCGGTTCGTCCCGTTCGCCCCGGCCAAGCCCGACCACCGCGCCGTCCTCGGCACCGATGTCGGGGGGCCGGAACTGGCCCGAGCTCGCGGCGAGCACGCGTTCGTCGGTCAGGTTCCAGCGCAGCAGCAGTCGGTCGGTGTCGTCGTCGCCGTTGATGCCGTCGTCCATGTCGCCGTAGAAGTTCGGCAGGTACTCGGCCGGCAGCCCGCCGAGCTTGACGATGTTGAAGTAGGCGTTGCGCGCGACCAGCGGATCGAACGTCCACTCGATCAGCGGCACGCCGTTGCGCAGCGCCCAGGCCCGCTGGTGCAGCTTGAGCGCGTAGCCGACGTGCCGGCGCGGAACGGCGGCCGACACGCCCGCGATGTGGCTGTGCAGCGCGGTGTGCGCGGGCGCGGCGAAGAACCCGACGCACGCGCCGACCAGCGCGGCACCGTCGAACGCGCCGGCCACGTAGTTGCCGGCCTTGCTCAACGCACGCAACAGCTCAGTGCTGATCGGCGGATTGGTGCTCGGCCGCCAGATCTGGTCGTACAGCTCGGTGATGCCGATCAGTTCGGCGAGCTGGGTGATCTCCCGAACGTCCACACCGGACGCGAGCGCGGCGCGGGCCGCGTCGGCGTCTGGGCCGGTCATCGCAGGTCTCGCAGCAGCGCGGCGACCAGCGCGGTCCGGCCGGGCAACTCCTCGACCAACACGTGCTCGTCGTCGGCGTGCGCGCCGCCGCCGACCGCGCCGAGCCCGTCCAGCGTCGGCACGCCGATGCCGGCGGTGAAGTTCCCGTCCGACGCGCCACCGACCGCCGCACCGGTCAACGGACGCAGACCGAGTTCGGCGGCGAGGCGTTGCGCGCGTTCGAACAGGCGGGCCGACGCGGATTCCTCCAGCGGCGGCCGGTTCGGCCCACCGGTCACGGTCAACCGTGCGCCGGGCAGCATCGGCGTCAACGCGCGCATGGCCTTGTCGACTCGCTCCTGCTCGACCGTGCTGCGCACCCGCACGTCCACCGCGAAGCTGCCCTGCGCCGGCACGGTGTTCGTGGTGGTGCCGGCGCGAAGCAGGGTCGGGGTGACGGTCGTGCCCTGGTCCGGGTCCGCGAGCGCGGCCACGATCGGCAGCTGGTGCGCCAGTTCGAGGCTCGCGTTCACGCCCTTCTCCGGTTCCAGCCCGGCGTGCGCGGCGCGGCCGTGCGCGGTCACCTGGTACAGCGAGACGCCCTTGCGCGCGGTCTTCAGCGCACCGCCGTCCGCCGACGCCTCCAGTACCAGCGCGGCAACGCAGCCACGCGCCTCGCCCTCGATCAGCTCGCGCGAGGACGGCGAGCCCAGCTCCTCGTCGCCGGTCACCAGCAGCGTTATTCCATCCACATCGGACAGACTGGCGATCGCGTGGAAGGCCATGACCAGGCCGGCCTTCATGTCGAAGCAGCCGGGCCCGCGCAGCACGCCGTCGGTCACGTCGAAGGGATGGGTGGCCAGGGTGCCGTGCGGCCACACGGTGTCGTGGTGGCCGAGCACGAGCACCCGGCGCGGCCCGCCGCCCAGCCGCCAGCGCAGGTGGGTGCGGCCGTCGAGCACGATCCGTTCGGGCTCGACGCCGAGCCGGGCCGTGCCCAGCTCGGCGACCAGATCCGCGCTCGCCGCGACCGCGTCGAGGTCCGATGACGGCGACTCGAATCTCACCAGGGTTTCGATGTCCTCGATGAGGCCCATCTCAGCCCGCCTTCGGGGTGGCGCGACCGCCGTGGTGCACGTACCGCGCGCCGGTCGGCAACGTGTAGAACAGCACCGCGTTCCAGGTCTCGGTCTCCGGCGCGCGCGTCACGAACAGGTCGGGTTCGACGGCGACCATCGGGAAGTCCTGGACCGTCTTGTCCATCAGGTCGGCCAGCGGCCCGGTCGTGGTCACGCGCAGGGTCGGCCCTTCGGCCAGAATCTCCATCCGGACCGATGCGCGCTCGTAGGTGCCCAGCCACGGCGTGATGTCCACGGTGACCGGTTCGGCAGGCGGGGCCAGCGGTTGCGGCATGGCGACGCCGGCGACCTCCGCGAAGATCTCGCGGTACAGGTCCTCGTAGAGGTCGCGGGTGTTGCCGCCGTTGGTGAGCAGCGCGACCGCGAGGCCCTGCTCGGGCAGGATGCGCAGAAAGGCCGACTGGCCGATGGTGCCGCCGTCGTGGCCGATGACGCGATGCCCGTCCCAGTTGTAGCGGATCCAGCCCAGTCCCCAGGAGTCGCCGAGGCTGTACTTGTCCGGCAGGTCGGCGTGCTTGTCCGCCATCGTGGCCCCCGACTCGGCGCTGAGCACCCGGTCGCCGTCCGAGGCCAGGCCGCCGGTCAGGTGCAGCCGCGCGAACGCCAGCACGTCCGCGACGGTCGAGGCGATCAAGCCGGCCGGCCCTGCCGACCGCGGCAACACCCAGACCGGCGCCCTGACCGGCGTTTCCTCGCCGACGTGGCCGACCGCGGCGCGGAACAGCAGCGCCTCCTCGGGCAGCGTGACCGTGTGGGTGAGGCCGAGCGGAGTGAACAGCCGTTCGCGGATGGCCTCGTCCCAGGTCTTGCCGGTGACCTTCTCGATCACCCGGCCGACGAGGATGAAGCCCGAGTTGCAGTAGGACCAGGTGGCGCCCAGCGGATGGTTCTGCGCGGCGTCGGCGAGCAGCGCGACGTACTTCTCGACGCAGTCGTCGCCGCGACCGGTGTCGGTGAAGATGTCGCCGTCGATGCCGCTGGTGTGGGTCAGCAGGTGCCGGAGGGTGACCTGCTTGGTGACGTCCGGATCGGACAGTCGCAGTTCGGGCAGTACCTCGATGACCGGCGCGTCCAGGTCGAGCTTGCCCTCGTCGACCAGCTGCATGGCCACGGTCGTCGTCCACACCTTGCTGATCGACCCGATCTGGAACAGCGAATCGGTCGTCGTGTCCACGCCGGTGTCCACGTTCAACACTCCGTGCGCGGCCGTGACCAGTTCGTCCTCGACGTCGCCGAGCCGGAAGATGCCCAGCTGCGCGCCGGGCACGTGGTGCCGCCGCGCCAGCGTGTCGAGCCTGCGCCGCCAGTGCGCTTCGTCCACACGGGACGGTCGAGGGCCCGCCTTGTCGCCCGCGTAGCGCTCGACCCAGTCGCGCACGCGCTCGTTGAAGTCAAGTCGGTGCGACGGCGCCCCGTCCAGGATGAACAGGTGCGAGCCGCCCGGGTAGAGGGCGAGTTCGGTCGGCACGCCGCGTTCGCGCAGCGCCGCGTGCCACTGCTGAGCCTGGCCGACCGGACAGCGTACGTCCTCTGCACCGTGGATGACCAGGGTCGGGGTGCGCACGTCGGCGACCTTGGTGATCGGCGAGTGCGCGGCGAGACGCTCGGCGTCACGCCAGCTCAACGCGTCGAACTCGTGCGCGGCAAGCAGATGCCCGGCGTCCGAGGTGCCGGCGAAGCTGGTCAGATCCGCGCACACCCCACCGGCCACGGCAGCGGCGAACCGCTGGTCGTGGCTGGTCAGGTAGCAGGTCATGAAGCCGCCGTAGCTGTACCCGGCGACGGCGAGCCGATCTGCGTCCGCAATGCCCTCGGCGACCAGCGCGTCGATCGGTTCGAGGAAGTCGTTGGCGTCCGCGTCGCCCCAGTTCCCCGCGGTAGCCGTGTAGAAGTCGGCGCCGTAGCCGTCGCTGGCGCGCGGGTTGATCAGCAGCACCGCCCAGCCGCGCGCGGCGAGTTCCTCGTGATAGAGGTGGATCCCGTCGAGCGCGCCGTGCCAGGCGTTGTGCGGGCCGCCGTGGATGTCCAGCAACAGCGGCAGCGGGCCGGTCCGGGCGGGGTCGCGGATCAGCCAGCCCTGCACGAGGGTGCCGTCGGAAATGGTGAACTCGCGCGATTCGCGGGTGAACCAGTCGATCTCGGCCAGGTTCGAGCCGTGTTCCGTGCGCACGGTCTCGGCGCCGGTCGCGAGATCCACGGTGACGATCTCGCCGAAGGACCTCCCGGTGACCAACACGACGGCCGCCAGCGACCCACTGACCGACAGGCCGGACACGATCCGATCCGCGCCGGCCAGCACCGCCCGCGGCGTGCCGCCGTCCACGCCGACCCGGTACAGGTGCGTGCAACCCTTGTCGCGCACGCAGAACAGCACGGCCGCGCCGTCGTCGACCAGCTGCGGCAGCCCACCCGGATAGGCAGGCGAACCGGCCATCACGTTGCGGTCCAACGGCCCGGCGAGATTGGTCAGATCGGCGGCGGGGGTGTCGACGGCGCCGGAGATCGGCAGCCGGTAGAGGCCGGCCGGCCCGGTCGGACTGTGCGCGGCTCCGATGACGAGCAGCGCATTTCCGTCGCCGGTCCAGGTGACCGCGGCCGCAACGCCGTCCGCGAAACCGACGAGTTCGGGCCGATTCCGCCGGTCGGTCACGTCGAGGACGTACGCGCCCGCGTGGTGGTTCAGGTCGGCGTCCGGTGCCATGGCGGCGGCGAAGGCGAGCCGAGTGCCGTCGGGCGACCAGGCCGGTTCGCCCGCGTGCCAGTCTCCCTCGGTCACCTGCCGGCAGTGTCCCGTTGCCAGGTCCAGCACATGCAGATGGCTGCGGATGCTGCGCAGCAGACCGGATCCGTCCGCCTGGTAGTCCAGCCGCTCGGTGACGATCGGCGCGCCGGCCCGTGTGGTGCGCGCGGCGTCGTCCTCACCGTCGTGGGCTGCCGTGTCGACCGGCGCGGCGAACGCGATCGCGCCGCCGTCCGGCCGCCAGATCGGCAGGCCCGCGCCGAGCGGGAGCGTGCTCACCTGCTCGGGTTCGCCGCCGTCGGCCGGCAGAATCCACAGCTGCGCCGGGCCTTCTTCGGCGCGGAGGAAGGCCAGTCGCTTTCCGTCCGGCGACCAGGCGGGCGCCGTGTCCTTGCTGCCCCTGGTCAGCCGGA
Source organism: Pseudonocardiaceae bacterium (assembly GCA_035948315.1). GTDB lineage: Bacteria > Actinomycetota > Actinomycetes > Mycobacteriales > Pseudonocardiaceae > CAJCJE01. The sequence goes on along the minus strand of DASZJG010000048.1, from coordinate 201,864 downwards.
CAGGCTCGCCGCCGGTCGTGTCGACCCGCCACAGCGCGGTGGCCGGGCGGTCGGCCTCGGTGTCCTGGGTGCGCAGCACGTACGCGATCTGGCTGCCGTCGGGCGAGAGCGCGGGCTGCTCCGGCGCGGCGATGTCGATCAGGTCGCTGATGCGCGGGCGTCGGGTCACAACGAACTCCTCTGCATGGTCGGCTCGCTGGCGAGCGCGGCGAAGTGACAAGCGGCGTGGTGGCGATGATCAATCGATGGCGTCTCGGTGCGGCAGCGGTCCCGGTCGGCCCGAACCAGCGGCCCGACCGGGCAGCGCGGGTGATAGTGGCAACCCGGCGGCGGATGGTGCGGATCGGCCGGTTCGGCGTCGGTCGCCCCGGCTCCAGACTGGCCCATGTCGGGCAGTGCCGCGAGCAGGTCGCGGGTGTAGGGGTGCTGCGGGTCGGCGAGCACCGCCTCGGTCGGGCCGTGTTCGACGATCCGGCCCAGGTACATCACGGCGATGCTGGTCGCGACGTAGCGGACCACGGCCAGGTTGTGCGAGATGAACAGCATGGACATGCCGAGTTCGCGCTGGAGCTTGCGGAGCAGGTTGAGCACGGTGCCCTGGATGGACACGTCCAGCGCGGAGGTGATCTCGTCGGCGATCACCACGTCCGGCCGCGCGGCCAGGGCTCTGGCCAGCGCGACGCGTTGGCGTTGGCCGCCGGAGAGCTGGCCGGGAAAGGAACCCGCCAGTTCGGCGTCGAGTTCGACGAGGTCGAGCAGCCGAGCCACCTCGGCTCGCCGGTCGCGGCGCGGCACCGCCTCTCCGATGCTCGCGCCGATCGTCATGCGCGGGTCGAGCGAGGAATACGGGTCCTGGAACACCAACTGCACCGGCCGACGCGCACCACGCATCGGCATCGGCTGACCGCCCAGCAGAATCCGCCCCGCGCTCACCGGCGCGAGCCCGACCGCGGCCTTGGCCAGCGTCGACTTGCCGGAACCGGATTCGCCGACCAGGCCGACGACCTCGCCGTCCGGCACGACCAGCCGTACGCCCTCGACCGCGGTCAACGCGCGGCGACCGCTGCCGTAGCGCACGGACACATCATCGAACAGCAACTCACTCATGCCCGCGCTCCCACCAGTTCCGCGTGCCAGCACGCGACCCGCCTGCCCGCGTCATCGGTTTCCAGCAACGGTTCCTCGGTCCGGCATCGATCCGTCGCCAGCGCGCAGCGCGGGGCGAAGGCGCAGCCGGTCGGGAACCTGGTCGGATCCGGTGCGCGACCGGGAATCGCGGCGAGCGGCCGGTCGAGGTCGGTGTGCATGTCCGGCACGGCCGCGACCAGCGCCCTGGTGTAGGGATGGCGCGCGCCCTCGGCGAGTTCGGCGGCGGGCAGGTCCTCCACGATCCGGCCCGCGTACATCACCAGCACCCGGTCGCAGACCTGGCTGACCACCGCGACATCGTGGCTGATCAGCAGCAGCGCCACCGAATTCTCGCGGCGGATCGACCGCAACAGATCGAGCACCTGGCGCTGCACGGTCACGTCCAGCGCGGTGGTCGGCTCGTCGGCCACGATCAGCGCGGGCGTGCCCATCAGGCCCATGCCGATCATGGCGCGCTGGCGCATGCCGCCGGAGAACTCGTGCGGATACTGCCGAGCCCTGCGTTGCGCGGCCGGCACGCGGACCGCGCGCAGGCGGTCGATCGCCAGCGCGAGCGCGGCACCGCGAGAGAGCCCGCCGTGCTGTCGGGCGACTTCGGCGAGTTGGCTGCCGACCCGCCGAGTCGGGTTGAGCGAGGTCATCGGGTCCTGGAACACCATGGCCAGGCTGGTGCCGAGCAACCGGCGGTGCGTGCGCGCGGCGCCGGCGCGCAGATCGGTGCCGAGGAACCGCAACCGGGACGCCTCGACCCGGGCCGGCTCCTCGATCAGCCTGCTCACCGCGAGCGCGGTCAGCGACTTGCCCGAACCCGACTCGCCGACCACGCCGACGGCCTCGCCGCGTCCGATCCGGAATCCGACGCCGCGCACCGGCCGGATCGGCCCGCCGTGACCGGGCAGCGTCACCACCAGATCGGCGACATCGAGCACCGCATCGTCCTCTTCGGACACCGGCTCGGTCGCCCGCGCCCGCTTGGTCCGGCCGAGCGGGACGCGGCCCAGTGTGGTGGTCAGGCCGACGCCCTTGGCCAGTGTTTCACCGAAGAGGTTGAACGCGAGGCCGGCCACGATCACCGCGATGCCCGGCGCGAGCGCGGCGATCGGCTGCTCGTAGATGCCGGTCAGGCCGTCACCGAGCAGCTTGCCCCAGTCGTAGGCGGGCGCCTGCACGCCAAGGCCGAGAAACGACAGGCTGGCGAAGGCCAGCAGCGCGCCGCCCGCGCCGATGGCCGCGTTCACGATCAGCGCCTCGGCGATGTTGGGCAGCACGTGTCGCAGCAGCACCCGCACTCGGCCGACCCCGGCAATCCGCGCGGCGGCGACGAAATCACGTTGTTCGACGCTCGCCACCAGCGTCTGTGCCAGCCGGGCGAACGCGGGCGCACCGGCCAGACCGATGGCGAGCACGGCGCCCTGCGCGCCGACGCCGAAGATCACCGCGAAGAACAACGCCAACAGCAGCCCGGGAAACGCGACCACGATGTTGACGACCGCGGCCACGATCCGCGCCGCCCGCCGTCCCAGGACGAACCCGGCGGTGCCGAGCAGAATGCCGATGACCACGGCGAGCAGGGTCGCGAGCAGCGCGAGTTCGACCGAGAGCCGGGTCGCGACCAGCACCCTGGCCAGGATGTCGCGACCAAGGTTGTCGGTGCCGGCCCAGTGTGACCCGGACGGCCCCTGCAACATCGAGGCCACGTCGGTCCGGCTCGCCGACGCCGACCACACCATCGGCCCGATGACCGCGAACACCAGCAACACCAACAAACCCAGGCTCGCACACACGCCGACCGGCGTGCGCAGCACCGCGCGCCATCGAGCCATCTCAGCTCTCCCGGATCGTCGAGCGCGGGTCGAGCAGCGCGAGCGCGATGTCGACGAGGAGGTTCACGGCCAGCACGCCGATCCCGTAGACGAGCACGATGCCCTGCACCACCGGGTAGTCCTTGGTCAGGATCGAGGAGACGATCGTGCTACCCAGGCCGGGCCAGGCGAACACGTTCTCCACCAGCACCGTCCCGGCCACCATCGTGCTGAGCAGCAGGCCACCCAGCGTGATGGTCGCGGTGAGGGCGTTGGGCAGCGCGTGTCTGAGGTAGACGGCGAGCGCGGGCAGCCGTTTGGCGCGCGCGGTGCGCACGTAGTCCGCCTGCAAGGCGGTGATCATCTCCACCCGCAGAATCCGGGAGAGGATCGCGGCGGGCCCGATCGCCAGCGACATCACCGGCAGCACGAACGAGCCGAACCCGGACCGGCCCGCGACCGGCAGCCAGTGCAGGTGCACGCCGACGATCCAGACCAGCACGACGCCGACCACGAAGTCCGGGATGGCGCCGATGATCACGCTGGTCGTGGTGAACGCGAGTTCCGCGCGCCGCGCCCGGCCGCCCCTGGTCAGCACGCCCATGACCGTGCCGAGCGGAATCGCGATCACGACCGCGAGTACGAACGCGGCGACCGCGAGTTCCAGCGTCGCCGGCAGTCGGTCGGCGATGATGCGCGCCACCGGCAGCCGCGAGGCCAGCGAGGTGCCGAAGTTCCCGGAGAGCAGGCCGGCCAGGTAGTGGCCGTACTGCACGAGCATCGGCTGGTCCAGGCCGAGCGCGTGCCGGCGCTCGTTGACCAGCGCCTGCGAGGCCGTGATGCCCAGCGACGCACGCACCGGATCGCCCGGGATCAGGTAGATCATGCCGAACGCGGCGGTCATCAACACCCACAGCGACACCACGAACCGCAGTAGCCTGCGCACCGCGAACCGCAGCGCCGGGCGGTCGAACAGGCTCGTCGCGGGCGCGGGGACCGCGATCGACGCGATCGACACTGCCGACACTGCCTCACTCACCGGTCATCCGGATGCTGGTCGGCAGCAGCGCGCCGATCACCGAGAACGTCGCGCCCGCGCCGAAGACCTTCACGACCTGGTTGGCGAACGGGATCACATCGGCGTCGTGGACAAGCCCGGACTCGGCCGCCAGCCACTGCGCGCAACCCGCCCTGCCCTGCTGTTTCGAGGCCGCGCCGACCAGGCCCAGGTAGGCGGCGTTGTCGATGTGCGCGAAGTTCTCGCCGGTCGGCGGCGTCGGGCCGGACAGGAAGCCGACCAACTGGTCCGGCGAACTGACGTTCACCGGTGTCCAGGCCAGGTCCCAGTTGCCGGTCGAGAACAGCGTGTTGGTTGCGGTGGTGTCGTCCTGGCCGGAGGGCGTGATCTTCACGCCGAGCTGGGTCCACTGCTGCGCGGCCAGATCGGCCGCGGCGGAGGCGGCGGCGCCGGCCTGGGTGTCGTAGACGAAGGTCAACGCCAGCTGCTGGCCGTTCTTGACGCGAATGCCGCCGGCGCCCACGGTCCAGCCGTCCGCGTCCAGCAGTGCCTTCGCCTGGTCGAGGTTGTGCGCGGGCAGCGAGTTCGCCACCGAGTTGCCCGGACACGCTAGCGGTGGCATCACCGCGAACGTCGAGCCCGGCTGGCCCCGGCCGGAGGTGAGCACCTTCTCCAGTTGACCGAAGTCGACCGCCTCGGCCAGCGCCAGCCGCACCTTCTGATCGGCCGTCGCCCGGCCGGGCGCCTGGTTGAACCACGTCTCGCCGCTCAGCGCCGGCACGTCGGCCGCGAACAGGTTCGCCGCCGTCAACCGGGTCGAGTCCGGGCCGAAGATCGTCGCGGCGTTGAGTTGGCCGGACAACAGCAGGTTCGCCGCGGTCGTCTCGTTCGGGATGATCTTGACGACGATCTTGTCCGGCAGTCCCGCCTGCGCGGTGGTGGCGCCGTTCGGGCCCCAGGTGTAGCCGGTGCGCTTGGTCAGCGTGTAGGAGTCGCTCGGCGTGGCCTGGGTCAGCTGGTAGGGGCCGGTGCCATCGGTGGTGGTGGCGAGCAGTTTCCGGTCGGCCATGCCCTTGGCGCACACCATCGGTAAGCCGGCCAGGCCGTTGAGCACGAACGGCGCGGGCGCGGCCAGCGCGATCGTCACCGTGCCGGTCGCGGCATCGGCGGTCGCCTTCGCGCCGGCCGGCAGAAAGACTCCCGCGAACGGGCTGCCGTTCTTCGGGTTCGCCACGTAGTTGATGTTGTCGGCCGCGGTCTGCGCGGTGAACGCGGCACCGTCCGAGCAGGTGATGCCCTTCTTCATGACCAGCGTGACGCTCGATGCGTTGGCCTGCCAGGAGGTCGCGAGTTCGGACTGGACGGTGCCGGCGGCGTCGATGCTCAACAACCGGTCGTAGGTCAGGAAGCTCATCTGGTAGTCGTCGCTGGCGGCCGAGGCCTGCGGGTCGAGATTGCCCGGGTCGGAGTTCATCGCCAGAGTGAAGGTGCCGCCGCTGACCACGTTGCCGGCGGACGCACCGCCGGAACATCCGGCCAGTGCGGTCGCCACGCACACACCGACGGCGAGGCCGGCCACTGCCGCTGATTTCGTCCTGGCCATCGTCTGCTCCGCTCATCGCGATGCTGCTCGGGCGAGGACAGGTTGCCCGCCCGGACGTGGCCTGTGTTCGTCGGATCCGACGAGTCCGGGCCCGCCGGCTCGTCGGATCCGACGAGCGCGATCGCGTGTTAGGCTCGCGGACGTGATCCGGGATGCGCGGTTCGGCGGCGGCCACTGTGGCTGCGGCGCCCCCGCGCGCCGGATCAAGGGTCGCCGGGTGCGCTACCACATCGGCGCCGAACCCGGTCAGGTCCGTGGAATGCGATGGCACGGCTGAGTTTCTCAGCCCATTTCCGCATTCTTCCGCAAGGACCAAAAACATAATGAATAGTTCTTTCTTCCATCCCGCCGACGCCGACGGGACGGGTTACTACGGCCGTTTCGGTGGCCAGTACGTGCCCGAGGCGCTGGTCGCCGCCATTGACGAGTTCGCCGTCGCCTACGACAAAGCCAAGACCGACACCGATTTCGCGAACGAACTGACCGCACTGCTCGCCGACTACGCGGGCAGGCCGACCCCACTCACCGAAGCCAGGCGATTCGGCAGGGCAGCGGGCGGGGCGCGGATCTTCCTCAAGCGCGAGGACCTCAACCACACCGGCTCGCACAAGCTGAACAACGCGCTCGGCCAGGCACTGCTGGCCAAACGGATGGGCAAGCCGCGCATCATCGCGGAGACCGGCGCGGGCCAGCACGGCGTCGCGACCGCGACCGCGTGCGCGCTGCTCGGCCTGGAGTGCACCGTCTACATGGGCACGCTCGACATGCGGCGGCAGGCCCTGAACGTGGCCAGGATGCGCATGCTCGGCACCACGGTCGTCGCCGTGCCAACCGGCGCCGGCACCCTCAAGGACGCCATCAACGAGGCGTTCCGCGACTGGGTGACCAATGTGGACAGTACGCACTACCTGTTCGGCACTGCGGCGGGCCCGCACCCGTTCCCGATGATCGTGCGCGACCTGCAACGCGTGGTCGGCATGGAGGCCAGGGAGCAGATCCAGCGCAGAACCGGCAGTCTCCCCGATGCCGTCATCGCCTGCGTCGGCGGCGGCTCCAACGCCATCGGCGCGTTCCACCCATTCCTGGCGGACAACGTCCGCCTGATCGGCTGCGAACCGGCAGGCGCCGCATCCATGACCGGGGGCCGGGAGGGCGTGCTGCACGGCGCGCGCTCATTCGTGTTGCAGGACGAGAACGGCCAAACGGCGCAGACCCACTCGATCTCAGCCGGGCTCGACTATGCCGGCGTCGGTCCGGAACACGCGCACCTGCGCGACATCGGCCGCGTCGAATACCGGTCGGTCACCGACGACGAGGCCATGCGGGCGATGCGTCTGCTGGCCGAGACCGAAGGCATCATCGCCGCCATCGAATCCAGCCACGCCCTGGCCGGCGCACTCGCGCTCGGCAGGCAACTGGACACGGTGCTGGTCAACGTGTCCGGCCGGGGCGACAAGGACATGGACACCGTGGCCAGCTACTTCAACCTGATGGGAGAGCAGCGATGATGTTCTCCCGCGACAAGAAGACCCTGGTCGGCTACCTGCCGGCCGGCTTCCCGACAGTCGAGGCGAGCGTCCGCGCGCTCATCACGATGGCGCGCAACGGCTGCGACGCCCTTGAGGTCGGCCTCCCCTACACCGACCCGGTGATGGACGGCCCGGTGGTCCAGACGGCCAGCACGATCGCGCTGCGCGGCGGCGTGCGCACCGACGACGTCCTGCGCACCGTCGAGCAGGTCACGGCCGCGACCGACGTGCCAGTGCTGGTGATGACCTACTGGAATCCCGTTGAGCAGTACGGCATCGACTCCTTCGCCGCGCGGCTGCGCGCGGCGGGCGGCGCCGGCTGCGTCCTACCCGACCTGCCGATCCACCAGTCCGCTCCGTGGCGCGCCGCCGCCGACCGGCACGGCTTGGCCAGCGTGTTCATCGCCGCGCCCAGTTCACGCGATGCGCGGCTGCGCGACATCGCCTCGGCGAGCACGGGATTCGTCTACGCCGCCTCGGCGATGGGGGTGACCGGCATGCGGCCGGAGGTCGGCGGCGCGGACCTGGTGCGTCGGCTGCGCGCGGTCACCGAGCTGCCCGTCTACGTCGGACTCGGCGTGTCCAACGGCGACCAGGCCGCGGAGGTCGCGCGCTTCGCCGACGGCGTGATCGTCGGTTCGGCGCTCGTCCGCACGCTGCTCGACGCGCCCGACGTCGACACCGGCATCGCCGAACTGGGCGCACTGTGCGCCCAGTTGGCAGACGGTGTCAGCGGTCCGCGACACGTCACATAGTGCCCCGCCGCGGTGTCTTCATGCCATGACGGACATGCAAGCGATCGCTGATCGCGTGGAGATCGAGGCACTGCGCGGCGAGTTCACCGATGCGGCACTGATGCACGACTACGACCGGCTCGCCGCGCTGTTCACCGAGGACGGCGCGGTGCGCATTCCCGAGGCCGCCGCGGAATCGCTGGGGAGGGCGGCGATCCGCGCCAACATCGAGCGCATGCAGGGCATGTGGGCGTTCTTCCTCCAGGCCACGCATGCGGGCGTGATCCAGCTGGCCGGCGACACCGCGACCGGGCGCACCTACCTGTCCGAGTGGGGCAAGCTGCGCGACGGCGCGTCGCACCGCAACTACGGCATCTACCACGACCGCTATCGGCGCACCAAGGACGGCTGGCGGTTCACCGAGCGCGTCTACGAGCTGCGCTACGTGGACTGGACTCCGCTCACCGGCTCGGTGCCCGACGGGTCACAGGTCGATGGTGTCCAGGTAGGTGAGTCGCTGTCCCTTCGTGCCGGAGAGTGAGTTGCTGACCCGGATGTCGTTGCCGGCCGGGTCGGCCTGGTACTGCTCGTATTCGCGGATCACCAGCCGATAGCGGTTGAGCAGCCTGCTGCCGGGCAGCGTGACGGCGCCGTTCCAGACGTAGCCGTCGCTGCCGTTCGGGCTCGCGGTCAGCGTGACGTCCGTGGTGCCGTTCACCGGCTGCCAGGCGAGGTCGCCGGGATAGGCCGGGTTGAACTGCTGCACGGACACCAGCACGGTCGGCCCGCCCGCGTCGGTCGCCCCCGCGACCGCGTTGGTCGAGCCCGCGCCGGACACGCTCACCTGGAGCTTCTGCGGACTGAGCAGCGACCAGGACACGGTGGCGGCGCGATCGGGCGCCAACTGGACGAAGTCGGCGAGGGTCACGCCGGACAGTTCGCAGCCGGTGAGCGCGTTGGCCTGGTAGCGGGCCAGCGCGAGTCGGACGAACGGGAAGTACGACGTGCCCGCGTTGACCTGGAGATCGGCGTACCAGAGCTGGCGGCTCGCGTCGTAGGCGACGGTGTGCGGGGCCACGCCGAAGTTCGGCTGGGTGGGCAGTTCGGCGAGGGTGAGGCCGGTCGCGGGCTGGGTGGTGAGCGGGAAGGCGGCCGCGGTCGGGCGGGTGGTGGGCACGGCGGTCGAACTCCACACCGGGTCGGCGCCCCACTCGCTGTACAGTCCCTTGGCCGTGCCGTCCGGGTCGTTCGCGCCGGTCCACAGCACGACGCCGAGCTGCTCGCCGTCGCCGGAGGAGTACCAGGGCCGGTCGAGGTAGACGCGCAGGCCGCCACCCTGGCGCTGGCTGGTGAGGTTGGGGGTGGTGAGGCTGCCGCCTGCCGCGCTGGACCAGCCGAAGGCCGGGATGACGTAGCGCACCTGCGGCGCGGCGGGCCGGGCGGAGGCCGGCACGTTCAGCATCGTCGGCGGCGTGACCTCGGTGCTGTCCCTGGTGATCGGCGGCGCCACGAACCGCACGTCGACCGTCGCGCCAGCCGCGAGCTTGCCACCGGCCACAATGGACAGTTGACCGGACGGGTAGTCGATGGCGTAGTCGGTGCCCTGCCGGTAGATGGTGCCGGCCGGCACGCTGGCGACCCTTTCGGTCTGCGGGACGACGCCGGCCGGGCTGAGCACGACCGGATCGGTGTCCTGGAAGGTGATCTGCTCGGTCTGCGCGAAGTACTCCGCGTACCGGCTGGTCGCCACCAGGTGGTAGCCGATCCGGCGGTACTTGGTGTCGCGCAGTTCCTGCTGGGCGGCGAGCGCGATCGTGTTGCCGGCCGCGTCGGCGTAGTCGGCCGAGAGCTGGGTGACGTGCGCGCCGAGCGTCGGGTAAGTCGGCGCAGGCGTGCTCGGGTCGTCGGTCGGTTCGGTCCAGTTGGCCAGCAGGTCGACCTTGGCGCTGCTGGGCCGGTCGAAGTTGAGTGTGTCGCCGATGTTCGCGTAGGTCTTGCCGGGCAGCCGGGTGATCACCGGGTTGGTGAAGGTCGCGGGCCGCACCGGTTGGCGCACGGCATGGGTGAGCGTGACCGTGCGGTTGGGCGTGATCATCCAGTGCTGGCCGGTGGTCACCACGGTCCGCAGCGCGGCCAGATCGCTCGCGGACAGGCCGACCTCGCTGATCCACCCCCAGATGCCGAGGATCGGCAGGTCGGCGGCGTTCACGTAGGAGCTGTAGCTGACCGCCTGCTGCCGTCCCTTGGGCAGCGACACGGTGAGCACCCGCAGCAGCGGGTCCCAGTGGCTCGCCGGTTCGCCCTCGACCAGGCTCAACGTGAACAGGGGCGCGCTGGGCCAGCCGGGCAGGCCGCTGAACGGCGCGGTCAGCACGTCGCTGGTGCCGGGCAGGTTCGCGAACGCCGCTCCCCTGCTCAGCACGTCGGGCAGGTAGGGCACGTCCAGTGGCGGCAACGGGAAGTACCGCTGGTCCTGGCCGGCCGGATCGGCGACGCCGAGAGTCGAGAAGGTGCCCCGGTCGCGCTGCGCGATCATCGCGTACGCGCCGGGGCTGAGCTTGCCGCCCGCGTCGAACATGCCGTGTTCCTCGGCCATCTGCTGGCTCATCTTGGGCGCGGCGACGTAGCGGGCGGAGGGCGCGGACAGGATCGAGTCGTAGTTGCTGCGCACCACGATCTCCTCGGTACCCTCGCCCGGTCCGCGTGGCGCGGTGAGCAGCAGGACCGGCGCGGCGACCGGGTCGAAGCGCTGATGCACGGCCGGCGGGGTGGCCGAACTGAAGTCGTTCGGGTCGAGATCGCCGCCGGAGATGTCGTTGCCGGCCAGGTCGAGGGCGCGCATCCGGAACCGGTAGGTGCGGCCGTAGCGCAGCGGAGGCAGCGAACCGGGTTCGGCGGCGAAGCTCACCGCGACCGGCGACGAACCGATCGGCGGGGTCGGGTCGGCCGGTGCGCCAGTCTCCGGGATGAGCTTGCCGGGCCTCGGGGCGACGAGGCTCCAGCCGGTCCAGTGGAACATGGATTCGTGCAGGTACAGGTCGGCGGTGCGGGCGTCGGCCGGCGCGAGGTCGGACGGGCCGGTGGCCGCGGGTGTGATCGGCGCCTCGTCGATGACCTGGAAGGTCTGCTTGGTGCCGGGCACCGTGTAGGTGCCGACCCGGCGGCACAGGCTGTGCCACTTGCCGGTCACGTCGTCCCAGACGTCGACGGCGTGGCCGCGCACCAGGTCCTCCGCGTTCAGCGCGGCATCGGCGTGCGTGACGTCGCCGGTGCTCAGGTGGTCGTTGAGCTGGCCGGAGCGGCCGATGGTGGCGTGCAGATCGACCGCGCGGTCCACCTGAGCGACGCTCAGGCCCCTGGTTCGCAGCGCCGGCACGGTGTACGCGGCCGGCGTGTCGTCCGACGGGTAGGGCGGCACGAGTTGTTGATCGGACATCGAGATCCCCCTCGAAAGGTACGCGGTCGGTCAGTGCGGCGGATTGGAGTAGCCGGGCGGTTCGGGCGCGGACTGCGGCGGCGCCGGGTTTGGCACGACCGGCAGCGGCATGCCGAAGGAGTTGTTGACCCGCTTGGCGGACCGGACGAACGCGACCACCTTGGTCGCCGCGCCGTCCACGTCGATCACGGTCGGCGTGAAGTCGCCGGTGTTCAGCGGCAGCAGCCCGTTGTGCATACCACCCGCGCTGGACGCCGCGCCGAGGATCCCGTTGGCCACGAACGCATTGGTGATCGGACACGTGTCCTGTGTGGATGGACCGGCCGCGTGGTGCACGGTCGGCGTGAGCTGGATGGTGACCGCGCCGGTCAGGCCGGGCGGCGGGGTGACGGTCAGGTCGCGCAGCAGGCCGAGCCTGCGCAGCACGTCCGGGTGGTCGCCGAGGGCGGAGACGAGTTCGTGGAAGTCCAGGCTCGGCGTCGCCACCGGTGGCAGGTCCTGGGCCTGCTGGGCAGGCACGGTTTCCACGGTGCGGCGGTCGAAGAACTGGTCGGCACGGAGGAAGTCGGTCTGGGTGTCGACCACGCCCTTGGCGGAGATGGTCAGCGAACTCTTGTACTGCGTGTCCAGGTCGCCGATGGCCGCCGTCCGGTTCGCGCCCTCGTCGGTGACGGCACGGAGCGGGTTGAAATCGATCCCGCCGAGAGCGGCCGCCCGCGAGCCACCCTCCGACGGGAACATCGTGGTCAGCGGGACCTTCGCGGTGGGCGAGGTGACGGCGATCTGCTGGTACTGCTGCTTGACGAAGTCGTGCACGTTGCCGACCGGGTAGGACCGCAGCCGCGACGCGCCGAAGTCGTCATAGGCGTAGGGCGTCGCGGCCGTGCTGCCCGGGAAGGTGCTCGACCACAGGCCCGCGTCGAGTTTGCCGGCCGAGGACTCCGTTGCCGGCACGGACGTCCCGTTGAACGACACCGCCCAGGTGATCGGCACGGATGGCCAGGCAGCCAGGTCCGGAAAGGCGGACAGGGTGCCGGCGCCGCCGTCGGGAGTGAGCCGCATCGAGAGCATGACCGACACGGTGAGCGGGCCGGACACCGCGCCGCGCACCGGCAGCGGCGTCCAGATGATCGTTTGCTGTGCCATTGTCTCAGCCCTCCACGGCGAACGCGGCGCAGTAGTTCTGCCAGTCGGCAGGCGAGATGGTGTCCGAGAAACTCGGGTCGCCGTTGCCGCCGATCCGACGCTCGACACTGAGCGAGACCGACTTGGAGAAGAACGCGATGTGCACGCTGACCGTGAGCGTCGCCCGACCTTCCGCCTTGTTGGTGCTCATGTACGACAGTCCCATGTAGAACTCGGCGGAGATGCTCACGATGCCGAGCACGGTCAACTGGCCGTCGATGCGGAGGAAACCGGTGAGCGTGACCCGTTCCGGTGGCCCCTTCGGGTCCTGCGGTTCTGGTTGCTCGATCTGGAAGTAGATGCCGGCCGCGACCGACACGCTGCCGCTGGCGATGCCCAGGTTCAGCGCGAGCGCGCCGCCGAACTCCAGCGACACCTCGAACATCTCCAGTCCGTCGGTGCCGATCGCGACGTTGACGAAACCGCCGCCGCCGAACAGCGAGACGGTCAGCAGGAACGGGTTCTCCCTGGTGCAGAAGGCGAAGCGGATCCTGGTCGGCGCGTCGATGAACGGCAGGTGCAGGCCGGCGCTCAGGCTCAGGTTCTGCAGCGAGAACACGCCGACGCCGACATCGGGCAGCGCGAGCGAGTAGCCCGCGTCGATCCCGGTCGGGCCGGTGGTGATGCTCAGGCCCGGCACGCCCAGCGTGGACAGGTAGTTCTGGAGGATGTTGATGAAGCCGAGCGGCCCGCCGAACACGACGTTGGCCAGTTCGACGTCGATCTTGGGTTTGCTGCCCTTGTCCGCGGTGAACTTCAGCTCGCTGAAGGTCAGCGTGAGGAACGGCGTCGAGGTGAACAGGATGATCTGGAAGTTCCGCAGGTCGCCGTTGATGGTGTAGGTCGAGTTGGCCGGCTCCACCAGATCGGTGAGGATCGTGACCAGCAGCGACAGCGTCGCGGCCTGGTCCTTGTCGTCGTGGTTGACGAACACGTCCGGCGCGGACTGCGGCACCGGGTTCCAGGTGACGGTGGTGGTGATCGAGGTCGGCGGCTTGGTCTTGTCGTTGTTGGGGAAGTGCACCACCGAGACGATCTTGGGCACCTTGCTCGTGTCGCCCGCCGTGTACACCAGGTCGGTCGGGGGGTTCGCCAGATCGAACACCGGCAGGATGTCGGTGAGGTTGAGGTTGCCCAGCAGCTTGGTCGCGTTCTTGCGGAAGAACGTGGCCGGGTCGAACCAGCCCTTGGCCACATAGCTGGCCGCGCCGCCGAAGGTGCCCAGCTCGCGCGAGTAGCCGGTGATGTCGGTGGTGGTCGCGGCGACGCCGCCGATCTTGTCGGCCGCACTGGAGAAGTCCAGCGGGACCGGCGGGTCGAAACTCTCCAGCAGCACACTGCCCGCGTTCCCCCAACCACCGGTGGGCGGCGGCGTGCCGGCGATCGCGTCGGCCGCGTCGAAACCGTAGGCCAGGTAGTTGCTGTGCAGCGACATCCGCACGCCCACGTTGACCGTTCCGGTGAGCGGATCGGCCTTCGCCGCCAGGGCAGCGGGATTCAGCGTTTGGCCGGACACCGCCTCGGCCGGACCGAGCCGGACCGAGGTGCCCGTGATGGTCGGGAAGAACGCGGGCTCGTCGTTGGCCTTGAGGAAATCGGCAGGCGCGTTCTCGGTTCCCAGGGCGCCGAGCACGACGTTGAACGTCTCCATGGACGTGTCGCCCGCCTTGCCGGGCGTCGGCGGCGCGTAGGCGAGTTTCTTGCCGTTCAGGGCGATCGTCACGTCCGCGTAGTCGGTCCACGAGTACGTCCGCGTGATCGGCAACGGGTTCGGATAGAAGGCGTAGTAGCCCAACTGCTGGTAGGCCAACAGCAGCGGGCCCAGCACGTCTTCGGGCGGGTTGAGCCCGCCGCCGCCACTGGGCGGCGGCGTGTAGGAGATCCCCTGACCGGTGGCCTGATCCACGAAGATCAGCGGCGCGGTGAAGTGCACGACCTGACCCTCGACGTCGGTCGCCTCGACCGAGAACCGGAAGGGCTGGTTCAGGTCGGTCGCGGTCGGCACCCAGAACACCTGCCGGTCCGGTGCCTGCTCCTTCGTCGGCGCGACCAGGTTCTCCGGCGGCACCGCGCCCGGGAAGTCCGGCGTGACCAGGGTGAGCAGGGTGATCTTGCGGAACGGGTTGCCCCGGCCCTTGTTCGGCTCGTACTGCGCGTTCGGCCCGGTGGTGTAGTCGAGCACCTGGTCGCGCACCACGATGTAGACGCGCTTCTGGAGCACGGCCTCGCCGTTGATCACCTTGCGCTCGGTCTGCTCGATCATGGCCGCGCGGTGTCCGAACGGGAACAGGTAGCCGGCCAGCACGACCCGGACGAACTGGTCGCGGCCCATGGTCATCCGCTGGCGCCAGTCGATGATCGGCACGTCCGGCCGGACCGGCGGCCAGCTGCCGTGCAGGTTCAGGAACGCGCCCAACGGGCTCAGCAGCAGCGTTTCCACGTTCACGCCCGCGGCGCTCGTGGTCGTGATGTCCACGATGTCCGACCGGTCGGTGGGCGTCAGCGGCATCAGCACGTTGTCGGTCTGGCTGGTGTCGGTACTGGCGATCGCCCTGATCTGCGACCCGGCCATGCTGGTGTGCCACAGTTCGGTGCGGTTGCCGTGGGTCACCGGCGCGACCGCGTGGGTCCAGGTCGCGGTGCTCTGCGGTGAGATCACCAGATGCCAGGGCGCCTCGATTCCGGTCACCGGACCGACGGGGTCCGGGCCGGCCGGAAAGCTCGCCTTGGCGCCGACATTGAGTTCCAGCGCCGCCCAGTTCAACAGGTCGCCGAGATCGTAGGGAATGCTCGACGTGCCCTGCGGCACCACGAACGCCAGCGCGGTCGTGCCGGACAGGGCCGCCCGCATCGGCGCACTGGCCGGGGTGCCATCCGGAAATGCCTGTTCGCCGAGGCTCTGCGGGACGAAGTTCGCCACCAGATAGGCGGCTCCGGCCTGTTGCCTGGTCAGCCGGGGATTGGCGCCGTCCCAGTCGCTGGTCAGAACCAGGTTGTAGCCGACAAGGTCGAGGCAGAACATGTCCTCACGTCGCACGATCGACGTGGTGAAGCTTGGTGTGCCGGTGAATCCGGCGAGATCGGGCGCGTCCTGCGAGCCCGGGATGAACGCGCCTACCTCACCGCCGACCGTGGCGAGCACCACCGCGCCCGCGCCGATCTTGAGTACTTTTCGCCTGCTGAACCCACGTCTGCCGGTGTCCGTCTCGTCTTCGGTAGTCACTGTTTCCCACAACCCCCTCGCCGAATCGCGCCAGGCGGCAGCGTGGCGAGGGCTGCCAAAGATTCACCAAAGACACCTCAAGGTGGATTGTTGACAATCCTGCTGGCCCGAGGCACGCTCCAGGAATGGCCCGCTACATCACGGTTTCCCTGGACAAGCGCGGCGTGAGCTGCACGGCCCGACTGCTCGACGATCTCGCCCCGCGCACCTGTGCCGCGGTGTGGGACGCCCTGCCGCGCAGCGGCGACGCCTATCACGCCAAGTACGCGCGCAACGAGATCTACGCGCTGCTGCCCACGTTCGCCCCGACCGAACCCGGCCTGGAGAACCCGACGATCACGCCCATCCCCGGCGACCTGTGCTACTTCACCTTCCAGCCCTGGCAGATCGGCAACGCGGCCTACGGCTACACCGAGGACAGCGAGGCGCAGAGCGGCAACACCGTCGTCGACCTCGCCCTGTTCTACGGCCGCAACAACCTGCTGATCAACGGCGACCAGGGCTGGGTGCCCGGCAGCGTGTTCGGCACCATCACCGAGGGACTCGCGGAGATCGCCGACGCCGCGCAGGACCTGTGGCTGCGTGGCGTCGAAGGCGAAACCCTCAGCTTCCGACGCGCCGAAGGCTAGCGCGCCGAGCTACCGGGCGCGCTTGCCCTTGGGGCGGCGCGCCTTGGTGGCGGGCATGGCGATCGGCGCGGTCGGCGGATCCTCATCCGCGAGCGGATTTTCCTGGCGGTCGGGGCCGGGGCCGTCGAAGCTGTGGCCAGGCACCAGCCGGACGACCGCATCCTCCATATGCGACTCGATCAGCTTCAGCAGCGCGATCTCGTTGCCCGCGCGCAGTCCGTCGACCAGCGCCCCGTGCTCGGCCAGCTGGTCCTCGTCGGGCTGGTAGGTGCGTTGCAGCGCGCTGATGCACATCCGGCTCTCCACCAACAGCGTGCTGGCCATCCTGGTCAGCCGGGTGCTGCCGGCGGCACGCACGAACTCGGCGTGGAACCGGGCGTCGGCCTCGCTGGTCGTATCCTGGTCGCCGGCCCGGATCGCGGCGGCCAGTTCGGCATGGATATCGGCGAGCCGGTCGGCGACGATGCCGCCCCGGTTGGCGCGCAGGATCAGCCGGGCCGCCGCCTGTTCGATGGCATTGCGGGTGACGTAGATGTCGAACACGTCGGCCGGTTCGAGTTCGATCACGAACAGGCCGCGGTGCCGCTCGCTGCGCAGCAGGCCCTCCTGCACGAGCCGTTGCATGGCCTCGCGCAACGGTCCCCTGCTGACCTGGAACCGGGCCGCGAGGTCGGTCTCGCCGAGCTGCGTTCCGGGCGGCAGGGCACCGTTCATGATCGCGGCGCGCAGCTGGCCCGCGATGATTCCCGCCGTCGAGTCCCGGTTGACGGGTCGCAGGTCCGCCAGCGACATCGTGCTCTCACCCTGTTTCATGATCGTGACGCCACCGCGGCATCACCGAACAGCGAACCGGCGCCCGGACAACGCGCCCGGACCGACGCCAGCGTCAAACCTTCCCATACCGTGACCTGGTTCGCGGTGAGCACCGGCTTGCCCAGCGTGGCTTCCATCCGCTCGACCAGCCCGACGGTGCGCATGGCGGTGTCCGGGACGAGCAGCGCGTCCGCGTCCGGATTGTCGTTGCGCACGGCCAGTTCCAGCACTGCCTCGTCCGGCAGCTCGCCCACCTCGGCCGCGGTCACGATGCCCGCGCTGGACATGCTCACCACGTCCAGGCCGCCTCGACCGAGGAACCGCGTGAACCGTTCGGCGACTTCTCTCGGATAGCTAGCGGCGACCGCGACCCGCCGGATGCCCAGCGCGTGCGCGGCGTGCACGAACGCGAACGAGGTGCTCGACGCGGGCACACCGGCCGCCGTCGCCAGCTTGTCGGCCTGGTCGGTCGCGCCGTCCCAGCCGAACACGAAGCTGCCACTGGTGCAGGCCCACAGCACGGCATCCGGCCGGTACCGGGCGAGCCTGTCGGCTCCCTCGGCGAGTTTGTCCTCGGAGCCAAGGTCGAGCAGGGCGTCGACGGCGTGCAGGTCCTCACCGTAGGTGTGCTCGACGACCAGCCGGTGCGCTCCGCCGAGCATGCGTTCGAACCGGGGATAGTCGTCCTCGGCCGCGTGCCCCGGGTAGAGAAAACCGATGGTCGCCATGCGCTCCTCCTTTGATGTCTTCAGACGAATTCCGTGATCCAGCGACCCGGCCCGACCACCGGCAGTTGCATCCGTTGCAGGCACGCCCACATGGTCAGCTGGTTGGCGGTCAGCACCGGCTTGCCGAGGCTCTCCTCCAGCGGGCCGATGAGGTCGTAGGTCGGCAGGTTGGTGCAGCTGACGAAGATCGCTTCGGCGTCCGGTCGGTCGGCTCTGAGGATGTGTTCGGCAACGGTGCGGTAGCTGACCTTCCAGATGCCGCCGCCGAGCCCGAGATGTTCGCTGGCCACGGTGTCGACGCCCAGTTCGGCGAGGAACTCGTGCAGCTTGGCGGTGAGGTCGGCGTAGTAGGGCGTGACCACCGCGATCTTGCTGAAGTCGAGCTGGTCGAGCACTTCGGCCAGGGCACCGGAGGTGGTCACGGCGGCGCGGGCGCCGGAATCGCAGATCACCTTGCGCAGCCCCTCCTCCGCGGCGACCCCGCCGACGAAGCTGCCGGAGTTGCACAGGTACGCGACGACCTCGGGTTCGACGTGCAGCACGTCGCGCGTTGCCGCGGCCAGGTGCAGCGGGTTGCTGACCAGCTTGGCCATCTCCATGCTCACCGGGACCGGTTCGTACGGAGTCCGGGCCAGGTGCAGCGAGACCTCGACCGGTACCCAGCGCCACAGTTCCCGTTCGAGCGCGAGGTCGAACGGAGCGATGACACCGATTCCGCGCTGCGCCAACGGCCCCTCGAATGCTGTCCAGTCGTCCAACAAGGCTTGCTCCCGGATTCGTGAGGTGGCGTCTTGCCCTCCGGGACTCGGATTGTTGACAATCATACGACCCATTCGTACGGTGTCAATGTGTCAGAGGCCGGCGGTACCGGAGAACGCCCTGTTGTCAGCCCCGTGATCACAGTGCTGTGCGCAGACGATCGCCCACCCGGTATCGGACATGTCGAATCGAACGCAACCGTTCGTTACACGACGGCGCAACGACTTTCGGGTGATCTGGCCAGCGCGGACGCGCTGTTCGTCTGGGACTTCCTGTCCACCGCGGTCGAGGGCGCCTGGCCGGCCGCCGACCGGCTGCGCTGGGTGCACATCGCCAGCGCGGGCGTGGACCGCCTGCTGTTTCCGCAGCTCCGCGACTCGCCGGTGGTGCTGACGAACTCGCGGGGCATCTTCGAGGGACCGATCGCCGAGTACGTGCTCGGGCT
This sequence comes from Pseudonocardiaceae bacterium, assembly GCA_035948315.1. Taxonomy (GTDB): domain Bacteria; phylum Actinomycetota; class Actinomycetes; order Mycobacteriales; family Pseudonocardiaceae; genus CAJCJE01. The sequence continues at coordinate 182,811 of DASZJG010000048.1, read as the reverse complement.
CGTCATCGCCTTCGCCAAGGACTTCGTGACCACAGTGGATGATCAACGGAAACACCGTTGGCATCACAGGGAAACCGAGCGGATCGCAAAACGTAACACGCTGGTCATCGGCACCGGCCCGATCGGCCGCGCCACCGCCCGCCTGCTGCGCGCCGCCGGCCTGCGCGTCGAGGGCATCGGCAGGCGCGCGGTGCCCGACGATCCGGATTTCGGCACGGTGTTCGACATGTCCCGGCTGACCGAACGGCTCGGCCGGGCCGACTTCGTCGTCGCCGTGGCGCCGTTGACCGAGCAGACCCGAGGCATGTTCAACCGGGACACGTTCGCCGCGATGCGACCGACCGCGCGTTTCATCAACGTGGGGCGGGGTCAGTTGGTGGTCACCGACGATCTGGTCAAGGCCATCGAGGACGGCACGATCGCCGGGGCCGCGCTGGATGTGTTCGAAACCGAGCCACTGTGGGAATCCTCCCCGTTGTGGTCGATGCCGAACGTGCTCGTGTCCCCGCACATGTCCGGGGACGTGATCGGCTGGCGATCCGCCCTCGCCGAGCTGTTCGTGGCGAACTTCCGCCGTTGGCAGGCGAACGAGCCCCTGCACAACGTGGTGGACAAGCGACTTGGCTATGTGCCGACTCCCGGCACGGGCCGTCCCGAGGAGGATTGATGTCCGACGATGTCCTGCTGACCGCGACCGAGATGGTGGCCGGCTATTCGTCGGGCGAACTGTCCCCCGTCGACACCACCAGGGCCGCGCTGCTGCGCATCGCCGAGGGCAACCCGGCGCTCAACGCGTTCTGCCACATCGACGAGGAGGCCGCGCTCGCGCAGGCCGAGGAGTCGGCGGCGCGGTGGGAGCAGGGCAATCCGGTCGGCCTGCTGGACGGCGTGCCGGTCTCGATCAAGGACATGTTCCTCACCAGGGGCTGGCCGACACTGCGCGGCTCGCGCTGCGTCGACCCGGCCGGTCCATGGGACACCGACGCCCCGGTGACCGCGCGGCTGCGCGAGCACGGTGCGGTGCTGCTCGGCAAGACGACCACCCCGGAACTGGGCTGGAAGGCGGTCACCGACAGCCCGCTGACCGGGATCACGCGCAACCCGTGGAACCAGGCGCTCACCTCGGGCGGTTCCAGCGGCGGCAGCGCGGCGGCGGTCGCGGCCGGCATGGGTGCGCTCTCGGTCGGCACCGACGGCGGTGGGTCGGTGCGGATTCCGGCCTCGTTCTGCGGCATCGTCGGGTTCAAGCCGACCTACGGCCGCATTCCGCTCTACCCGGCCAGCCCGTTCGGCGCGCTGTCGCATGCCGGGCCGATGGCCTGGTCGGTCGATGACGTCGCGCTGATGCAGGATGTGCTCGCCCTGCCCGACCACCGCGACCCGACCGCGCTGCCGCAGCCGATCAGCTCCTACCGGGACGCGGTGCGCCGCGAGGTGCACGGCCTGACCGCGGCGTTCAGCCCCAACCTCGGCTATGTCGACGTGCATCCCGAGGTGGCGCGGATCGTGCGGCAGGTCGTCGAGACGCTGACCGAGATCGGCGTCAACGTGGAGCTGACCGATCCGGGCTTCGCTGATCCGATCGGCGCTTTCGACGTCCTCTGGTGCGCGGGCGCGGCCAAGGCGCTGGACCGCTTCCCGTCCGGGCGCACCGGCCACGTCGACCCGGGCCTGGCCAGCGCGTGGCAGCGCGGCAGGAAACTCACCGCAGGCGACTACCTTGACGCGACCGAGGCACGCGCCGCGCTGGGCATCCTGATGGGTGAGTTCCACTCCCGCTACGACGTGCTGATCACCCCGACCCTGCCGATCCCCGCGTTCGCGGCGGGCCACGACGTGCCGCCCGGGTCGGGTTATCCGAGCTGGCCGAGTTGGACGCCGTTCACCTATCCGTTCAACCTCACCCAGCAGCCCGCGCTGTCCGTGCCGGCCGGCCGCACCGAGGACGGCCGCCCGGTCGGCCTCCAGGTCGTCGGACCGCGCCACTCCGACGACCTGGTACTCGCGGTCGGCCGGGCCATCGAGGCCGCACTCCCCTGGCGCGTCGCGATTCCGGCCTCCTAGAGATCCACGGGCACGCGGAGATCGTGACCGGCCGGGTCGAGGGTGTGGTGCCGCAGCGCCCTCGCCCGGTACAGCCGGTACGGCGCGGGACCCGTCACGTCCGACCGCGCCAGCACCGATGCGTTGCGCCGCGCGGCCGGTCCGTTGTAGATCACGATGCCCGCGTCCAGTTCGGCCTCGGGTACCTCCGCGCCGACCGCGTCGACGAAGACCGCCCGGCCCTGGTAGACGGGGACGGTCGAATCGAAGATCACGATGCTCAGTTCCGGCCGCACCGCCAGGTTGCGCGAATGCCGCGTGTCCGTCTTCGACGCCCAGTAGAACTCGCGGTACTCGTGCGCGACGAAGTAGACCGGGGACAGCCACGGCCTGCCGGACTCGTCCACCGTGCCCAACGTCAGATACAGATTCGCGTCGATGACCGTCCGCGCGATGGCGGACAGCTCCCCCTGGTCGGTCATGCCAGCATCATGCGTCAGCGGGCCAGGAACCGGTACTGCCGCCACGCCAGTGGCAGGAAGATCGCGGTGAGCACGACCGGCCAGGCCAGCGCGAGCAGCACGGCGTGATCGGCCGCCCAGGTGTGGCTCGCCCAGGTCGGATTGCCGAACAGGCCACGGATCGCGGTCGCCGTCGCGGACAACGGGTTCCAGTCCGCGATCGCACCCAGCCAGCCGGGCATCGTGTCCGGCGAGACGAACGCGCTGGACACGAACCCGATCGGCCACACCAGCACCTGCACGGACACCGCCGCCTCCGGCGTCTTCAGCAGCAGGCCGAGCCAGATCCCGATCCACACCAACGCGAACCGCAGCCAGAGCAGCAGGCCCAGCGCGGCCAGCGTCGAGCCGATGCCGTGCTCGGGTCGCCAGCCCATGGCCAGGCCGGCCGCGATCATCACCACGAGGCCGACGACCGCGTTGAGCAGATCGGCCCAGCACCGACCGGCCAGCACCGCGATACCGCTGACCGGCATGGACCGGATCCGCTCGGTGATGCCCTTGGCCGCGTCGGTGGTCACCGCGACGACCATGGCGTCCAGGCCGAACAGCATGGTCATGGCGAGCATGCCGGGAATCAGGAACGCGATGTAGTCGCCGTCCGGCACGGCCATGGCGCCACCGAACAGATAGCCGAACATCAGGACCAGCAGCACCGGGAACAACAGTCCCAGTAGGACGGACACCGGCCGCTGCCGCCAGTGCAGCAGGATGCGCCGGGTCAGCGTCGAGGAGTCGCGCAGCATGGTCATCGGGCCGCTCCCACGGTCGTCTCGTGTCCGGTCAGGCGCAGGAACACCTCGTCCAGCGTTGGTTTGCGGGTGATCGTCTCGACCCGGTCCGGGCCGACCTTCGCCTTGAGTTCGTCCGGGGTGCCCTCGGCGACGATCCGGCCCGCGTCCAGCAGCGCGATGCGGTCGGCGAGTCGGTCGGCCTCCTCCAGGTACTGGGTGGTGAGCAGGACGGTCGTGCCGGTGTCGGCCAGTTCGCGGATGCGTGCCCAGACCTCGATCCGCGCGGCCGGGTCGAGCCCGGTGGTCGGTTCGTCCAGGAAGATCACCTGCGGCGTGAGGATCAGGCTGGCCGCCAGGTCGAGCCGTCGCCGCTGGCCACCCGAATAGCCGGCGACCGAGCGGCCCGCCGCCTCGTCCAGACCGAACCGCGCCAGCAGCTCACCGGCCCTGCGCCTGGCCGTCCGCGCCCCGAGTCCGCCGAGCCTGCCGAACATCTCCAGGTTCTGTCGCCCGGTCAGGATCTCGTCGACCGACGCGTTCTGCCCGACCAGCCCGATCCGGTAGCGCACCTGCCTCGGTTGCCGGATCGCGTCCTGGCCGGCCACCCGGACCTCGCCGGCGTCCGGCCGGATCAGCGTGGTCAGGATGCGTACCGCCGTCGTCTTGCCGGCGCCGTTGGGGCCGAGCAGCCCGCACACCGTGCCGGATCCGACCCGCAGGTCGAAGCCGTCCAGCACGGTGGCGCCGCCGAAGCGTTTGACCAGGCCACGTGCGCGTATCCCATCTTCTCCGTATGCCATACGGAGAAGGCTAGCACATTTCTCCGTATGCCGTACGCAGTAATCGCCACTACGCTGCTGACCATGACGACGGACAGCAGCGGCAGCGGCGATCCCGCCCAGACGATCGCGCTGCTGTGGGGCACCCGCCAACTCCCCCGGCGCGGCCCGCGCCACGGCCTGACCAGCGATCAGATCGTCGCCGCGGCGACCACGATCGCCGATGCCGACAAGGATCTGGCCCCGCTGTCCATGCGCCGCGTCGCCGAATCGCTCGGCGTCGGCACGATGTCGCTCTACACCTACGTTTCATCCCGCGCCGAACTTGTCGAAGCGATGCTCGATCGCGCCTACGGCGAGGCCGTGCGCGAACTGGAAGCCGTCGACAAGGCCGACTGGCGGGCCGGGCTGCGCGGCATCGCGGCCGTCAACTGGACGATGTATCTGCGCCACCCGTGGATGCTCCAGGTCTTCACCGGCCGCCCGCCACTTGGCCCGAACGCGATCGCCAAGTACGACCTGGAACTGCGCGCGGTCGAGGGCATCGGCCTCGGCGACGTCGAAATGGACGCCGTGATCACCCTGGTGCACACCCACGTCGAAGGTGTCGCGCGCCGCAAGATCGAGGCGGCGCGGGTAGCACAGCAGACCGGAATCACCGACGAACAATGGTGGGAACTCGCCGGCCCCGCCCTCGCCGAAGTCTATGAACCCGGTCGCTTTCCCGTCGCCGACCGGGTCGGCCAAGCCGCAGGTCAGGCCCATCAGGCCGCGCACGATCCCGAGCACGAATACGTCTTCGGACTGGACCGTCTCATCGCAGGCGTGGCCGCGCTGATTTCCATTGGAGAGCAGCAGCACCGAAAATAGTCAACGCTTTCTTTTTTCGCGATAGCTGGTAAACCTGGACCAATGACCCCCACCCATTGGCATGTTGATGACCGCTGCACCAACTGCGATGTCGCGCGACAGTTCGCACCCGGGCTGATCGAGCAGGTCGGCGGCCGGTCTGCGGTGGTGCGACAACCGGAGACGCAGGCCGAACAGAACCTGCTGCACGAAGCGGCTTTCGCGTGTCCGACGCGGTCGATCCGACTCACCGAGAGCCGAGTTGATCCCGCACTCGATCCGTTTCCGTTGGCGCTGGACGACAATGTGTTCCACTGTGGACATAACTCGACACACACCGCGGGCGCGAACTCGTTCCTGCTGCGCAGGCCGGACGGCAACCTGATGGTCGACACGCCGAGGTGGAGCGCGGGCCTCGCCGATCGGTACGAGAAACTGGGTCCGGTCACCGATGTGCTGCTCACCCATCGCGACCATGTCGCGCACGGCCGGCAGTACGCGGACCGGTTCGGCGCGCGGCTCTGGATTCACGAGGACGACCTCGAAGCGGCGCCCGACGCGGATCGAATCATCCGTGGCCTGGACCCGGTCGAGGTGGCGCCCGGCGTGTTCGCGCACCCGCTGCCCGGCCACACCAGGGGCAGCGTGCTCTACCTGGCCGACGACCGGTTCTGCTTCACCGGCGACTCGTTCTACTGGTCACGCGCGACGAACGATCTCGAAGTCGCGGCGAGCGTGACCTGGTACTCGATTCGCGAACTCGCCGCGTCGCTCGCGCGCACCGCGCCGCGCATCCGGTTCGAATGGGTGCTCGCCGGGCACGGCGGACGGATGCGGCGGCCCGCCGACGAGATGGCGCAACGTCTCGCCGGCCTGGTCGCGCGAACCGCCGCGTTGGCGCCCCGGCCGATCGATTTCGCGGCCGTGCGCTGGTGATCAGCCCGGCGAGCGTCAGTTCACGATGAACTCGCCGCCCGCCTGCTCCGCGAGTTCTGGGCCGAACAGCGCGCCGGGCGTGTAGGCGCCCGGTTTTCCTTCGCCACGGCAGAGTCGGCTGGTCACCTCGACGGCTACCGACACGGTGAACTCCATCCCTTCGGGCGCGCGCAGCCAGCCGTCCCGGCTGCTGCCGTCGCGGTCCTGGACGCGCGCGTGCGCCCAGGAGAACAGCCTGGTCCGCGGGCCGCCACCGATGGTCACCTTGGCGAGTCGGCGCTGCGCGGCCCTGCGCAACGCCGGCACCGACAGCAACGCGGCCACGGCGGGCAGGATCGCGCGGACGACCGGGCTGGACGGCGCTTCGGCCGAGGCGGCCACCACGAACGGGGCGCGGCTGGCGCGCCGCGCGGCTTCCAGTTCGCCGGACGGTGCGCCGCCGGTTTTCGCCGTGGTGCCGTCGGGCAGGGTGATCAGCTCCGGATCGCAGCCGAAGCCGGCGCCTACCAGGCGGCCGTTGGCGTAGCGGCGGCCGCCGGTGGCGACGACGTCGAGGACGGTGCCGGCGAGCGCGGTGCCGAGTTGGTCCGGCCCGGAGTCGATCAGCGCGATCGCGTCGACCCGGACACGTTCCGGTGGCGTCGCTCGATCGGCGCACAGCTTCAGCACCACGCTTTCGGTGCCGAGCACACCGAAACCGGCGCCGGTGACGATCGTCCGGCCGGCCGTGGCCGCGTCGTCGTGCAGGCCGAGCAGGTGGGTGACGGCGGTCAGCTCGTTGGCCAGGTCGACGTAGTGGGTGCCGGGCGGGCAAGCCTTCGCGATCGGCACGCCGGTCCGCGCGAACGGGCCGACCAGGTTGACCAGCACGGCCGGTGCGCCCCCGCCGAATTCGGCGATCACGGCTTCGGGCGACGCGGCCACGATGGTCCGGCACTCGCCGCCGACCTCATCGGCCAGCGCACGCAGGCGGGCCTGGTCACGGCCGATCAGAGCCAGTGGATGACTCGCCGCCAGCTGCCGGGCCATGGCCCGGCCGATCCGCCCGGTCGCGCCGATGATCCAGATCTCGTTCATGGTTCCAGACTGCGGTCACACCGGGCACGGAGTCCAATGACGATTCCGGTTGGCGCATGCCGCTTTGTGCAACACCGCAGCTAGGCTCGGTGCATGTCCGGCAACCTCGATCTGGAGCTGGTCCGGAGTTTCGCCGTGGTCGCCGAGCACGGGCACTTCGGCCGGGCCGCCGACGAACTGCACCTCGCCCAGTCCTCGTTGAGCAGGCAGATCCGCAGGCTCGAACAGCAGGTGGGCGCGACCCTGCTGGACCGGACGCCGCGCGGCACCGAGCTGACCGAGGCGGGCCGGGTGTTCCTGCCACTGGCCAAGGCGCTGCTGCGGTCCGCCGACCAGGCAGTGGCGAAGGCGCGCGCGGTGGCCACGACCAACCGGATCACCATCGGCTTCACCGTCAACGTGACCATCACGCCCGCCGTCCGCGAGCTGCGCCACCGCCATCCCGACGCGGATGTCCGCACGACGCACCTCGGCGGGACCGAACCGCACATCGCGCTGCTCGAACACCGGGTGGACGCCGTGGTCGCGCGGCTGCCGTTCCCGACCGACCAGCTGCACGTGACCGTCCTGCACGACGAACCACGGGTGCTGGTCGTGCCGATCGAGCATCGGCTGGCGGGCAAGGAGTCGGTGACCGTCGCGGACATCGGCGACGAACCCATGCCGCGCGTGCTCGATCCGGTCTGGGACGCGTTCTGGCGCGTCGATCCCAGACCGGACGGCAGCCGCGCGCCGGACGGTCCGCTGATCAACAGCGTCGAGGACAAGATCGAGCTGATCGCGGGTGGCCACGCGGTCGCGATCGTGCCGGCGAGCGCGCCGATCGCCGCGCTGCGACCGGATCTGACCACGGTCCCGATCGCGGACATCGAGCCCTGTCACGTCGTACTGGCCACCCGCGCGGGCGACCGCGACCGGCTGGTGAGCGCGTTCCGCACCTGCGCCCAGGCTCAGCTGACCGGCTGACTCAGGGGCCGTGCTCGATCGGCTCCGGCTCCTCGATCACCGGTTCGCCGGGGCGGGCGCAGGAGGGGCAGGCGGCGTGCTGCTGCTCGACGGTGGCTGTCTTGTGCTCGGCGTCGACGGCCGCCTGGATGGCCGCCGAGCCCTGCGGGTCGAGTGGGCCGACGTCGGGGAAGGTCAGGCCGCTGGTCGGGCCTTCGGCCAAGGTTTCGTCGATCTTGGCCGCGCGGGCCAGGTTCGTCGGATCGGGCTCGACGACGTCGGCGACGGCGGGCGGCTTGTCGGGGTTGATCTTGCCGAGCGCTCGTGTGGTCCAGTTCAGGAAGATCTCGCCGAGCGGCGATTCGGCCAGACCGTTGATGTACTCGTGCACGACGGACAGGGCTTCCGCGTGACCGAGGCTGATCAGGTCCATCATGCTGGTGACCGTGTTGGCGCTGAGTTCGGACGCGGTCTCGGCCTGCTTGTCGCGCGCCTGCTTGAGTTTGTCCTCCTGCTGCTGCTCGTCGAGCCGGTGTTGCAGGTCCGCGGCGTCGTGGATCGGGTCGCCCAGGTCCGCGGGTGCCGGCGCCTCGGGTTGCTTCAACGGCGCCTGTTGTTCGGCGATCAGCTCGCCCTGGAGCCTGCCCAGCCGTAACGCCATGTCCAACTCGGCCGGGGACGCCGCGTCCTTGTGCGCCTCCGAGGAATCGGTGCGGTGCACGTCCTCGACCAGGTTGGCGAGCAGGATCAAACTCGGCCGCGAACTCGGCAGCTCCGAGCTGATCGCCTGGTACACCGCGATCTCCTGCTCATCCTTCAGCTCCTCCTGCGCCGCGACCGTGTAGGCGGCCTGGATCTGCCGTTGCAGGATCGCGCCGATCGACGGCGGCACGACCAGACCGACCAGCGCGACGACCATCAGCCCGATGCCGGTCATGGTGGTCGTCCTGCGCAGCACCCGGACCGAGGGCACCACGCGCAGCGACGCGAGCCTGCGTGGAATCGGCTGGAACTTGGCCGGCCCCAACGCGCTCAACAGGTGCGCGGCCGCGAGCACCGCGTAGATCCCGACCCAGATCCACGGCGACAGGTCGAGCGCGCGATGGATCGCGGACGCGGCGGTCTTCACCCACTGCACCTCGGCGGGCGCCAGCGCGAGCAGGTTCGCCAGCCAGATCAGGAAGACCACGAAAACCGAACCGAGGATCAGTGCGAACACGATGTCGGCGGCGGCCTTGACGCCGATCCGCCGATCGGCGTACATCGCCCGCCAGAGCCGAAAACCGAGCCACCCGACCAGCGGGAACAGTGCCACCACGAACGGGCCGCCGGCCAGTTGGTCGGCCAGTAGCAGGAACACCAGGTACGCCGGGACCAGCACGGTCGCGACGGTGCCGATGCGGCGCACGATCGGCCGGGCCTCGCGCGAACGACGCCAGGTGATGCGCGCGGTCGCCGTGCCGAGCACCGCGATGATCGCGATCTCCACCGCGTACTTGGCGACATTGCCGGTGGACGGCGAGCCGCCCAGCATCATCGCCCACAGCAGGAAACCACCGACCAGGTAGCACAGGCCGACCAGGCTCGGCCGTTTCCACTCCGCCAGCCCGCGGGTCCGCTTCGCGTCCCGGTAGAGGACGACCGCGTAGAGGCCGAGGATGATCAGGGCCGCCGGCACACCGAGGGTGAACACGAACACCCCGACGGCCAGCCAGCACCAGGAGAACGCGCCGAACCAGCGCGAGCGCCTGGTCGCGTCCGAGCCGAACAGCAACGGCCAGAACGCGATCAGCACGGTGCCGCCACCGATCAGCAGCGCCACCAGCAACCGCAGCAACACCGACACCGCGGTGTTCACACCGTTGTCGCGCACGGCAGCCGCGGCCAGTACCGAACCGGCGATCAGCACGACGAACAGGCCGAGCACCACGCGGAGATAGCGGGTGAGGCGGCGTTCGCCGAGAGTCACGCGCAGCTGGCGAACCTGGATGCCGAGGAAGGCGGTGGCCGACCCGACCACCATGCCCGAGACCGGCCCCAGGATCAGGAGGCCGACCGCGGTGAAGATCAGGACGTCGGGGAGGCCGGACCGGTTGGTGAGAGTCCAGTCCAGGTACCAGGAAAACACGCCGAGACCGACCGCGACACCGATCAACCAGACGACCGGCGGCAGCGGCTTCTTCCCGGATTTCGTCGCCGTGCCGGACGCCTTGGCGCTCATCCGCTCAGCGTATCGGGACGGTGTGCGCCGCAGGGGCAACGGCCGATAGATCCGATCTATCTGGCCACCATCCCCGAAAAACCGGAGGTTGACGAACGTTGTAAACGTTTACATACTATCTCTCGCGAGCACGGAGGCGGGCGGTCGATCGCATCGACTGCTCGCCGGCGCGCCGTGCCCCGCACCCGCGGTGGCCATCCACCGCGTGACGATCATCGGCATCACGGCTGGCAACCGCTGGGAGTAGCGATGAGGACAACGCGCAAACGCCTGTTACTGGCCGCCACGGCGACCATCGGCCTGATCGGCGGCCTGGTCAGCACGGGCGGGCCGACCGCCGCGGCACCGCACGCGGCCAAGTACGACTGGCTCCAGTTCGGCTTCGACGAGAGCAAGTCCGCGAACGACACCGCGGAAAGCACCGTCGGCCTGAGCAACGTGACCCAGCTGAAGCAGCTGTTCTCGGTGCCGCTCACGGACGCGCCGGACGGCGCGCCAGTGGCGCTGAGCAACGTCACCACCCCGACCGGCAGCCGCGACCTGGTGTTCACCCAGGGCGAGCACGGCCGCGTCACCGCGTTCGACGGGCACACCGGCGCCCAGGTCTGGTCGGTGAACTTCCCCGGCTCGGACAACGACTCGAACACCGCGCCCGCGATCGACCCGAACCGCAAGTACATCTACGCCAACGGCGACGACGGGTTCGTCCACAAGCTCGACGTCGGCACCGGAACCGAGACCAGGACCGGCGGCTGGCCGGAGTTGGCCGGCACCGGCAAGAGCGCATCGCAGCTGACCATCGGCACGGCCGCGAACGGCGTGAGCTACCTCTACGCGTCCAACTCCGCCCACGGCCACATCACCACCGTCGATCTGGCCACCGGCAGCCAGCACGTGTTCAACCTCGGCTGCGCCAACCACCCCGACGTGCACTTCGGCTCCCCCGGCCAGCCGAACACCTGCAAGGTCAACGGACCGGAGCCGTGGTCGCGGGGCCCCTCCTACGACCCGAACCTCAACAGGCTCTACCAGATGGGCGGCACCAACAACGGCACCACCTGGGTGCCGGGCCAGGTCTACCGGCAGAGCTGGGTCGCGCTCCCGCCCGACGGCAGCACCACGCTGCGTGCCGGCGGCGGCTACCCGCTGGACAGCTACACGCCGACCAACTGGGCGGCCAGCGTCAAGTCCGATCAGGACATCGGCAGCGGCGGCCTGCTGATCCTGCCGACCACGCTGAGCAAGAAATATCCGAATCTGGGCGTGAATCCGGGCAAGGACGCCAAGATCCGGCTGCTGAACCTGGCCGACCTGTCCGGCAAGGGCGGGCCGGGCAACCTCGGCGGCGAGCTGTCGCTGTACTCGTTGCCGCAGATGAGCGAGATGCGCGCGTCCGGTGCCGTGTGGACGGACCCGGCGACCGGCGCGGTGTGGGTGTTCGTGCCGGGCAACAACGGTCTCGCCGGTTTCCAGGTCGTCGTGGACGCGAGCGGCAAGCCGAGCCTGAGTCTGAAGTGGAGCATGTTCAACGGCTGGACCACCTCGGTCTTCGTGGCGAACGGCGTGCTGTACGCGGCCAACGGGGGCGGCGAGCACAGCACGACGTTGAAGACGCACCAGTTGCAGGCGATCAATCCGGTGACCGGCGCGGTCTTGTGGACGGCGAACATCGGCGTGCACCACTGGTCGAGCCCGATCATGGTGAACGGGATCGTCTACCTGACCGACGGCGACTCCGGCGGCTTCGGCAGCGGAACCACCGGTGACCTGATCGCGTGGTCGTTGGTCTGAGGAAAAAATGAAGGGAGCTAGTTGATGGATACGCCGTTGAGCCGCCGTCGGCTCGTCACCTGGGGTGCGGTCGGCGCGGCGGGAGTCGCGCTGCCGCTGGCCACCGCGGGCGCCGCGAGCGCGGACCCGACACCGGACAACCTGGGCGGTATGCCAGGCCGAGTTTTCGATGTGACACATTTCGGCGCGCGCGGCGACGGCGTGACCATCGACTCCGACGCCATCAACAGGGCGATCGCGGCGGCGGCCGGTGCGGCCGGGAATCATGCCGGCGGCGGCGTGGTGTACTTCCCGGCCGGCACCTACGCCAGCTACTCGATCCACCTACAGTCCAACGTCTTCCTCTACCTCGGCCAGAACGCGACCATCCTGGCCGCCGGCCCGGCCAACGGTCGCGGCTACGACCCGGCCGAGCCGGGCGCCGGCAACCCGTACCAGGACTTCGGGCACAGCCACTGGCACAACAGCTTGATCTGGGGCGAGAACCTGACCAACATCGTGATCGGCGGGCCGGGCACGATCGACGGCAAGGGCCTGATCGCCAGCGGCAGCCTGGAGTCCGCGCCGTTGCAGGGCAACAAGATTCTCGCGCTGAAGCTGTGCCGCAACGTCGTCGTCCGCGACATCACCATGGTCAACGGCGGCCACTTCTGCATCCTGCCCACCGCCGTCGACAACTTCCGCATCGACAACGTGGTGATCGACACCAACCGCGACGGCATCGACATCGACTGCTGCAAGAACGTGCGGATCTCGACCTGCACGGTCAACTCCCCCAACGACGACGGGATCGTGCTGAAGAGTTCCTACGCGCTGGGCGAGGTGCGCGACACCGAGAACGTCACCATCGACAACTGCCTTGTCAGCGGCTACGACCTGGGCACACTGGTGGACGGCACGTTCAAGACCGGCGCGTACGGGCGAACCGGCCGGATCAAGTGCGGCACCGAATCCAACGGCGGGTTCAAGAACATCGCGATCTCCAACGTGATCTTCGAGTACTGCCGGGGGCTCGCGCTGGAAACCGTGGACGGCGGACAGTTGCAGGACATCACCATCAGCAACATCACCATGCGCAACGTGCAGATGCCGATCTTCATGCGGCTCGGCGCGCGGATGCGCGGACCGACCGGGATTCCGATCGGCACGCTGAGCCGGGTCAGCATCAGCAACGTGATCGCGCACAACGCCGACCCGCGCTACCCGTCCTGCATCGCCGGCATTCCCGGCCACAACATCGAAGACATCCGGATCAGCGACGTGCGCCACCACATGGTCGGCGGCCTCACCCCGGGCGAGGCCGTGGCCGACCCGCCCGAACTCGTCGACGGCTACCCGGAGCCGACCATGTTCGGCACGCTGCCGGCCTTCGGCTTCTTCATCCGCCACGCCGACCGGCTCACCCTGGACAACGTGGAGGTCCGGTTCGAGGCGCAGGACACCCGCACCGCGTTCGCCGTGGTGGACGTGGCGGACATCGACTTCCACCACACCAACGCGGACAAGGTCGCGGGTTCGCCCACGTTCACCCTGGACAACGTGGACGATTTCCTGCTCACCACCAGCCGCCCGGTCGGCGACACCCGGCTCCCGCACGTCGACCACGACGAACTCTGAGCGTGGCCCTCCCTCTCACTCGGTCCGGGCCGACAGATCCACCAGCTGCCAGTCGACGACCTGTCCGCGCCGGACCGGCAGCGCGATCGGTGCGAACTCGTCGAGCGGCAGCAGTTGACCGGGCAGGCACCGCGATGTCGAGGAGGCGATGACCCGGCCGGCCGCGTTGGTGAGCGCGAGCGGCCTGCCGAGCCTGCGCAACGCGGGCAGCACCCGACGTTCCAGCCGCGCCACCGGCACGTCGGCCGCGACGACGCCGACGAACTCCGTGTCAACGCACACCGGCAGCGCGACCGTCATCGCATATTCGGTGGTGCAGGCGTAGTCCACGTACGGGCCGGCGACGTGGCCGGCAAGGGTGCGTTCCGGCGTGCGATACCACTCGGCGGCCGGGTACTCGAAGAAGTCCGGCGCGGTCGGATCAAGGTTGACCCGCAACGCTTCCGGCGTGCCGGACGGGCGGGTCCACCACCATTCCAGCCAGTAGTCGGCGTCCACCAGCAGTCCGGGCGCGACGATCGCGCCCGCGCCGGCCACCAGGTCACGGTGGTTGGCGAGCAGCTCGAAGATCGATTCTCGTAGCGCGGCCAGGCGCTCGCGGGTCGGTTTCCCGCTCGCCCGCTCGGCGAATCCGTCGGCGAGCGGGCGCAGAGCGGCGAAGATGTGCTCGAACTCGGCGGCCACCGTGCCGAGCAGCTCCCGGCCCGCGCGCGCCGACCAGGTCGTCGCGGTCCTCGGGCGGCCTGGCGTGTCGTAGAGCGCGAGCCGCAGATCGAGCAGGCGACGGGTGTCGGCGGCGACCTGCTGTTCGGCGGCTTCCCGTGCGCGAGCGCGGTTTCCCCTGCCGACCGCGTTGACCAGCCGGAACCGCACCCGCACCGCGTCGTCGTGCTCGGCGGGCGAGAGCCGCAGCCAGAGCAGGTCGCCGATCTCGGCGAGCAGCCGGATCGCCTCGGTGGTCAGCCGGGAGGACTGCGCTGCCGACGCGAGCAGGATGGTGAACTGGGTGTCCGCCCTGCGCCGCTCGCTCGGCGTGCGCGCGGCCCGCAGCCGTTCGACCTGGCGGTGCAGGTCATCGACCTCGTCGGGAACGGCGCGCTGGGCGGCGAGGTCCGCGACCGTGGTGGCGATGGCGGCCCGGTGGTCGGCGAGTTCGCGGATGTCCTGCGTGCTCAGCGCGGCAAGCCTGCCGGGCAACGCGGCCGGGTCGGCGTCCAGCGGGGCGCGCACGAACGTGCCACCCGCCCGGCCGCGCCTGGTCAGCACCAGGCCCTGTTCCCGCAGCGTCGCCAGCGCTTCCCGCAGGGTCACGTTGGCGATGCCGAGCTGCTCGGACAGCCGGATCTCCGGGGGAAGCCGCTCGCCATCCAGGATCAGGCCGAGCCGGATGGCCCGGCCGAGCCGCTGGGCGACCTGGTCGGCCCGGCTGACCGGTTCGTCCCCCGATCCCATGATGACTCGCGCGGCGGCCGTGGTCAGGCCGACGCCGGGCGAATCAGCCGCAGTCATATCGCCTCCCTTGACATCTAATCATCTGGTTTTAAAGTCTAACGGCAGGAACGCTTCAGCGTAACCAACTGAAGGAGATCCCGGCATGCCACGCACGCAGTTGGCTCGGATGATCGGATCGATGTTCGCCGAGCGGGACGGGAGTGAACGGCTCAGCCGCCGCGCGTTCCTCGCCCGTGGCACCGCGCTCGGCATCGGCGCCATCGCGTTGGGCTCCGGCGCGTTACCGGCCTCGGCCGCGACACCGCAACGGATCGCCATCGTCGGCGCGGGCATCAGCGGCCTTGCCGCCGCGCTCGCGTTGCAGGACAAGGGCATCGCCGCGACCGTGTACGAGGCGAACCGGCGAGTCGGCGGCCGGATGTTCTCCACCGTGCCCGGCTCGTACTGGGCAGCAGGCCAGGTGTCGGAGTGGGGCGGCGAGCTGATCGACACCGACCACACCGTGATCCAGGCCCTCGCCCAACGCTTCGGCCTGCCCCTGGACGACCTGCGCGCGGCCATGCCGACAGGTGCCACCGACACCTACTACTTCGACGGCCACTACTATCCCTACGCACAGGCGAAAACCGACTTCGAGCCGGTGTACGCGGCGCTGCAGAAGGACCTCGATTCCTTCGTCTACCCCGTCACCTACGACTCGAACTCCTCCCCCGCCGGCATCGCGCTGTCCAACATGACCGCGTACGACTGGATCGAGAACCGGGTGCCCGGCGGGCACCGCAGCCTGTTCGGCAGGCTGCTCGACGTCGCCTACACCATCGAGTTCGGCGCGCAGACGGCCGCACAGACCGCGCTCGGCCTGATCGGGCTGCTCGGCTACCAGTCCGCGCCGGGCGCTTTCGACATGTTCGGCACCAGCGACGAGCGCTACCACATCCGCGGCGGCAACCAACAACTCCCGCGCGCGATCGCCGCGGCGCTCGCACCCGATGCCATCCAGTTCGGCCAGCGCCTGGTTTCGTTGGCCGTCAACAACGACACCACGCAGACCCTCACCTTCACCACCGACAACGGCGCCACCAGAACGGTCACCGCGGATCACACGATCCTGGCCGTGCCGCTCGGCGTGATGAAGCGGATCGACTTCACTCAGGCCCGGTTCGACGCGCGCAAACAAGCCACCTACGCGGCCATGCCGATGGGTGTCAACGGCAAGCTGCAACTCCAGTTCGGCAGCCGCCTCTGGAACGGCACCGGCGCATGGCCCGGCCGCTCGACCGGCGCAAGCTACGCCGACACCGGCTACCAGAACACCTGGGAGGTCAGCCGCGCCCAGTCCGGTACGCAAGGCATTCTGGTCGACTACGTCGGCGGCGACGTGGCCCGCTCGTTCGCCCCCGACCACGCCTTCGGCTCGTCCGACAACCCGAAGATCCACCAGTACGCCTGCGAATTCCTCGACCAGATCGAGCCGGTGTATCCGGGCCTGTCCGCGCTGTGGAACGGCAAGGCGCTGCTGTCGACCTGGTACCTCAACCCGTACTCGTACGGCTCCTACGCGTACTGGCCGACCCGCTACTGCCAGTACTACGCGGGCTACGAAGGTGTCCGCCAGGGCAACGTGCACTTCGCGGGCGAGCACTGCTCGGTCAACTTCCAGGGCTACATGGAAGGCGGCGCCGAGGAGGGCCAGCGCGCGGCCGGCGAGATCATCGCCGACCTCGGGCGGACCCCGACTGGCGCGGTGAAGTTCGCGGGCAGGCTGAGCCGGGCCGAGTTCGACCGGTAACCTGCGACCATGGCGACATTGGACTCCCCGATCCCCCGCTTCCACCTGGCCATGCCGGTCGACGATCTCGATGCCGCCCGCCACTTCTACGGCGACGTGCTCGGCCTCAAACAGGGCCGCAGCGCCGACACCTGGGTCGATTGGAGCCTGCACGGCCACCAGTTCGTCACCCACCTCGCGCCGCGGCGGCAGGCGCAGGTGCACAACCCGGTCGACGGCCACGACGTGCCCGTGCCGCACTTCGGGCTCGTCCTGACCGTGCCGAAGTTCCACGAGCTGGCCGACCGGCTGCGCGCGGCCGACACCGAGTTCGTCATCGAACCCTACGTGCGGTTCGCGGGCCAGCCGGGCGAGCAGTGGACCATGTTTCTGCTCGACCCGGCCGGCAACGCACTGGAATTCAAGGCATTCGCCGACGACGACCAGGTCTTCGCGAGTTAGTCCTTGGTCGCCGTGTAGTTGCGGAACAACAGGTACGTGTCGATGATGTCGGTCGTCGCGCTCTGCACCGAGCGGTAGATGCCCCATTTCGGCCGGACGTAGTCGCCCTGGTCCGGGATGTTCACCTTGGACATCTTGCCCTGCGCGGCAATCGGCGCGGTCGAGCCCGTGCCGTTGCGCACGATGAAGGCCGCGGTGCCGGACGGGCCGATGGTGAGCGTCCACTGCACACTGATCCACTTGCCGCGCAACGGCGACAGGTCGGTCGATGCGATGGCAGGCGAGCCGGGATTGGCGTACGCCCGCGCCTCCAACAGTTCCTTGCCGCCGCTGCGGGTCAGGTCCACCGTCACCCATGGGCCCGCGTTGGTGGCCGGCGTCTTGGTCTGGAAGATGTGGGTGAACTTGTCGGTGCCGTGCAGGGTGGTCGGCATGAACATGTCGTAGCCGATCACCCAGGTCTGGCCGTTGGTCATCTTCTGGATCGCGCCGCCCTGCACCATGCCCTTGGACTCGGTGCGCTGCCGGTCGCCGCCGCCGGTCGTGTCGCGGTCGTCGGCCCAGATGTTGAAGCGGTAGTGGTCGCCGCCCTCGACGTAGACGTACTTGCGATCCGGGTGTTGGTTCGTGCGGTCGGCCTCGATGCCCTCGAACGCGTTGAGCCCGTCGGTGGCCGGCTTCGGGTGCCACAGCAGGGTTCCCGCACGCGAGGTGGTGCTCGCGCGGGCGATCGGGGCGAGCGCGCCGATCGCGATGGGAGTGGCGACGGCCGCCGCGGCCAACGACTTCAGCGCCGCGCGGCGGGTCAACGAACGCGGTTCGGCGGTGGCGCGTGAAGGTTCCGTGGAGTCCGGAATCATCGGTGAGGTCCCTTTCAGTCTGACAGGCACGGCGCAATGGCGGGGCAGGTACGCGCGCCACAGACCGGCCGTCCCCAAGAGGGCCGTAACATCCGATGTATCGGGACCGAAGCTACAAGAATCTCGGCAAATGTGTCAATACTGCCTGGATTTGGCCGGCCCTGAACGATGCGATCATCGGATCACAGTCGATACTTCTTGTCCTGCTTGTCATCTTGACGGAGAAATTCGCAGCGGGGCAATCTCATGGCAACGTTGTCATGCCCGGCGAACAGGCATTCTGCCTCGATCGGAGTTGGCCCCACATGTCCGACGAATCCCCCGGATTGTCCCGCCGAGGCTTCATCACGACCGGCGCGACCCTGTTGGCCGGCTTCGGTCTGAGCACGATGCTCCCCGCGACGGCCGCGCAGGCGCAGGGCCTGAGCCCCGCCGACCCGAGCCACCGCACCCCGACCAGCAGCGATCTGGCCGTCGGGCGCCCGGTGATCGCGTCGTCGACCGACTACGCGCCGACCCCGCCCGAGTTCGCGGTGGACGGGCTGAACTCGATCGGCGTGGCCGGCTCGGGCTGGCGGGCGGCGCAGGGCGACCCGCAGTGGATCATGGTCGACCTACAGGCGTCCTGCCAGGTCACGTCGGTGGTGCTGAGCTTCGAGGCCAAGCCCGGCGACCCCGCGTTCGACCCGACCCAGTCCAGGAGCAACACCACCGGCGCCGAGATCCAGTCCAGCTACGCGGTCGCGTTCTCGCTCGACGTGTCCGGTGACGGGAAGGACTGGACAACCATCTACCAGACCTCCTCGGGCACGGGCGCGGTCACCACGATCCCGCTGACCAGCCCGGTCACCGCACGCTGGGTGCGGCTGTCCGCGTCGAGCCGGTCGACGACCAATCCGCTCGGACTCAACGGCCTCCAAGTCTTCGGCACCGCCACCGCGAACCGGCCGCCCGCGCGCGCCTGGACCAGTTGGCCGGTCAACAACACCAACCCGCCGCCGCTGAGCGTGGCCGCCGACGGGACTGTGCCGGTCGAATCCGGCTGGGTGCTGATCCTCGACGACTGGACCAACGGCGCGAGCGGCGCGACCCTGTCCGGCCCGTCCGTCGACACCAGCACCTGGCTGCCCGCGACCGTCCCGGGCACGGTACTTGGCTCGCTCGTCGAGCAGGGCCAGTTGCCCGATCCGGTGTACGGAATGAACAACCTGCACATTCCGGAAGCGCTTTCCCGGCACGCCTGGTGGTACCGCCGCGCCTTCGGCGTCCCTCGCGGCCTCGACACGGGCGCGGGCCAGCACGTCTGGCTGGAATTCGACGGCGTGAACAACGAGGCGGACGTCTACCTCAACGGCACGTCGATCGGCACGCTCGCGCACCCGTTCGGCCGCGCCGCGTTCGACGTGACGAGCGCACTGCACCCGTCCGGCGAGCAGGCGCTCGCGGTGAAGGTCGCGCCGATCCCCTACCCGGGCAGCCCCGGCGACAAGGGCCCGGCAGGCGATTCGTTCGTGGACGCCGGTAACGAGATGTTCCAGAACTCCCCCACCTACGTGTCCATCTCCGGTTGGGACTGGATGCCCGCGGTCCGCGACCGGGGCACCGGCATCTGGAACCACGTGCGACTGCGCTCCACCGGCCACATCGTGCTCGGCGACGTGCGCATCGACACCGTGCTGCCGAACCTGCCGGACACCAGCGTCGCCGAGGTGACCATCACCGTCCCGGTGCGCAACGCCGGAACTGCTGCCCAGCAGACGACCGTCTCGGCCGCCTTCGGCAGCGTGCACGTGTCCAGCACGGTCACCGTGCCGACGGGCCAGCAGACCGACGTCGTGTTCGACGCGATCGAGCTGACCGACCCGAACCTGTGGTGGCCCAACGGCTACGGCGATCCGTACCTCTACGACCTCGCCCTCACCGCGACCATCGGCGGCGCGACCAGCGACACCCGGACCGTCAGGTTCGGCATCCGCAAGATCGACTACCAGTACCACCTGCCGATCGTCATCAACAACGACCGCGCCCCGCAGACCGTCACCTTCCCGGCCCAGCAGGCCCGCTACGTGCGCCTGCAAGGTGGCACCCGTGCGACCGGCTGGGGCATCTCCCTGTGGACACTGTCCGTTGTAGACAGCACGAATCCGAACACCGACCTGGCGCTGAACAAGACCGCGACCGCGTCTTCCGTCGACAACAGCAGCGACGAGCCGGCCAATGCGCTTGATGGCAACGACAACACCCGCTGGTCGTCCGACTACACCGACAACCAGTGGATCCAGGTCGACCTCGGCTCGGCAGTCGCATTCGACGAGGTCCAGTTGCTCTGGGAGCAGGCGTACGCGCAGACCTTCGGTATCCAGGTTTCCAACGACGGCAACACCTGGAGCACGGTCGCGTCGGTCGACAACACGCCCGACCCACTGACCATCCTGGTCAACGGCGTCAAGGTGTTCTGCCGGGGCGGCAGCTGGGGCTTCGACGAGCTGCTGCGCCGGATGCTGCCCAACCGCACCGACTCGGTCGTGGCCATGCACCGCGACATGAACTTCACCATGATCCGCAACTGGATCGGCTCCAGCTACCGCGAGGAGCTGTTCGCCGCCGCCGACCAGTACGGCATCCTGGTGTGGAACGAGTTCTGGGACGGCTTCGGCGCCGACCCGGCAAACCATGACAGCTACCTGGCCCAGGCACAGGACACCGTGTTGCGGTACCGGCATCACCCCTGCCTGGTCATCTGGTTCGGCTGCAACGAGGGCTCCCCGCCGGATGCGATCAACACCGCGCTCAACCAGATCGTCACCGGCAACACCGACCTGCTCTACCAGCCGGACTCGAACGCGGGCGTGATCACCGGCGACGGCCCCTACTACTGGGTCGACCCGACGCAGTACTTCACCGGCCAGGCGACCGGCGGCAGCATCGGATTCCACAGCGAGATCGGCATCCCGACGGTGTCGGTGGTGGAAAGCATGCGCAACCTGGTCGGCCCGAACGACCCGGGCTGGCCGATCGACGCGCCCTGGTTCATGCACGACTGGTCCGCGCACGGCAACCAGGCCCCGCAGACCTACCTGGCTGCCATCGACGCGCGGCTCGGCGCGTCCAGCAGCCTCGACGAGTTCTGCCGCAAGGCGCAGTTCGTCAACTACGAGAGCATGCGCGCGATCTTCGAGGCGTGGAACGCGAAACTGTGGCACAACGCCTCCGGCGTGCTGCTCTGGATGTCGCACCCGGCCTGGCACAGCACGGTGTGGCAGACCTACGACTACGACCTCGACGTGAACGGCAGCTACTACGGCTCGCGCAAGGGCTGCGAGGCCCACCACGTCCAGGCGGACCTGTCCAACTGGCAGGTGAGCGCGATCAACCACACCCCGATCGCCCTCACCGGACTTACCGTCAGCGCCCAGCTGTACGACCTGTCCGGCACGACGCTCGGGGCCGCGCAGACCGCGACCGTGAACATCGCCGCCTCCAACACGGCGCAGGCGTTCACCGTCCCGTTCGACGCGTCGCTGCCCGCCCTTCATCTGCTGCGCCTGACCATGACCGACGGCACGGGCACGGTGCTGTCCGAGAACACCTACTGGCGGTACCGGACCGACACCGACATGCAGGCCCTCAACCAGGTGCCGGCCACGCAACTGTCGACGTCGCTCGCGCAACACGGCAACACCTACACCGCGACCCTGCGCAACACCGGCACCAGCGTCGCCGCGATGATCCGGCTGTCGCTGCGCACCGGAAACACCCGCGTCCTGCCCACCCTCTACAGCGACAACTACTTCTGGCTGCTGCCCGGCGAGTCCCGTCAGATCACCGTGTCCCCACGCACGACCGTGCACAACGCCGCACTGCTCGTCCAGGGCTACAACGTCCCGGCCAGGACGGTGCGTTAGTTGACGAAGTGTGCTCGTGTTACCGCGCCGCGGCGCGGTAACACGACACCGATTCACCTGGCGAAATTCCATGAATTCTGGCTACTGTGAAATGCGGCGCTTTCTTTCCGGGTGATCTGCCATGGACAGCAGCGGGAATCGTGCCCGAACATGGCTGCCATGAAGCGGATCGTCTCCATAGTGGGCGTGCTCGCGGCGGTCGTCATCGTACCCATGGTGCTGGCTGGCACCGCGTACGCGGACATTCCTTTCGGGCAGCCGATCAATGGCAATTCGACCTACTACAACGACGCCGGCTATGGCGCGTGCGGCACCCAGATCGACGCGTCGTCGCAGTTGCTGGTCGCGGTCCCGGCCGCATACTGGACCACCGCGAATCCCAACGACGATCCCCTGTGCCAGGGCGTGTCGGTTCAGGTGACGTACAACGGGACCACCATCACGGTGCCGGTCGAGGACAAGTGTCCCTCCTGCGACGGCGCGCACATCGATCTCAGCCAGCCCGCCTTCCAGGAGCTGGCCGATCCTAACCTCGGCAACATCCCGGTGACCTGGGAGTTCGTGCACTCATGAGGCTCTCCCGCCGCTCCTTCCTGACCGCCGCGCTGGCCGGCGGGGCCGTTCTCGGCCTCGGCCTGCCGGCGCGGGCGGCGACGTCGGGCGGGAAAGGCGTGAGCGCCAATCCCTTCGACGGCGACACCGCGGACCTGACCGACGTCGGCGCGACCTGGTTCTACACCTGGGCATCGGACAACCAGGGCATCGGCATCCCGGCCGGGGTCGAGTTCGTGCCGATGATCTGGGGCGCCGGCGCGGTCAACCCCACGCAGCTCGGCACGGCCCAGTCGTTGGGCAGCACGCTGCTCGGCTTCAACGAGCCGGACATGTCCGGCCAGGCCAACATGTCCGTGTCGCAGGCGCTGTCGCTGTGGCCGCAGTTGCAGGCGACCGGCATGCGACTCGGCGCGCCCGCGGTCGCCTACGGCGGCGACACGCCCGGCGGCTGGCTCGACCAGTTCATCAGCGGCGCCGCCGCGCAGAACTCACGCGTCGACTTCATCCCGCTGCACTGGTACGGCGGCGACTTCTCCGACGCGGCGGCGGGCGAACTCCAGTCCTACATCGAAGCGGTGTACAACCGCTACCAGTTGCCGATCTGGATCACCGAGTACGCGCTGATCGACTTCTCCGGCTCGACACCGGTCTATCCGTCGCAGGACCAGCAGGTCGCGTTCATCAACTCCGCGACAGCGATGTTCGACGGACTGTCCTATGTAGAGCGTTACGCCTGGTTCTCGCTGTCGACGTCGACCAGCCCGACCGGCCTCTACACCGGCACGACGCCCAATGCCAGCGGCGTCGCCTACCGAGGATGAAAGTCGCCTACCGAGGATGAAAGGAGCCGCGCCATGCGCCTTCGAATGCTGTTCGCCGCGCTCGTCGTGCTGCTGTCGGCGCTGCTGTTGACGCTGCCGCTGACCGCCTCCGCGCGACCGGCGACCGCGGATCACACCGTCACGCTGGTCAACGAGTCCGGCCAGACACTGTGGATCGGCACCATCGTCAACGCCGACGGCTCGGTGAACTTCACCAACCTGCCGACCCTCGCCGACGGCCAGTCCGCGACCGTCACCATCCCCGAGGACCAGTCGCCGAACCACTGGCGCGGCAAGTTCTTCGCCCGCCAGTACTGCTCCGGCGACTCCGGCAGCACCTTCCACTGCCTGGTCGGCGACTGCGGCGCGGACGCGGGCGACTGCACCACCGGCCAACAACCGGTCAGCCTCGCCGAATTCAACTTCGACCAGTCCGACTCGCTCGCCCCCTGGTACGACGTCAGCTACGTGGACGCGTTCTCCCTGCCGATCACCATCCAACCCGACAACGCGCCCCCACCCCCGGCGGGCGGCGGCGCCTGCCAGGAGATGGGCTGCCCGGACGACCTGCTCCCCTACTGCCCGGCAGCCGACCTCACCACCAACCCGGGCACCGGCGCGCCCATGCTCTGCGTCAACCCCAGCCGCGACGAGCAGACCGACTACAGCAACAACCTGGCCGCCCAGTGCCCCTACGCCTACACCTGGTCCAAGGCCGACACCGTGCCCGGCAACCAGGTCATCCGCGAGTGCCAGTCCTGCTCGGGCTTCACCGTGACCTTTCACTGAGGATCGTCGTCGTCCCACACGCGTGCCAGGCGCCGGAACTGCTGGGCACAGGAACGCAGGATGTCGGCGCAGCGTGGCCACTCGGGTGCGAGGGTCTCCGCGAAGCCGTCGTACTTCTCCGCCAGTCGTCGCCCCTGTTGACCACCGTCCACCACGCGGCCGATGGTCGGCCCCTGATTCATGGTGGTCGCGTCGATGAATCCGGCCGCGAGATTCTCGGTGCGGGGATCTTCGAGCAGTTCACGAACCGGTTCAGCGGGCCAGGCACCGTCCTTGCCCTCCGGGCTGGCCGACAACATGCCGCCGATGACACTCTCGCTGTGCGCGGCCAACGGACCGGACTCGGCCAACAGCTCCCGCACCGTTCGCACCCAGTCGCGGAGCCGGTCGCCGTCGATGCCGCCGTCAGCCGTCCGGCCCGGCATCGCTCGCCAGTCCGACAGCGCGAGTTGCGCCTGGACCCAGATCAGTCCCGGATCATGTGGCTCGCCGTAGGCGAGGTCGACCACCTCGACGTAGATCTCCGGATCGTCGACGAGCGCGCGATCGAGGATCGTCATGCCTCGGGTCGGACTCAGCACGCTGCGAAACACGAGTTCCAGGCGCACCAGCGTGAGTTCGTCGACCCCGGTGCTCGCCAGGAAGCCGAGCAACTGACCGACCGCGTAACCCGACGTCCCACCGTAGGGACGGTCCGACGTGTCCGGTCGCATCGCCAGCAGCAGCGCCGCCAGTACCTGATCGGCGCTGGGTCGCCAGGGATCATCGTCGTTGTCATCGCGCAGCACGGCCAGCGACATCGTGTCGATCGCGGCCCACGGGCGCTCGTGATTGAGCAGCTGGCTGATGAACCAGTCCGGCTCGCCGAACATCGGCCAGGGCGGTACCTGAGCCCAGAACCTCCTGGCAACCGCCGCGTCCGCCTTATCGGCGAGCGGACGGATCACCGCCGACCACGTCGTCGCGAGCAGCAGCGCTGCCTGCTGCGACTCCGCCAGCAACGGCATGATCGCGGTCAGCCGAGCGACCCAGTCGTCCTCGACCGTGGCCACGGCGCGCCGGACCCAGCCATTGGCGAGCTGAGCGGCGGAACCGCTCGGCCCGAGTAGCTCGACGACCTCGTCGAGCAGGGCGTCACCGGTCAGGTCCACGGTGATCACGCCGACCAGGTCCGGCAGTTCGCTGGCCTCGGCGAGTTGGAGAAGACCGGCCATCCCGCGTGCGTCGAGCACCGCACGTACCGCTTCCCGACGGAGCCGGTCCGCCTCCTCGGGCACCCTCGGATGCCAGGCGAACAGCCAGGCATGATGCTGCGGCAGGCGGTCGAGAGCGTGGTCGTCGGCCCACGAAGCCAGGCTCTCCGCGACGTCTTCCGGCAGCAGACCGGTGGTCAGGAACCGGTGCGAGGCGACCAGCGACCGCACCGCCTGCCAGATCGAGAGCAACGAGTTCTCCGGCAACGCGTCGATGTCGACCGAACGCAGTTGTTCGACGATCCGACGGCCTTGGTCGGCCGGGACCCTGCTGAGGCGTTCGATCACCACCACCCAGCGAGCCGGATCGTCCGCGACGCCTGCCAACAGTTGATCGACGCCGGGTTCGAGATCGATCAGCTCCGCCAGCAACGCCCGGATCCCCGGCTCCCGGTTCTCCTCGCCGATCACGATGCTGTGGGCATGCACGATCCCGGCGATGTCGGGCGGCAATTCGTCCGCCACCGAAAGTCGCCGCGGCGACGGACCAATGAGGACGGGAACGACCCGCTTGCCGTGTTCGAGTGCGGTCGCGATCTCCCGTCGCACCGCGTCGTCCGGCTCGTCGATCAGCCGCTCTCCGTGACGCGACATCAGCCAGTTCGGTCCGATGACGACGAGCAGAACATGGCTCCTCGCAACGGCATCGAGCAGTTCGGGGCAGTACTCGACGCCCGGATCGAGGCAGCGGCGCGAGCGGACCACCTCGTCGTCGCCGAGCTGCGTTTTCGCGTATGCGTCGAGGATCTCGGCGAAGTCCTCGCCGTCGCCATTGCGGAAATTGATGAAGACAACCAATGGTCAACTTCCTGGGTTCTGGTTCCTGCCAGCGCATTTGTCGACGATTCGGCAGGTTATCAGCCGCCCTTGGACGAAACGTGGACCAGAATTGGATGACGCCGAACGCGGTCGGCGACCAGTCCTCCATCCATGGCGCTCGCCCTTGTACAGGCTGGGCGGTCCGGCCTACGGTGTCTGCTGAAACGTTTTAACACCGAGCACGGGGAGCATGCGATGACCGACACGTTCAGCGGTCCGGGGGCGGGCATCGGGGACCTGCTGCCGGCGCGCAGTCGCCGCAGGACCCGGATCGGCCTGGTGGCGGGCGGGCTGGGCACGTACTGGCCGCAGTTTCCCGGGCTGCTGCCGCAGTTGGAGGCGTCGGCGCGGTACGTGGCGGAGCGGTTCGGGGAGATGAACGCGGAGGTCGTCGATGCCGGATTCGTGTCGGATGCGCGGGATGGCGCGGTCGCGGCCGAGCGGCTTCGGGTAGCTGACTGCGATCTGATCGTCCTGTTCCTCGCCACCTATCTGACCTCGTCGATGGTGCTGCCGATCGCGCAGCGCGCCAACACACCGGTGCTCGTGCTCGACCTCCAGCCTTCGGAGCGGATGGATCACGAGCGGTTCGACACCGGCGCGTGGCTCGCCTACTGCGGGCAGTGTCCGGTGCCGGAGCTGGGCAACGTGTTCCGGCGGGCGGGCATCGGGTTTCGGTCGGTGTCGGGGTATCTGCGGCAGGACTCGGCCTGGCGGCGGATCGAGCGGTGGGTGGACGCGGCGCACGTGCGGGCGGCGTTGCGGCATGCGCGGCATGGGCTGATGGGGCATGTGTATCCGGGCATGCTGGATGTGTCGACCGACCTCACGCTGCTGCCGACGACGTTCGGGTCGCATGTGGAGGTGCTGGAGTTCGATGATCTGCGGGTGCGGGTCGAGGAGGTGACGGACGCGCAGACGCAGGAACGCGTCGAGCTGGCCAGGAAACTGTTCACTGTGGACGAATCGGTGCAGAACGCCGATTTCGCCTGGGGGGCACGGGTTTCCGTGGCACTGGATCGGCTGGTCGAGGACTTCGGGCTGGATTCGCTGGCCTATTACCATCGCGGGCTGGCCGGGGAGCAGCACGAGCGGCTCGGAGCCGGCATGATTCTCGGCGCCTCGTTGCTCACCGCGCGTGGGATTCCGGCTGCCGGGGAGTATGAGCTGCGGACGTCGGTCGCTCAGCTGGTGACTCAGTCCGTGGGGGCGGGCGGGTCGTTCTGCGAGATTCAGGCGTTGAACTTCACCGACAACGTGGTCGAGATGGGGCACGACGGGCCTGCGCATCTCGCGGTGTCGGGGCGGGATCCGCTGCTGCGCGGGCTCGGTGTCTACCACGGCAAGCGCGGGTGGGGCGTGAGCGTCGAGTTCGACGTGCGACCGGGGCCGGTGACGTTGTTGGGGCTTGGGCAGGATCGAGATGGGACGCTGTCCTTCATCGCGTCGGAGGGAACCGTCGTTCCAGGACCGTTGCTGGCCATCGGGAACACCACGTCGCGGGTGGACTTCGGGCGTGATCCCGGCGAGTGGGTGGATGCATGGAGCGCGACGGGCGTCGGGCATCACTGGTCGCTGTCGACCGGACATCGCGCGGCGACCTACGCAGCCGCCGCGGATGTGCTCGGGATTCCGTTCCGGTCGGTCTAGCTGGCGAAGGTGTAGCTGCCGGAGCCGATCTGGTGGCTCCGGCCGGCCAACCGGACGGTCGCGGTCACGCCGACCGGGATCTGGACGCGCAGCGTGACGTGGCCGTTGGTCGAGGTCCAGTCGCTGGACACCGCGCCGTAGGGCGTCACGTAGGTGCTGGCAGCGTGGTTGAGGCCGTTGGCGGTGGTGGGCTGGATGGTGAGGTGGTTTCCGGCGACCGCACCGGGATCGACGCGGATGCCGGCGAGGCCGGAGCCGAACCAGGCGTCGATCGCGCCGAGCATCATGTGGTCCTGCGAGAAGGTGTCCACCTGGGCCGGGCCGTCCCAGTTCTCGGTGAGCGCGGTCGCGCCGTGCGTCACCTGGAATCCGTAGCTGGGGCTGGTGGTCTGGATGGCGGTGTCGTAGATGACGTCGTCCCGGCCTGCCGCGGACAGCACCCGGAACACGGCGGGCAGCGCGATCTCGCCGACGGTGAGGTGCTCGCCGTTCGCGGTGATGCTGCTGACCAGGTGGTTGAGCACGGCCTGCTGATCGGCGGCGGGAACCACGCCCATGTCGAGGGCGAGCGCGTCGTCGCCCTGTGAACCGTTGTCGTAGGTGCCCTGACCGGCGTGCAGGAACTGTTGGTTGAACGCGGTGCCGATGGCGTTGGTCAGCGCGCGGTAGCCGGCCGCGTCAGTCGAATCGCCGAGCACGGCGCTGATCTGCGTCATCGCCTGAGCGTCGGAGTAGAAGGCGTAGTTGATGGTGTACTGGCCGGAGGTCAGATTGTTGTCGGAGTTGGTCCAGTCGCCGAGCGACGGGAAGCCGGCCGGCAGCAGGTTGCCGGTTGCGTTGGCGCGGAGGTAGTTCAGGTAGCCCCGCATCGCCGGGTACAGCTCGCGCAACGTGCTCACGTCGCCGTAGGTCTGGTAGAGCCGCAGCGCGCCGAGGATCAGCATGCTGCCCCAGTTCGGGTCGGCGACGAACCCGCCGGAGAAGACCACGTACTCGGGCGCGATGTCGGCGATGGCGCCGTTGGACTGTTCGGAGTCGGCCACCGTGCGCAGGAACTGGCGGAAGTACGCGGCCACGTCGTAGTTGCGGCTGATCGCGTCGAACAGCAGCTGATCCTCTTCCAGCCAGCCGAGTTTCTCCCGCGCCGGGCAGTCGGTCGGGATGCCGAACAGGTTGTTGCGCATGGCCTGGGTGATGATCCGGTGAATGCTGTTGATCAGATCGTTGCTGGAGGTGAACGTGTCGGCGCCGGGGCTGAACGTGCTCAGTTCCAGGCCGGTGATGGTCGCTGTGGTCGGCGGGCTGGGCAGGCCGGTGACCTCGACGTAGCGGAAGCCGTGGTACATGAAGTCCGGATGCCAGTTCAGCTGGCCGCCTGCGAGGGTGACCGTGTCGAAGATCGGGCTGCCGGTGCTCGCCTGGCTGACCGTGCCATCGGGGTTCACCTGCTCACCCGGCCACATGGTGATCTTGGTGCCGACCGGTCCGCTGACGTTCAGCTGTTCCCAGCCCGCGATGTTGGTCCCGAGATCGAACACGTAGTCGTTCGGTTTGACCTGCGTGACGGACACCGGGTGCAGGGTCGCGGTCTGGCGCACGGGCGGGGCGGACTGGGCGCTGAGCACGGTTTGCGGGGTCGGCGCGGACGACGCGACCGCCGCTCGCCACGAGCTGAGGTTGGCGCCGGGTTGGTCCCAGCCGGGCTGGATCAGGCGCGCGTCGTAGTCCTCGCCGCCGTACCAACTGGAGAACGTCGTCGGGCCGGACGAGGTGAGCCACGACGAGTCGGTGCCGATCCGCGCGGTGCTGCCGTCGGTGTAGGTGACCTCGAGCTGTGCGAGCAGCCGTGGACTGGCCTGGGTGCCAGTGAACTTCTGGTAGCGACCATTGGTGGTCGGCACGGCCGCGGTGCCGTCGCCGAGAGTGAAGCCGAGTGCGTTCGCGCCCCGGCGCAGCTGCGCGGTCACGTCGTAGGTGGTGTAGAGGACGCGCTTGAGGTAGTCGGTGGGCGGCGGTTGCAGGACCGAATCCGTTACTGGCCTGCCGTTGACCCGCGCGTCGTACACGCCCAGCCCGGCCACGTACATCCGCGCGCTGCGCACCGGCTTGGCCAGCGTGAACTGCTTGGCGAACTCGGGCGCGGCGAAACTGTGCAGCGGCGGCGGGATCTGGTCGGCAACGGTGTCGATCGTGCTCAGCGTGGTGGTCGCTCCACTTTGGATGGTGTAGTCGACGGGGAAGTTCGGCGTTGTGAAGTCGGTGGTGGTCGCGTCGGTGCGCGGATAGAGCACCACCTCGTCGAAGTGCCGCACCTGCCCGAGATCCAGCTGCACCCAGACTGGCTGGGCCGGGGTCTGCGTGTTCGACGCGCCACTGGTGTAGCCGAAGGGCGCCTGGTCACTGGTGAGCGAACCGTCGGTGAGGTACTGCGGCGCCCACGAACCGGGGATCACGGTCGACAGATCCGACGCGGTGACCGAGGCGCCCTCGGCGATGCCGACCGTCGGATTGGCACTGTCCACAAGGGAGATCTCGGCCAGTTGCAGGCGCGAGACCGGTTGCGGGTAGCCGCCTTCCTTGATCGGCAGGCCCAGCTTGGTCACGTTCAGCTTCAGGTAGCGGGAGTCCTGCGCGGGCACGTGCAGCACGACCGGGTTGGCCGGGTCGGTGATCCACCGGCCGGACCAGTCGGACGGTGCGAGCAGGCCCATCTCCCAGTGCGCAGGCGCGCTCCACGCCGATGGTCTGCCACCCGCGTTCCAGGCTCGCACCCGCCAGAACACCGATTCTCGCGACCCGAGCGTCGCTCCCGCGTAGGTGAGGCCGGTCGACGTGGCCGCGCCGACGCGTCCGGTGTCCCAGAGATCGGCCCGGCCCGACGCCAGCGCGGCCATGCTGCTTGCGGCCTGCACCTCGTAGCCGGTTTGCTGCTCGTTGCGGCCGCTGGACTGCAACTGCCAACTCAGGGTGGGCGTCGCGTCGTCGGTGCCGAGCGGGTTGACCTGGTAGTCGGCGCGCAGGCCGGTCACGGTCACTCCCCCGCCCTCGGCGCTGGCCTGCTGCGGCACGGCGACCAGCGCGACGACCGCCAGCAAGCCCGTTAACGAGACGACCAGCGCACGACCCGGCATCGTTGCCTCCCGCAAAAACCGACTGCTCGAATGTGATTCAATCTGCCCCTAATCAGTCACCTACTTTCGCGTGATTGCAGATTCGACACAAGGCCCACATCGGACACGGTGCATCGGGTGACGGGTCCCGCCGCCACATGACGGCCGCCCGCACGCCTGTGACCAGGGTCAACGTGGTCATGATCGCGATGGTGGCCGATATCGGCCATTGTTGACGACGTCGATCCGGCGGAACCGAACGACGCACTTCGTCCGTCGAAGTCGCGTGATGAGGATGCGGGTGGATCCGGGCGGCGGCGATGGCTTCGATGTCGACCCCGCGCAACTCGGCGGCGTCGCCGGGCAGTTGGGCCGGGCGTACGACGACTTCGACCAGGCCATCACCGACTACGCGGGCACGGCGTGCTACGCGCAGTCGGACTTCGGCGACTTCGGCGTCGGGCCTGCCTGGGCCAACTTCGACGGTGCCTGGGCACGTGAGATGAACGTGCTCGGCGAGGCACTCCAGGAGCTGATCCAGAAGGTCGACACGACCGCGGCCAACTACCGGGACAACGAGCACGAGGTCGCCGAATCCTTTGGCAAGGTGGGTCTGAGATGAGCACCCTGTCGGATCTCCAGTCGGCGCAGACGATGATCGAGTTCGCCATGTGGGGCGGTCCCGCCGCGCTGATCGCGGCCATCGACGACGCGCTGGGTCCGCCCGCGCCGACCGGCTCCCCTGCCGCGATCAGCGGACAGGCTGCCGCCTATGCGGCTACCGCGACGCAGGCCGGCGTTGTCGCGCAGGACATCGACGCGGTCGCCACCAGCTCGTTGCCGCAGGCGTGGCATGGCGCGGTCGCGGAAACCGCCG
Organism: Pseudonocardiaceae bacterium; assembly: GCA_035948315.1. Classification (GTDB taxonomy): domain Bacteria; phylum Actinomycetota; class Actinomycetes; order Mycobacteriales; family Pseudonocardiaceae; genus CAJCJE01. The sequence goes on along the minus strand of DASZJG010000048.1, from coordinate 150,977 downwards.
CTCAGGCCGTCGGAGCGGTCGGCGCTGACGTGCGGAACATGCAGACCGTGCTGAACCGGGTGGTGCCGGCGCTGCGCGCCTGGGCCGAGACGCTGGCTTTCGCACAGGCCACCGACCAGGCGGGCTGCGCGCTGCTCAATGCGGCCAAGGACTCGCTCGGCTACGGCTTCGAGGTGTGGAACATGCCCTCGGCCGTGCATCAGGCGACCGAGGGCATCGACATGCGGATCGCGGCGGCGCAGGCCGCGCAGAACACCGGCACCAGCACGGCGAGTCTGCTCAACCAGCTCGCCGACCAGGCGCGGGCCGAACGCGTGGCCGGGGGCAGCATGGATCCGCTGTCGGCGGTGGTGCTGGCGACCGAGATCAACCCGGGCGGCTCGGTGGACGGCGGCAAGATCCTCACCGAGAACCAGTTGGCGCGCGGCTCGCAGGTGCTGGACGGGATGTCCGCCGCCGATCAGGCCGCGTTCCAGCAGTTGCTGGCGCAGGCCAAGTCGCCGGAGGAGGCCGCGTACCTCTGGAAGACGCTCGCGGCGGGACATTCGCTCGCGCAGGTGCAGCAGTTCGACACGGCGATCCACCCGCACGGCGACGACCCGACCTGGCTCGCGGGACATCTCACCCCAGATTTCAACAACAGCACGAACAGCAGCGAGACTTCGGCTGCCGCTTTCCTGACCTACCAGGGCCAACAGTTCGGCAACCTGGACCACCAGGGTTGGGGCATCTACGACCAGGCCAACGTCAACGACTGCGTGGCCGCGTCCACAGTGGTCGCACAGGCCAACGTCGATCCGATGACCATGTTGAACCTGACGACCGGCGGCACCGCGAATGGCGACGACAGCCCGGCCGCGTTCCACCAGCGGTTGCAGAACATGTACGTGTCGCAGTACATCGAGGGACAGAAGGCGGACGGCGACTCGGGCACGTATCCCACAGTGGACAGTGGGCTGGGGTCGAGCGGTGAGAATGTGCTGGCCAACCAGGATCTGGGGCCGAGCAGTGGTTCGCCTTACCACTACGTGGGTATGGACAACAACTCGGACCGGCAGAACGCGCTGCCCGCCATCGAGCAGTCGGTGGACGCGGGCAAGCCGGTGCCGATCGACGTCACCAACGGCAAAGAGGGCCACCAGATGATGATCATCGGACACGATGGTGACAAGCTGGAGGTGTACAACCCGTGGGGTTACACGTCCTGGGTCAGCGAGAGCCAGTTCGTGAACAACCAGCTGGGCAGCCTCACCACGACCGCGGGTGACGGCTCGATGAAGACCGCGAGCGGACTGGAGCTGCCGCAGTGAACCCCGAGACCACGCCCATCCGGCCGGACAGCGAACTGGCCAATGTGGACATTGAAGCGCTGATCACGGCGGGCCTTGCCGAGGAGGGTGCCGCGCGCCGGAGGATGTTCACGGACGGTGCGATCGCCGCGGCGCTGCGGCTCGAACCGCATGGCGTCGGACCGTATCCGGTGCGATTTCTCGCGCGCTACGTGCGGGCTGCAGGCCGGTCCGCCGCGCTCGCGCTGCCCGAACCGCTGGTCGGCGCCGAGCCGATGGCGCTGGCCAGTGCCTGGTTGACCGCAGCGTCCACAGTGGATGACGACTTGGTCGCCGACCAGGCGTTCGCGCAGTGGCTGGACATGGTGGCCGCGCTGATCGCGATCCGGCGGCGAGCCCGATGAGGCGGCCGCTCATCGTGTCCTGCGCCGTGCTGCTGGCGCTGGTGTCCGCGTGCGGAGGCGGCGGTTCCGGGCAGTCGGGCGACCCGGTCGCCACGATCACCCTGGCCATCCCGGATCCGTCGAACATGCCCAGTTACACCCGGGCCCAGCAGATCTCGGTCGGTCAGACGGTCGCGGTGCACATCCAGCACACCGACGGTCCGGGCTACTGGCAGCAGGTCAACTCCGGCAACCCGACCGTGCTTCCGCAGGACGGTCCGGCGACGACCGTCAGCGACTGTGCCACCGGTAAGGTCGGCTGCCCCTCGACCAGCGAACTGCTCTATCGCGCGGTCAAGTCGGGCAGCAGCAACATGGAATGGAAGTTCCTCGGGCTCGGTCCGGGCGGCTACCGACCTGGTGAGCCGAGCGCGCCGTGTCCCGGCGACAGCAACCAGGAATGCCCGGTCGGCATGTTCTCGATCGACATCGAGGTGAGCTGAGGGGTCAGCGGCTTTCCGTACGCAGGCCGCCGAACAGGGCGAGCACGGCGCTCTCGACCGCGCGGACGCTGATCATGGCAGGCGATCGCGATCCGCTGTTCCCGCCCGAGCAGATGTCGGACCTCGGCCGGTACGCCACGACCGTCCGGACCGAACTGCTCGACGACGTCGGCCACCGCCCGGCGACCGAGGCCCCCCGTCCGCGTCGGCCGGAGCGCCGTCGACTGGTTCGCTACCCGTTAACGCTGCGTCACCACCCATATTTCGATGAATTGCCCGCTGATCTGTTTTAACGTGCTACGGTCCCGTGTTGGTCGAGACATTCTTTCCGACCGTCCAGATCAATTCTGGGGGTGGCAGTGGACAATTTATGCGATCCCGGCACACTGGTCGAATACCTGGGTGACTGGATGACGATGCGCGGACCGCTCTATCGCAGGCTCGCCGGTGCGCTGGCGGACGGGATCACCTCCGGCGACCTGCCGGCCGGTGAGCGGCTGCCGTCCGAACGCGACTTGGCCAAGATGCTGACCGTCAGCCGCGCGACGGTGGTGGCCGCCTACGACGAGCTGCGCGGCGACGGCCTGGTGGACAGCGTGCGGGGCAGCGGAACGCGGGTGTCGGCCGCGGTGCGGCCGCGCCGGTCCGGCGATGACGGACGGGTGCCCGGCGGGCGTGCGACCTCGATCTTCCAGCGGCTGGTCGACGGGCCCGGCAAGATCATCTCGCTGGCGATGGCCGCCGAGCCGGCCGCGCCGGAACTGGGCGACGTCGTATGGGACCTCGCCCGCGAGGACCTGCCCGACCTGCTGGCCGACACCGGCTACCACCCGCGCGGCCTGCCCGCGCTGCGCCAGGCCATCTGCGATCACCACGGCGACCAGCTGCTGCCGACCATGCCGGAGGAAGTGCTGGTCACCAATGGTGCGCAGCAGGTGATCGGGCTGGTCGCGCAGATGTACCTCAAGCCGGGCTGCACCGTGGTGGTGGAGTCGCCGAGCTGGCCGGGCTGCCTTGACGTGTTCCGCGCCGCGGGCGCGCGACTGGTGAGCGTGCCGATGGACGAGGCAGGCGTGCGGCCGGAGTCGCTGGCCAGGGCGTTCGCCGAGCACAACCCGGCGCTGGCCTACGTGATGCCCACCTACCACAACCCGACCGGCCTGCTGATGTCCGCGACAAGGCGGCAGCGGATCGCGGAGGTCGCGGCCAAGTACCGGGTGCCGCTGCTGGAGGATAACGCCTACGCCGGTTTCCCGACCCTGTCCGGCCGGGACACGCCACCGCCGATCGCGGCGTACGCGCTGGCCAACTCGGAGATCCTGTCCATCGGATCACTGGCCAAGACGATCTGGGCCGGGCTGCGGATCGGCTGGGTGCGCGGGCCCGCCGAGATCATCGAACGGCTGGCCAGGCACAAGGTCCGCGCCGATCTGGGCAACGCCGTCCTGGACCAGGCGCTGGCCGCGCGGCTGCTGCCCAAGCTGGCCAACATCGCGACCGGCCGCCTGGCCACCCTGAAGGGCAGACTGACACACCTACAGGACCTGCTGAGCACGGAACTGCCGGACTGGCGGTGGCGCACGCCGGAGGGTGGCTCGGCGCTGTGGGTCGAGCTGCCGGACGTGAACGCGCAGGTGTTCGCGCAGGTCGCGCTGCGGCACGGGGTCGAGGTGGTGCCGGGCGCGGCGACCGATCCGAGCGGGGCGCACGACAACCACATCCGGGTGCCGTTCACGCTGCCCGAGGCCGACGTGACCGAGCTGGTGAGCCGGCTCGCCGCCGCCTGGACCGAGCTGGTCGGCTAGCCGCTGAGCGCGAACTTGCTCAGCTCGATCCGGTTCGGAATGCCGGTCTTGAAGATCAGGCTCGACACGTGCTTCTCCACCGTGCGCAGGGAAAGGTGCAGTCGTTCGGCGATCTCCCGGTTCCCCAACCGGTCGGCGAGCAGCCGCAACACCTCGTACTCGCGCACGGTCACGCCCGCCGAGCGCAGCCGTTGCGGGATGCGTTCGGTGCCGGAACGGCGCTGCGCGACCCGGGTGCCGGTGCGGCGCAGCAGCGCCCGGCAGGCGCCCGCGACCGCGGTCAGCCCGGTGCCGTGGAAGTACTCCTCGGCGGTGCGCAGCCACTCGACCGGGTCGCCCCAGCCGTCGGCCAGCGCGGCCTCGCTGACCAGCCGCAGCCCGAGTTGCTGGCCCATGGCGTAGGGCGCGCCGACGCGCATCGCCTCTGTCACCAGGTCGGCGGCTTCCCGGTGCGCACCGGCCCGGCCGGCCAGGACGGCGCGGGCGAACAGGGCGAACTGGCGGTCCCAGCGCAGCCGGGCGGCCGGCACCGAGGTGATCGCCTCGAAGGTCGCCAGGTCCAGCTGGCCGGCCAGGGTGTCCAGCAGCAGGTTGAGGCCGTAACGGCCAGCGAGGTGGAAGGTGGTCGGGCTGGTGTCCTCGGCGGCCAGCGCGACCGCCAACTCCTTGCGGGCCAGGTCGCGGTCCTCCTCTACCAGCGCGCACAACGCCCTGGCCAGGCCGTGCACCCGGGGCGTGTGCTGGGCATGGTCGCCCTCGCGGTCGCGCAGTTCGGCGAGCGCCCGGTCCATGTCGCGGCGCCTGCCCCGGTGGCCGCTGAGCACGGCGCGCAGCACGAGCATGTGCTGGGTGGTTTCCAGCAGCTTGAGCCGGGTGGTGTCGGCCAGCACGGCCTCGATGCGGGTGTCCGCGGCGTCGAACTCGCCGCGCAGGATCACCTGGAGCGCGATGTTGACCTCGGCCTGGTATCGCGCGGTCACCGCGCCGAGCTGGGTGGCCTGCGCTCGGGCCTGTTCGAGCCGGTCGACGCTGCCTTCGCGCAGCGCGTCGTCGAGGCCGAGCCGGACCAGCGCGTGGATCTCCCAGATCGGCAGGTCGTGCTGGACCGCGATGGCCCGGCTGCGTTCCAGGCAGGCGGTGGCCTCCTCGGGATCGCGGGCCCTGGTCAGCGCGCCGAGCAGCTGCCACGCCTGGCACGCCACGATCGGCAGCGGCACCTGTTCGGCCACGGTGACCGCGCGCCGCGCCGCGTCCTCGGCCTTGCGCAGCTGGCCGGGGCCGGGCATGTCGAGTTCCAGGTGGGCCACGACCACGTCCAGCGGCGCGATGTCCTCGGCGGCCGCGTCCGGGCCGAGCAGCACCCGGGCCGCCTCGACCTGGTTGAGCCCGTCGGCGGTGCGGCCGGCGAGGTTGGCCACCCAGGCGAGCCGGACGTGCAGCTGCGCGCGGCGCCGCCGGTCGAGCCCGGCGCCGACCTCGGCGAGCATGCTGACCTCGGTCAACGCCTTGTCGACAAGGCCGGCTTCGGCCAACGCGTAGAGCCGCGCCTCCAGCGCGTCCGCGCGCGCCGGCACGTCGTTGATCAGCAGCTCCCACGCCTTGTCCAGCAGCGTGACCGCCGAGTGCGCGGCGCCGCCGGCCAGCGCACGCCTGCCGGCCTCGGCGAACAGCCGCCCGGCCACGGTCGGATAGCCGGCGTCCAGCCGCAGTGCCGCGCTGAGCTGGCACCACTCCCCCGGCAGACCGGGATAGACCAGCTCGACCGCGTCCGCGACCTGCTGCGCGATCGCGGCCCGCTCGGCCGGCGTGACCAGCGTCAACAGCGCGTCCACCACCAGCGAATGCTGGAAGGCGAACCAGTCCGGGCTCTGCTCGTCCGGGCTGACCAGGTCGGCCAGCGAGTCCGCGCGCAGGTGGCTGAGCAGGTCGGTGTGTTCGAGGCCGGTCGCGGACTGGACGACGGCCAGCGGGAAACGGGTGCCGAGCACCGCCGCCACGGTGAGCACCTCGCGGGCCTGCGGCCCGAGCCGATCGACCCGCCTGGCCACGCCACGCACGAACGTGGTCGGCAGGTTGGTGCGCAGCGCCTCGGTGACGCGCCAGCCGCCATCTTCGGCCACGAGCAGCCTCCCGTCGATCATGCTGGTCAGGATCTCGTTGATCAGGAACGGGTTGCCGCCGCTGCCCGCCCAGAGCAGCTCGACGACGGCTTCCGGCACGTCGGCCGCGGGGATGGCCAGGCAGGACGCGGCCATCCGGCGCAGGTCCGCGGTGCCGAGCCGGTCGAGGTCGATGACCACCCCGGTCCCGCGCTGAGCGGCCGAACGGGCCAGCGCCAGCGCGGGACAGTCCTGGTCGCGGATCACCCCGACCAGCAGCACCGGCTCGCGGCCCATGTTGTCGATCAGGTACTCGATCACCGCGAGCGACTCGGCATCCGCGTTCTGCATGTCGTCCAGGGTCAGCAGGCAGCCACGCCCCTGACCGGCCAGTGAGGCGAGCCGCAGCACCGCCTCGGACAGGATGACCAGCGAGCCACCCGTGTCGCCGGTCGGCACCTCGCCCCAGTCCGGGATCAGCCTGCCCAGCACCGGCCGGTACGGGCCGAGCGCGGCAACGTCGATCGGGTCTCCCGCCCGCAACAGCGAGAGCAGCGCCTCGGTCAGCGACCGGTACGGCACCATCGGCCCGATGGCGCTGCCCCGCCCCTTCATCAATCGCATGTCGGCGGCGAAGCCAAGGTCAGCGGCTGCCGCGGCCAGCCGCGACTTGCCGATGCCGCTCTCGCCCACGAGGAAGACCGCCCCGCCGCGGCCGGCACGCGCCGCGGTCAGAGCCTGTTGCAGTGTGCCGAGTTCATCGTCCCGCCCGACGATGATCGACGATCTGTGCCCCACCACAGCGCGTACCCCTCTTCGCTACTCGGTCACCAGGTCAGCAGCAGGTCGATCCGCCCCAGCCGTCGGTGCCCAGCCCGACGCCGATGACCAGCACGAGCCCGGCCAGCGCCGCGACCCGTAAGCCGATGGTTGAACTCAGGTAGCTCAGCCTGCCGACCGGCGCGGCCTCGTTGTCGTCGGTTTCGAGCAGGTCAGCGGCTGATGACGCGTCCTGTTCCGGTGTCGAAGTCACGGTGATCCATCTCCTCGTCGTGTGCGGTGTGCGGCCGGTCAGACCGTCACGATCCGCACGCTCTCACGCAGGAAGACCGCCGGTCATGGGTAGCAACCACCCACGTTTCCCGGGTTACCCCACGTCACGGAGTCGACCTTCCCAGTAGCGAAAAGCGACAGGTCAGGGCACTGTCCGCGCTGGACACCGCGCTCCGGAACCACTCGATGACCGTCGGTGGCCCTCGTCGCCGGGCGCGACGACGGTGCGTGCGCCGACCGGCGGTTCGGTCGCACCCGGCATCGAAATTGGGTGGGCGGCACTCATGCGAATGGGCGGTATCCGCTGCGAGCATCATTCTCGTTCGATTGTGCTGGAGAATTGTTTGGGGGTCGTCGTGCAACACTATTCGTCGAATATCGTGACGCGTTTTCTGACCCAGGTACGGCGCCGTCGGAATGAGCCGGCACTGGTGTGGCGACACGCGGATGTCAGTTACGGAGCGTTGCATCGGCGGGCCTGTGCCGCGCAGCGCTGGCTGAGAAGTCTCGGCCTGCCGGAGGGCGCGCCGGTGGCCGTGCGGGCGAGCAAGACGCCCGAGACGATCGCGCTGATCCTCGCGCTCCTCGCGGACGGCCGCCCCTTCCTCTTGCCGCCCGCCGGTCTCGCCGAGGAGACGCTGGCCGCGCTGCTGGACAAGGCGGGCTGTGCCACGGTGCTGGCGCCCGAACCGGGCCAGTTCGGTCCCGAGCACGACGACTTCGGGGACGAGGACGGCGAGCTGCGGGTGAGCGCGCGGCCCGAGTCGATCGGCTTCATGCTGACCACCTCCGGCTCGACCGGCCTGCCCAAGATCGTGCCGCTGACCGCCGAGGGCACCGGCCACTTCGTGGACTGGGCCGCGGCGCGGTTCAACATCGGTCCACAACGGACGGTGTTGAACTACGCGCCGCTCAACTTCGACCTGTGCCTGTTCGACATCTGGGCGACGCTCTCGGCCGGTGGCCGGGTCGTACTGGTCGAGACGGACAACGCGACTCGCGCCGCCTACCTCTACGACCTGCTGGAGCGGCACGAGGTGCACGTGGTGCAGGCCGTGCCGATGCTGTTCACCCTGCTGGCCGAAGGCAAGCGCCCGCTCCCGTCGGTGACGCACGCGATCGCCACCGGCGACGCGCTGACCAAGCGCGGCCTGGCGCAGCTCGCCGAACTGCTCCCGAACGCGCGGCTCTACAACCTCTACGGCTGCACCGAGACCAACGACAGCTTCCTGCACAAGATCGACCCGGCGGCCGACCACACGCCGCTGCCCATCGGCAGGCCGATCTGTGGCGTGGAGGCGCTGCTGGTCGACCCGGGCGGAGAGGTGCTCGTCGGGCCCGGCATCGGCGAACTGTATGTGCACACGCCGTTCCAGACGCCCGGCTACACCGACGCCGCGCTGAACACGCCCGCGTTCGGGCCACACCCGACCTACGCCAACGACCTGCGCTACTTCCGATCCGGCGACCTGGTGCGCCGCACCGCGGACGGCACGCTGACCCTGGAGGGTCGCGCCGACTTCCACGTGAAGGTGCGCGGCGTGCGGGTGAACACACAGGCGGTCGAACTGGCGCTGCTGGAACTCGACGAGGTGGCCGGCGCGGTGGTGTTCGCCCTGCCCGACCAGGTCGCCGGTAACGCGCTGCACGCGGTGATCCATCGCCGCGATCCCGAGTCGCTGCACTCGCTGGCCGTGCGTGCGCACTGTGCGCGCCGCCTGTCCCGGGCCGCCGTGCCGACAGCGATCCAGCTGACGGACGAGCCGCTCCCCACAACCTCGACGGGAAAGCCCGATCGAGCCCGGATCAAGCAGACCTACCTTGAGGGGCAGCGATGAGTCACGTCCAGACGATCAAGCAGTTCGTTCTCGACGAGTTCCTTCCCGATGTCAGCGGCGGCGACCTGACCACCGACTACGACCTGGTCGCCACCGGCGTGATCGACAGCCTCGGCCTGCTCAAGCTGATCGCCTGGCTTGAGGAACGGTTCGAGTTGCCGATCGACGACATCGAACTCGACCCGGACAGTTTCCGCACGATCGACGCGATTGACGCGTTCATCTTGCGGGCCGAACCAGCAACGGCCGGCTGAGCACCATGTATGACGACGACTTGCTCAGAGCGCTCGTGACCCGGACCGTTCCGGTGGATCGCGAGACCTGGCACACGTTCTTCAACCGGCTGCTCTCCCGCAAGCTGCGGCGCGGCGAGGCCGCGGCCGTGCTGACCTCCCTGACCACGGCGATGCCGGACAACGAGACGCTCGGGCACCTGCTCGACTGTCTCGACGAACGCACGCCCGCGCCGGACACCGGGTTCGCCGGTGCCGTCAACATCGTCGGCACCGGCGGTGGCCCGAAGACGTTCAACGTGTCCACGGCGGCGGCGCTGGTGGCCGCGGCCATGGGCGTGCGGGTGGTGAAGACCGGATCGCGCGGGTTCACCAGTCGGTACGGCTCGGTCGACCTGCTCGACCGGCTCGGCGTCCGGCTCACCACCGGCTACCAGGAGACCGCCGAGTCGCTGGAGCGCTTCGGCGTCGCTTTCGCGGGCCACTTCGTCTACCCGGCCGAGATCGCGTTGCTGGCCAAGGAGATCCTCCCGCTCGACCTGCGGGTGGTCGGCCGGTTCGTGAACTCGGTCGGTCCGTTCCTGGCGGCGATGCCGGTGTCCGCACAGCTGACCGGGGTTTCCGACCCGGACCTGCTGCCGGCGCTGCGGTTCCTGGCCAGCAGGCGCGCGGAGCGTCGGGTGTGGCTGTGCCACAACGACCTCGGCGTGGACGAGCTGGTCGGGTTCGCGGACAACGTGATCGAGACAGCCGACGGCGGGATCGCGATCGCGGCCGGCGCGCACACCAGTGCGGACGGCGAGTGGATGGATCTGGCCGTCACCGATGGTGACCCGGTCGAGCAGTTCCGCGAGGTGCTGACCGGTCGGGCCGGCGACATCGCGGTCGAGGCGGTCTGTCTCAACGCGACCGCGCTGAGCGTGCTCGGCGGCATGTTCGACGACTGGGCCAAGGGCATGCGCGCGGCCGAAGAGGCCATTCGCGGCGGGGCCGCGATCGACCTGGTCAACCGGATGCGCACGGCTCGCGCCACGAACCTGTTGGCGGCCAGCCATGCCTGAGGCGCTTCCGGAGCGGCCCGCGTTCTTCGCCGCACCACCGGCAGGGGAACCCGGTCTCGCCGTGTTCCTCAACGCGGGCGACCCGCCGCTGGATGTGCTCGCCGATGTCGTCGCCATGCTGGACGAGTCTCGTGTGGACTGTCTGGAACTGGCCGTTCCGTTCCCGGCCTCGTTCACCGACGGTCCGACGGTGCGACGCTCGGCCAAGCGGGCGCTGGCATTGGGCACCGAACTGGCCGACGTGCTCGCGTTCGTCGAGCGGGTCCGGCCGAGCCTGCGGCACCTCCGGATCGCCATGATCGCCGACTGGGCGCACTCCGTGCGCCCGGTCCGGCTGGCCGAATTCGTTCGGCGCACCCATGCGGCGGGCGTGGACGGCCTGCTGCTGCACGGCCTGCCGGCAACGCAGCGCGCCAGTTACTACGAACTGGCACACGCGGCAGGACTTCCGGTGGTGGCGACCTGCTATCCGGACTCCGACCCGGCCGTGCTGGCCGAGTCGGCCCGCAACGCCACCGCCTATCTCTACCTCGTCGCGCACTACGGCCGCAGCGGAACGCCTTCGGCCGACGGGTTCGACCGGATCGGCCCGGTCCTCCCGACCCTGCGCGCGAACACTTCGGCTCCGATCGCGGTCGGCTTCGGCGTCCGCGGCCGGGCCGAGATCGAGACCCTCCGGAAACTGGGGGCAGACGCCGTGATCATCGGCAGCGTCGCCGTCGCACGGGTGGAAAAAGCCGGTGCCGAAGGCCGCGACGTGCTCGGCGACCTCGCCGAGTTCGTCCGCGACCTCCGGCCCCGAAACCAGTGCTTCACCAACGAAAGGAGCTGTACGACATGATCATCCGTCAGATTGGCGACGTGCCCACCGTTGACTGGGGCAACGGCATGAGTGCCAGGTTCCTGACCCAGGCCGACGGTCTTGGCTACACGGTCACGGACACCACCGTGCGCGCCGGTACCAAGTCGCGGCTGGAGTACCGCAACCACCTGGAAGCCTGCTACTGCATCGGCGGCAGCGGCGAGGTCGAAGACCTCGAAGGCAATACCTTCACCATCACGCCGGGCACCCTCTACGCCCTGGACAAGCACGACGCGCACTTCCTCATCGCGTCCCCGGACGAGGACCTGCACCTGGTGTGCATGTTCACCCCGGCGCTCCAGGGCTACGAGACGCACAAGCTCGACGCGGACGAGTTCTCCCACTACTGAGTAGCTGGCAAGGGGTACACGGTGATCAAGTGGAGCGATGAGCAGCGAGAGCTGCTCGCCGGGCTGGCCCCCTGGTGCGAGGCACTGAGCGCGGACCACGTCGAACGGGACGCCGAGGCGGCCTTCCCCTGGGACAAGTGGAAGCTGGTGCAGGAGTGCGGCATCCTGCGGCTGCCGTTCGACGAGGCATGGGGCGGGCTCGGCCAGGACCTGCTGACCACCATGTACCTCCTGGAGGGTCTCGGCCACGGCTGCCGGGACGGTGGACTCAGCTTCGCGGTGTCCACCCATGTGGTGAGCGTCGGGGTTCCGTTGCAGCGTTACGGATCCCCGACGCTCAAGAAACGGCACCTACCCAGGATCTGTTCGGGCGAGGCGATCGGCGCGCATGCCATCTCCGAGCCGGACAGCGGATCGGACGCACTGCATATGCGCACGGTCGCCCGACGGGTCGGCGACGAGTACGTGTTGACCGGCAGCAAGATGTTCGTCAGCAACGGACCCGTCGCCGACCTGTTCGTGGTCTACGCGCGCACCAACGAGCAGGGCGGTCCACTCGGGACGACGGCTTTCCTCGTCGAGCGGGAAACGCCGGGGTTCTCCTTCGGCAACCCGATTCCGAAGATGGGCCTGCGCACCTCGCCGCTGTGCGAGCTGTTCTTCGACGAGGTGCGTGTGCCGGCGAGCAACATCATCGGGCGCGCGGGCGGCGGCTTCCTCGTGCTGGACCATGTGATGAAGTGGGAGATCCTCTGCTCGTTCGCGATCAGCCTCGGTGAGATGCGGCATCGCCTCGAACAGTGCGTCGACTACGCGAGAACGCGCGTCCAGTTCGGCAAGACCATCGGCAACTACCAGGCGATCTCGCACCGGATCGCGGAGATGAAGATCGGCGTCGAGACCACCGGCAAGTGGTTGTACGACACCGCGCAGCGGCTCGTGGCCGGCGAGAACGTCACCGTCGACCTGGCCATCGCGAAGATCGTGGCCAGCGAGGAGAACCTCGCCTCGGCGCTCGCCGCGGTCCAGATCCATGGCGGCAACGGCTACATGGCCGAGTACGGGGTCGAGAAGGACCTGCGCAACGCCGTCGCCGGCACCATCTACTCGGGCACCTCGGAGATCCAGCGCAACCGGCTGGCCGCGATGCTCGGCCTGGACAAGCGAGGTGCGGCTTGACGTCCTCCCTGTGCTGAAGCACAAGGATTCCAACTACGCGACCGAGGAGGTCTCGTGTTGAGGTTCACGGTTCACCAGCCCGACCTACGCCGGGCCTCCCCGTGCAGTCACGGCACGCCCTGCCGCAATATTTCTCGCCGCGTTCACATCGGCGTTGGCGGTGTAGGCGCAGGCGACGCAGCGGAAGAGAGCTTGGCTCTTGCGACTCTCCGCGGCGACAAACCCACACGCCGAACAACGCTGACTCGTGAACGCGGGATTGACTCGTTCCACCCGTCCGGCGGCCTTGTCCTCCAGGCGGGTCGCGAACGCCGTCCAGGCCGCGTTCAGGATGGACCGGTTCAGACCAGCCTTCTGCGCAACGTTGCGGCCAGGTCGGCCAACGCTGCCACGCGACGAGCGGACCATGTTCGCGACCCGCAGGTCCTCGATCCGGATCACGTCGTACCGTATGGCGATGATCGTGGAGGTCTTCTCCACGAAATCCTTCCGCCGGTCCGCTGTTCGGGCATGCAGCCGTGCCAGCCGAGCCTTCGCCCGCTTGCGTCTGTTAGAGCCCCGCTGGCAGCGGGACAGCGCACGTGCTGCTTTCCGAATACCCAGCGGGAGTGGGGCTTGGTAGGTGGCACCATCGGACAAGGCCAGCGTGACGGCCACGCCACGGTCGATACCGATCACCGAGCCGTCGCCGGGGCCGTCCAGTGGTGCGGGGATCACCGCGAAGGCGATATGCCAACGTCCGGAGGGATCCAGTGTCACGCGGTAGGACTTCCAGTCGGTCAGCGGCCGGCTGCGCCGCAATCGCACCCATCCAACCTTGGGCACCAACACGCGCGACCAGCGTCGGTTGATCTGCTCCACGCGAAGGGCTTGCGGGCCGACGATCCGAAAACCCTCATGCCGTCCTCCCTTGCGCCAAGTCGGCCGACGATGACTACCGGCTCGCCAGTACGCCACCGCCTGGGCGAAATCCCGCAGCGCCTGCTGCTGCACCGTCTGCGAACCCGCCCGCAACCACTCATACGCCGCTCGAACCTCGGTCAACTGCTCACACTGCACCACATAGCTTGGAAAAGGCTGCCGATGATGTCGGTACCCAAGCTGCTCCACCGCGAGGTTCCATACGAACCGGGCCTGCGCACAATGCTCCGCGAGCAACACTGCCTGCTCGGCCGTTGGATACAGGCGAAACCTCATAACCGGAGGCTAACCATGCGCCCTGACAATTCGGGATTCCCCGAGCGAAAGGACGGGCTATCCGCCCGTGACTCCCGATGATCCCGGAGCTGGCGGTCACCGAGTTCCTCGACCACGACTCCCCCGCCATCCGCGAATTCGTCGACAGGGCACCGGGCGAGACCACGTCGGAGAAGGCAATCGCGCTGTACAAGGCCGTGCGCGACGGCATCAACTACGAGGTCTACGGCGCCGACCTGTCCCGCCAAGGGCTGCGGGCCAGCACCGTGTTGCGGCGCGGCTCGGGCATGTGCATCCACAAGTCCGTGCTGTACGCGTCCACGCTGCGCGCGATCGGCGTGCCGAGCCGGCTGGTGTTCACCGACGTCCGCAACCACCTCGCGTCGCCGCAACTGACCCAGCTGATCGGCGGCGACGTGTTCACCTACCACTGCCTGGTGTCCGCGCGACTCAACGGGAAATGGGTTCGCGCAACGCCGGTGTTCAACCGGTTGCTGTGCAGGCTCTACCGGATCGCGCCGCTGGAGTTCGACGGCACCTCCGACAGCCTGCACCACCCCTACGACCTCAAGGGCCGTCGGCACATGGAGTTCGTGCACCAGCACGGCGAGTTCGCCGACGTCCCCTACGACCGACTGCTGGGCGGCCTGCGCGCGGCGCATCCCGGGATCTTCGCCACCGAGAACACCTTCACCACCGGTTCGCTCGTCGCCGACGCGACCCGATGACCAACCACACCCAGGAAATTGGAGTAGAAGCGATGTCGGACCAGATCAAGTATCTGCTTTCCGAGCAGGACATCCCGCGCACCTGGTACAACCTGGCCAGCGACCTGCCCGACCGGGCGCCGATGCTGCACCCGGGCACCGGGGCGGACATCACCGTCGACGACCTGCTCGGCATCATGCCCGAGGAACTCGCGCGCCAGGAGCTGACGACCGAGGCCGAGGTGGAGATCCCTGAGCCCGTCCGGCAGATCTACGCGCAGTGGCGTCCTTCGCCGCTGTTCCGCGCTCGCCGCCTTGAGCAGGCCCTCGACACCCCCGCCCGCATCTACTACAAGTACGAGGGTGGCAGCCCGGCCGGCAGCCACAAGCCGAACACCGCGATCGCGCAGGCGTACTACAACAAGCAGGCCGGCATCACCCAGCTCGCCACGGAGACCGGCGCGGGCCAGTGGGGTTCCTCGCTCGCCCTGGCCGGCGCCATGTTCGGCCTGGACGTGTCGGTGTTCATGGTGAAGGTGAGCTATCACCAGAAGCCGTACCGGCGCATGCTGATGGCCACCTACGGCGCCCGCTGCGTGCCCAGCCCCAGCCCGGAAACCGCGGCAGGCCGGGCGATCCTCGCCGCTGACCCGGACTGCCCCGGCAGTCTCGGCATCGCCACCTCGGAAGCGCTGGAGATCGCCGGTGGCAACCCGGAGGTCAACTACGCGGGCGGCAGCGTGCTCAACCACGTGCTGCTGCACCAGACCGTGATCGGCCAGGAGGCCATCGCCCAGTTCGCGCTGGCCGACGACTACCCGGACATCGTGATCGGCGCGACCGGCGGCGGCAGCAACTTCGGCGGCCTCGCCTTCCCGTTCATCGGTGCGCAGCTGCGCGGCGGGCGCAAGGTGCGCGTGATCGCCGCCGAGCCGTCGTCCTGCCCGACCATGACCCAGGGCACCCTCGCCTACGACTTCGGCGACACCGCGGGCCTCACCCCGCTGATCAAGATGCACACCCTCGGCCACAGCTTCGTGCCGCCGCCCGTGCACGCGGGCGGACTGCGCTACCACGGCATGGCGCCGCTGGTCAGCGATGTGCTCGAACGCGACCTGATCGAGGCGACCGCGGTCAAGCAGCTGAGCTGCTTCGCGTCCGGCATCACGTTCGCGCGGGCCGAGGGCATCATCCCGGCGCCGGAGTCCTCGCACGCCATCGACGTGGCGATCCGCGAGGCGGTGCGCTGCCGCGAGGAGGGCACCAGCAAGGCGATCGTGTTCGGCCTGTCCGGTCACGGCCACTTCGACCTGGCCGCCTACGAGAAGTACCTGACCGGCTCACTGGAGGACCACGAGCTCGACCAGGACGCGCTCGGCCAGGCGCTGGCCCAGCTGCCCGGCCTGGTTCAGGCGTGAGTTAGCGACATCGAGAGGGAAGGGAGCGCCGCGATGCGCGTGAAGATCTGCGGCGCGACCCGCATCGAGGAGATCGAGCTGCTGGCGGCGGCCGGGGTGGACTTCGTCGGGCTGTGGCATGGCGTCCCGGGTGGACGCACCGAGCTGAGCCTGCCGAACCTCACCCGGCTGGCCGCCGCCTGCGACCGGCTCCGACCGATCCTCGTCACCCTGGAATCCACAGTGGACAAACTGACGCGCGCGGTCGAATCGTCCGGGATCGAGTGGGTCCAGTTGCACGGCTATCAACAACCCGGCGTGGTCCGAGCCCTGAAAGCCCTTGGCACGACCGTGGTGAAGGTGTTGCACGTGAAGAACGGCGAGTGCGTCGAGCGACCGCTCATCAGGGCCTATCAACGGGCCGGGGTGGACGTGTTCCTGCTCGACGCGCTCGCGGCGGACGGCCGGATCGGCAGTACCGCGCAGACCATCGACCCGAGCGCGGCCGAGCGGATCGCCGAGGGCGCCGAGCGGCCGATCATGCTCGCCGGGGGGCTCACGGCGAGCAACGCCGCACGCTATCGGTCGCTGACCGACCATCCCCGGTTCTTCGGCATCGACATCGATTCCGGGGCGCGCGACGCGAACGGGGACATTGACGAGCGCCGGGTCGCCGAGATCAGAAACCAATGGACGGTGGCTAACTCATGACCCGATTCGTCGAGGCGGTTCTGGCAGCGGACACTCCGGTGATCGCCGAGATCAAACCGAAGAGTGGGGCCGGCGACGACCTGCTCGGTGGGCGCGATCCGATCGAGATCGTGCGCAGCTATGTGGACGCGGGCGCGCGCTGCCTGTCGGTGGTGACCGGCAAGTGGTTCAACGGCAAGCTCGACCTGTTGCGCAAGGTCGTGTCCACGACGGGCCTGCCGGTGCTGCAGAAGGACTTCATCACCCGGGAGAGCCAGGTGAGCACCGCGGCCGAGATCGGCGCGGGCGCCGTCCTGCTCACCGCGGGCCTGATCACCGCCGCGTCGCTGCGCAACCTCACCGAACTCGCGCTCTCCCTCGGTCTGACCCCGTTCGTCGAGGTGACGACCGAGGCGGAGATCGAGGCCGTGCCTCACGCGTCCGAATGCGTGATCGCGGTCAACAACAAGGACATCGCCGAGAAGGAGTCGCTGGACGCCGACCTCACCCGCAGCACCCGCCTCCTGCCAGCGGTGCTGGCCACCGGCGCGGCCTGCCCGGTCAGCGCGAGCGGCATCGAAACTCCACAACAGGCGGCCGACATGCTCGGCGCCGGTTACTCCGGCCTGTTGGTCGGCACCACGCTGCTGCGCGCGTCCAGCCCGAGCGACTGGTTCGCGGACGTGGCGAAACTGCGGGTGGTGGCGACATGACCGACACCAGGCCGGGGCTGTCCGCGCGCGCCGCCGTCACCTGGGTGCGCCGGCACACCCCGGCCCAATGGCACGAACCGCCCCTCGCGCTGCCGGCCGACCGGATAGCGGCCGACTTCGCCGCCCGCTACGCGGGCATTCCGGCGAACTCGTTGGCACGCACCGAACCGGTGGTCTGCTACCGGGTCGACGGGCGCACGATGCCGGTGCTGCTCGGGCTGTACGGGTGCGCGGAACGCGTACGCGCGTGGCTGCCCGGCCTGCCCCGGCACACCGATCAGCTGGGCGCGGAGGCTCTGCTGGCCAAGGCGATGCCGCCGGTCGTCGTGTCCCAGCCGGCCTGCCAGCAGCGCGTGTCCGCCCGCGTCGACCTGACCAGGCTGCCCGCGCTACAGGCCACGCCGCGCGACGCGGGCCCCTACCTGACCACCGGCGTGGTCATGGCCGGCGCGCCCGGCGCTTCCGAGACATCCCTGTCCGTGCATCGCATGCTCGTGCTCGGCCGCGACCGGCTCGCCATCTGGATGGTGCCCGGTCGCGCGCTGCGTCGCCTGCACGAGGCGGCCGTGCTCACCGGGCGCAGGCTGCCGGTCTCGGTCAACATCGGCGCGCCGCCGGCAGCGATCGTCGCGTCCGCGCTCAGTTCGGCGGTGCTGCCCTTCGACGCGCACAAGCTGCACATCGCGGGCGCGATGGCGCAAGCGCCGGTGGCGATCGCGCACGCGATCAGCCAACCGGTCGCGGTGCTGGCCGAGTCCGAGATCGTGCTGGAGGGCTTTCTGAACGGCGAGGTCGCCGACGAGTCGCTGGCCGGGCCGCCGACCGTGTCGCTGCCGGAGTTCCTCGGCTACGACGGCGCGGCCCAACCCGACCTGCCGGTGCTCACCGTCACCGCGGTGACCACTCGCCGATCCCCTCGGTTCCAGGCGGTGATCGGACCGGGGCGCGAGCAGTCGGTGATCCTCGGCCTGGCCGGCGCGGTGTCCGTCGCCCTCACCGGTAACGACTCGGACTGGCACCTCATCCGCGACCTGCACTACTCGCCGGCCGGCGGCGGCATGCTGCTGCTGGCCGTCGCCGTGGCCAAGGACTCCCCCGCCGACGACACGCGCCTGGCCGGGATCGCGCGACGGATCTTCGAATGGCACGGGTTCGTCAAGCTGATCGTGTTCACCGACACCGACGTGGACATCACCGCCGCCGAGGATGTGCTGTGGGCGATCACCACCCGCGCCAACCTCGGCACCGACTGCCGCACGTTCGCCGGTTTCCGGCCGTTGGGCATGGATCCCTCGCACGGCGCGGCCTGGGCCGACGAGCGCGGCGCCAACGGCGGCACCGGTCGCACCTATGTGGACGCGACGATCCCGTACGCGTTGCGCGCACGGACCGTGCGCAGTTTCCGGGAGCGGTCATGAGACTCGTGGTCGGCATCACCGGCGCGACCGGCACCATCATCGGCGCGCGCATCCTCGCCGCGCTGCGCGAGCTGGACGTGGAAACGCACCTCGTGCTCAGCCGGTGGGGCCGGGCAACGCTGGAAATGGAAACCAGCCTGACCGCGGCCGATCTGTACGACCTGGCCGACCACGTGCACGGCCCCGGCGACCAGTCGGCGGCCATCTCCAGCGGCTCGTTCCGCACCGACGGCATGATCATCGCGCCGTGCAGCATGAAGACGCTGGCCGGGGTTCGCTGCGGTTTCGGCGACGGCCTGATCGCGCGCGCCGCCGACGTCACACTGAAGGAACGCAGGCGACTGGTGCTGGTGCCGCGCGAACTGCCGTTCTCCGAGATCCACCTGGAGAACATGCTGGCGCTGACCAGGATGGGCGCGGTGATCGCCGCGCCGGTACCCGCGTTCTACACCAAACCCGAGACGGTCGAGGACATCGTGGACCACATCTGCGCGCGGGTCCTCGACCAGTTCGGGCTCGACGTGCCGGCCGTGCGCTGGCCGGACTGCCGAAGCAGCCGTCAACCGTCCACATCGGAGTCGTGATGACCGCCACCGATCCGCTCACCGTGTCGCCGGACGTCTTCCGCTCGGTTCTTGCCAACCTGCCGACCGGGGTGGTCGTGGTCACCACGCCCACCCCGACCGGCCCGATGGCCAGGGCAGCCAACAGTTTCACCTCGGTCTCGCTGGACCCGCCGCTGGTCTCGGTCTGCTTCCGCAACGCGTCGCCGCTCACGCCCGCGCTGTGCGAGTCGGGCCACTGGGGTGTTTCCGTGCTCGCCGCGGACCAGCACGACCTGTGCGCACACTTCGCGAACCGCAGCACCGCCCGCGACCTGACCGACATCCCGCACACCATCGGCGAACACACCGGCGCCGCCCTGCTCACCGAGTGTGTGGCCACGCTGGAATGCCGCACGGTGCTGACCCAACCGGCCGGCGACCACACCGTGCTGATCGGCGAGGTGCTCGCCATCTCCGCCCGACGCGACCACGCCCCGCTCGTGTTCTACCGAGGCACCTATCACGGCCTTGGCTGAGCGATCCACTTGCGCCGGCTTTGGACCTGTTCCCGCCCCACCGATCGCAGCAGAATTCCTTGCAACGAAACAAAAAACCAGGAGGTCCCGATGAGCACCAATCCGTTCGAGAACACCGAATACTCCTACTTCGTGCTCGTGAACGACGAGGGCCAGCACTCGCTGTGGCCGTCGTTCGCGACCATCCCGGACGGCTGGCAGGCCGTCTACGGTGAGCAGCCTCGGCAGGCATGCCTCGACTACGTCGAGGAGCACTGGGTGGACATGCGCCCCCGCAGCCTGGTCAAGGCCATGGACAGCGCCGCGTCGTGATCCGCGCGTCGCAACCGAAACTGGCGCCCCGGCCACAAGCCGGGGCGCCAGTTCCTTGTCGGTCAACGATCCATCGGCAGCTCCGGCACGCCGTCCGGGGTGAACCCGAAGACCTGGCCGTAGAAGGACAGTTCGGCCTCCGCGACCCTGGCGACGTTCGCCGCCTTGCGGAACCCGTGCCGCTCACCCTCGAACCCGAGGTAGGCGTGCGGCACGCCGGTTCCGTCCAATCTGGACATGTAGCGCAGGGCGTCCGGGGCCGGGCAGATCGGGTCGTCCGCGCCCTGCATCAGCAGCACCGGCACCGAGACCTTGTCCACGTAGGTCATCGGCGAGCGGTCCAGGTAGCGGTCCTTGTGTTCGGGCAGCCGACCGATCAGGTTCTCCATGTACTTCGACTCGAAGTCGTGCGTCTGCTCGACCCAGCTCACCAGATCCAGCAGCGGACACAACATGGTGGCGCACCGGTAGACATCGGTCGTGCCGATCGACAGCGCACCCGTCCAGCCGCCCGCGCTACCACCGCGGATGGCGAGCCGGTCCGGATCAGCGATGCCCTCCTCGCCGAGTTCGGCCGCGACCGCGGCGCAGTCGGCCACGTCCAGCACGCCCCACTGCTCGTTGAGCAGCTCCCGGAACGCGCGCCCGTAGCCGGCCGAACCACCGTGGTTCACCGCGACGACGCCGATGCCGCGGCTGGTGAGATAGGCGAACACGCGCATCAGGACCGGCACGAACCGGGCCGTCGGCCCGCCGTGCACGTGCACGACGTAGGGAGGCAACTCGCCTTCTGACGCGACGAAATCCGGATTGGTCGGCGGGTAGAGGACGGCCGGGATCTGCCGACCGTCCGGCCCGGTGAAGACGCGCTCGTGCGCGGCCGGCAGGTAGTCGGCCGGCAACGTCGCGGCGGGCGACTCGCTGAGCGTGGTCAGCGTGGTGGCCGGGTCGCGCAGGTCGACCCGCACCACCGCCCAGTTCGCCGTCGGCCCGGCAGCGGTGCAGGCGACCACGCTGTCCACCGCGGCCAGGCTCGACCCCCAGACCGGCAGATCCACCTCGACATCGGTGATCGTGCGGCTGAACTCGTCGAGCACGGCGAGCGATCCGCCGCGCAGCACGGCATACCGGCCGTCGCCGAGCGAGGCGAACCAGCGGGCGCCGAGCGACCACAGCGGGCCGCCCAGCTCCTCCTCGCAGGGCGCCAGGTTCGTGCTCGAACCGTCGAGCAGTACCCGGTGCAGGTTCCACCAGCCGTTGGGGTCGGTCATGGCCAGCAGCGCGCCGTTGCCGTCCCACTCGAACTGGCACACCGCCTCGTGCCGGCCACCCGCGACCACCCAGTGCTTGCCGAACGTGCCGTCGGAGAGAATCGGCGCGACGCAGAGTTCCGTGCCGTCCCACGGCATTCGCGGGTGGTCCCAGCCGAGCCAGGCGGCGCAGCTGCCGTCCGGGCTCGGCCGGGGCGCGCTCATGAAGTGGTGACTGCGGCCCAACAGCCGCACCGCCGAGCCGTCCAGCGGGACCGCGACCAGGTCGCGCTCCACGTCGGTCGGCCCATCGCCGATCTCGGTCTCGCGCACGCACCAGACCTCGGTGCCGCCGGGGCCGGGAGTCAGGTCGGCGTAGCGCCAACCCTGCTCACGGGCCGGTGTGCCGGTGATCGGTGTTGGCGCGCCGCTGTCCGGGTCGACGCGGTACATGCGCTGGTCGGCCCAGTGGGTGAAGGCGACCTGGGTGCCGTTCGGCGTGTCCAGCGCGATCCAGGGTCGGCCGCCGTACTCGTGCACGCGGTTGCGCACGTTCCACTCGCCCGGCAGCACGTCCTGAACCTCGCCGTCCCGGGTCATCCGCAGGAGGGCGGCGCGGCCGCCCTCCTCGGGGCGGGTCTGGGTCCACCAGACCTCGCCCGCGTGCAGATCGACCCAGTCGGGCGCGCCGACCACCCTGGCGACGTCGGTGGCGCTGATCGGCGATGCCCAGGTGCCGTACGGTGCGACTGTCATGCCACGACTCCGTTCGTGACCTTGCGCAGCTCGTCGATGTACCGCAGGCCGCCGAGCACGATGTCGGTGTCGTTGACGAAGTCGATCAGGCAGGCGACCTCGTCGACGCCGATGTCGGTCAGCTTGTCGACGATGGCCTTGCCGTCCTCGACCGTGCCGAACAGTCCTCCGGTGTCGAAGTACTTGTCGAAGGAGTGCGCGACCAGGAAGTCGATGTCCTCCGGACTGAGGTTCTTCGGATCGACGCCGGGCAGAATCGCTGCGGCCGAGCTGAGGATGAGGCCGATGGAGCTGCGCAGGTACGCGCTGAACGGCTCCCGCACGACTTCCCTGATCTCGTCCCGGTCCTCGCCGAGCAGCGTGTGCAGCATCAGCACCACGTGGCCGGGGCCGTCCTTGACCTTGGCGTACGCCTCCCGGTACGCGGCGATCTTGCCGCGCAGGTCCTCGATGTCCTGGCCGAGCAGATGAGTCAGCACGCCGCTGCCGGTGCGGCCGGCGTTGCGGAACGTCTCGACGTTGCCGGCACTGGTCACCCAGACCGGCAGCTCGGCCTGCACCGGCGACGGGTAGACGCGCACGTCGACCATTTCCCCTGTGCCGTCCGGCAGTTTGGTGCTCTCGCCCCGCCACAGGGACCGCACCACGCCGACCGTGTCGGTGAGCACGTCGCGCCGGGCCGCGTAGTTCTCCGGCCGGATCGCGAAATCGGCGGCATGCCAACCGGAGGCGAAGGACAGGCCGACCCGGCCGTGCGAGATGTTGTCCACAACGGACCATTCCTCGGCGATCCGGACGGGCGGGTGCAGCGGCGCGACCACGCTGCCCGCCCGGATCGCGATCCGCTCGGTGACAGCGGCGACAGCAGCGCCGACGACGGCGGGATTCGGGTAGGAGCCACCGAAGGCGTGAAAGTGCCGTTCCGGTGTCCACACCGCGGCGAAGCCGTGCGTGTCCGCGAATTTGGCGCCTTCGAGCAGCATGCGGTAGCGGTCGTCAGTCGACTCGGAGTCGTTGGCGAAGTAGAACAGACCGTATTCCATGGTAGATCCTCCTTGTTAGCGGGACTGTGTCACCGGAACCGAGACCTTGTCTTTTTCCTTCTCCTGCACCTTCTTCGGGATCACCTTCGACCCGAGCACCGCGATCGCACCGACCACCAACACCGCGACCGGCAACGCGTAGGTCCAGCGGATGGCGTCGGCGAGTCCTTCGTGCAGCACCTGCGCGGCCAGTTGGGCGGGCGCGCCGGCGATCGTGAAATGCGATGCCTGGAGATTGCCGGTCGACGCGTTGGCGAAGCCTGCGATGAACCGCTGCTGCTGCGCCGTGGGCAGCCCGGCCCCGGCCTTCGTCGCGGCAGTGGTCAGCGCGGGCACCAGGCGGGCCTGCAACAGGGCGCCGACCGAGGCGCTGCCGATCAGGCTGCCGGAGAGCCGGGCGATGTTGAAGAACCCGGACGCGATCCCGGTCATCGCGGGCGGCACGTCGCTCATGGCCATCGTGACCGGTGGGGCGAACGTCAGGCCCATGCCGACGCCGACGATGATCAGACCGGGCAGCATGTCGTACCAGGTCGAGCCGATCCGTTCGGCCGACGCCAGCAGCACCAGGCCCGCCGCCAACACGAGCATGCCGGCGAACAGCACGTACTTGCCGCCGTACCGGTCGGTCAGCCGCCCGGAAATCGGTGAGAGCAGAACAGAAACCGCGGGCGCGGTAGCGACGGTGAGGCCGGCGACCAGGACCGCCATGCCCAGCGACAGCTGAAGGTTCAGCAGTGTCAGGAACAACATGCTGCTGACGGCGAGCGCGAGACCACTGGCGGCGGCCAGCGTGAGCACGAAGTTGCGGTTGCGCAGCACGTGGAAGGGCAGCATCGGTTCGCTGTCCTGCCGCCGTCGCTCGACCACGTACAGCACGCCCATCGCGGCCACGCCAGCGGCGATCACCATCGGCCCGGTGACCGGCCCGATCACCCGACCCCAACCGTGCGACTGCCCTTCCAGCAGCCCGTACACGATCAGCGCCAACCCGATCGACAGCCACGCGGCCCCGGCCAGATCCAGCCTGCGCCTGCGTCCGAACCGGGTGTTCGGCACGACGACCGCGGCGAACGCGATGGCTGCCGCGCCGATCACCACGTTGATGCCGAATACCCAGCGCCAGCCCAGCGTCGACACGGTCAACCCGCCCAGGGTCGGTCCGGCGGCAACGGAGATGCCGGCCACCGCGCCCCACACGCCGAACGCGGCACCGCGTCGCTCAGGGGGAAAGATGTGCGTGATGATCGCCATCGACTGCGGTCCGAACAGAGCGGCACTGCATCCCTGCACGACCCGCGAGGCGATGAAGAAATCGGCGTTCGCAGCGGTGGCACAGGCGATCGAGGACAGCATGAACAGCGCTACGCCGATGATGAACAGCCGTTTCTGGCTGAACAGGTCACCCAGCCGGCCGGCGGTGACCACGAGAGCCGCATAGCCGAGCAGGTAACCGTTGCTCACCCAGAGAATCTGGTCGACCCGGGCATCCAGGTCGTGGATCAGCGATGGGACCGCGACATTGGTGATGGTGGAGTCCATGAGTCCCAGCGCGCTGCCGGTGAGCAGCGCGGCCAGGACGATCCACGGACCATATTCTCGTCTCATTTCTCCTCCAGGGAAGCGGCGAGAACTGGTCCGATCTCACCGAGCGGGGTCGGCGCCAACAGGCCGCCGTGGGTGGCCTCGACGTCGTGCCGAACGACCGAACCGTCCACATAGGAGTTCCAGTCGTCCGGCGACGGCGCGTCAGCTGTCTTGCCGATGGTGGCCCTGACATGGATCAGGTCACCGGTGAAGACCTCGGGCTCGTAGCGGGTCATCATCTGCGTGTTGCTCGCGAACACCCTGGCCATGGCGACCAGCGCGTCCTCGTCGAACGCGCCCGGTTCGACGCCGAGCGACTCCAGCACCGCGGCCATCGCCTGCTCCGGCGTGAACTCCACCGGTCCGCGGTTCGCGACCGGATAGGCGTCGAGCAGCGTCACCGTGGCGACTTCCGCGCCCTCGCGCTGCAACCGGGTGGCCATCGCATGCGCGACCACGCCGCCGAACGACCACCCCAGCAGGTGATACGGCCCGCTCGGCGCAACCGTGCGAATCTCAGCCACGTACCGGGCAGCCGCCTCCTCGACGGTTTCCGGCTGGTCGCTGGTCAGACCGGGTGACTGGAGCGCGTAGACCGGCCGGTCGGCGGGGAGGTGGCGGAGCAGTCCGGCATAGCTCCAGCCGATGCCGGCCGCCGGATGCACGCAGAACAGCGGTGCCTGCGAGCCGCTGGCGCGAATCGGCAACAGCACGTCCAGCGCGGACCCGGACTCGCCGAGGCTGCGCGCCAGCAGTTCGACCGTCGGCGTATCGAACAGGGCCCGGATGGACAGTTCGACGCCGAGCGTCTCGCGAACCTGGTTGACCACCCGCATGATCAGCAGCGAATGGCCGCCCAGCTCGAAGAAGTTGTCCTCGACTCCGACCTCGGGCAGGCCGAGCACATCGGCGAAGATCCCGGCCAGCACCTCCTCGGTCGGATTGGCCGGCGCGCGGCCACCTCCGGTGGTGATCGACGGTGCGGGCAATGCGGCGCGGTTGAGCTTGCCGTTGGGCGTCAACGGGAACTCGTCGAGCGTGATCAGCGCCGTCGGCACCATGAACTCGGGCAACAGGGCGCGCAGTTCGTCGCGCACAATGGCAACGTCGATGTCTGCCGGGGTCAGGTAGCCGACCAGGCGTGGGTCGCCGGGCTGGTCCTCGCGGACGATCACGGCCGCGCCGGTCACCCCGTCCTGCCGGGCCAGCACGTTCTCGACCTCTTCCAGCTCGATCCGGAAACCGCGGATC
Source organism: Pseudonocardiaceae bacterium (assembly GCA_035948315.1). Classification (GTDB taxonomy): domain Bacteria; phylum Actinomycetota; class Actinomycetes; order Mycobacteriales; family Pseudonocardiaceae; genus CAJCJE01. The sequence goes on along the minus strand of DASZJG010000048.1, from coordinate 124,920 downwards.
TTCACCTGGAAGTCGGCCCGGCCGACGAAGATCAGCTCGCCGTCGGAGTTCCATCGCGCGACGTCGCCGGTCCGGTACATCCGCGCGCCGTCGCCGGCGAACGGGTCGGCCACGAACCGCGTCGCGGTCAGCCCGGATCGGCCCCAGTAGCCGCGCGCCAACTGCACGCCGGCCAGGTACAGCTCGCCGTTCACGCCCGGGGGCACCGGCCGCAGGTTGCCGTCCAGCACGTAGGTTCCGGTGTTCCAGACCGGTCGGCCGATCGGCACCGGACCGTCGTCCCTGGTCACCGGCGTGTAGGTGACGTCGACCGATGCCTCGGTCGGGCCGTACAGGTTGTGCAGTTCGGTGTCGAGCACGTCGTGGAACTGGTTGGCCAGTTCGCGCGGCAGCGCCTCACCGCTACAGATCACCCGACGCAGGCTCGTGCAGCCGGCGGCCGTCGGCTCGGTGACGAAGGCGCGCAGCATGGACGGGACGAAGTGCAGGGTGGTGATCCCTTCGTCCTGGATCAGGTTCGCCAGGTAGCGCGCGTCCTTGTGCCCGTCCGGCTTGGCCATGACCAGGGTCGCGCCCTGGATCAGCGGCCAGAAGAACTCCCAGACCGACACGTCGAACCCGGACGGCGTCTTCTGCAACACGCGATCCTCGGTCGTCAGGCCGTACTCGTGCTGCATCCAGAGCAGCCTGTTGACGATTCCCCGATGTGGCACCATCGCGCCCTTGGGCCGGCCGGTCGAGCCGGAGGTGTAGATCATGTAGGCCGGGTTGGTCGGCGCGATCGCCACGTCCGGCGCGGTTTCCGCCTCGCCGATCTGGTCCAGCACGCGGACCGGAACTGGCATCTCGGGCAGCTTCCCGGCGATGTCCGGGCCGGTGAGCAGCAGGGTCGGCGTCGCGTCGGCGAGCATGAACACGATGCGGTCGGCCGGATAGTCCGGGTCGACCGGCACATAGGCCCCGCCCGCCTTCAACACCGCGAGCAGCGCGACCACCAGTTCGATCGAGCGCGGGATCGCGATCGCCACCCGCGACTCCGGCCCGACGCCCGCCGCGACCAGTTCGTGCGCAAGGCAGTTCGCCCTGGCGTGCAGTTGGGCGTAGGTCAGCGCCTCGTCCTCGTAGGCCAGCGCCTCGCGATCGGCGTGCGTGAGCGATGCGGTCGCCAACAGCTCGGTCAGCGTGAGGTTGGCGTCGATGGCATACGCGGTGTCGTTGATCGAGCGCAGCTGTTCGCGATCGGCCGGGCTGAGGATGTCGATCGCCTCGATCGGCAGGTCCGCGTCGGCGACCACCGCGGTCAACAACCTGCCGAACGCGTCCACGACGCGTTGCGCGGTCGAGGTGTCGAACAGGTCCGGGTTGTAGCTGAGCACGCCGCCCAGCCCGGATTCCTGCTCCGCCAACGACATCAGCAGGTCGAACTTGACGCCGTGCTGGTCGATCTCGACCTCTTCGGCCCGCAGGCCGGGCAGCGCCCAGTTCGGCTGCGCGTTGTTCTGCAACACCAGCATGGTCTGGAACAGCGGATGCCGCGCCTGCGACCGTTCCGGGTTGAGCAGCTCGACCAGCCGCTCGAACGGCATGTCCTGGTTGGCGTAGGCGGCCAGGTCGACCCCGCGCACCCGGCCCACCAGCTCACGGAACCCGGGCGAGCCGGAGACGTCCGTGCGCAGCACGAGCGTGTTCAGGAAGCAGCCGACCAACTGGTCCAGCGTGCCATCGACCCGGCCCGCGATCGGCGTGCCGATCGGAATGTCCTCGCCCGCTCCCAACCGCGACAGCAACGCGGCAAGACCGGCCTGCAACACCATGAACAACGTGGCCTGGCAACCACGTGCGAGCTTCAGCAGTCCATCGCGCACGTCGGCCCCCAGCTCGATCGGCAGCGAAGCCGCTCGATACGAGGCGGTCACCGGCCGTTGCCGGTCGACCGGCAGCGCGATTTCCGCGGGCAACCCGCGCAGCGCGTCGGTCCAGAACGCCTCCTGCTCGGCCAGGTCGCCCAGCACGTCGCGCTGCCACAACGCGTAGTCCGCATACTGCACCGGCAACGGCGCCCAGCCCGGCTCCGCACCGGCACACCGCGCCGCATAGGCCGTCGACAGGTCCGCCACGAACGGCGCCCACGACCAGCCGTCACCCGCGATGTGATGCAGCACGAACAGCACCACATGCTCGTCCGGCCCGACCTCCCGCACCAAAACCCGCAGCGGCACCTCGACGCGCAGATCGAAACCCTCGGCCGCCGAAGCCAACTGCTCGGCCTCCGACTCGACCCAGTTCACCTCGATCGCATCCGCATCGACGATCACCTGCGCGGCCTCCGGATACACGGTCCGCAGCACCTCGTGCCGCTCGACCACATCGCGCACGGCGGCCACCAACGCGGCCTCGTCCAACGCGCCGTGCAGCCGGACCGCGAACGGCATGTTGTAGACGGCCTGGCTGTCCTCCATCCGGTTCAGGAACCACAGCCTGCGCTGCGCGAACGACAACGGCACCACGTCCGGCCGTTCGAGGGGAACCACCGAGGCCCGCGCCGCCCCGCCTGCCTGGACAAGGCAGGCGACACCGCGCACGGTCGGCGCGTCGAACAGCGTGCGCAGCGCGACCTCGATGCCGAACGCGTCGCGAATCTTGTTGACAACACGGGTGATCAGCAGCGAATGGCCGCCGAGATCGAAGAAGTTGTCGTCAACGCCGACGCTCGCCACCCCGAGGACGTCCGCGAAGATCTCCGCCAGGATCTCCTCCTGCGGCGTCGCGGGCGCCCGCTCGGTGGTTGTCGTCGTCGTGAACTCCGGGATGGGCAGCGCGGCGCGATCCAGCTTGCCGTTGGGGGTCTGCGGGAACTCGTCCAGCACGACCAGCGCGGCGGGCACCATGTACTCGGGCAGTACAGCCCCTGCGAATTCGCGCAGCGCGAGAGTGTCCACATCGGACGGGGCGACCACGTACCCGATCAGACGGTCGCCGTGCACGGTCACCACGGCCTCGCTGACCAAGGGGTGACCGGCCAGGACGGCCTCGATCTCGCCCAGTTCGATGCGGAAGCCGCGGATCTTCACCTGGTTGTCGGCGCGTCCGGCGAACACCAGCTCGCCGTGTTCGTTGCCGCGCACCAGGTCTCCGGTGCGGTACATCCGCTCCCCCGGCTTGCCGAACGGGCAGGCCACGAACCGGTCCGAGGTGAGGCCGACGCGGTTGAGGTAGCCGCGCGCCAACTGGTCGCCCGCCACGTACAGCTCGCCGACCACGCCCGGCGGTACCGGCCGCAACCGCTCGTCCAGCACGTGGACGCGGGTGTTGGCCACCGGCCCGCCGATCGGCACCGTCGCGCCGTCGCCGCCCGTCACGGCGGTCTTGCCGGTCACCGCGATGGTGGATTCGGTCGGGCCGTAGAGGTTGTGCAGGGCGCCGGTGAACACCGCGTCGAAGCCGGCAGCGAGATCGGACGGCATGGCTTCGCCGCCGCACAGCACGTGCCGCAGGCTGTGACAGCTGGCCATGCTCGGCTCGGCCATGACCGCCCGGAGCAGGGACGGGACCAGGAAGATCACGGTCACGTCGTGCTGGTTGATCAGTTCGGCCAGGTAGGCCGGGTCGCGATGCCCGCCCTGCCGGGCGAGCACGACGCCCGCGCCCGAGGTCAGCGGCCAGAACAGCTCCCAGATCGACGCGTCGAACGCGATGGTCGTCTTGAACGCCATCCGGTCGTCGCGGCCGAGGCCGAAGGTGCGCTGCATCCAGGCCAGGTGCGTGACCAGGTTCTGGTGCGCGATGCCGACGCCCTTGGGCTTGCCGGTCGACCCGGACGTGTAGATGACGTAGGCCAGGTTGCTCGGCAGCAGTGGCCGAACCCGCTCGGCATCCGTCACCGGCGCGCCGGACATGCCCTCGACACCGTGCGGCTCGTCCAGGAGCAGCACCTCCGCCGGGCCCGCGTTGATCGACACATCGGACGTGGTCAGCACGACGGCCGGCGCGGCGTCGTCCAGGATTCCCTCGATGCGCGCGGTCGGATAGCTCGGATCGACCGGCACGTACACCCCACCCGCGATGATCACCGCCAGCACGGCGACCACCAGGTCGGCCGACCGGTGCATGGCGACCGCGACCGGCGTCTCCGGCCCGACCCCACGCCCGATCAGCACGCGCGCCAGCCGGTTCACCCGCTCGTGGAGCGCGGCGAAGGTCAACTGCTCGTCGCCGGCGATGACGGCGACCAGGTCCGGTGCATCGACTCTGGTGAGCAGGTCGGCGATGGTGGTCTGCTGGACCTGGTGGCTGGTGTCGTTCATGGCCGCGAGGGCGCGGTGATCGGCCGGGCTGAGGATGTCGATCCGGTCGATGGACGCCTCGATGTCGGCGACCGCGGCGGTCAGCAGTTGGACATAGGAGTCGATCATCCGCTGGACGGTCGACGCGTCGAACAGGTCCGGGTTGTAGCTGAGCATGCCGCTCAGGCCGGTGTCGGTCTCCTCCAACGCCAGCGCCAGGTCGAACTTGGCGCTGTCGATGTCGATCTCGACGTCCTCGACCGCGATGCCGGGCAGGTTCCAGGCCGGCCGCTCGTTGTTGTGCAGCACCAGCATGGTCTGGAACAGCGGATGCCGTGACTGCGACCGCTCCGGGTTGACCAGCTCCACGAGGTGCTCGAAGGGCATGTCCTGGTGCGCGTAGGCGGCCAGGTCGAAGGTGCGGACCCGGTTGACCAGCTCCCGCAGGCTCGGCGAACCGGACGCGTCGGTGCGCAGCACCAGCGTGTTCAGGAAGCAGCCGACCAGATCGTGCAGGGCGGCGTCGTTGCGGCCGGCGATCGGCGTACCGATCGGAATGTCCGCACCGGCACCGAACCTCGACAGCAGGGCGGCCAGTCCGGCCTGCAACACCATGAACAACGTGGCATGGCAATCCTTGGCCGCAGCCACCAGCCCCGCGTGCACGTTCGCGTCCAGCGCGACCGGCAGCGAAGCGGCCCGGTAGGAGGTGGTCAGCGGGCGAGGCCGGTCGACCGGCAACGAGATCTCGGCCGGCAGTCCGGCCAGCGCGTCGGTCCAGAACTCCTCCTGCTCGCTCAGGTCAGCCAGCACGTCGCGCTGCCACAGGGCGTAGTCCGCGTACTGCACCGGCAACGGTGCCCACTCCGGTGCCCCGCCCCGACACCGCGCCGCATAAGCGGCGGAGAGGTCGGCCACGAACGGTGCCCATGACCAGCCGTCGCCCGCGATGTGTTGCAGCACGAACAACACCACGTGCTCGTCCGGCGCGACCGGCCGCACCGAAACCCGCAGTGGCACGTCGACCCGCAGATCGAAGCCGGCCGCCGCGATGTCCCGCTGCTCGGCCTCGGACGACACCCAGCTGACCTCGACCGCATCGGCGTCGACGATGACCTGTGCGGCGTCCGGGTACACCGTCCGCAGCACCTCGTGCCGCTGCACCACATCGCCGATCGCGGCCACGAACGCCGCCTCGTCCAGGACGCCGCGCAACCGGACCGGGAACGGCATGTTGTAGACGGCTTCGCCGCCGTCCATCCGGTTCAGGAACCACAGCCGCTGCTGCGCGAACGACAACGGCAGCACGTCCGGCCGCTCGGCGCGGAGCAGCGGCGGTCGCGCGACACCGCCCAGCGAGCCGGCAACGCCTGCCACGGTCGGCGCGTCGAACAGGTCGCGAATGGACAGTTCGACACCGAGTGCGTCGCGGACCCGGTTGATCAGGCGCATAACGAGCAGCGAGTGGCCACCGAGATCGAAGAAGTCGTCATCGAGTCCGACGCTCGACGCGCCGAGCACCTCGGCGAAGATCTCGCACAGGATCTCCTCCTGCGGCGTGGCCGCTGTTCGGCCGGCACCGCCCGCGATCTCCGGGTCGGGCAGGGCGGCGCGGTCCAGCTTGCCGTTGGGCGAAAGCGGGAACTCTTCGAGCTGAACAAACAGCGACGGCACCAGGTAGTCCGGCAGCTCGGCGCGCAGCCCGGCCTGAATCCGCTCGATGTCCACATCGGACCCGGTCAGGTAGCCGATCAGCCGGTCGTCGCGGACGATCGCCGCCGCGTCGGTGACGCCGTCCTGGCGGACGATGGCGGCCTCGATCTCGCCCAGCTCGACGCGGAAGCCACGCAGCTTGACCTGGAAGTCGGCCCGCCCGAAGAACACCAGTTGACCGTCGGTATCCCAGTGGACCACATCGCCGGTCCGGTACATCCGCGATCCACCACCCGCGAACGGGTCCGCGACGAACCGCGACGCGGTCAGCGACCGCCGATCCCAGTAGCCACGCGCCAGACCAGGACCCGACACGTACAACTCCCCCTGCACACCCGGCGGCACGCGGCGCAGGCTCTGGTCGAGCACGTACACGTCCATGTTGCGGATCGGCCTGCCGATCGGCAGCACGTCCACGTCGATCGACTCGCCCGGCCGCACGCGGAACTCGGTGCAGCTGACCGTGGTCTCGCTCGGGCCGTAGGAGTTGACGACGGTGACGTCCGGATGGTGCTGCCGCCAGTCGGTCAGCATGGCGCCGCGCAGCTGCTCGCCGCCGAAGATCAGCTCGCCGGTCGGCGCCTCGCCGGCCGGATTCATCAGGGCGAGGTGGCTCGGCGTCGCCTTGAGCAGCGACACCCGGTTCTCCTCGGCCAGCTCGCCGACCCGTACCGCGCCGCCGACCGTCAGCGGCACCCACAGCGAGGTGACGGTCAGGTCGAAGGAGACCGAGGTGTGCAGCAGCGAGGCGCCCGCTGCCGAGGGATACGCGGTGCGCGCCCAGGCCAGGTAGTCGGCAAGGCCCTGGTGCTCGACCACGACGCCCTTGGGCCGGCCGGACGAACCGGAGGTGTAGATCATGTACACCGGGTTCGCCGGCTCGATCCGCGGCTCGGGCGCGGTCGCCGGGCCCTCCGCATCGTCCGGAACCATCACCGGGACAGTGGTGTTGATGTCGGCGTTGGTGAGCAAGAGGGTCGGATCGGCGTCCGAGAGCATGAACGCGATGCGGTCGGCCGGATAGTCGGGATCGACCGGCACGTAGGCGCCGCCCGCCTTGACCACCGCCAGCAGGGCGACCACCAGCTCGACCGAGCGTGGCATGGCGACCGCCACCCGCGACTCCGGCCGCACGCCCGCGGCGATCAGCCGATGCGCCAACCGGTTCGCCCGCGCCTCCAGTTCCGCATAGGTCACCGAGTCCGTTGTGGACACGACGGCCGGTGCGCCCGGCGTCTCGGCGGCTTGCGCGCTGATCAGCTCGGGCAGGGTGCGGCCGGTTCCGGTGCTGGGTCGGGTGGTGCTGATCTGGCGGAGTTCCTGCTCGGTCAGCAGGTCGATCGAGCCGATGCGCCGGTCCGGGTCGGTGACCAGCAGTTCGAACAGCGCGGCCAGGCGTTCGCCGATGGCCTGTGCGGCGGCCTCGTCGTAGACGTCCGGCCGGTAGTTCAGGCGCAGGCCGATCCGCGTGTCCGGGATGGCGGCCAGGCCGAGCGGGTAGTGGATGGCGTCGTGGCTGTCCATGCCGGTGATCCGCAGACTGCCGACCGACTCGGCCCAGCCGCCCGGATAGTTCTCCAGCACGGTCATGGTGTCGAACAGCTCGCGCAGGCCGACCAGCCGTTGCAGTTCGACCAGGCCGATGCTGACGTTCTCGGTCAGCCGGGCGATCTGGTCGCCCAGCGCATCAAGGAGATTCGCGCAGGTCTGCGCCGGGTCCAGCCGGACGCGCACCGGCAGCGTGTTGATCAGCAGGCCGACGATCGACTCGACCCCGTCCAGTTCGGCCGGCCTACCGGAGACGGTCGTGCCGAACAGGACGTCGTCGCGGCCGGTCAGGTAGCCGAGCAGGATTGCCCAGGCGCCCTGGACCACCGTGTTCAGCGTGAGACCGTGACTGCGCGCCATGGCCTTGACCTGGTCGCTGATCTGCTCGGTCAGTTCGACGTACACCGTCTCGGACTTGACCTCGTCGGTCCGGCCGGCGAGCTGCGGCGCGACCAGCGTCGGCTCGGTGACCCCGGCCAGCACGTCCTGCCAGTCGGATCGGGCCGCGTCGCGGTCCTGTTCGGCCAGCCAGGCCAGGTATTCGCGATAGCCGGTGACCGTCGGCAGCGTGGTCGCGTTGTCGGCGTAGTAGGCGAAGAGGTCTTGCAGGAACAGCGGCAGCGACCAGCCGTCCATGATGATGTGGTGGCTGGACAGCACGATCCGGTGCCGCTCGCCGCCCATGCTGATCGCGGTGCACCGCAGCAGTGGCGGTCTGGTCACGTCGAACGGCCGGTTCCGATCGTCGGCCAAAAACTGCTCGGACTCGCGCTCGCTGCTCACCGTGATCTGCTCGACCGGCGGCTCAACGGAGCCGAGCACGAACTGAACCGGTCTGTCCAAGCCCTGCGACCAGAAGCCGGCGCGCAGGTTGGCATACCGGTCCAGCACGGCCGCCACGGCGCCGCGCAGCGCGCCCATGTCCAGTATTCCTTCGACGTCCAGCACGAACTGCGTGGTGTAGACGTCGGTGCTGTCCAGACTGGCGTGGAACAGGAAGCCTTCCTGCAACGGGGTCAGCGGCCAGATGTCCACGATGCCGGGCCGTTGCGCTTCCAGCTGGTCGAGTTGTTGCTGCGACAGTGAAACCAACTCGAAGTCGGAGGAGGTGTGGCCACCGGCGAAGCGCTCGGCGTGCTTGGTCAACGCGGCCAGCGCGTCGAACCAGAGCTGCGCCAGCTCGCGCACGTCGGGTTCGTCGAGCAGGGCGCTGGGCCAGGACCAGTTGACGACCAGGCGGGGACCGTCGGCGTGGTCCTCGGTGTAGGCGTTGATTTCCAGGGTGTGCGCGAACGGCATGCCCTGGTCCTCGTCGCCGCCGATCTGGCCGGCCTCGCCGTCGCTGATCGGGAAGCGGCCGAGGTAGTTGAACTCCAGTTGCGGCATCGGCGCCGTGGCCAGCATCAGCGCGGTCTGCGGGTTCAGGTAGCGCAGCATGCCGTAGCCCATGCCCTTGTCCGGCATGGCGCGCAGCTGGTCCTTGGTCGCCTTGATGATGCCGCCGAGCGACGCGCCGCCACGCCACACGTCGTCCCAGTCCACGTCGCCGAGATCGATGGCGACCGGATGGACCGTCGTGAACCAGCCGACCGTGCGCGCCAGATCCGCGCCGTCGACGACGTCCTCGCGGCCGTGGCCCTCCAGGTCGACCAGCACCTGGTTGGCGTCCACGCCCCGGCGACGCCGCCACGCGGCCACCGCGAGGCCGAGCGCGGCGAGCAGCACGTCATCCACGCCGCCGTGGAAAGCGGCCGGCACCGAGCTGATCACCGGCAGGGTCTGCTCGGTGGGCAGGCTCATCGACACGGTCTTGCCGGTACTGACGAAGTCGCGCCTCGGGCTGAGATCCTGCTTGCCCAGCAACGGATCCGGCGTGTCCAGGATGTCCAGCCACTTCGGCAGCTCGGCCACCCGCTCCGGCTGGTTGGCCAGTGTGCTCAGGTCCTGTGCCCAGCGCCGGAAGGAGGTGCCCACCGGCGCCAGCGGCTCCCCCGCGATCGCGGCCTCGAAATCCTCGGCGAGGATGCGCAGCGAAACACCGTCGACCACCAGGTGATGCACGCCGAGGACCACGAGTTCGTCGCGTCGGACGGCCTGCACCAGCACGCCGGCCTCCGGATCGAAGGCCATGTCGCCGGTCTGGATCGTCGCGGTGACCGCACCGACCGGCAGCACTTCCAGCCGCCAGACGCCCGCGGTCGTGGTCAGCTTGGCGCGCAACGCGTCGTGGTGGTCGATCAACGTCTGCAACGCCGCGGCCAGCCGGTCATTGTCCACTGTGGATGGAACACCGACCGCGACCGACTGGTGGAAGCCGTTGATCGGGCCACGACGCGAGCGCAGCCAGTGCATGATCGGCGTCAGCGGCACCTCGCCGACATCGGCAACGGCCGCCACCGCAGCCTCCTCCTGCGGCACGGTCACCACGGTGGCCAGTTCGGCGACGGTCTTGCGGTCGAACAGTTCGCGGGCGGTGAACTTCAGGCCCGCGCGCCGCGCCTTGCTGACCAGTCGCAGCGACACGATGCTGTCGCCGCCCAGGTCGAAGAAGGCGTCGTCGATGCTGACCTCCGACACGCCGAGCACCTCGGCGAACAGGTCGCACAGCACGGTCTCGACCGGCGTGCGCGGGGTGCGCCCGGTGGTCGGCGCGGCAACGGCGGCCGGCAGCGCGGCCCGGTCGAGTTTGCCGTTGGCGGACATCGGCAGCGCGTCGAGCACGGCGATGGCCGAGGGCACCATGTAGTCGGGCAGTTCGGCGGCGAGATGCGCACGCATCGCCTTCAGCTCGGGCTGTGCGCCGGGCGTCGGCACGACGTAGCCGACCAGCCTGCGCTCGCCGGGCCGGTCCTCGCGGACGATGACCGCGGTCTGCGCGACCTCGGGCAGCTTGGCCAGCGCTGCCTCGATCTCACCGAGTTCGATCCGGAAACCGCGCACCTTCACCTGGTGGTCGGCGCGGCCGACGAACTCCAGGTTGCCGTCCACGCGCCAGCGCACCAGGTCGCCGGTGCGGTACATCCGGCCCCCGAACGGACAAGCCACGAACCGCTCCGAGGTCAGGCCGGGCCGGTGCAGATAGCCGCGGGCCAGCCCGTTGCCGGCCAGGTACAGCTCGCCGGGCACGCCGACCGGAACCGGCATCAGCCGATCGTCGAGCACGTAGGCATTGATGTCGCGGATCGGCCTGCCCATCGGCGGTGCCACGTCCGGGCTCGCCGGAGCGCTCATGGTGGCGACCACCGTCGACTCGGTCGGTCCGTACACGTGCAGCACGCGTCGGCCCGGCGCCCAGCGTCGGGTCTGTTCCAGCGACAGCGCCTCGCCGCCGACGATCACCCCGCGCAACGTCGGCAGTTCGGCCGTGGGCAGCGAGGCGAGCATGGTGGCGACCAGGTCGGTGTGCGTCACCGCGTTCGACTCGATCAGCGAAGCCAGGTCCTCGCCGGCCATCTGGTGCTCCGGTCCGGGCACGACCAGCGTCGCGCCGGCGAGCAGGGTCATGGCGATGTCGGCCATGGACACGTCGAAACTGATCGACACGGCCAGCAGGAACCGGCTGTGCTCGTCGAGTTCGAGTCCGTCGATGTGCTCGCCGGCCACTCCGGCGATGCCGCGATGAGTGACCGCGACGCCCTTGGGCCTGCCGGTCGAGCCGGACGTGTAGATGACGTAGGCGGTGTTGTCGATGCGCGCCGAGGGCGCCGGATTGGTCGGCTCGTGAGCGGCCAGTTCGGCCACGGTGTCCGGTGCGTCGATGACGACCAGGTTGGCGTCCGGGAAGGTGGCGGCGAGCGCGGCGGTGGTGACCAGCAGCATCGGCTTGGCGTCGGCCAGCATGAACTTGATCCGCTCGGCCGGGTAGTTCGCGTCGACCGGCAGGTAGGCCGCACCCGACTTGAGGACGGCGAGCCAGACCACCACCATCTCGACCGAGCGCGGCAGCGCCAGCGCGACGACGCGCTCCGGCCCGGCGCCACGTGCGATCAGCAGGCGCGCCAACCGGTTCGCGGCGCTGTTCAGCTCGGCGTAGCTGAGTTCGCGGCCCTGACAGGACACCGCGATGCCCGACGGCGTCCGGTTGACCTGCGCTTCCACGAGTTGCGGCAGCGGAGCCGGCTGCGCGGACACGTCGCTGGTGTTCCAGTCGACGAGCACCTTGGCGCGCTCGGGGCCGAGCACGTCGAGTTCGGTGACCGGCTTGTCCGGCTCGGCGACGGCCAGTTCCAGCACGCGCAGCACGCTGTCGGCCAGGCGCTGCGCGGTGGCGCGGTCGAACAGGTCGGTGCTGAACTCCAGCCGGCCGGAAATGCTGCCCTGCTCCCGGTTCTTGACCAGGTCGAGCGCGAGGTCGTAGCGGGCGATGCCGGGCAGCACGACGGAAAGGTCGGCGCGCGTGTCGGCGGAGTCCCAGCGCCAGGTCGGCTCGTCCTGGTAGGCGAGGAACACCTGGAACAGCGGGTGCCGGGCCAGGGAACGCGCCGGCGCCAGCCGGCTGACCAGCCGTTCGAACGGCAGGTCCGGGTGCGCGAACGCGCCCAGTGCGGCGCTGCGAACCCGCTCCAGCAGGTCGGCGAAACTCGGGTCGCCGCTGGTGTCCGAGCGCATGACCAGCGTGTTGACGAAGAAGCCGATGACGTCGTCGAGCTGGTCCTGCGAGCGGGTGCCGACCGGGCTGCCGATCGGGATGTCGGTGCCGCCGCCGAACCTGGTCAGGACGGTGGCCAGGGCCGCGTGCAGGGCCATGAACACGGTGGCGCCGTGCTTGCGCGCCAGTTCGGCGATCTCGCGGTGTCGCGCGGCCGAGATGTGCAGTTCGATCGCCTCGCCGCGATAGCTGGCCTCGGCGGGGCGGGGCCGGTCGGTTGGCAGGTCGATCGCCTCGGGCAGGCCGGTCAGGGTTTCGGTCCAGTACTTCAGCTGCCTGGCCAGCACACTGTCCTGATCGGACTCGTCGCCGAGCAGGTCACGCTGCCACAGCGCGAAGTCCGGGTACTGCACGGCCAGCGGCGCCCAGCGCGGCGGCTCGCCGGCACAGCGAGCGACGTATGCCTGGGAGAGGTCGCGGGTGAGCGGGGCGGTCGACGGGCCGTCCGCGCCGATGTGGTGCAGCACCAGCATGAGCACGTGTTCCTGCGGCTCGACCGCGAACAGCGTGGCCCGGAACGGTGCCTCGACCGCGAGATCGAAGCCGCGATTGGCTTCCTTGGCGAGCGCGGCGTCCAGCTCGTCGCGACCGATCGCGCGCACCGGGAGGGTGGCCTTGCCCGGTTCGAGGATGCGCTGGATCGGGACGCCGTCCGCGTCCGGGTAGACCGTGCGCAGGCTTTCGTGCCGCGCCACCACATCGCCGACGGCCGCGGTCAGCGCGTCCCGGTCGAGCGGTCCGCGCAGGCGCAGAGCGAGCGGGATGTTGTACATCGCCGGCACGTCCTCGAACCGGTTCAGGAACCACAGTCGGCGCTGGCCGTCGGTCAGCGGCAGCTCGGCGGGCCGGGCGAACGAGCCGAGTTCGGCACCGCCGGAGCGGGTCTCGCCGAGCGCCTCGATCAGCTGCGCCACCGTGGGCAGTTCGAACAGCTTCTGGATGCGCAGCTCGGTGTTGAACACCGACCGCACCCGGCTGACCAACCGGATCGCCAGCAGCGAATGCCCGCCTCTGGCGAAGAAGTCGTCGTGCACGCCGATCGACGGGACGCCGAGCACCTCGGCGAACAGTTCGCACAGCACCTGCTCGCGCAGCGAACGCGGTTCACGCTCGGTGTCCTCCGCGCCCGGCGCGTACCGGTTCTCCTCGGTGACCTCGTCCGGCGCGGGCAGCTGCTTGCGGTCGAGCTTGCCGTTGGGGGTCAACGGGAAGCGGTCGAGCAGCACGATCGCGCCGGGCACCATGTAGTCGGGCAGCACGGCCGCGATGCTCTTGCGCACCTCGCCCAGGTCGGGCCGGTTGCCGACCAGGTACGCGACAAGGCGATCGTCGCGAACCAGCACGACGGCCTGCGACACGGCCGGATGCGCGACGCAGGCGGCCTCGATCTCGCCGAGTTCGACGCGGTAGCCGCGAATCTTGACCTGGTGGTCGACCCGGCCGATGAAGTCGATGGTGCCATCCGCGCGCCAGCGCGCCAGGTCGCCGGTGCGGTACATCCGCGAGCCTGCCGATCCGAACGGGTTGGCCACGAACCGCTGGGCGGTCAGTTCGGCGCGGTGATGGTAGCCGCGCGCCATGCCCTCACCCGCGATGTACAGCTCGCCGGGCACGCCGGGCGGGACCGGTCGCAGGCCGGCGTCGAGCAGGTAGACCTGGGTGTTCCAGATCGGGCGACCGATGGCCAGCGGGCCATCGTCCACAGTGGACATCGTCGACCAGATCGTGGTCTCGGTCGGGCCGTAGAGGTTCACGACCTCCGAGCCGACCGCGTGCATGGCGCGGGCCAGCGCGGCCGGCAGCGCCTCGCCACCGACCAGCATGCGCAGGCCGCGGATCTGCTCGGCATGGCTCGCCGTCAGCGCCTGCCACAGCGACGGCGTGGCCTGCATGATCGTCGCGCCCGACTTGACGGCCAGTGCGGCCAGCAGTTCGGGATCGCGCACGGTCGCCTTGTCGGCGATGACGATCGCGGCGCCGTTGATCAGCGGCAGATACATTTCCAGGCCGGCGATGTCGAAGGCGATCGTGGTGACCGCGAGCAGCTTGTCCGCCGGTGTCAACGCGAATCGCTCGCTCATCGCCAGCTCGAAGTTGACCAGCGCGGCGCGCGGAATGACGACGCCCTTGGGCTTTCCGGTCGAGCCGGAGGTGTAGATCATGTACGCGGCACTGTTCGGCGCGGGCGTGATCGCCGGGTCGTGGTCGGGGTAGCCGGTCAGGTCGGGCAGTGCGCGCAGGGTCAGCGCGGGCGCCGCGTCGTCGAGCATGTAGGCGACGCGGTCGGCCGGATAGTCCGGGTCGATCGGCAGATAGGCGGCGCCGGACTTGAGCACGGCGAGCAGCGCGGTGACCAGGTCGATGCCGGGCGGCAGCACCAGCGCGACGAACCGCTCCGGGCCCGCGCCCTGCTCGATCAGGTGGTGCGCGAGTCGGTTGGCCGCCGCGTCGAGTTGCGCGTAGGTGCGGGTCTCGCCCGCCGCGATGAGCGCGATCGCGTCCGGGGTGGCCGCTGCGCGTTCGGTGAAGAGGGTGGCGATGTCGGTCGCGGGGACGTCGCGGGCGGTGTCGTTCCAGGTGTGTAGGACCTGGTCGCGTTCGGCCGGGCTGAGCACGTCGACCGCGCTGATCGGCTGGTCGAGCGAGTCGACCATGGCGGCCAGCACCCGCAAGTAGCGTCCGGCGATGGCGCGCACCGTGGCCTCGTCGAACAGGTCGGTCGCGTACTCGACGACCGCCGAGCCTGCCTCGTCGTCGAAGTAGAAGGACAGGTCGAACTTGGCCACGTCCAGCGTGTCCAGTTCGGCGGTGACCGCGAGGTTCGAGATGTCCACAGTGGACTTCGGCGTGTTCTGTAGCACCAGCATGGTCTGGAACAGCGGATGCCGGCTCAGCGAGCGCTGCGGGTTGAGCACCTCGACCAGTCGCTCGAAGGGCAGCTCGGCGCGGGCGAACGCGGCCAGGTCGGTGGCGCGGACGCGGTGCAGCAGGTCGGCGAAGGTCGGGTCGCCGGACGTGTCGGCGCGCAGCACGAGCGTGTTGACGAAGAAGCCGACCAACTCGTCAAGGGCCTCGTCGGCGCGGCCTGCGACGGCGGTGCCGATCGGCACGTCGGTGCCGGCGCCGAGCATGGTGAGCAGCGCGGCGAGGCCGGTGTGCAGGATCATGAACAGGCTGGTCTGGTTCTCCCGCGCGAGCCGCACCAGACCCCGGTGCAGATCCGGGTCGACGGCCAGCGGAATGGTCCGGCCGGCATAGCTGGCCTGCGGCGGGCGCGGGCGATCGGTGGGCAGCGAGATCTCGTCGGGCAGCCCGACCAACACGGACTTCCAGTAGCCGAGCTGGCTCGCGGCGAGCGCGGCCGGGTCGTCGTCCTCGCCGAGCACGTCGCGCTGCCACAAGGAGTAGTCCGCGTACTGCACCGGCAGCGCCGCCCTGCTCGGCGCGACGCCGCTGGTCCGAGCCGCGTACGCCTCGCTCAGGTCGCGGGTGAACGGCGCCATCGACCAGCCATCGGCGGCGATGTGGTGGAACACGATCAGCAGCACGTGCTCGGACTCGGTGAGCGTGTACAGCGTGGCGCGCAGCGGCAGCTCGATCGCGAGATCGAAGCCGCGCGCCGCCGCCTCCACCATCAGGCCGCGCACCTCGGTCTCGGTCGTGCTGACCTCAGCGACCTCGATGGCCGGGTTGGGCAGCACCACCTGGTTGGTGGTGCCGTTCAACGGCTGGTAGACCGTGCGCAGGCTTTCGTGCCTGGCCACCACATCGGCGAGCGCGGCGCGCAGCGCGTCCGCGTCCAGGTCGCCGGACAGGCGCAGCCGCAACGGAATGTTGTAGGTGGCGCTCGGCCCTTCGAGCTGGTTGAGGAACCAGAGCCGGCGCTGGCCCGCCGACAGCGGCACCGCGTCCGGCCGCGGCATCGGCCGCAGGCGGGGCCGGGCCGACTCGGCATCGTCGAGCCGCTGCGCCAGGGCTTCGACCGTGCGGGTCTCGAACAGCAGCCCGACCGGCACCTCGACGCCGAGCGTGGCCCTGATTCGGCTGGCCGCGCGCATCGCCAGCAGCGAATGCCCGCCCAGCAACAGGAAGTCGTCGTCGATGCCAACCTCGGCCAGCCCGAGCACCTCGGCGAAGATCGCGCACAGCACCCGCTCGCGCTCGTTGTTCGGCGCGCGTCCGGTGCCGCTGACCTGCGGCGCCGGCAACGCGCGCCGGTCGACCTTTCCGTTGGCGGTCAACGGGAACGCGGGCAGCACGACCAGCGCGGCCGGCAGCATGTAGTCCGGCAGCGTCGTGTTCGCGTACGTGCGCAACTCGGCCAGATCCGGGCCTGCCACACCGTCGCGCGGTACGACGTAGGCGACCAGGCGACGGTCGCCCGGCTGGTCCTCGCGGGCCACGACCAGCGCCTGGGCGAGTGCGAGGTGGGTGGCGACGGCGGCCTGCACCTCGCCGAGTTCGATGCGGTAGCCGCGAATCTTCACCTGCTCGTCCGCCCGTCCGACGAACTCCAGTTCGCCCCGGGCGTTGCCGCGCACCAGGTCGCCGCTGCGGTACATCCGCGCGCCGTTGGCGGCGAAGGGGTCGGCGACGAAGCGGTCGGCGGTCAGCGCGGCGCGGTTCAGGTAACCCCGGGCGAGGCCGGCGCCTGCGATGTACAGCTCGCCGACCTCGCCCGCCGGCACCGGCGCCAGCGATTCGTCCAACACGTAGGTGCGCATGCCGTCCAGGGCGCGGCCGATCGGCAGCGCGTCGCCGACCTCGCCGGGCGAGGTCACGGCGTGGGTGGTGGCGAAGGTGGTGGTTTCGGTGGGGCCGTAGCCGTTGACCACGGTGACGCCGGGGCAGGCAGCCTGCACCCGGCGCACCGCGGCGGCCGGCAGCACATCGCCACCGGCCCACACCTGCGTCACCCCGCGCAGGCATTCGGGATTGTCGTTGGCCAGCAACGAGAACAGGCCGGCGGTCAGCCACACCCGGTCGACCTCTCCCGACGCGATCACCTCGGCCAGCGTGTCCAGGCCGATCTCGCCTGCCGGTGCCAGCACCAGCGTTCCGCCGGAAAGCAGCGTCGCCCACACCTCGAAGGTGGACGCGTCGAAGGACTGCGGCGAGTGCACCAGCATCCGCGCGGGTTCGCCGACGCGTGCGTCCGCCGCCAGCGCGACCACGTCCGCGTCGGTAACCATGACGCCCTTGGGCATGCCGGTCGAACCGGACGTGTACATGATGTAGGCGAGGCGCTCGGCCGGGCCGGGCCGCTCCGGGTCAGTGTCCGGCTGCTCGGCCAGCGCCGCCGTCACAGCCGGGTCGTCGAGGCAGAGTGCGTCGGCCGAACTCACCGTGCCGGACGTGGTCAGCCAGACCGTCGGCTGAGCGTCGGCGAGCATGAACTCCCGGCGGGACAACGGATAGCCGGGATCGATGGGCAGGTAGGCGCCGCCCGCCTTGGTGATGGCGAGCAGCGCGACCACCATGTCCACGCATCGCGGCAGCGTCATCGCGACCACCGACTCGGTGCCGATGCCGTGCCGGATCAGCAGGTGCGCCAGGCGATTCGCCCGCCGGTTCAGTTCCGCATAGGACACGACATCTGCCGAACCGGCCGCCACGATCGCGGCCCCGTTCGGCGTCTGGTGTGCCCGCTGACTGAACAAGGCGGGCAAGTTCTGGGTTTCGGCACTGCTGGACTCGGTCATCTCACGCCCCGCTGAAGTCGGATCTCTGTGGTTGACACGTGAATCGTGACTTCAGGGCGGCGCGGTCACCCGGGCCATTCCGGGCCAAAGTGGCCCGGATCAGGAATGGACTGGTCGCGGGGCCCGAATTGGCTATGGACCTTCGGCCCCCGGCACACGAAGGTTGCTCACCGTCGGCTGGCGCGATTCCCGCCCGGTCAGCTCCAACAACACAACTACCCACTCAGCAAGGAAAGGAAGGTGCCATGTCTGTACGGAAAGCGGCTGTGGCGGTGACGCTGCTGACAGCACTGGCAACGGTGGCCTCCGGCGCCGTCGGGCCGCTCGCTTCGGCGGCAACGGACCACCAGCCGGCTGGTCCGGCCCTGGCCAGGTCACTCGCCCAGCAGGTGAGCCTGAACCGGATGGACGACGAACTCGAGGCGCTGCAACGCATCTCGAACCGCAACGGCGGCAACCGTGAGCCGGGTACCTCGGGCTACGCGCAGTCGGTGGACTACGTCACGGCCAAGCTGCGGCGGGAAGGGTTCGACGTCACCTCGCAGAGCTTCCAGTTCAACTACTTCCAGCGCCTCGCGCAGACCCTCACCGTGAACGGCACGGCGGTACCGATCAACATCATCGACTACTCCCCCTCCACGCCGGTCGGTGGCGTCACCGCGCCGATCGCCGTGGTGCCGTCCAACGTGAGCGCGGCCCCCGGCTGCGCCATCGGCGACTACGCGAATGTCGGTGCCACCGGCAAGATCGTGCTCGTCCAACGCGGTGGCTGTACCTTCGCGGCCAAGGAGCTGATCGCGGCGCAGGCGGGTGCCGTCGCCGAGATCGTCTACAACAACGTGCCCGGACCGCTGCGGGCCGCGCTGAGCGACCCGTCGCAGGGGCACATCCCGGCCGGTTCGGTCAGCCAGGCCGACGGCCAGACCCTGGCCGCCGAGCCCGGTGTCACGGTCAGCCTCGAACTGCGGTCCTTCCAGCAGGTGCGGACCAGTTCCGTCCTGGTCGCCCAGACCAGGACGGGCAACCCGCACAACGTGGTGCTGATCAACGGGAACCTGGACAGCATCGGTGGCGCCGGTGAGAACGACAACGCCACCGGCACCGCGGCGATGCTCCAGATCGCGCGTCACCTCGGCGCGTGGCCGCGGGTCACCAACGCGGTCCGGTTCGTGTTCACCAGCGCGCAGGAGTACAGCTTCGCCGGTGCCGCCGCGTATCTGGCCTCGCTCACGGCGGCCCAGAAGCAGGACATCGCGCTGGACCTGAACGCGGAGATGATCGGCTCGCCGAACACGGCCTACTTCGTGCTCGACGGTCTGCCGGGTGCTGGTTCGGCCGCGATCACGCAGCAGTTCTACAGCTACTTCAACGCGACCGGGGTGACCACCGAAGCGGCGCCGCTGTCCGGCCGTTGGGACTACAACGCCTTCGTCGGCGCCGGCATCCCGACCGGTGGCGTGTTCACCGGCGCGGATTCCACGAAGACGCCTGCCGAGGTGGCCAAGTGGGGCGGGACGGCGGGTATTCCGTTCGACCCGTGCTACCAGATCGCCTGCGACACCCTGACCAACGTCGACCGCACCGCGATGCTCCGCAACGCTCGTGCGCTGGCGTTCGTGGTCGGCACCTACGCGACCAGCACGCAGGGCATCAACAGCAAGTAGCCAATTTCCCGGGTAACGGGGAGGCGGGCACCGGACCTGGTGCCCGCCTCTTCAGCTGTGTGCCGGCCAGTGGTCGACCAGCGCGGAGCGGTTGGGCTGGTCGGTCTTGAGCAGCAGGCTGGCCACGTGCTTCTCCACCGTGCGCGGGGAAAGGTGCAGCCTGCTCGCGATCGTCTTGTTGGTCATCCGCTGCACCAACAGTTCCAGCACCTCGAACTCGCGCACGGTCACGCCGAGCGCGCGCAGGTCGGCCGGGATCCGGCCGGCGCCGGTCCGCCGCTGCGGCACGTGTTCGCCGTACTGGCGCAGCAGACCACGGCACGCGCTGGTCACCGCGGACACGTTGGCCTGCCGGAAGTATTCGGCCGCCGCGCGCAGCCAGATCACCGGATCGCCCCAGTGATCCGCGTTCGCCGGCTCGGCGACGAGTCGCAGACCGAGATGCCGGGCCATCGCGTAGGGCGCGGCCGACTCCTGCGCCTGCGCCATGGTCGCCTCCGCCTTGGCCGTGCGGCCGGCCCGACCGAGCAGCACGGCGTGCGCGAGCTGGACGAAATGCCGGTTCCAGCGCATTTTGCTGGTGCTGGATGAGCTGACGTCGCGGAACTCGCGCCAGCCGACCCGTCCGCCGAGCACGTCGAGCAGCAGCCGCAACCCGTTGCTGCCGGCCAGGTAGAACGGCACCGGGTTCGCTGCTTCGCTGGCCCGCACCTGCGCCAGTTCGCTCTCGGCCAGTTCGACGTTCTCCTCAAGCAACGCGCAGAACGTCCTGGCCAGGCCGAGCGAGAGCGGCAGTTCCCTGGACATCGCGCCGCCGCGGTCCAGGAACTCCGCGCAGGTCGACTCCATGTCCTCGCGATGTGCCTGGTGCGCGGCCAACACCGCACGGGTCATCAGCAGATACCGTTCCAGCGAGGGCAGTTGCAGCCGTCGCACGGTGGCAAGGCCCTCGTTGATCAGGTCGGGCGCGATCGCGAAATCGCCGCGCAGCACGGCATGCAGCGCGAGCACGGAATCCAGGTTCAGCGCGACGGTGATCGCGCCGACCCGCAACGCCTCGGTGCGCGCGCTGTTCAGCGGTTTCGCGTCCGCCTCCGCCAGCCAGGCGTTGGTGGCCTGGCCGCTGAGCCCGTAGAGCCGCCAGATCGGCAGCCGGTGCTCCTCGGCGATGGACTGGGCCCGACCCAGCGCGTTGTTCGACTCAGCCAGGTCGCGGGCACGCACGATCACGCCGATGGCGTACCAGGCCTGGCAGGCGATGACCGGCATCGGCACCCGCTCCGCAGGTCCGATCGCCGCTCTGGCCAGCGATTCCGCCTCACGCATCCGGTTGCTGCCCGGGGTGTCCAGGGCGAGGTGGGCGGAGATGGCGTCGACCGGCGCGCGCAGTTCCTCGCTCGGGTTCGGCCCCAGCGCCATCCTGGCCTCGGCCACCTGCGCGGCGCAGTCCTCGTAACGTCCGGCGATCTGCGCGACCCAGGCCAGCCGGACGCGCACCGCGACCCGGCGTTCGATGGCCAGCCCGGCCGAACCGGTGTCCAGCGTGTCGGCCAGCGCGAAGGCCCGCTCGAACTCGCCCGCCTCGGCCAACGCGTAGAGCAGTGTTTCCAGCACTTCCGCGCGCGCCGCCTCGTCGCCGTGCTTGACCAATAGCGCCTCGGCCTTGTCCAGCAACTGAATGGCCGAACCGGCCGCCGAACCGGCCAGCGCACGTCGGCCGGCCTCGGCGAAGCGCGACGCGGCCACCACCGGCTCACCGGCGGCCAGGCGCAGGGTCGCGACCACCTGACACCATTCGCCGGGCAGGTCCGGGTGCATCGACTCGATGGCTTCCGCGGCGCGGCGCGAGTAGACCACCCGCTCGACCGGGGTCAACCGGCTGAGCAGCGCGTCCGCGATCAGCGGGTGTTGGAAGGAGTACCAGTCCGGGCCGCGTTCGTCGGAGGAGACCAGCTGCCCGGACACGCTGGCCTGCAATTCGCTGACCAGCACGTGGTCGTCGACGCCGATGATCTTCTGCACCATGGATAATCGGAACCGGATGCCGAGCACGGCCGCCGCGCACAGCAGTTCCCTGGCCTGCGGCCCGAGCCGGTCGACGCGCTGGCTGATCACCCGGACCAGGGTCGGCGGAATCTCCGCGCGCACCGACTCGACCTCGCGCCAGCCGCGCGCCCCCAGCACCA
The DNA here is from genome assembly GCA_035948315.1 of Pseudonocardiaceae bacterium. Lineage (GTDB taxonomy): Bacteria > Actinomycetota > Actinomycetes > Mycobacteriales > Pseudonocardiaceae > CAJCJE01. The sequence continues at coordinate 103,176 of DASZJG010000048.1, read as the reverse complement.
GTTGGCCGCCGCCGACCATGCCCTGCAACAGTTCCTCGACGATGAACGGGTTGCCGACGCTGCTCTCCCACACCTTGCGCAGCACCGACTCGGGAAGTTCGTCCGGTTCCACGTCGAGACAGGACGCGGCCAGCCGGCACATGTCCGCATAGTCCAGTCTGGCCAGTTCGATCGTCTCGCCGCGCCCGCCACGCTCGACCCCGTCGGCGATGTCCAGTGCCTGGGACGGTTCGGTGCGGCAGGTCGCCAGCAGTACGGTCGGTTCCGAGTCGAGGTGGTCGGCCAGGTATTCGACCACGGCCAGGGTTTCCACGTCGGCGTCGTGCAGATCCTCCAGTACCACCAGGCAACCGCGCCCCGAGCCGACGACGTTGAGCAGCCGCAGCAGCGCTTCGGCCAGCACGACAAGGGATTCGCCGCCGGAGGGCGTGTCCGGCCGCGCCCACTGCGGCACCAGCCTGCCCAACACCGGCCGGTAGGGGTCCAGGATGTGGTCGGTGGGCAGGTCCCTGGACCGGAACAGCGACAGCAGCGCCTCGGTCAACGGCCGGAACGGCACCATCGGCCCAACCGTGGATCCGCGCCCGCGCAGCACCACCATGTCCGCGGTGAACGCCCTGCTCACCGCCTCAGCAGCCAGCCGCGACTTGCCGATGCCCGCCTCACCGACCACGAAAACGGGCCGGCCACTGCCCTTCCGCGCGTCTCGGAGAGACTGTTCCACCACATCCAACTCATCGTGGCGACCGATGAGGCGCGGGGAACGAGTCCTCATAACGGTGATCCTAGAACGAAAAGGAGCCCGTTCCAGCTACTGAACGTGATCGATTCGCCGGGTAACCGAGCAAATACCGTGCGCCATTCAGCAGCGCACGGTATTTGTGACCCCATTTGCCGAGCTATCGTCGTGTACCGAACAACTGGCGGCTACTTCATGCTCGACGTCGTGTCCATCTGCGAGAACACGCCGGCCATGGCCATGGACGCCATCGCGAAACCCGCCAGCGCACCCACTCGCATGCCAATCATGCTGATTCGGGAAACCCGGATCTGTCCGGCCGGGTGTTGCGCGTCGCCCTCGTTCGACTCGATGCCTTCCACTGCCTGACCATTGTTCGCAACGTCGTTCATGTATCCGTGCCCTTCCCCTAGCGATTTGTTTGTTCGTCGTGCAATGTTTCGGGTGACAAGCCGGTCGATTCGAACAACAGCGCGGACGGCACCCGCTCCGGCATGCCGAGCCGGAGCAGACCGTAACCAATGCCGGAGAGCCCGGTCAGCAACCCGGGGCCGGACACGCCGCCGGGCAGTCCGCAGGACGGGCCGAACCGCTCCAGCGCGCCGAGCAGGAAGGCCGCGCCGCGCCCGGCCATGTCCCGGCCGCGGACGCCGACCGCGGTCAGCGCGTTGAGCACGCCCAGTTCGCCGTGGCACAGCGACATGTCGCGCAGCATCTGCCGATCCGCGAACAGGTCCAGCCACGGGTCGTCGTCGGCGATCGGGTGATCGGCGGCCCAGCCCAGCAGCCGCCCGGCCAACCCGGAACACCAGCTGTAGTCGCGATCCGTGCTCTCCGGCCCGGGGTCGTGCGCCAGCGCGGTCCGGCCCAGGTCGAGGTAGCGCCGCCCGCCGTCGCCACGGGCGTAGCGCAGCAGCGCCCAGCCGACCCCGGTCTCGCCCCACTGGAAACCACTGGTGGGCAGTGAATCCCCGGGCAGCCGCCCGGTCCGCTGTTCGTCCGGTTCGGCGAGCCTGCGCGCGAACTCGGCGGCCAGCGCCTTCGCCTCGGCCATGCCGGTTTCCGCGTGCACGGCCAGCATCGCGGCGAGTCCGCCGGCCCGACCGGCGGCGAGGCTGGTCTGAACGCCGTCGTCCGCGACACCGACCAGCGGCACCAACTTGTCGAGCCAGTCCAGCAGTTCCGGGTCCTCCAGCAGCGTCGCCAGCCGCGCGAGCGCGTAGCAGATCCCGCCCAGGCCGAGAAAACCGCCGCAGCCGATGGCCTGAGCGAGTTGCGGATCGGCGTCGATCGCGTCGATGAGCCGGGGAATCGGGCGGATCGCCTTGCGCGCCAGGTCGGTGTAGCGGGTGATGCCGGTCAAGGCGCCGAGCTGGGCCAGGAACAGTGCGACCCCGCTGTACCCGGTGCCGAAGCCGGCGCCCATCGGCATGACCATCCAGTGCCGCCCGTCGACCTGGTCCATGGTCAGCCAGTTGGCCCGCTGGTCGTCGTGCAGGGCGCGGGCCACGATCTTGTCCGCGATCCCGCAGGCGGAGGACAGCAGCCGTTCCGGGTCCGGCACGATCGCGGTCACCGACTCGCCGAGCCGAGCACCGCTCGCGTGCTCCTCCGGTTCGACCCGGCTGGCCAGCGCGGCCCGGATCACCCACTCCTGCTCGCGCCGGTCGGTCTCGCCCATCCGGCCGATCTTGGCCTCCACCGACGCCAACCCGGACCGCGCCAACAACGTCGGCACCATGTCCCCGGCCGACCCGCGCACCTGCCTCGACCCCGGTCGACCGAGGAAGATCGGCACGTCACCGGCCCACAGATCCTCGACCTCGAACGGGATCAGCGCCCGCGACAGCTCGTCGGCCGCGTCCGCGGCGAGAACCCCGAGCAGCTCGTCGCGATCCCGCGCGTCGCGCAGCACGTCCGGATGCGTCGATTCGGTGAGCAGCGTGCCGTACGCCCTGGTCGGCCGCGCCACGATCCGCATCTCGTCCAGCGCGCACCGCCGCACCGGACCGTCCTCGGCGAGCAGTTCGGCCGCGCCGCGTGCGATCGCGTCATAGGCCGCGCGGAAACCGGTGATCAGCGCGTTCGAATGCGCCTCCGGCACCGCGTCGACATCGCCGATCCTCGGCCGGTTCGCGCTGCCCGTGAAGGTGACCGCGCCGCGCACCAGGCGCATCCGGTCGGTGCCCTGATCCGCCATCTCCACCGAGTCCAGCGGATAGGTGCGGTCCCGGTCGCCGCCGACCCCGGACATGTCCAGCACCCCGTGCTCGCCGACGACCAGTGTCGGCAGCATGGACGTGCGCTGCACCGACGACATCAACGCGCGCATGGCCGGGTCCGGCCCGGTGACCGCGGGCGGCAGCAACGTCGGGTGGAACAACGTCTCGATGTCGATGAGGACCGGCGCGTCGCCGACCGCGATCACGTTCTCGTGGTGGATGTCCGTGCCGTCCAACGCGTAGATCAGCGCGAGCAGCGCGCCCTGCCGTTGGTAGAACGCCTCGACCTCGGCAACGTCGGCGCACGCCTGGTAGGCCACGAACTCCTGCCACCCGTACCCGCCGCGCCGCACCGAACCGATCGTGCGCAGCTCCAACCACGGCACCGCCCGGTTCAACCAGTCGACCAGTTCGTCGAAGTGTGCCTGTAAATCCAGCGATCGCGGCTTGTAAACGACCCGCGCGCCGGAAGCGAATCCCAGCACGGCAACCGAGCGCCCGCCCCGGTGGTAGTCCCCGCTGCCCACCTCGACCGACACCAGCAGCCCAGGATCGACACCGTCCAGCAGCCGCGCCACGATCACCGACCGATCGGCGACGAACCGCCCCAACAGCTCCCGCCCGGCCTCGACCGCGCGCAGGCACGCCGTGCCCAGAATCCGCGCCAGCACGGGGTAAGTGGTGAACAAGGTGTCGAGTCCCGCGCTGGTCGCGGTGGTCCGCACGAAGTCCGCGAACCGCGCCTCGCTGGTCGCCCCGGCCAGCCTGCCCTCGACCCGGGCCGCGTTCAGCTCGGTCACCAGCGTCCGCGCCGCCAACTTCCCCAGCCGCTCCCCCAGCGCCGCCCGGAACTCGGCCACGATCGCGTCGGCATCGACATCGGCCGCACGCACCGCCAGTTCCTCGACCGCCAGGTCGACGAGCGGCGCACACACCCCGGCCAACCCGTCCGGCGCGGCATCGCTCGACGCCTCCGCGACCGCCCGCCGCACGAACGCCACCCACCCCGGTGCCACGCTCACCCCGGCGGGCCGTTCCCGCGAAGTGAGGCCCCGAGCCCACCAGGCGGAGCCAAGCAGACCGGCAAACCCGGTGGTAGCAGGCGCTCTGTCGTTCACGCCGGTAACGCTGCCACCCATACCCGGTTAGTGGATGGGTACCCACCACCCATATTTAGCCGGACCCACCCAGACAGCGGGCGCCTGGTCCGGTTTGCACCCGCTGCCGGATTTGCGATCGTTGCGCCGACAGCTATTGACATTGCCAGACGTTGAACGGCTGCCACAGCGCGCCGGGTTGCGCGCCGCTGGGTTGGTAGGCCAAGGGCTCGAAGTGCAGTGGCGCACTCGCCTCGTTCAGGGCACCGGACCAGATGTCGACGATCTCGTACGGCGTCCCGTCGAGCGTGGCGATGGTGTCCGGTTGGCCACCGCAGGAGTTGGGCGTGAGTTGTCGACGTCCGCCCGGGGGCGCGTGCACGCCCGGGTTACTCGGTGCCGTCCATGGGCCGAGCAGGCTCGGCGCGGTGGCATAGCCGGTTTGTGTGCCCGCGCAGTACTTACAGTTCGGGTCGCTGTAGGTCATGATCCAGGTGTTCGAGGCCGAGTCGTGATAGGCGCCGAGCCCTTCGACGCCGGTCAGCCCGGCCAGACCGCTGGATCCGGTGCCGTCACCGTTGGTGCCCCACTCGTCCAACTCGTCCTCGGACACGGTCTGGTCCGCGTTCGTGCACAGGGCGACCGGCGGGTTGGGCGACTGCGTGACGATGTCCAGGTCCGCGTTGCCGCCGCAGTGCGGCATGGTCGGCTTGTGCACCGTGCCGTAGGGCGCCTGGTAGCCGCACGGGCCTGCCGGACCGTTGCAGCCCATCACGTAGTAGGAGTTGGTGCTGTGGTTGACGTTCCAGTCGTACGGGGCGTCGAACCAGAGGACCCACACGCCATCGTTGGCACCCCAGCCGCTGCGCTGGATCATCCTGGGCGCGTAGCAGTCCGCGCCCGTCGAGCCGCACACCTGCTGCCAGCTCAGGTTGTCCACCGGGTCGGTCGCGTTGGGGTCGAACAACAGCTGCGGCGTGGTCCAGTGCACCTTGTCGGTCGAGGTCGAGACCCCGAACCCGCACCAGGGCGTGTTCTGCCGGGTCCAGGTGAAACCGCAGCCGTACTCCTCCCCGTACAGGTAGTAAGTTCCGCCTGCCTCGATCACGGTGCCGTCGTGCAGGTCCACACCGGACACATCGAAACCGGTCGCCGGAGTCGACGCGGGCGCCGACGTTGCGACCAGGACAACGGCCGCCACCATGGCGACGACGGCGGCGAGGACCGCCAACCAGCGAGCTTTCACGGTCATCATCCCCCTCATCACTGGCACAGCCACGGATCGAACGGCTGGAGCAGCGTGCCCGGTGGGCCGCTCGGGTGGTACGTCAACGGTTCGAAGTGCAGTGGCGCGGGCGTTTCGTTCAGGTTGCCGTCCCACAGGTCGACGACCTCGAACGGATAGCCGTCGATCATGGCGACGGTGTCCGGCTGGCCGCCGCAGGACGTCGCGGACAGGTCCCGCCTCGCGTTGGGCGGCGCGCCTGCCCCGACATTGCCCGGTGCGGTCCACGGCCCGAGCAGGCTCGGCGCGGTGGCGTAGCCGGTCGCGTCGCCCGCACAGTAGCCACAGTTGTAGTCGCTGTAGGTCATGATCCAGGTGTTGGTGGTCGGATCCTGGTAGGCGCCAACGGATTCCACCGAGGTCAGGCCGGCGAGATCGTTGGAGCCGGTGCCGTCACCGTTGGTGCCCCACTGGTCGAGTTCCTCCTCGGCGACGGTCTGGTCCGCGTTGGTGCACAGCGCGACCGGCTGCCCGCCCGGCGGCGTGACGATGCTCAGGTCGTCGTTGCCGACGCAGTACTTCAGCGTGGGCTTGTGCACCGTGCCATAGGGCGCCTGGTAGCCGCACGGGCCGGCCGGACCGTTGCAGCCCATCACGTAGTAGGAGTTCGTGTTGTGCACCGAATAGTCGTAGGGCGCGTCGAACCAGAGGATCCACACGCCGTCGTTGGCGCCCCAACCGCTGCGCTGGATCATCCGTGGTTCGAAACAGCCCGCTCCGGTCGAGCCGCAGACCTTCGCCCAGGTCAGGTTGTCCGTCGAATCGACCGCGTTCGGGTCGAACAACAGTTGCGGCGTGCTCCAGTGCACCTTGTCGGTCGAGGTCGACACGCCGAAGCCGCACCACGGCGTGTTCTGCTGCTGCCAGGTGAAACCGCACCCGTACTCGGTTCCGTAGAGGTAGTAGGTGCCTGCCTGCTGGACCATGGTTCCGTCGTGCAGGTCGAGGCCGGACACGTCGAAACCGGACGGCGTCGTCGCCGCACCGGAGCGCCCACTGGACGGCAGCGACATCACGACAACCGAGATCAGCACGGCCGCGATCGCCAGCCAACGAATTCTCATTGGTCGTTCATCCCTCCCGGGCGACACCCTCCCCAGGGTCGCGGGACTGATCTCACCTGGTCATAGCCGTGTCGTCAACCGACCAAATGGGCTATGACCCCGGGCGAAGGTGGTCGCGGAGCACTTTCGCGACGCGCGCCATCAACACCTCGGCCTCGGGCTGGACGGCGGCCGGTACGCGCGATTCGGTGAGTGCCGCGATCGCATACGTCTCCCCATGGGCGTGCTCGACGACGCCGACCTCGTGGCGCAGGTTGAGCAGCGTGCCGGTCTTGGCCGACCACCGGGTCGCATCCGAACTGAAATCCGGGGTCAGCCGCTGCCGCAACAGGTTCTCCCCCATCAGATCGCGCAGTCGCGCGGCCACCGATTCGTCTATTGTGGATGGTCGCCACAGTGCGTCGAGCAGGTTCACGTAGGCGCGCGCCGAACCCGAACTTGCCCTGCTGACGTCCAGGTGCGCGATGGCGTTTCCGCGTCCCCGCGTCGCGGCGCCGATGGCGAGCGAGTGGGCCAGATGAACCTCGGCGGGATCGAAGCGTTCGGCCGGAGTTTCGGTGAGTTCGCCGGTGGTGTGCCGCACGGTGATGCCGGGCAGACCCCACTCGCGCAGCGTCCTGGTCACCTCCGCCGCCGGGGTCAACGCGAACAGCGCGTCGGCCGCGGAGTTGTCGCTGATCGACATGATCAGGTAGAGCAGGTCGTCGACCGCGATCACCGCGGGATGGCGGAACTTGGTCAGGCCGGTCGGTCCGGGCACGGTGCTGCGGCCGGGCCGCACCTCGATCCGGGTCGCGCCGTCGATTTCACCGCGCCTGATCCGGTCCAGGGTGACCGCGGCCAGCGCGATCTTGACCAGCGACGCGGTCGGGAATTCCAGGTCGGGGTCGATGCCGATCTCCCGGCCGGTGACCAGATCCCGCACCAGGAACGAGCCGCGCAGGCCGCCGTCGTCGAGTTCGGCGCGCAGTTGGCGGAGCAGCACCTCGGTGTTCACCGCACCTCCTTCGGTTCGGGGACGCCGAGACAGCGGGCGATGCTCGAACGCAGGCGGGTGCGCAGCGCGTCGGCGTCCTCGCCGAGACCGGCCGCGATGTCGAACCCGCGCAGCAGCTCGATCTCGCCGATCGGGCGCCAACCGAGTCCCAGTTCGACGGCCTGTTCGGCCGAGCACAGCAGCAGATCGGCCGAACCGAACACGGTCGCGACGGCCGAGGTGAGCGAGTCGGCGACGGTGACCTGCGCGGGTTTGAGGCCGAGCGAGTCGCGGACCCGGACCAGCCGGTCGCGCACATGCGGCACGTCGGCTACCGCACGCCCTCGCAGTACCCGATGATCGCCGACGCCGCCCGCTACGTCACGTCCGTACTGCGCTGATCGCCCCTCAGCCGGCGCCGAGGCAGATGAACGGGCGCCGGAACGGGTCGACCGCGGTGGCCTCGGCCAGCGCGGTCGCGGCGGGCGCGCCGAGCGCGAGCTGGCCGTGGTAGTCGCTCATCGCGGCCGACGCCGCCTCGTCGCCCACCCTGGTCACCGCGGCCGTCACCGTGCGGCCGCCCGCCGAGAGCAGGGCACCGGCGAAGCCGAGCGCCTCATCGCCCGGCCGGATCCTGGACAGCGCCAGCTCGCACGCGGCCAGCACCACGTGCCGCGGCGGGCGGCGCAGCCGGATGATCTCGTGCGCGAACAGCGCGCCGTCCCACAGTTCCAGCCGCGAGAACAGCGCGTTCTCCGGCTCGTGCGCGCCGTGCGCGGCAACGTGCGCGAGCGCGGCGCCGTCCAATGCCTTGAGCACCCGTTCCACGCTCGCGTCGGCGGCGTTGATGATCTCCGCGTGCGGGTGGTACTTCTGCAGCGCGTCGACCTCGCTCATGGCCACCGACAGGTTCGGCCCGCCGACCAGCACGGTCGCGCCGTCCCGGGCGTCGCCCGTGTCCCTGGCATCGGCGCGCTGCGCGGTCAGCCAGGCGGTCGCCGAGGGCGCCACCACCACCGGTCTGCCGCGCAACCGGGGCAGTGCGCCCCAGGCGACCGCGTACAGCGCGCCGGTCGGGATGATCACCAGTTCGCGGTCGCCGATCAGGCGCTCCAGCGGCCGCAACAAGCCCTCGTCGAGGATCCCCACCCGGCGCGTCGCCGAGTTGGTGACCGCGGTCGCGAGTTTGGTCGGCAGCCAGTCCGGCGACAGCGCGTCCAGGTCGGCGTGCAGGTCCGCGGCGGCGACGACGACGTTCCGCGCGTCGCCCAGCGACACCAGTCGAACCACGCCCGCCACCACCACGACCGCCATCATCACGCCGTCGGTGACCAGGAAGCTGATCATCGCCCGGTCGCCGAGTTCGGCGATGACCTCCTGGATGGTCGCGATCGGCCGGGGCTGCCCCCACGGGCTGTCCCGCCACCCGGCCTGCATCACCTCCCGGCCCAGCGCGGCGTGCCGGGACACCAGCTCACGACTCGGTCTGCCGCTCAGGTGCGCCTGTTGCAGGTCGCGACTCAGATAGCGGTATTCCGACACCTTCTCGGCGAGCGCCGGGTCCTCGGGCGCGGGCAGCAGTTCGTAGCGGTAGACCTGCGCCCTGGTCCGCTCCAGCCAGCCGAACAGCGCCCGCGCGGGCGTGCTGGCCTGGTCGACGACCAGCCGCACCGCCAGCTCACCGAGCGCCCTGCCGTGTACGGCCGTGCCGGACACGAGTTCCGCGCCGCCCATCCGGTCCCGGATCCGCCCCAGCTCGGTGATGCCGGCGCGGGCCTGCGCGAACGCCAGCCGCCGGTCCCCGGTCGCCACGGCCAGTTCGGCTCGGCACAGCCTGCGCAGCATCCGCTGGTCGACCGGGGTGACCCGGCGCGGTTTCGGCACCAGCGCGAACTGTTCGGCCGCCGAGGACAGCCGTCCCCTGCGCAGTTCCAGCCGCACGGCCAGCATCCGCGCGGTCCCGCACTGGTCGACCATGTGCAGTCCGGCCAGCGTGTCGGCGAGCGCGAGCGCCCGCTCGACGAGTTTCGGCGCGATCCGGTCCCGCTCCAGCGCCTCGTCGACGTCGGCGCGCAGCACCATCAACGCGGCCCGCGCGGCGAGCGGCGCGTTGCCCTGTCGGTGAAAACGCCGCCGGGACGACTCCGCCCAGGCACGTGTCGCCGCCAGATCGCCCTCGCGCAGCGCCGCGCCCGAGCGGAGCAGCTCGGCCTCGGCCACGTTGCGGTGGTCGCGCTGCTTGCGCAGTTCGGGCAGGGCCTCGTCCAGTTGCCGCGCGGCCTCCTCGGCGAGCCCGGCGGTGAGCAGCGCGTCCGCCTGGTCCATGCGCAGTTTCAGCAGGCCGCTGGGAATGACCTCGGCATAGCTGGCCAGGGCCTTCGCGTACTCGGCCAGCGCGAGCGGGATGTCGCCGACCCGCCAGGCGACCGCCGCGAGTCCGTGCTGCGCCTTGGCGTTGAGCACCGCGAGCGCCTTCTGGTCGACCCTTGCGTCGCCCTGCCCCGACTCGACCACCTGCAACAGCCTGCGATAGTCGCGCATCGCGGGACCGGGCCGGCCGGCGAGGTTGTTCGCGGTGGCCCGGTTGAGCAGGTTGGTCGCCAGATAGAAGTGCACCGGCTCGCCCGCCGCGTAGGCACGATCCCGCAGCCCGACCGCCACTCCCAACTGGGCGATGCTCTCGTCCCAGCGGTTCACCCTGGCCAGCACCAGCCCGCCCTGGCCGGCCAACCGGGCGGCCAGTTCGAGCCGGATCGCCTCGTCGGAAACCGCTGGCAGCAAGGCTTCGGCCGCGTCGAGATCGGCCAGTGCCGCGTCCAGGCCACGGGTCTCGACGTCGGCCGGCGCGAGCGTGATCAGCACCCGGGTGCGCAGCTCGATCGCGTCCGGATCGCTCTCGATCAGCCGCAGCGCCCTGCGCAGCGTGCGGGCGCCCGCCGCGACCCGGTACGCGTTGTTGAGCGCCAGCCCTTGTTGATACAACTCCTCGGCCCGGATTCGCCGAGTCCGAGCAGCTTGAGCAGAAGAATCGTCGGCAGTGCCGGAAGCCTGAGCCACTGCTCTATGTCACCACAATCAGCACTCAGTGCAACACACCCGATCGCATGGACGTGCCGGGCCGGCGCGAGCAATCCCGCGCCGGCCCGGCTGGAAACGATCAGACCTTCTCGACGGGCTCGTCCTGGCAGCCCCAGGGGCCGCAGGCCGGCACCTCCGTCGACTGGGTGGTCGGCTCGGCGGGCTTCTCGCCCAGGCCAAGCACGTTCTCCAGGCCGTCCTTGATGTCCTTGCCCTCATCCGCGACTTCGACACCGATGGCGTTGCTCATGTTGTTCCCCTCCCGATGTACAACCCCACGACCTCTCGCCCGACAAGCCGCCCGGCGAGATCCCTCCTGTGGTCGCCGGCCTCGCACGGCCGGCGGTATGTCGAACCACGTACCGTGAAAAATCACCTCGCGGCTACGGCAAGCGGGTGGCCCGACTACCTGAATTATGCCCAATGGAGTAGCGGGATGCCTCACATTTAGTAAAAAAATCATCGGTCGGGGGAGGAGATGTTCAGGTGATCTTGTTGTCACCTATTTCACGTGCGCGCATGAGCCTTTTCGAAGAAAAGCCTGCCGATCGCTGGATGTACCGCTGACCGGACCACGCCCGCACCCGAGCGACGCCCCGGATGTCCGGATAGGTAACTTTGACCGGATTCGGGCACGGCGGCCCGATCCCGGCGGGCACGGACCCGACGCCGCACGGCCGGCCGGTCTGCATCGGCCACGGCCAGGCCATGGCCGCACGCGGAGTGATCGGCGCCGGGCTCGACCATCGGCTGCGCGACCGGATCGCGCTCCGCCTGGCCGGACCGCGCCATCGACGCGGTTCTGGCTCACTTGGTGCCAGGATAGTCCACTGTGGATCCGACGGGGCCACGGAATGACCGAACCCGTGCCACCGGCGGAAATCCGGTGGCACGGGTTCGGTGGAGGACTGCTACAGCTGGTAGAAGTCCGCGTAGTGATCCGGCGAGTACCACACCTCGCCCGTGTTCATGTCGACCACGATCCGCACCGCGTCGCGGTGCGCACCGCAGGCACGCGGGTAGACGTCGAATTCCTGGAACGAGTCGCCGCTGGGCAGCTGGCCGTCGTCGTTGTAGTAGGTGCCCCCGGCGTAGTTGCATTCACCGTTTGGCCAGTTGTACCAGCCACGGCTGCCCGGGTAGCCCATGGACTGCCAGGTCGAGTTGGCCGAACTCGCGTCGGAACAACCCGAGATGGTGCACGAGCCGACTACCTGGGCATTCGCGGCCGGGCTGGCCACAACGGCCAGACCTGCCATGGACACGACCGCGGCTCCGGTCAGCGCGAGTCGCTTCAGCCAGCTGAGGCTGGATTGGTGCTTCGTAGGCACAGTGTCTCCTTGCAGGGAGGGACAGACAAACAAACCATAGTGAGCTTCCCCAAGGCCGGAACAGCCAAACATTTGCCAAAAATAAATGAACTCTGTTAAAACCCAGTATGTCGATGTTTCAATTGGTTTCAACGGTTGACACAAACCCCGCCGAAAGTAGGTTGACCGACGCCACCAGCCGCTGGATGTCCGGGCCGAGCGGACGATCCACCAGCACCGGCCGCACCAACTCGGCAAGCAGCGCATAGGTTTGCGCCAACGCGGGCGCGCCCGGTTCACCGCGCAGCACATGCGCCTGGGACGCGCCGATCAGCTCGCACGCGATGATCGTCCGCAGCCTGCCGATGGCCGCGCGCAACTGTTCCCCGGCCGCCCAGGCGAACGCCTGCACGTCCTCCTGGCCGGCCGACGTGTCGATCGAGCCGAGCGTCGCGGGCGAGGCAAGGCCGCGCAGCCGATGCAGTTCGCCCGCGGCTCGCTTGTGCAGCGGCGAGAGGCCGGCCTGCGGCCCCGGCTCGACCGCCAGTTGCGCGTTCAGCCCGCTGAACTGTGGGTCCAGCATCCGGTGCAGCCGCTGCACGCTGACCTCACCGAGATGCACCAGCGAGGCGGTCACCGCGTCCATGCGCAAACCGAGTCCTGCCGCGTGAAAGCCGGCCGTGGACACGAAGGCGCCGTCGACGAACGCGGGTGAATCGGTTGGCGTGTCGAGCAGCAGTTCGGCCGCGTCCGCGAGGTCGTCCAGGGTGCGTTCGGCGTGTGCGATCGCCTGCGGCGCCACCCGCACCGAAACCGGCGCCTGGACCACGTCCGGCCGCACCGCCGCACCTTCCGTGCGCGAACGCAGTTCGGCCAGCACCGACGCGAGCACCCGGTCCGGCCCGGCCAGTGCCGGGTCGTAGATCGCGCGCGGGGCACCGAGCGCGTCGACGGTCAGCGCGGTGGCCAATCGGTGCAGCGCGACCGCGCGCCGGGCCTCGTCGCCGCGCATGATCGCGTGCGTCAACGCCAGCGGCGAGCCCTGGATGAGGCTGACGCCTTCCTTGGGCCGCAACACGACCGGTCGCAGCCCGCGTCGCGCCAGCGCGGCCGACGCCGGCGTCTCGACCCCGTCCGCCAGCACCGTGCCGATGCCGAGAAACGTCTGGAACGCGTGCGCCAGCGGGATGATCTCGCCCGCGCTGCCCAGCCCGTCCCTGGGCACGGCCGGCACGAAACCGTCGTCGATCCGGTCCGCCAGGAACCGCACCAGCTCAGCCGACACGCCGGTGGTCGGCGCGAGAAAACCGCGCAGCCGCACGGCGAGCAGCGCGCGCACGTCCGGCTCCGGCAGCCACGGCGGCCCGCCGACCGCGCGGCCGATCAGCAAATTCGCCTGCTGCCCAGCCTGCTGCTCGTCGTCGAGCGGCACGCCGACCATCCGGCCCATGCCGGTGTGCACGCCGTACACCGGGCCGTCGGCCGCGCGCAGCGCCGCGTCCACCCGGTCCCGGTTCGCGGCCACCTCGGCCAGCACCGAATCGGCCAGGCGCACGGGTGCGCCGTGCGCGACCGCGAGGATGCCGCGGCCGTCCAGTTCGGTCACGCCCCAGCGGTCTTGTCGATCGCCTCGATGATGCGCGGCCGCAACTCCGCCGCGCTGATCACCGCGTCGACCGAACCGACCTCGACGGCCCGGTGCACGCTGTGCACGCGGTCGAACTCGGTGGCCACATCGGAGAGTTTCTCGGCCCGCACCGCCGCCCGCACCTCGGCGAGTTTCGCGGTCAGCTCGGCCCGTTCCGCACCGGACGCGGCGGCGAGCCGGGCCTCCACCTCGACGACCCTGCGGTCGGTCGCGGTGCGCCGGTTGACGTCACCGGTGAACACCACGGCCGCGGCGGGCGCGCCGCCGATCACCGAGGCGAACGAGCCTTCCACCGCGAGCACGGTCATGCCCGGGTTGAGCGCCTTGGAGAACACCACGAACGCGCCACCGTGATAGCGGGAGATCACGCAGAACACGATCGGGCCGCGGAAGTTCACGATCGCCCGGCCGATCTCCGCGCCGTACTCCAACTGGAGCTTGCGCATGGATTCCGGGGAACCGTCGAAGCCGGAGAGATTGGCCAGCACGACGAGCGGCCGGTTGCCGCTGGCCGCGTTGATCGCCCTGGCCGCCTTCTTCGACGAGCGCGGGAACAGCGTGCCGGCCGCGTAGGTGTCCGGGCCGTCGGTGGGCGGGAAACCGCGGCGCGGCACCGACCGCGACTCGATGCCGAGCAGACACACCGGCCGACCGCCCAGGTGCACGTCCTGCACGACCGCGGTGTCCGCGTCGGCCATGCCGGCCCAGCGCTCCAGCACCGGATGGTCCTGATCGGACACGGCGCGCATGACCGTGCGGATGTCGAAGGCCTTCTTGCGATCCGGGTTGGCGGTCGAGGAGAAGATCTCGCCGACCGTGGTGAAGTCGCTGCCCGCCAACGTGTGCGGGTAACCGGAGATGTCGCGGTGGTGCGGGTCGGTGGTGCCGGCGGCCCTCGGGCCGGACTCCCCCGGTGCCACGTAGGTGTGGTCGTAGTGCGCCATCAGGACATCGCGCGCGGCGCCCAGGCTCGGCGCCCAGTACTGCGCCTGACCGTTCGGGCCCATCACGCGGTCGTAGCCGCCGATGCCGAAGTTGTCCTCGGCCGAGACGCTGCCGGAGAAGTCCAGCGCCTGCTTGCCGGTCAGCACCATCGCGGAATCCGGCGTCATCACCAGGATGCCCTTGGTGTGCATGAGCATCGTGGCCTCGGCGTTCCAGTACGGCTGGGCGCCGACGTTGATCCCGGCGACCACGATGTTGATCTCGCCGCCCGCCTGGGTGAACTCGATGATGCGCTTGAGCGCCGCGGCCACCCAGTCCATGTTCTCGGTGCCGGACTCCATCGAAATCCGCGCGCCCGAGGACAACGCGAACCACTCCAGCGGCAAACCCTGCTGCTCGGCCAGGTCGAGGGCGGCGATCACCCGCGAACACTCCGGTTCGGACAGTGCGCCGAGCGACATCGTCGGGTCGCCGAGCAGCACCACCCTGGACATGCCCTCCGGGTACCGCTCGGTCGGCGTGCTGACCACCCCGACGACCATGGCCGCGGCGTTGTGGCCGCGCGGCCGGTCGACCGGCACGAGCTTGCCGGCACCGTCCAGGTCGTACTCGGTGAAGTTGCCGGTGGCGCCGGCCAGCATCGCGGTCAGCTCGTACGGGTAGACCGTGCCGCGCCTGCTGGCCCGCAACACCTTCTGCCGGTAGTCGTCCAGCGGCTCGATCAGCCCGGTCGGCCTCGGCCCCACCTCGACGCGCACGCCCAGGTCGACGTCGTTGCTGATGCGCACCGCGATGTCGGTCAGCTCACGGGTTTCCGGGTCGCGCCGACGCGCCAGGAACAGGACCTCTTCAAGGCCGACGCCCTCGGTCGTGGGCAGCACCCGCTCGGTGAGCATGTTCAGCTCGTCGCCGGAGAGTTCGGTGGCCGGCCAGACGTAGATGATGATCCGGTTGGTGTCGAACCGCTTGTGCGCGGGCCGGCCGGACTGCGCCGTGCGGATCGCGTCCAGGCACGCGGCCAGCGTGTCCTCGGCCGTGGGCAGCGCGACCAGCCTGCCATCGCTGTCCCGCAACGGCGTCAGGTCGCGCACCTGCGCCATCGCTACCAGGCGCTCGTCCGACGGGTTCTTCGGCGCGACGCAGCGGAACAGGTAGACCTCCTCGTCGCTGGAGGGCAACCGGGTCAGGTCGAAGTGGCGCAGCCGCTCCAACTGCATCCGGTGCGCGATCAGCGGGTGCAGGCCGCGGATCAGCCGCTCCTCCGAGATCCCGGTGGACGAGGGCCGGAAGGTGAAGTGATGGTGCATGACCGCGTGGCCCCGGCCGGCGACCGTGGTGGTGACGCGGCGCAGCTGGCTGGGCAGCGGCTGCGCGGTCAGCGCCACGCGCAACTCGGCGGCCATCGCGTCCGGCTCGTCCGGCTGGTTGTCCCACACCAGGTAGATGTCCGCGGCGACGTCGTCGGTGGTGGCCAACTCGTTGATCGCGCGCACCGCGTCGGGCAGCGCGGCGAAGTCGACGCCGGTGGTCAGCACGGCCGACCGCCCGGTCTCCTCCTCGTGCTCGGCGACCACGAACGTGCAGCCCGCGACCTCGCGCAGCCGCAGGTCGTGCAGGGACTTGTTGCCGTAGTAGCGGCGGGTCAGCACTTCGAGCAGCGGGGCGAGACCGGCGCCGCGGCGATCGATCCGCTGGCCGAGCAGGCGCACCAGCGGCTCGGCGCTGGCCACCATCGCCGCGATCCGGTCCGCGCGGTCCGGCGCGTCCGGGTTGGCGTCGAGGTAGGTCAGTTCCTTGCGCACGTTCGCGTAGACCTGTGCGCGGTTGCGGCGCAGCATCGGCTGGGCGAACCAGGCGAACACGACCGAGCGGGCCAGGTCCGCGACGGCCGGGAAGCGCAGCTGGGTCGCGGCGATGAGGTGTTCGAGGGTGAGGCCGACGGTTTCCCGCACCGGCTCGCCGGGCGGGCCCTCGCTCAGCCACTGCCGCAGCAGCGCGGTCACGATCGCCGCGTCCTTGGCCGCGCGGCGCTGCGCCAGGAAGATCCGGAAGACCGCGTTCTCCAGGTCGGGCGTGCGCTCAAGGTCGGTTACGCCGTAGTGGCCGAGCGCCTGGGTGAGCCGCTGTTGGAAGGCGTCCGGCACGCCTGCCCGGTCCACGTCCAGGCTCTGCAGGTAGGTGTGCAGGTACTCGCGCGGGCTGTGCACCTGGGCGTCGCCCTTGACGTCCGCGCCTGCCGACCGGTTGCGGGTCAGTTCGGACAGGTCCGCGAACACCTCAACCAGCTCGACCTCGCCGGCCAGCGGCCGGCTGCTGCCCGCCTCGGCGCGCGCGGCCACGTAGTTCTTCAGCACCCGGCCGGGGTCGCTCGGGTCGACGTCGAACCCGAGCAGCAGCCCGCGCAGGTCACGCAGCCCGGCCGCGACGCGCTCCGCGGCCGGCACGTCGACCGGTTCGGCGGGCAGGTCGATCTCGACCTCGGCCGCCGAGTCCTGTTCGGCGCTCGCCCCGTCCCCGTCGCCGAGCGGCTCCAGCCGCAGCAGCGGCGCCCCGGTCTCGACCAGGCTGCCGACCGCGACCGAGCACTCGCGCAGCCGCGCCCGGAACGGCGCGCGCAGCACGGTCTCCATCTTCATCGACTCCAGCACCAGTACCGGCGCGTCGGCCTCGACCTCGTCCCCGACCTGGAGCGGCGTCGCCACCACCAGCGCGGGCGCGGGCGCGCGCACCACGCCGCCCTCGTCGTGACTGATCCGGTGTGCGACCCCGTCCACCTCGACCAGGCGCGTCGGCCCGTGCGCGTCGGTGACCACCCGGAACCGGGTGCCGTTGACCGTGACCAGGCCGGTCTGCTGGTCGAACCGGTCGAGTTCGACGTCGGCCGGATGCGGCGCGCCGTTCTCGGCCGACACGGTGACCCGGAACCGGTGCGGGGTGAGCCGTCCGACCTGCACCCGATACCCGACACCGCGCAGCTTCAGCTCGATGGGCCGGTCGGTGTCCAACTGCACCTGCGGCCGACCGCCGTGCGCGGTGACCAGCAGCTGCTGCCGAGCGATCTCCTCGGCATCCTCGTAAGCCTCGATCGCGGCGACGGCGAGCGCGACGGCGGACCCGCGATGGGCGACAAGCCGCCCCTGCGCCCGAACCCGGTCGATCCACCCGGTGTCCGCGCTCGCGTCGATCACCTCGGGCTGGTCCAGCAGATCCAGCACGAAACTCTTGTTGGTGGCGCCGCCCGCGATGATCACGGTCGTCTCGGTCATCGCGCGACGCAGCCTGCTCAGCGCCTCGTCCCGGTCGTGGCCGTAGGCGATGATCTTGGCGATCATCGAGTCGAAGTCGGCCGGGATCGTGTCGCCCTCGCTCACGCCCGTGTCCACCCGGATACCCGGCCCGCTCGGCAGATCCAGCCGCACGATCCGTCCCGGCGACGGCGCGAAGTCGCGATCCGGGTCCTCGGCGTTGAGCCGCGCCTCGATCGCATGCCCCAACTCGGCAGGCGGCCTACCCTCCAGCTTGCCGCCGGAGGCGATGTGCAGCTGCGCCTTCACCAGGTCCATGCCGGTGGTGTACTCGGTGATCGGGTGCTCGACCTGGAGCCGCGTGTTCACCTCAAGGAACGCGAACCGCTTCTCGCCGGGGTGGTAGAGGAACTCGACGGTCCCCGCCCCTCGATAGCCGACCGCCAGCGCCAACCGTTCGGCCGCCGCCTTCAGCTCGTCGGCCTGCGCCTTCGTCAGCACCGGCGAGGCGGACTCCTCGATGATCTTCTGGTTGCGCCGCTGGACGGAGCAGTCCCGCACGCCCAGCGCCCACGCGGTGCCCTGCCCGTCCGCGATCACCTGCACCTCGACGTGCCGCGCCCCGGTGACCAGCCGCTCCAGGAACACGACGCCGCTGCCGAACGCCCGCTCGGCCTCCATCCGAGTCCGGTCATAGGCGTCGACCAGGCTCTCCTCGGAATCGATCATCCGGATGCCGCGCCCGCCGCCACCGGCCGTCGCCTTGAGCATCAACGGATAGCCGACCTCGGCCGCGACCCGTTTCGCCATCTCCAGGTCGTCAACGGCGCCCCGGCTCCACGGCGCGACGGGGACGTCGACCTCCTCGGCGATCAGCTTCGAGCCGATCTTGTCGCCGAGCTGGCGCATCGCCTCCGGCGTCGGCCCGACGAACGTGATGCCGAGCCGTTCGCACAGCTCCGCGAACGCGGGGTCTTCCGCGACGAACCCCCAGCCCACCCACGCCGCGTCCGCGCCACTGTCCACCAGCGCACGCTCCAGCACAGCCAGGTTCAGGTACGGACGCGCGGCAGCAGGCCCGAGGTCGTAACTCAGATCGGCCTCACGGACGAAGGTGGCCCTGCGATCCGCGTCGGTGTACAACGCGACGGTCTCGATCCGCGTCCCGGTCTCGGCGGAGAGCTCCCGGACGGCGTGGATCAGCCGCATCGCGGCTTCTCCACGGTTGACGATGGCGACACGACTGAACACCGACCGAACCCTCCTGCACAGACCTGGGGTTGGACGCAGAACGTCCACTCTCATCAAGAACACTCTCGTGTTCCGTCCGGTAATGAAATGCTGCCACCGACAGTGCCGCGCGTCCGAACTTGTCGGGACCAGCCAAAAGATGATCCCGCTCACCACGCCTGGCCGCTCACCGGACCCGCCGAGCCTAGGGTTGGCCGTATGGCCGAAGCCCCCCGCTGGGACGTGGTGATCGTCGGAGCGGGACCGGCCGGCTGCGCCGCCGCGCTCGGCGCGCTGCGCGCCAGACCCGACGCGCGGGTCCTGCTCATCGACTCGGCCACGTTTCCGCGCGACAAGGTGTGCGGCGACGGCATCGCCCCAGCCGCGCTCGACGTGCTGGCCGACCTCGGCGTCGACCCGGATACCCTGGTCGGCGGCTCCGCTCCGATCACCCGAATACGCCTGCGCTCCCCCAGCGGCGCGGTAGCCGCCCGGACAACGGTCCGAACAGGGTTCGTCGTGCCACGAACGCTGTTCGACGAACGCCTGGTCCGCGCCGCCGTCGCCGCGGGCGCGGTGCTTCGCCGGCACACGGTGCGCTCGCTGACGGTCGACGAGGACGAGGTCATCCTGGACGACGGCACCACAGCGGCGATCGTGATCGGCGCCGACGGCGCCGAATCCGTCGTTCGTCGATCGATCACCGTTCGGTCGGGCAGGACGGGGACCGTGGCGTTGGCCATCCGGGGTTACGCGCCCGCCGATCATTGGCCGGCCGACGAACAGCTGCTTCGCATGACCGCCACGCACTGGCCCGCCTATGCCTGGGTGTTTCCGATCGGCGACGGGCGGGCCAATGTCGGGTACGGCGAGATTCTCAGGAACACCCCACTGACCAGGGCGTATCTCGAACAACGACTGCATGCGCTGCTCCCGGACGCCCGTCCGACGAAGCTCCGCGCGCACCGGTTGCCGTTGTCGACCGGGCGGCCCTCGGTCGGGCATGGTCGGGTGCTGCTGGTCGGCGACGCTGCCGCGTTGATCAATCCGTTGACCGGCGAAGGCATCTTCTACGCGGTCGTCTCCGGCGCGCTGGCGGGCGCGGCGGCCGTTGGGCCTGCTCCGGCGCGGAGCTATGCGGACGCGCTGCGGGCCAGGCTTGGCCGGCATCTTCGGCATACCGACCTGGCCGCGTTCTTGACCAGGACGCCTCGGCTGATCGATGCGGCGGTTGGCGCGGCCGGGCGGGATCAACGGGCGTTCGATTCGTTCGTCGATCTCGGCCTCGGCGACGGCCTGCTGGGCGCGCGCAGCCTGCTGCGCACCGCGCGGCGCCTGATCACGCCGTGGTGAGGCCCGTTGCGCGGGCCGGCGCGCCTCCCCGGTGCGGAGCGGCGCGCCGGCTCGGGCGGTCAGTAGCTGAACTGCTGGACCTCGTCCCCGCCGGGCGCGTACGTCCAGCCGGTCCGGGTGGTCGGGTCGAGTTGGATCGAGCGGTCGGTCGAGAAGTTGTACTCCCCGCCGAACACTCCGCCGCCGAAGCCGAAACCGGCCACAGTGGACACCGTCTTGCCGGTCGTCAGGTCGACGATGGCGAGTTGGCTGGTGGCGTTGTTGTCGGACAGTGCGCCGAGCGGGTTGCCGAACCGCGGCGTGCTGGGCGGGGTCTGGAACGCGACCAGGGCGAGGTGGTGCACCGAGTCGACGGCCAGGGTCAGCGCGGGCTGTTGCCGAAGCGCGATCGGGGTGCCCTCGGCGAGGGGGTTGCCGGAGACCGGGATCAGGTTGGTGGTGCCGGCGATGTTCACGCTGAAGGACCGGTACGACATCTGGTAGAGCGTGCCGCTGCCGGAGTCCTCGGCGATCGCGTCGGAACAGCCGTCGGCCGACTTCGCCGCCGTTGCCGCGCCGGTGTCCAGGTCGACGCTGGCGACATTGGTGGCGCCACCCATGAAGCAGATCAGCCCGCCGCCGACGTGCGAGAGCAGCACCGCGCCGGTCGAGGAGTCGATGTCGATCAGGCTGTACTCACCTGCCGGCGCGCCCGAGGGGTCGGCCGGGATCGCGGTGCCGACGGCGCCGGTGGCCAGGTCGACGGGGACTACCAGGTCGGCCTTGTCGCTGCCGCGCCGGGCCAGCACCGCGCCGCGATGACGGGTCGGGTCGACCCGACCGCCGAGCACCTGCTCCCCCGCCGGGCCCGGCACGTCGGCGACGGGTTTGCCGGTCGACGTGTCGTAGGTGGCCAGCGACCAGGTCCCGCCGCCCTGCCAGTGCAGCACGAGGGCTCGCTGGGCCGCGCCGTCGACGCCGAGCACCTCGTAGCCGCCGCTGCCGGAGGAGTCCGTGGCGAGCACGGCGCCGTAGGTGCCGGTTGCCGGTTGGTACTCGCGCAGGGATTCCGATCCGGACGGATCGCGGACGGCCACGACCGAGGGACCGGTCGTCGTCGTGCCGAAGCTGGCGACCGTACCGTCGTTCGGGGTGATTCCGTCGTCGAAGATCAGCTGCGAGGTCGGCGACGCCTGGCCGATGATATGTCCATTGTGGTCGGTGGCGAACACGCGGACGTTGTAGGCCAGCGAGCCGGTCAGGCCGAGCTTGGTCGCGTCGAGCTGCGCGGTGCCGGATGGCCCGCCCAGTTGCTGGTAGGCGACGGAGCCCGCGTCGACGCCGTCGTGGTCGCGGACGGTTCCGTTGGCGTTGCTGAAGGTGTTGAGCGAGTTGAACAGCGTCGGCGAAGGGGCGGAGAACTCGACCGCCGCACCGGCTGCTCCGGCCACGCCGCGCACGTCGTAGTGCAGGGCGAAGCCCGACGACGCGCGACTGACCTCGGCCTGGTGGGCGTTGTCGAGAGTCGGCGCCGCTGGCCGCTGGGCCGCGTTGGCGCCGGTGACCTGGATCGTGGCGAACTCGCCGTAGATCGGGTGGCCGAAGGGCGGGGTGCCGGTCGAGTTCTGCACGATGCCGATGCCGTACACGCCACCGCCGTCGTCGAACGCGCCGGCCGGGATGGTGACCGAGCCGGAGGTGCCGCTCAGCGCGACGGTGTAGGCGGCGGTGAAGATCGGCGCGGTCGCGGGGTTCGGATGACCGACGGTGGACACCACGATCTCCGGTTTGGCGAGGGCGCGCACGCCGGTCAGGTCGTAGTGGACGGTGACCGGCCGGCCCGCCGCGACGCTCGACGGCGCCACCGGCGCCTGCGCCTCGGCGTAGCCGCCGTCGGTCGGACCGAACGTCAGCTGCCGCTGCGCCGACACGACCACGCGGCCGTCGACGCGCACCGCGTACGTGTACGCGATAGTGCGGTTTGTTGTCGCGACAACAGACTGCCCTGCTGCCGAAAGCAACTCGGTCGGGGTGAGGCGGATGGCCGGGGTCGGCGAGTGGAACTGCTGACGGCCGACGGTCAGCACGTAGTCGACCGGGCGATTCGCCGGCAGGCCCGACACGTCCGCGGCGATGGTGACCGGGCCGACCAGGCCCTCACCGGTGCCGGACGGGCCTTGCAGGTCGATCAGGCTCGGGTCGGTGGCCTCGGTGAACTCGCCGCCCAGCCCGCCGACGGTCTGCCGGTGCGCGACCGAGACCCGGACGATCTGCGGTTGTGCGCCGTGCCCGTTGCCGTGCCCGTTGCCCAGCACCGAGTTGACCGCTGCCGTGACGTCGATCTGCGGGCCGACGTTGATCGGCTGGTCGGCCTGCGGCGGGGTGGCGACGGCCCGGCCGGTGCGTTCGAGCAGGGCGCGCACCTGCCGCGGGTCGATGCCTTGTCCGGTCAAACGCGCGGCCTGCAACACCACGGCTGCCGCCGCGGCGGTCATCGGCGCGGAGGCCGAGGTGCCACCGTTGAGCACGGTTTCCACTGCCTGCGCGCCGCCGCCCCTGGCGTGTTCGAAGGCGGGGATGCCGTCGCTGGGCGCGGACACGTCGATGCGGCTGCCGAATCCGGAGGAGAACGCGCCGGAGCCGTCGGTGCGAGTTGCCGCCCAGGTGCCGTTGTGCGCCTGCGGTCCACCGTTCTGCGGCGGGACGGCCTGAGTGTCGTCGAGCGTGGTGCCGCCGACGGCGATCGCGCCGCTGTCCAGCACCTGGCTGGGCGTTGTCGAGTCGGCGTCGTCGTTGATGTCGGTGGTCTTGCCCGGGTCGCGGGTGACGTTGGTGGGGGTGCTGCCACCGTCGGGGCCGACCGCGGTCGGCGTGTAGAGGCGGGTGCCGTCGTTGGCGGAGATGCAGACGACGATGTGGTACTCCTGCACGATCGCGGCGATGACGGCCTGTTCGATCGGGTCGTCCTCAAGGTAGCGACCGGGGAAGCCCTGCGCGTCGGTGCCGAAGCCGAGGCTGGCGGTGATCACGTTCGGGCGCGGGTTCTGCCGCGCGGCCGCGAGCAGCGCGACCGGGAGTTGGTCGACGGTGGGCTGCTGCGGCACGACCAGCCGGTACTGCGCGCCGGGCGCGATGCCGAGCAGGTCGGTGGCGCCGCTGCCGGTGGCGCCCGCGCGCTGCGCGTTGTGCGGCAACGGAGCCATCACGCCGAAGTCGAGCATGACCTCGCCGAGGCTGGGGTCCTCGTTCTCGGCGGATCCGGTCGGGTCGAGGGTGCCGGCCGGGCTCGCCGTGTAGGTCGGGATCAGCGGCAGGGACGGGAGGTCGAGATAGCGCTGGCCGTTCTGCACGATCGTGGTGGGGCCGTAGGTCTTGACGTAGCCGTCGCCCGCGTCGGCCATGCTCTGGTCGGTGAGGTCGCCGATGGAGACGTTGGTGATCAGCTCGCCCGCGCCGGGCAGCTGGCCGAATCGGCTCTGCAGCGTGGCGTACGCGCCTTCGGCGTCGACGCCGCCCGCGTTGAGGAAGCTCTGCAACGAGGAGCTGAGGCCGTAGTTGCCGGGTAAGCCGGCGCTGTTCACGGCCGCGGCTTTGCCCGCCCACGCCGGTAACGGCGTGCCACCGGTGGACTCGGTGGAGATGGCCTGATCGGGCTCGGCGTAGGCGATACCTGGCGTGCCGCGCAGAGTGGCGGCGGCCGATGCGGCGTCGCCGCCGTGCAGGTGGATGACCACGGCCTTGGTCAGGTCGGGGGCGGTGTTGCCGAGCTGGGTGCGCGCGTCCGTGGTGAGCTGCCGCACCTGCGCGGTGGGGAGCTGGCCGAACATCGGGCTGACCGAGTCGGCGTCGAGTGTGGCGAGCGCGGCGTTCACGGTGTTGTCCGAGGTGACCGCGGCGCGCAGGCCGCCCGCGACCGGGGCGCCGGTGACCGCGGTCGACCCGGACAGCACCGCGATGACCGAGGAGTTCGCGTGACTTGCCTGGGCCAGCTGGGTGAATCGGGTCCGCACCTGCGCGTCGCTGGGTGCCCACGAGTCGCCGAGCGCGGAGCCGCCGGGCGAGACGGGGAGCATGGTTTCGGCGATCAGCTTGCCCTGCGCGGAAATCCGGCGGGCGTCACCGGTCGGACTGATCGTGATGGTGCTGCCGTCCGGCATGGACACGGTGCGGGCAGCGGTCGAGTCATCCGAGGACTGAGCCATCGCTGCGGGAGCGGCGAATACAAGCCCACCCACGGTGGTGACGGCGGCGACGGTGAGGGTGATAGCCCGTAACGCGCGGGATCTTTCGCGGCGCATCGCGCCCCTTTCACACGGGAAGTTGCCGACGGTGGCGGACCCAAACTCCCAGTTCACGCGTTGTTGACGCAAGATGGCCACCATGACCAATAGTCGCCAGGTGGCGGAAACCCGCCACGACGAGAGCGAGCTGGACGCCGTCGGCATGCCGCCGATCGATGGCCAGCTCTACGCCATCCTGGTTAGACATCCGAGGACAACGGCCGCCGAACTGTCCGAACAGTGCGGACTGTCGGTTCAGTTGGTGAGCAGGGCGCTGTCCCGGCTGACCGCGAGCGGCATGACCAGCCGGGTGCCCGGCCGACCGGCGCGCTACCTCGCGGCGGCGCCGGACATCGCGCTGGGCGGGCTGCTCGCGCGCAAGGAAGCCGAACTGCTCGGCGCGCGGGCGACCCTGCAACGGTTGACCGAGGTGTTCCGGGAGGCGTCGCGGTTCACCCACCCCGCGGAACTCGTCGAGGTGGTGACCGGCGAGGACAACATCAACAACCGGGTCGGGCACCTCCAGGCGGGCGCGCGCAGCGAGATCAAAGGGTTCGACAAACCGCCGTACGTGCGCTCGCCCGGCCACAACCAGGGCGCCGAGCACCGCCGGTTGACCGAGGGCATCCGGTATCGGGTGATCTACGACCGCGACGCGCTCGCCTGGCCGGGCCGGCTGGCGGGCGACATCCTGCCGAGCGCGTCGCAGGGCGAGCTGTCCAGGGTTCGGCCGGAGCTGCCGATGAAGCTGATCCTGGCGGACGAGAAGATGGCGATCATCCCGATCAGCTCGTCCGAGCATGTGGTGGATGCGGCGTACGTGATCCATCCGTCGGCGTTGTTGGAGGCGCTGGTCACGCTGTTCGAGGCGGAATGGCAGCGGGCGCAGCCGCTCGCGCAGGCGATCGGGCGCGCGCCCGTGCCGGAGGACGGGCCGGATCGGGAGACCAGGGCGCTGCTGGTGTTGTTGGCGGCGGGCCAGACCGACGCGGGCATCAGCCGTTCGCTCGGCTGGAGCCTGCGCACCACGCAGCGCCGGGTCCGCCAACTGTTGGCCGAACTGCATGCCACGACACGGTTCCAGGCCGGCATCGCGGCGCACGCGCGCGGCTGGATCGGGCCCTGAGGCGCCCTGAGCGAGGGTACGTTACGAACGCGTCGCAGAACTGTCGAACGATCATGACGGCGCGGTGAAACAGCTTTTCGAGGATTGCCAGGTACCTGACCGACCTGGCAGATCTCGGAGGGCCGATGCAGAAGATGATCCCGGCGCGGACCATGGCACATCGGCGCCGCTTACGCAGGCGCTGGGTGCCGATCGTCGGGTTGGCGGTGGTTGTCCTCGTCGCGGCGGGCGGATTCCTGGCGCTCAAGGCGTTTCTGACGCCACCGGTCATACCGGGCGCGGTCGCGGTGCCGAATCTGCCGTGGCCGAGCAAGGGTCAGGCGGCGGCCGAGATCGAGGGTGTGGGCAGTCTCGGTTCGAGCGGCAACTCGACGCCGGTGCCGATCGCCAGTGTCACCAAGGTGATGACCGCGTACGTGGTGCTGCACGACCATCCATTGCGGAGCGACGAGGACGGGCCCGCGATCACCGTCGACGAACAGGCGCAGCAGGAGTCCGGGTCGAGCGACGAGTCCACGGTTCGGGTGCGTGCCGGGCAGCGGTATTCCGAGCGGGAACTGCTGGAGTTGATGCTGATCCCGTCGGGCAACAACATCGCGCGGCTGTTGGCGCGCTGGGACGCGGGCAGCCAGGACGCGTTCGTGCGGAAGATGAACGCGACAGCGGCGAGCTTCGGTATGCACCAGACCACCTACACCGGCGCGAGTGGCGTCGAGGACTCGACCGTGAGCACCGCGACCGACCAACTCGTGCTGGCGCGCGCCGCGCTGGACAATCCGGTGATCGCCGCGATCACGGCGATGCGCTCGGCGCAGGTGCCCGGCGTGCCGGGCCCGGTCGTCAACACGAACACGCTGCTGGGCCACGACGGCGTGATCGGGCTCAAGACCGGTTCGACCTCGGCGGCGGGCGGCGCGTTGATGTGGGCGGCGCGGTGGGACGACGCGTCCGGTTCGCGGCTGATCGTCGGCGTGGTGCTGTATCAGAGTCCCGGCGGATCGCCGAACGACGGCCTGGCCGCGGCGCTGGCGGCCAGTCGAAATCTCGTGGTGGGCATTGAGAACGCGATGCCGAACATCGGTGCGCGGTAGAAATCCGGGCCGGCCACGAAGGGTCGACCCGGATTTCCTTGAGGCGTAAGAAGAACTCAGACGTCGAACCGGTCGAGGTCCATGACCTTGGCCCACGCGGACACGAAGTCGCGCACGAACTTGCCCTGCGCGTCGTCGCTGGCGTAGACCTCGGCGAGGGCCCGCAGCTCCGAGTTGGAGCCGAAGATCAGGTCGACGCGGCTGGCGGTCCACTTGACCGCACCGCTGGCGTCCTTGCCCTCGAAGGTCTCGGCCTCGTCGGTGGTCGGCGTCCACGTGGTGCCCATGTCGAGCAGGTTCGCGAAGAAGTCGTTCGTGAGCGAACCCGGGGTCGAGGTGAGCACACCGAGCTGGGACTGCTGGTAGTTGGCGCCGAGCACGCGCAGACCGCCGATGAGCACGGTCAGCTCGGGCGCGCTGAGGTTGAGCAGGTTGGCGCGGTCGAGCAGCACGAACTCGGTGGGCAGCGGGAGGGCCTTGCCACGGTAGTTGCGGAAGCCGTCGGCTGCCGGCTCCAGCGGGGCGAAGGACTCCACGTCGGTCTGCGCCTGCGACGCGTCGGTGCGGCCCGGGGTGAAGGGCACCTGCACGTCGTGGCCGGCGGCCTTGGCGGCCTGCTCGACACCGGCCGCACCGGCCAGCACGATCAGGTCGGCCAGGGAGACCTTCTTGCTGCCGGACTGGGCCTTGTTGAACGCGTCCTGGATGCCCTCCAGAGTGTTCAGCACGCCGAGCAGCTGACCGGGCTCGTTGACCTCCCAGCCGCGCTGCGGCTCAAGGCGGATGCGGGCACCGTTGGCGCCGCCGCGCTTGTCGCTGCCCCGGAAGGTCGAGGCCGACGCCCACGCGGTGGAAACGAGCTGCCCGACGGACAGGCCGGAGTCGAGGACCTGCTGCTTGAGCGCGGCGACGTCCTCGGCGGTGACCAGCTCGTGGTCGACGGCGGGCACGCGGTCCTGCCAGATCAGCTCCTCCTGCGGCACCTGGGCGCCGAGGTAGCGCTGGATCGGGCCCATGTCGCGGTGGGTGAGCTTGAACCAGGCGCGGGCGAACGCGTCCGCGAGCTCCGCCGGGTTCTCCATGAAGTGGCGCGAGATCGGCTCGTAGATCGGGTCGAACCGCAGCGCGAGGTCGGTGGTGAGCATGGTCGGCCTGCGGGCCGGGTCACCGGCCTCCGGGCCGGGGATGACGGCCTCGGCGCCCTTGGCCACCCACTGGTTGGCGCCGCCGGGGCTCTGCTCCAGCTCCCACTCGTAGAAGAACAGGTTCTTGAAGAAGCTGTTGCTCCACTGGGTCGGCGTCTGCGTCCAGGTGACCTCGAGACCACTGGTGATGGCGTCGTGGCCCTTGCCGGTGCCGAAGCCGTTCTTCCAGCCAAGGCCCATCTGCTCGATCGGGGAACCTTCCGGCTCGGGGCCGTTGTTGGTGTCCGGTGCGGCCCCGTGGGTCTTGCCGAAGGAGTGGCCGCCTGCGATCAGCGCGACGGTCTCCTCGTCGTTCATGGCCATCCGCTTGAAGGTTTCGCGAATGTCGCGAGCCGCGGCGAGCGGGTCGGGGTTGCCGTTCGGGCCTTCCGGGTTGACGTAGATCAGGCCCATCTGGACGGCGGCCAGCGGTGCCTGGAGTTGACGGTCGCCGCTGTAGCGCTCGTCGCCCAGCCAGGTGCGCTCCGGGCCCCAGTAGACGTCCTGGTCCGGCTCCCACACGTCGGCGCGGCCACCGGCGTAGCCGAAGGTCGTGAAGCCCATGGTCTCCAGGGCGCGGTTGCCGGTGAAGATCATGAGGTCGGCCCAGGAGATCCTGCGGCCCCACTTCTTCTTGACCGGCCACAGCAGGCGGCGCGCCTTGTCCAGGTTGCCGTTGTCCGGCCAGCTGTTGAGCGGGGCGAAGCGCTGCATGCCGGCGCCCGCTCCTCCTCGGCCGTCCTCGACCCGGTAGGTGCCGGCGCTGTGCCAGGCCATCCGGATGAACAGCGGACCGTAGTGGCCGAAGTCGGCGGGCCACCAGTCCTGCGAGTCGGTCATCACCGCGTCCACGTCGCTGGCCAGCTCGTCCAGGTCGACGGTGAGGAACTCCTTGGCGTAGTCGAAGTCCTCGTCCATGGGGTTGGCGACCGCGGGGTGCTTGCGCAGGATGCTCAGGTTGAGCTGGTTGGGCCACCAGTCATGATTGCTGCCACCCTCGGTCGGGTGGGTGGAGCGTCCGGCCGAGACCGGGCATCCCCCCGCGCTCGCCTCATTCGTGTCGCCGACAACGGCGTTCTGGTCAGACACGGAAATCCTTCCGGGAATCGGAGCGTGGCGCTCAGGAACTACTGGTTGCGGTGGAGCAGTCGGGGCACAGGCCCCAGTAGATGACCTCGGCCTCGTCGATGGTGAAGCCGTGGTCGTCGGACGGGGTCAGACAGGGGGCGGCGCCGACCGCGCAGTCCGCGTCGGCGATGGCACCGCAGGAACGGCACACGACGTGATGGTGGTTGTCCCCGATCCGGGACTCGTAGCGCGCCACCGAGTGCGACGGCTGGATGCGTCGGACCAGCCCCGCCGTGGTCAACGCCTTCAGCACGTCGTAGATGGCCTGGTGGGAGACGTCCGCGAGGTCCTCCCGCACCGCCCCGATGATCGAGTCGGTGTCGGCGTGCGGGTGGGCGTAGACGGCGCCCAGCACCGCGATCCTGGGTTGGGTCACCCGCAGCGCGGCCCCGCGCAGCATGCGCTCGAACTCCGAGGTGGTGGGCACGAAGCGAAGTCTCACGCCTTTTCTGGAATCAGTCAAGTCTAGGCGTCGGCCCGACGCCAGACGAGCAGTGCGCGAACCGCCCCGCCCGGGTGGTGGACCGCCAGGTTCAGGTGCTCGTCCGAGTCGAACGAGGCGTGCCGAACCAGGTCCGTACCAGCGGGAAAGCGGCCCTCGCCGACCAGGACGTGATGATTGACGGTCTCGTCGGCCAATGTCACCCGACCGGCGTAACACACCGCGATGTCGCCCGAGGCCGACTCGATCGTCGCGGACACGCCGCCGTCGGGCGTGTACAGCAGCACGCCGTTCGGATCGGGCCCGTACATGTGCGCCGACGTGCTCCCGTCGCGGGTGTACATCCGCGCCCGCACCAACCGCCACGCACCAACGAGCTGCCCGAATTCCACGCCACTCCCCCTGTCCGATCGGTCGTCGACAGCGAGAGTACCGACACCGCGCCCGTCCGCGATGCCGACCCGCGCAACGATGTCCGATGTGGACAGAGCAGCGTGCCACAACGGTAAACGTTACCGGTCGGCGAGCGGGGCGCGGGCGAGCCCGGCGAGACCGGGTGGTCTACGTCAGCTCGACGCGCACAGAACGTAAGGCAAACGACAACGGCGCGCCCTCCTGGTCACCGGCGGGCGTACCAGCCGTACCAGTCACGACTGGAGGGCGACAGGTAGTGCGACGGAGGTACCTTCTGGGTCGGGTAGAGGCGGAACCCTTGCGGTGGCGCACCTGGCGTGTCGTGGAAATACACGCCGCTCACCCAGTCCGGGTTGATGTCCAGTTCCATGCCTCGCACCACGCCGGCCGACTGCAGGATCGCGCCCAGCGTGCACACGGACAACGCCGGTCCGCCGACGTAGACCTCGCCGCCGTCCGCGGTGACGCCGAACGCGGACCGGTCGATGTAGGCGGCGTTGCCGATCGTGGCTCCCCACACCGAGCCACCCGTGGCGCAGCTCGGGTTCACTTGGCCGTTGTCGACCAACATCGCCAGGTTCTGCCGCACGCTCGCCACGTTCGGTCCAAGGTGGACTTCCTGGTTCCAGCTGCCGACCGTGGCCGTGCCGTTGGTGTCGAGCACGAGACTGGCCGCGCCGTCCTGCAACGGAGCTACCATGCGCCCTTCGCTGTAGTAGCCGCCGTGGCTGGAGCTGAGCCGAAATCCCGCGTTGAACGCGGCAACCACGCTGCTCTGCAGCGAAGTGACGATCGAATCGGCGGCCTGCCAGGTGCCACCGGGGTCGAGATAACCGGGCTGCAACTGGCCGCGTACCAAATTCGGGTCGATCCAGAGCACGCCGGCGAGGAAGGACGTGTGCTGGCTGTCCGGCCGCAACTCCGCGACGCGTACGGCCGGGGCGCCGTCGACGGTGACCACGGTCTGCCACTGACCCTCGCCGGGCAGCGGGACCGCGCCGGCGAGCACCGGAATCGGGGCCGGTGCGGGAAGCGTGGTCGGTGCGATCGGCGTCGTCGGCGCGACCGGGCCGGTCGTCGGCGTCTGCGACATCGGCACCGCACCGCCAGGTACGGGAACGCCACCGCTGGGGGCGCCACCGATCTTGGGCTGGTTGTGTTCGTACTGCTGCTGTTCGAGCCAGGTGATGACGCCACCGAGCCCGTGATCACGACCCCATTCGGCCAGCTTGGCCGCGACGCTGTCGGTGCCCGGCGCGGTCAGCGCGGTCCCGATCGACCAACCCACGACGACCAGGAACACCGCGACCGCGACCACCGTCAACCGACCGACCCGCCGGAGGACCGAGCCGCGCGTGAAGAATTGCATGGCGCCGTTGAGCAATGGCATGACTCGATGCTCGCCGCCAGGTCTGGGAAAATCCTGGGGCGACGAAGACGGCAATTCGACCATTTGCTGTCGATCAATTGTGAATATCGCGTGACATCAACACATCGCCCAACTGAAACAGTCGAGGTTGACGGCCCGGAAGTGTCGTCAGACCGGACATTTCCAAGGATCACCCAAAGAACACCCACTACCTTCCGCGTTCGGCTGATCACTCACTGATTGACAGACACCAGTACCGGTACGGGGAGGTTCGAGCATGCTCGACGAGAAGACCGATACAAGCGACGTCGCGGCGCGGTGCGTTGGCGCACTGCTGTGTGTTCAGGTCGCGATCATCCACATCATTGACCAGGGCGGCATTCCCGGGTCCAAGACACCGATCTACGTCGGCGTCGGCTACTGGATTCTGGAAATTATCGCCGTCGTGACCGGGATCGCCCTGATCTCCAATCGATCCATGCGGTTGAGTTGGTTCATCGCCATCGGTGTCGGCGTGGGTCCGATGGCCGGCTACATCCTCTCGCGCGGTCCGGGTTTGCCCGGCTACACCGACGACATGGGCAACTGGGGTGAACCGATCGGTGTGTTCAGCCTGACCGCCGAGGCGATCCTGATCGTGCTCGCCGCGACGTTCTTCATCCGCACCATGCGGCAGCCCGCGCCGGAGCGGAGCCTGGTCAGTTCGTCATCGTCAAGCTGAACGAGCATGGCAAGCAGATCTGCCTGAGCACGGTGTCGGCGGCGATGATCTCGCCGCCGACACCACTGTCGTCCGTCAGGCCGCATGACACTGCGCGGTCCGGTTTGGACGATGGTCGCCCGGCGTCCCGGAATGCTCAGGAACCACCCGAACTGCCGTAGGCGGAGTAGCCGTTTCCGAAGCCAACACTGGGCGCCTGTGCGGGAGGCGCAAGAGCCGGGGCCGAGACCCCTTGGGGCGCCACCGTCGGCGTGCTGGTCGGTTGGGGCGCCGCCGCGGCACCCTGGTGCGCCAGCACGACGGTGAAGGCGGCGGCCAAGGCTCCGCTGGCAAGCGCCGCCCATCGAGTGGCCGCACGCACCCGACGGCGTGCTTGTTCGCGTAGGTCGATCCGGGCACGTTCGTATCGGCTCATCGACGACTCCTTCACTGAAGGACATGGTGCCGTCGACACCCAGTATTGACGAAAGTTCTTGGTGAATTGTGAGATCGACGCGGTCACGTATTGCTCAGGTCCGGTAACAGTCGGCCAATAAGCCGCTATGCCGTCCGTGACCTGTTCGTGATATGAGCCGGTTGCGATCGGAGTCCGTTTTCACTCTTTCGAGTGATGATGCCACGCCGAGGCCACGAGCTGCGACTTTCCCGCTTCGCGGCCTTGCGGAATAGTTCCACACCGCCGGTTTCGGAATGGCGAACAGCCACTGAATCGGGTGACATGGGACACGAATTCCGACTCTGACGGCGCCATTCCGCCGCATTCTCAGAATCCGCCAAGACGTGCCCGCAACACTGACCCCGTCAGGCCCCCGGACACGAGGAGTCAGTTTCGTGAACCCTCCGCAGCGTCACCGGCTGGATCAGCGCGAACAGGGTCGCCGCCGCGTTTCCGTGGTGACTCGTTCGAGCATGCTCGCAGGCACCGCGCTGGCCGCGGTCTTCGGTGTGGCGCTGGCCCAGCACGCGAGTGCTACCGCGAAGCCGCACGCCGCGACGGACATCGCTCCGCGCACGACCACGTCGAGCCCGGCCACGTCGAGCCCGGCCAGTGCCACGCCGTCGGCGACCACCTCTCCGCCGACAACCACGACCGTCGCCCCGACGACCACTCCCGCCCCAGTCACCCTTCAGCCCCCCGTGCACGTCCCGACCGTCGTGCCGACGCACAGCAGCGGCGGCTCCGTGAGTTCGGGCGGGTCATGAGCACGGCGACGACCGGCATCCGGCTCCGGGCGCCGGGCACCACGGCCGGCTTGGTGGACGTGGCGACGAACGGTTGGGAGGCGCGCTGATGACGGCGCTCTGGTACGCCAGCAGGGCCACCGGACTGGCGCTGCTGGTCATGTTGACCGCGGTCATGGTGCTCGGCGCGCTGAACAGGGGCCGGTTCGCCGCGCGCAACTGGCCGCGGTTCGCGATCGCCGACGTGCACCGCAACCTGTCGCTGGTCACCGTGGCGTTCCTGGTCGTGCACGTGACGACCGCGATCATCGATCCGTACGCCGGCATCGCCTGGCTCGACGCCGTGGTTCCGTTCGTCTCCGCGTACCACCCGTTCTGGCTCGGGCTTGGCGCGGTCGCGTCCGACCTGTTCATCGCCCTGATCGTGTCCAGCCTGCTGCGGACCCGAATCAGGCAGCGGACCTGGCGCGCGGTGCACTGGGCGGCGTACGCGTCCTGGCCGATCGCGGTCGTGCACGGGTGGGGCATCGGCGGCGCCGACTCACGGCTGGTGTGGGTGCTGGTGCTCATGGTGATCTGCGTGCTCGCCGTGTTCGCCGCGGTGGGCTGGCGGCTGGTCAGCAGCCACCCGGACACCGAGGCACGCCGGGCCCCGTGGGCCAGGGTGCGGTGATCGGATGACCCAGACCCGTTTCGACGTCGAGCCGACGCTGCCGGCCGAACCGGCCCCGCCCGCCGACGATCCGCAGCGCCTGTTGGCCGGCTGGGCGCGCACCAGGCGCGTCGCCGACTTCGCCGCGCACGGCCGCCAGTACGGCCCGCTCCCGCTGGCCGCCTACCCGGGCCGGGCCGGCCAGGCGCGGCTGATCGACGAGGTCGAGGCCGCTGGGCTGCGCGGGCGCGGTGGCGCCGGGTTCCCGACCGGCCGCAAGCTCCGCGCCGTGGCCAGGGCCGGACACCGGCCGGTCGTGATCGTCAACGGTTGCGACGGCGAGCCCGCCAGCGACAAGGACCACGCGCTGCTGGACATCGCCCGGCATCTGGTCATCGATGGCGCGGTGCTGGCCGCGCACGCGGTCGGTGCCAGCGAGATCATCCTGTGCGTCCACCGCGACGACGACCTGATCGACCGGCTCGCCCGAGGACTGGCCCAACGGCCCTCCGACGAAGTACCGATCAAGCTGGTGACCGTGCCGGCCCGCTACGTCTCCAGCGAAGCGTCCGCATTGGTGAACTTCATCAACACCGGCGATGCTCGACCGACCAGCAAGCCGCCGCACACCGCCGAGCGCGGCGTGCGCGGCAGGCCGACGCTGGTCGACAACGCGGAAACACTCGCGCACATCGCTGTGATAGCAAGGTACGGATCTGACTGGTTCCGGGCCTGTGGCACGTCCGACTCGCCCGGCACCGCGCTGTTCACGGTGTCCGGCGCGGTCTCCCGTCCCGGCGTGTACGAAGCAGCGCTCGGCTCCCCGATGGGGCAGGTGCTGCGTCTCGCGGGCCAGCCGACCAGACGGGTCAGCGCGGTGCTGGTGGGTGGCTACGCGGGCAGTTGGCTTCCGCTGCCCTTCGCGGCCGGCGTGCCGCTCGACCATGCCGGCCTCCGCGCGGTCGGTGCGTCGCTGGGCGTGGGATCGCTGTGGGTGCTGCCCTCGACCGCGTGCGGATTGTCCGAGACCGCACAGCTGCTGCGTTATCTGGCCGGGGAATCGGCGGCGCAGTGCGGTCCGTGCATGTTCGGTCTGCCCGCCATCGCCGAGGACTTCGAACGGCTGGTACTGGGCGCGCGGGACGCACCGGACGCGCTGCGCAGGCTGCGCGGACGGCTGCCGATGATCACCGGGCGCGGCGCGTGCGCGCATCCGGACGGCGCGGTGCGGCTGGCCGCAGGCGCGCTGCGGGCGTTCGACCACGACCTGCGCGCGCACCTGGCCGGCCATCCGTGCCCGGGAGCGCGCCGCCCACAACTGCCGCTGCCGCCGCGCGAACACCGTACCGGCGACTGGAGCTGACCCGCGAGCCGATCAGGCTTGCTCGGCGGGCCGCCCGAGGAAGTGGGCGATGCGCTCGGCGAGATCGTCGGCTCGGGTGATCAGCCCCAGGTGTCCGTCCGGGTAGACGTACAGGTCGGCGTTGGGCAGCAAGCGCGTCATGATCTTGGCGTTGACCAACGGAATGATCGGGTCGTCGTCGCCGGCGAGGATGAGGGTCCGCTGGCGGATCAGCGGGAGGAACGGCAGGCTCGTCCAGCCGGCACCGGCCACCAGCTGCAGCGCGTAGCCCCGCCACGAGGTGAACGGGGAGTGGCCTTTGAGCAGGACGCCGGCCAGTTCGGGCTCGTCGCGCATGCGGCCGCCGTAGATCGACGCGGCGATGGTGGACGCGTAGTCGGGGTCGCGGTAGCGCTTCGGGGTGATCATCTTGCTCAGCACACGAGGATGCGCCGGGACCATCAGCGAACCGGTCGCGGTGCTGACCAGGATCAGTTTGCGGCAGCGGCGCGGATTCTGGAAGGCGAACTGCTGCGCGAGGCCACCACCCCAGGAGATGCCGAGCACGTCGACCTCCGCGAAACCGAGTTCGTCCAGCACGCGGCCGAGCAGCGCGCTCAGCGTGGCGAAGATGTAGGGAAACCGGGGCAGTTCCGATCCGCCGATACCGGGGACGTCGAACCGGACAACCGGAATGCTCGGATCGAGCGCGTCCACGAACGGTTGCAGCAGATCGAGGCTGGCGCCGATCCCGTTGCACAGCACCAACGGCGGCCCCTGACCCGACCGGAGCGCGACGCGCACCGACCGGCCACAGACCCGTACATTGTGGACGGTGTCGGTCATGAGTAGAGCACCACGGCCTCGGCGACGCAGGCGGGCCGCTCGGTGCCCTCGATCTCGATGGTCAGACCGAACACCGCCTCGATCGACTCGCCGCGCGGCTTCGCGGACACCAGCGAAACATGGCCGCGCAGGCGGGAGTCGACCGGTACCGGCGCGGGGAACCGGACCTTGTTGAGGCCGTAGTTCACGCCCGCGGTCACGTTGTCGATCTTCACCGTCTGGGCGAGGATGACCGGCGCGAGCGACAGGGTGAAGTAGCCGTGCGCGATGGTCGTGCCGAACGGGCCGGCCTTGGCGCGCTCGACATCCACGTGGATCCACTGGTGGTCCTCGGTCACGTCGGCGAAGCCGTTGATCCGGGCCTGGTCGACGGTGATCCAGTCGCTCGCGCCCAGTTGCTCGCCGATGTGGTCGGCGAGGGCGGACGGGTTCTCCAGGTGGAGCATGGCGGCCTCCTTCAGTGATCGGTGGTGGATCCGGGCAGCCGGGCGCCCAGTTCGGGAAACGTCCGGATGGCCTGCAATGCCGCGGCCAGTTCGGCCAGGTTGAGTGGATCGTCCAGCGATCCGCCGAGATGTTCTTCCAGGCGGTGCATGCGATAGCGGACGGTGTTCTCGTGGCAGTACAGCGTTCGTCCGGCTTCGGCCGCCGAGCCGTGCGCGTCCAGCCACGCCTGCGCGGTGGTCAGGGAGATACCGCGGTCGTCGTCCGGCAACCGGAGCACGGCGCCGAGCACGCGCTGGACGAACTGCCGGGTGGTGTCCATGTTGCCGATCATCAACTCGGTGAGCGGCGTGTCCTCGAGTTGGTTGACCCCGACGGTGCCTGCGGGCAGCGCTTCCAGGGCGACCAGCGCGAACCGGGTGGCGCGCGGGGTCCGGTCGAGTCGTGCGTAGGGCGGGCTCACGCCGATCCGGCCCTTCGCGACCTCCGCGATCGCGGTCAGGATCTCCTCGATCGGCCTGCGCGTGCCGTAGGACACCACGCCGAGGTCGTGGTCGGGTTCGGCGCGCCAGGCCGAGGCCGCGTCCAGCCTGCGCAGCCGGTCCTCCAACCGCGAAACGGGCGCCTCTGCGGCGATGACCACGAACGCGCCATCGAAGGGCATGTCGAGCAGTTTCCCGATCTCCCAGGCGGTCGGCTGCCCGCGCGCAGGGCCGTTCTGCAAGGACGCGACCAACGCGGAACGCCGCCGTTCGTCGGCGATCAGCCGCAGGCTCACCGTCTGCCGGTACGCCTCGGTGAGCGCCTGCGAGTAGTTGTCGGCGACCTCCCACAGGATCACGCCGGTGTTCAGCAGCGCGTCGATGGTGGACGGCCCTGCCTCCCGCGCGCGGTCGAGCACCCGCTGCCAGAGCATCGCGATGGAGATCCGGTACGCGCGCAGGATCTCCGGCAGCGGCACCTCCTGTTCGGCGCGCTCGGCCCCGGTGCGCCGGGGGCCGTCGAGGTCCAGCGATTCCGAACCGGTCAAGTAACCGAAGAAGTAGCCGAGGTTGTGCACCACCGAGGTCCGCAGATCGGCCTGGCTGACCAGCCCGCCGGGGCGGTAGATGTCGATCTGGTTCTGGATCAGCACCACGACCTCGTCCGCGAGCGCGTCGAGGTTCGCCAGCAGTTCGCCCGCGATGCGCGCGATCGTTGGGTCCTGGACGTGGCGGGACACCAGGTGAGGCTAAACCGGCGCATCGCCGCTTGTCGCGCCGGGCGCGACGATCATGTCGCCCGCGACATGTTTCGACAGTAGAATTTGTCGCTGCGAACATGGGCCCGCCGGACCCGACCGCCAAGGATGGGAAGTCTCCCGAAAGCGAGGAGGCGGGCCGATGCGGGTGATCATGCTGTCACCGCCGGGCGCCGGCAAGGGTACCCAGTGCCGGCGCCTCACCGAGGCTACGTCGGTCGCGCACATCTCCTCCGGCGACCTGCTCCGCGCCGAAATAGCCAGGGGCAGCGCGATCGGACGCACGGCGGCGGCCTACACCGAGCGCGGCGACCTCGTGCCGGACGACGTGCTGTTCGACATCCTGGTTCCGGTCGTGCTCGACGCGGATCGCGCCACCGGTGGCTACCTGCTCGACGGCTTCCCGCGCACCATGGCCCAGGCGCTGCGGGCCGCCGAGATCGGGCTGCGCCACCGGATCGGCAGCGACGCCGTCGTGTACCTGACCGCGCCCGCGCCCGTCCTGGTGCGACGACTGCTCGCCCGCGCCGAGCGCGAGGGCCGGGCCGACGACACGCCGGAGGTGATCCGGCACCGCATCGCCGTGTTCGAAACGCAGACCCGGCCGCTCGTCGACTACTACCGCGGCCGCGGCCTGCTGCTCGAAGTCGACGCGGACCGGCCCGAGGACGACGTCGCGGCCGAACTGCGTTCCCGTCTGCCAATGGAGGCATGATGACCAACCTCGCGACCAACCTGAAGGACGCCTCCGGCCAGTTCCCGAACCGGCCCGCGCTGCGCCTGGACGAGCTCGTCCTCGACTACGCCCAGTTCGACGATCTCAGCGCGCGAGTGGCCGGGTGGCTGCGCGAGCGCGGCCTTGAGCCGGGCGACCGGATCGGCATCATGCTGCCGAACGTCCCGGCCTTCGCGGTGCTGTACTACGGCGTACTGCGCGCGGGCGGCACGGTCGTGCCGATGAACCCGCTGCTCAAGTCGCGCGAGGTGCGGCACTATCTCGGCGACTCGGGCGCGAAGCTCGTCTTCGCCTGGCACACGGCGGCGGCCGAAGCCGCGGACGGGGCGGGCCAGGTCGGATCCAGCGCGATGACGGTCACCGAGGACACGCTCGCCGAGGTCGCGCTCTGGCCGCGCAGCCCGGAGATCACGACCCGTGCCGACGACGACACCGCGGTCATCCTCTACACCTCGGGCACGACCGGCACTCCCAAGGGCGCGCAGCTCACCCACGCGAACATGCGCGCCAACGCGGCGGTCACCGCGTCCGGCCTGTTCGACGTCACCCACGACGACGTGATCATGGGCTGCCTGCCGCTGTTCCACGCCTTCGGTCAGACCTGCGCGCTCAACGTCGCCGTGCTGGCCGGCGCGGGCCTCACCCTGATCGCGCGATTCGATCCGATCGCCGCGCTGAAGGTGATCGAACGCGACCGGGTGACCGTTTTCGTCGGCGTGCCAACGATGTACGTGGCCATGCTGCACGCGGGCCGCGGGGTCGCGGACACCTCGACGTTGCGGTTGTGCGTGTCCGGCGGGGCCGCGCTGCCGGTCGAGGTGCTCAACGGGTTCACCAACGAGTTCGGCGCGCGGATCCTGGAAGGCTACGGGCTGTCCGAGACCTCGCCGGTCGCCTCGTTCAACCGCGCGGACAACCGAAAACCCGGTTCGATCGGCATTCCGATCGACGGCGTGCAGATGCGGGTCGTCGACGTGCACGGTGCCGACGTGACGCGCGGCGAGAGCGGCGAGATCGTGATCCGTGGGCACAACGTGATGCGCGGCTACTGGAACAAACCGGACGAGACCAGCAGCGCGATCCGGGACGGCTGGTTCCACAGCGGCGACATCGGCCGCCAGGACGAGGACGGCTTCTTCTTCATCGTCGACCGCAAGAAGGACATGATCATCCGCGGCGGCTTCAACGTCTACCCGCGCGAGATCGAGGAAGTCCTCTACGAGCACCCTGCGGTGCTCGAAGCCGCGGTCATCGGCGTCCCGCACGCAACGCACGGCGAGGAGGTCTCGGCGGCCGTCGTGCTCAAGCCGGGCAACGAGGTGAGCACCGAGGCACTGCGCGACTACGTCAAAGCCCGCGTCGCGCCGTACAAATACCCGCGCCACGTCTGGCTGATGGAGGCACTCCCGAAAGGACCGACCGGCAAGATCCTCAAGCGGGAGATCCAGCCGCCGGACGGTGTCCGGTGACCGCCCCGGACACGGCGGGCGCGCTGGACCAGCTGCTCACCCAGGCGTCGATCGGCGTCCCGCGTCGCTTGTTCCCGGGCCGCGCCGGCCTGCGCTTCGCCGGTGCGCTCGCTCAGCGCCCACGCCAGGTCGGCGCCCGGCTCGGCACGCTGGCCGCGGAACTGGGCCGGATCGCGGTCGGCACGTCCACCGTCGCGCCTGCTCGCGGTGACCGGCGGTTCAAGGATCCGGCCTGGACCGAGAACCCGCTGCTGCGCCGTGCCGTCCAGGCATACCTCGCCACGAGCGAACTGGCCGAGGGGCTGGTGGCGGACGTGCCGATGGAGTGGGCCGACGCCGAGCGGCTGAACTTCGTGGTGTCGAACCTGGTCGAGGCAGCATCGCCGAGCAACAATCCGCTGCTCAGCCCGTTGGCGTGGAAGGCGGCGATCGACTCGGGCGGCGCGAACCTGGTGAAGGGGCCGCGCAACCTGCTCCGCGATCTGACCAGTCCCCCGCGCGTGCCGTCCATGGTCGACCCGAACGCGTACCAGGTCGGCGGCGATCTGGGCGTGACGCCGGGCGCGGTCGTGCTCCGCACGCCGATGCTGGAGGTGATCCAGTACCGGCCGCAGACCGAGCACGTGCGCGAGGTGCCGCTGCTGATCATCCCGCCGACCATCAACAAGTACTACGTGCTCGACCTCGCGCCCGGTCGCAGCCTGATCGAGTATCTCGTGCAGCAGGGTCAGCAGGTGTTCGTGGTGTCCTGGCGCAACCCGGATTCGCGGCACAGTTCGTGGGGTTTCGACGCGTACGCGCAGGGACTGCTGGACGCCTTCGACGCGGTGGACAAGATCACCGGGGTCGGCTCGGCGCACGTGGTCGCCGCGTGTTCCGGTGGCCTGCTTGCCTGTCTGACCGCCGCGCAGCGGGCCGCCACCGGTCGCGTCGACCGGCTGGCCAGCCTCAGCCTGCTGGTGACCATGATCGACCAGAGCAAGGCCGGTCTGCCCGCCGCCCTGATCGACGAGCGACTGGCGGCGCAGGCGGTCGCGACATCGCGCCGCAAGGGCTATCTCGACGGCCGCAGCCTCGCCGAGGTGTTCGCCTGGCTGCGGCCCGGCGACCTGATCTGGAACTACTGGGTCAACAACTACCTCCAGGGCAAGACGCCGCCCAAGTTCGACATCCTCTACTGGAACGCCGACACCACCAGGATGACCGCCGCGCTGCACCGCGACTTCATCGACGCCGCGCTGCACAACAAACTCGCCCGCCCCGGCGCGGTGTCCGTGCTCGGCACCGAGATCGACCTGCGCAGGATCACCGTGGACTCCTACGTGGTCGCCGGCTCGGCCGATCACATCTGCCCATGGCAGAACTGCTATCGCAGCAGCCAGTTGCTGGGCGGCAAGGTGCGCTTCGTGCTGTCCACCAACGGCCACATCGCCGCGCTGGTCAATCCGCCGAGCAACCCGAAGTCCAGCTACCAGGTCATGGACGACACCAGCCTCGACGAGCAGCAGTGGCGGGAGGCCGCGCCGACCGTCAAGGGATCGTGGTGGCCGGACTACGCGGGCTGGCTGCGCGACCGCTCCGGCGCGGAGAAACCGGCGCCCGCCGATCTCGGCAACGCCGAGTTCCGGCCGCTGGAGGACGCGCCCGGCAGCTACGTCCTGGACAAGTGAGGCGGCGCCATGGAAGTCGACGTCACGATCGAGATTCCCAAGGGCGAGAAGAACAAGTACGAACTCGACCACGAGTCCGGCCGGATCAAGCTGGACCGGACGCTGTTCACCTCGACCACCTACCCGGCCGACTACGGCTTCGTCGACAACACGCTCGGCGAGGACGGCGACCCGCTCGACGCGCTGGTGCTGCTCGAATCGCCGACGTTCCCCGGCTGCCTGATCCGCGCGCGGCCGGTCGGCATGTTCCGGATGACCGACGAGATGGGCGGCGACGACAAGATCCTCTGCGTCCCGGCCGGCGATCCGCGGATGGAACACCTGCGCGACATCCACCATGTGGCCGAGTTCGTCCGGCTGGAGATCGAGCACTTCTTCCACGTCTACAAGGAACTGGAACCGGGCAAGAGTGTCGAGGGGTCGTCCTGGGCCGGGCGCGCGGACGCCGAAGCCGAGATCATCCGCTCGTTCGAGCGTGCCAGGGAGGGCAAGTCATGACCGACCCGATGACGGCCGCGCTGGCCGAGGGCATCGCCTCCTCGCGTGGCACCGACTACTTCCTGATGCGCGAACAGCTCTCCGCCGACGAGGCCGCGCTGCTGGACAAGGTGCGCGCGTTCGGCGAGGCGGAGATCCTGCCGATCGCGGGCGACTACTGGGAGCGCGGCGAGTTCCCGTTCGAGCTGATTCCGAAGCTGCGCGAGCTGAACATCGTCGGCGACACCATGGTCGGCTACGGCATCGTGCCGATGACCGCGGTCGGTCAGGGCCTGATCTCCTACGAGCTGGGCAGGCTCGACGGCAGTATCGGCACGTTCTTCGGCGTGCACGTCGGCCTGGCCATGCAGTCGATCTACCAGCTCGGCTCGGCCGAGCAGCGCGAGCGATGGCTGCCCGACATGGCGCGGCTGGAGCGGATCGGCGCGTTCGCGCTCACCGAACCGGAGCACGGTTCGGACTCGATCGCGCTGGAAACCACCGCGCGCCGCGACGGTGACGGCTGGGTGCTCAACGGCCGCAAACGCTGGCCCGGCAACGCGGTCTGGTGCGACGTCATCGTCGTGTTCGCCCGCGACGTCGACGACGGGAAGGTCAAGGCGTTCGTCGTCGAGAAGGACGATCCGGGCTACACGGCAACGAAGATCAACGGCAAGATCGCGCTGCGGATGGTGCAGAACGCGGACATCACGCTGACCGACGTGCGCGTCGGCGACGATCGCCGCCTGGCCCACTGCGGCTCGTTCGCGGACGTCGCCAAGGTGCTGATGGGCACCCGCAACATGGTCGCCTGGGCATCGACCGGCCACGCGGTCGCCGCCTACGAGATCGCGCTGGGCTATGCCGGCCGACGCGTCCAGTTCGGTAGGCCGATCGCGAAGACGCAGCTCGTGCAGGCGCAACTCGTCGAGATGCTCGGCGAGGTCACCGCCATGCAGCTGTACTGCATCCGGCTCGGCCGCCTCATCGACGAGGGCCGGATGACCGACACCATGGCCGCGCTGGCCAAGTACTTCTGCAGCGTGAAGGCGCGGCACG
This sequence comes from Pseudonocardiaceae bacterium, assembly GCA_035948315.1. Classification (GTDB taxonomy): domain Bacteria; phylum Actinomycetota; class Actinomycetes; order Mycobacteriales; family Pseudonocardiaceae; genus CAJCJE01. The sequence continues at coordinate 60,133 of DASZJG010000048.1, read as the reverse complement.
TGTGCCGGCTCGCGCGCGACATCCTCGGCGGCAACGGCATCACCCTCGACTTCCACGTCATCCGGCACCTGTGCGACATGGAGGCGCTGGTCACCTACGAGGGCACGGCCGAGATCCAGACCCTCATCGTCGGCAGGCACGTCACCGGGCAGAGCGCCTTCACCTGAAGGGGAGACAGTCGATGGCTGACAACCGCACCGTGCACGACGTAACCTACGAATTGTTGCGCGAGTTGGGGTTGACCACGGTGTTCGGCAATCCCGGCTCGACAGAACAGACCTTCCTGCGCGACTTCCCCGCCGACTTCACCTACGTACTCGCCCTCCAGGAGGCGTCCGCGCTGGCGATGGCGGACGGCTTCGCGCAGGCGACCGGCAAACCCGCCCTGGTCAACCTGCACACGGCCGCCGGGACCGGCAACGCGATGGGCAGTCTCGTGGCGGCATACAAGAGCAACACGCCGCTGATCGTGATGGCCGGCCAGCAGACGCGCGAGATGGTGCTGCTGGAGCCGTACCTGACCAACCGAGACGAGACGCTGCTGCCGATGCCGTGGGTCAAGTGGGCCTACCAGCCGGCGCGCGCCGAGGACGTGCCGGCGGCCTTCATGCGCGCGTACTCGATCGCGCTGCAACCACCGGCCGGCCCGGTGTTCCTGTCCATTCCGCTGGACGACTGGGACAAGACCGCACTCGGCCCGGCCGTCCTGCGCACGGTCAGCCGACGCACCGCACCGGACCCGCCCCGGCTGCGCGAGTTCGCCGATCGGATCAACCAGGCCAGGAGCCCGGTCCTCGTGTTCGGCCCGGAGGTCGATCGCGCCGGAGCCTGGTACGCGGGCATCACACTCGCGGAGAAGCTGCGGGCGACCGTCTACAACGGACCTTTGCCCGATCGGATCTCCTTCCCCGAGGACCATCCGCAGTACGCGGGGCAGCTGCCGATGACGATCGCCGAGGTGCACGAGGTGCTGACCGGCCACGATCTCGTGCTCGTGGTCGGCGCCCAGGTCTTCCGCTACTACCCGTATGTCGCGGGCGACTACCTGCCGGAGGGCACGAACCTGTTGCAGGTCACGGCCGACCCGTCGACCGCGGGCGCCGCTCCGGTCGGGGACAGTCTGCTCGGCGACCCGCTGCTCGTGCTCGACCAACTGCTCGACCTGGTCAACGAGGCGACCGGCCGCGACACGCCCGCTCCCGCGCAACCGGCCCGCGTGCTGCCGAAGGAGGAAAGCTCGCCGTTGACGCCGGCCGAGGTGTACTCGGCGCTGTCGACGGTGCGGCCGGACGGTTCGGTGCTGGTGAACGAATCCACCTCGACCATGGCCGAACAGCGCACCTGGCTGCCGACCCTGCGGCCGGCTTCGTTCTACGCCACCGGCAGCGGTGGCATCGGGCGTCCCGGCCGCGGTCGGCGTCGCGCTGGCCGACCGCAGACGCGGGATCAACCGCACGGTCATCGCGACCATCGGGGACGGCTCGTTCCAGTACTCCGTCCAGTCGATCTGGACGGCGGCCCAGCACGAGCTGCCGATCGTCTTCGTGGTGATGCGCAACGAGGAGTACGCCATCCTCAAGTCCTTCGCCCTGCTGGAGAAGACCCCGGGCGTGCCAGGACTCGACCTGCCCGGCCTGGACATCACCAGCATCGCGACCGGTTTCGGCTGCCATGCCGTGCACGCGGACACCACGCAGGCAGTGACCGAGGCGTTCACCGCCGCGCTGACGGCGAAGGGTCCGACCGTCATCGTGGTCCGCACCAAGCCCGAACTGCCGCACCTAGGCTGAGGCCGCCAGGCCGAAGAGGGCCGCCGCGTTGCCGTAGCAGATCTTGCGACGGTCGTTCTCACTGATCGGCGCGGACTCGATCCACCGCGCCGCATCGGTGGCCATGTCGTACGGGTAGTCGCTGGCGAACATGATGTGGTCGCCACCGACGGTCAGCAGCGCGGTGATCAGGGCCTGGTCGTTGAAGTTGCCGCTGGTGGTGAGCCAGATGTTGTCCGAGAGGTAGTCCTGCAACCGCTTGGCCGGGCGGCGCGAGTACGGGTTGTACTCGAACGCGCGCTGGATGCGGCCCGCGAAGAACGGCAGCGTCTCGCCGAGGTGACCGATGATCAGGTTCGCGCCGGGATGCCGGTCAAACACTCCACTGTAGACGATGCGCAGCACGTGCGTCGCGGTTTCCGGCGCGAAGCCCCAGGTTGCGCCGACCAGTTCCGGATGATCTCGATAGACCGCGTCCTGCACGGCCAGCGCGGGCAGCCGAGGGTGCAGGTAGAGCGGCACGTTCAGCTCCGCCAACGCCGCCCAGAACGGGTCGAACCGGTCCTCGTCCAGGTAGAGCCTGTCGGCGCCGAGGTTGGTGTAGCCGTTGACCATGACGCCGCGCAGCCCCAACTCGGTGACGGCGCGCCGCAACTCCGCCACGGCGGCGTCGACGTCCTGTAGCGCGATCGTGGCGAAGCCGGCGAACCTGCCCTTGCTCTCGGCGACTTCGGCGGCGAGGAAATCGTTGACGCGCCGGGCCGTTTCGACGGCTTCCACCGCGTCGGCGATGCCTTCGACGCCGCCGATGGTGTGCGAGAGGATCGAGATGTCGATGCCGGCGGCGTCCATCTCCTCGATGCGTCCGGCACGCAGGTCGTGCAGGCGCTCGGTGAGCACTTCGGCGAACTCCGGGTTGAAGCCGCCGTAGCTCGACCCGTCCTGCCCGAACTCGCCGGAGAAGCTGTCGCCGAAGTTCGGCTTGGTCTGGAGCGGGTCGACGAAGTGTTCCTCGATGGCGATCTTGCGCGGCGCGGGCACGGGGTTCGTCGGCCTGCCGACGATCGGAAGCTGCCTGATGCTCATGACAACCATGCTTACTCCTCATGACTTGACGATTCAAGTCATGAGGCATTTAATTGCGCCTTCAACTGACGAGGAGGACGAGGTGACCGAGATCGCCCGGCACTCTCGCCGTACGACCTCCGGTGTGGTGGTGCGCAGGGCCGCGCAGCGGCACGAGGCGCGGCTGGACTGGTTGCACGGCAGGCAGTCCTTCGACACCGGCGTCGCGCCGTTCGGTGCGGACACGCATCACGGTGTCCTCGTGGTCAACAACGAGGACACGGTGCGGCCGGGCACCGGTTTCGACACGCATCCGCACCAGGACATGGAGATCGTCACCTGGGTGCTGGAGGGTTCGCTGGTGCACCAGGATTCCGAGGGGCATTCCGGTGTGGTCTATCCGAACCTGGCGCAGCGGATGACGGCTGGCACCGGGATCCTGCACTCGGAGAAGAACGACGTGCGCGCCGAGGGCACGGTGCCGGTGCACTTCGTGCAGATGTGGGTGGTGCCCGACGAACCCGGCCTCGATCCCGGCTACCAGCAGCTGGACCTGCCCGAGCGCGAGCTGGCGGGACGCTTCGCCACGGTCGCCTCGGGCATGGCCCGGCACGCCGACAGCTCGGCGATCCGGATCGCCAACCGGTACGCCGCGCTGCACGTCGCGCGGCTCGCGCCGGGTGAGCAGGTGCGGTTGATGGACGCGCCGTTCCTGCACCTGTTCACCGCACGCGGCGCGGTCGACTTCGAGGGCGTGGGCAGGGTCGGCACCGGCGACGCGGTCCGGCTCACCGCCGAGTCCGGGCAGCGGCTGACCGCACTGGAGCCGGCCGAGGTGCTGGTCTGGGAGATGCACGCCGACCTGGGTTAGGCGCGGGTCAGGCGATGCGGTCCAGGCCGTGCTCGCGGGCGTAGGCGATCAGCTGGCAGGGCGCGCGTTCGATGTGCCTGACCAGCACGTCGACGGCCGCGCCCGGGTCGCGGGCCAGTGCGAAGTCCTTGAGCTGGCGGTGTTCGGCGGGAATGTCGCGCTGGTGGTCGTCGGTCAGGCCCCAGTACCAGCGCCGGTACAACTCGGAGCTGTCCCGCAGCGCCGCGGCGACGGCTTCGATCCGCGGATTGCCGCTGCCGGCCAGCAGGGCGGCGTGGAACTCGCTGTGCCGGTTCGCCCATTCCTCGCTGATCGACCCGTCCGTGGTCTGTACCGGGGTGCGGTCCAGGCGGTGGTGCGCGCCGAGCACGGCGGTCTCCCAGGCCAGGTCTCCCCGCTCGATCGACCAGCGCAGCGCCTGCGACTCGACCAGCACGCGGGTCTCGGTGATGGCGGCGATGTCGTCGATGGACAGGTCACGCACCCGGAACCCGCGTTGCGGCTCGGCGACCAGCAGGTCCTGCTCGGTGAGCCGGAGCAGCGCCTCGCGGATGACCGACTGGCTGGCCGCGAACCGCTCGCCGAGTTCGACGACGCGCAGCTTCTGGCCGGGCGAGAAGGCGCCTTTGAGCAGGTCGGCGCGCAGGACCGCGTAGACCTCTTCGGTCCTGGTCCCCCGGGGAGTCGTCATGCACAGATGGTAGCCGATATCGATATCTTGGCCAGATTATCGATATTTTGTTGAACTCCCGACAATCGAGGAGCATGCTGTGGTCATGCGAGTACTGGTCATCGGGGGCGGTATCGGGGGACTGACGACAGCGGTCGCGCTGCGCCGGATCGGCGTCGACGTGCAGGTCACGGAGCGGGCCAGCGCCTTCGGCGAGGTCGGCGCGGGCGTGCAACTCGGGCCGAACGCGACCGGAGTGCTGCGCGATCTCGGGCTCGGCGAGGCGCTGGCCGAGATCGGCTTCGCGCCGACGGTGCTGCGGCTGTTGCGCTGGCAGGACGACACCGCGCTCGGCGAATGGCCGCTGGCCGAGCAGATGATCCGCACGTACGGCGCGCCGTACTACACGGCCTACCGGCCGGACCTGATCGAACTGCTCTCGGCGGCCCTGCCGGCGGACATCGTGCACCTGCACAGCAAGGTGACCGGCGTCGACCCGGACGCACCCGCCGTCACTCTCGCCGACGGCTCGACGCACACGGCCGACCTCGTGGTCGGCGCCGACGGCACCCATTCCACGGTGCGCGGCGGCACGGTCGGCGACGCGCCGGCCCGGTTCTCCGGTATGTGCGCGTACCGCGCGCTGATCCCGGTCCAGCCCGGCGACGACCTGTCCGTCCGCGTCTGGCTCGGCCCCGGCCGGCACGTGGTGGTCTACCCGGTCGGTCACGGCCCCGCGTGGCTGAACGCGGTCTGCGTCGTGCCCGAGCCGGACTGGCAGGAGGAGAGCTGGACCGCGCCGGGCACCGCGGCCGACCTGCGGCAGCACTTCGAAGGCTGGTCACCGGTGCTGCGCGCGCTGCTGGACCGGGTGAGCGAACCGGTGTTCCGCTGGGCCCTCTACGACCGCGAGCCGCTCACCGCCTGGTCGACCGGGACCACCACGCTGCTCGGCGACGCCGCGCATCCGATGCTGCCCTATCTCGCGCAGGGCGCCGCACAGTCCATTGAGGACGCGGCAGCGCTCGCGGTGAGCGTCGACGAACACGACGTCCCGGCGACCGTGCACGCCTACGAGGCGCGGCGCCGCGCGCACACCGCCCGGATCCAGCGGATGGCGTGGGACAACAACGTCGTCTACCACCTGGCCGACGGCGAACGCCAGCGCAGGCGCGACATCGACATCGCCGAGGGCCGCGGCTACCACCCCTACGAACTGTCCTGGCTCTACGGCAGCAAACCGGCCGCCTAGGAGGACCTCATGTCAACCATCGAACTGAGCGTTCCGGTGCTCATCGTCGGGGCCGGTCCGGCGGGACTGGCCGCGTCGCTGGCGCTGACCCGCTACGACATCGACCACCTCGTCGTCGAGCACTACCCGAGTACCGCGCACACGCCCCGCGCGCACATCGTCAACCAGCGCACCATCGAAATCCTGCGGCACCTCGGCATCGAGGACCGCTTCCACGCGGTCGCCACGCCACAACACCTGATGAGCAACAACCTCTGGGTCACCAGCCTCACCGGCCGGGAGGTCGCCCGCACCGAGACCTGGGGCACCTCGCCCGCCCGCGTCGGCGAATACACCACGGCGAGCCCGGTGCCGCTGGCCAACTGTCCGCAGACCGTGTTCGAGCCACTGCTGCTCGGCGCGGCCCGCGACGCCGGGGCCGACATCCGCTTCCAGCACACCTTCGAGTCGGCGGTGGCCGACGAGGACGGCGTGACCAGCACGATCCGCAATCGCGTCACCGGTGACGAACTCGTGGTCCGCTCGCGGTACGTGCTCGGCGCGGACGGCGCCCGGAGCAAGGTCCTCGACCAGGCGGGGCTGACCGTCGAGGGACCGGCCGGCCTGGCCAACGCGGCCAACATCTGGTTCCGCGCCGACCTGAGCCGCTACCTCGCGCACCGGCCGGGCGTGCTGACCTGGAATCTCATGCCGGGCCCGCTGCCGCCGCTGCGGCTGGGCACGTTGATCTGCCACAAGCCGTTCGAGGAGTTCGTGCTCGCGTTCATCTACGACCCGGCCGAACGCGACCTCGCCACGATGACCGAGGACGAGCAGATCGCCATGGTCCGCGCCGCGGTCGGCGACGAGGCATTGGACGTCGACCTGAAGGGCCTGGCCGGTTGGCAGGTCAACGCACAGGTCGCACCGTCCTATGCGAACGGTCGGTTCTTCTGCCTCGGCGATGCCGTGCACCGCCATCCGCCGACCAACGGCCTCGGCCTGAACATGTCCGTCGCGGACGCCTTCAACCTTGCCTGGAAACTCGCGCTGGTACTCACCGAGCGGGCAGACCCCGCGCTGCTGGACTCGTATTCGGCGGAGCGGCAACCGGTCGGCGCGGCGGGCGTGCAACGCGCGATTACCAGCCTGGAAGAGATGGGCGCGATCGATGCCGCCCTCGGCTACCAGCCCGGCCAGTCCGCCGAGGAAGGCTGGTCGGCACTGCGCCAGCTCGACGAACCCGGACCGGCAGGCGACGCCCGCCGATCCGCCCTGCGCGAGGCGATCGAGCTGATGGACTACCAGTTCAACGCGCTGGGCGTCGAACTCGGCTACCGCTATCGCGAGGGCGCCCTGGTGGCCGACGGTTCACCCGAACCGGCCCCGCAACGCGATCCGCAACTGCACTACCTGCCCACCACGCGGCCGGGCGCGCGGCTCCCGCACGCCCGGCTGGAGCGCGACCGCACCATAGTGTCCACTCTGGACCTTCCGGACGGACTCGGGTTCGCCCTGCTCACCGGACCGGGCGGCGAGGCGTGGACCGACGCCGCGCGAGCGGCGAGCGCCGCGACCGGGATCGCGGTCGACGTGCACGTCATCGGCTCGGACGCGCTGCTCGACCCCTACGGCGAATGGGCCGAACAGCGCGAGGTCAGCTGCACCGGCTGCGTCCTGGTCCGTCCGGACCGGCACATCGCCTGGCGCGTCGAGCAGCTCCCGCCGGACCCCGCCGACGCGCTCATTTCCGTGCTCCGCCACGTACTGGGCGTCCGCGCCGCACAGCCAGTCAACCACTGATCAGGAGAGATCCATGGGCCTGCACCGCCTGACCTCGATCATCCTCGGCGTGCCCAACGTCGAGCAGACCGCCGGCTACTACGAGAGTTTCGGCCTCGCCCCGCTCGGCGACGGCCGCTTCGCCACCCAGGACGGCGGCGAACAACTCAAGATCGTGCACTCCCCGTTGCGCAGGCTCGTCGAACTCGGCGTCGGCGTCGACGACCCGGACGACCTCGACCGCGTCACGTCGAGCCTGGCCAAGCTCGACGTGACCGGAAAGCGCGACGAGAACTCGCTGCGCGTGCGCGACCCCAACTCCAACATCGAGGTCGTGCTGGAGATCGCGGCACACCTCGACGAGGCGCCCGCCGAACAGATCCCGTACAACGGCCCCGGCCACGCGGACCGGCCCAACGGCCGCTCGCCTGCCGTCGAGCGGGAGAACCCGGTCCGGCCGCGCAAGCTGGGCCACGTGGTCATCGGGTCCCGCGATCAGGACGCCAGCCAGCGGTTCTTCACCCAGGGACTCGGTTTCAAGGCGAGCGACCACGTGCCGAGCCTGGCGAGCTTCCTGCGCTGCTCGACCGACCACCACAACATCCTGATCCAGCGCGCGCCGGTCGACTTCCTGCACCACACCGCGTGGGAGGTCGACGACGTCGACGAGGTCGGCCGGGGCGCCACCGCGATGCTGGAGGACCACCCGGAACGGCACGTCTGGGGCCTCGGCCGCCACCACATCGGCTCCAACTTCTTCTGGTACCTCAAGGACCCGGCCGGCAACTTCTCCGAGTACTACAGCGACCTCGACTGCATCGTGGACGACGCGCTCTGGAAACCGTCCGTTGTGGAGGGTGCGCGGGGCATCTACAACTGGGGTCCGCCGCTGCCGGCCTCGTTCATCCAGCCAGAAGACCTCGCCGCGCTGATGACCGGCGCGCACAGCACCCGCTGAGGAGAAGCCCATGCGTATCGGCACCATCTCCGGGCGGCTGTCGCTGGTTTCTGGCGACCGCGCGCTCGACGTCGAACGGGCGAGCAACGGACGCTTCGCCGCCGACCCCGACCTGATCTTTCCGCGCTGGCGCGAGTTCACCGACTGGGCGGCGACCCGCTCGGCCACCGACGGCGAACCGTTCACCCCGGACCAGGTCGGTCCGCCGGTGTCTCGACCGGCGCAGATCTTCGGCATCGGCCTCAACTATCGCGCGCACGCCAGCGAAGCGGGCGTGGCGCAGGCACCCGCCTCGCCTGCCGTGTTCACCAAGTTCGTCAGCAGCATCACCGGCCCCTACGACACGGTGACGCTGCCCAGCGACAAGGTCGACTGGGAGGTCGAACTGGTCGCGGTCATCGGCGAACGAGCCTACGAAGTGTCCGAAAAGGACGCATGGCAGCACGTGGCAGGGCTGACCATCGGACAGGACCTGTCCGAGCGCGCGGTGCAGCTGGCCGGGCCGGTGCCGCAGTTCTCGCTGGGCAAGTCCTACCCTGGGTTCAGTCCGATCGGCCCGGTCGTCGTCACGCCCGACGAATTCAGCGACCCGGACGATCTCGCGCTCGGCTGCTCGCTGGACGGCGAGGTGCTCCAGGACGGCCGCACCAAGGATCTGCTCTTCTCGGTGCCCGAGCTGGTCGCGCGGCTGTCGAACGTGCTGCCGCTGCTGCCCGGCGACCTGATCTTCACCGGCACTCCTTCCGGCGTCGGCATGGCGCGCGACCCGCAGCGCTACCTGCCGCCCGGCGCCACCCTGGTCAGCACCATCGACGGCATCGGCGAGCTGCGCACCCCGCTCGTCGCGGGCCCCCGCTACCCGGCATGAGCACCATCACCGCGTTCGCCCGCTGGTGCGCCGAGCGCGGCGCACCGGTCGGCGAGGACTACTGGTCGCTGTGGCGCTGGTCCGTCGATGATCTCACCGGTTTCTGGTCGGCGGTGTGGGACTACTTCGGCATCGAATCCGGCTACGACCAGGTGCTGGCCGACGAGCGGATGCCCGGCGCGCACTGGTTCACCGGCGCCCGGGTCAACTACGTCCGCCAGGTCTTCCGCGCGGCCCGAGGAGATCAACCGGCCGTGCTCGACGTCGCCGAGACCGGCACGCGGACCGTCCTGTCCTGGGCCGAACTGCGCGGACAGGTCGCCGCCCTCGCCGCGACCCTGCGCGGCATCGGCGTCGAACCGGGCGACCGCGTGGTCGGTTACCTGCCCAACACGGCCGAAGCCGTCGTCGCCTTCCTCGCGTCGGCGAGCATCGGTGCGGTCTGGTCGAGCTGCGGCCAGGACTACGCGGCCACCGCCGTCGCCGACCGGTTCGGCCAGCTCGACCCGGTCGTGCTCATCACCGCCGACGGCTACCACTACGGCGGCAAGCCTCACGATCGGCGCGACGCCGTCGCCACCCTGCGCCAACTCCTCCCGGGCCTGCGCGCGACCATCGCCTACCAGCGCGTCGGCCTCCCCGTCGAGGACACCATCTCCTGGCGCGAAGCCACGTCCGGCGATGCCGAACTCGATCCGGTCGAGGTCGCGTTCGACCATCCACTGTGGATTCTGTTCTCGTCCGGCACGACCGGCGTGCCGAAAGGGATCGTGCACGGACACGGTGGCGTGCTCGTCGAACATCTCAAGGCGCTGACCCTGCACCTCGACCTCACGCCCGGCGACACGTTCTTCTGGTACACCTCGCCGAGCTGGATGGTGTGGAACTACCAGGTCTCCGGCCTGCTCACCGGGTCGACCATCATCTGCTACGACGGCGCGCCCACGCCCGCCGCGCTCTGGCGGATCGCCGCCGAGCACCGGGTGACGCTGCTCGGCGTCAGCCCCGGTTACCTGCTCGCCTGCGCGAAAGCCGGCATCGAGCCCGCCGCCGACCACAACCTCTCCGCGCTGCGGACCGTCGGCTCGTCCGGTTCGGCGCTGCCCGCCGAGTCCTACCACTGGGTCAGCGAGCACGTCGGTGAACGGGTGCGGGTGGTATCGGCGTCCGGCGGCACCGACATCGTCAGCGCGTTCGCGGCAGCCGCGGCCACCGTGCCGATCGTGCCGGGCGAGTTGTCCGTGCCGTGCCTCGGCGTCGCGCTGGACGCCTGGGACGAGCAGGGCCGCAGCGTCCGCGACGAGGTCGGCGAACTGGTGGTCACCAAGCCGATGCCGTCGATGCCGCTGTACTTCTGGCACGACCAGGACGGCGTCCGCTACCGCGACGCGTACTTCAGCACGTATCCGGGCGTGTGGCGGCACGGCGACTGGATCACCATCACCGGGCGCGGCTCGATCATCGTGCACGGCCGCTCCGACTCCACTCTCAACCGCAACGGCGTGCGGATGGGCAGCGCGGACATCTACCGCGTCGTCGAGCAGCTGCCCGAGATCGCCGAGGCGCTGGTGATCGGCGCCGAACAGCCGGACGGCGGCTACTGGATGCCGCTGTTCGTGGTCCTGCGCGAGGGCGCGACCCTCGACGACGCGCTCACCGGAAAGATCACCTCGGTGATCCGCAGCGAGGCATCACCCCGGCACGTGCCGGACGACATCCTCGCCGTGTCCAGCATTCCGCACACCAGGACCGGCAAGAAGCTCGAAGTCCCGGTCAAACGCATCCTGCAGGGTGCCCGGCCCGACACGGTCGCCGATCACCGGGCCGTGGACGCGCCCGACGCGCTCGCCTGGTTCGCCGACTACCACAAGCGAAGGAGCGCCACCGATGCTGCTCAGCTGCCAGATCCCGACCACAGGGCCGTTCCCGGAGATGGTCGCGCACGCACGGCTGGCCGATGAACTCGGCTACGACACCATCGCCTGCTCGCACATTGCAGCCCGGGACTCGTTCACCGCGCTGGCTGGGCTGGCGATGGTGACCGAGCGGGTGAATCTGGCGACTGCAGTGGCGCCGATCTACCACCGCTCCCCCGCGTCCATGGCACAGACCGCGGCAACCATCGACGAGGAGTCCGGCGGCCGGTTCCGGTTGGGCCTCGGCGTCGGGCACCGGGTGACCATGGGCGGCTGGCACGGCCAGGAGATCGGCAACCCGGTCGCGGAGATGCGCGAGTACGTCACGCTGGTCCGCGCCCTGCTCGCGGGCGAGGAACCACCGGTCGGGCAACGCTGGAATTCCACGTTTCGCTTCACCGGTTTCGCGCCGCGCCCGGACATCCCGATCCTGCTCGCCGGCCTGTCCCCCGCGATGCTGCGCCTGGCCGGGCAGATCGCCGACGGCGTCGTGCTCTGGGCCTGCCCGGCCGACTACGTGCGCGACGTCGTCGTGCCGGAGGTCGAGAAGGGCCGAGCCGCCGCGGGAAAGCCGCTCGCCGGTTTCGCGATCATGCCCGCGATCCCGGTCGCCGCCGACGCCGAACCGACCGTCGCGCTCGACGGCATCCGGACCGAACTGCACCGCTACTTCGGACTTCCCTTCTACCGCAGGATGTTCGCCGCGGCCGGGTACGCCGACGAGCTTGCCGCCTACGACGCGGCCACCGGAAATCCGGCCGCCCAGCGTGCCGCGATCAGCGAGAAGTTCATCGCGGCGCTCTGCGCCATCGGCGAGGGCCAGGCCGTCCGGTCGACGATCGCGCGCTATCGCGAGGCAGGCGCGACGAACCCGATCCTGACCGCCATTCGCGGCACCGACTTCGCGCAGTCGCTGCGCGCGGCAGCCCACTAGCCGTTGCGCTGGCTTTACGCAAAAACATGCTGAATCCCGGTGAATTATTAACTTTTGCGCGAAAAGTTGACGGAAGCCTCCGCGACTTAGGTCTAAAGTCGGTCGAACAACTCCCGACAATGACGACGGAGGTTTTCGTGCACGCCTTACCCACTCTCCGACGGCGCGCGCGGCTGCTGGCCGCGCTGCTGCTCTCGGCGGCGCTCGCCGTGCCGGTCACCAGCATGGCGACGGCCCAGGCCGCCGGCGCGGCGGCACCGAAGCCCTGTGACATCTATGCGTCCGGTGGGACGCCGTGCGAGGCCGCGTACAGCACCACGCGCGCGATGTTCGCCTCCTACGGCGGCCCGCTCTACCAGATCCAGCGCGCCTCGGACAACAGCACGCTGAACATCGGCCTTGCGTCGACCGGCGGGGTGGTCAACTCCGCGCCGCAGGTCTCCTTCTGCTCCGGCACCACCTGCACCATCACCCAGCTCTACGACCAGACTCCCAACGGCAACAACCTGCCGATCTCCCCGGGCTCGTCGTGTTCGGGCTGCTCGGGCGGGCTCAACGGGCCTGGCGCGAACGGTGCGGACATCGGCGCGAACGCGATGGCGCTGCCCGTGACGATCGGCGGAGCGCCCGCGTACGGCGTGCTGGTCAACAACATCGGCACCGGATACCGCGACAACGCCGCCAGGAACGTGCCCACCGGCGCACAGCCCGAGGGCGAGTACATGGTGACGTCGTCCAACCTCACCAGCGGTTCCTGCTGCTTCGACTTCGGCTCGGCCGAGACCAACGACTCCGACGACGGCAACGCGACCATGAACGCGATCTACTACGGCTCCGCGTGCTGGGTCGGCGGCTGCACCGGCTCGGGTCCCTGGGTCGGCGGCGACCTCGAGAACGGCATGTACTTCAGCGACAACGGCCGGAACCCCTCGAACATCCCGAGCGAGACCGGCATGTTCGTCTCGGCCTGGGAGAAGAACAACGGCACCACGAACTTCACGCTCAAGTACGGCAACGGCCAGTCGGGCGGATTGACGACCGCGTATTCCGGCGCCATGCCGAACGGCTACAACCCGATGAAGGTGCAGCCCTCCATCGAACTGGGCACCGGCGGCGACAACAGCCCGATGGGCACGGGCGAGTTCTTCGAAGGCGCCGTCACCGCAGGCTTCCCTTCCGACGCCACCGAGAACGCGGTGCAGGCCAACCTCGCCTCGGCCGGCTACGCCAACAACAACACCACGTTCACGACGAGCACGTCCGTGGTGAGCTTCCACGCCCATGCCAACGGCAAGTACGTCGACGCCGCGAACAACACCACCTCGCTGATCGCGGACGCCACCTCGATCGGCACGGCCGAGACGTTCGACATGTTCACCAAGACCGACGGCACCGTCAATCTCCGGGCGCACTCGGACAACGACTGGGTCACCGCGGAGAGCAACGGATCCGCACCGCTGATCGCCAACCGAGGCGGGCCCGGCCCCTGGGAGACGTTCTATCTGATCCGCAACGGTGACGGCAGCGTCAGCTTCCGCGCCTACAACAACCAGCACCTCGTGACCGCGGAGAACGCGGGCGCGTCAGCCCTGATCGCCAACCGTACGGCGATCGGCCCGTGGGAGGAGTTCGACCTCATCACCCACTGACATCACCCACTGACCGGCAGCCGCAGCTGCAAACCGGCGAACAGCCGCACCAGCGGGTCGTCCAGGTCGATGCCGGTGAGTTCGGCGGCGCGACGAACGCGATAGCGCAAGGTGTTCGGGTGGACGTGCAGGCGGCCCGCGGCCGTCCGCACGTCGCCGAGCGCGTCGAGGTACGCGAGCAGCGACGGCGCGAGGTGGTTGTCGTGCGCGGCGAGCGCGGTCAGCCGGGGATCACGCAGGCTCGGGCGTTCGGCCAGCAGGGCGAGGGTTTCGCCGACCAGCACGCGGGCGCGGACCTCGGCGAGGGTGGCCACGTCCGGGTCGGCATCCTCGGTCAACGCGTCCAGTACGCGGTCGGCCTCCTCGCGTGACGCGCGCACGTCGGCGATGCCGGACACGACCCGGCCGATCGCCGCCCTGGTGCGCACGCGCAGTTGGCGGCCTGCCGCGGTGACCATGTCGCGGGTCAGGCCGACCAGACCGCCCGCCGAACCGAGATCGGGCAGCAGGACGTAGGTGCGGTCGCCGGACTGGGTGACCAGGGCGCTGCGTCGATAGGCCGCCGCATGCACGGAGATCACCGAGAGCAGTTCGACGCGGCGGAGTTCGCGACCGGTGCGGTCGGCGCGCTCGGCCTCCTCGCGCAGCGCGAACACCACGACCGCGGCCGGCTTGTCCGGGTCGGCGCCGACCTGCCTGGCCACCGAACGCGCGTCGATCCGTCCGGCCAGCAGGCCGGCGAGCAGGTCGTCGCGGAACTTCTCGCCCACACGTTGCCGGCGGACGAGTTGCAATGCGGTCACCCGGGCCGCGCCGAGCAGCGCCTGTTCCGCGTTGTCGGCCAACGGGGTCGCGCCCCGCTGCACCCAGATGCTGCCCAGCGGTCGCCCGCCCGCGTGCACGCCGACCGCGAGCCGGGGCCGGATGCCCAGTTCGGGGTGCTCGTCGATGCGCACCACCTCCTCGGTCGCGCGCAACCGTTGGTACACACCCCATTCACGCAGCTTCGCCAGGTACGGCTCCGGCCCCTGTCTACCCAAAATGGACAGTCGACGGAGTTCGTCGACGTCGTCGTCGGACCGTGAGTAGGCCAGCACGCGGCTCGCGGTGTCCTCGATGCTGATGCTGCCGCCGGTCAGGTTCGCGATCGTCTGGGCGAGCGTGAACAGGTCGCCGAGCACCTCGCCGTCGTCCGCGTCCTCGGCCTCACGTGCCGTGTCCAGCACACCCCTGACCAGCGCCTCGAACTGTTCCCAGCGCACCTCGACCGGCACCGCGAGCAGCGCGATCCCGGCGTCCTGCGCGGCCTTGGCCAAGGGTTCGGCGGCCCGCTCGTCGTCCACCTTCACGGCGACCGCGACCGCGTGCTGCCGACCCGCCGCCCGAACCAGCGGCAGCGCGGCCCGGTCGCGCGCGCCGACGACCATGGCCAGATCGCCGGGGCCGAGTTCGGGACGGTCATCCGGCTCGACGAACACCACGTCCCGAATGTCCAGCTCCAGGCCGTCCGGCGCGGTACGGAGCTCGGCGAGCGGGTCACCGAGCGCGATCAGCACCTGTTGCAAGCTGGCCATGGCTATCCAATCATACAAGCTCCTGATGTGAACTTTAGCCGATCGAACAAGCCTTCGCTCGGCTCCGCTCCCTAACCTGACGGCATGGATGCCGTGACCACCGTGCCGACCCCGGCGAACGAGCCAACGCTGCACTACGCCCCGGGCAGCCCCGAACGGGCCGCGATTGAGGTCGCGCTCGGCGAACTGACCAAGCAGCCGATGGCGCTGACCACGACCATCGGCGGCGAGCAGCGGGTCAGCGCGGGCGCGCCGGTCGACGTCGTCCAGCCGCACAACCACCGCGCGGTGCTCGGCACCTTCACCAGCGCGACCGAGCAGGACGCACGCGACGCCGTCGCCGCGGCCAAGGCCGCCGCCCCGGCCTGGCGCGCGCTGTCCTTCGACGACCGCGCCGCCATCCTGCTGCGCGCCGCCGACCTGCTCACCGGCCCGTGGCGCGCCACCCTGAACGCGGCCACCATGCTCGGCCAGTCCAAGACCGTGTTCCAGGCCGAGATCGACGCCGCCTGCGAACTCGCCGACTTCTGGCGGTTCAACGTCCACTTCGGACGTCGCATCATGGCCGAGCAGCCGAACAGCTCGCCGGGCGTCTGGAACCGGATGGACCACCGGTCGCTGGAAGGCTTCGTCTACGCGATCACGCCGTTCAACTTCACGGCGATCGCGGCCAATCTGCCGACCGCGCCCGCGTTGATGGGCAACACGGTCCTGTGGAAGCCCTCCCCCACCCAGATGCTCTCCGCGCACCTGACCATGCGCCTGCTGGAGGCCGCCGGTCTGCCGGCCGGCGTCATCAACCTGCTGCCCGGTGACGGTCTCGCCGTCTCCGACGTCGCACTGGCCTCGCCCGACCTGGCCGGCATCCACTTCACCGGCTCCACGGCCACCTTCCAGCACCTCTGGTCGACGGTCGGCGCGAACATCGCCGGCTACCGCGGCTACCCGCGCGTGGTCGGCGAGACCGGCGGCAAGGACTTCGTGCTCGCGCACCCGTCCGCCGACCCGGCCGTGCTGCGCACCGCGCTGATCCGCGGCGCCTTCGAGTACCAGGGCCAGAAGTGCTCGGCCGCGTCCCGCGCGTACGTGCCGCGCTCGATCTGGGAGCGCATGCGCGACGACCTGGTCAGCGAGATCGAGTCGATCAGCGTCGGCGACGTCACCGACTTCACCAACTTCATGGGCGCGGTCATCGACCGGCGCGCGTTCGACCGCCTCTCCGGCGTGCTCGACCGGGCCCGCGCGGACGAGAACCTGACCATCCTCACCGGTGGCACCGCCGACGACAGCGAGGGCTACTTCGTCTCCCCGACCGTCCTGCTCGGCGCCGACCCGGAGCACGAGGTGTTCCGCACCGAGTACTTCGGCCCGGTGCTGGCCGTGCACGTCTACGAGGACGCCGACTACGACCGCGTGCTGGGCCAGCTCGACACCGTGTCCCCGTACGGCCTGACCGGCGCGATCATCGCCACCGACCGGGCGGCCATCGCGCACGCCGGCGAAGCACTGCGCTTCACCGCGGGCAACTTCTACATCAACGACAAGCCCACCGGCGCGGTCGTCGGCCAGCAGCCCTTCGGCGGCGGGCGCGCGTCCGGCACCAACGACAAGGCCGGTGCCATGCACAACCTGCTGCGCTGGGTGTCGCCGAGGTCGATCAAGGAAACGTTCGTTCCGCCAACCGACTACCGCTACCCGCACCAGGGGTGATGATCATGCTTCGACCGATGCTGCATGCCGCTGCCCGTTCCGCCGCCGCGCGTTCGGTGGTGGAACGCTCCCCACTCACCCGTCCGGTGGTGCGCCGGTTCATCGCGGGCGACTCCGTCGGCGAGGCCGTCGACACCACCGGCGACCTCCTGGCGACCGGCCGGCTGGTCACCCTGGACCGCCTCGGCGAGGACACCACCAACGCCGAGGCGGCCGACGCCACCGTGCGGGCCTACCAGGAGTTGCTGAAGCGGTTGGCGGACAAGGGGTTCACCGACCGTGCCGAGGTGTCGGTGAAGCTGTCCGCGGTCGGTCAGAAGCTCGACACGGGCCTCACCCTGGACAACGCGCGCCGGATCTGCGCGGCGGCCGGCGAGGTCGGTGCCACCGTCACGCTGGACATGGAGGACCACACCACCACCGACGCGACCCTGGCCGTGCTGCGCGAACTGCGCCGCGACTTCCCCTGGGTCGGCGCGGTGCTCCAGGCGTACCTGCGCCGCACCGAGGCCGACTGCCGCGACCTGGCCACCGCGGGCTCGCGCATCCGCCTGTGCAAGGGCGCGTACGCCGAACCGGCATCGGTGGCGTTCGCCACAAAGCCGGAGGTCGACCTGTCCTACGTGCGCTGCCTCAAGGCATTGATGGCCGGTTCCGGTTACCCGATGGTCGCCTCGCACGACCCCCGCCTGATCGCCATCGCCGGCACACTCGCCGCCAACGCCGGCCGCACGTCGGACAGCTTCGAATACCAGATGCTCTACGGCATCCGCCCGACCGAGCAGCAGCGACTCGCCGACGAGGGCAACCGCATCCGGGTCTACCTGCCCTACGGCACCGAGTGGTACGGCTACTTCATGCGCAGGCTTGCCGAACGCCCCGCCAACCTGACCTTCTTCCTCCGGTCGCTCGCTACGAAGAACTGACCGCGAACACGTGCAGCGTGGCGCGATTCGCGCCTGCGGGCGGCAGAGTGATGGAGGCAATGGTCTTCGCCGGATCGATGGCTCCGCTGACCAGGAAGATGTGCGTGCTGGCCGAAACCTGACCAACCGGCGCGTAGTTGTGATACGGCATGGTGATCACCTCGTCGGCCGACGCGCTGTACCCCCGCTGCCATTCAGGCACGGCAAGCTGGATGGTGGCCATGCTGCCGTCCGTGTAATTGACCGTGACCACACCATCGAACGTCCCCGGCGCGACATAACTGGCGGTGACCAGCAACCCGAGCCGCTGCCCCTGGCCGCCCATGAGAATGGTCTGCCCATCGGCGGCGACATTGTCCGGAGTGGACGAAGGCCAAGCGAAGCTGAACCCACCGGCAGCGAACGTCTTACCCGCAACGGCACCCGCCGCAGCCAACGCCTGCGCCGAATACGACGACCCGTCCCCGTCGATCCCGCCGTCCAGATCAGCCGGGTTCACATCACCATCGGCCGTAATGCCGACATTGTCGAACGCACCGGCCAGATCGGCATAAGGCACGGAAACCAGCAGATTCGCGCCGCCCAACCCAAACCGTCCACTCGACATACTGATCGGCACGGTAGCCACCCCCGGAACAGCACTGTTCGCCTTCGCCGCGACCCGCACCGAAACACTCGCCCCCGGCGCGATGGTGGCCGTCCCACTCGACGGGCTGAGGCTGATCCCAATCGGCACAGCAGCCTGCCATCGCACCGGCAAGGCCACCGCGGCCGAACTGCTCAGCGTCAACGTGGTCGTCCCGCCTGCGATGACCGACGCGATCGTGGTCGTCACCGTCGGATGAACCGTGCTCAGCACACTGGCATTCGCCCGATCAACGGACGCCGCGATGCGATAGTCGCCCGCGACCACATCCGGCGGCACATCGACCTGCCACCGCACCACGGCCGACCCGTGCGGCAGCAGCACCGGTACCGTCCGAGACTGGGCCATCAGCGAAATCCCCGAATCGGCCGAGTTGACCGCAACCGATGCGACGACATGGGTCAACACCCGACCGGTCGTATTGGTGACCGTCCCCGTAACCACATTCCGGCCAAGCGCGGCAAGAGTATTCGGTGCGGCCAACCGAATCGACGCGACCGCATCCGGCGACCGATAGAACTCCACCGAACCGCCCGCGGCACCGACAAACCGCAGCCACCGGTACGCCGTCTGATCATTGACGGCAAGTTGGCGCCAATCCTCGGTCGCCGGATTCCACGCAACCGTGGCCAGCGTGACACAGCCACTGTCCGGCCCGGTCGTGCAACCCTGAAACACACCGCCGGTCATCGCGCTCGGCTGGGCGGCCTGCGGCAGAAACCGAACCTTGGTCACGGTCGTCGGCAGGCCGACATCGACGCCCGCATATCCGGCGCCACGGTATGCCGTGCCGGTGAGCAAAGCGGCGTTGCCGGGCGGACCGGGCACGCCGGGCGGTGGGCCGATCGCGTCGACCCGGTTCTCCAGATCGAGCGCGGTGCCCTGGATCGGTCCGCCCCAGGTTCGGTCGGCGAGCACGACCTCGGGTCGGTTCGCGTAGAAGTCCTGGAAGGCGTCGGTCGCGGTCTCGGTGTTGTCCGACCAGCGCGACACCATGTAGCCGCGCAGCTCGGGGTTCGACACCGACGGCCAGTTCGCGTACAGCGTCTGGTCGTCGGGCAGCAGGTTGAGGCCGGGCGTCACGTAGAGCTGGTTCCCGTCCGCGTACACGACCTGATAGCCCTCGGCGAGGAAGTGCTCGGCGCCGACCCGACCGTTGAAGTCGGTCTCGTTGCCATACGCCTCGACAACGAGGTTCTTGTCCGGGCTGATCGTCGGCGAGCCTGCCGCGTCCCACCAACCCCACGCTTCGGCGGTTTTGCCGTGCGCGCGGACGATCGAGTTGAGGTAGTCGATGAAGTCGACCATCACGTCGGACGTGTTCGCGAAATGGTTGGCCTTCGCGTAGTCGACGAGTTCCGGGCACTGCTCCTGCGTCGACTGGACCGGGTACTCGTCGGTGCCGATGTCGAAGGTCTGGCCGCCGAACCACGGAATGAACTCGTCGAGCAGTTCCTTGACCACCTGCCGCGTCGCCGGTTTCGTCACGTCGACGGTGAAGTTGTGGCCGCGCTCGTTGTTCATCGGCGCGCAGTCCCAGGTGGTCTGCGACCAGTAGTTGGTGATCGCCGTCGCGTGCGCGGGCAGATCGATCTCGGGGATGATCGTCACGTGGTACTTGGCCGCGACGCGCTCGAACCGCGCGATGTCCGCACGGTCGTAGGACTGCGGCGCGGCGAGACCGGGAAATGTGGGGCTGTTGAGCCGGAACGCGTTGTACTCGGTCAGGTGCAGGTGGACGGTGTTGAGCTTGTACCAGGCCGCGGTGCGGATCAGCTGCTCGATGTAGGCAGGCTGGTAGTACTTGCGCCCCGCATCGATCATCACGCCGCGCTCGCCGACCTGCGGCCAATCGGTCGCGGTGCCGTCCGGCAGTTGGTCGGACCGGGCGGCGAGCTGCTCGATGGTCTGCTCGCCGTGGCTCAGTCCGGTCGTGTTCTGCGCCTGGATGGTGACGGTGTCACCGATCTGGAGCCGGTATCCCTCGGCATTGCCCGGCGCGGCCGGAATCAACGCTAGTCGAATATCGCCGGACCCCCCGCCGCCGAAACCGGCGGCGACCGGATGGCCGACGAGTTGGCCGAGATCCGAGCTGACGGTCGCTGCCTCGCCGGCCAGGCTCGGGTCGGTGAAGACAACGCGGGTGTGCGCGGTGATCGTGAAGGTGCCGGGACTGCCGGCCCAGGTTCGCAGCGCGGGCTCGACCAACGGCGCGCCTACCGCCAAAGCCGGGGAGGTGGCCAGCTGCGCGGTTGCGGAGGGCACGGCGGTTGCGGGAGTCGCGAGGGTCGCAGCCAAGGCGAGGCCGGCGATCGCGGCGAGGGCGACTACGCGTTGTCTGCTCATCTCGATCACTCCCACCGACCGGCGCTGACTGCTCGAACATGCAGGAAGAACGCGAACCATGCGCATCATTGCACAAGTTGAATCGTTCCAACAGGCCGAGCCGACGACAACCGGTCAGCCGCGCACGTGGATGACCGTCGGCTGGTTGGCCGCGTAGGCGCGTTCGAGCACGTCCGGCAGCTCGTCGACATCGTCGACTCGGACGCCGTGGCAGCCGAGGGCGATAGCCAGGGCGGCGAAGTCGGTCGGCGGGAAGTCGACGGCGTGCACCGGGTCGCCTCGGTCGCGCATTTCCGCGCGGATCTCGCCGTAGCCACCGTTGTCCACGACGACGACCGGCAGCGGCAGGCCGAGTTGGGCGGCGGAGGCGAGTTCGGGTGCGGTGAACAGGAAGCCGCCGTCGCCGTGCAACGCGAGCACGCGACGGTCGGGGGCGCCGAGGCTGGCGCCGATCGCGGCCGGCAGGCCGTAGCCGAGGGTGCCGAGGCCGGTCGGATACAGGAAGGTCGACGGCTGGTAGCGCGGCAGGTTGGACAGGGCGCCGTAGTAGCAGACCATGGCACTGTCAGCGGCGAGGATGCCTTCGCGGCCCAGCGCGTCGTGCACCGCCGCGAGGAGCGGGAGCCAGGGGGCGCCTTCGGTCGCGGCTTCGGATCGGATGGCGGATTGGTGTGCTGTCCACCAGCCGGTGTCGGCGCGTTGGGGCAGCGCGGGGGTCAGTGCGTCGAGCACTGTGGCGGCGTCGCCGATCAGGGCGACTTCCGGGACGGCGTTGGTGATCGCCGCGGTCGGGTCGATGTCGATGCGGATCAGGCGCGGCAGCGGGAGTGGGCCGGACCAGCAGTCGGCGGGCGAGAGTTCGGTGCCGATCGCCACGACCACATCGCAGTCGGCGATGAAGCGGGCGACCGAGGGGTGGTGCAGGCCCGCGCGTAGCGACAGGGGGTGGTCCTCGGGGAGGACGGCTTTACCGTTCGCCGTGGTGACCACTGGTGCGGCCAGGCGTTCGGCGAGGGCGCGGACCTGCTTGGACGCGGCTCGAGCGCCGCCGCCGGCGATGATGCCGATCTTGGTGGCGGAGGCCAGGACGCGGGCGGCGTCGGTGGGGTCGGGGATGGGGTGGGCGGTCTGGACGGGAGTGGGGATTACTGCTTCTTCGGTGAGGTCCAGGAGGTCCAGGGGGATTTCCAGGTGGCGGGGGCGGGGGCGGCCGGTGGTGAGGTCGGCGAATGCCTGGGCGACGGCGATCGGGATGTCGGCGACGCTGCCCGCCCGGTCGCTGCCGGCGGTGACCGCGGCCATGGCCGCGCGTTGGTCTTTGACCTCGTGCAGCAGGCCGTTGCCGCGCGCCGGATGGTCGGTCGGCATGCCGGGCGAGATCAACAGCACCGGGATCGAGTCCGAGTACGACTGTGCCGCCGCGGTCGCCGCGTTCAAGATTGCTGGGCCTGTTGTCGCGACAACAATCCCAGGTTTCATCGAGACGCGCGCGTAGCCGTCGGCGGCGAACGCGGCGCCTTGTTCGTGGCGGGGCGAGACGTGGCGGATGCCGTGCTTGGCCAACTCGGCGTAGATCGGCAGGTTGTGCGTGCCGGGGATGCCGAAGACCGTGTCGACGCCGTGCGCGAGGAGGGCGTTGACGAGAGCGGACGCGCCGCTGCGCCGGGTCATGGGGTGGAGTCGCCGAACCGGGCGGTGATCGCGGCGAGGTTGTCGGCGCACAACCGCAGGGCCGCGGCGCGCGGGCTGACGCCGTCGCGCTCGGCTCGGTCGAACACCGTGGCGACGAGTTCGTGCATGCGGTCGCGGACCTTGCCGAACGCCTGGCCGGCATCGGCGTCCACGTCGCCGAACAGGGTCCACCACCACCAGGAGTTGGTCGCGGAGTTGGCCACGAAGTCGGGAATGATCACGACTCCCCGTTGTCGGAGCTGGTCTTCCGCGTCTTCGCTGACCGGCATGTTGGCCGCCTCGACGACCAGGCGGGCGCCGATGGACGCCTGGTTTCCCGAATCGACGCAGTAGGAGATCGCCGCCGGCACGAGCACGTCGGCGGGGAGGGTGAGCCAGGCGTCGGATGGGAGTTCGACGTCGGCGGGGCGGAGGAGGGCTCGGTCGATGGCGCCGTGCCGATCCCGGCCGCGCAGCAGGGTTTCCACGTCGAGGCCGTTGTCGTTGGCGACGACGCCGCGGATGTCGGCGATGCCGACCACGCGCAGGCCGGCGGCGGCGAGGAAGCGGGCGGTCGCGCCGCCCATCGAGCCGAAGCCCTGGACGACGACCCGGGCACCGGCGCGTGGGATGCCGAGTCGGTCGAGGCCGCAGAGGGCGGCCTCCGCCAC
This sequence comes from Pseudonocardiaceae bacterium, assembly GCA_035948315.1. Lineage (GTDB taxonomy): Bacteria > Actinomycetota > Actinomycetes > Mycobacteriales > Pseudonocardiaceae > CAJCJE01. Next base: position 36,876 of record DASZJG010000048.1, on the reverse strand, counting down.
GCCGAGGCCGCCGACGAGTTCGGGCAGGCCGACGCCGTCGACGTCGACGCGGAACGCGCGGTCGAGCCGGTCGATCGCGTCGGCCTCGTCGTCGAGCAGCGGGTAGACGGCCTGGACGGAGCTGCGCAGGCCGATCTCGGCGATGACCTCGTCGATGACGTCCTGGCGCAGGCCGAGGTCCTCCCCCATGGTCCAGAACCGTTCGATCATCGGCCGCATGGCGCGCAGGTAGCGGGCGAGCACGTCGCGGGCGCGCTCGTCGTACGGGTCGAAGTCGATGCCGCCCTTGGCTCCGCCGAGCGGGACGTAGCGGCCCTCGGGGTCGTAGTTGAGGGCTTCCTTCCTGGTCATGCCGATGGCCAGGCCGCGCACCTCGTCGAGGGTGCAGCCGCTGCGCATGCGCAGGCCGCCGCTGGCCACACCGCGAACCAGCCGGTCGACGACCAGATAGCCGTGGCAGCCGGTCACCGGGTCGGTCCAGCGGAGTTCGAGAAAGGGGGCAGCGGCCGTGGTGGCCTCCCGGGTCGGGTCCTCGTTGGCCAGCGCGATCACCGCACCTCCTTTTACTGACTGATTAGACAGTCAGTATCGGGTCGAGTTGCCGGCGCGTCAACTCGACCACGCCGAGTCACCGGCCCAGTTCGTGGCGCATCGCCTGTTCCAACCACTCGGTGCACTCGGCGGCGGTGACGGCGCCGTCCCTGGCGACCATCTGCACGGCGAGACCGTCGAGCAGCGCGGTCAGCCGCCAGGCCGCCGCGCGCGGATCGACGCAGTTGAACTCGCCGGCGCCAACGCCTTCCGCGATCAGCGCGACCACCGCCTCGCGCCAGCGCAGGTCCAGGCGCTGGGCGACGGAACGCAGTTCGGTGTCGCGCAGGGAGCCGGCCCATGCCTCGATCCAGAGCAGCCAGCCATCGGCCTTGTTGGTCGGCGCGTACCAGTCGAGCACGGCGCGCAGGCGCTTGGCGACCGCGCCGCCCTCGGCCATGATCTCGCGCAACCGCGCCAGATCCGCCTCTGCCGCGTGCCGGAACGCCTCGACGATCAGGTTCTCCAGCGTGCCGAAGTGGTAGAAGATCAACGACGTGCTCACGTCGAGCGATTTGGCCACTTCCGCGGCGCGCACGCCGGCGATTCCGCGCTGTCGCACCTGATCCAGCGCGGCGAGCACGATCTCGTCCCGCCGGACGGCAACTCCTTTTCGCGCCATATGTACGAGGTTACACAGCCCCTTGACGCGGCGTGCGATCGGAATCACACTCCCTATCTACTGACTAATCAGTCAGTAGCTGACGAGGAGGTCGCCGTGGCGGATCGTCCACCAGAAGGGATCGGCGGGTCGTGGTCGACGCAGCGCTCCCGGCTGCGCCGCGACTTCCACCGGTTCGACATCCTGTCCTTCCTGGTCTGCACGCTGGTCGGGCTGGACACGATCGGCTCGGTCGCTGCCAACGGCCCGCAGGGCCTGACCTGGATGATCATCCTCGCCGTGGTGTTCTTCGTGCCGTACGGCCTGCTGGTCGCGGAGCTGGGCACGGCCTTCCCGTTCGAGGGCGGCCCGTATGTGTGGACGAAGCTCGCGTTCGGCCGCCTGGTCGCCGGGGTCAACCAGATCATGTACTGGATCTCCAACCCGCTGTGGGTGGGCGGCACGCTGTGCATCATCGCGATCACCACGTTCCAGACGTTCTTCGTGCCGCTGCCGGGGATCTGGAAGTACGTGGCCGGACTGGTGTTCATCTGGGTCGGCGTGCTGGCGGTGCTGCTCTCGTTCCGGATCGGCAGGTGGGTGCCGACGATCGGCGCGATCGCGCGGGTGCTGCTGCTGGTGTTCTTCGCGGTGTCCGTTGTGGTCCATGCGGTGCGCAACGGCGTGCAACCGTTGTCGTGGCGCGATTTCCGGCCGTCGTATGCCGGGTTCATCGGCCTGGTGCCGTTGCTGATCTTCAACTACGTCGGGTTCGAACTGCCGAGCACCGCGTCGGAGGAGATGACCGATGCCAAGCGGGACGTGCCGTTCGCCGTGCTGCGGTCCGGGTTCGCGTCGTTCCCGCTCTACGGCGGGCCGATCCTGGGCATCCTGCTGGTTCTCCCGAACAAGCAGATCGGCAGCCTGAGCGGGTTCATCGACGCGGTGAAGTCGGTGTTCACCGCGTACGGCGGCTCGGTCGCGTCGGACGGGACGGTCACGCTGACCGGGTGGGGGCAGGGGTTGGCGTCGGTGTGCGCGGGCGGGTTGATCATCGGCGTGCTGACCAGCGGCGTCACCTGGGCGATGGGCGGCGACCGCGGTCAGGCGGTGGCCTGCGCGGACGGGGCCGGGCCCGCCTGGTTCGGCCGGATATCGCCGAGGTTCGGCACCCCCGTGCGGGTGAATGTGCTGTCCGGGGTGGTGGCGACGGTGGTGATGGTGCTGGCGTTCGCGCTGACCGGCGGATCGAACGAGCGGTACTTCGCGGCCGGCCTCGGCCTGGCCGTCTCGACCACGTTCATCTCTATGTATTCACCTTTCCCTCACTTGCTGTGCTGCGCAGGAAGTTCCCGCAGGTCGAGCGGCCGTATCGAGTACCGGGCGGCATGTTCGGAGTGCGGTTCGTCGCGGCGATCACCACAGTGCTGGTGCTGTTCACGGTGGTGGTGTTGATCTGGCCCGGTTTCGGGGTGGGCTGGTTCGGCACGGGCGGCAATCCGACCGACTCGCTGCAGAGCAGCTTCGCGGGTCAACGGCTGGGCTACACGCTGAGCCAGGTGGTCCCGCTGGCGGCAATCCTGCTGCTCGGCTTTCTTTCCTACGCTTTCGGCACGCGTACCCGCAGGCTGGAACGGGCACGGACATCTGCGCCGCGCGAGGTGCCGGTTACCGGGTGATGTTCGCATTGTCGATCCTGGACATTGCTGGCAGGATGCGTGCTTATTGCCGACATTCGGAGCACATCATGGCTTCGCGCTTGAACCCTTACCTCAGTTTCGCCGGTAACACCCGCACGGCGATGGAGTTCTATCAGAGCGTGTTCGGCGGCGAGCTGAACACGACGACTTTCGGCGAATTCGGCATGACCGAGCCGGGCGTCAAAGATCGCATCATGCACGCCAACCTGGTATCGCCGTCCGGTTTCGCCCTGATGGCCGCGGACATTCCGCCGGACATGGAGCACAAGCCGGGCAACAACATCACCATCAGCCTCAGTGGCGACGACGGCGCGGATCTGCGCGGCTACTGGGAGAAATTGGTCGACGGCGGCACGGTGGCCATGCCGTTGGAAAAGCAGGCTTGGGGCGACGAGTTCGGGATGTGCATCGACCGTTTCGGTATTCCGTGGATGGTCAACATCAGCGAGCCGACCGAATAGCGATCACGCGGGTGCCGGGCGAATCCGGCACCCGCGTCATTCCGGCAGTGATGCGCGCGATGGCCACCGTCGGCCGACCGCGACGTGCAGAATGACCATGGTCGCGAGCGCGTTCAGCGTCACGTGCGTCGTCCAGCTCCACTGCTGCGCGGCGCTGACGCCGATGGCGCGGGCGAGCATCGGCAGCAGCCACACCAGCAAGGCGGTCAGCGCGACGACCGTGCACACGACGAGCGTGCGGCCGAGCGGCCGGGAGTCGAGCCGGATCGCCGGCCACGCCTCGAACAGCATGCAGACCAGCAACACGCAGCCGACGCCCGTGCCCGAGATGGCCGTGACCGTGGCGGGCGAGAGGCCGAGCGCGTCCGCGAAGAACAGGTAGGCTGCCCAGCCGAAGCCGATCACCACGACGTTCGCGATGAGCAGCCGCAACCATTTCCGGTTGCTCCGTGCGAAGGGCCAGCCGCGCAGCGCGAGGTAGAACAGCATCTGCCAGCAGCCGATCGAGGTCAGCCAGGCGCCATAGGTTTCCGGCTGGATCGCGTGCGAGCGCACGGCGAGCAGCCAGGCAAGCAGGCCGAGCAGCCAGGCCAGCGCGACCGCGACCGGGCCGGAGGGCAACCGGTGCAGCAGCGGTCGCAGCGGCCAGTATTCGCTGACCAGGGTGAGTTGCAGCATGACCGTGAAGATCCCGCCGGCCAGCGGCACGGTGTCCGGGTAGCTGCCGGGATGGCCGGGGCCGGGCGCGAACACGCCGACGAGGTCGGTTCCGTTGACCACGAGTTGGCCGAGCAGGGTGAGCACGAGGCCGCCGATGACGACAATGCCGGTGTCGGTCAGGCCGGACCAGGGGCGGGCGAGTTTCGAGCCGGGCCAGTCGTCCCACCAGAACGCGATCATCGCGATGATCGGCAGCGCGAACGCGATGATCGGCGCGAGCAGGGTCAGCGAGCGGGTCGGCCCGTCCGCGCCGAGCGAGAGCAGCGCGGTGAACGGGACGACGATGGCTAGGCCGACCAGGCCACGCGTGGGCTGGTGCTGCCTGGCGTCAGCCAGCGCGGCCGGACTGAGTGCGTCCGGCCTGCTGACCGACGGGCGAGTGGATCCTGTTGTCACAGGACGTCTTCCAGCCGGATCGGCAGGCGGTGCATGCGTCTGCCGGTCGCGTGGAACACGGCGTTGGCGATGGCGGCGGCGACGCCGACCATGCTGACCTCGCCGACGCCCTTCACGCCGACCGGGTTGAGCAGCAGGTCGGGTTCGTCGATGAAGTCGACCTCGATCTGGTGGATGTCCGCGTTGACCGGAACTGGGTACTCCTCCAGCGTGGTGTTGAGGAATCCGCCAAAGCGGTCGTCGACGTCGCTCTCCTCGCGCAGCGCGGCGCCGATCCCCCACACCACGCCGCCGCGGACCTGGCTGGCCGCGGTGACCGGGCTGGCGACGCGGCCGCAGTCGGCAACGCTGACCACCCGCGGCACGCGGATGCGCCGGGTGGTCGGCTCGATCCGGACTTCGACGAAGTGCGCGATCCAGCTGAACGTGACGAACTCGGGGTAGACCGGGCCGCCGATGGCCAGGCCACCGGAGCGGAGCCGGTCGAGGATCGGCGGTGCCTGGCCGGGTCCGAGTGTGCTGGCTTCGACGGTCAGCACCGGCTTGCCCTTGGCGTGTAACGCGGCCGGGAGGTCGACCTCGTCCGGGTCGGTGACGTCCAGCGCCTTGCGCAGTTCGTCGACGGCGGCCTGCACGGCGGGCAGCGCGGCCGCGGTGCCCCAGGAACCGGCGGTGAGGTGCTGCGGCACGGTGGTGGTGTCGCCGACCTGCACGATGACCCTGTTCACCGGCACGCCGAGGTCGCGGGAGACGAGCAACGCGACGGCCGAGCGAATGCCCTGGCCCATCTCGTGTCCGCCGACGGCGACGGTGATGGTGCCGTCCTCGGTCGCGGTCAGGCGCGCGATGGCCGGCACGATGTTGCCCGGGTAGCAGCCGGCCGCGACGCCCCAGCCGATGATCGATCCGTCCTCGGCGACCATCGAGCCGGGCACCGGATTCCTTTTCTCCCAACCGAATGTCGCCGCGCCGCGCCGCAGGCACTCGGCCAGGTGCCGGCTGGAGAACGGCAGGCCGGTGACCGGGTCGACGGCGGCGTCGTTGGCCAGTCGCAGCTCCACCGGGTCGATGCCGGTCAGGTGCGCGAGTTCGTCCATTGCGGACTCGATCGCGAACATGGCCGGACTCTCGTGCGGTGCGCGCATGTAGCCGGGGGTCTGCACGTCGGTCTGCACCAGGCGATGCCGGCCACGAAAGGCGGGCACGGCGTAGAGGCGCGAGGAGACCTCGGTCGACAGGTTCGGGAACAGGTCGTGCCGGGAGGTCTGGGCGTCGATCTCGTGGATGATCGAGCGCAGCGTGCCGTTCTCGTCCGCGCCCAGTCGCACGGTGTGCACGGTGTTGGGCCGGAAGCTGCCGGTGTGGAAGGTCTGCGGCCTGGGCAGCACCATCTTGACCGGTCGCTTCAGCCGCCGGGACGCGACCGCGATCGGGCCGAGGTGCAGGTGCATGGAGTTCTTCTGGCCGAACCCGCCGCCGATGTAGGGCGAGGTGACCTCGACGTCGGCCGGGTCGAGGCCGAGCTGAGTGGCCAGACCGAACCGCACCGCGTTCGCGTTCTGGGTGCTGTCGTTGACGATGAGCTTGTCGCCCTCCCAGCGCACGACGCTGGCGTTGGGCTCCATCGGCACGGCGTGCTGGGCGGCGTGCTCGTAGGTGCCGGTGATCCGCACCGGGCTGGCCTTGAAGGCCGCGTCGGCGTCGCCGAGCTTGATGTCGGCCAGGAAGGGCAGCGGGATCGCCTGCTCCTGGACGAGCGTGTTGGCGCCCTCGGCGTCGATCTTGACCGCGAACGGCTCCGGCTCGTACTCGGGCTCGATCAGCAGCGCGGCCTCGGTCGCGGCGACCAGGTTGTCGGCCACGACCATGGCGATCGGCTGGCCGCGATAGGCGACACGGTCGTCGCGCAGCGGTTGCAGGCTCTGGATCGCGTAGCCGCCGGCCATGATGAAGCCGACGTCGTGCAGTTCGTCCGGCTCGAACCGGGTGATCACCAGTTGGACGCCGGGCACGGCTTCGGCGGCGGAGGTGTCGATGCGGGTGATGCGGCCCTTGCCGATGCGCGCGGTGGCGAACGTCGCGTAGGCGAGGCCGTCGGGCACGCGATCGGCTCCGTAGCGGGCCTGGCCGGTGACCTTCTCGTAGGCGTCCACGCGCCGGGTGTCGATGGGTGGATCCGTGACTGTCATCGGGTGGCTCGCTCTCCAGCGGTGCGCAGCGCGTCGGCAACGATGCGGATGCCCAGCTCGACGCGGAATCCGTTGTAGGTGCCCGGTCTCGCCGTCGCGAACGCGGCCTCCCCGGCGGAGCGTGCGGCCTGCGGGGTCAGGGGCCTGCCTAGCAGGGCCTGTTCGGCCTCGGTGGCCCGCCAGGGTCGGGTGGCGACACCGCCCAACGCGATCCGGCACTCGCTGACCAGGCCCTCGCCGTCGATGACAAGGCCAACGGCGGCCGAGGCGAGCGCGAACGCGTAGGACTCGCGGTCGCGGATCTTGAGGTAGGTGGAGCCGCGTCCGGCCGGGGTCGCGGGGACCCGGATGCGCACGATCAGCTCGTCCGGCGCGAGGACGTGTTCGCGGGTCGGGTCCTCGCCCGGTTCGACGTGCAGTTCGGCGAAGGGCACGCTGCGTTCGCCGTTCGGGCCGACCACGTCCACGACGGCGTCGAAGGCGATCAGCGCGATGCCCAGATCGCCTGCGTAGGTGGCGATGCAGGAGTCGCTGCCGCCGAACAGCGCGTGACCGCGGTCATGGCCACCGATGGCCGCGCAGCCGCTGCCCGGTGCGCGTTTGTTGCACGGGAATTCCGAGCCGCCGCGGAAGTAGGCGCAGCGGGTGCGCTGCAACAGGTTCCCGCCCAGGGTGGCCATGTTGCGCAACTGCTGCGACGCGGCCCGCCACAGCGATTCGGAAATGCCCGGGTAGTCGGCCTTGATCGCCGGATGGTTGGCCACGTCGGCCATGCGCGCGCCGGAGCCGAAGACGAGTTCGTCCGCGCCGACGTCGATGGTGTTGAGTTCGGCGAGCCGGTGCACGTCGATGACCGCGGGCGGGGTCTCGATGTCCAGCTTCATCAGGTCGTAGAGCGTGGTGCCGCCGGCCAGGATCTTGGTGCCGGGCTGCGCGGTGCGTAAGGCGTCGAGGGTGTCGGCGACGGAGGTCGGCGCGAGGTAGGCGAAGGCGCGCATGAGATCACGCCCCGTCCGCGGTCTGCCGCACGGCGGCGACGATGCCGACGTAGGCGCCGCAGCGGCAGATGTTGCCGCTGAGGTATTCGCGGATCTCGTCGTCGGTGCCGGTGTGGCCCTCGGCGATGCAGGCGATGCCGGACATGATCTGGCCGGGCGTGCAGTAGCCGCACTGGAGGGCGTCGTTGTCGATGAACGCCTGCTGCAACGGGTGCAGGCCGCCGTCCTGGCCGACGACGCCCTCGATGGTGGTCACGTCCTGGCCGGTGACCTGGATCGCGGGCGTCAGGCAGGACACCACCCGGCGACCGTCCACATGCACCGTGCACGCGCCGCAGTGCCCCTGGTCGCAGCCTTTCTTCGTGCCGGTCAGCGCGAGCCGCTCGCGCAGCACGTCCAGCAGCGATTCCCTCGGATCCAACTCGAGTTGGACGGCCTGACCGTTGACCGTGCAGGCCAACCCCACTGTCGAGTCTTTTGTGGACATACCAGCGACCCTAGGCAGCCGGGTCGGTCCGCGCTTTCCGCTGGTTGCGGTTCAGCCTTTTCGTTTATTGCGGGCTGTTCCGGTAGGCGCTCGGTGACACTCCGGTTTCCTGACGAAAGGCCGTGGCCAGCCGGGAAGGGGTGGCGAAGCCGCACAGGTACGCGATCTCGGTGACGGACAGGTCGCGGCGTTGCAGGTAGCGCCGCGCCCGATTGACCCGGACGGTGTTGAGAAAGCGGTGCGGGGTCTGGCCCGTCGCCAGTTTGAACACGCGGAGGAAGTGGAACGGGCTCAGGTTCGCCACGGCCGCGATGTCGCCCAGCGCCAACGGCAGGTGATGGTTGTCGTTGATGAACGAGATCGCGTTGCGCACCCGCATGTCCTCGCCGCCGACCGGGCGCGGAGCGGGAAGTGAGCCGTGTCTGGTCAGCAGGTGCGCGGCAAGGTAGGCGGCCGCGGTTTCCGCGTAGAGCTGGTCGGCGCCGGCCAGCGCGGACTCGCCGAGCCCGCCGACGACCGCGGCCAGCACCGGGTCGTCGATGGCCAGCGCGTCCGGCCAGTCCAGCTGCGCCGCCGCCGGTCCGTGCAGGTCGACGGCGGTTCGTTCGAGCAGGCTGGTGGGCAGGAACACGTGCGTGGTCAGCGTGCGCGCCTCGCCGCGCCAACGCAGGTGCGTCGGCCTGCCGGGGGCGGTCATGCCGATCCGGCCGGGGTGGTAGTCGGCGCCGCGCCAGTGCGCGCCCTGGCGTGACTCGATCCTCGTCCTACCCTCGGTGACCAGCACCAACACCAGGTCGGGGCCGGGCGGCAGGTCGAACTGGTCGGCGACCTCGGCGTTGTCGACCAGCTGCACGAGCGGCGAGCGCCAACCGTTGTCGCGCCTGCCGCACAGTCGCAGCCGCGCGAGTGCGGTCTGATCGTCGGTCAGCGCGTCGAACAATGCTCCCGCCCATCGTGTTATCACTGATAACAAATCCAGTTATCAGTGTAACCGAACGAGGGCGGTCACGGCAGCAGCGCGGCGGCCAGGGTTCGCCAGTGCGGCATCGCCGTTTCACCCGGCTTGGTGCCGATCACCTGCACGGCCACGTGATCGGCACCGGCCGCCGCGTGTTCGCGCAGTTTCCCGACGATCGCGTCCGGCTCGCCCCAGGCGACGAGATCGTCGACGAACCGGTCGCCGCCGCCGTTGCTCAGCTCGTCCTCGGTGTAGCCGAGGCGGCGGAACTTGGCGACGTTGAACTTGCCGGCCAGGTAGGGCACGAGGTGCTCGCGGGCAACGGCGCGCGCGACCGACGGGTCGGTCTCGAACAGCACCGCCTGCTCGACGCCGAGAAACGCGTCCGGGCCGAGGATCTCGCGCGCCTCAACGGTGTGCGCGACGTTCACGTGATACGTGTGCGCGCCCTGCGCGCGATCACGCCCCAGTTCCAGCATCTTCGGGCCGTGCGCGGCGAGGATGCGATGGATCGGCGCGGCGGGCGCCGGGTTCGGCGACGTGGTCGCGTCCAGTTCGTCCAGATAGCCGGTCAGCGCGTCCATCAGGTTGACGCCCGGCTTGGCCGCGCCGACGCCGAGGCCGAGCACGTGCCGGTTCGGGTAGGCGTCCGCGAGCAGCAGGCTCGCACCGTGCGTCCAGCGGGCCTCGCGCGGCCAGATCTGCGCGATGCCGTTGACCACGTGCATCCGCTGCGTGCTGGCCAGCAGAAAGCCGGCGTGCGTGAGGGCCTCGCGACCGTCGCGCTCCGGGATCCAGAACGCGGACCAGCCCAGATCCTCCAGCTCCTGGATGGATTCGCGCATCAGCGCGGCCGACTGGTCTTCGAAGTCGAACGTCCACACCCCGAACCGGCCGAGCCCAACTCCGTCAATGTTTCCCATACATCGAAATATCGCATAATCTCGATATGAGATGCAAGCTGTTTCAGATGGTGTCGCCGAGCACGGCGACGAGACGCGCGATCCGCGCCTCGTCCCGCTTGTAGTGCGTCCATTTGCCGACCCGCGTCGCGTGCACCAGGCCGGCGCGGTGCAGCTCGGCCATGTACGCCGACACCGTCGACTGGGCGAGGCCGGTCTTGGCCTGGATGGTGCTCACGCACACGCCGACCTCGTCCACGTCGGCGATCGCGTTGGTCAGCTCGAAGTGCTCGCGCGGCTCACGCAGCCAGGTCAGCAGCTGCAACCGCACCGGGTTGGCCAGTGCGCGCAGCACCAGCACCAGTTCCTGGTCCGGCTCGGTCATGCGATCGATTGTACCGACGTTTCGCGGTACCTCGATATGATCACTCGTCGAAGGTGGTCTCGCGGATCGTCTTCTCCCAGGTCGCGATGTCGGCCTTGGTGGTGTCCAGGCGCCCGACGATCGCATCCAGCGCGTCGCCGCCCAACGGCAGCCGCAGCGGTGTCTCCTCCGCCGCCAGCGCGGCGATGACCGCGGCCGCCGCCTTGGCCGGGTCGCCCGGCTGGCCGCCGCCTCCCCCACCGACCATGTCCCGGGTCGCGCCGACCGTCGCCCGATAGTCCTCGATCTCCGCGCTGGCGCTTGCGCTGCCCCACAACCCGGTGCGGAACGCGCCCGGCTCGACGATCAACACCTTGATGCCCAACGGCTTCACCTCGTCGGCGAGCGCCTCGGAGAAACCCTCCAACGCGAACTTGGTCGCGCTGTACGCGGAGAAGCCCGCGAAGGACATCTGCCCGCCCATGCTGCTCAGCTGCACGATCGCGCCCGAGCGCCGGGCCCGCATGTGCGGCAGCACGGCCCGCACGAGTTCGGCCGGGCCGAAGAAGTGCACGTCGAACAGGTCGCGCAGCTCCGCGTCGCTGGTCTCCTCGGCCGCGCCGACGTGGGTGCGGCCCGCGTTGTTGACCAGCACGTCGATCCTGCCGTGTCGCGCGAGGACATCCTCGACAACCGCGCGGCCTGCCGCCTGGTCGGTCACGTCCAACTGGACCGCCCGCACCTGATCCGGGTGCGCGGCAACGAGTTCCGCCAACGTGTCCGGCCTGCGCGCCGCGGCGACCACCACGTCGCCCTCGACGATCGCCGCTTCCGCGAAGGCCCTGCCGAAGCCGCTGTTCGCTCCGGTGATCAACCACACCTTGTTCATGGTCACCAGTCTGCCGTGGTACTCGCGTGCTTCGCTGGGAAATGTCACGATGACCAGGTGGCGCACATTCACGACGTGGTGATAGTGGGGGCCGGACTGGGCGGGATCGCGGCGGCGATCGAGCTGAAGAAGCATGGCATCGGCGACCTGGTGATCGTCGACGCGGCCGAGGGCATCGGCGGGACCTGGCACTACAACGACTATCCGGGCGCGGCCTGCGATGTGCCCAGCCACCTCTACTCGTACTCGTTCGCGCAGAAGGCGACCTGGTCGCGTCTGTGCTCGCCGCGCGCGGAGATCCTCGCGTACATCGAGCAGGTCGCGGACGTGTTCGGGGTGACGCCGCTGGTGCGGACGCGGACCAGGGTGACCGCCTGCGACTGGGACGAGAACGCGCGGAACTGGCTGGTGCGCACCGAGGACGCGGCAGGCGACGCGGACGAACTGCGCGCGACGGCGGTCGTGCTGGCCACCGGTCAGCTGAACCAGCCCGCGTACCCCTCGTTCGAGGGCATGGAGAGCTTCGCCGGGCACAGTTTCCACTCCGCGCGCTGGGACCACGACTACGACCTGACCGGCAAGCGGGTCGCGGTGATCGGCACCGGCGCGAGCGCGGTGCAGTTCGTCCCACCGGTCGCCGAACAGGTCGCGCGGATGACCGTGTTCCAGCGCAGCGGCAACTGGCTCCTGCCGCGCCGCAACAGCACCTACGCGCGACCGATCACCGCGCTGTTCCGGCACCTTCCGCTGGCGCGGACGGTGTGGCGGCAGACGCTGTATCAGTACCTGGAACTGTTGACCGCGCAGATCCGGCATCCGCGCACGCTCGGGAATTTCGGGCGGATCTGGTCGGAAATGTTCATGCGCTCGCAGCTACGCGACCCGCAAACGCGACGCAGGGCCTGGCCGGACTACGCGTTCGGCTGCAAACGCGTGCTGTTCAGCTCGGCGTTCCTGCCGGCGCTGCAACGCGAGAACGTCGAACTCGTGACCGGGAAGATCGCGCGGATGACGCCTGCCGGGCCACAGACCGAGGACGGGCGGGTGCACGAGGTCGACTGCGTGATCTACGCGACCGGCTTCCGCACCACCCAGTTCATGTTCCCGATGGACATCACCGGGGTCGGCGGGCGGACGCTGCGCGAGGCGTGGGCGGACGGACCGAAGGCGCATCTTGGCGTGCTGGTGTCCGGGTTTCCCTCGCTGTTCGTGATGTACGGGCCGAACACGAACACCTCGGGCGGATCGATCATCTTCTTCCTTGAGGCGCAGGCCAGGTACCTGCGGCAGGCGGTGCAGCTGGCGCGCGCACGGGCGGCGGCCGCGGTGGATCTGCGGCCGGACGTGCTGGCCGCCAGTGATGCCGCGGTGCAGCGGCGCTTCGCCGGGACGGCCTGGCTGAGCTGCCAGTCCTGGTACCGGGACGCGAACGGGCGGATCGTGACGAACTGGCCCGGCTACATGCGCGAGTACGCGAAGGCGACCAGCAGGCTGGATCCGGCCGAGTTCACGCTGATCGAACGGGCGCCGGTCGCGGCCGATCAGGGCAGGTAGCGCTCCAGGTCGGGGGCGTTGCGTTCGAGGTGGTCGCGCAGCGCGTCCTCGACCTCTTCGAGGTCGAAGCGCTTGAGCGCCTCGGCGATGCGGCGGTGGTGCGGGACGGCGGTCTCGGCGCGACCGGGGATCTTGGTGAACGAGGTGACGCCGGTGCGCATCTGCCGGTCGCCCATCGACCGGTACAGCTCGGTCAGCTCGGTGTTGCCGACCGCGGCCACGATCGCGGTGTGGAAGGCCCGGTCGACCGCGATGATCTCCGGGTAGCCCGCGCCGTCGGCGACCAGCTCCGCCTGCTTCTCGACCAGTGGGATCAGCGTGTCCGCGACCTCGATGTGGTTGGCCACGATCTCCTGCACCGCGTGCAGTTCCAGGACGAGCCGGGTCTTGGACAACTCGCGGATCTGCCGCGCGGTGACGGTCGTGACCAGCGCGCCGCGCCGGGGAATGAGCTGGATGAGCCGCTCCGCGTCCAGCCGCAGGAACGCCTCGCGCACCGGGGTCCTGGACAGGCCGGTGACGTTCGCGATGTCCATCTCGGTGACGATGTGGCCGGGCGGCAGGGTGAGGTCGAGGATCTGGTCCTTGATGTAGCGGTAGGCGAAGTCCTTGGCGGGCTCGTCGGCCGGCCGCGCCACCACTGGGAGGCGCGGCCGGTCGGCGGGACTGTACGAGGGACTCATCAACCGGGGATTCTATGCTGGTAGCACGCGGAACCGTCGGTTGGTCAGGGACGGGTTGGTCGCGCGCACCGCGTCGATCCGGTCGGCGGAGAGCGTGGCGACGGCCTGGCCGGGGATCTCGCCCGCGGCGGCGAGGACGGTGCCCAACGGGTCGGCGATGAGGCTCTGCGCGGAGTAGGCCGGGCCGGTCTGGCCCGCGGCGAGGACGTAGCAGGTGTTCTCGATGGCGCGCGCCCGCACCAGGGTCTGCCAGTGGCTCTCCTTCGCCGGGCCGACCAGCCAGGCTGCCGGCAGCGCGATCGCGGTGGCGCCCGCGTCGAGAAGGTAGCGTGCCATTTCCGGGAAGCGCAGGTCGTAGCAGGTCATCATGGCGAAGCGCAGGCCACCGAGGTCGAAGGTGACTGGTTCGGCGATCGCGGCCGGGGTGATCCTGTCGGATTCGCGGTAGCCGAACGCGTCGTAGAGGTGCACCTTGCGATAGACGCCGAGCCGATCGCCGGCCGGGTCGACCGCGATGAGCGTGTTGGACGGGCGGGGGTCGTCGGGGAGGCGTTCGGTCAGGCCGGCGATCACGGTGATCTTGTTGGCCCTCGCGGTGTTCGCGATGGTGGTGGCGAACTCGCCGTCGAGCGGTTCCGCATCGGTGGTGCCGTGCTCCGGGTCGGCGTACATGCTGTTCTCGGGTAGGACGACCAGTTCGGCGCCTGCCGAGGCGGCGGATTCGATGGACTCGACCGCGAACTTGCGGTTGGCCTGCTTGTCGGTGCCGGCCGCGAACTGGGCGACGGCGACGGTGATGCTCATGGACAGCTCCTCAGGCGGTGACGGGGGCGCGCAGCGGGCGCTCGGGGTGCACGAAGATCCAGCAGACGGCGCCGAGCACGCCCGCGATCGCGAGCACGCCGAGCGCGACGGTCCAGTTGCCGCCGATGCCGACCAGCAGACCGGTGAACAGCGGACCGGCCGCGGACATCAGGTTGCCCCACAGGTTGGTCCAGCCGGTGACGGTCGCGGAGTACTGGCCGCCGAGGTCCTGGCACGCGGCCCAGACCTGCACCTGCACGGTGCCGACCGCGGCGAGGCTGATGCACAGGAACACCATCATCAGCGGGATGCTCGGGGTGAGCGCGCCGAGCACCAGGAACACCGCGGCGATCAGGTAGCCGACCGCCGCCGCGCGGATCCGGCCGGGCCAGCGGCGGATCAGGTGGTCGTTGACGGCGGCCATGCCGAACACGCCGATCAGCATGCCGACCCAGGGCAGCGAGCCGAGCCAGCCCATCGCCTTGAACGAGATGCCGCGCGCGTCCACCAGGTAGGTGGGCAGCCAGGTGGTGAAGAAGCCCTGGATCAGCAGCAGGAACGCATACTGCATGCCGATCGCCCAGAACTGTCCTGATCGGACGAACACGCGCCAGCGCAGCTTGGGCCCGTCCTCCCGCGCCGGGCGGCCGTCGGCGATGTGGTCGAGCTCGGCGCGGGAGACGCGCGGGTGCTGGGTCGGTTCGTCGCGCACGAACCACCACCACAGCAGCGCGAGCACGAGGCCGAGCCCGGCGAACACGTGGAAGACGCTGGGCCAGCCGAGGCTGTCCACGATCCACACCACCAGCGGCGTGCCGACCACGCTGCCCAGGTAGAGGCCGGCCAGCAGCAGCGAGTTGCCGCGCGACTGTTCGCGTTGCGGGAACCAGCGTTGCAGCGTGTAGACCGACGCGGGCCAGTCCGCGGCCTGACCGATGCCGAGCAGGGTGCGGATGACCACGAAGCCGAGGAATATCCCGCCGTAGGGCGTGAGGAAGGTGAACACCGACCACCAGATGCCGGCCAGCGCGAGCATCTTGCGCGGCCCGAACCGGCGGGTGAGCAGGCCGCCGGGCACCTGGAACAGCGCGTACGCCCACCAGAACGACGTGAGCACAATGGACAGTTGGGTGACCGAGAAGTCGAACTGCTTGGCCACGACCGGCGCGACCACGGTCATCGCGGTGCGGTCCATGCTCATCACGAAGGTGACCGGCAGGAGCAATCCGCCCGCGATGAGCCAGCGGGTGCGTCCGGTCGCGGCGCGCTCTTCGGTCGCGACCATGCCGACGGTCCGCGCCCCGGTCATGACGTGGCGTTGGGGTCGAGTCCGGCGGCGAAGAGCTTTGCCGCGCCGGAGAAGTCGGACAGCCGTCCCCCGGCACTGATCTTGGTGCGCAGTTCGGGTTCCGCGGCTTCCTTGCCGCGCAACGCCTCCGCGATGGCGATGGCCTCGGCCCGGTCGAACACGGCGACGCCGTCGGAGTCGCCGAACACGACATCGCCCGGTCGGATGACGCAGCCGCCGACCGTGACCGGCACGTTGATCGCCCCCTCGATGCCGAGGATCCGGGTGGTCCTGGACGAGACGCCCGAGGAGAACACCGGCAGACCGAGTTCGAGGATTTCCGGCACGTCGTTGATGGAACCCGCGATGACCACGCCGACCGCGCCCCTGCTGGCCGCGGTGAACGCGACCATACCGCCGAAACACGACCTGGTGTCGCCGGACTGGTCGACGACGAGCACGTCACCGGGCCGCAGTTCGTCGGCGGCCACGTGCAGCGCGGTCGAGTCGAGGTGCGGCAGGCGGACGGTGACGGCGCAGCCCGCGAAGTGCAGCGGCCTGCTGATCGGGGTGAGGCCGCGCGGGAAGCCGTGGTCGCGGAGGTGGCCGAGGGTGGATGTCTGTACGTCGGCGAGGGCGGCGACGGTATCGGGGTCGAGGGGTGCTGCGGCGGGGCGGTGCACGAACACCAGGCTCTCCTCTCGAGAGACAACGAGGCATACGTAACGCATGCGTTGCGTATGCCTAGCACCGTCCGGCCTGATCAAACAAGGTTCGCGCCCGAGTGGACCGATTCAGCCAGGCGTCCCGCGCGAACCGACCAATCACCGTGAATTGGCACTCGTGTCACCCGGGCGACTCCCGGACGATGGGTGGGGTGACGACCTTCGCGCCGAGCCCGATGTCCACTCTCACCGACGTGCACAGCCGCTACGACCTCGCGGAGAGCACGTGTCCCTCGCTGACGATCGGCGAACTCGCCGATCCGGCCGAACTGGCCGCGCTGAGCCTCGACTATGGCACCTCCCGGGGCAACGACGAACTCCGCGCCCTGCTCGCCGAGGGCACCGCCGTGACCGCCGGCCAGGTGCTGATCACGGTCGGCGCGATCGAGTCGCTGTTCCTGCTCGCGCAGACCCTCTGCGGCCCCGGCGACCACGTTCTGCTCACCACGCCGTGCTTTCCGCCGACCCGGATCGTGCCGACCGGCTTCGGCGCCACCGTCGACACGCTCCCGCTGTCCTTCGCGGAGGGCTACCGCCTCCCGCTGGACCGGTTCGCCGACGCGCTGACGCCGCGAACCCGGCTGGTGTCACTGGCTTCGCCACAGAACCCGGCCGGGGTGCGATTCACCGAGGCGGAACTGCGCGGCGCCATCGACGCGGTGGCGCAACGCGCGCCGGACGCGGTGATCCTGGTCGACGAGACGTTCCGCGAGTCGACTTATGGCGACGCACCGGTGCCGGCCTCGGTCGCCGGCCTCTCGCCCCGGCTGGTCACCTGCTCGTCGCTGTCCAAGGCGCTCGGCGCGCCCGGACTACGGCTGGGCTGGTTGACCACGACCGACCCGGAACTCTACGAACACCTGCGCACCAGCAAGTTCCACAGCACCATCGCATGCTCCACAGTGGACGAATCCCTGGGCGTGCGGGTGGTGCGCGGGCGCGCCGAGATCCTCGCGCCGCGCGCCCGACTGCTCGGCGCGAGTCTGGCCGAACTGCTGGACTGGGCGCGCGAGCAGCCGGTGGAGATCGTCCGGCCCGACGGCGGCGCGATCTGCTGCGTTCGGCTGCCCGAGGCCGAGTTCACCGACGACGCGGTGACCGCGTTCTATGCCCGCCTTGCCTCCTACGACCTGCGCGTCGCGCACGGTTCCTGGTTCGGCGAGACCGATCGGGTGTTCCGGCTCGGCTTCGGCAACCTGCCGCCGGAGGAGTTCAGCGAGGCGCTCGTTCGGCTCGCGGACGCGCTGAAGCGAAGCCGCTGAGGCTGGCGTCGAGCGCGTCGACCAGCCAGCACAGCGCGGTGCCCGCCGTGACCGGCTCGCCGGTCACCTCGCCGACCAGTCGCCAGTACCGGCGCAGGCTCGGCTCGCGTTCCGCGGTCGAACTGGCCGAGAGCGCGACCCGGAAGCCGCGGGTGTCCCGGGTCCCGTGGCGCGGCGTCGTCGAGCACGCGCAGCGACGCGTGCCGCCAGGCGAGGGCGGCGAGTTCGACGTCGAGCGCGGCGCGTTCCCGCGCGATGACCTCGGCCAACGACCGCTCCCCCGCCAGCACCGCGCCGATCGAGGCGAGCCCGAGGCCCAGTGCGCGCAGCCGACGTACCTGATCGAGGCGCGCGACATCGGCCTCGGTGAAGCGGCGATGGCCGCCCGCGCTCCGCCCGACGTCGAGAATGCCCTGGTCGCAGTAGAACCGGATGGTGCGCACGGGTAGTCCGGTGCGCCGCGCGAGATCCCCGATCCCGAAGGTCGCCAGCGACGGCACTGTGTTCCCGGTCACCTTCGGTCGAACCTCCACCCCGATGGAGATCCTACGGTACGAGCATGAACGACGACCTGAACTGGCTGGCCGACGGCCTGCGCACGCACACGGCGGCACTGGCGTCGGCCGCCGCCGGCCTCGGCCCGGACGCCGCCGTGCCGACCTGCCCGAAGTGGCAGGTACGCAACCTGGTCGGGCACATCGGCCAGGCCCACCGCTGGGCGGCCGGGATCGCCCGCACCGGCGCCACGTCCGCACCACCCGATCCGCTGACCGCCGAGCCCGGCACGCCGCAGGACTGGCCGGCCTGGCTGGCGGCCGGCGTCGCCGAACTCGTCGACGCGGTCACCGAGTCCGGCCCCGACCGTCCGGTGTGGACTTACGTCGGCGAGCTGCCGGCCCGGTTCTGGTTGCGGCGCATGCTGCACGACACCGTCGTGCACAGCGCGGACGCCGCGATGGCCGCGGGCATCGAGTTCACCGTCGCACCGGACATCGCGGCGGACACGATCACCGAACTGCTGGAGATCATGTGCGACCCGACCGTCCCGCGACTCAAACCGGAACTGGCAAACCTGCGCGGCGCCGGCCAGACCCTCCAGCTCCGCCCGTCCGACGCCGGACCCGGCTGGCTGATCACCCGCACGCCGACCGGCCCCACCTGGACCCGCGCCGCCGACGACGCCGACCTGGTGGTGGCCGCGCCGATCCGCGACCTGCTGCTGGTGCTGTTCCGGCGGACATCCCCGGACGCCGTGGCCAGGACCGGCGAGGCGGCCCTGTTGGACCAGTGGCTGGCCACCACGTCGTTCTGATTCCCAGGCTGAGCAGGATCAGTAGGTGATCCGCAGATCCTCCACGCGATGCCCCGCCGGTGGCGACACGCTCCACACCGGCTCGGCGGCCAGGCTCGGCTTCGGGATCCGTTCCAGGAGCACCTTCAGACACTCGTCGGTCTCCACCCTGGCCAGGGAGGCGCCCAGGCAGTAGAAGGTGCCGGTACCGAAGGCCAGATGGACGCTGCGCGACCGGGCGATGTCGAACCGATCCGGGTCGTCCACGAACGCGGGATCGTGGTTGGCCGCGTAGAGCGACACATAGAACCGGTCGCCCTTCTCGAACTCGTGGCCGTCGTACTCGAAGGGCTCGTTGGCGTCCCGGAGGATGGTGTTCGCCGTACCCTCACAGCGCAGGATCTCCTCGACCGCCGCGGGGCCGAGTTCGGGCCGCTCACGCAACTGCTCCAGTTGCTCCGGATTTCCCAGCAGCAACGCGATGCCGTGGGTGATCACGCCTGCGGTTGTCTCGTGTCCCGCGAACAGGATCAGCAGGCAGTTGGCCACGATCTCCTCACTGCTGATCTGGCCCTCGCCCTCGGCCCGCAGCAGCTCACTGATCAGGTCGTCGCCGAGGTTTCCCCTGCGCTGTTCGACCAGGCCGTCGAGGTAGCGCTGGAATTCAGCGACACCCGCCTGCGCGTCGAGCAGGACCTCGAAGGTGGCCCGGCTGAACACCTTGGCCACGGACTCCGACCAGACCCGCAACATCGGCCGGTCCTCGACGGGCATGCCCAGCATGTCCGCGATCACGTTGGCCGGCAGCGGGATCGCGAGGTCCTTGATCACGTCCATCCCGCCGGCGTCGATGACCTTGTCGAAGAGTTCCTCGGCGATCCTGCGCACGTTCGGCCGCCACCGCTCCATGGCGGCCGGCGTGAAGTAGCGCTTGAGCAGCATCTGGAACCGGCGGTGCCCGTCGGTGGTGGTGTGCCCCATCCACAGACTGACACAGCGGATCAGCGGCATGAGCTGCGCCAACTGTTCGCCGGAGAGCGTCGTGAAGGACTGCTCGGCGATGCTCGTATCGAGCCTGCGGTCCTTGAGCAGCGCGGTCACGTCGGCGCGACGGGTGAGCAGGTACCCGTGCAACTCGGGCAACCAGACGATCGGCGCGCTCGCCTGCAGTTCGTGCAGTACGTGCAGCAATGGTCCGGGCTCGGTGGGAAAGTCGGCAAGCGTGCGGATAGGCACGTCGGCTTGTGCGGTGGCCATGTTGCAGACTCTGCCACAAAATGGTTAACGGCGTTTACGCCGTTGGTATGGTTTTCAGTGCTCCCGACCGACCACCGAGCTGGAACTAACCCCCACGAAGCCACTTGACAGGTTAGTCGAGTGGCTGGTTTGCTAACCCTTGCCATCGCCGGAAGGGGTTAGAAATGATGTCGGTGCACCACCGCTACGCGACCATCAAGGGACAGCGGCTGTTCTATCGGGAGGCGGGCGCGGCCGATGCGCCGGTGATCGTGCTGCTGCACGGATTCCCGAGCAGCTCGTTCATGTTCCGCAACCTGATCCCGATCCTGGCGCGGGACTACCACGTGATCGCGCCTGACCACCTCGGGTTCGGCCGGTCCGCCACGCCGAGCGCGGACGAGTTCGACTACACCTTCGACGCGCTCGCCGAGCTGACCTCGGGCCTGCTCGCCGAACTCGGCGTCACCCGGTACGCGATGTACGTGCAGGACTACGGCGCACCGATCGGCTGGCGGCTCGCCATCGCCGACCCGGGCGCGATCACCGCGATCATCACCCAGAACGGCAACGGCTACGACGCCGGCTTCGTAACGGGTTTCTGGCAGACCGTGTGGGACTACCACCGCGAACAGACGCCCGAGACCGAAGCCGGTGTCCGCGGCGCGCTCGCCCTGGAAGCCATCCAGTGGCAGTACCTGACCGGGGCGCCCGATCCGAGCCTGGTCGACCCTGATGCCTGGGACCACGACTTCGCACAGGTGTCCCGGGCCGGCAACGACAAGATCCAGCTCGCGCTGTTCCTGGACTACCGGACCAATCCCCCGCTCT
This sequence comes from Pseudonocardiaceae bacterium, assembly GCA_035948315.1. GTDB lineage: Bacteria > Actinomycetota > Actinomycetes > Mycobacteriales > Pseudonocardiaceae > CAJCJE01. The sequence continues at coordinate 15,946 of DASZJG010000048.1, read as the reverse complement.
ACCCGGCGCTGCACGCATACCTGCGCGCACACCGTCCGCCGGTGCTCGCGGTATGGGGAAAGGGCGACGAGATCTTCGGGCCGGACGGGGCGCGCGCGTTCAGGCGGGACGTGCCGGACGCCGAGATCCACCTACTCGACGGCGGCCACTTCCTGCTGGAGACGGCCGCGGACGAAGTCGTCTCGCTGATGCTGGAATTCCTGCGCGGCGTCGCGACCCCGACCGTCAAGATCGGGGCAAACCCGGATGTCCCCGGCACCCCGGTTGGCTAATTTCAGGAATCGTGATTCGACGCCTGTTGCTGGTCTTCCTCGGCGCTGCCGCGGTGTTCCTGGTGCCGTGGACGGTGTACCTCGGCTACACGCTGCCGACCACGTTCGACACCGGCCAGTGGAACGTCGCCTGGGTCGGGTTCGACATCGGTCTGGTCTGCTGTTTCGCCGCTGCGGCCTGGCTGGGTTGGCGCCGGCACCGGGCCGCGGTGCCGATGCTGGCCGCGACCGCGGCGCTGCTGTGCTGCGACGCCTGGTTCGACGTGCTGTTGGACTGGGCCAGCCCGGACCGGTGGACCAGCGTGGCCATGGCGCTCGGCGCCGAGCTGCCGATCGCCGGCCTGCTGCTGTGGCGGGCCAGGACGCTGCTGGTCGGGCCGAGGCCAAGGGCGTTGACCCTGCGCGACATCGAGGTGCGCACGGATCCGACCTGCCAGCGGCTGCTGACCGCGCTCGGCAGGTCGCGCCAGGGCGACGCCGTCACGCTGGCCGGTGAGTTGGCCTGGCCGGTCGCCGAGGTCGAGGCGCTGCTGAGTGAGCTGCGCGCGGCCGGCTACGTGCGCTCGCGCGGTGGACGCTGGCGGCAGAGCGTCATGTCCACCACCATGCCGAGGCCGGAGGACTTCGACGGCGCCCAGCGCGAGCAGGTCGAGCAGTTCGTGAACGCCAAGTTCGACCACGAGCTGCGGCTGTTCGGCTGGGCCGCCGAGCACCGCGACGAGTTCGGCGAGTGGGCCAAGGGGCACCGGGCGACCATCCGGCTGAGCGCGGCTGAGCTGGCCGCGTTCAACGCGGAGTACGAGGAGCTGATCGTCCGGTACGGCCTACGCCACCGGTCCACTTCGGACGAACGAGAGCTCGCGGTCCGGTTCTACGCGTTCCCCAACCCGGCCGATTCGGTCTTGGCAGGCGGGGTGTAGTGCCCTGGCACGTTGCGCGCGCTGACGCTGAGCCGGTTCCACGCGTTGATCACGGTGATGGCCGCGATCAGGCCGGCCAGTTCGGCGTCGTCGAAGTACTTGCGAGCCCGCTCGAACACCTCGTCCGGCACGAAACCGTCGGTGATCACGGTGATCGCCTCGGTCAGTTCGATCGCGGCGATCTCCTTGGGCGAGTAGAAGTGCCGGGACTCGTCCCACGCGGAGAGCTGCACGATCCGCTCGATCGTCTCGCCCGCGGCGAGCGCGTCCTTGGTGTGCATGTCCAGGCAGTACGCGCAGTGGTTGAGCTGCGAGGCACGGATCTTGACCAGTTCGCCGATGACCGGGTCGATGCCCTTCCTGGTCGCGGCCTCCAGTCGCAGCATGGCCCGGTACACGTCCGGGACCAGTTCGTGCATGTTCAGTCGGGCCGGGTGCTCGGGGTTGCGTTCGGTTGTCATGTCCTGTTGACGAGAACGTAGGGTCGTTCTGTGACATGAACGGGCGCGCTGACCGACATGATGCCCGTCACACACGTCAGGGCGGACGGGGGTTGTGGTGAATCGCGAGGCGGAACTGGCCGATGAGTACACGCGGTGCCGGGCGCGGCTGATCCGGATCGCCTACGCCATCCTCGGCACCAGGGCCGAGGCCGAGGACGTGGCGTCGGACTGCTGGCTGCGCCTGGTCAACGCGGACGCACGGGAGCGGATCGAGGACGTCGAGGCGTGGGCGACGGTCACCGTCTCGCACGCCGCGCTGGACGTGCTGCGCTCGGCGCGGGTGCGGCGCGAGGAGTACGTGGGGCCGTGGCTGCCCGAGCCGCTGGTCGCCGCGCTGCCCGCGCGCGAGGACCCGGCCGAGGCGGTGACGCTGCACGAAACGGTCAGCTTCGCGGTGATGGTGCTGCTGGAGACGCTGACCCCGGCCGAGCGCACGTCCTGGGCGTTGCGTGAACTGTTCGGCCTGCCCTACGACGAGATCGCCGGGATCGTCGGCCGCTCCCCCGCCGCCGTCCGCCAACTCGCCACCCGGGCCCGCGCACACATCGCGGCCGGCGCGCCGAGGGTGCGGGTCGACGCCGAGCAGCATCAGGAGGCGGTCACCGCGTTCACCAGGGCGGCCACCGAGGGCGATCTGGCCGCGCTGCTCAAGGTGCTCGATCCGGAGGTGGTGCTGACCAGCGACGGCGGTGGCAAGGTCACCGCGGCCCGCCGCCCGGTGCACGGCCCGGACAAGGTGGCCCGCTTCCTGATCGGCATCGGCGCCCGCATCCTGCCGGAGGAGCGGGTGATCCCGATCGCGGTCAACGGCGGCCCCGGCTACGCCGTCGTCAACGGCACCCGCGCCCGGCTGGTCTGCGCCTTCACGATCCACAATGGACTCGTCAGCAGGCTCGACTTCGTCCTGTCCCCGGACAAGCTTAATTCGGTCGCGTTCGGACCCGACCGGCGTTAGCGTGCCGGTGTGCCAACCCAGGACCAGCTCGCGGAATTCGCCGAGCGCGGCTATGTGGTGATCCCGCAGGTGATTCCGGCCGACGTGCTCGCCGCCGCGACCCGCACGATCGACACGCTCGTCACGGCGAACCCGCCGGGCGAGCACGTGCGCGGGCAGCATTTCTACTTTCCGGAGACGGCGAAGGTGCCCGCGCTCGCGGCGCTGCTCAGCGGGACGCCCGCCTGGTCGTATGCCGAGTCGCTGACCGGCGACGGCACGCTGGAGGCGCCCTGGCAGGCACAGGTGGCGTTGAACATTCCGCCGTTCCCACACCGGCCCGGCCGCCCACACATCGACGGCTATCCGCCACTGCGCAACGGCAGGCCGGGCACCTTCACCATGCTGGCCGGCGTGCTGATGTCGGATCAGGACGGCCAGGACGGCGGCAACCTGTGGACGTGGCCGGGCTCGCACCTGACCCATGCGCGGTATTTCCGCGAGCACGGGCCGGACGCGTTCTTCACGGCGAAGGGCTATCCGCCGGTCGCGCTACCGGAACCGACGCAGGTCAGCGGCAAGGCGGGCGATCTGCTGCTGGCGCACTACCTGTTGGGCCACAACATCGGCGGCAACATCTCCGACAGCACGCGCCGGTGCGTGTACTTCCGGATCAAGCACCGCGACCACGACCAGCACTGGCGCGCGACGCTGCAGGACGCGTGGACCGAGTATCCGCCGGTCCGGGAGCTGAAGCCTTCCTGAGGATGGGCACGGAAATCCGCCGAACGACACCCGCACGCCCCACGATGGGTGCGTGGTTGCTCTTACCGATCGCGCGGCCGTGCGCCGCCTGCTGGACCGGTTCGGTTTCGGACCGGGGCCGGGTGATGTCGACGCCGCGGTGACGCGTGGCTTCGCCGCGACAGCGGCCGGCCTGCTGAATCCGCCTGCCGATGTGGGCGTGGCGGCAACACCCGAGCCGGACCTGGGGCCGGAGCCGCAGCGTCCCGCCAAGGGCGACAAGACGGCCAAGCAGCAGTTCGCGCAAGCCGTGCAGCATCAGGAGGTCACGCTCACCTCCTGGTGGCTGGACCGAATGGTCGCCGCGGACGCGCCGCTGGCCGAGCGGATGACCTGGTTCTGGCACGGGCATTTCGCCACCAGCGACCAGAAGGTGCGCAGTCCGCGCCTGATGCAGCGCCAGAACGCCACCCAGCGCAGCCTGGCCACCGGCCAGTTCACCGCGCTGGCCAAGGCGATGATGGTCGACCCGGCCATGCTGATCTGGTTGGACGGGCAGCAGAACAAGACCGGCGCGGCCAACGAGAACCTGGCGCGCGAGTCGATGGAACTGTTCATGCTCGGCGTCGACCGCTACACCGAGACCGATGTGCGGGAAGCCGCGCGGGCGCTGACCGGGTGGGTGGTCGACCGGGACACGATCACCGCGCAGGTGGTGCCGCGCCGGCACGACAACGGCAGCAAGACCGTGCTGGGCACAACGGGAAACCTGGACGAGGGCTCGTTCGTGGACGTCGTGCTCGCCCAGCCGAAGTCGCCGGAATACGTGGTGGGCCGGATCTGGTCGCGGCTGGTCTGCGGGGTTGCGCCGCCGCCTCAGGACGTACTGGAGCGCTTGGTGGCCGCGTACGGAGCGAACCGTGACATCCACGCGACGCTGCTGGCGATCACGCAGGAGCCCACGTTCACCGATTCCGCGCAGACGCTGGTCAAGCAGCCGGTCGAATGGGTGGTCGGGCTGATGCGCGCGTTGCGGGTCCGGCCCTCGCAGTTGCCGGCCCGCTCCGGCGCCGCACTGCTGACCGGATTGCGCGCCATGGGTCAGGTGCCGTTCCTGCCGCCGAACGTGGGCGGCTGGCCCTCGGACACCGCCTGGCTGACCACGTCGGCCGGGCTGGCGCGGCTGCGCGTGGCGCAACTGCTCGCCGAACACGCCGATCTGTCCACAGTGTCCGGTACGGCGAGCGCGAACCGGTTGGCGGCCACGCAATCCCTGTTGTCGGTCGACCAGTGGAGTTCGCGCACCATGGCCGCGCTACGCCAGGTCCTCGACACTCCCCCGCAGTTGGTGGCGCTCGCCGCGTGTGCGCCCGAATACGTCGTCAGTCTCTGAGAGGACCCAGCCGTGTTCACTGTTTCCCGTCGCCGGTTCCTGGTCTTCTCCGGGGTCGCCGGCGCAGCGGCCCTGGCCGGCGGCGCCACCCAGGTGCCCTGGTCGAGCCTGTTCGACGCGGCGTCCACCACGCCGTTGCAGCCCGGCCAGGGCGTGCTGGTCGTGGTCACCCTCTACGGCGGCAACGACGGCCTGAACACGGTGATCCCGGCGAGCGACCCGGCCTACCAGAAGGCACGGCCGGACCTGGCCTATCAGCCGCACGAGGTGCTCGACCTCGGCGAGAACCTCGGGCTGAACCCGGGCATGACCGGGTTGAAGTCGTTGTGGGACAACAAGGAACTCGCGATCGTGCGCGGCGTCGGCTATCCGGTGCCGGATCACAGCCACTTCCGGTCGATGGCGATCTGGCAGACCGCGTCGCCGACCACCTCGGTGCCGACGGGATGGCTGGGCCGCTGGCTGGACGCGACCGGCGACGACCCGCTGCGCGCGGTGTCGGTGGAACCGGTGATGCCGCCACTGCTGGCCGGCGCGCGGGCGACCGCGGCTTCGCTGCCGGTCAACGGGTTGAAGATGCCGACCGGGAAGCTGAACCAGGCGTTCGCCGCGCTCGGCCAGTCGCAGACCGGTGAGCCGGAACTGGCGGCACGGGTGGCGACGTCCATGACCGACCTGCAGAACGCGGCCCGCGTGCTCGGCGGCGCCGTCCACGAGGATGGCAACACCAAGCCCAACAAGGGCCAGCAGGGGCCGTTGGCGCAGCAGCTCGCGGTGGTGGCCGAACTCGTCGAGGCGGGCGTGCCGACCAGGGCGTACTCGGTGTCCATGGGCGGCTTCGACACCCACGCCGACGAGCGCGGCACGCAGCAGGACCTGCTCAAGGAGCTGGACGGCGCGCTGACGCCGTTCGTGAACCGGATGAAGGGCACCCAACGCGGCCAGCAGGTGGTGGTGCTGGTGTATTCGGAGTTCGGCAGGCGGGTCGCGGCCAACGGCAGCGACGGCACCGACCACGGCACGGCGGGCCCGGTGTTCGTCATGGGCGCGCCGGTGAACGGCGGTTTCTACGGCCAGCAGCCCAGCCTCACCGATCTGGACAACGGCGACCTGAAGGAGTCGACCGATTTCCGTTCCGTGTACGGCACAATGCTCGACGGCGTGCTCGGCACCGACGCCGGTCAGGTCCTGGACAACTTCCCGACCAGGGTCGACAACCTGTTGAAGACCTAGGGACGCGGACGTAGACGTAGAGCGACGCGGGCTCGCGTGGCCTACTCGGCTCCCTGGGCGGCCCACATGGCGAGTTTGTCGAGCATGCCCTGCGGCGAGTCCGCCGTGAAGCTGTCCGCGAGGTTGTCGGCGGAGATCCGGGCGGCGAACTCGGCACGCGGGAACATCGCGGCTTCGTAGCCGGCGAGGGCGGCGTCCAGGTCGTCGTGATCGGTGATGGCGAGCGCCAATTCGGCGGCGTCGAGCATCGCGAGGTTCGCGCCCTCACCGGCGAACGGCGACATCAGGTGCGCGGCGTCGCCGAGCAGCGTGACGCCGGGGACGACGCGGTCCCAGCGGTGGCCGACGGGCAGGGCGTAGACGGGGCGCGGGATCAGCGTGTCGTCGCTGTTCTCGATGAGCGCGCGCAGGCTCGGCGCCCAGTCGGCGAAGATGTCGGCCAGCCGAGCGCGGGAGACGTCGTTGGACGCGACCCAGTCCTCCTCGACCACCAGCGCGACGTATACCCGGATGCGGCCGTCGCCGTTGCGCTGCGCGAGCAGGCCCTTGCCCTCGCCCAACGCGAACATCGAGCCGGGGCCGACGAGTTCGGCGAGTTCCGGGTGGCGGGCGTCGACGTCAGGGATGTGTGCCTCGACGAAGGACAGTCCACAGTAGACCGGCGTGGCGGGTGAGAGCAGCGGGCGCACCTTGGACCAGGCGCCGTCCGCGCCGACCAGGAGTTCGGTGTCGATGCGTTCGCCGGTGGCGAGGGTGATCGAGGTGGGTGTGGCCTCGGTGATCTTGGCGTCCCAGCGGATGGTGCCGGCGGGCAGCGAGTCGACCAGGATGCGCTTGAGCACGCCGCGGTCGATTTCCGGCCGCTCGCCGGGGGTGGCGTCCTGGTAGCGGACGGCGCCGGTGCGGTCGAGCACGCGCATGACGTCGGCGCCCTTGATAGCGGCGGCCTGGAACTCCGCCAGCAGGCCGGCTTCGGCGAGGGCGTGCTGGCCGGACTCGGCGTGCAGGTCGAGGATGCCGCCCTGGTCACGGGAGCCGGCCGAACCGTCCAGTTCGTACACGGTGGCGCTGATGCCCCTGGTGTGCAGGACGCGCGCCAGGGTGAGGCCGCCGAGGCCGCCGCCGACGATCGTGACGTGATGGGTTGCTGTCATGCCGGCCATGATAACGATCATGTTCGTTGGCCATTGACAGTCGTGGATAATTGATTGGCCAGCCAGTTATCTATCGAGCGGAGGCGCGCGCCATGTCCACGCCCTCCCCCGCCGGACTGCGGGTGTTCCGCGACCCGGCCTCGGTCGCGGTCGTCGGCGCGTCGAACAACCGGTCAAAATGGGGCTACTGGCTGGCCGCCGGCGCGCTGGCCGGAGCCGGCCGGCGACGCGTCGACCTGGTGAACCGGCGCGCCGGCCTGGTCTGCGGTCACCAGACGGCGACCAGCTTGACCGCCCTCGACGAGGTGCCCGAACTGGTCGCGCTGTGCGTGCCGGCGGCGCAGGTGCCAGCCGTTGTCGACGAGGGGTCGGCGCTCGGCGTGCGCGGGTTTCTCGGCATCACGGCAGGCGTCGCGGACGAAGCCGCGTTGGCGGCGCGGATCCGCGCCGGCGGGGCACGGCTGGTCGGCACCAACAGCCTCGGCATCGTGGACACCGCGACCGACCTGCGACTCGCCTGGGGCGAGTTCGAACCGGGGCCGCTGGCCGTGGTGTCGCAGAGCGGACAACTCGGCTCCGAACTGGCCGTGCTCGGCGCCCGGCACGGGCTCGGGATCTCGCGCTTCGTGTCGGTCGGCAACGCCTCGGACGTGACCGCGAAGGAACTGCTGGCCGATCTGGCCGACCACGACGCGACTCGGGTCGTCGCGCTCTACCTGGAGAACTTCGCTGATGGAGCTGCCCTGTTCGACACGCTTCGCGAGGTGGGCAAGCCGACACTGTTGCTCACGGTCGGGGCGAGCGCGGCGAGTTCGCGGTTGGCGCGCTCGCACACCGGGTCGCTGACCTCGTCGCTGGACGTCGTGGACGCGGCCTGCCGTGCGACCGGTGTCGCGCGGGTTGGCACGCCGGGCGAGCTGATCGACGTGGCGCGGGCGCTGTTGGCGACTCGGCCGCCGCGCGGTCGGCGTGTGGCCATCGTCGGCGACAGCGGCGGCCAGTGCGGGATCGCGGCCGACACCGCGCACGCGCTCGGCCTGGCCGTGCCCCCGTTGTCCGAGAAGGTCATCGACAAACTCGCCGCAATGCTGCCGCCCGGCGCCGCGGTGACCAACCCGGTCGACCTGGCCGGCGCTGGCGAACACGATCTGACCAGCTACGCGACCACCGTGGAAACCGCACTGAGCGAGGTCGACGCGGCCGTGCTGACCGGCTACTTCGGCCGCTACGTTGTGGATGTGCCGGCGCTCGCCGAGCAGGAGGCGCGGGTCGCCTGCCAGCTCGGTGCCGTGGCCAGGGACAAACCCGTGCTGGTGCACACGATGGCGCCGGAAGACGCGACCGCGCGGGCCCTGTGGTCGGTCGGCGTGCCGGCGTTCGGCCACATCGAGCAGGCACTGTCCGCGCTGCGCGGGCTGGTCGCGGTCGGGTCGGTGGTCGAGCGGGCGCCGATGCCGGATGGCGTACGGCCGATCGAGGTCGTGCCGGACGGGTACTGGGCGACGCGGGAGCTGTTGGCCGGGTACGGGATCCGGTTTCCGCGCGGGACCGTGCGGGAGCCGGAGCGGTTGAGCGCGCCGTTCGTGGCAAAGGCGGGTTGGCTGGCGCACAAGAGCGAGGTCGGCGGAGTTCGGATTGGACTGTCCACTGTCGACGAACTGCGGGCCGCGCTCGATGCCATGCTGGCGAAGCTGGGGCCGGGCGAGTACGTGATCGAGGAGCAGGACGTTCGGCCGGACACGGTCGAGGTGCTGATCGGGGCGCGGCGCGACCCGGACTTCGGGCCGCTGATCGTGGTCGGTGCGGGCGGCACCGAGACCGAACTGCACCGCGACCTGGCCATGGAACTCGCCCCGGTCACCGTCCACACGGCACACGCGATGCTCGAACGACTGCGGTGCGCACCGCTGCTGCACGGCTGGCGCGGAAGGCCCACCGTCGACATCGACGCGCTGGCGGAGTTGGTACACACGATCTCCGTGCTGGTCGCGGCCTCGCCCGCGATCGGCGAACTGGAACTGAACCCGGTTCGGGTCGGGCCGGACGGTCCGATCGCCGTCGACGCGCTCATCGTGGGCGCGGACAAGGAGTCAGCGTGACGATTCATTTCCCGGCTTGGCCGCGCACCGACGAGCAGAAGCAGATCGTCGAACTGTGCCGCGACTTCGCGGCAAAGGAGATCCGGCCGAGGGGTCGCGCGGTCGACGAGGCCGACGTGGAGACGCCGGTCGACATCTTCGCGAAGGCCGCCCAGGTCGGCATCACCGACTTCATGATTCCCGAGGAGTTCGGCGGCGGCGGGTTCACCGACGTGTTCACCCAGTGCCTGGTGCAGGAGGAGCTGTGCTGGGGCGATCCGGGCATCGGCAACCTGGTGTGCTCCAACGGCTTCTTCGCCGACCCGATCCTGGTGCTGGGCACCGAGGAGCAGAAGCAACGCTGGCTGACCCCGCTGGTCGGGCCCGACGCGCCGATGACCGCGTTGGCCACCACCGAGCCGAACGCGGGTTCGGACGCGGCCTCGATCACCACGACCGCGCGGTCGGTCGAGGGCGGCTACCGGATCTCCGGGCAGGAGGCGTGGATCTCCAACGCGGGCGCGGCCCGGCACTACGTGGTGTTCGCCAAGACCGACCGCACCAAGCGCTCCGCCGGCGTCACCGCCTTTCTGCTCGACCGCGATACCGAGGGCATGACGTTCGGCGAGCCGATGCGCAAGATGGGCCAGCGGGCCATCGTGTGCCGGGAGATCTTCTTCGACGACGTGTTCGTGCCGACCGAGAACCGGCTCGGCGACGAGGGCCGCGGCTTCTACGGCCTGATGGGCACCTTCGACATCTCCCGCGTCGTGCTCGGCGCGGCAGCGATCGGCGGGGCGCGCGCGGCGTACGAGTACGCGTTGGACTACGCGAAGACGCGCGAGCAGTTCGGCAAGCCGATCATCGAGCACCAGGCGGTCGCGTTCCGGCTCGCGGACATGGCGACCCGCATCGAGTCCGCGCGGCTGCTGGTGCACCACGCGGCGCGCGCGATCGACGCGGGCGAGACCGTGACCGGTCTGGCAGCGATGGCGAAGCTGACCGCGTCCGAGACCGCGATGTTCGTAACCTGGGCCGCCGTGCAGACGCTCGGCGGTTGGGGCTATTCGCGGGAGTATCCGGTCGAGCAGTGGATGCGGGACGTGAAGCTGGAGGAGATCGAGGAGGGCACTTCGGACATCATGCGCATGGTGATCTCGCGTCACCTCGATGACTCGGCCGTCAGGAGATCCGTGCCAGGATCACGACTGGGATGATGCGCGTCGTAACACGTTGGTACCGCGCGTAGTTGGGCATGGCGGCGGCGTGCGCATCGAACAGGCTGCTACGCTTGTTTCCTTCCGCCACCGAGGCGATCGCTGGGCCGCTCCCGATGGTCCCCCCGTGATCTTCCGCCACTCCGGCTGCGGCGGCGCGGTCTACCAGCAGACCGTCTGCGCGGATTGCGGCCAACCCGTGGCCATCGAAGCGATGCAGGCACAACCCACCACGCACTGTGGATGACGGTCTCGCGGGATGCCGCACAGCACCGCGGTACGCGCGGTCCTAGGCTGAGCCGGTGCCACGTCCCAGTGTCGAGGCCGAGCGCAAGGACCAGATCCAGCGCGCGACCTGCGAAGTGATTGCCGCGACGGGCATCCGCGACCTGCGGATGACCGACGTGGCCAGGCAGGCCGGCGTCAGCGCGGGCACCATCCACTACTACTTCGACAGCAAGCAGGCGCTGATCCACGCCGCCTTCGAGTACAACTTCCGGCATTCGATGCAGCGCAGGAAGGACATTCTCGCCACCGGCGGGAATGCCCTGGCACTGCTGGAACGGGTGGTCGAGTCCTACGCGCCCGCCGACGCGGAGAGCGTGTCGGCCTGGCGGGTGTGGGCCGAACTGTGGGTGCACGGGCTGCGCGAGCCGGAGCTGCGCGAGCTGAACGAGGCGATCTACGGCGAGTGGCGCGAGATCGTGGTCAGGCTGGTGCGCGACGCGCAGGATCAGGGTCTGCTGGTCGCGGGCGACGCGGTGCAGGTCGCGAACACGATCGTCAGCATGATCGACGGCTTGGCGATCCAGGTGCTGCTCGGGTCGCAGGACATGACGTTGGCGCGCATGCGCGAGACCTGCCGTGCCTACCTGCGCGGCCTGGCCGCGTGAACCGGCGTGCCAGTGTGGCGGAGCGGCTACATCGACGAAGTCATCGCCGCATAATGACGGGCACCATGACCAACACAGTGAGCGAGGACGCGGAGGAAGCGGCCGCTGTTGCCGCGCGCGTGCGTGATGTCGTCCGTTCGACCGGGACCAGCCAGCGCGAGTTCGCCGACCGCATCGGCATGGATCCGACCGCGTTGTCCAAGGCGCTGCGCGGCACGCGCAGGCTGCGCGACGGCGAGATCGCGGCGATCGCCAGAACGGCCAAGGTGTCCCAGCGCTACCTGCGCACCGGAGTCGGCCGTGGCCCCACGCCCGGCGACAACGGCCGGACCAGGGCCGACGCGCTCGACCCCGATGTGCGCAGGGCACAGATCCTGGACGCGACCGCGAGGCTGATCGCGCGCAAGGGTTTCCACAACGTGCGGGTCGCGGACATCGCCGCCGAATGCGGCACCAGCACTGGCACCGTCCACTATCACTTCCCCGCCAAGGACGAGGCGCTGCGCGCCGCGCTGGGGCACTACGCGGACCGGTTCCACCGGCAGTTGGACAAGGCGTTCGCGACCGCGGATTCGACACTGGAGAAGCTGCGCAGGTTGATCGAGGTGCAGTTGCCGGCCACCGACGAGGACATCGACGAGTGGTCGATCTGGATGCAGGCCTGGAACGAGGCCATTCTCGAACCCGCGCAACGGCCTGGCCAGCGGGTCATCTACACGCGCTGGCGGCAGGTGGTGGTCGACCTGATCCGCGCCTGTCAGCGGGAGGGCATCGGCGCGGGCGCGGATACCGAGGCGCTGGCCGACCGGTTCACCAGCATGGTCGACGGCCTGGCCATCCAGGTGCTGGTGCAGACGACCGAGATGTCGGTGGCGCGCATGCGGGACCTGCTGCTGGACGCGTTCGAACCGCACATCAGCTTGCGCGGCGCAACTGGGTGAGGAACGCCTCGTTGGTCGGGATCTCGCGCAGCTTGCCGAGCAGCACGTCCGCGGCGTGCGCGGTGTCGCGGCCGGCGAGCACGCGGCGCAGGGCCCGAACGGTGGCCAGTTCCTCCGGCGACTGCAACTTCTCGTCGTGGCGGGTGCTGGAGCGTTCGATGTCGATCGCGGGGAACGTGCGCTGGTTGGCGATGCCGCGGTCCAGTCGCAGGTCCGCGTTGCTGGTCGCCTTGAACTCCTCGAAGATCAGGTTGTCGGCGACGGATCCGGTGTCCACCAGGGCTGTCGCGAAGATGGTCAGCGAGCCGCCGTTCTCGACCGCCCGCGCCGCGCCGAGAAAGCGCTTCGGCGGGTTGAGGGCGCCTGCGTCGATGCCGCCGGAGAGGATCCGGCCGGAGGCGGGTGCGGCCAGGTTGTAGGCGCGGCCGAGCCTGGTCAGCGAATCCAGCAGCACCACAACGTCCCGACCGGACTCGACGAGCCGCTTGGCGCGTTCGATGGCCAGTTCCGCGATGGCGGTGTGTTCGTGCGGCGGCTGGTCGAAGGTTGCCGCGATCACCTCGCCCGGCACCGATCGCGCGAAGTCGGTGACCTCTTCCGGCCGTTCGCCGACCAGCACCACGATCAGTTGGCATTCCGGGTGGTTCTTGGTCAGACCGTGCGCGATCGCTTGCAGGACCGAGGTTTTCCCGGTCTTCGGCGGCGCGACGATCATCGCGCGCTGCCCCTTGCCGACCGGCATGACCAGATCGATCGTGCGTCCGGTCAGTTCGTGCGGCTCGGTTTCCAGCCGCAGCCGCTGGTGCGGATACACCGGCACCAGGTCGCCGAACTCGGGACGGTCCGTGTTCGGCGCCTGGCCGTTCACGGTGTGCACCTCGCTCAGCGGAGCGAGTTTCTGCCCGTTGCCGGGCTTTCCGGCCGCGCCGGTGACGATGTCACCACGACGCAACCCGTACCTGTGGCGCACTGCCTGCGATATGTGCAGGTCACGGGGCCCCGGTAGGTAGTCGTCAACACGCACGAACGCGTGCTGACCGACAACATCCACAATTCCGGTGATGTCGTTTTCCATAGTTTTTTCCTCGATTCATGGGCACAGCAGACTGCTGTGCGGGAGATGCGGCGGAACACGCCGCGCAAAGCCACTGAGGGCTAAGGATTTCCGTCTCCGAGGGGGCGAAGCGCCCGCACCTACTCGACGAAGATGGCGTCAGCGTAGCTCATCCGACGCAAGAGTGCCAACCCGGACGGTACAGCGTCGACGGGGGGCCGAATATTCCCTCAGGTTGCGAACACACAGCGGTGGGGCGGCTGAGGGATAGCCGCCCCACCTGTCTGTGCCGGACTCAGCTGGTCGTGACCGCTGTGTCGTCGACGACGAACGAGGTCTGCGCGGACGAGCTGTTCTCCACGCCGGTGAACAGCAGCTTCACCGTCTGACCCGCGAAACTGGACACGTTGTAGGTGTGCTGCGAGTACCCACTGTTCGCGTTCAGGTTCGAGAACGTCGCCACGGTCGTCGAGCCGACCTTGACCGTCAGCGTGTCCTGCGCGGTGCTACCCGTCTTGTTGGTGTCGATGTGCAACCAGAACGACAGGCTCGCACTGCACCCGGACGGAATGGTGACCGACTGGGACAGCGTGTCCGTGTGCGAGGTGCCGTAGCCATCCAGCCACGCATCCCAGCTACCCGAATGCGCCGGCTCGGACGGACCGTTCTGGCCGATCACCGCCGGGGTCGCCGACCACGACGTGCTACCCGACTCGAAGCCGGGGTTGCCCAGCTTCTGGCCCGGCGAGGTGCAGCCACCGCCGCCACCGCTGGAGATGGTCCAGGTGAAGGTGGCCGAACCGGTGGTCCCGGTGGAGTCCTTCGCGGTCGCGCTGACGTTGAAGGTGCCGGCCGCGCTCGGGGTGCCCGAGATCAGGCCGCCGCTGGAGATCGACAGACCGGTCGGCAGACCGGAGGCGGTCCAGGTGTAGGGCGCGGTACCACCGGAAGCGGAGAGCTGCAGGCTCGCCGCGGTGCCGACCGTGCCGGACTGGCTACCCGGGTTGTTGACGGTGACCGAGCCGTTGCCGCCGCCACCACCGATGATGGTGTGCGCGATGTCGCACCTGTTGGTGTCGTTGGACCAGGTGGACTGCATGGCGAAGGTGCCGGTGCCCGTGGTCACGTTGGCGGAAGCGCCCTGGCCGGAACTGATCCAGGCGCACTCGTCACCGTTCTCCTGGCCGTTGCTGGTGTTGGTCCAGCCGCCGGCGGGGTTCTGGTCGGTGACGGTCTCGGCGTACTCGTGGCCGTTGACGATCGAGTAGCCGTCCAGGGTGCCGCTGCCGTTGACGAAGTTCTGGCCGCAACTGGAACCCGCGTCCATCACGTAGGGCATGTTGGTGAACGCGATGTCACCGTAGGGCGAGGTCGCCGCGCCACCGCTGAGCGTGGAGTCGCCGTTGTAGTCGTGCCACGCGCAGAAACCCTGGGTCTGGTAGTTGTCCGGGTCGGTACCGGTCGCCGAGAGGATGTCGTACTGCACGTAGCGGTTCGACGCGGCCGAGGTGTTGCCGAAGTGGCCCGCGGCCTTGATCGCCTCGTTGGCGATCTGGTTGCCGTTGGCCGTGCTCGGCTCGGCGCCCGAGTTGTCGTACCAGACACCGGCGTACGCGCCGCTGCTCGGGTAGCCGATGTGCGGTGCGCCGGACGGGCAACTGGTGGCGCCGGTGGACACGAGCGGCCCGTCGCAGTACTGGGTCATCGTGCCGGACCAGGTCTCGCCGCCGGTGCCGAGGCCCTTGAACAGCTTCTGGATGTACGGCGCGCCGCCGGACGGGTCACCGGAGAAGGTGTCGTTCCCGCTGCCGTCGGTGCCCTGGGTGCCCCACTGGGTGCCCCAGAAGACCAGGTAGACGCGCGGGGTGCCGCTGGTGACGCCGATACCGTCGATGCCACCGCCGAAGGACAGGGTGTTGGCGGCGGCCACGGCGTTCGGGTGCGCCTGGTCGTAGGCCGCCATCTTCTGGGCCTGGCCCCGCATGGGCACCGCGCCGTGTCTGTAGCTGTGTTGATAGGCGGGGTTGTACGGATTTGCGCTCGGTGACGCGGATGCGGTTGCCGCCAGGCCACCGAACATCAACGCCACGGCGGCCACGGATATCAGCCCTCGCTGTAAACCGTGCACTGTTCCTCCACAGGGTTTCGATCACGACCAGCGCATAACGCGAAACTGGTCGCGCACATGAAACGCCGGCAAAAGCCCTGGTGGTGGCACGGATCGGTCGGTGACACAAATCGGCCGTAAACAGTTGACGTTGATATCGAATCGGAAGGTCGGAGCGCCTTTTTCACGACTAAAGTAGGTGCAGCGACCCGATTAGCGGAGCTAGGGTGGCACGGAATTATTAGAGAATTCTTGGTGATTCTTGGTATTTCCTGGGAACGTGTATTGCGCAAACGCGCAAGCGACCCATGAAACCGTTTCACCTTCTCGTTCAGGAAGAAACTTCTCAGAATTAACCAAGGTGCTCCCTTCAGACTAACGCCGTGGCATTGTGGCAGCGGAGCACACCTATCGAGATGAGGCCACGGCTTGGTTGCACGAGAGGCGCTCGACGTCAACGCAGCGCGGCCCCCGTTGCCCGCTCGGTTCGATTCGCCCCGTTT
>DASZJG010000047.1:0-30227 GCA_035948315.1 Pseudonocardiaceae bacterium | reverse complement strand
CTTCTTCTCAAGAACGACGTTGCGGCCCTTGGGGCCCAGCGTCACCTTGACGGTGTCGGCGAGAATGTTCATGCCGCGCTCAAGACCGCGGCGGGCATCCTCGTCGAACGCGATCATCTTGGCCATTGCGGTGTGGTCCTCCGGAGCTGAATACCGTCGCCGCAGGTAGCAGCGACAGCCAGGACACGTGCTTGGCCAGGCTCGGTGCCCGCGACGGACGACCAGCCCGGATTTCTCCGCGCGCCGGTCTCACCGTCCCGACCTCATATCTGGCACTCAGGTGGTCCGAGTGCCAACGCCGTGTTTAGCACTCTCCGCCATCGAGTGCAAGAAGCACAGGTCAGCAGGGGTGTGTCGGTCAGGCGTTGGTGAGCCAGATGATCACTACACCGACCACGACCAGGATCGCCACCGCGACCAGCGTGGGCACCAGCCACCTCGGCAGACCGCCGCTCGGGTCGCTGGAGAAGGCACTGGTGCCGGCCGGCATCGGCGGCCGCAACCGCACCGGATCGTTGGTCGGCTGGCCCATCCCCGGGTTCTGCGGCCCCTGGAACGCGGGCCGGGGCTGGTACCCGACCGGGTTCGGGCCGCTGGCGGGGCCGGTGCCGTGGCCCGGCATCGGGTTCTGGCCGCCGGCCGGGCCCAGCGCCGGGTTCGCGCCGCTGTTCGGACCGGTCATCGGGTTCGGCCGAGGCTGCTGTTGCTGCTGCGGTCGCGGCATCAGCGCGGTGCGCGCGGCCGCGATCAGCTGCCGGCAGTCGGGGTAGCGGCGGCTCGACTCCTTGGCCATGCCGCGCCGGATCACCTCGTCGATCGCGGGCGGCAGGTTCGTGATGGCCGACAGCGAGGGCACCTCGCTGTTCAGGTGGCCGGAGATCACCTCGGGCACGCTGCCGGAGAACGGCGGCCGACCGGACAGGCAGGCGAACAGCACGCAGGCCATCGAGTACTCGTCGGTGCGGCCGTCCACCGGCTCGCCACGCAGGTGCTCGGGCGCGGCGTAGGTGGGTGAGCCGAGAAAGTCGCCGCCCCTGGTCCGGTGACCGGTGGCGCCACGCCGGGTCAGGCCGAAGTCGGCCAGGTAGACGTGCTCGTTCGCGGACTCCTTGGCGGTCACCAGCACGTTCGCCGGCTTCACGTCCAGATGGACAAGGCCGCGTTCGTGCAGCATGTCCAGGGCCTCGGCGACCTGCCCGAGCAGGGCAAGCGCCCGGCCGGGCACCAGCGGACCGTCCTTGATCAGGCTCGCCAGGTCCGAGCCGTCGACCAGCCGCATAGCGATGTAGAGCAGGCCCTCGGCCTCACCGAAGTCGTAGAGCGGCACGACGTTGGAGTGATCGATGGCCGAGGTGTTGCGGGCCTCGTCGACGAACCGCTCGCGGAACTCGGGGTCCTTGGTCAGGTGTTCGGCGATGACCTTCAACGCGACCTTGCGGCCAAGCCGGACATCCGTCGCCCGGTACATGACACTCATGCCGCCACGGCCGAGCACCCCGTCAATGCGGTAGTGACCGATGCGACGCCCGGTGAGGTCCTCCGACACGGTCCGCAGCCTAACGTGGCACTATCCGGGCCTCACGGCGCCCATCAGTGATCGTTCGGCACGAGCGCGGTCAGAGCCGCCGCGACGACCCGCGGACTGTGCGACTGGGTGAGCACCTGGCCCGGCCCGGCGAAGTCCAGCACGAGCCCTTCACCGGTGCGCACCGACTGGTCACCGGAGGCGCTGCGGGCGCGCAGCCGGCACTGCACGGCCTCCTGGTAGGCGAGCAGGTGCCCGGCCTCGACCGTGATCAGCTCGCCCGGCCCGAGCGCGACCAGGTCGACCGCGCCACAGCAGGCCAGCACGAGCGGACCGAGCCCGGCCGCGTGCGCGAGAAAGCCGACCGTGCCGCCGAACATGTCGTGAAAGCCCGGCCAGGTCGGGTCGAGCGCGATCGTGCTGGACGCGGCCAGCCAACTGTCCTTGCCAACGCACCAGCTCTGCGAGCCGTCCATCTCGATGGTGAACAGGTCACCGGGCAGGTTCGCGGCCACGTCCACCCAGCCGCCGTCCTGCGTAGCGGTGAACACCGACGCCTCTTTCCAGGACTTGGCGAGCAGCCGGAACGCCGTCTCCTTGGCTCGCTCGACCCCGATGCCGTAGCTGCTGGCCAGCATCGCGGCCGGGGCCGCCTGCGCGGCCTCGCCCGGTGCGAGCAACAGTCGAGCCACTCCGGACGTCGGCGTGTGCCTGGTGCGAACCTGCACGAATCCGTCCCCTCCCGCACTCTCCCCGACACCGGTGTCACGCCGGTGGCCTCCGCAAACGCAGTCTGACACGGCCGTGGATTCCCCACTCGATCCCCTAACGCCCCCGATGCCCCTATCGCCCGCGCGGTGCTCGACCGGGCAGGATCAACGGCATGGCCAAGGACTCGAATCCGGCGAAGCGCACGCTCTCGGTCGAGGAGCACCGGGCGCGGGTCGCCGAGTTGATCGGCGAACTGCCCGTTGTCGACCTCCCGGTCGCGGAGTGTCTCGGGCTGGTGCTCGCCGCCGACCTGCGCTCACCGCTGTCGCTGCCGCCCTTCGACAACTCGGCCATGGACGGCTACGCGGTCCGCGCCACCGATCTGACCGGGGCCTCCGAACAGAGCCCGGTCGACCTCCCGGTGGCCGGCGACATCCCGGCCGGGCGCACCGATCCGGTCACCCTCGAACCGGGCACCGCGCTGCGCATCATGACCGGCGCCCCGCTGCCGGCCGGCGCGGACAGCGTCGTCCAGGTCGAGCAGACCGACGCGGGCGTCGAGCACGTGCGAATCTTCGCGTCGGTCGAGGTCGGCAACCACCTGCGCCTGCGCGGCGAGGACGTGGTCACCGGCGACACCGTGCTCACCGCCGGAACCGTGCTCGGCCCCTCCCACCTCGGCCTCGCCGCCGCCGTCGGCTCGGCGACCCTCCCGGTCCGCAGGCCCAAGGTGCTCGTCCTGTCCACCGGCTCCGAACTGGTCGAAGCCGGCCAGCCGCTCGCGCCCGGCCAGATCTACGAGTCCAACGGCGTCATGCTCGCCTCGGCCGTGCGCGCGATCGGCGGCGTCGCCGAGAATCTGAGCTTCGTCCCCGACGACGTGGCCGCCTTTCACGCAGCGCTCAAACACCATCTGCCCGGCGCCGACCTGCTGATCACCTCCGGTGGCGTCAGCGCGGGCGCGTACGAGGTGGTCAAGGACGCCCTCACCGGCCAGGGCGTCGAATTCGTCCGGGTCGCCATGCAGCCGGGCGGACCACAGGGCGCCGGCAGCTACCAGGGCGTCGCCGTGGCCACCCTCCCCGGCAACCCGGTCAGCTCGGCCCTGTCCTTCGAACTGTTCCTGCGCCCGACCCTGCTCGCCGCCATGGGCTTCCCCGAAGCCGACCGCCCGACCGCGACCGCCCGGCTGGCCAAGGGCGTGCGCGCCCCGCTCGGCAAGCGCCAGTACCGCCGCGCCGCCTATGACCCCGCCAACGGTCTGGTCGACGTGGTCGGCGGCCCCGGCTCCCATCTGCTCGCCTCGCTCGCCGCGGCCAACTGCCTGATGGTCATTCCCGAGGAAGCCGGCGAACTCCCGGACGGCGCCGAGGTCACGGTGATCCTGCTCGACTGACCGAAGGAAACTTGGCCGCATGAGGAAAACTTTCCTGAAACGCCAACTTTCCTCGGCGAAGAAACTTGGCCTCTGAGGAAAGTTTCGCGATCGGCCCCGCTCAATCGGATGCGGGCTGTCACCGACTCGGCCATCCGGGTCGTTGCGTGAGCAACAGACACATGGGACGTTTCCGAGGAGTGGGAGAAGGCGCCGTTTCTATTGGTCCACTCGGCATCGATATTGGGCCATCCAGATGCAGTCGAAAGTTGCGTGAACGAACTCACGCGGGCCTTATCCGCCCTGCTCAGCGGGGTCTCAAGACAATCTTGTTGACTGTGTGCAACTGCCCGTCCACGGTATGCCGTTGATGACGTGCTGTGACTCGAATTACACTGAACGCAAGCTGGGCGGTCGAAGTATCCGTGCGCCGTCGGGGGGCGCATGGATTCCTCGGCCGCCCAGCCGCTCGCCGTTACGGCGTTCGCCCCACTGCCATGGCGGCCGAACGGGTATCCGCCTGGTGCATGGGTCAGGGGCTGGGTAGGGAACACTCAAGACATGAGCGGCCCACTCGAACCGACCGAGCAGCCCGAGGGCTTCCTCCCGCACCTCATCGAGCTGACCCGGCAGACGCTGCCGCCGATGCATCCGGCGGGCCGGCCGTTCGTGCTGGGTGGGGTGGTCGGCACGCTGCTGCTGCGCAGGTTGTGGCGGCCGTTGGGCCTGCTCGGGCTGATCGTGACCGGGTGGTGTGCCTGGTTCTTCCGGGAGCCGCGCCGGGTCGCGCCGACACGGCCGGGGGTGGTCGTCGCATCCGCGGACGGGACAGTGTCGCAGGTCGTGCCGGCCGCGCCGCCCGCCGAGCTGGGCATCGGGGACGAGCCGATGCTGCGGATCAGCGTGTTCCTGTCGATCTTCGACGTGCACGTCCAGCGGTTGCCGGCGACCGGCGAGATCCGTCGCATCGCCTATCGACCGGGCAAGTTCCTCTCCGCCGACCTGGACAAGGCCAGCGAGGACAACGAGCGCAACACCCTGCTGCTGCGCACCGAGGACACCGGCCAGGACCTGGTCGTGGTGCAGATCGCCGGGCTCGTCGCGCGGCGGATCGTCTGCTCGGTGCGGGAAGGCGACAAGGGCACCGTCGGTGCGACCTACGGTCTGATCCGGTTCGGTTCCCGGGTCGACACCTACGTCCCGCTGGGCAGCCGCATACTCGTCGAACCGGGCCAACACACCATCGGTGGCGAAACCGTGCTCGCCGAACTCGCCGCCCCGCAGGCAGGAGTGAGTAGTGGCGCGTAACACCCCACCTGGGGTTCGGGTCCTGCCCAACGCGGTGACCGTGCTCGCCCTGTGCGCCGGTCTGTCCGCGGTCCAGTTCGCCTTCAGCAACAACCTCCCGCTCACCATCGCCTCGATCGCGGTCGCGGCCATCCTCGACGGGGTCGACGGGCGTATCGCGCGGCTGCTCGACGCGACCAGCAAGATGGGCGCCGAGCTGGACTCGCTGTCCGACTCGGTCGCGTTCGGCATCTCGCCCGCCCTCGTGCTCTACATCTGGAAGCTGCACACCCAGCCGTTCGGCTGGGTCATCGCGCTGATCTTCGCGGTCTGCATGATCCTGCGCCTGGCCCGGTTCAACACGCTGCTCGACGACACCGAGCAGCCGCCGTTCGCCAAGGAGTTCTTCACCGGCGTGCCGGCCCCGGCCGGCGGCCTGCTTGCGGTGCTGCCGATCGCGATGACGTCGACCTGGGGCGAGGGCTGGTGGTCCTCGATCGCGGCGGTCTCGGCCTGGACGGTCGCCATCGCGGCCTTGCTGATCAGCCGGATCCCGACGGTGTCGCTGAAGACGATCCGGGTGCCGGCCCGCGCGGTCGCGCCGCTGCTGGTACTGGTCGGCCTGCTGGCCGCCGCGATCATCACCTACCCGCTGGGCACACTGGTGTTCGCGATGGTCGTGTATCTGCTGTACATCCCGTTCTCCGTGCGCCGCTACTACTGGCTGGCCAAGCACCCGGAAGCCTGGGCGATCCCGCCCCGCGAGCGCCGCGCGATCCGCAGGGCGGGCGCCGCGCGCCGACTCGGCCTGCGCCCGCCGCTGCGCCGAGTCGCCGGGGCGGCGCGCCGCGCGGTGCGGATGCCGAGGGCCTGGGACCGCGGACCGTCCCAAGAGGACCAGGCCGTGCGACAGCAGGACTCGAACGTACGCGCGCTGGATGCCGCCCTCGGCCCGCAGACGGCACCGTTCACGATTCGGCGCGGCTGGCGGCGGATCGGGCTGCGGCGCGATGGCGGCGTTCGGCGCATCGGCCCGCGGCCCGGCGGCGACCAGCGCCGGTCCGGCTGATTCCCGACCACTCCGCTACCATCGTCGAACAAGCGTTCGACGAACGGATCGGGGCCGGGGAATGGGCGCAACGACGACATCCGGGCTGACACTCACTACCAAGACGCACCATTGCGGATTCGCGGGTCATAGCCTGTCCGTCATGCACGCCTGGGACGACGACGAGAGGGCGGCGCTCATCGCGCTGCTCCGGACCCGGCCTGACGGCCTGACCTGGTCGCAGATCGCCGCTGAGGTTGCGGAGTCGCACAGCGCTCGCGAGGTATGGCACAGGCACGAGGCACAGGACCTCTTCGGAAGCGGCACTTCGGAGGCGCTGACCGACGCGCTCACCGACGTACGCGCGTGGCAACGTGCGGACTTCCAGTTCAGCACCTTCCTTGACGAGGATTACCCGCGCCAGCTTCGCGACGTACATGAGTTTCCCCCGGTCGTGTTCACCAGAGGACAGCGGCAGCCGGACGAACGCAGTGTCTCGGTAGTGGGTTCTCGTTCCGCGTCTGATCTCGGACTGCGGGTAGCGGACCGGCTGGCTCGGCTACTCACCGCCCGGCGCATCACGGTGATCTCCGGGCTCGCCGCTGGCATCGACACGGCGGCGCACGTCGCGACCTTGGCTGAGGGTGGGCGCACCGTTGCCGTGATCGGTACCGGGATCACGCGCTGGTACCCGATCGCCAACGCCCAACTGCAGGAGTCCATCGCGCGACACGGGCTGGTGCTGTCCCAGTTTTGGCCCGACGCATCGGGTAGCAAGGCGAGCTTTCCCATGCGTAACGCGACGATGAGCGCATACGGAAGGGCGACCATCGTGGTCGAGGCCGGCGAGCACAGCGGCGCGCGTATCCAGGCCCGGCTTGCGGTCGCCCATGGCAGGCCGGTCGTGTTGACGGAGGCGGTGGTGCGCGGCACCAACTGGGGGGCGAAGCTGCGCGAGGCGCCCGGCGTGCACATGGCAGCCAGTCCCGAGCAGGCGGTCGAGCAGGTCGAGCAGATCCTGGACAGCGACGGCGAGGTCACCGAACTGTTGGCCGACCTGCCGAGTTGACCAGTGACCGACCAGCGTGACCAGTATCAGCGGTTGTTGCGCGACCGCGTCGGTGGCTTCTTCCGCAACACGGTCCTTGACCCACGCCTGACCTGTGCGGTCTGCCGAGCGCCCAAGGAGACCGGCAGGCTGTGCCGCAGGTGCGCGAAACATCGCGCGCTGTTCGCCGGTCGGCTGGCGGACAACGTGCTGATCCTTGCTTATGCGCGAGGACAGGCCGAGGGTTCGATACACCAGTCGGCGCACACAATGCTCGCCTACAAGCAGACCCCGCCCGCACACAAGTGTGCGCAGGACCTGGCCCTGATGATCCGAGCCGCAACCGATCTGCACAGTGATTGCGTTGAGGCCCACTGCGGCGGAGCATGGTCGTCGGTTACCTTCGTGCCGTCGCACAACCGTCCTAACCGGACTCATCCACTCGCACAACTGGCCAAGCAGGTCGCGCGCAACAACCGGACCGACAACCGCTTCCTACTTGAGATCGGCCCCGGCTTCAACGCCGACCCACAGCGATCGGTCCGAGCTGACCGCTTCACTGTGCCCGACGAGTTCGCCGAGCGGGTAACTGGTCGGCATGTGCTGCTGATCGAGGACACCTGGGTGACAGGTGCCAAGGCACAGTCCGCGGCCGTCACGCTCCACGATGCGGGAGCCGCGCGGGTGACCGTGTTGTGCGTTGCTCGGTGGTGCCGCGCCGACTGGCCCGCACACAAGACACTGCTGGAGCGCTGCACGCTTCCCTACGACGCGCTCATATGCCCGATCACCGGTGGTGCCTGCTAGTTCTCGGTCAGGTCGAGCAGGGCGCGCAGGGTCGCGGTGTAGTCCTCGAAGGCGCGGCGGCCGCGTTGGGTGAGCGCCACGTACGTGATGGGGGTGCGGCGCTGGTGGGTCTTGGTGATCTCGACGTACTCGGCCTCCTCCAGCTTGCGCAGGTGCGTGGAGAGGTTGCCGGCGGTCATCTCGAGCATCTTCTGCAGTTGCGGGAACGGAATCCGGTCGCCCACGCCAAGACCGGCGAGCGCGACGGTGACGCGCAGGCGGGCCTGAGCGTGGATGACCGGGTCCAGTTCGGGCAGGGGTGCGGGTTGGGTCATAGCGCCGGGGCGTCGATGCCGACGGGGCGGTCGCTGCCGGGACCGGGGTTGGACGTGCGGAGGGCGCGCCAGGTGTAGTAGCCGGCCTGGGCGAGGAATCCGCCGCCGCCTGCGAGCGAGAGGACCAGGAAGTTGTTCGGCACGCCGACGTAGACGCTGACCGCGCCGGCGATCATGGTCCAGGCGCCGACGACGTACTGCGGCCAGCTATGCGCCATCGCGCCGCCGGCCAGGTAGAGCAGGCCGATCACGAGCAGCGCGCTGCCGGACCAGAGCAGCGTCACCTGGTCGTCGGACAGGCCCGCGTTCTGCAACCCGACGTTGACCGCGGTCAGCGCCATGAACCCGATCGTCCAGCTGCACCCGTACATGGCCCAGGTGACCTGCGAAGGGCCGCGTACGCCCCGCCCGAGGCGCGCGCCGAACCAGGCGGAGAACACGATCGCGGCGACCGTCAGCACCCCCGTCAGGATCCCCGCGACGAGGACGGGCAGGACATGCTCGCGCGACAGGTAGAAGGCGCCCCAGCCGACCAGGTACGCGACGCCCCACACGCCGCAGAGCAGCGCGCCGCCCAGGTGCTGGGCACGCTGGCGGGACGCCTGGTGGGCGTCGATGAGCGCCATCGAGTCTGCTGGTGAGAGCGGTGGGTCCGGTTGCTGAGTCATGGCTTCTCCCCTTGGCCAACGACTTTGCGTTTCAAAGTACTTGGTAATTTGTAGCGCAGAATCGGTGTGCCGTCCAGTGCCGGTCGGCGACCCACCGGGTCGATTTTCCGTAGGCTCGGCACCGTGTCCTCTTCACTGCAGATCACGCTGACCGCCCGGTTCTCCCCTTCTCCGCTGGACACCCGACGCGGCGTGGTGCGGCTGCATCCCGAGGTGTTCTCCGCGCTGGGCCTGCGGGCCTGGGACGCGGTGCGGCTGACCGGGGCGCGGGTGAGTTCGGCGCTGGCGGTCGCGGCCGATCGGTCGGGCCCGGTCGGGTTCGTGCTGCTGGACGACGTGACGATGTCCAACGTCGGCATCACCGAGGGCGCCGAACTGGTGGTCGCTCCGGTCCAGGTCGCGCCCGCGCGCGCGGTGACCGTTGCCGGGTCGACGATGGCGACCAAGCTGCTGCCGCCGGAGGCGGTCCGGCTGGCGCTGATCGGCAAGGTGCTGACCATCGGCGACGCGGTGTCGCTGCTGCCGCAGGACCTGCAGCCCGCGCCCGGTTCGGATGTGCAGGCGGTGCGCCAGATGCTGTCCACCGCGATCGGCGCGCACTGGACCAGCGAGCTGATCACGGTGACCGCGGCGGACCCGGCCGGACCGGTGGTCATGCGTCCGTCCACTGTGGTCTCGTGGCGGGACGGCGCGCGGACCGGGGAACCGACGCATCCCAGGACCGAACCGGCGACAACGCCGGCTCCCGAGCCGGCACCCATGCCGGAACTGCCGGCCGCGTACGTGCCGCCGGTCGCGGATCTGGTGGGCGCGCAGGACGCGGCCAAGAAGCTGGCCGAATGGTACGAGCTGACCTTCAAGCGGCCGGAACTGCTGCGCAAGCTGGGTTCCAGCGCGCGGCTGGCCGCGCTGGTCAGCGGACCCGAGGGCGTCGGCAAGGCGACGCTGGTGCGCTCGGTGACCAGGAGCGTGAGCGCCGAACTCGTCGAACTGGCCGCGCCGAGCATCGCCGCGCTGGAGGCGAACGCGGCGGCCGCGCGGCTCAAGGACGCGATCGACACCGCGCTGGGCATCGCGGCCTCGGGCCGGCCGTGCGTGTTGCTGCTGACCGACGTGGACGCGCTGCTGCCGGTGACGAACGCGCCGCCGGTGGCCACCATCGTGCTGGACACGCTGCGCAGCGTGGTGCACGCGCCGCGCCTTGCGCTGCTGTGCACCACCTCGCACGCGGAGGCCATCGACCGGCGGCTGCGCGGGCCGGACCTGGTCGACCGGGAGATCGCGCTGACCCAGCCGGACATCGGTACCCGCACCGAACTGCTCCGCGTGCTGCTCCGCGACGTGCCGTTGGAGTCCGATGTGGAGCTTGGCACGATCGCCGAACAGACGCCCGGTTTCGTGTCCGCCGATCTCGGCGCGCTGTGCCGGGAGTCCGCGGTGCGCGCGGCGATCCGGCAGCAGGACGTCGCCGAGCCGAAGATCGGCCAGGAGGATCTGCTCGGCGCGCTGCACAGCATCCGACCGGTCTCGATGTCCACTTCGGACTCACTGGTCACCGGCGACCTGACCCTCGACGACGTCGGCGACATGGCCGAGGTGAAGCAGTCGCTGACCGAGACGGTGCTGTGGCCGTTGCAGTACCCGGATTCGTTCAGCCGACTCGGTATCGCGCCGCCGCGCGGCGTGCTGCTCTACGGTCCGCCCGGCTGCGGCAAGACGTTCCTGGTGCGCGCGCTGGCCGGCACCGGCCGGTTGAACGTGCTGTCGGTGAAGGGCGCGGAGCTGCTGGACAAGTGGGTCGGCGAGTCCGAGCGCGCCGTGCGCGACCTGTTCGCGCGGGCCAGGCAGGCCGCGCCGACGCTGGTCTTCCTGGACGAGGTGGACGCGCTCGCGCCGCGCCGGGGCCAGTCCTCGGATTCCGGGGTAACCGACCGGGTGGTGGCCGCGCTGCTGACCGAGCTGGACGGCGTTGAGGCCATGTCGGACGTGGTCGTACTCGGCGCGACGAACCGGCCGGAACTGGTGGACCCGGCGCTGCTGCGACCGGGCCGGCTGGAGCGGCTGGTGTACGTGCAGCCGCCGGACGCGGACGCGCGCGCCGCGATCCTCCGCTCGGCGACCCGCAACACGCCGCTGGCCGTCGAGGTCGACCTCGACGAGTTGGCCGGGAGCCTGACGGGCTACTCGGCCGCGGACTGCGCCGCGCTCGTCCGGGAGTCGGCGCTGACCGCGATGCGCGAGTCGCTGGACGCGACCGAGGTCACCGCGGCACACCTGCGCGCGGCGCGCGCGGCGGTGCGTCCGTCGCTGGACCCGGCGCAACTCGCCCAGCTGGCCGCGTACGCGGAGAACCGGAGCTAGGCTCAGCCCTTGAAGTCGTTGGTGATGATCACGATGACGCCTGGACTCGCGTCCGCGATGCCCGGGAAGCGGGGCAAGACCCGCATGCCGAACTTCGTCCCGATGGCCTGCGCGGTGGCCTGCTCGCCGGGGGCCGGGGTGTAGTAGGCGGTGCTGGTCGGGATGTCGCCCTGCGCGTAGTTGCCGACCTGCACGACGTCGAAACCGGCGTTGGTCAGATCGGCGGCGGCGCGCGCGGCAAGGCCCTTGATGGTGCCGTTGTTGTAGACGCGCACCTGGACCGGCGGCGGCGCGGGTGTGCCGGACGGCGGTGGGATGACCGTGGTGGTCGGGCCTGCCGTGGTGGTCGTCGTGGGCGACGGGGTGGTGGTCGGCGCGGCCGTGGTGGTCTTCGGCGGGGTCGACTTCGTGGTCGTCGGCGTGAACGTCTCCGGCGCGGTGACCTGGCTGGTCGGACCGGACGTGGTGGTCTGGCCTGCCGCGGAGTCCGCGAGCGCGAAGATGCCGAGCCCGACCGCGACGACGGCCACGCCGAGCAGGATGAAACCGGCAAGCCGGGCGGGCCGCACGGGCCCGGTAGGGGAAGCGCTCACCGAGGGTCGAATCCAAACTTGCGGGCGGCTCTGGTCCGCTGACGGGTGGCGCGATGCCTGCGCAGCCGCTTGACCAACATGGGGTCGGCCGCGAGGGCTGCCTGCTTCTCGACGAGGTTGTTCAGCAGTTGGTAGTAGCGGGTGGGCGACATGTCGAAGAGTTCGCGGATGGCCCGCTCCTTGGCTCCGGCGTACTTCCACCACTGGCGCTCGAACGCCAGGATTTCGTGCTCGCGCGCGGTCAGGCTGCCCTCCGGCTCGTCAGCCGGTGTCAGGGCCTCTGCGGCGTCCATCTGGCTCCTCGCCTCACGGTCGGGGATCCCGGGTCGGTCGAATCACACGGGTGTGACTCCCCGGGCGTCATTACACCACGTGACGGCGTCGGTGCGCCGCCGGTCTGTCGGCGAGTCACCCCGACGTGCACATTAGGGTGACCGACATGGCGATTCATCCGATTCGGATCGTGGGTGACCCGGTCCTGCACCGGCCAACACGCAAGGTCGAGCGATTCGACGACGAGCTGCGCACACTGGTCGAGGACATGTTCGAGACCAACACCGCGGCCAACGGTGCGGCCATCGCGGCCAACCAGATCGGCGTCGATCTGCGGGTGTTCGTCTACGACTGCCCGGACGACGAGGGGGTCAAGCACCGGGGCGTTGTGGTCAACCCGGTGGTCGAAACCTCGGGACGCCCGGAGACCATGCCGGATCCGGACGACGACTGGGAGGGCTGCCTCTCGGTGCCCGGCGAGTCCTTCCCGACCGGCCGGGCGGACTGGTGCAAGGTCACCGGGTTCGACACGGACGGTAACCCCGTCGAGGTGGAGGGGACCGGTTACCTGGCGCGCTGCTTCCAGCACGAGACCGATCATCTCGACGGCGTGCTCTACCTCGACCGACTGGTCGGCCGCAACGCGCGGGACGCGAAGAAGATGCTCAAGCGCAACGGCTGGGGCGTGCCCGGACTGAGCTGGGACCCGGCCGTCGAGCCGGATCCCTTCGGCGCGGAGTGACGCCGAGCCAGATAACACCGAACAAGCGTAGCGGCGCGGGCCGACGAAATGTGACCCCTGCGCAGACTCGACGAAGGGCTCAGCGCCATGGCAGCTCGCGGATGGCGCTGAACTGGGCATAGCTCAGCGCCGAGGCGAGTTCGTCGTAACGGCCCGCGCGCAGGAACGCGGTGGTCCAGCGCGGTGGGTGGCCGTCGGCCATCTGGCCGGCCAGCAGGAAGGGCAGCGCCAGCCGCCAGTTCAGCAGCACGGTCTGCCGGCAGCGGTGCGGCGCGCGCAGCGCGACCCTGGCCTGGCGCAGGGCGTGTTCGTTGCTGGTGATCGCACCCTCCGGTGCCTCGTGGTACCAGGCCCAGCGGGTCTCGTCGGCGATGCCGCACAGCACGCAGCCCAGCGGGCCGGTGCCGAGTTCGCGTTCGCAGGACGGGCAGTCCACCAGGGACATGGCTACGTCGACGCAGGTCCACTCGTGCACGCCGATGTCGGTGGCCAGTACCGACTCGGCAAGGCCGCGCTGCGCGTCGGCCGCCGCCGCGACACCGCGCTGCTCGCACAGCGCGTGCCAGTCGGCGAGCCAGGGACCTTCCAGGGTGCCGGTGCAGTACGCGCAGTCGGGGTAGCCGCGACCCACCAGTTCGCCGCAGTCCGCGCAGCGCCGGACCGCGGATGGCCGTTTCATCCGCCGAGAACCTGGAGGAAAACAGGGCCGTCCCGGCACGATCGGAAACGTACGCCCCGATCGGGGCTGGCACCGGATGACGATCGTGGCTAGCCTCGGGTCCGACAACCGAATAACGCAACCTCCGCGGGAGCTCGCGCCATAGCGGGCTGAGAGGGCGGCTGGTTTCGCAGCAGCGAACCGGCGCCGCCGACCGCCCGAACCTGACCGGGTAATGCCGGCGTAGGAAGGGATGGCACGACCATGTTCAACGACGATTCCGTTCGCCCGCAGATCACCACCGGCCCGATTTCCGGGTCACACAAGGTTTATCTCGACGGCGTTCCGTTTCGCAGGGTCAGCCTGACCAATGGAGAACACTTCGACCTCTACGACACCTCGGGGCCTTACACCGACGACAACGCCACCATCGACCTGCACGCGGGCCTGCCCGGACTGCGGGCGAACTGGATCGCCGACCGCGGCGAAAAGAATACCCAGTTGGGTTACGCCAAGGCGGGTGTGATCACCGACGAAATGCGGTTCGTGGCAACGCGCGAACGGCTCGATCCGGAGTTCGTCCGGGCCGAGGTCGCGCTGGGCCGGGCGGTGATTCCCGCCAACCGAAAGCACCCCGAGACCGAGCCGATGATCATCGGCAAGAAGTTCCTGGTGAAGATCAACGCGAACATCGGCAACTCGGCGGTGTCCTCCTCGATCTCCGACGAGGTGCAGAAGATGGTGTGGGCGACCCGCTGGGGCGCGGACACCATCATGGATCTGTCCACCGGCAAGCGGATTCACGAGACCCGCGAATGGCTGCTGCGGAACTCGCCGGTTCCCCTCGGCACGGTGCCGATCTACCAGGCGCTGGAAAAGGTCGGCGGCGACCCGGCCGCGCTGAGCTGGGAGTCCTATCGGGACACCGTGATCGAGCAGTGCGAGCAGGGCGTCGACTACATGACCGTGCACGCCGGCGTGCTGTTGCGCTACGTGCCGCTGACCGCGAAGCGGGTCACCGGAATCGTCTCGCGCGGCGGGTCGATCATGGCGGCCTGGTGTCTGGCCCATCATCAGGAAAGTTTCCTCTACACGCACTTCGCGGAACTGTGCGAGATCCTGCGCGACTACGACGTCACCTTCTCCCTCGGCGATGGCCTGCGGCCGGGTTCGACCGCGGACGCCAACGACGAGGCGCAGTTCGCCGAACTGCGCACGCTGGGCGAGCTGACGCACATCGCGCGCGAGCACGACGTGCAGGTGATGATCGAAGGGCCCGGTCACGTGCCCATGCACAAGATCGCGGAGAACGTGCGACTGGAGGAAGAATGGTGCGGTGAGGCGCCGTTCTACACGCTCGGTCCACTTGCGACGGACATCGCGCCCGCCTACGACCACATCACCTCGGCCATCGGCGCGGCGCAGATCGGCTGGCTGGGCACGGCGATGCTGTGCTACGTCACGCCCAAGGAGCACCTCGGCCTGCCCAACGCCGACGACGTGAAGACCGGCGTGATCACCTACAAGATCGCCGCCCACGCGGCGGATCTGGCGAAAGGCCATCCGGGTGCCTGCGCCTGGGACGACGAGCTGTCCAAGGCGCGGTTCGAGTTCCGCTGGGAGGACCAGTTCAACCTCGCCCTCGACCCGGACACCGCGCGTTCCTTCCACGACGAGACGCTGCCCGCCGAACCGGCCAAGACCGCGCACTTCTGCTCGATGTGCGGGCCGAAGTTCTGCTCCATGCGTATCACCCAGGATGTGCGCAAGTACGCTGAAGAGCACGGGATGGCAACGGTCGACGCCATCGAGGCGGGCATGGGCGAGATGGCGGATCGGTTCCGGGAGAACGGGAACCAGGTTTATCTGCCGGTGGTCGCCCCGTAGGTGAGGGTGAGGGCTGCACGATGGTTCTGTCAGTACCCGGTATGGCGCCGGTCACGGCGTTGACCATCGCGGGCTCGGATTCCGGCGGCAGCGCCGGACTCCAGGCCGACCTGCGCACGTTCTTCGCCTGCGGCGTGCACGGTATGACCGCGGTGACCGCGGTCACAGTGCAGAACTCGGTCGGTGTCACCGGGTTCACCGAGATCCCGCCGGAGGTTGTCGCCGCCCAGATCGAGGCGGTGGCCGGCGATATCGGGGTCGGCGCGGCCAAGACCGGGATGCTGGCGAGCAAGGAGATCATCGAGGCGGTCGCCAAGGCGTGCGACCGGGTCGGCATCGGGCGGGCGTATTCGACGCCGTTCGTGGTCGACCCGGTCGCCGCGTCCATGCACGGCGACGCGCTGCTGCACGAGAACGCGCTGGACGCCTACCGCGAGGAGCTGTTCCCGCGCGCGACCCTGGTCACGCCGAACCTGGACGAGGTGCGGCTGCTGACCGGGGTCGACGTGCGCAACCGCGACCAGCTCGCCGAGGCGGCGCTGGCCATCCACTCGTTCGGTCCGCAGTGGACACTCATCAAGAGCGGACACCTCACCGAGGACACCGAGTGCGTCGACCTGCTCTACGACGGCACGGTGTTCATCGAGCTGCCCGGCCCCAGGTTCGACACCCGCAACACGCACGGCGGCGGCGACACCATGGCCGCGGCCATCACCGCCTGCCTGGCCGGCGGCGCACCGGTGCCGGAGGCGGTGCGGTTCGGCAAGCGGTTCGTCACCGAGGCGGTGCGGCACTCCTACCCGCTGGGCTCGGGGGTCGGCCCGGTGTCCTCGTTCTGGCGCCTGTCCAAGGAATCTATCTGATGGCCGGCCACTCGGTGCGAGTCAACGGGATCCGGCTCGCCTACCGGAGATTCGGCGCTCCGCAGTCGCCGCCGCTGGTGCTGTTGCACTCGCTCGGCGAGAGTTCGGCGAGCTGGGCGACGATCGCCCCGGCGCTCGCCGCCGACCATGCCGTGTTCGCGATGGACGTGCGCGGTCACGGCGACAGCGACCGGACCGACGCGTACAGCCTCGCGGCCATGCGCGACGACGTGATCGGCTTTCTCGCGCTCTCGCAACTCTCGCCGGTGACGATGATCGGCCATTCGATGGGCGGCGTCATCGCCTATCTGGTCGCGGAGGAATGGCCCGCCGCGATCAGCAGGCTGGTGCTGGAGGACCCGGCGCCGCCGCTGCCGGCCGAACCGCCGCGCACCGTACCAGAGCGACCGGACGGTCCGCTGGACTTCGACTGGGCCGTTGTCGAAGCACTGACCAGGGAACGCAACGCGCCGCCCGCGCAGTGGTGGCAGCGGCTGCCCGAGATCACCGCGCCCACCCTGATGTTGGGCGGCGGCCCGACCAGCCACATTCCGCAGGACCAACTGGCCGGGGTCACGGCCCGGATCCCGAACGCGCGCATGCACACCATCCCGGCCGGGCACCTCATCCACGAGACCATGCCGACGGAGTTCCTGGCCGAGGTCAGGGCGTTCCTGTCAACAACTGACCCCGGTTGAGGCCGGGACGGCCGGGCACGCAGCGCTATATTCAGTCGTCCTGCGTGTGCCTGCCAGCCCAGGAGTCCTGATGGCCGCGACGTCATCGCAAACGCTTGCCGAAGCCCTTCGCGCCGGGCCGTTCCATGAGGCGTTACGGCTCGCCATCCGCGCGAGCGGCCTCACCCTGGAGCGACTGGAAGCCAAGCTGCGGCAGCGCGACCTGCCGGTCAGCGTGGCGACACTGAGTTACTGGCAGCGCGGGCAGGTCCGGCCGAGACGGGCGGGGTCCCGGCAGATCGTCCGCGAACTCGAGGACATCCTGGCGTTGCCGGACGGCGCGCTGCTCACCCTGCTCGACGGCCAGGACGGCGCCGGCAACAGCGCGGACACGCTGGCCCGGCTCGCGCTGATCCTGCAGACCCCCGGCATCGACCAGCTCGCGCTGGCCGCGATGGACCGGGTCGCGAACTACACCAGGCCGGTCAGCGTTCGGCACCTGTGCGTGGTCGGACCGGCCAGAACGATCCGGTCCGAGTCGGTGTCGGCGATCCGGCAGGCGCAGCACGACGACGTGGACCGAACATGTTTCATGTTGGCCAAGGAAAACCGGATCATGCCGACCCGCTGGTACAGCGAGACCAATCGAATCGGCAGAGCCTGCCAGGACAACGACAGCGGCGCACTGGCCGTGGAACTGTTGCTGGACATGCCGTTGCGGCGGGGCGAGAGCTGCCTCGTCGAGTACGGCGTGGACTATCCCGAACAGCTCTCCGCTCCGCCCGACGACTGGGATCTGGCCTGGGGATTCGGTTCCGGCTCCGGCTTCCGCGAGTACTGCCTCACCGTCCGCTTCGCACCGAGCGCGCTGCCGCGCCGGGTCGTGCAGTTCTGGCAGCCCTCCCAGGCCGAACCCGAACGCGACCTGACCGAGGTGCCGCTCGCCGACAGCGGAGTCGCGCAGATCATCACCTTCGACGTGCCGCCCGGCTTCGTCGGCCTGCGTTGGGAGTACTAGAGGTTCACCGGCGCCAGCGGCGCGTTCGCGCGCTCGTCGAAGGCCAGCCGCGAGCGGCGCACGCTCGGGAAGTTGTCCCGCGACCAGTTGTCCAACGCGACGAGGTGCGGGCCGAGACCGGCGCCGAGTTCGGTCAGGCCGTACTCGACGCTGGGCGGGGTGGTCGGGTAGACGGTGCGGGTGATCAGGCCGTCGCGTTCGAGGTTGCGCAGGTTCTGGGTGAGCACCTTCTGGCTGATCCCCTCGACCTTCCTGCGCAGTTCGCCGAAGCGGTACGGGCGCTCGGCGAGCGCGCCGATGACCAGCGCGGTCCACTTGTTGGCGATCAGGTCGAGCACGCCCCGACATGGACAATTGCGCAGGTAAGGATCCCACACGTGGTCGTCCGGGAACTCTTCGTCCAGCTCAACGGTAGTTTCCATCAGGTACCTACTTTACCGACAAGTGCCTTCTAGCGATCCGAAACCACCTTAATAATACTGAGGGCATGAGCGAGCAGATGCGTGCCATCCGTCAGGACCGGGTCGGTGGACCGGAAGTCATGGAACTGGTCGAGGTCGATCGGCCGAAGCCGATTCCGACCGAGGTACTCGTGCGGGTACATGCCGCGGGCGTGAACCCGGTCGACTGGAAGACCAGGGCCAGCGGCGGCATGGGCATCCTGGAACTCCCGTTCACGGTCGGCTGGGACGTATCCGGGGTGGTCGAGGAACTGGGCGGGGCCACCTCATTGTTCGCGGTCGGCGACGAAGTCCTTGGCATGCCGTGGTTTCCGCGTCCGGCCAACGCCTACGCCGAATACGTGACCGCGCCCGCGCGGCAGTTCGTGCGCAAGCCGGCCAAGCTCAGCCACGCCGAGGCGGCCGGTCTGCCGCTGGCCGGGCTCACCGCCTGGCAGGCACTGGTCGACGTGGCGAACATCCAGCCGGGCCAACGGGTTCTGGTGACCGCGGCGGCCGGCGGGGTCGGGCATCTGGCCGTGCAGATCGCCAAGGCGCGCGGTGCGTACGTGCTCGGCACGGCGCGTACGGCCAAGCACGAGTTCCTGCGCTCGCTGGGCGTCGACGAGCCGATCGACTACACCAGTGTCGACGTGGGCGCGACCGTGCGCGACGTGGATGTGGTGCTGGACCTGATCGGCGGCGCGAACAGCGTCGCGCTGGTGCCGAGCACCGCCGAGGGCGGCCTGATCATCCCCGTGCCGGGCAGCGGCGCGGAACTCGCGGCAGCCGCCGAAGCGCGCGGCGTGCGCACCAGCCCGATCCTGGTCGAGCCCGACCACGCCGGCCTGCTGGCCCTGGTCGACCTGATCGAGGCGGACCGGCTCAAGGTCGTCGTCGAGCAGACCTTCCCGCTCGCGGACGCGGGCAAGGCGCACGAGGTCGGCGAGACGGGCCGGGTGGTCGGCAAGCTGGTACTCACCGTCTGAACGGTGACGGACACACGAGACGGGCGCCCCGATCGGGGACGCCCGTCTCGTGATCCGCGCTCTCAGCCCCTGGTGAGGGTCTCGTTGAGCACGGCGGGCAGGGTTGCCCAGTCGCTGGACACCGCACTCGCGCCGGCCGCGGCCAGCTGGGCGACCCGAGCCTGGGCGTCGGCCACCGGCGGAGTGGTGTCGTTCAGGGTCGGCGCGACGTTCTGCGCGTCGGTCATGGTCAGGATGTAGTGGTTGTTCGTGTAGAACGAGGTGTCGATGCTGGTCACGTAGGTGTTGGCGTCACCGTCGAAGAACACGAAGTAGGGCTGGAGGTCCGAGGCGAACTGCGTCCTCGGGTCGCCGGTGGCCGCGTTGAGCACGGCCGGGAAGGTCGTCGCCTGCGCGAACTGGCCCGAGTTGTGCAGGCTCTCGTCGTAGGTGGCGAGCGCGACCTCGCTCTTCGGGTTCACCAGCGGGTTGTCCACCTCGACCGCGCCGTTGATCATGTACATGACGATCTTGCCGGCCAGCTGGGACCGGGTCGGCCAGGCGTTCGCCTTCGCCGCCGCGTCCAGGCTCGGGTAGCTGCCGAGCAGGTCGGACGGGCGGTACAGGATGTTGCCGACCTCCTTGTTCACGTACGAGGTGAACTGCGCGGCACCCATTCCGAGCGACGGAGCGAAGCCGTCCTTGTTCTCGACCTTGATGTAGATCGGGCCGGCCCCAGGGTGCGCCTGCAGCCAGTACTTGATGTCGTCGAGGCAGGCGTTGAAGTCCTTGTTGGCCGAGCCGGTGTAGAGGTCGGCCGGGCTCGACGCGGTGACGCAGTTGTTCTGGTTGCCGGTCGGGCTGCTGTGGCTGACCTTCCATTCCTGGGTGAACACGTCGTCCCAGGTGTCCAGTTCGATCAGCTGCGCACCGTTGTCCAGCGCCTGGGCCAGGTAGGGCAGGGGCTGGGCGTAGGTGTTGTGGAGGCCGGTGACGGTGGTTTCCGACAACGGCAGTGAACTCACGTCGGCCTGTGCGGGGCCAGCGGCGACCACGGTCGTGGCGGCGGCGAGCAGGGCCCCGGCCACGATGCCGAGGGCCGCGCGCCGGTGAAGGCGAGCGAGGCGCATGTTACCTCCCGGGAACGGCGAACCTGAAAATGATTCGCAACCTGAAGGTAACCCGTACGACCGTCCGGCCAACAGCGTCCAGATGAACGACTACGTAATCGTTCAAGTACGGAACGTGTGGTAACTGGCAGTGACTGCCGTCGACGGATCAGCCGTTGTCGTCCTCGGCGACCAGGGCTTCCAGCGCAGGCAGGGCCGCCGCGAGCGCGGCCCACTGCTCCTCGGAGAGCCGGTCGATGCGCCGCTGCAACTCCTGCAGGCGGGTCGAGAACAGACCGGACACGATCCGCTCGCCCGCCTCGGTCGGGGTGACCAGGAAGGCGCGGCCGTCGTCCGGGTCGGCCTCGCGGCGCACGTAGCCCGCGTCGGCGAGGCCGGAGATGATCCTGGACAGCGTGGGCGGGGCGACGCCCTCCTTCACGGCCAGGTCGCCGAGGCGCATCGCGCCGAACTTGACCAGGGTGGTCAGCGCGGAGACCGAACCGTGCCCGAGTTCGGCACTGCCGGCGCCGATCCGGCGCAGCGAGCGGGACAGCCGACCGACGGCCACGTAGAGCCGCGATGTGTCGGCATGGCCGATCTGATCGATCACCTCTGTGCGCACGCTGCTCGTCACGTCCGACCCCGATTCGTCCACGAACTACTTCTACTCATTCTGCACGGTAATGGCACCGGCACGGGGCGGGCTGGAAGCCTGGGCCCAGAAGCGTTGCGGAATCCGGCCGGCCAACCGGGCATTGCGACCTGCGCGGACGCCGTCGCGCATGGCAGCCGCCATCAGCTCGGGGTCGGCCGCCCTGGTGACCGCCGTGGCGAGCAACACTGCCGAACAGCCCAGTTCCATGGCCAGCGCGGCCTCGGACGCGGTGCCGATGCCGGCGTCCAGGATCACCGGAACCCCGGCGCGCGCCACGATCAGCTCGATGTTGTGTGGGTTGCGGATGCCAAGGCCGGTGCCGATCGGCGAGCCGAGCGGCATGACCGCGACACAGCCGGCCTGTTCCAGTCGCTGAGCGAGCACAGGGTCGTCGTTGGTGTAGGGCAACACGGTGAAGCCGTCGTCGACCAGCCGTTCGGCCGCGTCCAGCAGTTCGATCGGGTCGGGCAGCAGCGTCTGGTCGTCGGCGACGACCTCCAGCTTGACCCAGTTCGTGGCCAGCGCCTCCCTGGCCAGCCGCGCGGTCAGCACGGCCTCCGCGGCCGTGTGGCAGCCCGCGGTGTTGGGCAGCGGCTCGATGCCGAGCCTGCGCAGCAGGTCGAGCACGCCGGTACCGCCCGCCGCGTCCATCCGGCGCATGGCCACCGTTGTCAGCTCGGTCTGCGCAGCGACCAGGGCGCGTTGCAGGACCTCCAGGTTGGCCGCGCCGCCGGTGCCCATGATCAGCCGGGAGCCGAACACGCGGTCGGCGATCACCAACGGATCGGTCAGTGTCTGCGTTGCTGTCATGTTGTCAGCCTCCCTGCACCGCGGTGAGCACCTCGATGCCGTCGCCGTCCCGCACCGTGGTCGTGTCCCAGGCGGCGCGCGGCACCACCTCGTCCCCGCGCGCCACGGCGATCCCGGTCTCCGGAGCCTTGATCGCCCTGAGCACGTCGCCGACGCTCGCGCCCTCCGGCATCTCGTACTCGAAGCAGTTGACCACGACAATCATCCGGTGATTCCTTCCAGCCTGGCCGGATCCGCGAACGCGGCCGGTTCGGGCACGGCTTCGCCCCGCAGCTGAGCGAGCACGGTGTCCACGGTGATCGGCACGAGCAGCATGCCGTTGCGGCCATGCCCGGTCGCGGCCAGCACGCCCGGTTCCAGCCAGCCGATGACCGGCAGGTTGTCCGCGCTGCCCGGCCGCAGGCCCGCCGCGCACTCGAGCAACTCGTAGTCGGCGATCGCGGGCATCAGCAGTTCGGCGTCGGCCAACAGGTCGCGCACGCCCGCGACCCTCGGCCCGGTCTCGAAGCCCGCCTCGTACTCGGTCGCGCCGAGCACCAGCCCGCCGTTGTCGCGCGGCACCAGGTAGACGTGCCGGCCCTGGACCAGCGCGCGCACCGTGCGACTCGGCGGCGGCAGCGAACCGGCCCGCGCGGCCAGCCGCAGGATCTCCCCCTTCACCGGCCGCGTCACCTGCGCCAGCCGCGGATGCAGAGTCCCGCTGGCCGCGCCGGCCGCGATCACCACCA
This sequence comes from Pseudonocardiaceae bacterium, assembly GCA_035948315.1. Taxonomy (GTDB): domain Bacteria; phylum Actinomycetota; class Actinomycetes; order Mycobacteriales; family Pseudonocardiaceae; genus CAJCJE01. The sequence continues at coordinate 7,659 of DASZJG010000047.1, read as the reverse complement.
CGTCGCCCTCGGCGATCTCGCCGCTGGCCAGCTCGATCGCGCCCGACCGCACCGCGACCACCCGCTCCGGGCGATGTGTGACACCCCGCTCGGCACCGAGCCGCAGCAGCGAGTCGAGCAGCACTCGGTTGTCCACGGCGAGATCGCCCGGCACCGACAGTCCCGCGCGGACCGCGCGACCGATCGTCGGCTCCAGCGCGCGCATCTCCCGTCCCGTGAGCACGTCGACCTCGCGTCCGCGCGCGGCCAGGTACTTGGCGACGTTCTCCAGCTCGGTCTTGTCCGCGCTGTCCACCGCCGCCACCAGCGTGCCCTCGGTGCGCAACCCCGACTCGCCGACCCGGCGCGCGAACTCCGGCCACGCCGCGAGCGACGCGGCGCCCAGTTCCAGCGCCCGCTCCTCACCCGGCCACGCCTCGGTCACCGGCGCCAGCATGCCGCCCGCCACCCACGACGCGCCCGAGCGCGGTTGCGGGTCGAACAGGGTGACCGCGAAGCCCGCATCGGCGGCGGCCCAGGCGATACCGGCGCCGATCACACCCGCGCCGACCACCAACAACCTCATGTCACTCACGCTCCCTGCGCCGGCATGATCCGGATCAGGTTCGACGGTCGGGGCGGGCTCGACGCCCCCTCTCAGCCCGGTGGACCCCGGACTCCCGTGCGGACCAACGTCCACGGTAGCGCAGCGCGCGGAGTGGTCCCGAGCACGTGGCGCGCGAGCGAGACCGCCGGGTAACTTCAGCGATCGTGGCCACTTCCCGAGCCGATGACCTCCGCAAGCGCCTGGCCGGAGCCAGGTTGTACCTGTGCACCGACGCCCGCCGCGACACCGACGACCTGGCCGAGTTCGTGGACGCTGCCCTGGCCGGCGGCGTCGACATCGTGCAGCTGCGCGACAAGCAGGCCGGCCTGCCCGGGTTGGCGGCGCGGGAGGAACTGGCCGCGCTCGAAACCATCGCGAAGGTCTGTGCCCGGCACGGCGCGCTGTTCGCCGTGAACGACCGCGCCGACATCGCGGTCGCCGCCGGGGCCGACATCCTGCACCTCGGCCAGGACGACCTTCCGGTCGAGATCGCCCGCCGCATCGTCGGCGACGACATGCTCATCGGCCGCTCCACCCACTCCGTCGAGCAGGCCGAAGCGGCCGCCGTCGAGCCAGGTGTCGACTACTTCTGCACCGGCCCCTGCTGGCCAACCCCGACCAAACCCGGCCGTCCGGCCCCCGGCCTCGACCTGGTCCGAGCCGTCGCCGACCGAGCAGTGTCCGATCACGAGGTGGACCGACCGTGGTTCGCTATCGGCGGCATCGACGCCGATCGCCTGCCCCAGGTCTTCGGCGCCGGCGCGAGCCGGATCGTGGTCGTCCGCGCCATCACCGACGCCGCCGACCCGCGCGAAGCCGCCAAGGAGCTGTCCAGTGCCCTCCGAACCAACGCCTGACCCGGCCGGCTCAGGGCGCGCCCTGCTCGATCTGGCCGCGCGCTGGCAGGGAAACCCGGCTTTCGACGACACCTTCGAGCGCAACGTCCGCGAAGTACGCGAAGCGTTGCGCACCGATCTCGACACCGATCCCTGGCTGGACTGAGCCGGCCGGCTCAGGGCGCGCCCTGCTTGCCGGTGGTGGTCGCGGACGTGCTGGCCGGCGGCGGGGTGGTGGTGCTGGTCGGCGGGGTGGTCGTGCTCGGGTTCGGGTTGGTGGACTGGGTCGGGGTGGTCGTGGGGGCGCCCGACGACGGCGGAGTCGGGGTGGTCGTCGGGGCCTGGTCGGTGGTCGGGTCGTGCGTGGGCGCGGTGGTGTGGGGGGTGGTCGGCTTCTCGGTCGCGCCGCCGAACAGGCCGCTGATCGTGGTGCCGGTGTCGCCGCCGGAGAGCGGGTGGTGGGTGAGCAGCTCGATGCCGGTGATCACGCCCATGCCGAGCACGAACGCGAGCGCGGTGGCGCCGATCAGCATGCGCCAACGCGGCCCCGTGCGGGGCTCGACCGGCGGGCCGACCAGCTCGGTCGGTGCCTCGGCGGGGCGCTGGAAGACGCCGGAGGGGCGGTCCTTCACGTCGGTGGGCCTGGTGAACAGCTCGGTCGGCTTGCTCAGCCAGTCGGTGGTCGCGTCCGCGATCGGGTCGGGTCGGCGGACGGGCTCGAACCGGCGGGTGGGGGCCCAGGCGCCGGTGACCTCGGTAGTCGGTTGGTCCACGACCTGCGTGACCTGCGTCGGCTCGGGCTCGGGCGCGTCGGCCGACAGGGGGCGCTTGCCGGTGCTGCGGGCGACCACGTGTCGCTGGACCTTGCGCGCGGCGCGGCCGGTGCGGTCGATCGAGTTCTGGTACAGCGCGGTGCCGATGGTGCTGACCACGCTGGCCACGCCCGCACCTGTGACGGTGCCGGCGACGCCGAGGCGCGAGCCCAGGAAGGCAGCCGTCACCGCGGCCAGCGCGGTCGCGAGCAGCTGACTCAGCCTCACCTGGGTCTGCTTCTTCTCAGTCCGTTGCGCGGGCTCGGTTTGCGGGTCGGTCAGCGTCTCCTTGCTCATGTCCCTTTGCATTGCCTTCGTGGGTGAATCGATTCCTTGCCTCTCAACGCGTTGGACGCGCCGGCCACTCCCGAGGTTGGGCAAAGGTGAGCACCGCCACGGTTTAAATCCACTGTGGACGGTAGACGGGACCGGCAGAATGTGCTGCATGGAACTTGTGGGGATCGACGACATCAGGGCAGCCGCCAAGCGAATCGACGGCACCGTGCAGCGCACCACGTTGCTACCGGCGAACTGGGCGGCGCCGGACCGGCCACTGTGGATCAAGCCGGAGGGTTTCCAGGCGGTCGGCGCGTTCAAGGTGCGCGGCGCCGCGAACGCCCTTGCCCGACTGGACGAATCCGCGCGCGCCAACGGAGTTGTCGCCTATTCCAGCGGAAATCACGCGCAGGCCGTCGCGCACGCGGCCCGCGCGGCCGGTCTGCCCGCGGTGATCGTCATCGACGACACCGCGCCGCCGACCAAGATCGAGGCCACCCGCGCGCTGGGCGCGGAGGTGGTGCTGGTGCCGCTCGCGCAGCGGCAGGGGGTCGCCGAGGACCTGGCGCGGACCCGGGGCGCCGCGCTGATCCCGCCGTTCGACCATCCGGACGTGATCGCCGGCCAGGGCACCATCGGCCTGGAGATCGCCGAGGACCTGCCAGACGTCGAGCTGGTGCTGATCCCGGTCAGCGGCGGTGGTCTCGCTGCCGGCATCGCGGTCGCGATCAAGGCGCTGTGCCCGAACGCGACGGTGTTCGGTGTCGAGCCGGAACTCGCCGGTGACGCGGCGGCCAGTTACGCCGCCGGTCACCTGGTGCGCTGGCCCAGCACCGAGCGGGTGCGCACGATCGCCGACGGCCTGCGCGCCGAACCGTCGGAGTTGACCTTCGCGCATCTGCGGACGCTGCTCGACGGCATCCTGACCGTGAGCGAGGACGAGATCCGGGCGGCGATGCGTCAGCTCGCGCACGGGTCCGGCCTGGTCGCGGAGCCGGCGGGCGCGGTGGCGACCGCCGCCTACCTCTACCGCCAGGACGACCTGCCGGCCGGCCGGACCGTCGCCGTGCTGTCCGGCCGCAACGTGGACAAGGACCTGTTCGCGGAGGTCATGCGCTCCTGACCGGCCGGACGTAGGTGGGCGGGCCCTCGACGCCGCAGTGCAGGCAGTCGCCGGGGTGCGGCGCCTCGTCGACCGGCCTCGGAGCAGCCGGCGTCTCGGTCGGGGTGGGCGCCTTCTTGTCCGGGGCCGGACCGCGCAGCACGCCGTTGTCCAGGAACAGGCCGAGCAGGCCGCCGACCACCGCCAGACCCGCGCAGATGACCAGGGCCATCCGCCAACTCGCGGTGAGCGCGGCGGGCGAGCGGTAGGCGGCGCCGGAGAGGCCGGTGACCGCGGGCAGCACCGCGACCGCGAGCAGACCACCCGTTCGGGCGACGGCATTGTTCATGCCGGACGCGGCGCCTGCCAGATGGTCGGGCGCCGCGGCCAGCACGGTCGCGGTGACCGGGGCGACGACCCCGGACAGGCCGAGGCCGAACACGACCACGCCGGGCAGCACGCCGGTGAGGTAGGAGGCGCCGGGGGTGACATTTCGCAGCAGCAGCATGCCGCAGGCGATCAGCAGCGGGCCGACGGTGAGCTGGAGTTTCGGCCCGATCCGGGAGGCGAGCTTGCCGGAGCGCGCGGAGAGCAGCAGCATCAGGATGGTGATCGGCACACTGGCCAGGCCGGCCAGGGTCGGCGGGTAGTTCAGCGAGACCTGTAGCTGCATCACCATCAGCATGGTCACGCCGCCGAGCGCGGTGTAGACCGCGAAGGTCTGCACGTTGGCCAGGGTGAACGTGTGGTTGGCGAACAGCGCGGAAGGCACCAGCGGGTTGGCCGACATCCGCTGCCGGAGGACGAACGCGGTCAGGCCGGCGACGCCGAGGATGCCGGCGGCCAGCACCAGCGGGTTGGTGATGCCCTCCCCCGGCGCCTCGACGAGTAGCGCGGTGACGCCGGCGAGGCCGACCGCGATCATCGCCGAGCTGACCAGGTCAGGCCGCTTGCCGGAGGACTCCTCGTCGCGCGACTCGGGCACGAAGCGCAGCGCGAGCAGGATGCACAGCACGGCCACCGGTGGGTTGATCAGGAACGCGAGCCGCCAGGACCAGAGCTGGATCAGCGCGCCGCCGAGCAGCGGGCCGATGGCCGTGGCCACGCCGCCGAGGCCGGACCAGGCGCCGATGGCGCGGGCCCGGTCCTCGCGGGCGAAGCTGGACTGGAGGATGGCCAGCGCCCCCGGCGAGACCAGCGCGCCCGCGACGCCCTGGATGATCCGGGCGATCACCAGCGTCGTGGTGTTCAGGCTCAGGCCGCAGAGCAGCGACGAGGCACCGAAGAGGCCGACGCCGATCAAGTAGACCTTGCGTCGCCCGTACCGGTCCCCGAACACGCCCGCGACCAGCACCAACGCGGCCAGCGAGAGCAGGTAGCCGTCCACGATCCACTGCAACCCGGCGATCGAGGCGTGGAACTGGGCGCCGATCTTGGGCAGCGCGACGTTGACGATGGTGCCGTCGATCATCGCCATGCTGGAACCGACGATCGTGGTGGCCAGCACGCCCCGGGCGCGCGGCGTCCCCCAGCTGATCGCATCCGCGGATGCGGTTGCGGGAGCGGTCATCCGTCCTCACTTCTGGCTCGACCAGGCGTCTTTCACCGCAAATGCGGAACCAACGCTCCCACACCGGGCCCGCCGGTATGTGAATTGTGGGCCGAATCGGTCAGGGTCGGTCAAGTCCGGCGACGAACTTGTAGCGGTCCCCGCGATACACCGACCGCACCCACTCCACCGGGTTGCCGGCCGAGTCGAAGGAGTGCCGGGACAGCAGCAGCATCGGCAGGCCGACGTCGGCGCCGAGCAGCTCGGCCTCTTCCGGGCTGGCCAGCGCGGTCTCGATGGTCTCCTCGGCGTGGCCCATCTCGACCCCGAACCGCTCGCGCAGCACCTGGTAGAGCGAGCCACCGGAGCTGACGTAGCGACGCAGGCCACGGAACCGCGACAGCGGCAGATGGGTCGTCTCGATGGCCATCGGCTCGTTGTCGGCCAGGCGCAGCCGGTGCATGCGCAGCACCTTGGCGCCCGCGCGGATGGCGAGCAGCCGCGCCAGTTCGATGTCGGCCGGGTCCTCGGAGATCTCCAGCAGCCGGGACGAGGGCTCGCGACCCTGGGCCCGCATGTCCTCCGTGTACGACGACAGCTGGAGCCGCTGCGCGACCTTGGGCTCGGCCGCGAACGTGCCCTTGCCCTGCACCCGCAGCAGCCTGCCCTCGACGGTCAGCTCGGCCAGCGCCTGGCGCACCGTGGTTCGTGATACATCGAACTCGGCGGCAAGGGACCGTTCGGTCGGAATGGGCGAACCGGGCGGCATCGAGCTGAGCAGGTCGAGCAGATGTCGTTTGAGGCCCCAGTATTTCGGCTCGCGTTGGACACGCGCACGAGAGGCGGCGTCAACGTCGCCGGTCGGCGTTGTTTCGAGCATGGGCCCTCCTTGACTCACCCGTTCCCCCAAGGATGCCCTGTCCAGTGGCGTTCGCGCGATCACACCCGCCGGTCGGCGGGAAACTAGTCAACTTTAGCCGGAAGTGATCGCCAACAGGTCGACAGTTTTCTTCAAGTTGTGCTGCTGTGTAATCGCGGGATTGTGGTGTGTAGTCATCCCCACAAAGGCAGGCATCGATTCGGCATCGTCCTTGACTTCCACTGTGGTGTGGACCACGCTGGTCCGCATTGGTCTAAACCAGTTCGGTTGATAAGGCGAAACCGGACACGGAAGGACGGCAACAGTGAAGCGCTGGACGATTGTGGCCATAGCGGCCGCATCGGTGGCTTTGACCGTCGCCGGCTGCTCGGGTGGTTCGAGTGGCAGTGGCAGCGGGAGCGGCGGCAATCAGACCCTCACCGTCTGGCTGATGCAGGGCTCGGCACCGGACTCGATGATGAGCCAGCTGGACGCGCAGTTCGAAAAGGCGCACCCCGGTGTCAAGGTCAACTACCAGGTGCAGCAGTGGGACGGCATCGGTCAGCGCCTCACCGGCGCGTTGGCCAGCAAGACCCCGCCCAACGTCGTGGAGATCGGCAGCACGGACGCGTCCGGGTACTCCTCGCAGGGCACCCTCACCGACGTGTCCAGCTGGGAGGGCGACCTCAACGGCAGCCAGTGGAACGCGGGCATGAAGACCGCGGGCCAATGGCAGGGCAAGGAATACGGCGTGCCCTTCTACGCCGGTGACCGCGTGGTCATCTACAACAAGTCCCTGTTCTCGAAGGCCGGCATCACCAACCCGCCGACCAGCAATTCCGAATGGCTCGCCGACATCGCCAAGCTCAAGGCGTCCAACCCCGGCGACCCCAACTTCCAGCCGCTGTACCTGGCCGGCCAGGACTGGTACGTACTGCTGTCGTTCATCTGGGACAACGGCGGCGACGTCGCCAAGAACGTGGGCGGCAAGTGGCAGGGCACCCTGGAGAGCCCGCAGGCGGAAGCCGGCATCAACTTCTACAAGCAGCTCGTCCAGGTCTCCGGCACGACCGCGCCCAAGGACAACGACGAGGCCAACCCGCAGCAGGGTGACGTCTTCGCCAAGGGCGACGTGGGCATGATGATCGGCGCCTCCTCGGACGCGACCGAAGCCGAGAAGTCCAACCCGGCGATCAAGTCCGACATCGGCGCGTTCCCGATCCCGTCCATGAACGCCGGCCAGACCGCCCCGGTCTTCCTCGGTGGTTCCGTGCTCGCCGTGCCGGTCAACGCGGCCAACCCGGACCTGGCCAAGGCCTGGCTGCAGCTGATGACCAACTCCACCTACCAGATGCAGATGGAGACCAAGGGCGACTGGATCCCGGGCACCATCTCCGACACCAGCGGCCTGTCCGCCGACCCGGTGGCCTTCGCCGGTGGTGCGGCGTCCAAGGGCGGCAAGTCCACCCCTGCCGTTCCGCAGTGGGCCTCGATCGAATCCGGTCAGAACCCGCTCAAGGACATGATGACCAACGTGCTCACCGGCGCCAAGACCACCGACCAGGCGGCCAAGGATGCCGATGCGGCACTGACCAAGACGCTTCAGGCGTCCAGCTGAGCCGAGAGCTGACCTCATGAC
>DASZJG010000046.1:0-52458 GCA_035948315.1 Pseudonocardiaceae bacterium | reverse complement strand
TCGCCAACCAAGGACGCACCGTCCTGGTCTCCAGCCACCTCCTCTCCGAAATGAGCCTCACCGCCACCGACCTCATCGTCATCGGCAAAGGCCACCTCATCACCCAAGCCACCACCACCGACTTCATCCAACAAGCCGGTGGATCGGTGACCAGGGTGCGCACTCCGCAACTGGACGCGATGCGCGCGGCGCTGCTCGGCAGCGGAGCCGGCGTGGTGGCGGATGGCAAGGACGGCGAGGTGCTGATCGTGTCGGATCTGGCCATCGCGGCGATCGGCGAACTGGCCGCGAGCATCGGCGCGGTGCTGCACGAGCTCAGTCCGCAATCAGGATCGCTTGAGGAGGCGTTCCTCCGGATGACGGGCGAAAGCGTTGAATTCCGATCACCATCCGACGAAATCGATTCGGCTGCGCGTTGATTGTCGAGCGATTCCGTTCGAATTTACTCAGCGCGATTTCCTCTGATTCGATTCCACGGCGGAGCTTGGCCACACAGCGAGATCAGCGCGACATCTTCGCTACGACGAGTAGTCGATAGCGCGCTACGGCATACTGGGGCATGCCAGGAGTCAACCTGCGCATATCACCCGTTCGGTGGAAGCGCGGCAGGTTGAATAGGGACTACCCTCCGTGTTCGCTACCGCTGGTCGACGGGAGGCGCCGAACAGACCGCGGATTGAGGTTGCCGACGTTGTCACCTCGCCAATGATTCGGCGGTGGGCACGGTAAAGGTCCATTGCGGAATTAGGAAACATCGGCGGAACACGCAGTTAACCGATCATCGGCGTGATCGGTGAGTTCCGGCACACAAACGTGACAACCCGCCGTTCAAGGGATCAACTCGAAGTTGAGTCTGGCCCCCAGGCCCGGAGGTGAGCGATGGCGGTTGCAGACCCTGATGCGCTGCTGCAACGTCGAGCCACAAGAACGAGTCTGCCCGACGTCGCCGCGGTGGTACGGCCGATCCGCGTCGAACCACTGCTCGACCTGGAATGGTCCCGAGCCGTCGAACCCACCGGCCCCATCGGCGCCGCCCGGCGCCCGTCGCAGGCCAGAAGGGCGTGGATCCACCGCGCACCCGAAGCCGACGTGCTCGCCCTCTACGAACGTGTGCTCGCCACCGGCGCCCAGGTGACGGCGCCGTGGTGGCTGCGCGCGCTGGCCGCCGGGCAGTTGCAGTCCCGGATGGGCGGCTTCGCCATCGAGGACCAGGTCAGCGAGATCCTCGACCGCCGTGCCGGCTGGGACTACATGCCGTGGACCGGACCGGGCGAGGACGGCTACTGGGAGTACGTGCCGTCCGAACTGGACGCGGCCGACCTCCCGCTGGTGCCCACCACCGTCATGTTCACCGAACGTCACCGCGGCTGGCTGGACGTCGTGCTCGCGCACGCCGGCCATTCCGGCGCCGACCCTCGGTCCATCGCCGGCCCCGCCGACCTGCGCGGCAAGCTCGAACTGCTGGAATCAGGGGAACTGCCCGGTTGAGCCCGGCCGACCGCCGGTCTTGACCTGGCGGCCAGGTACCGTCACTGTTCGTGGCTCCCGAATCCCCGTCCCCGACCTCGGTTCGCAACGGCAACGTCAGCTTCGCCCGCCGCGGCGAGCGGATGACCGTCGGCCAGCAGCGCGCCTGGGACACCCTCTGGGCCCAACTGGGCCGGGAAGTCACCGACCTGCCGACCGGCCCCATCGAGGCGGCCGAGTGGTTCGGCCGGACCGCGCCGGTGCTGCTGGAGATCGGCTCCGGCATGGGGGAGACCACCGCGGCGCTGGCCAAGGCCGCGCCCGAACTGAACTACCTCGCCGTCGAGGTCTACCGGCCGGGCCTTGCGCAGCTGATGATGCGCGCGCAGAGCATGGACATCACCAACCTGCGCCTGCTGCGTGGGGACGCGGTCGTGTTGCTCGGCGAGCACGTCGCCGCCGATTCGCTGGCGGGCGCGCGCATCTTCTTCCCGGACCCGTGGCCCAAGAAGCGCCACCACAAGCGCAGGCTGATCCAGCCGGAGTTCGTCGCGCTGCTCGCCGGCAGACTCGCGCCCGGTGCGCGGCTGCATCTGGCGACCGACTGGGAGCACTACGCCGAGCAGATGATGGCGGTGTGCTCGGCCGAGCCGCTGCTGCGCAACGCCTATCCGGACGAGCCGGGCGGCTGGGCACCGCGTCCGGACTGGCGCCCGGTCACCAAGTTCGAGAACCGCGCCAGGGACGAGGGCCGGATCAGCCACGACCTGATCTTCGAGCGCGTTGCCGACTGAGCCGGCACAATCCACCCGACCGTGTACTCAAGCGGTCGCGAAGCGGCGCAGCTGACACCCTCCGTCTGCACCCGACCCGTTCGGGCGAGGGCGATCGGCCGCTCGCATTGACTCTTCTGGCAGTGACGGGTGAGCAGCCTGACTAGGTAGATTTCCGGGCCGTGACCCTCGTTCGTGATGAAATCGTGACCCCACTCGCCGAGCCGCTGGCCGCCGCCGAGGACTTCATCCGAATGTTCCACGACGCCCATCCCGGCTCCGGCTCGATGGCCCGCAGGCTCACCAGGGTGCGCGCGGACATCGCCAGCACCGGCACCTATCGGCACACCGCCGCCGAACTCGCCTACGGCGCCCGCATCGCGTTACGCGACTCCGGCTGGTGCACCAGCGGCGTCCCGTGGCGCCAGTTGAAGGTCCGCGACCTGCGCGGCCTGCGCAACGCCGCGGCCGTCGCCGCCGAATGCGTCGAACACCTCCGCCAGGCGGGCGGCAGCGGCAAGATCCGCCCGCTGATCACCGTGTTCGCACCGGACGCACCCGACGCTCCCGGACCGCACATCTGGAACGACCAACTGATCCGCTATGCCGGCTACCGGGGCACCGGCAAGGCGGTCACCGGCGACCGCCGCCACGTCGGCTTCACCGACGCGTTGCGCGCCATGGGCTGGAAGCCGCCGTCGCCGCGCGGCCGCTTCGACCACCTGCCGCTGGTGGTGGAAACCGCGCACGAGGGCGCCTCGGTGTTCCCGGTGCCCGACGACGTGCTCTACGAGGTCCGGCTCACCCACCCCGACCTGCCCTGGTTCGCCGACCTCGGCCTGCGCTGGCCCGCGGTCCCGGTGATCAGCAACATGCGGCTGAGCATCGGCGGCCTGAACTATCCGGCCGCACCGTTCAACAGCTGGCATGTCGGCACCGAGATCGGCACCCGCGGCTTCGCCGACGAAACCGCCTACGGCGTAGCCGGCCAGGTCGCCCAGCGACTCGGCCTGGACACCTCCTCGGAGCGAACCCTGTGGCGCGACCGGGTGACCGTCGAACTGAACCGCGCGGTCCTGCACTCCTTCGACGAGGCGGGCGTGACCATCACCGACCACCACGCGGAGGCGCTGCACCGGTTGGCCTGGCTGCGTTCCCGCCAGCGCGGCAACGGGCACCGCCCCGCGTTCCGCGTGCACACCGCGGGCGCCCGGCACGGTGCGCCCGCCAGCCTGAGCGCGTAGTTCCATTTGGTGCGGCGGATCCGCCGTCAGAGTGTTTCTTCGCTGGTCACCGCGCATACGCCGGATTTCTGGCGGATAGTTGACAGATGCGAAGATCCGCACGCAACGCCCTGCTTCTGCTCGGTTGCCTGCTGGTGATCGGCGGCGCGGGCTTCTTCGCGTTCTTCGCTCTCAACGGCGCGGGCGCCACCGGCGACCAACCGGTCACCATGGCGCTGCGCGTGGTGCAGAACGATTCCGGCGGCATCGCCAAACTCGCCACGGTGACCGCGCTCACGCTCGGCTCCGGCGACACCCTCCCGGCCGGCACCGCGGTCACCGTGCCCAGCGTCACGCTGGCCGCCGCCGTCCAACCCGCGCCAGCGCCCGTCGTCGGCGCGACCCTGCGCTGCGACCTCTCGGTGAACTCGGGCTCGGCGACCCCGGTGATCGACATCGTCACCTGCGCGCCCGCCACCACCGCCCGCGCCGCCAACTGAGTCAACGGGCCTGAGGGTTCAGCGGGGCCGGAGGGTGAGGTCGGTGAGGTGGCCGTCGGGTGGCGTGCGCAGGGCGAACAGCACCGCCTCGGCGACGGTTTCGGGGCGCAGGTAGTCCTCCGGGTCGTAGTCGCCCTGTTCCGCAGCGCGGACCTCGCGCTGCATGTCGGTCGCGGTACGGCCGGGGTAGATCGAGGTGACCCGCACGCCGTGCGTCACTTCCTCGGCGCGCAGCGCTTCCGCGTAGCCGCGCAGGGCGAACTTGCTGGCGCCGTAGGAACCCCAGTTCGCGTTGACCCGCATGCCGGCGCCGGAGTTGATCAGCATGACCTGGCCGCGCGCGGCGCGCAGCGCGGGGATCAGCACGCGGGTGAGTTCGGCGACGGCGATCACGTTGAGGTCCAGCGTCTCCCGCCACACCTGCACCGGAGTCCTGTCCAGTGGCGCGATGGTGGCAACGCCCGCGCTGTGCACGAGCACGTCGAGTCGCTCGATGCCCTCCGTTGCCTTGCGCAGGGATTCCGGCTCGGTGAGGTCGACCGGGAAGGGATGCGCGTCGGGCAGTGTCGCGGCGAACTCGTCCAGGGCGCGTCGGTCGCGGCCGCCGAGCAGGACGCGGTGCGTGGGGGCGATGGCGCGCGCGATCGCGGCGCCGATGCCGCGGGAGGCGCCGGTCACCAGCGCGAGCGGGCGGTCGTGCTCTGTCATGCCGAGCACGGTAACCCGCTCGCGCGGGCGGCTCAGCGATCGACCTCGCCGCGGATGAACTGCTCCACCGCGTCGTAGGCATCCGAGTCGGAGTACTGGACCGGCGGGGACTTCATGAAGTAGCTCGACGCCGAGTTGATCGGACCGGCGATGCCGCGGTCCAGCGCTATCTTGGCGGCGCGCACCGCGTCGATGATCACGCCCGCCGAGTTCGGCGAGTCCCAGACCTCCAGTTTGTACTCGAGGTTGAGCGGCACGTCGCCGAATGCCTTGCCCTCAAGGCGAACGTAGGCCCACTTGCGGTCGTCCAGCCACGGCACGTGATCCGACGGTCCGATGTGGACATCGGCCTTGCCCATCTCGTGCGGGATCTGCGAGGTGACCGACTGGGTCTTGGAAATCTTCTTGGACTGCAGGCGCTTGCGCTCCAGCATGTTCATGAAGTCCATGTTGCCGCCGAAGTTCAGCTGATAGGTGCGCAGCAGTTCCACACCGCGGTCCTCGAACAGCTTGGCCATCACCCGGTGCGTGATGGTCGCGCCGACTTGGGACTTGATGTCGTCGCCGATGATCGGCAGGCCGGCCTCGGTGAACTTGGCCGCCCACGCGGGATCCGAGGCGATGAAGACCGGGAGCGCGTTGACGAAGGCGGCGCGCGCGTCGATGGCGCACTGCGCGTAGAAGCGGTCCGCCTCCTCCGAACCCACCGGCAGGTAGGACACCAGCACGTCGACCTCGGCCGCGCGCAGCGCCGCGACGACGTCGACCGGCTGCTCGTCGGACTCGGTGATCATCTCGGAGTAGAACTCGCCGAGCCCGTCGAAGGTGTGGCCGCGCTGCACCGGCACGCCCAGCGGCGGCACGTCGCAGATCTTGATGGTGTTGTTCTCGCTGGCCACGATCGCCTCGGACAGGTCGCGGCCGACCTTCTTCGCGTCGACGTCGAACGCTGCCACGAACTCGACGTCGCGCACGTGGTAGTCCCCGAACTGCACGTGCATCAGACCCGGCACCCGGGTTTCCGGATCGGCGTCCCGGTAGTAGTGCACGCCCTGCACCAGGGATGCCGCGCAGTTACCGACGCCGACGATCGCGACCCGGATGTTTCGGCGGTGCTCGCCCATGTTCTCGGGGCCTCCTTCTGTGTTGCTTCCGATGTGTCCGTGCGCGTGGGAGGGAAGTCAGGAGTCGGACTCTGGGTCCGCTTCCCGCGCTTCGGCACGTTCGTGCTCGATCAACTCGTTGAGCCAGCGGACCTCGCGCTCACTGGACTCCAGGCCCATCCGGTGCAGCTCGTGCGTGTAGCGGTCGATCTGCTCGCCGGCGCGGGCCAGGGTGGCCCGCAGACCTTCCCTGCGCTCCTCGACCCGGCGCCGCCTGCCCTCCAGGATCCGCATCCTGGCCTCGGCCGGGGTGCGGGAGAAGAAGGCGAGGTGCACGCCGAATCCGTCGTCGTCCCAGGCGTCCGGGCCACCCTCGGTGACCAGCGTCGCGAAGCGTTCCTTGCCCTCCGCGGTCAGTTTGTAGACGCGTTTGGCTCGGCGACCCCAGGACGCGCGGTCACCGTCGGCTTCGGCCTGCTCCTCGACGATCAGGCCGGCCCGCAGCAACCGGCGCAGGGCCGGATACAGCGAGCCGTAGGAGAACGCCTGGAACGCACCGAGCCTGCTCGCCAAACGCTTGCGCAGCTCGTAGCCGTGCATCGGCGCCTCGTGCAACAGGCCGAGGACGGCGAATTCGATCACGAGTCACCTCCACGCGACGCCGGACTCGATGCTTCGGCCCAATTATATCGCCTCGATACATCGGAAGTTCGAATTCTGCCGACCGGATGTGGCGCTGAACACGGCGCGTGGCCGGACACCGCAGATGCTGACCCAAACGGACGATCGGTGAGCCGAGTGCGCCACGTACGCTGTTGAACGTGCGAACCCAACGGCAGGTGGTGGACTACGCGTTGCAGCGCAGGGCGCTGCTCGCGGAGGTCTACTCGGGCCGCGTCGGGACCTCGGAGGTCTGCGACGCCAGCCCGTACCTGCTCCGTGCGGCGAAGTTCCACGGCCGGCCGAGCGAGGTGACCTGCCCGGTCTGCCGCAAGGAGCCGTTGACGTTGGTCTCCTGGGTGTACGGGGACGAGTTGAAGCACGCTTCGGGTTCCGCGCGCACACCGGACGAACTGGGCAGGATGGCCACTCTTTACGGCGAGTTCAACGTCTACGTGGTTGAAGTTTGTCGTACGTGCAGTTGGAACCACCTGGTGCAGTCATACGTCCTGGGAACGAGGGACGTGGATGTTCCCGGTCAACGGCGGAGGACGGCGTCGGAGTGATACCGCGCCGGACCTGCCGGGTTGACGTGCCCGCTTGACGTGAAGGGGCCGGGAAGCGTACGACCACCTACCGCCGCACACCCGAATGTGGCGATCCGGAGGCCTTGTAGTTGTGAATGACCACCGTGACGATGAGCCACGCCGTGGGCCGGGCGGAGATCGCCCCCAACCGCCGCCTGCGCGGCGTCCAGGCCAGGGCAGAACCCCTGGCCGTGGCACGCCGCCCGGCGATCCGAGGGGTCGCGGCCAGCAGCCGCCTGGTCAACAGCCTGGTCAGCAGCCGCCCGGCCAGCCGGCGAACCCGCAGGGCCAGCCTCCGCGACCGCCCGCCCGGCAGCCGCAGCAGGGCCAGCCGCCGGGTGCGCCGCGCGGCCAGCAGCCCGGTGGTCAACAAGGTGGTCAGCAGGGGCGGGTGCCGAACGGTCGACCCCCGACCGGCCAGCGCCCGCAGCAGGGCCGTCCGGGTGGGCCGAGTCGCAGTGGTCGGCCGGCCGGACCGTTCGAGCCCTCGACCGAGAACCTCCCTCCGGTCAACCGGGAGGAGCAGTCCTACGGTCGCGAGCCCGATCTGCTGACCCATCGTGACGATGATCACGCCACCGAATGGGCCTCCAACGCGGCCGCGGGTTACGACGAGGACCGCGCGCGCGACCGCCGCTACGACAGCAGGGCCGGCGGCGGGCTGCTCAGCGAAGAGGATCGCCGGACGATCCTGAAGCAGAAGATCTTCCGCCGCTCGCGGCGAACGCTCTACGTGCTGGTCGGCCTGGGCATCATCGCGCCGATCGTCGGGTTCTTCGTCATGTACCAGATCGTCTCGGTGCCGGACCCGAAGGTGGTGGCGAGCAAGCTCAACCAGCCGATCACGATCTACTACGCCGACAACTCGGTGATGGACACGATCGGCACCGGCGTGAACGGGCACCAGCTGATCCAGGTCAGTGACCTGCCCAAGCTGCAGAACATCCAGCACGCCGTCGAGGCCGCCGAGGACTCGACCTTCCAGACCAACGCCGGTGTGGACCTCAAGGCGATCCTGCGCACCGCGTACAACCAGGCGACCGGCGGTTCCGGTGGCGCGTCCACGATCACCCAGGAATACATCAAACAGGCCACGAATCCCGGCGTCCTCGGCTCACTGCCGCTGAAGACGAAGATCGCCGAGATGGTCAAGGCGTACAAGATGAGCCGGACCGTGGACAAGTCCGACATCATGGCGTCCTACCTGAACATCGTCTACTTCGGACGCGGCGCCTACGGTATCGGCGCGGCCGCGCAGACCTACTACGGCGTGACGCCGGACAAGCTGACCGATCCGCAGGCCGCGCTGCTGGCCGGGCTGATCCAGTCGCCGGGCCGCGCGAACAGCACGAAGTACCAGCTCCAGCGGTACAGCTACGTGATGGGCAACATGGCCAAGAACGGCTGGCTCCAGCCGGGCGAGCAGAACACCGCGCTGCCCGCGCCCAACCCGCCCACCGCGGCCGCGAGCAACCTGCCGTGGGACCGCCAGCTGATCGTCAACCAGGTCAAGGCCGAACTGGCGGCCAACAAGCTGGACATGGACACCCTGCAGCGGATGGGCGCGAAGGTCTACACCTCGATCCAGCCCGCCGCACAGGCGAGCGCCGAGCAGTCCGTGCAGCAGGCGATGGCCAAGGACGCCGACTACACCAACGGCGGCTCCCTGAGCTTCCAGGGCAAGCCGGTCGTGGTGGACGGCAAACAGATCAAGGCGACCCAGGCGGCGGCACTGGTCTCGATCGATCCGACCACCGGCGGAATCATCGCCTGGTACGGCGGAAACGATCCGAACGCCACCCAGTACGACATGGCCGACACCCCGCACCAGCCGGGTTCGTCGTTCAAGCCCTACGTGTTCGCCTCCGCGCTGGAGAACAACCCGCAGCAGGAGGGCCTGAACTCGATCTACGACGGCAGCAACTCGCTGAGCATCGCGGGCCACGTGGTGCACAACTCCGAGGGCGAGGGCAACGGCCCGGTCACCGTGAAAACGGCCATGACCCAGTCGATCAACACCGTGTTCTACGCGATGGGCGTGAACACCGGCGTCAAGAAGGTGCAGGCCACCGCCTGGCAGCTGGGTATCCCGCAGCAGATCAAGAACACCGCGAGCACCGGTCCGGGCACGGTGACGAGCCTGCAGGACCTCAACGGGGTCACCGAGGGTGGTGTCTCGATCGGCCAGTACCCGGTCCGGCCGCGCGACCAGGCGCAGGGCTACGCCACGCTGGCCAACTACGGCAACTACATCCCGTCGCACTTCATCACCAAGGTGACCGACGACACCGGCGCGACCGTGTACACCTTCGCGCAGCCCGCCAAGCCGGCCTTCGGTGACGAGGCGACCAGCCAGTCCATCGCGCACACCGTGATCGACTCGATGACCGACGTGGCGTCCACGGACAAGCTGGCCCTCAACGGCAACCGGCCGGTCGCCGCCAAGACCGGTACCCAGGGTTACAACGACCCGGTGACCGGCAACCCGCTGAACGGTTGGGACTCCGACGCCTGGATGTGCGGGTTCACGCCCAACGTGGTGACCGCGGTCTGGATCGGGCACTACGACCGGACCGCGCCGATCTTCGGTGTCGGCAACAACACCGAAGCCGCCGGCAGCCACAGCCCGTACGTCATGTTCGGCCACGACGATCCCGGCCTGATCTGGAAGACCTACATGGACGGCGTGCTGGGCAACACGCCGGCCCAGCAGTTCGCCAGCTACAACGACATCAACGGTCAGTGGAACTTCATGACCAACTCGGCGGTGACCCAGCCCCCGGCGAGCCAGAGCAGCCAGCCGAACAACCCCGGCGGTGGCGGCGGTAACACCACGACGCAGAACACGACCCAGCAGACGACCACCGAGACCACGACAGATTCGCCCACGCAGGGCGGCGGACACTGCGGTCTGCTCTGTCAGACGAGCAATCCCGGCGGCGGCAATCCAGTGGGCGGGGCCGGCCATGGCAATACCGGCGCACCGAATCCCGGTGGCTAATCGCCACCAGCACGGATGACCTGCGAGTGTGGGCCGGCAGCGCTGCTGTCGGCCCACACTCGTGTCCGCCGCCGGAACGGTCCCGACACGGTTCAGACACGGCGCCCCGTACGATCCGGCACGTGGTGAGCAGCTCGTCCCAAGCGCAGGAGCCCGAGACGACCACGCCGGCGAAGTCGGCGTCGGCCGATGATGTCGACACGCTCGAACCGGATGAGCGGGTCATCCCGAGCTGGACCGAGTCGATCGGCAAGCAGATCACCAAGACCATCGGCGGGCCGCTCGGCCGGCACGCCACGATCGGCCGGCACTGGTACTGGTCGCCGCTACGGGTGATCCTGGTGATCGCCTGCGTGACGCTGATGTTCGCCTGGCTGGACAAGTCGCCGTGCATCCAGGAGTACCGGGACGGCAGCGGGCAGACGCAGCTCAACTGGCAGGCCGACCGGCAGTACGTGTCCTTCTGCTACTCCGACATCGTCCCGCTCTACACCGCGGAGCGCCTGGACCAGCCGGGCATGTTCCCGTACCAGAAGTCCTGGATCGACAGCCCGGGCACCGCGCAGGCCGAGGTCCGCTACATGGAGTACCCGGTGCTGACCGGGCTGTTCCAGTGGATCAACGCCAAGCTCGCCCAGGGCTGGGTGCAGCTGGCCAGTACCACCGGCTTCCTGCCGACCGCGCTGACCGTGATCGTCTACTTCGACTTCAGCGCGCTGTTCCTCGGACTGTTCTGGCTGGTCACCGTCTGGGCGGTGACCAGAACGGCGCGACGGCGACCCTGGGACGCGGTGCTGCTGGCGGCCTCGCCGCTGGTCATCGTGCAGGCGTTCACCAACTTCGACGCGATCGCCACCGCGTTCGCCGCGGTCGGCCTGCTCGCCTGGGCCCGAAAACGTCCGGTGCTGGCCGGCGTCATGCTCGGGCTCGGCGCCGCGGCGAAGCTCTATCCGGCGTTCCTGCTGCTGCCCATCCTGCTGCTGTGCCTGCGCTCCGGCAGACTGCGCGAAGGCGGCCGGACCATGCTCGCCACGGTGATCACCTGGGTCGTGGTGAACGCGCCGATCGCGCTGCTCTACCCGTCCGGCTGGTGGGAGTTCTTCCGGCTCAACACCACCAGGGGCGCCGACCCGGACTCGGTCTACAACGTGATCTCCTACTTCACCGGCTGGGCCGGGTTCGACCCGAACCTGCCGGCGAACACCGCGCCGTCGGTGCTGAACACGGTCACCCTGGTGCTGTTCCTGCTCTGCTGCGCCGGCATCGCCTACCTGGCGCTGGCCGCGCCGCGCAGGCCGAGACTGGCGCAGTTGTGCTTCCTGCTGATCGCCGCGTTCCTGCTCACCAACAAGGTGTGGAGTCCGCAGTACTCGCTGTGGCTGGTGCCGCTGGCCGTGCTCGCGGTGCCCAGGTGGCGCGCGGTGATCGCCTGGATGGTGCTGGACTCGCTGGTCTGGTTCCCGAGGATGGCCTACTACCTGGAGAGCACGCTGGCCAGCCAGCACATGCCGGACCGCGGCCTGCCGCAGGGCTGGTTCCTCGGCATGGTGATCATCCGCGACCTGGCCGTGCTCGGCCTGTGCGTGCTGATCGTGCGGGACATCTACAAGCCGTCCCGGGACCTGGTGCGCATCGCGGGCGACGACGATCCGTGCGGCGGTTTCCTGGAGGACGCGCCGGACGTGTTCACGCTGGGGTGGGCTCGCCGAGCCTTGGTGGCGGCCGGGTGAGTCCGGCCCGTTCGTCCAGATCGTCCACTGTGGACCGACCAAGGGCGAACACGAAGAACAGGCAGACCAGCAGCGCGGCCTGACCCCAGATGCCGACCGTGGTGGCCTGCTCGGCGAAACCGCTGTAGATGCCGAACGTGTGCAGGTACTCGATCGAGTAGTAGTAGCGGAAGATGCCGATGCCGAGCGCGATATCGGCGATGGCGTAGGCGAGCACCCAGGTCCAGCGCACCCGCATCAGCACGAACATCGGCACCAGCCACAGCGTGTACTGCGGCGAGTGCACCTTGTGGAACAGCAGGAATCCGCACAGCATCGCCGCGGACACCGCCATCCACGGATAGGTGCCCTCCTTGCGGAAGCGCCACCAGCCGATCAGGCAGGCAACCGCGAACGAGGCCAGGATGGTCAGTGGGGACAGCACGCTGACCAGGTTCTGGAAGGCGGCGTGACTCGGATCGGATTCGGGCCGGAAACCCCAGAACCAGATCGAGTTCGTGGTGATGTCCACCTGGCGCATGGCCTGGAAGGTGAACGACGCCTGCCAGCCCTTGAACCCGGCCAGCATGAACGGCAGGTTCACCGCCAGCGCCGCGACGATCGCGGCGAGCGCGACCCGGATCATGCCCGACACGTTCCAGCGTTTGCCCGCCGGCAGCTCACGACCCTTGAACCCGCCGGTGAGCACGTAGAACATCAGCGGGAGTACGAAGATCGCCGGATAGAGCTTGAACGCGAACCCGAGCCCGAGCAGCACCGAGGCGAACGTGGCGCGCTGCGTCAGCGGCCGGTCCCGCCCGGTCCGCCCCCAACCCCGGTGCAGCACGTACACCGCGCCGACCGCGCAGGCCGCCGCCGCCAGGTCCCAGTTGTGGAAGGCGTAGAGCACAAGCGGTGGGCCCAGCGCCCAGATCAGCGCGCGCCACCGCGCCAGTCGACCCAGCGCGAACGCCGTGAACAGCGCGAACGGGGCGAGCAGCAGCGCGGAGTAGATCAGGAACTGGTGGTCGTTGTGCGCGAAGAACGCGCCCAGCCACATCAGTACCCCGGTCAGCACCGGGTACTCGACCGAACCGCCGGTGAGCTGGCCGTCCTTGGTGATGCCGCCGTCAACGTAGGGGAACACGTGCTTGTCGATGTCGCGGCCGACCCACAGGTACTGGATGTCGGAGTAGCAGACGTCCTGGTAGGCGCGCTTGAGGAAGTTCTCGGTGCGGCCGAGCGAGTCGTAGACCGGGCCGGTGCAGCGATCCTTGTTCACGAAGCCGAGCACCAGGGTCAGCCCGCACAGCAGGACCACCGCGACCAGCGCCAGCGCGCCCAGGTCGCGGGCGCGGTTACCGGTGCGCTTCGGGTTCCGCGACAACAGTTCGGTGGAATCGTCGGTCGATGGCAAGCCGTGGGGCTGGCCGTCGGCGCGCACGCCGGTCACCGCTCCAGCACCGACCGCAGGTAGCGAATGTCCTCGGCCTGACCCTGCGCCGGTGTCTCCACGACCACCGGCGCGTTCGCCCCGGCCACGACGGCGGCCAGCAGCTCCGGCTCGATGGTGCCCTCGGCGATGTTGGCGTGCCGGTCGCGGGCCGACCCGAACTCGTCCCGCGAGTTGTTCAGGTGCACCAGGTCGATCCGGCCGGTGATGGCCTTGGCCCGGTCGACGATGTCGGTGAGGTCCTCGCCCGCCGCGAACGCGTGGCAGGTGTCCAGGCAGAACCCGGCGCCGAACTCGCCGACCGCGTCCCACAGCCGCGCCAGCGCGTCCCAACGTCGCGCCATCGCGTTGTCGCCGCCCGCGGTGTTCTCGATCAGGATCGGCACCGCGAACCCGCCCGCGTCGGCCTGCCGCTCGAACAGCTTGCCCCAGTTGTCGAAGCCGACCTGCGGATCCTCGCTCTTGTTCAGATGGCCGCCGTGCACGACCAGCCCGAGCGCCCCCACCGCCGCGGCGCCCTTGGCGTGTTCCACCACGAGCTTGCGGCTGGGGATCCGGATCCGGTTGTTGGTCGAGGCGACGTTGAGTACGTAGGGCGAGTGGATGAACACGGTCAGCTCGCTGGCCAGCAACCCCTCGGTCTGCGGGTGCGGCTTGGGCGACTTCCAGTCCTGCGGATCGGCCAGGAAGAACTGCACGACCTCGGCATTCGCCTGCGCCGCCGCGCCGAGCGGGTCCTCATCCCGGACATGGGCACCGATGCGCATTCTTCAGAGGGTAGTGGGCACCATCCGAGTGGCCGAACCGGGCGCGCGGCTACGACGATCGGCTGACAATCGGCCATAAATCGCTGATCAGGGTGATGCTGTGCGCTCTTGTGGGTATCCCGCGTCACCACAGCGGGATACGGTCGTTGCACTTCATGACACTACCGGCCGGTAGTGACCGGAGGGACCAAGGTATGCGCGCACGGTGGACTCGTATCGTCGCCGCGTCGACACTGACTGTCGCCGTGGCGGGTACCGGTTTGTTCGCCGCGAGCCCGGCGGAGGCCGCGACGCCGATCATCATCGGCAGTTGCGCGACCACCATCCAGGGCACGCCCGGCACACCGGTCGAACTCAGTCCGGGTGCCGTGGTGCAGCCGCTGGTCAACATCGTGAACGCGGTCTCGCTCGGCCTGCTCGGCTCGGCCTTCCAATCGGCGTTCGACGCGCTGCCGGCCATCCCGATCGGCGCCATCCCCATCGGCACCGGTTTCATCACCGGCGGCCAGGTCGCCAACGCGGTGGTCGCCGCGATCAAGCCGATCCCGCTGCTCGGGCCCATCCTCGGCACCGTCGTCGCCGACGTGCAGTCCGCCCTCGCCACCGGCTGCGGTGTGACCGTGCAGGGCGTGAACAGCGCGGTCGCCCCGGTGCAGGACGGCACCCAGACCCTGTCCAACCTCGGCACGCAGGCAGGTCAGAGCCTCGGCCTCGGGTCCAAGACCTCGCCGGGCAACCCCGGCGGCTCCGGCGCGGGCCAGAATCCGCCCGGCAGCTCCAGTGGCTCCGGCGGCAGCCAGACCGACCCCGGCAACGGCCTGGGCAGCAACGAACCGGTGACCAGCATCCCCGGCGCGGGCAACATGTCCCTGCTGGACAACCCAGCCTTCGGCGCCGCCCAACTGCTCGACAACGGCCTCGCCGAATCGCCGCTGGCCCGCTACTCCGGCATCCCGTTCGCCACCGCGGGCCTGTTCGCCCCCTCGCCCGGCGTCCGCTACGGCGGCGACGTCCCCGGCTACGCGCCCGGCTACGGCGTGCTCGGCAACGGCAACTCGGTGCCCGACGGCATCCAGACCGCGGGCGAGGCGCAGGCGCTCGGCTCCGCGTCGCTGCCCGGCGGCAACGGCATCGGCCTGCCCATGCTGCTCGCCGTGCTCGCCCTCTCCGGCGCGACCGCCGGCCTCGTGCGGACCTGGGTGCTTCGCAAGGTCAAGCCCGTCTAGCTCCCCCTCGTCACGGACCGCGTTCGCGCTGCTGGTAGCCTTGACGGGTTGCTGACGCAACGGCCCTCCTGTCACGGAAAGTCCGTGACCGCACCAGTCCATAGGAGGTGAGTGGTCTCAATGCGTCACTACGAGGTAATGATCATCCTCGACCCCAGTCTCGACGAGCGCACTGTGTCGCCGTCATTGGAGACTTTCCTCAACGTCATCCGTACTTCCGGTGGAAGTGTGGAAAAGGTCGACGTGTGGGGCAAGCGCCGGCTCGCCTACGAGATTCTCAAGCACTCCGAGGGCATCTACGCCCTCGTCGACGTGAACTCGGAGCCGGACGCGGTCAAGGAACTGGACCGCCAGCTGGGCCTGAACGAGACCGTCCTGCGGACCAAGGTACTGCGGCGCGACGCCGCCAAGGCCGCCAAGGCCAAGGCCTGAGAACAGCGGAGGTCGAGCGACATGGCTGGTGAAACGACAATCACGGTGGTCGGAAACCTGACCGCCGATCCGGAACTGCGCTTCACGCAGGCGGGTGCCGCGGTGGCCAGCTTCACGGTCGCGTCGACCCCACGCACCTTCGACCGGGCGAGCGGCGAGTGGAAGGACGGCGAAGCGCTGTTCCTCCGCTGCTCGATCTGGCGGCAGGCCGCGGAGAACGTGGCCGAGTCGCTGACCCGGGGGATGCGCGTCATCGTGCAGGGCCGGTTGCGCCAACGCACCTTCGACACGAAGGAAGGCGAGAAGCGCACCGTCATCGAGATGGAGGTCGACGAGGTCGGCCCCTCCCTGCGCTACGCGACCGCCAAGGTCAACAAGGCTTCCCGCGGTAGCGGGGGCGGCGGTGGCTTCGGCGGCGGTTCTGGTGCGCCCGCTGACGACCCGTGGGGCTCCGCGCCCGCTGCTTCTCCGAGCAGCGGCGGTGGTGGCGGCTTCGCCGAGGAACCGCCGTTCTGACCGGCGCTCCTCCACATCCAGTCTTCCTTTTCCAGCGTTTGAAACACAGGAGTTCTCACCGTGGCAAAGCCACCTGTTCGTAAGCCGAAGAAGAAGGTCTGCGTGTTCTGCAAGGACAAGAACGCGAGCATGATCGACTACAAGGACACCGGGCTGCTCCGCAAGTACATCTCCGACCGCGGCAAGATCCGTGCCCGTCGGGTGACCGGCAACTGCAGCCAGCACCAGCGCGACGTCGCGATCGCCGTGAAGAACGCGCGCGAGATGGCGCTGCTGCCCTACACCTCGACCGCCCGCTGATCGCAGGAGCCACACACCATGAAGCTGATTCTCACCGCTGACGTGAGCGGCCTCGGCGGTCCGGGCGACATCGTCGAGGTCAAGGACGGCTACGGCCGCAACTTCCTGCTGCCCCGCGGCCTGGCCATCACGGCCACCCGCGGCGCCGAGAAGCAGGTCGCCACCATCCGCCGCGCTCAGGACAACCGCCGGGTGCGCGACCTCGACCACGCCAAGGAAATCAAGGCCACCATCGAGGGCCTCGGCAACGTCAAGCTGCCGGCGAAGGCGGCCGGCGGCAGCGGCAAGCTGTTCGGTTCGGTCACCACCGGCGACATCGTGGCCGCGGTCAAGGCGGCCGGCGGTCCGAGCCTGGACAAGCGCACCGTCGAAGTGAAGGGTCACATCAAGACCCTGGGCAAGCACTCGATCAACGTCCGACTGCACCCTGACGTGTCCGTTGCCTTCAATCTCGAGGTCACCGCGACCGACTGAGCGACATCGGCAGCACGGCGCCGGCCACTCCGGGAGTCACCCGGATGGTCGGCGCTGTCGCTCGTTCGTCGTAACGCGGCCATCGCGCCGCGCATCCCCACCGCTGTGGGTAACTCACTCGTCCCGCCCGTCGCGACACGCCGAAGGACGAGCTTTCGCTCGACACGCCGAGGCAGTTCCGCGCGATTTTCTCCACACCCGGTACACAGGCCACGACCTGCGGCTTCACCAGGTCAACGGCGAGTTGTCCCCAGGTTGTCCCCAATGGCATTCCGGCCTGTGGTCAGGGTGGTGAAGGCTGTCCCCAAGCTGTCCACAGACGCGTCCACACGACGGTTTGTCTGGGCCATCTGGGTGTTCTAGCGTCGCCTGGCGGCCCGCCCTGATTTGTCTCCGTGCGGCGGTACGATTCGAACACCTGATCGAAGGGATGCGGCACGGTGGCATTGACGGACGACCGGACACCGATGGCCGGTGGGTTCGACAAGCAACCACCGCAGGATCTCGCCGCGGAACAGTCCGTGCTCGGCGGCATGATGCTGAGCAAGGACGCGATCGCCGACGTGATCGAGGTCCTCGGCCCCGGCGACTTCTACCGCCCCGCGCACCAGGCCGTCTACGACTGCGTCCTCGACCTCTACGGCCGAGGCGAACCGGCCGACCCGGTCACCGTCTCCGCCGAACTCGAACGCCGGGCCGAACTCGGCCGCGTCGGCGGCGCCCCCTACCTGCACACGCTCATCGCGGCCGTGCCCACCGCGGCCAACGCCGGCTACTACGCCGAGATCGTCGCCGAGAAAGCCATCCTGCGCAGGCTCGTCGAAGCCGGCACCCGCATCGTGCAGTTGGGTTACAACGGTGCCGAGGGCGACGAGATCGACCAGGTCGTCGACCGCGCCCAGGCCGCCATCTACGAGGTCACCGAGCGGCGCTCCAGCGAGGACTACACCTCGCTGGAGGAACTGCTCCAGCCCACCATGGACGAGATCGACGCGATCGCCTCGCGCGGTGGCTCCTCGCTCGGCGTGCCCACCGGTTTCGTCGACCTCGACGAGGTCACCAACGGCCTGCACCCCGGCCAGATGATCATCGTCGCGGCGCGGCCCGGTGTCGGCAAAAGCACCCTGGGACTGGACTTCGTCCGGTCCTGCTCGGTCAAGCACTCGATGACGAGCGTGATCTTCTCGCTGGAAATGAGCAAGACCGAGATCGTCATGCGCATGCTCTCGGCCGAGGCGAAGATCCGGCTGGCGGACATGCGCGGTGGTCGGATGACCGACGACGACTGGACGCGGCTGGCGCGGCGGATGAGCGAGATCAGCGAGGCGCCGCTGTTCGTGGACGACTCGCCGAACATGACCATGATGGAGATCAGGGCCAAGGCGCGGCGGATCAAGCAGCGGCACGACCTGAAGCTGATCGTGGTCGACTATCTGCAGCTGATGACCTCGGGCAAGCGGGTCGAGTCGCGGCAGCAGGAAGTGTCCGAGTTCTCCCGGCAGCTCAAGCTGTTGGCCAAGGAACTCGAGGTGCCGGTGATCGCGATCAGTCAGCTCAACCGTGGTCCGGAACAGCGCACCGACAAGCGGCCGATGCTCTCCGACCTGCGTGAGTCCGGCTCCCTGGAGCAGGACGCCGACATGGTGATCCTGATCCACCGGCCGGACGCGTGGGAGCGCGACGATCCGCGCGCCGGTGAGGCCGACCTGATTCTGGCCAAGCACCGTGCGGGCCCGATCACCACGATCACCGTGGCGCACCAGCTGCACTACAGCCGGTTCAGCGATCTCGCCCAGTCCTGACCGCGCCCTGTGCAGGGTCTCAATTTC
Organism: Pseudonocardiaceae bacterium; assembly: GCA_035948315.1. Taxonomy (GTDB): domain Bacteria; phylum Actinomycetota; class Actinomycetes; order Mycobacteriales; family Pseudonocardiaceae; genus CAJCJE01. The sequence continues at coordinate 33,730 of DASZJG010000046.1, read as the reverse complement.
CGTGGCCAATTCTCAGTTCTGATGACCACCGGATGGCCAATTCATCGCGTCACGGGCGGGACAGCGCGGCGAAGTCCACCGCGCCCAGGCTGGCGGCAAGCTCGGTGGCCGCCTCCTGGATGCGGGCCGGCAGGCCGACGTCGTCCGGCTGGTCGGTCCAGCGCTCGAACGCGGTGCGAAAGATGGCGACACCGACCTGCGCGAGCAGCGTCGCCTCCGATTCGGCGGTGCCTCGATCCCGCAACGCGTCCGCCACCGCGTCGGTCACGGCGGCAAACTTGGTCCGCCCCCGTTCCTGCAGCTCCGGGCTGGCCCGGACGACCGCGCGCCGTTGTGCGGCGAGTGGGGCCTGGTCGGCCAGCACGCCGGCGACGTCCATGAGAGCGGTCAGGAGTGCCTCGAAGGACGAGAGGGTGTCGTCAGCCTGCCGGACGGACCGGGCGAGGACGTCCGGAAGTTGTTCGGATCCGGCAAACAGCACGTCCCGCTTGTCCGTGAAGTAACGGGAGAACGAGCGCCGGGTCAGCCCGGCCCGCTCGGTGATCTCCGCGACGGTGACGTTCTCGTACCCATGCTCGAGGAACAGCTCCAGCGCTGCCTCGCGGAGGCGGTCTTCGGCGCAGGGGTCCCATCGCGGCATGGCCACCACCATAACAGTGATGACTCACTGAGTCATCGTCGCTGCTATGCTGATGACTCAGTGAGTCATCACCGTTCGAGGCATAGGAGTAGGCACCATGGCTCTTTCAGGCCAGCGCATCGTCATCATCGGCGGCAGTTCAGGGATGGGACTGGCTGCGGCCCGCGCCGCAGCCGCGGTCGGGGCGGTAGTCACGATCGCGTCGAGCGACCAGGGGCGTCTGAAGGCCGCGCTCGCGGAGTTGCCGGACACCTGTGACGGGGCCGTCGTCAACACCCGCGACGAGGCTGACGTCGCTGCCCTGTTCGGCCGGGTCGGCGAACTCGACCACGTCGTTTACACGGCCGGTGACACGATGCGTCCGCAACGGCTGGCAGACCTGCCGCTCGACGCTGCCCGGGAGCTGTTCGAGGTCCGCTTCTGGGGAGCGGTCACCGCGGTCAAGCACGCGGCGCGGCGCATCCGGCCGGGAGGTTCGATCGTGCTGACGTCCGGGACGGTCGCTGTTCGCCCCGTACCCGGTGCGGCGCTCGCCGCCGGCGCCGCCGCTGCCACAGAGGGCCTGACACGAGGGCTGGCGGCCGAGCTCGCCCCGATCCGCGTCAACGCGGTCCGGCCAGGAGCAGTTCGGACGCCGCTGTGGGACCCGGTTCCGGAGCCGCAGCGTGCGGCGCTGTTCGCGGCCCTGGCCAATCAGACGCTCATCAAGTCGATCGGGGAAGCGGACCAGATCGCCTCGGCGCACCTGTACCTGATGGAGAACCGCTTCGTCACCGGAACCGTGCTCACAGTTGACGGAGGCGCCATCCTCGCCGGGAGCTGACACGGCAGGCCGCTGCCGCCAGGGCGCACAGCGTCCCGACGAGCGCTATGGCGAAGACGAAGATCAAGGCCATCAGTCGCTGAATCTGGCCGCGTGGAAAGCACTTAGGCCCGCATCTGGTCGGCACTGAGCCGATGGCTCCATTATGGGCGGTATGACGATCGATGCGCTGACGGTGGCGGCCGAGCGGTCCGAGGCCGCGATGATGATGGCGTTGGAGTCACGGGCGGAGCCGGAGACGGCGCGGCGGTTGGGCATCGATGCCGCGGAGATCGGTGGCGGGGTGGTGCTCGCGGTGCGGGACGATCCGTCCGAGTACTGGAGCAAGACGTACTGCCTCGGGCTGGTCACGCCGATCACGGACGCGATCGTCGGGCAGGTGTTGGATTTCTACCGGGACAACGGAAACAAGAGCGCGGTGTTGCAGATCGCACCTGCCGCACTGCCGCCGGACTGGGCGGAGATCTGTGGGCGGCACGGTCTGGCCGAGGGGACTTCCTGGCACAAGCTGGTGCGGGACGTGGACGGCGAGTGGCCCTCGGCGGAGACGTCGTTGCGGATCGCGCCGGTTCCGTTGGCGGACCGGGTCGGCTGGGCGCGCACATTGATGCGCGGGTTCGGCATGCCGGAGGAGCTGGCGCCGATGATCAGCAATGTGCTGGCCGAGGAGGGGGTCACGTCCTTCGGCGCGTACGAGGACGGGGAGTTGGTCGGCTCGGGCACGTTGGCGGTCGTCGATGTCGCGGGCGGGCGGCGGGTCGGCCAGTTGGCGGCGGGTATGACGTTGTCGGACCATCGGGGCCGGGGTGGGCAGTCGGCCTTGATCGCGACGCGGCTGCGGGCCGCGATCGAGGCGGGTGCGGAGTTGTTGGTGGCGGAGACCGGCGACGAGAAGCCGGGTGAGCACAACACGTCGCTGCACAACCTGCTGCGGTTCGGGTTCCGGGTGTTGTACAAGCGGCAGAACTGGCTGTGGCGGGCCTGATCAGTTCGCGCGCAGGTAGCGCTCGAGTTGGTCGGCGAGTTCGACCGGCCGGCTGAGGGCGAGGAGGTGGCCGCCGGGTAGTTCGTCGATGGTCTCGACGATTCCGGCGAGCCGCTCGGCGACGACGCGGCGTTGGAATTCGAGGGGAAAGAGTCGGTCGTCGCGACCCTGGATGAACCGGGTCGGCACGTCCGGCCAGGCCGCCAGCGGCCACGGCGCGCCGAAGGGGCCGTCGGACTGAGCGGGTTCTCCCGCGGTCATCGCCTCTTCGGTGATGTCGGCGGGCACGTCGTGGAAGAAGTCTCGGACCGGGTCGAACTCGGGGTCGCGGCCGTCCTGCTCGGCTTTCTCGACGCGGGCCTTGGCGGAGCCGGTGTTGCCCCACCAGTCGCCCGCTGTTTCGCCGGGCCGGGGCACCATCGCGTTGAGCAGGACCAGCATCGTGGCCGGGACCTTGGCGCAGACCAGCGGTGCGGTGAAGCCGTCGAGGGACTGGCCGAGGACGACGAGATCGGCGTCGTCGCCGCCGGAATCGTCGCGGTGGCTGCCGATGGCGGTGAGCACAGTGTCGGCGTATTCGATGATGCCGGCCGTCGGATCGGCGGCCGGGAGGTCGACCGCGATGGCGCGGTGGCCGCGTTCGATGAGGATGGGCACCAGCCGGTGGAAGTACCAGCCGCTGCCGCCCGCTCCCGGGATGAGCACGAAGGTCGCCATGCGCTACTACCTTAGTAGCGAACGGTCCTGATCAACAATGAAAAGCTAATATTCGGTCGTGGCGGGACGGCGCAGTTATGGCGATCCATGTGGCACCGCGCGTGCGCTGGACGTCATCGGCGAGCGGTGGGCGCTGCTCGTCGTGCGCGAGTTGTTGTTCGGCCCGAAGCGCTTCACCGAACTGAGCCGCGGCCTGCCCGCGATGAGCCAGAACGTGCTCGCCGCGCGACTGCGCGAACTGGAAACCGACGGCGTGCTGCGCAACTACCGGCTCGGCCCGCCGGCCAGCACGCGGGTCTACGAGCTGACGCCGCGCGGCTATGAGTTGGAGGACGTGCTGGTCGCGTTGGGCCGGTGGGGTTGCGCTGTTCCGCTGGACGCGATCGACGCGGGTGCGGAGCTGAGCGTCGACGGGTTCGCGCTCGCGTTGAAGACCAAGTTCGATGCGAAACGGGCCGCTTCGCTGACGGTCCGGGTCGAGCTGTGTCTGGACGGCGACCGCTTCCGCGCGGAGATCGTCGACGGCGTGTTCACCATCGCGCGGGGCGCGCCGCGGCATCCGGACGTGGTGCTCGACAGCGACGTGGCCACGCTGCGTGCGGTGGTGTTCGATGGTGCGCCGCTGACCGACGCGGTGCGCTCGCAGGCCGTGCTACTGCTCGGCGAGACGCGGTTGGCCACCCGATTCTTAGCCTGTTTCCCGCGCGCGCACGACGCGCGCTGACGTTTGGTAAAGGCAAAGATCACCGATCCGGGTCATGGCGTGATGCTTGAATCGCCCGGCACCGCCGAGAACACTCTGCGCCATGGACATCGGCGGGGGCACGGTGTGGGCCGACGTGGTCGCCGAACTTCCGGTCGGCATGTTGCTGGGTGACGAGAAGGGCACCGTGCTCGCGCACAACGCGCGCGCCGAGGAACTGCTCGGGTTGACCGCGAACCAGTTGCGCGGCAGAACCTTTCCGACGCAGTGGCGGGCGTGCGCGGAGAACGGCGCGGAACTGCCAAGACCCGAGGACATCATCGGCCAGCTGGCGCGCACCGGTGCGTCGACCGCGCAGGCCATCCGGGTCGGGGAGGCGGCGCGACAGACCCGGTTGTGGGCCAAGTACTACCCGGTCAGCCGGGCGGGCGAGCCTCTGGTGCTGGTGCTGCTGCAACCGGTGAACACCGATGTCGGCCGTTCGCACGGGCTGCTCGATCCGCTCACCGAACTGCCCAATGCCACGCTCGCGCTGGACCGGTTGGACCAGGCGCTGCTGCGGGCACGCACGCACGGCACCCTGGTTTCCGTTGTGCTGCTGGACATCTGCGGCATGGCGGTGGTCAACGCCGAACTCGGCTTCGCGCGCGGCGACGACCTGCTGACCGTGTCGGGCGGGCGACTGCGTCAGGGGCTGCGCGCGGATCACACGGTCGCCCGGTTCGGCGGCGACGCGTTCCTGGTGATCGCCGAACATCCGCACGGCACCGGTGAATCCGTTGCAGCGCGGGCCCGCGAGCTGCTGGAGAAGTCCGTGCGGCTGGACGGGAAACGCGTCGCGCTCCAGGTTCGGGTCGGCTGGGTGACCAGCGACGGGAACAATCCCGTGCACTCGGTCATCACCCACCTGGAATCCCGGCTGGCGCACTGAAAAGTCTCGGCATAGGGCGGGGCCCGGGAAGCCGTCGCTTCCCGGGCCCCGTTTTATCGGAGGAAAAACAGACCGATCAGGCGCTGGGCAGCTGGACGCCGTCCAGGCCCTGGCCGGCCAGGTTCCGCAGCGAGTTCGCCACGGAGTCCGACGCGGAAAGCGCCGGAGCGTCGGCCGAGCTCAGCTCGCCCGGGGCCTGCACGCCGGCGACCGGCGCGGTGGCCACGTCACCCAGCGAGGACAGCGACGCGCCGCCGACCGCGATGTTGGTCGGGCTGGGCACCATGTTCTCGAAGTTCGGCAGGTCCAGGTCCGAACCGCCCAGGCCCGGGGTGACCGCGAAGCTCTGCGTGGTGGGCAGGTGCGGGGTCGCGGGCAGGGCCGGCATGCCGGGCAGGGTCAGTGCCGCGGGCAGGGTGGGCAGGGCCGGCAGGATGCCGAAGGTCGGCAGCGCCGGCAGGTCCTGCGTGCCGGGGTGGCTCAGCTGGCTGAGGCTGGGCAGGTTGGTGCCACCGGCCAGGCCGTTGACCGGCAGGGCCGGCACCAGGCTGGTCGGCACCAGGCCGTCCGCACCGAGGGCGGGCAGGTCACCCGCGGTCGGCAGGGCGGTGGACAGCACCGGAGCGGAGAACGCAGGCAGCTCGGCCAGGCCGGGCAGCTCGTCGCTCAGGCCGCCGATGCCCGGCAGGGCCTGCTCCGACTGCAGGCCGGAGCCCTGGTTCGGCAGCAGGTCCGCGGTGCCCGGCAGCAGCGAGGAGGACACCGTCGGCAGGGTGCCGACCTGCGACACCTGCGGCAGGCTCACCGGCAGGGCCGGCTCGCCGTGGCCGATGGGCAGACCGTCGACCGGCAGGGAGGGCAGGTCGCCCGTGCCCGGCAGGGTGGACGGGGTCGCCAACGGCACCTCGGGCAGGCCCTGCGTGCTCGGGGTGGTCGGCAGCTGACCGCTCAGCGGCAGGTCACCGCTGAAGCCGGACAGTTCGGTCGGCACGGAGTCGACACCGGGCAGGTTCGCCGCGCCGGGCACCTCCGACAGGCTCGGCATGGCGGGCACTCCCGGCAGGCTGTCCACACTGGGCAGGCTGCTCAGGCCGGGCACGCTGGGCAGGTCCGACGTGTTCGGCACGTCGAGGCCGGGCAGCGCGGGCAGGCCGGGCACGTTCGCCAGGCTCGGCACGGCCACCAAGGTCGGCAGCACCGGCAGACCGGCGGGCGCGTCCTGGGTGCTGGGCAGCCCGGTCGGCAGCCCGGCCGGCAGTCCGGCGGGCAGCCCAGTCGGGAGCCCCGCCGGCAGCCCAGTCGGCAGTCCGGCCGGCAACCCAGTCGGCAGTCCGGTCGGGAGCGCGGTCGGCAGGGCCGGGAGCATCGGCACCGCGGGCAGCGGGCTCAGCGCCGACACGCCGCCGGGCAGGTTGGTCAGCCCCGAGGCCAGACCGGCCGGGATACCGGGCACGGGCAGTGCCGGCACGCCAGGGAGGTCCTGGGTGGTCGGCGCGCCGGGCAGACCGGGGACCCTCGGCAGGCTGGACAGGCCAGGGAAGCCGGCCAGGTGCGGGAAGGACAGCGGCAGCGTTGCCAGGTTCGGCAGCTTGTTGATCGGCAGCAGCGCGTCCGTGCCGGCCGGCAGGCCGAACTGCGGCATCGTCGGCGCGTTCTGCAGGCTCAGCGGCACGTCGACCGCTGCCGGCGCCTCGTCGACGGCGGCCTGGGTCTGGTTGACCCCGGCCACCAGCGCGTTGGCGAGCACCGGCACCGGCACCTTGTACACCTGGGCGACCACACCGGCCGGAACCGCATTGTCCAAACCGGACAGTGCGCCGTGGCCGGAGGTGCTCCTCGGTCCACCGTCCACACTGCTCAGCTGGTTGGCGCCGAGCGAGTCGGTGTTCGCGGCACCCGCGACGCCGTCGGCGAAGACCTGGCCGATCGCGGTGACCGGCGCGGTCACCAGATCGCCGGAGATCGAGCCCCAGTCACCGTGGCTGGTGGTGGCCCCACCCGCGGTGGTGCTGGTCTCGTTGGTGGCGTGACCGAGGGCGTTGCCGCCGGCCGCGACCGCGTCGCCGAAGCCCTGCGCGGTGTGGATCACCTGTGCGCTGACCACGTTGCCGGACTCGGAGCCCGCGGTGCCGTCGGTGGTGCTGTCCCCGCCTGCCCAGGCGGTGGTCTGGTTGTCGGCGAGCGCCGCGTCGTTGGCCGCGCCTGCGACCGCGTTGCCGAACACCTGCACCGGGCCCGAGTTGGGCGCGTTGACGATGTTGCCGGACACCGAACCGCCGGAGCCGTCCGCCGTGGCGTCGCCGCCCGCGCCCATGTTGGTGGTGTTCGAGCCGAGCGCCGACCCGATCCCGACCAGGTTGGCCGCGTTGTGCATGACCTGCGCGGGCAGCGCGGTCGGCACCTGGACGACGTTGCCGGAGCCGGTGCCCTGACGGCCGGTGCCGGTCGCGTCGCCACCGGTGGTGACGGTGGTGCGGCTGTCGGCGCTGCCGTTGTCGTTGGCGACCAGGCCAGCGGCGTTGCTGAACACCTGGCCGGCCAGGGAGGTCGGCGTGTCCACGACGTTGCTCGACAGGGTGCCGAAGTCGTCGTTGGTGTTGGAGTTGCCGCCCGAGGTGATGGTCTTGGACTCGGCCGGCACGGTGCCATTCGCGCTGCCGCCCGCGCTCGCCGCGGTGCCGAAGACCTCGGCAGGCGCGCCGATCGGGGTCTGCACGATGTTGCCGCCACCGGTCGCGCCGGAGCCGCTGGTGCCGGAGTAGCCACCGCTGGTGGCCATCACGTCGTTGCCACCGGTGCCCGCCGCGTTGCCGACCAGCGAACCGGCCGAACCGAACACGTCGTTGCTGCCGGTGACCGGGCCGCTGGCGTCGTTGCCGGCGATGACACCACCGGTGCCGTTGGCGTAGGTGATCCCGCCCGCGGTCGCGTTCTCCGAGTTGGCCTGCACGCCGTCCGCAGTGCCGGCGCCTGCCGCGCCGTTGCCGAACACGTGCACCGGGTCGGCCACCGGCACGCCGGCGAGGTTGCCCGACGCCGTCGAACCCTGGCCGTTGGTGGTGGTGAAGCCACCGGCCGAGTCGGTGTTGGTGGTCATGCCCTGCGTGCCGGTGTTGGCGATCGCGGACACCGCGTTGCCGGCGACCTCGACCGGGTTCGCGGCGGCGGGCACGGCACCGTTGCCGGAGAGCACGCCGTCGAAACCACTGGTCTGCAGGTAGCCGGGCATGGTGCTGGAGTGGTCACCAGAACCACGCGGCGCGTTCGCGATGTCGGGACAACCGGCCGTGGTGTTGGCCGTGTTGGTCGAGTTCGCACCCGCCAGGCCGGCACCGCCGATCGCCTGGCCGTCGACTTCGGCCGGGATGGCGAGCGGGGCGGCGGCGACATTGCCGGAGCCCGCGCCGACCGAGCCATCGGTGAGGATCGAGCCGTTGGAGTGGCCCGCGGTGCTGTTGTTCGAAATGCTCGACGCCTGGCCGGCGCCCGCGACCGCGTTGCCGGCGACCTGCACCGGAGTGGCGAACTGCCCCGCGGCGACGTTGCCGGACAGGGTGCGGTGGCTGCCGTTGGTGACGATGTCACCGCCGGTCGTCGCGGACTGGTTCGCGCTGCCCGCGGTTCCCGCGTTGCCGGCTGCGCCGATCGCGTTGTTGGCGATCTGCACCGGCAGCGCGTAGTTGACCGCGACCACGTTGTTGGTCAGCGAGCCCGGGTCGAATCCGGTGATCACCGGGTCCGGCACGTTTGCGTTCTGGTCCGAGTTGTTCTGCACGGACGCGGGACCGCCGAGCGCGATCGCGTTGCCCGAGATGTCGACCGGGACGACCGCTTCGACGCGGCCGCGGTTGCCCAGCAGCGGATCGCCGCCGAGGGCCTGCGTGCTGTCGGTCGGCACACCCGGAACGGCGGCCGGCAGGCTGCTCACGCCGGGGACGTTCTTGGTGAGGTCGCCGACCTTCCCGGTGACGCCCGAGGTGGCCGAGCCGATGACCGGCAGGTTGCCGGTCGGCAGGTTGCCGACACCCGGCAGCGTCCCGGTGGCCGGCAGCGCCTTGGCCAGTCCGGGAGTCGCCTTGGTGAGCGCGGGGGTGGCCTTGCTCAGCGCGACGGGGAGCTTGCCGGTGGCCGACGAAACGCCGCCGGTCGGCAGTCCCCCGCTCAGCGGCAGCGCGCCGGTGACCTCATTGGTGCTGACCGTGCGGTCGACACCGGGCAGATCCTTCTGGCCGAATGGCGTGCCCAGGGCGTTGTTGCCGACGTGCACCGGAACCGAAACCCCGCCGTCGATCGGCGAAGCGGGGGTGTCCGGGCTGACGTTCTCGTGGGCAGAAGCGATGCCCGTACCGAGCATCAGCAAACCACCGGTGACCAGCGCGGTTTGAAGACCGCGCCTAGCCCAGGTTTGCATTGAATCTCCTTCCGTGTTCCCTTGCGGGATTCCCTTTCGGGGTCTTTGGGTGACTGGCCGAGCGCGCGCGAGGGCGCTACGGCTGGGATCAGCGCGGCTGCACGGGTGCGCGAAAAGCGCGCGTGCCGTGGAATTCCGTTGAGGAATTCGCGGGTAGCGAAGCGCTACCGCGGGCCGCGCGCGGAAATCAGTCGGGAGTGACGCCGGGCTGCTTGCCGGGCAGCACCGGGACCGGCTCGATGGCCGGTGCGAGCACGTCGACGACGTGCAGTTCGGGGAGGATCGCCTCGGTCGCGCCGGAGGTCAGGCCGAGCCCGGCCGGTCCGGCGAACCCGCCGCCGTTGCCGCCGGTACCGGGCATGGCCGGCACGAGCGGACCGAACGGGACGGAGCCGGAGTTGCGCGGGGCGTGCGGCCTGCCGCGATCCCCGGCGAACGGTCCGGTGTCCTGACCGACGACGCCACCGATCCTGCTGTGCTGCCCGGCGAACGGACCGTCCTGCACGGTGATGCGGTGCGGGGTGGTCCAGGCGGGGACGGGCACGGCAGCGCTCGGTGCGGCCGGGGTGGAGACCGGGGTCCGGGTGAGGTGCTGGATGAGTTGCGCCGGCAGGTCCCTGCCGACCGGCAGCCGCTCGTCGAGCTGTCCGACCGTGCCACGCAGGCCGGTGGTCAGCTGGCCGAGTCCGGCCGAGGTGGTGTCCGGCACGGCTGGCAGCGGCAATACCGCGTGCTGGCTCGGTTCGGTGACCGCGTTCACCGCGGTGGAACCGGCGTCGGTCATCGGGTCAGCGACCGACGAGACCGTTGTGGACAGTGGAGTTTCGAAGGGTGCGGCAGTTGCGTCCGATGTAGACACTGAGGACGCTGTGGACACTGCTTGCACCGTGGCGGCCGGAACCGACGGAAGCGAGTCCGCGGCAGCGGTCTGCGAGGAGAGCAACCAGGCAGCGGCGGTCGCCGCGGTCGCGCCACCGAGGACGAGCAGCGCACGGGACAGCAACCGCGGCATGCGGCGCTCTCCGGTGTTTGCCCTACCCACGATTGGCGTTCCCTTTCCTGGCTTGCGACTCGGTACGACTCGGTGCTGGGCGTGCGACCACGATCCTTTGGGTCCTGCTCGGCACCGAGGTTCGTCGATGTGACGTGCGGTGAGACGACAACCGCTTGTTCGACTCCGCAGAGGTTGTCAGCTCCGGGGAGGGTCGCGCATCTCCGGCACGCCAACTTGCCCTGATCGTGTGACGAACACAGAGTGTTTCCACAGGACACGATGAGTAGTTGTGCTTGGTCGCTCCGCATGCCGGGTTTTTCCTTGACGCACTGAGAAATTGGCAGGAATCCTCGCCTCGGACGGCTCCGGCGGCGGACGTTCGTCCGGCTCGCCCGATAACGTGGAGCCCGTGACCGAAGCCAAGCCGACTGACGTGACATCCGACGTTCCCCGGCTGCTCCGCGTCAGCGCGGCACTGGGCTGGCGCTTCCTCGTGGTGATCGGCGCGATCGGGGTGATCGTCTGGATCGCCGGCAACCTGAGCGTCGTGGTGTTCCCGGTCGCCATCGCGCTGCTGCTCGCCGCGTTGCTCGCCCCGGTCGTCGACCGGCTGCACCGCTGGCACGTGCCGCGCGGGCTGGCCACCGCGATCGCGCTGGTCGCCGGGATCGCCGTGGTCGGCGGCGTGCTCACCTTCGTGATCAACGAGTTCTCCAACGGCCTGCCCGCGCTCGCGACCCAGGTCAACCAGAGCATCGGCACGATCAGCAACTGGTTGGAGAAGGGTCCGCTGCACCTGAGTCCCAAGCAGTTGCAGACCGTGCTGAACAAGTTCGTCAGCAGCCTCGGCGCCAACACTGACGCGCTCACCACCGGTGCGCTCACCACCGCCGCGACCGTCGGCGAGGTGCTCGCCGGCATGCTGCTCACCCTGTTCACCACGATCTTCTTCCTGCACGACGGCGGGGCGATCTGGTCGTTCGTGGTCCGGATCGTGCCGGTCAACATCAGGGACCGGGTCAACGTGGCCGGTAGGCGCGGGTTCTCCTCGCTCGTGTCCTACGTGCGGGCCACCGCGGAGGTCGCGGTCGTGGACGCCGTCGGCATCGGCGTCGGCATCGCGATCGTCGGGGTGCCGCTCGCCGCGCCGCTGGGCGCGCTGGTGTTCCTCGCCGCGTTCGTGCCGATCGTCGGCGCGGTCATCGCGGGCGCGGTCGCGGTGCTGGTCGCTTTGGTGGCCAAGGGCCTGCTGGCCGCGTTGATCGTGCTGCTCATCGTGATCGCGGTGATGCAGTTGGAGAGTCACATCCTGCAGCCGTGGCTGCTCGGTCGCGCCGTGCGGCTGCACCCGCTCGCGGTCGTGCTGTCCATCGCGACCGGCATCGCCACCGGTGGCATCCCGGGCGGGCTGCTCGCCGTGCCGCTGCTCGCGGTGCTCAACTCCGGAATCCGCTCGCTGCTGCACGACCCGTCGCTGGACCCGGAGGGGGTGCACGCGCTGCACCGCCACGAGGCCGTGCCGCTGCCCGACCAGGCCGACTCCGACCAGTCGAACGAGGCATCCGACAAGGAGTGAGATTTTCGCCCCGGGAATGCGCTCCGGTGGTTACCAGCCGCCCCGAACCGGGCAGGATGGTCCCCTGAAGGGAGCGGACCTTTGGCGCAGCGTGCCTTAGTTCACGGGGAGAGGGGTGTCGCGATGCCGGCCGACCCGATCACCCCGTGGTGGCGGGCGGCTGTGGTGCTGCGGGTGGCCACCTATGCGTTCGCGGTCGCCATGACCGGCCTCTACGACACGCAGTACGCGCGGCCCGCGCTCGGCTGGGTCGCCATCGCCGTGCTCGGCGTGTGGAGCGCGATCACCTGCTACTGCTATCTGCGGGAGAACAGCAGGTGGCAGTGGCTGATCATCCTCGACCTCGTGGTCGCCTGCGTGATCATGGCTAGCTCCCGGTTCGTGTTCACCCCGGCCGAACTGGCCAGCCAGGCCCCGACACCGTTACTCACCACGGTCTGGGTGACCAGCGTGCTCGCGGCAGGCGCGATCGGCGGCGGCCCGATCGGCGGCATCGTCTTCGGGCTGGTGCTCTCCGCGTTCAACTTCGGCACGCACGGCTACGTGGACGTCGACCTGGCCCGGGACGCCGTCGAGCTGGTCTCGGTCGGTTTCGCCATCGGCCTGGCGACCAGGACCGCCCGCCGCTCCGCCGCGCGGCTGGCGTCGGCGCTGCGCTCGGAAGCCGCGACCGCCGAACGCGAACGGCTGGCCCGTTCGATCCACGACAGCGTGCTGCAGGTGTTGGCCAGGGTGCAGCGGCGCGGCGCCGAACTCGGCGGCGAGGCCGCGGAACTGGCCAGGCTGGCCGGCGAGCAGGAGGTCGCGCTGCGTTCGCTGGTCGCCGCGGCTCCGCCGGACTCCACAGTGGATGGTGAGGTCGATCTGCGCGCACACCTGCAGATCCTGACCACCGGCCGGGTCGAGGTGTCGGTGCCGGCCACCCAGGTCATGCTGCCGGCCGCGACCGCGAGCGAACTGTCCGGCGTCGTGCGCGAGGCACTGGCCAATGTGGACAAACACGCCGGCGCCGCGGCCAAGGCGTGGATCCTGCTGGAGGACCTGGGCGAGACCGTCGTGCTCAGCGTGCGCGACGACGGCCCCGGCATCCCCGCCGACCGGCTGCGCGCGGCCGAGGGCGAGGGCCGGATGGGCGTCGCGAAATCGATCAGAGGCCGGATCAGCGAGTTGGGGGGCACCGCCGAGCTGATCACCGGCGCGGGACACGGGACCGAATGGGAACTTCGGGTACCCCGGGTGCGACAGGGACGTGGCAGGTCAGGCAGAGAGGCGAAGACATGACCGGCGCTGGCGACAGCGACGAGATTCGGGGCGGCGAACCGGGCAACGGCGGTTCGATCTCGGTGATGGTGGTCGACGACCACCCGCTGTGGCGAGACGGGGTCGCCCGCGATCTCGGCGAACGCGGCTTCAGCGTGCTGGCCACCGCGGGCGACACCAACGCGGCGGTGCGCATCGCCACCACGGTACGGCCGGACGTCGTGCTGATGGACCTCAATCTGGGCACCGGCTCCGGCGTGGACGCGATCCTGCGGATCACCGGCGACCTGCCCGCCACCCGCGTGCTGGTGCTCTCGGCCAGCGGCGCGCACAACGACGTGCTCGAGGCGGTGAAGGCGGGCGCGTCCGGCTACCTGGTCAAATCCGCGTCGGTGGAGGAACTCGTCGACGCGGTCCGGCGCACGGCAGCCGGCGACGCGGTGTTCACCGCGGGCCTGGCCGGCCTCGTCCTCGGCGAGTACCGGCGGATGTCGGTCAACGGACCCGACGACGAGCAGACGCCGCAGCTCACCGACCGGGAGACCGACGTACTCCGCCTGGTCGCCAAGGGCCTGACCGCGCGGCAGATCGCCGACCGCCTGGTCATCTCGCACCGGACGGTCGAGAGCCACGTGCAGTCCACGCTGCGCAAGCTCCAACTGCACAACCGGGTCGAACTCGCCCGCTACGCCATCGAACATGGTCTTGATACTGACAGCTGACCCCGTCGGAGGTCGGCCGCCGACGCCAGTTGTCCACACCCCCCGAAATCCATCCACAACCAGCCACCCGCACCCGATCCCCCCGCCAAAAATCGACTAGTTTTGTTCGCGGGGGCAGCCCCCTTGGGAGCGGTGGGTTGGGCTTCGCGAGGCGTGGGCTTCGCGGTGGGTTGGGCTTCGCAGGGTGAAGGATTTTCGGTTTTGGGTCAGCCGATGTGTAGGGCTGCTCGGGCGGCGGCGCGGGCGGCCTGCGGGGCGGCGGTGGCCAAGGCGGCGCGGGCGGCGGTCTCGCAGGCGTCGATGGTGACCTCGCCGAGCGTGGCGCCGACCCGGGTGATTGCGGGCGCGTTCATGGACAGGCTCGACACGCCAAGGCCGGCCAGCACGCAGGCGAGCAGGGGATCGGCCGCGGCTTCGCCGCACACGCCCACCGGTTTGTCCGCGGCCCGACCGGCCTCGGTGACCAGGGCGATCAGCCGGAGCAGCGCGGGTTGCCACGGGTCGTTCAGCCCGGCGACGGCACCGACCTGACGGTCGGCGGCGAACACGTACTGGGCCAGGTCGTTGGTGCCCAGGCTGACGAAGTCGACCTCGGCGAAGACCTCCTTGGCCGACAGCGCGGCCGCCGGGACCTCGATCATCACGCCGGCGCGGTTCAGTCCGGCCGCATGCGCGCGCTCGGCGAACCAGGCCGCTTCCTCGGCGGTGGCGACCATCGGGGCCATCACGCTGACCTCGGCACCGCTGTCCTGCTCGGCCGCGGCGATCGCGGCGAGCTGGCGGTCGATCAGGTCGACGCGATCACGGGCTACGCGTAGGCCGCGGACGCCGAGCGCCGGGTTGGGTTCGGGGTCGAGATGCAGGAACGCGAGCGGCTTGTCCGCGCCCGCATCGAGCGTCCGGACGATCACTGGTTTCCCGTGAAACGGCGCCAGTACCTCGGCGTATGCCTTGCGCTGAGCCTCGACGTCGGGCTCCTCGGTGGCCGCCAGGTAGCAGAACTCGGTGCGGAACAGGCCGACGCCCTCCGCGCCTTCGCCCGCGCCCGCCTTGGCATCCGTGGCGCTGCCGACGTTGGCGAGGATCTTGACCCGGTAGCCGTCCGCGGTGCTGCCGACACCGTTCCACTCGGTCCTGGTGCCGGTGGTCGCGGCCTGGACGCGGACTTCTCCGGTGGTCACCTCGACCTCGCCGGTGTCGCCGTTCACGACGAGTCCGGTCAGCTCCTGGTCGAGGATGCCGCGACAGGCGACCACCGCCGGAATGCCGAGCGCCCTGGCCAGGATCGCGGTGTGGCTTGTCGGGCCGCCCTCCTCGGTGACCAGCGCGAGCACTTTGGCCGGGTCGAGCCCGGCGGTGTCGGCGGGGGCGAGGTCCTTGGCCACCAGGATGCTCGGCCCGCTCAGCTCCGGAACGCCGGGCGGGGTGAGGCCGAGTAGTTCGGCGACGAGCCGGTTACGGATGTCGATCACGTCGGTGACGCGCTCGGCCAGGTAGCCGCCCGCGGCTTCCAGTGCCGCCGCGAACGTGCCCGCTGCCTGGTAGACGGCGCGGGGCGCGGGCAGGCCGCCGTTGACGAGTTCCTCGGCCTGGCCGATGAGCGCAGGGTCGGCGGCCATCGCCGCGGTCACTTCCAGGACAGCGGCCGCTTCGCCCTCAGCCGCCTTGGCCGCGGCTTCGAGCCGGCCCGCGACGAGTTTGGCGGCGGGTTCGATGCGCGCTGCCTCCGCGGCCAGGTCGGCGGGCGCCGGATGCTCGGGTGGTTCCGGCAACGGCGGTGCCACCAGGACAACTGGACCGGACGCGACGCCCGGACTGACGCCGACGCCTGTCAGCCGCGTGTTCGACATGGTCTAGACCATACCTCGTTGGCGTGGCATGGAGCCATGCCCTCAGGCAGCGGCCGCCAGCGCCTTGCGCACCTGCTCGATCGACGGGTTGACCAGCCACGCGTCGCCGATGTTCGCGGTCGGCACGGTCTCGTTGCCGTTGGCGACGGCGCGCACCGCAGCGGCGGCATCCGGGTCCTGCCAGATGTCCAACTCGGTCCAGGTGAAGTTGTTCGCGCGCAGATCGGCGCGCAGCATCGTGCAGAACGGGCAACCGGGGCGGGTGTACAGCACGATGTCGGTGTGGTCGGCCATGACTCCAGTGTGCGGGAAGAACCGAGTCAACCCGGCCTCAACCCTCGGATTGACGATTCTTCGTGCCCTTCACGTCATCGTTGATGTTGATATCGCAACAGTTTCCGACCGCACCGAACCGGAGCAGTAACCGTGAACGTCACCGAAATCGTCATCGGCGTAGCCGTCGTGATCTTGCTGCTGGCCAGGCAGGTGCAGAAGCGGTCGGTCAAGGAGGACAGCCGCCCGCTCATCTTCCTGGTGCTGGCGGTCGTCGGCCTGTTCGAGGCCGGGCAGTACATCAAGGCCCATCCGGTGAACAACGAGGCCATCCTGCTGTCCGTGGCCAGCCTGGTGCTCGCGGCGGTGTTCGGCGTGATCCGCGCCTACACCGTGCGGCTCTGGCGCGAGGACGGCCAGCTGTTCCGCCAGGGCAATGCGCTGACCATCGTGCTCTGGATCGTCGCGATCGGCATCCACCTCGGCGGGGACATGCTGATCGACAGCTCCGCCAAGGGCCTGAGCACCACGACGCTGCTGCTCTACCTCGCCGTCACGCTCGGCGTGCAGCAGATGGTCGTGCGCTACCGGGCCGGCCAGCTCAGCCGCGTCTGACTCACCGGACCGACTCCAGCGCCCGTCGAGCATCGGCGGGCGCTTCGCCGTGTTCGGCGGGTTCGGCCAGACCGACCCGACGCCGCAGCCGGCGCAGCCACCCAGGCGCCCACCAGGCCGCGTCGCCGAGCAGGCGCAACACCGCTGGCACCAGCAACATCCGGACCACGGTGGCATCGAGCAGCAGCGCGACGATCATGCCGACGCCCAGGAAGCGCATGGTCTGCAACTGGGACAGGCCGAACGCGCCGGTGACCACGATCAACAGCAGCGCCGCCGAGGAGATCATCCGGCCGGTGCGCAGCAGACCGGTGCGCACCGAGTCCGATGTGGACATCCCGGATTCGCGCGCTTCCACCATTCTGGACAGCAGGAATGTCTCGTAGTCGGTGGAAAGGCCGAACACGACGGCGCCGATCAACACGATCATGCCCGGCTGCACCGGCTCCGGTGTCACGTCGAGCAGTCCGACGCCGTGGCCGAACTGGAAGATCGCGACGAGCACGCCGAACGTCGCGGACAGGCTCAACGCGCTCATCAGCACCGCCTTGATCGGCAGCAGCACCGAGCCGAAGGCCAGGAACATCAGCACCAGCGTGGCCGCCACCAGGATACCGATCATCAGCGGCACCCGGCTGACCACGGCGTTCGTGCTGTCCACCACCGAAGCGGAGAACCCGCCGACGAGCACCTGGTCACCCGAGGGGACCGGCAACGCCCGGATGGCGGTGACCGCGTTCTCCGCGGTGTCGCCGAGCGGGTCGCCGGCCAGCGTCACGTCGAGCAGGACCAGGTCGCCACGGCCTCCGGCCGGACTGACGCCGGTGACCCCACGAACGGCTTTGACCTGCGCGGCGAACCGCTGGACCTCGGCCGCTCCGGGTGGGGCGCCGGGTGCGCCGCGCAGCAGGACCTGGGCGCCGTTGTCGCTGTCAGCGGGGAAGTAGCTGCTGATCGTCTCGGCGACCTGCCTGGCCGGGCTGCCGGGCGGCAACTGCTTCTCGTCGGCCGCGCCGAACCGCACGGACAGGAACGGTGCGGCGAGCGCGAGCAGGATCGCGACGATCGGCACGGCGAACCGGATCGGCTTGCGCAGCACGGCGTCGGCGATGGTGCGCAGCAGGGGCGAGGAGCCTGCGGCGAGGGCGGTGGGGCCACGCCGGGGCCAGGGCAGGGACAGCTTGTCGACGCGGTGCCCGAGCAGGCCGAGAACGGCCGGTAGCAGGGTGACCGAGATCAGCGCGGCGATCGCGACGGCGCTCATGCCGCCGTAGGCGAGCGAGCGGAGGAACCCGAGCGGGAAGATCAGCAGCCCGGAAAGGGCGATGACCAGCAGTGTCGCGGAGAAGGCGACGGTGCGGCCGGAGGTCGCGACGGTGGCGCGCACCGCTTGCGCCGTGCTGCGCCCGGCGGCGAGTTCCTCCCGGAACCGGCCGACCGTGAACAGGCCGTAGTCGATGGCCAGACCCAGTCCGAGCAGCGAAACCACGTTGACCGCGAAGCTGTTCACGTCGACCGCGAGGGAGAGCAGACGGAGCACGCCCAGCGAGCCGACGATGGCCAGACCGCCGACCAGGACCGGCAGGGCGGCCGCGACCACGCTGCCGAAGATCAGCACCAACAGGATCAGGGTGATCGGTAAGGAGACCGCCTCGGCGAGTTCGAGGTCGGAGCTGGACTCGTCGGTGATCGCCACATTGGTCGGCACGGTGCCGCCGATCTGGCTGGTCAGGCCGGGGATGTCCAGGCTGTGCTGGATGCGCGCGTAGGCGTCGGCCTGCTGATTGGCGCCGTCCGCGTTGAGGGTGATGGTCGCGATCGCGCGAGAGCGGTCGGCCGTGGCCAGTTGTGGTGCGTGCGTGTCCCAGTAGGACGTCTCGCCGCGCACGGCGTCGCGGGGCAGGGCGTGCAGGACGGCGAGTGCCGAGGTGGCGATCGCGGGATCGTCGACGGTCCGGCCGCGCGGTGCCGTGTAGACCACGACGACGTCGCTGGTGGGATGGCCGAGTTGACCGGAGACCAGGTTCGCAACCTGGCCGGACTGGCTGTTCGGGTCGTCGTAGCCGCCCTGGCTCAACCGGCTGAACACGCCCGCGCCCCAGATTCCGCTGATCAGGGTCGCACCGAGGACGATCGTGACCACCATCCACCGACGACGATGGACCACCGATCCCCACCAGTCGAACATCCCCGCGACCTCCCGTGCGTTTGTGGTGGACGATGTCCTCTATCCGTTGGCTGCCTACGTCGGCGGAGGCAGGACCAAGGATCACAAGTGAACACCGTTTACCGGATCAGGGTACGGGGGTTAACACCGTTCACCAAGCAGTCGGGACAGGTATGACCGAGACCACACGCCGGGAACGCTCTCGCGACGAAACCCACCACGAGATCCGCCGCGTCGCCCGCGACCTACTGACCAACCAGGGCCGGGAGGCGGTCACCCTGCGCGCGATCGCCAGGGAGATGGGCATCACCGCGCCCGCGATCTACCGCTACCACGCCTCCCTCGAGGACCTGATCCAACAGCTGTGCATGGACATCTGCACGGATCTCGCCGCGGAGATGGCCACCGACCTCCAAGCCATCCCGGAGGACGACACGCCGGCGCAGGTGTTCGCGGTCTGCCGCGGCTTCCGTGCCTGGGCGCTGCGTCACCCACAGGAGTTCAGCCTGGTGTTCGCCAGCCCGCCGGGCACCGGCGCGCCAACGCACGACCTGAACGACCCGTTCGGCCGGATCTTCCTGACCGTGGCCGGCCGGGTCCTGGCCACCCGTCAACTGGCCATGCCCGCCGACGACAAGGTCCCCCCGGAACTGCGCGAAGACCTCGCCCAGTTCCGCGTGACGCTGTTCGACACGCTCGCCGAAGCAGGACTCGACCTGCCCGAACACGTCTTCCCGATCGGTGCCGCGTACACCATGCTGCGGTTCTGGGTCCGGCTCTACGGCCAGGTCGCGCTGGAGGTGTTCGGCCGGTTCCCGTTCGCGGTGTCCGCGCCCGAGCCGCTGTTCGAGTCGATGCTCGCGGAGCTGGCCGAAGAGGTCGGTCTGATCAGCTGACCGTGGGCCGGGGTCCTGACTGGTCTGCCGGGCGCGGTTGCTTACCCTGCAAGCGTGCATCCCGTCCAGCTCGCCGCCGCGTCCGCTGCCCAATCCGACGTCGCGCCGTTCGCGCTGCGGCTCGTCCTGCTGCTGGTGCTGCTGGCGATCGCCGCGCTGCTCGGCTCGACCGGCTACCTCGGCTGGCGCGGACGGCTGACCCCGGCCGGCAGGCTCGGCGTGCGGACGGCCACCGCGCTGACCGACTGGGAGAGCTTCGAACTGACCAACCGGGTCGCCAGCCTGCCGACCCTGGTCGCCGGCCTGATCGCGGCCTTCTCCGGCGCCGCGGCCTTCGGCCTGCCGACGCTCGTGGGAAGTGTGGTCGCGGCGGTCATCGGCCTGATCGCGGCCATCATGCTGACCGCGGCCGGCGGTGTCATGGGGGACCGCGCGGCGAAAGTCATGCTTGCCAGCAGGCAGACGAGTCCGGCAAGCTGTGGCGGCTGCGCGTGTGGTGGGTGTTCGGCACCCGCCACCGGCTGACAAAGCGGGGAATTGGGATTCGGGGGAATGCCATGAAAAGAATCGCTGTACCTATCTGGGCTGCGCGGGCAGCCACTGGTCAGGGCAGACGCGGCCGATGACGGCCACGGACCCCTCGACACGACCGGGCGACTACTTGAGTCGACGGGTCCGCCTCCAGACCCTGCAAGGATCACGGTACGCATTCGATTCGGTACCCACAGCTCCCATCCCCGCTGTTCCCGTTTCACTGAGTGAAATGACCCTGATCGGGGCGTTCTCCGGCATCCTCGAAGCCGACATCGAGCGGGCGACCTGGCCGGATTCGAGCAAAGAACGCCTGCGCGACCACGCCTACCGGGTGGCGACGCTGGTGCTCGCCCGCGTGCTGCTGCCCGTCGCGGCGCTGGTCCACGGTGGTCAACGGGCCAAGCAGACCGCAAGCGAGTGGGCGCTGTCGCTGCGCTTCCCACGCGAGAAGCTGGCTGGACTCACCGAGGAGACCCGGGCGGCGCTGACCAGAGCGCGGACCGTGGCCTTCTGGCGCTATGGCGAACTGATCGGCGTCACCTCAGGACAGCGCAGCAGAGCCGCTCAGCAGCGACTCTGGGACGCGGCGCTGCAGCGCTACGGCTCGGTGGCCCAGGCGCAGCGCTGGGTGTTGCCGCCGCACCGCTCAGCCCATGTGCGGGGAACCGCGATGGACCTGCGGCCCTACGGCGGCGCGCGCTGGCTGGACCAGCACGGTGACCGGTTCGGCCTGTTCCGCACGTTCGACAACGAGTGGTGGCATTTCGAGTACCTCGGCGACGTCGACAGTGAAGCGCTCGCGTCGTAGCCCGGTTCAGTTGCGGTGCACGTCGCCCGGATGGGTGGCGAGCAGCGCCTGCGGCATGCCCTGCCGGCGCAGCACCGCGCCCCACAGGTCGATCTTGGGCGGGTTGAGCACGTCGCTGGGCAGGGCGGGCACCACGATCCAGTCGTCGCGGGCGATCTCGCCGGCCAGCTGCTCGCTCTCCCAACCGGCATAGCCGGCGAACACGCGCAGCCCGCGCAGCTTCGGCACCAGGATGTCCGGATCGGAGTCGAGATCGACCAGCGCGACCGGGCCACACACGCCGATCACGCCGGTGACCGACTGGGCGTCCTCGCCGGTGCGCAACGCCGCCAGGCACAGCGCGGTCTTCTGCTCGACCGGCCCGCCCACGAAGACGGCCTGCGGCCGGCTGACATGCGGACCCCAGGCCGGCAGGACGTCATGCACCGCCACCTCGCTCGGTCGGTTCAACACGACGCCGAGCGTTCCTTCCGAGCGGTGATCGATGATGTAGACCACGGTTCGGCGAAAATTCGAGTCCACCAAGCTGGGTGCCGCGACCAACAAGGTCCCGGGTTCGACATCATCGTCCGGTCGCACACCACCATGATCCCACTTCAGCCGATGTCGACCACCAGCCCAGTCTCGTTGTGATGTACGCCCACGACGAAATCGAGTCGGCGGGAACGAAACCGGACCAGGCCGCGTTAAGCATTTCGGTCGGCGCACCCCGTATCCCCCGGGCCCACTTGATCACGCCGTCGTGGAATACCGTCCGGCTGGAGCCACGTCGCGCCTTGCGCCGAGAGGCGATCGGGTGCGTCGACCGTCCTACTTCCCCACACCGTCCGACCGCGCCATTTCGGCGCCCAAAACGCGAATTTCTTTCACTAACCCACACCCCCCTCCCATCCCGGGGGAACGGCCCCGCGTTGAGCCTATTGGGGGTGGTGGGGGCGGGCCAAACGGGAATGCACAGGGTGTGGACAACTTCGGGGGGTTGTGGACAAAGGCGCGTTGGGCCAACCGGTTGGAACTGTGGACAGCCGGGTTTCGGCGTGGTGGTGGCCATGGGCGGTGTCCGGGTTGGGCCGTACGCTCGGCTCGTGGGAGTTCGAGCGGATCTTGGGGAATCTCGGCGCGCCGCCCCCGGTTCGGCCGCGCCGCGGCTCGGGGTTCGGCGGTTACTCCGGCTCGCCGGCTATCGACGGCTGCTGATCAGCCGGTTCGCCGCGCAGTGGGGCGACGGTCTGTTCCAGACCGGACTGGCCGGCGCGGTGCTGTTCGATCCCGAACGGGCGCCCGATCCCTCGGCGATCGCGGCGGGCTTCGCCGTGCTGCTGCTGCCTTACTCGATCGTGGGGCCCTTCGCGGGCGCACTGCTCGATCAGTGGGACCGGCGACGGGTGCTGTTCGTGGGCAACCTGACGCGGGGCGTGCTGATCCTGCTGACCGCGACCGCGGTCGCCACCGGACTGCCCAGCTTTCCGCTCTACGTCGGCGCGCTGATCGCGGTCGGCATCAGCCGGTTCGTGGACTCGGGTCTCTCGGCGGCGCTGCCGCATGTGGTGCCGCGACAACATCTTGTCGAGGGCAACGCCGTCGCGACCACGCTCGGCGCGGTGGTCTCGGTCATCGGCGCGGGGTCCGCGGTGGGGCTGCGCGCGGTGTTCGGGTCGAACAACGTCGGGTCCGGTTTGGTCACCGGGTGCGCGGTCGTCGGGTCGCTGCTGGCCGCCGCCGCGCTGACCCGGTTCGCACCGGGTGACCTGGGACCGGACACGACCACCCGGTCGATGCGCGCGATGGTCGCGGTGGCACGCGGACTCCTGGACGGGGCGCGGGCCGTGCTGCGGGTGCCGAGCGTGACCGGCGGGTTCGTCGCGTTGTTCGCGCACCGCGCGGCGTTCGGGGCATCGTTGCTGGTCACGGTCATGCTGCTGCGCTACAGCTTCCACGACGAGGGCATCCTGCGCGCTGGCCTGCCCGGCCTCGGTGAGGTCGCTCTGGCCGCGGGCGCCGGGATCCTGCTGGCTGGGTTGTTGACCCGGCCGATCGTCAGCCGGTTCGGCAGGCGCACGACCATCGTCGGCGGCCTGGTGCTGCTCGCCGCCACCGAGGCCGGGCTGGGCCTGCCGATGGTGCTGCCCTCGATCCTGCTGGCCTCGTTCCTGCTCAACGCGATCGGCCAGGTCGTCAAGCTGTGCGTGGACTCCACGCTCCAGCAGGACATTCCGGACGAGACCCGGGGCCGCGTGTTCGCCGTCTACGACATGGTGCTCAACGCGACCCAGGCGATCGCGATCGGCCTGGCCGCGCTGGTCACGCCGTTGGACGGCCGGGCGATCGCGGTGGTACTCGCGGCGACCGTGCTCTACCTGCTCGGCATCGCCGGGTACCTCGCCGTCGTGCACGGCCGGACCGCCTAGGCCGAGGGCGGGGTGATGCCCTGCTCCCTGGCCCACTCGAACAGCGCGGTGCGCGCCTCGTCGGGGTCCATCGGGCCGCGGTCCAGCCGCAGTTCCTTCAGGTACCGCCAAGCCTGGCCGACCAGCGGGCCGGGCGGCAGGCCGAGCAGTCGCATGATCTGGTTGCCGTCGAGGTCGGGCCGGACCTTGGCGAGATTCTCCTGTTCGGCCAGCTGCGCGATGCGCTGCTCCAGGTCGGTGTAGGTGTCGCGGAGCAGTTGAGCCTTGCGCTTGTTGCGCGTCGTGCAGTCGGCCCGGACCAGCTTGTGCAGCCGGGACAGCAGGGGGCCCGCGTCGGTGACATAGCGGCGCACCGCCGAGTCGGTCCACTCGCCCTTGCCGTAGCCGTGGAAGCGCAGGTGCAGGTAGACGAGCTGGGCCACGTCCTCGGTGATGTCCTTGGCGTAGCGCAGCTCCTTCATCCGCTTGCGCACCATCTTCGCGCCGACCACCTCGTGGTGGTGGAAGCTCACGCCGCCGCCGTCCTCGAACCGGCGCGTCCTCGGCTTGCCGATGTCGTGCAGCAGCGCGGCGAGCCGCAGCACCAGGTCGGGCTTGCCGGGCGTCTGCGCCTGTTCGAGGTCGATGGCCTGCTCCAGGACAACCAACGAGTGCTGATACACGTCTTTGTGCTGGTGATGCTCGTCAATCTCCAGACGCATCGCGGGCACCTCGGGCAGGATCTTCTCGGCGAGGCCGGTGTCGACCAACAGCTCGATACCGCGCCGCGGGTGCGCGCCGGTGATCAGTTTGGACAGCTCGGCCTGCACGCGTTCGGCGGTGATCCGAGAAATCTGCTCGGCCATGTCGGTCATTGCGGCGATCACTCTGGGCGCGGGTTCGAAGCC
Organism: Pseudonocardiaceae bacterium; assembly: GCA_035948315.1. GTDB lineage: Bacteria > Actinomycetota > Actinomycetes > Mycobacteriales > Pseudonocardiaceae > CAJCJE01. Next base: position 9,530 of record DASZJG010000046.1, on the reverse strand, counting down.
GAGCTGGCTGGCGAAGCGCGCCGCGCGCAGCATCCGCAGTGGATCGTCGGCAAAGGACTCCTGCGGGGTGGCGGGCGTGTCGAGGACGCGCTCGTGCAGCGCGGCCCTGCCGCCGTACGGGTCGACGAACGTTCCGGTCGCGACCTCGACGGCCATCGCGTTCACGGTGAAGTCGCGGCGCAGCAGGTCGGCCTCGATCGAATCACCGAAGGTGACCTGCGGGTTGCGGCTCACCCGATCGTAGGAATCTGCGCGGAATGTGGTGATCTCACAGATGTGCTCACCCTTGCGCGCGCCGACCGTGCCGAACGCGATCCCGGTGTCCCAGATGGCATCCGCCCATCCGGTCAGCACGGCCAGGATCCGCTCAGGCCGGGCGTCGGTGGTGAAGTCCAGGTCGTTGCTGTGCCGGGCGAGCAACGCGTCCCGGACGCTGCCACCGACCAGATACAGCTCGTGCCCGGCCGTGCGGAAGCGCGCGGCCAATTCATCGGCGACCGGCGTGAGCCGGATGAGGGATGCAGACATAGGACGCTCAGGATATCGGGCGGAGCCAGCGGATACGGAGAGTCGTCGATCGGGCACCACCGCCGACATTGGTCTCGACCTGGTCGCATTAACATTGCACATATGTCGCCGTCGCCAAGTCGGTCCGGAGGTGCCAAGCCGACCCGGCGAAACCGCCGTCGCGGGAGGCGGCTGCGCACCGTCGAGGAAACCTCCGCCGGCGGTCTCGTCGTCGATCTCGACCGCCGTGCGGCCGCGTTGATCGGCCGGCTGGACCGGCGCGGCACCCTGCTCTGGTCGCTGCCCAAGGGGCACATCGAGGACGGCGAGACCGCGCCGCAGACCGCGATCAGGGAAGTGCACGAGGAGACCGGCATCGACGGGATCGTGCTGGCCGAGCTGGGCTCGATCGACTACTGGTTCGTGGTGGAGAACCGGCGCGTGCACAAGACGGTGCATCATTTCCTCCTGGAAGCCACCGGCGGTGAACTTTCCGACGAAGATGTGGAGGTCACCGAGGTCGCGTGGGTCGCACTCGGCGAACTGGACGAGTTGCTGGCCTACGCGGACGAGCGACGGCTGGTTCGCAGGGCGATCCGGTTGCTCGACGACGCGGACTCCACCCGACCGACCAGCCAGAACAACGAAGCGGAGCCGGCGTGAGAAAGCTCGCGGTCGCGTTATGCGCGGCGGCGTCCGTAGCGTTGTTCGGCCCGCTGGTCCCGGCGGGGGTCGCGGTCGCCGACGTCCCGGGTTCGCCCGAACCGATCACCGGCCAGCAGTCCTGGCTGCGGCTGGACGTGGACTCGATCACGCCGCAGGTGATCGAGGCGACCAACAGCGGCAACAACACCGTCCAGGTGACCGCGACGATCACCAACGTCAGCACCAGGACCATCAGCCACCTGCTCAGCCAGCTGCGCATCGGCGTCGCGGCCACCAGTGAGCAGGCGGTCGCCGCGGGCATGGCGGGCGAGGTGGTGCCCAACAGCGGCACCCCGTTCGAGAACGTGGCAGGTCAGCTCGAACCGGGCCAGCACGACACCATCACCATGACCGTGCCGATCTCCGGCCCGAACGGTCTGGCGATCACCAAGCCCGGCGTCTACCCGATGCTGATCAACATCGACGGCACCCCGGACTACGGCAGGCAGGCCCGGCTCGCGACCGACAGCGTGCTGTTGCCGGTCCGCTCGGTGCCCGGATCGAGCACGCCGAACCTGGGCGGGGCGCGCCAGCTGACGCTGCTCTGGCCGTTGGTGGACACCGCTCCGACCATGCTGTCCGAGACCACCGGCGGCGAGCCGGTGCTGACCGACGACCGGTTGGCGACATCGCTGAGTGGCGGGGGCCGGCTGACCAACCTGCTCGACGCGGCCCGGCACGCACCGTCCTCGGTCGGCTCGGCGATCTGTTACGCGATCGACCCGGACCTGCTGGACACGGTCGTGGCCATGTCGCACGGCTACCTGGTGCGCACCTCCGGCGGCACCATCCCGGGGACCGGCGCGAGCGCGGCCGCCCAGTGGCTGAGCACGTTGCGCGGCGTGGTCGGCGGGCACTGCGTGCTGCCGCTGCCCTACGCCGACGCGGACGTCGCCGCGCTGTCCCGCTCCGGCGCGCTGGACCTGGAACGGCTGGCCCTCAGCGAGCAGGCGAGCCTCGCGGCCGACCTGAAGCCGGCCACGATCCAGCAGGTCGGCAACGTGCTGTGGCCGACCGGCAACACGATCGACCAGCACGCCATGACCGACCTCGCCGGGCTGGGCCAGACAACGGTGCTGGTCGAGCCGAGCGCGCTGAATCCGTCGTCCGGCACCGGCATCGTGCCGCTGAGCGGGGTCAGCACGGTGACGCTGGTGCGCGCGGCGACCGTCGATCCGCTCGTCTCCGGCGCCCTGGACGGCAGCGCCGACAAATCGACCGTGGCGGGCGCGCCGAGCGTGCCGGGCAGCCAGTCGGTGCTGAACACCCAGAACGGCATCGGCGCGCTGCTCTACCAGTCGGTGTTCGGTTCCGCGCGCAATCAACCGATGCTGATCGCGCCGCCGCGCCGCTGGTCCGCGTCCGAGTCGGAGTTGCAGGGGTTCCTGGGGACGGTCGGCTCGCTGCTGGACGGGCAGCATGCCACCGCGACCGGCCTCGCCTCGCTGGTCGGCCAGCAGTCCTCGGCCGCCTCGGCGGCGCTGAACTCCTCGCCGGCCAGCATCGCCGAGGAGCTGCCGATCTCGTTGACCTCGGCGATCGTCGCGCAGAACCAGACTCAGCAGGACGTGCTGAGCGCGATGCACGCCGATCCGACCAACCCGGCGCACCTGCAACCGAACGCACTGATCGCGCCGTTGCAGGTCGACCTGTTGCGGGTCGCGTCGAGCGCGTGGCGGGGCAGTGGCAGTGGGGCGGGTCAGGACGCGGCCAACACGGCGGCCGATCAGTTGAGCGTATTGACCGGTTCGATCACCATCGAGCCGCCACCCTCGTCGATCTCGCGCGCCTCCAGCAACAGCCCGCTGCCGGTGACGGTCAGTAACAAGCTGCCGGTCGACATGCGCGTACAGATCGTCTTCTCCGGTGAACCCGGCCTCGAGCCGCCCCCGCCGTCCACCACGGAGATCCCCGCGCACAGCCCGCTGACCTTGTTCATCCAGGCCAAGCTCGCCAGGACCGGCCGGTTCAGTCTGATCGAGACGCTGACCACGCCATCCGGTAACACAACGTTGGGCTCTCCCGCCCGGCTCGAACTGGTCTCGACCTCGTACGGCACCATCATTCTGGTGGTCAGCGGCGTCGCGTTCGGGGCGCTGGTGCTGTTGGCCGCGCGCCGGATCTATCGCAGGGCGCGGTCGAACAAGGAGGAACCACTCGACGCGCCCGCACCTGAGCAGGAGCCGAGTAGCCGTTCATGAACGCCCCCCGCCGAGGCGAGCCGCAGGAGTGGGAGCCCGTCGCGCCATACGGCGACGGGCGATCCGGGCAGCCTGACGGTCGGCAGATGCCACAGTTCCGGCAGGGACCACCGCCAGGCCAGGGCCCACCGCCGGCGCAAGGGCCACCTCCCGGGCAACAGCCGCCCCCGGGCCAGCAGCCACCTCCGGGCCAGCAGCCGCCACAGCGCGGGCGGCCGATGCCACCACCTGGCCAGCCCCGTCGGGGGATGCCGCCCGGTCAGCCGGTGCGGCGCGGCGGCCAGCCGAACTGGCCCGGACAACAACCCGTGCAACAGCCCTCGCAACAGCCTCCGCAACGGCCGATGCAGCCCCCGCCGCCGCAACAACCACAGCAGCCGGCGCGCCAACCTCCGCAGCAGCCGATGCGACGGGTTGCGCCGCCCCCACCGCGCAGGCCGCAGCAGAGCGGGCAGCCCGGACCGTGGCCCGGTGAGCGACCGGACTCGATCGAGTGGCCGATGCCGGGCCGGCGCGCGTGGACGAACGAGGCGCTGACCGAGCAGTTCTCCGCGATTCCCGGTGCTGCGGGCTGGGCGCCGCCGCCCCCGGCCGGTTTCCCGCAGGAGACCGAGCTGATGGAACCCGCGGCCAGGACGGCCGAGGGCGCGCAGCCATCGCTGGCCAAGGCCAGCAGTTCCATGCTGATCGCGAACCTGGTCAGCCGGATCACCGGCTTCATCCGCACCGTCATGCTGGGCAGCATCATCGGCTTCGGCGCGGTCAACGACTCCTACAGCCTGGCCAACAACTTCCCGAACATCGTCTACGAACTGCTGCTCGGCGGCGTGCTGGCGAGCGTGGTCATCCCCAGCCTCACCAGGGCGCAGCAGGAGGACGAGGACGGCGGCGAGTCATTCGCGCAGCGGCTGCTCACCGTCACCCTGGTGATCCTGCTGATCGGCACGGTGATCGCGGTGGCCTGCTCGCCGCTGCTCACCAAGATCTACTTCAGCAGTTCCGGCAAGGACCAGCCCGCGCTGACCACCGCGCTGACCTACCTGATCCTGCCGGAGATCTTCTTCTACGGCGTGTTCGGCATCGTCTCCGGCATCCTGAACACCAAGCACGCGTTCAAGGCGCCTGCCTGGGCATCGGTCGCGAACAACCTGGTCATGTTCGTGACGCTGGGGATCTACGCGATCATGCCGGGGGAGATCTCGCTGAACCCGGTGCGGATGGGCGATCCGAAGCTGCTCGTGCTCGGCATCGGCACCACCCTGGGCATCGTGGTGCAGTCGGTGGTGATCCTGCCTTCGCTGCGCCGGATCGGGTTCACGTTCCGCTGGCGCTGGGGGTTGGACCAGCGGCTGGCCAAGTTCGGTCAGCTCGCCGGCTGGCTGGTGCTGTACACGTTGATCACCCAGGTCGGCTACACCGAACTGTCGAAGGTGGCGACGGCGGCGGCCCCGGGCAGCTACTCGGTCTACGCGTCGGCCTGGAACCTGATCCAGGTGCCCTACGGCGTGGTCGGCGTGTCGCTGCTGACCGCGATCATGCCGAGGCTGAGCAAGGCGGCGGCCACCGGCGACATGGACGGCGTGGTCAGCAACCTGTCCACCGGCAGCCGGATGACCTCGGTGATGCTGATCCCGCTGGTCTCGATCATGACCGTGCTCGGCCCGGAGATCGGTCAGGCACTGTTCTCGCTGGGCCACGGCGGGTCCAACGCAACGCAGCTCGGCCTGACGCTGACCACGTCCTCCTTCGGCATCGTCTGCTACTCGATCACCCTGCTGCAACTGCGGGTGTTCTACGCGATGAACAACGCCTGGATCCCGACCGTGATCAACCTGATCATGGTCGGCGTGCGGATCGTCCTGTTCTACATCGTGCCGCACGTGCTGGACGCGCGGCACGTCGTCTACGGCCTGGCCTTCGCCAACGGCTTCTCCTTCCTGATCGGTGCGATCGTCGGCGCGATCTGGCTGCGCGCGCGCATCGGCAGGCTGGGCATGAAGCGGGTGCTCACCACGATCGGCAAGGTGATCATCTGCTCGATCTGGGGCGCGGCGGCGGCGCTGTTGATCTCCAAGGGCATCCAGTTCGTGCTGCGGTCGAACCACGGCACCGCCGCGGTCGAGCTGCACGCCTGGCTGAGCCTGCTGGTCGGCAGTGCGCTCGGTCTGGCGATCACGTTCGGTTTGATGCGATTGCTCCGGGTGTCCGAGGTGACGCCGGCTTTCAACCGGATCAATCGCCTGATCAAGCGCGGTTGAGCAGCTCCGGCGCGGTACGCGATGAGCTCGGAGCGGTTTTCCCGTAGGCTCGACAGCGAGTTACCAGCGCCCGGCCTCGGGGGCATGCGCGGGAACGGGAGATCGCGGTGAGTGGGCCGAGTGAGTACGCCAGAGGCGCCGGGACCGGTCGCGGCCTGCGGCCGGTGAGCAACCTGCTGTTGCCCGGCGGTGTGGTCGGCGACGGCCGGTATCGCCTGCTCGCCCAGTTCGGCATCGACGACCGCGCGAACGCCCAGTTCTGGCGTGGCCGCGACGGTCAGCTCAACCGCGACGTGGCGCTCACCATCCTGGTCGGCGATCCGGCCGACTCGACCGCGGCGGTCGGCGCGGGCCGCACCCTGGAACGCGCCATGCACGCGGCGAACTTCGTGCACCCTGGCGTCTCCCGGGTGCTGGACGTGCTCAGCCTCGGCAGCGGTGTGGTGCCCAGCGAGGGCATTCTCGGCATGGTCATCGCCGAATGGACGCACGGCACCGACCTGCTCGACGTGGTCAGTGACGGCCCGGTTCCCTCGGCCACCGCGTCCCGGCTGCTCGAACCACTGGCCGCGGCCGTGGAGAGCGCCCACCATGTCGGCCTGGTGCTCGGCGTCGACCATCCGCAGCGCGTGCGGGTCACCCCGGACGGCGCGCTGAAACTGGCCTTCCCCGGTCCGCTGCCGATGGCGACCCTGCGCGATGACGTCAAGGGCCTCGGCGCCCTGCTCTACCTGCTACTCACCGGTCGTTGGGCGTTGCCGGACGGCCCCAACGCGGTGCCCGGCGCGCCGACCGGACCGGACGGCAGCGTGGTGCCGCCGAACATCCTGCACGCGGGCGTGCCGGCCGAGTTGTCCAGCATCGCGGTGCGCAGCCTGGAGGACACCGCGGTCGGCGGCATCCGCACCAGCGCCGCCATCCTGCAGGTCCTCGACCAGGTCGCCGAGGAACAGGCCGCGACCTCGTTGATGCCGGCCATCGACCCGGACAGCAAGCCCGGCAAGGACGACGCCGTCTGGATCACCAAGAAGCCGGTGCAGGACCGGGGCCAGCGACGCAAGCTGACCGTGTGGTTCACCGTGGTCGCGGTGCTCACCTTGGCCATCGTGATCTGGGTGGTCACCTCGGTGATCGGCTTCTTCTCCAACTCCGGCTCCTCCGGCGGCGGACCGCCGGTCGCGGTGACCACGACCACCGCGCCGCCCACGCACGCGACGTCGGCACCGCCCGCGTCGTCGAGCAGCGCGGCCAACCCGGGCGCGAACATCACCCCGCAGAGCGTCGCCGAGTTCAACCTGAAGGGCTCGGACAACCCGGGCAAGGCGAAGCTGGTCATCGACGGCGACCCGACCACGATGTGGAAGACCAGCACGTACCAGCAGCAGTTCCCGCTGTACAAGCCCGGCATCGGCATCGTGGCCAAGTTCAACCAGCCGGTGAAGCTGGCCCAGGTGACGATCGACTCGCCGAGCCAGGGCACGGTGGTGGAGATCCACACCTGCGACACCGACCAACCGAGCGACCTGTCGCAGACCCAGATCGTCGGCACCGGTCCGTTGGTGAACGGGCAGACCGTGATCCAGCTCAACCAGTCGCAGCCCAGCCAGTACATCCTGGTCTGGATCACCCAGCTGGCACCGACCGGCCAGGGCAGCTTCCAGAGCTCGATCGGCGAAATCACCTACACGCAAGCCCAGTAGGTTCCCGGAAGGGTGAGCCAGGCCCCTCCCGATACGCTGAGCCGGTGACCGCCCCCACCAGATCGGACGCCGAGCTCATCGCCGCCCATGCCGCTGGTGACCAGCACGCTTTCAACGAAATCGTGCGGCGACACCGGGACCGGATGTGGGCGGTGGCCCTCCGCACGATGCGTGATCCGGAGGAGGCGGCCGACGCCCTGCAGGAGGCGTTCATCTCGGCCTTCCGCGCCGCGGCGTCCTTCCGGGCCGAGTCCCAGGTGACCACCTGGCTGCACCGCATCGTGGTCAACGCGTGCCTGGACCGGATCCGACGCAGGCAGGCCCGGCCGACCGTGCCGCTGCCGGAGACGGGGCCCGGGGAACCGGTCGTCGACCGGGACGCCATGTCGGATCGGGAGACCCGGCTGATCGTGGCGGAGGCACTGGCCAGCCTGCCGGAGGAGCAGCGGCTGCCGATCCTGTTGTTGGACGTCGAGGGCTATTCCGTGGCCGAGGCGGCGCGGATGCTGGGTATCGCGGAGGGCACTGTCAAGAGTCGGTGCGCGCGCGGTCGGGCGAAGCTGGCGAAACTTCTGGGGCACCTGCGGAACCCGAGTGCGGATGCGAACGTCCCAGTTGAGCAAGCTGATGCAGCCAGAATTCGACCGACACGTCGTGGGGAGGGCCGATGACCGACATGCAGCAACGGGGCGGCACGTCGGGCGAGCCTCCACTGTCGCTGGACGTGTTGGCCGACCTGCACGCCGGTGTGGTGCCCGATGACGTGGCGGCTCGGCTGTGGCCGAGGGTGCGTGCCGACCCGGATGCCGGCGCGACGCTCGCCGCGCTGGACGCGACCAGAGTCGACCTGGCCGGGCTGGGCAACGTGCCCGCACCGGCCATGCCGGCGCAGTTCGCGGCCCGGTTGGACGCGGCCATCAACGCGGAGGTACGGGCGCGCGCCGCGGCGGGCGTGGCTCCGGTAGTGGACCTCAATGCCGCGCGCGACCGGCCGAGGCGGGCCCGCGCGAACCGGGATCCGAGGAAGAGTCGGAGGCTGGCGTTGACCGCCGGCCTTGTTGGTGTCGCGGCCGCGGTGATCGGCGCGGCCATCGTGGTGTTGCCCGGGTTGGGCTCGAATCCGTCGACGTCGCAGCAGAACGCGGGCGGGGCGCCGAGTTCGCAGTTGTCGGTGAACAGCGGTCAGCTCGGGTCGGTCGCGCTGGCCCAGGCACTGCACAAGTCGGATTACGGCCCGTTGAGCAACCCGCCGCAGCTCGCCGGTTGTCTGAAGGCCAACGGCCAGGACCCCAACCAGAAGCCGATCGGCGCCATGCAGATCAACTTGGACGGGAAGCCGGGCACGCTGCTCGTGCTGACCACCGGGCAGCTGGCGCAGTACCGGTTGCTGGTGGTCGGCCCGACCTGTTCGGCCACGTCCCCGTCGACCCTGGCGAACCAGGTGATCGGCGGCATCCCGACCTCCATTTCGGCGCCGACGACCCACTGAGGCACACAGATCGCAATATTGGAGAAGTCGCTCCAATATGTGATGGCCGTCGCCCGATGGAGCAGGAACAACAGGCCCCTACGATCGCGTTACAGCGGTGCGCTCAAAACACGAGGGACTTTTCCCAGCGCACCCAAACGTGACGCGGAGGTCGATCAGTGGCGGAGGCTACGCAGCAGATTCGGAGCCTGATCATTGTCGGCTCCGGCCCGGCGGGTTACACCGCGGCCGTGTACGCGGCCAGGGCCCAGTTGAATCCGCTGGTATTCGAAGGCACCCAGTTCGGCGGTGCGCTGATGACCACGACCGAGGTGGAGAACTTCCCCGGCTTCTCGGACGGGATCATGGGGCCCGAACTCATGCAGCAGATGCGCGGCCAGGCCGAGCGCTTCGGCGCCGAGCTGCGCTCCGAGGACGTCGAGGACATCGACCTGCGTGGCGAGGTGAAGTACGTCACCGCGAACGGCGTGCGCTACCCGGCCAAGGCGGTCGTGCTGGCCATGGGTGCCGCGGCGAGGTACCTCGACATCCCGGGCGAGCAGCGGCTGCTCGGCCACGGCGTGTCCGCCTGTGCGACCTGTGACGGATTCTTCTTCCGCGAGCAGGACATCGCGGTGGTCGGCGGCGGCGACTCGGCGATGGAGGAGGCGACCTTCCTGACCAAGTTCGG
>DASZJG010000045.1:0-123666 GCA_035948315.1 Pseudonocardiaceae bacterium | reverse complement strand
GCCGACGACGGCAACACGCCGCAGGCGTTGGCCCAGCGCTACGTCGCCGACCTGCGCAAGGGTGACGCGGTCGACATGAACAACAACCTGGTCTGCGCCGACCACAAGCTCAGCGCCGCGCAACTGCAACAAACCCAGCAGGTGTACGCGCAGGTGAAGATGGTTTCCGCTGCGGCAGGCCCGGTCTCGGTCACCGGCGACACCGCGACCGTGTCCATCACCGCGGTGTCGCAGCAGAACGGATCCAACTCCCAGAAGCTGAACCTCAAGCGCGTCAACGGCACCTGGTGTGTCGAGGCATTCCAGGGCAGCTGATCCGTCACCGTCCGTCGCATGTGATCGGTTTCGTATCAACTGGGTCTCGGTTGGCTAACCCAGCCTCGAATTCACGGTTCGAGACCGTTTCGCGACTCAGCCTTTACTTGGCCTGCGCTGCGGGCGGGGCGGCGTGACGCCGTCGGCCAGACGTCGTGCCGTCAACAGGAATGCGGTGTGCGCGACCATCCGGTGCTCGGGTCGAACCGCGAGCCCGACCACGTGCCACGGCCGCATCAGCGTTTCCCATGCCTCCGGCTCGGTCCAGCACTGCTGCTCGCGAATCGCCTCGGTGATCCGGGACAGCTGCGTCGTCGTCGCCACGTAGACGGTGAGCACGCCACCCGGCACCAGGTTCTCGAACACCGTCGGCAGCGCCTCCCACGGCGCGACCATGTCCAGCACCACCCGGTCGACCTCGCCGCTGTGCGTGGCCACGTCGCCAAGGTGCAACGTCCAGTTGTCCGGCCGGCCGCCGAAGAAGTTGTCCACGTTGCGCAGCGCGTGCACGGCATGATCCTCGCGGACCTCGTAGGAGGTCACCGAACCGTGCTCGCCGACCGCGCGCAGCAGCGAGCAGGTCAACGCACCCGACCCCGCGCCCGCCTCCAGCACCCGCGCGCCCGGGAAGATGTCGCCCCACATGACGATCTGCGCGGAGTCCTTCGGATAGATCACCTGCGCGCCGCGCGGCATCGACAGCACGTAGTCCGGCAGCAGCGGCCGCAGCGCCAGGTAGGGCGTGCCGACCGCGGAGACCACCACCGATCCCTCGGGGGCACCGATCAGCTTGTCGTGGTCGAGCGCACCGCGGTGGGTGTGGTAGCTGTGACCGGGCTCAAGGATCACCGTGTAGTGCCGACCCTTCGGGTCGGTCAACTGCACTCGGTCACCGGCCCGGAACGGGCCACTCGCGGTGCTCACCGCAGGGAACCTCCTGGTAAATCACGTGGAACTGGCGCGACGATGGTGACAGAACGTGTCTCCGCGCCGCGCACCAACCCCCGCGTCAGCCTGGTTGGGTTCAGACGACCCCGTGCGAGGTCAGCGCCGCGCTCAGATCCTCGCGCCGCAGCACCCCGGACGGGTTCCCGTCGTCGTCCACCACGAGGAACTGCCAGGCCGGCGTCTCCCGCACCCGCTCGACGATGTCCTCGCCCGACTCCGAAGCGAACAGCACCGTTTCCGGCCCCAACGGCTGCGACGCCTGTTCGGCGGGCGCGTGCGGCGAATGCTCGGCCAGCCGTCGCGCCGCCACCTCGTCCAGCAACGCCGCGGCCAGCCCGTCCGGCCGCACCAACACCACGCCCCGCCCGGCCGAGGCCACAAGTGCGTCGCCGACCGGGCTCTCCGCCGGCAGTTGCAGCACCGGCCGCAACACCTCGGAGAGCCGCAACCCAACCGGCCACCGGCGCCGCCGCTCCGCGCTCAGCTCCCCGCTCGCGCCGCTGACCACGAACCACGCGGTCAGCAGGCACACGCCCAGTTGCAGCCACTCGTACGGATCGCCGCTGACCAACCCGGTCAACGCCCAGATCAACAGCCCCAGCGCGACCAGCCCGCCGCCGATCACCGACGCCCAGGTCCCGATCGAGCGCCGCCCGGTCAACGCCCACACCCCCGCGCGCAGCATCCGCCCGCCGTCCAGCGGCAGGCCCGGCAGCAGGTTGAAGATCGCCACCGCCAGGTTCGCGACCGCGCACTCCGCCATCAACAGCCACGGCGCCGTCCCGCTCGGCACCACCAGCACGAGCAGCCCGAACACCACCGCCAACACCAGCGACACCGCCGGTCCGGCGGCCGCCACCCAGCCCTCCTGCCCCGGCTTGCGCGGACTCTTCGCGATCTCCGACAGCCCGCCGAGCAGGAACAGCCGCAATCGGCGGACCGGGATGCCCATGTGCAGCGCGACAAGGCAGTGCCCCAGTTCGTGCAGCAACACCGAAGCGCCCAGCAGCACCGCGAACGTCGCGGCCAACAGGATCGACGGCACCAGCCCCGCCCCCGGCATCAACCGCCCGACCAGCGGCGCGTAGAGCGCCGCGACCACGATCGACCCGAGCCACCACGACGGCGACAGCACCACCGGCACATCCCGAACCCGGAACAGCAGCAGGCCGCCACCCTCGCTGGTCCGGGTCCTTCTGGAAGCTCTCTGCGCACCTGTCGCCACCCCAAGAGCCTAGATCGCCACCCGTCGCCCCGCCGTGAAACCCACCTCAGCCCGGCCGGATCGACTCCGATCCAACACTGGGAGCGATCGGTGAATCCACCGAAAGTGGCGCCCGCGATCACGGACACCTGTCACCATCGCCAACCGCATGTCACGAGGCGGGATTCGAAAGGATCGACAATGACGTCAGGCGGCTTTTCCGTTCAAGTCGAAGATTTCGCCGCGGTCGGCCCGACATTGAGCCAAGCGGGTGACGAACTGACCAGTGCGGTCCAGAAGCAAAGCGGAGCGTTGAACACCGCTGGTTCATTCTGGGGTACGACCGCGCACGGTCTTGACTTCGGCAAGTCATATCAGCCACTGGCCGCAAAGGTACTTACTCTGGCAAAGATGGCCGGTATCGCCGTACAGGGGGTCGGATCCGGACTGGAGGAGATGGGCAAGGAGTACGGCGTGACCGAGTCGCAGATCGCGACTTCGATGAAGCACGGGATGCTCTGATGGACGCCGCTTCCGTCCTGAACAGATTTGGCATCCCCTGGCCGGACGCCGACAGCGACAAGGCTCGCCAGGCAGCGAACGCATGGACGGCTATTGCGAACGCGGCGAATGACGCGCTCGGCCAGAGCAGCACTGCGGTGAGCGAACTCACGCAGAACAACACCGGCCCGGCCATGAACGCGTTCAACCAGTACTGGACGCAGATCGGTGGCACACCCGACGAATGCACCACCGCCGATGCAAAGGCCATGCTTCCGATCCTCATCCAGACAGCCGACGCGCTCGCGTCCGCCTGCAACGACTTCGCACAGGCGGTCGACGACGCCAAGCGCAACTGGCAGAGGTCGCGGCCGAAATAGCCGCTGCCATCGTGGCGGGCGGCGTGGCAACGCTTTTCACGGCCGGTCTCTCGGATGTGATCGGTGCCGGCGTATCGGCCGGATTGGTAGCGGCCGGCCTGGATGCGGTGACCGTCCTTGGCACCTCGCTGGAGACCATTGTCACTGGACTTGCGACCGGCGCGGTGGCAGGCGGGGTCGACGCGATCCTTGATGCGGGTTTGACCAGTGGCGTGAAAGCCGACCTCGGGGACACCACCTCCGGCGAAGACAACATGTACGGGAACCTGATCAAAGGGGTGGCTCTCGGCGCCCTCACCGGCGGCGCCGGCAAGACGGTCGAGGGCGCGGCTCAAACTGCTGCCGATGCGACGCTCACCCATCTACCTGACAGCGTTGCCGCGTTGGTACCCGACCTGCCGACCGTGGTCGCGGCGATTCCTGATGCGACTGCCACCCCGGCCGGGCAGGCCCTGACAAAGCTGACGACGGAGTACGCGGCCGAGTCGGCGGTGAATGCCCCTCAGGGCAAAGACGCCGATCCACCGACGATGCAGACGATTCTGGGCGAAGTGCTCGACTCCAAGATCGAAGGAGCCGCCGAAGGGCAGGGCGGCTGACGCCGCGGGCAAGCCGCGTGAGATCTACGATGACCGACCGAATGGCATGTCGGCGTCAGGACCACCGCAACACCCGCTCGATCTTGCCCGACTGACTGCTTGGAGGCAGTGCGATGGTCTTGGCTGTCATGGCGATCCTGATCGGCGGGTGCCTCGGCGCGATATTCATTCTGGGATTCGTCCGGAGCGTCGTCCCGGCCCTTCGCGCGACGCGACGGGGTGCGACCGCGCAGGGCAAGATCGTCGCTGCCAAGAAGGAGCGGATCCGATACCGGACGATATATCGGCCCATCGTGCGATTCGAAACGCCGGACGGGCAACGAATCGAGTATCAGGACGTGATGGCCGTTCCTGGCGATTTCCAGGTCGGCGAGAACGTGACCGTCCACTACGATCCATCTCGCCCGAAGCTCAGCGCGACCACCAGCGATACCGGACGCACGCTGGCGATGACCATCGGGATAGGCGCGCTGGCCTTGTTCATGACCGCGATCTTCGTGGTGGGTGTACTGATGGTCGTTCGGGTCCTCCCCGCGCCACAGCTCTGACCAGAGCCGGGAGTCAGGAGACGGCTCGGCGCAGGCACTGGTAGAGGACGGTCAGGCGGACGCGTTCGTCCTGGTTGTGGACGCAGTAGCCGGCGTGGAAGTGCAGATCGAAGGCGGCTTGGGCCGGATCGGGTGCCAGCGCGGCCGCGATGCCCAGGGCGGCGTGGACGCGGTCAAGGGACTGCTGCTCGCGCTGGAACTGCTCGGCCAGTGCGAGCAGGCTTTGCCGAAGTTCGGGTTTCGGCCTGCCACCAACGGCGAGTGCTTCCAGAGCGGCCTTGATCGCCGGCAGGTCGGCGGTTCCGGATTCGCGCGCGATGGTGTCGGCGAGGTAGCGGATGATCGCGGGCAGCTTGTCGGCGGTGGGTTCGGCCAGGATCGCGCGGATGAACGGGTCGTCGAGCGCGGGGTTGTCCACCAGGCCCTCGTGGACGAGGTCTTCGGGCACCTCGGTCACAAACGCGCAGCGGAACCGGCGGTCGAGCAAGGTCGCGGGCAGGCGCAGCCTGGTGACCCGCTCGGCGAGCGCGAGTCCGGCCGTCCAGGCGTCGACGGTGTAGCCGAACGGGAGGCCGGCGAGGTGCTCGTCGAGCGCGCCCGGTTCGTCGCCGTACTGGTCGGCGGGCCGGGCCATGTCGAAGCCGACCCGGGTTCGGCCGTGGGTCGCACACTCGAAGCTGTTGTCGCCTTCGATGTTCCAGAACACGCTCACCGCCGTGCCGCCCGCCGACGCCGCGCGCAGCACCTCCGGGCGGGACCCCTGGAAGCCGTTGATTTCCAGGCCGATCAGCCAGTCGTCGACCGACGTCACGGCGACCACGTTCGGTACTTCGCTGTAGTGGTAGTTCGAGAGTTCCTCGCCGACGTCGTCGAGCGAACGCAGTGGCGCATCGGTGGGATCGCCGCCGAACGCGCTGATCATCGCGTTCTCGTCGATACCGCGTGCGTAGGTCAGGCAGGCCGCGTCGGCCAGGCCCTGCCACGGACCGGCGAGCAGATCCCGGTAGTAGGCCACGTCGGCGTCCGTCATTCCGGCACACTACCGAGATCAAGTGCGCGCAGGCAGGCGATTCGGCGAAGACGGATGTCGTCGGCGTCGGCGTGGTTGGCGGGGTTGGCGCGCAAGGCTTTCGTGTAGTCGTCGATGGCCTGCTGCCAGTTTCCTCGGTCCTGGTGGGCGATGGCGCGGTTGTAGTGGATCGCGGGGTCGTCTGTCAGGGTGAGGGCCTGGGTCAGGTCTGCGATGGCCGCGTCCGTGTCGCCGGTCTCGTAGGCGAGGGCCGCGCGGTTGGCCCACGCTTCGACCAGACCAGGGTCGTGGTCGATCGCGCTGGTGAGTGCGTTGTCGGCGGCTTCGATGTCGCCGTGCGCGAGTTCGATGAGGCCGAGGGTGCAGAGCAGTTGCGCGTTGTCGGGCGCGAGCGCGAGGCCGTGTTCGACGTCGGCGCGCGCGGCGGCGAGGTCGTCTCGGTCGTAGTAGAGGCTTGCGCGGTTGATCAGGGTGTCGATGTGGTCGGGGTCGAGATCGAGCACGGTGTCGTAGTCGGCCAGGGCGTCGTCGAAACGGCCGAGGTCGGTGAGCAGACCGGCGCGGTTGTAGTAGGTCTCGGGCGGCGGGTTGCGGTCGATGGCGCGTTGGTAGTCGGCAAGGGCTTCGGTGCTACGGCCGGCTTTGCGGTGCGCGTTGGCGCGTTCCAGGTAGCCGTCCGCCTCCTCGGGGAACAGGTCGATGACCGTCGTGAAATCGGTGACGGCCTCGTCCCAGCGGCCGAGCACGGCATAAACCTGGGCGCGGTTGAACGAGAGCAGCGCGCGGCGCAGGAACAGTTCGTAGCGGTGCGGGCCGGGTTGGCGCTCCAGCAGCGCCATCGCCTCGGTTTCCACCCGGATTGCCTCAGCAAACCGGCCGAGGCGGAACTCGACGAGCGCGAGGCCGTTCTGTTCGAACGCAGTCAGGTGCGCGCGCAGTTCGACCTGGGGCAGGGTGCGGGCCAGCGCGAGGGCGGTGTTGATCCAGCCGCGCGCCTTGGCGTAGTCGCGGCGGTCGAGCGGGTAGAACCGGGCGTACAGCATGGCCATGCCGTAGGCGGCGTGCACCTGGACGAGCGGATCGGCGGTGAACGCGCGCTGTTCCTCGTACACGGCGCGGGCCTGCTCGGTGCGGCGCAGCATCAGCAGCGGGACGTCCTGTTCGACGAACAGGCTGCGATGGTCGCGGAACTGGGTTTCCCGGTCGATCAACGCTCGGCCGAGATCGCCGATGCGGATCGCGGCCTCGTAGTAGCCGACGTCGGTGACGTACTCGGTGGCCCTGGTGTAGGCGGCGGCGCCGAGCGTGCGCGCGAAGCGGCCGTGCGCGCGGTGGTACGGGATGGCGCCGAGCCTGGTGCCGTAGTCGTCCTGCTGTTCGAGGAATTCGGCTCGTTCGTCGTGCCAGCGTTGGCGCAGCCCGAGATCGGTGGACCGGTAGGCGGCGATCTCGGCGGGGTGGTCGGTGGTGCCGTCGGAGTCGACATAGGC
This sequence comes from Pseudonocardiaceae bacterium, assembly GCA_035948315.1. GTDB lineage: Bacteria > Actinomycetota > Actinomycetes > Mycobacteriales > Pseudonocardiaceae > CAJCJE01. The sequence continues at coordinate 116,651 of DASZJG010000045.1, read as the reverse complement.
GCGGGCGGGATTCTCCGATGGGAGGATTTTCGTTGTGGGGGCTGGTAATCGCGTGACATGGTCGGTGAATATCGGCTTGGTCGCGCCGATTCCGAGAGTGAGGAGCGCGGGGTCGATGCGGCGTAGGGCGATGGCGAGGAACTGGCGGTCGAGTTCGTCGGCCTCGTGCACGTTCTCGAAGTAGACGTTGAGGTGCGCGAGACACGGCAATGCCGCGCATTTCTTGAGGAAGTCGACGATGCCGTGGGCGAGCAGCAGCGGCCGGACCGTCGAGTACGCGCGGATCAGCACCCGCTGGTGCTCGCGGTAGACCTCGGTCGGGATCGGCCGAAACGCCTCGGGGTCGATGACGCTGTCGAGTTCGGGCGCGAGGTAGAGGATCTCGGTCGCGTGCGCACGCACGAGCGCGGGGTCACGGGCGTTGACGAGCGGGACCAGCCTGCGCATCAGCGTGTTCGTGCCGGTGTAGATGCCGCGCAGGCGGGCGTGGCAGTCGACGGTGAAGCCGGTACCGACCGGCGCGGAAGCGCGCCAGGTCGCGGCGCGATCGTGCCGGTGGCGACCGGTGACCATCAGATGCGAGGTCACCGGCCGAGCCTTCTGCGAACGACCAGCACGGCGACGATCGCGGGCGGCACCAGGTTGACCGCGACGGTGCCGAAACCACCGGTCGCCAGCGCGTGCACCACGGTCGGGATGCCGATCCAGACCAGCATGCCGATCGTGACCAGGTAGCCGACCCCGAACAGGTAGACGTACCACCGGGCCACCTGGCGATCGCGCGGATGCCACCGTTGCTCGTCGTGGCGCGGCGGACGACCGAGCAGCCCGCTGATCCGGTTGGCCAGGTACTCCTTGGTGGTGGTGTGCAGGTCGACGCACCGCAGCGCGGTGACCAGCACCTGGTAGACGTCGGTTTGCAGGTAGAAGCAGAACTGCCAGGCGAACCGGAGCAGGGTGCCCAGAGCGAGGGCGCGCAGGTACGCGCCGACCGGGTCGGTGACGTCGGCGAGGATGATCAGCAGCGCGTACCAGAGCAGGTCGCCGAGCATGCCGGCGAGCAGCGGCAGGTATCGGCGGCGGCGCGGCACGCTCCACAGGCCGTTGAGGTGCGTCTCGACGACGAGTTGATGGAGCCGGTTGCCCAGGCGCAGCCTGCTCGGCACGCCGAGCCTGCGGCCGGCGAGGGCGTGCAGCGTCTCGTGCACCCAGATCCCGGGTATCTGTCCGAAGAAGACACCGAGTTCGACCAGCAGGACGGACCGGGTGAAGAAGAAGTTCTGGTAGTGCGGGCGGAGCCAGGGGTCGCGAACGCTGAGGAAGATCGCGTAGCCGATCAGGGCGGCGTAGATCAGCAGGGCGAGCGGCGAGAACGCGGCACGGCCGAGTCGTTGCCAGCGGGGCGGTTCGGCGGAGCCGGGCGCCTCGGGCTCGCCCTCCTCCCGGAGGAATTCCAGTTCCCGCAGGGTGTCCACGAAGTCGGCGAGGTCGACGGGTTCGCCGTAGCGTTCCTCGTACCAGCGGCCCGCCCGCTCGGTGTCCATTCCGGACCGGAGCACGTCGAGCAGTTCCGCGCCGTCGGCGGGGAAGGCCGCATAGCTGTCGATGTCGGTGCGGCCGATGATGACGTCGGGCCCGTCGGGCACGAGGGTCAGCGGGTGGAACAGCACCACGTGTCAGTGGGTGATCGGCTGGTGGTTCAGCGGCGCCGAGGTGACCTTGATCGGCGCGGTTCTGCGCACCACGATCTTCTTCATGGTGCGGTTCGGCTGCGCCTTCTTGGTGTCTTTCGTGTCTGTCATGACCGTGGCCCTCCCGAGCGCGGATGTTAGTCCGTTCGCATGAATATCCCCGCTACATGAGGCCCATTTTGGTCACGGACTGTTAGCGGACTTCGCTGAACAGGCGCGATGGCGACGTTGTTGACTCATGAGTAGCTCAGTCGACGCTGAGCGGCGTGCCAGGCCCGGAACTGTCGGTGGTCTCCCCTAGGCTGCGGATGTGGCCGAGACGGGAATCGCGGACGAGATCAACACCGACGTGGCCGAGGTCGCCATTCCGACCGCGCGGCGCAGGCAGGCCCTGTCCCCGTCCCGCGCGAGCGACTTCAAGCAGTGCCCGCTGCTCTACCGCTTCCGCGCGGTCGACCGACTGCCCGAGAAGCCGACCCGCGCGCAGGTGCGCGGGATCGTGGTGCACTCGGTGCTGGAGCGGCTGTTCGGCCTGCCCGCCGCCGAGCGGGACCCGGACCACGCCAAGGGCCTGCTGCCCGGCGCCTGGGCCGACCTGCAGGAGGAACGGCCCGAGCTGACCGTGCTGTTCGAGGGCGCGGAGGAGACCGAGGTCGCGGACTGGCTGGAGTCGGCCCGCGCGCTGCTGGACGGCTACTTCACGCTGGAGGATCCGCGCCGGTTCGACGCGGAGTCCTGCGAGCTGCGGGTGGAGACCGAACTCGCGTCCGGGCTGCTGCTGCGCGGCTTCATCGACCGACTGGACGTGGCGCCGACCGGCGAGATCCGGGTCGTCGACTACAAGACCGGCGCGGCGCCGAGAGAGGTCGCCGAGGCCAAGGCGCTGTTCCAGATGAAGTTCTACGCGCTGGCCGTGTTCCGGCTGCGCGGCGTCGTGCCCAAGCAGCTGCGGCTGATGTACCTGGCCGACCAGCAGTCGCTGATCTACACCCCGGACGAGGGCGAACTGCTGCGGTTCGAGCGGACGCTGGACGCGGTGTGGGAGGCGATCCTGCGCGCGGGCAGGACCGGCGAGTTCCGGCCGAACAAGAGCAAGATGTGCGACTGGTGTGACCACAAGGCGATCTGCCCCGCGTTCGGCGGCACTCCCCCGCCCTACCCGGGTTGGCCGGAGCCGGACGAGAACTCCGGCGAGACCCCGCTGGATCGGGCGGACTGATGGACGACGCGTTCTACCTGCCGCTCGGCGAGGGCCGGTTCGCCTCCACCAAACACACGATCGGGCCGTGGTCGGCGGACAGCCAGCACATGGGCCCGCCGGCCGCGCTGCTGGCCAGGGCGCTGCAACAGTGCGCGCCGCGCGAGGATCTGGAGCTGGCGCGGATCACCGTGGAGATCCTCGGGCCGGTGCCGATCGCCGAACTTGAGGTGCGTGCCGAGGTGCTGCGGCCGGGGCGAGCGGTGGAACTGCTCGGCGCGGAACTGCTGGCCGACGGCCGACCGGTCGCGCGGGCGTCCGCGTGGCGCATCGCCAGGACCGACACCACCGGGATCGCCGTGCCGACCGCGCGAGCGCTGGTCCCGTTGAGCGAGAGCGTGCAGGTGCATCCGCCGGAGGGGTGGATCGACGGGTATCTCAGCGCGATGGAGTGGTTCGCCGTCCGCGGCGACTGGGTCCAGCCCGGCGCGGCGGCGGCCTGGGCTCGGCAGCGGGTCGCGCTGGTGGAGGGCGAGGAGCCGAGCGGCCTGCAGCGGCTGATGGCGGTCGCGGACTCGGGCAACGGCCTGTCGAACCGGCTCGACATCCGCGAGTGGATGTTCATCAACACCGAGCTGACCGTGCACCTGCTGCGCGAGCCCGACGGCGAGTGGATCGGCCTGGACGCCGAGACCGCGATCGGCCCGACCGGGCTCGGCATCGCCAGCAGCGTGCTGCACGACCGCGCCGGCATGGTGGCGCGCGGCGCGCAGGAACTGCTGATCCGGCCGCGCTAGTCAGCTCACCGCGACGCACTCGGCGAGCCGGTCGCGCAGCCGGGTCAGGCGCGCGATCTCGGCGTCGAGGGCGGCGATCCGGCGCTGCACGGTGCCACCGCCCCCGGAGCACGCCGGGGTGCCGAACCGGGGCAGTGCGTCGTCGAGCAGGTGGAGCCGGTCCGCGGAGCCCGCGACGTCCTCGACGGTGAGCCCGTGCGCCAGCAGTTCGCGGATGACGCGCACCCGCGCCACCTCGCCTTCGGTGTACTCGCGCTGGCCGGTCGACGTGCGTGCCGGCGGCGAGAGCAGCCCGCGCTGTTCATAGAAGCGCAGCGCGCGTGGTGTGGTGCCGGCCGCGGCTGCCGCGTCACCGATCTTCATCCGGTCCTCGCTCCAGTTCGACGACGGCGGTGCCGACGTGGTGTCCCCCGATCACCTCGTGCAACGTTCGCGCCGCGTTGTCGATGCCCGGCACGCGCACGTGCGGGAAGGTGATGTCGCCCGCGCGTAGCCAGCCGCCGAACGTGGCCAGCCATTCCGCGTGTGCCGCCGGCTCGCCCCGATCGGCGAACCCGTGCAGGCGCAGTCCTTTCAGGATGATCCGGTAGGTGTCCAGCTCGACCGGCGCGGTCGCACCGGAACTGCTCGGCGCGAGCTGACCGGCGAGGGTACCGACCAGCACCAGTCGCGCGCCGGACCGGGCCGACTCGATCGCGGCGGCCAACTGCTCGCCGCCGACGTTGTCCACCACCACGTCGACGCCGTCGGGGACGAGCCGGCTCAGTTGCGCGGCAATGGGTTCGTGGCCGCGAACCAGCACGGTGTCGTAGCCGAGTTCCGACCGCATCCGGTCGGCCTTCGCCGCGCTTCCGGTCGTGCCGATCACCCGAGCGGCGCCGAGTTTGCGGGCGATCTGCCCGGCCAGCGAGCCGACGCCGCCGGTACCGCCGGTGACCAGCACGGTCTCGCCCGGCCGAAGCTGGGCGGACCGGGTCAGGGCGGCGTAGGCGGTCCAGCCGGAGCCGAGATGTGCGACCGGATCGGGCAGCGCGTCGCCGACCGGCGTACACATCGCGACCGGAACAACCGCGTACTCGCGCCAGCCCGACCAGTGGAAGACCAGCTCACCGGGCCGGAGCCCGGAATCGTCCGGCGCGGTGACGACCTCGCCGATGGTCGCCGACGGCAACGAGTCGCCCGGCCGCACCAGCGGCAGCGGCGTGTCCGCCTCGGTTTCGGACAGCAGGGTGCGCAGCCGGGCGGAGACCTGGAAGAACCTGTTGCGCACCAGCACCTCGCCCGGACCGGCGACCGGAATCGGTCGGCGCACCACGACGAAATGCTCGGGCCTTGGCAGTCCGTCGGGCACGACGGCGAGTTGGACCTCTCGTGACAGCACGGCGCGACGCTAACCCCTTACCCGCACGTCAGGGGCAAATCCGCTGGTCAGGAAAGGAGAGCCGGAACCTCGGACAGGTCCGCGACGGATTCGCCGTGCCAGTCGTCGCTGTCGAAGCGATGCCCGGTGGCCCAGTCCGCGTCCGCGATGAGCACGGCGCGCATGCCGAAGGCGGTGGCCCCGGTGAGTTCGTTGCTGCCACCGTCGCCGACGTAGAGGCACTCCGTCGGTTCGACGCCGAGCCGTTCGCACACCGTCGTGTACATCGCGCGGTGCGGCTTGCGCTCGCCGACCAGCGCGGAGAACACCGGTTCGTCGACGAGGTCGGCCAGCGGGAGGTCGGCCCAGAGTTCGGGCAGTTCGGCGGAGCAGTCGCTGAGCAGGCCGATGCGCAAACCCTTGGCGCGCAGGGCGGTGAGCACCTCGACGGCGTTGGCGCGGGGTTGGGCCATCTGCGCGTAGGTGTCCAGGCGCAGGCGTTGCGCGGCGTGCACCGCGCCGTCGCTGTCGTCACCGCCGAGGGTGCGGGCGAGCAGCCGCATCGTGTCGAAGCCGGTGCCGGTGCGGCCGGTCGAGCGGTCCGGATAGGTGGTCCCCCACCAGTCCCGCACAGCTTCCCTGTCGACGCCCAGGATCGCGGCGATCTCCGGCTGGTCGACCGCGGAAGCGACCCTGGGCAACGTCGGCGTGAGCGTGCCGAAGTAGTCGAAGACGACGGCGCGAATGGTCACGCCAATTCGACCGTCTCGTAGTGCTCGACCTCGGGGAACGGGTCGTAGAAGTGGTGCAGCAGTTCTTTCCAGCGCGGATACTCGGGGCCCTGGCGGAAACCGACGGTGTGGTCCGCCAGGGTCTCCCAGCGGACCAGCAGCAGGTAGCGGTTGCGGGTTTCCAAGCAGCGCCGCAGTTCCAGGTCGATGAACCCGGGTACGGCCCGAATGCTGGACAGCGCCTGCCCGAACGCCGCCTGGAAGTCCGCCTCCTGACCGGGACGGACGTCCAACCGCGCCACTTCGAGAATCGGATTCACAGCCGACACGACCTGATGTCGAAGGCGACGACCGCCTTGGCGCCGATGCCGGCCAATTCGTCCATCACCTTGTTGGCCTCCTTGCGGGCGACCATCGCGCGCACCGCGACCCAGTCCGGGTCGGCCAGCGCGGCCACGGTCGGCGATTCCAGGCCCGGCGTGACCTTGATGGCGTCATCGAGCAGGGTCTTGGGGCAGTCGTAGTCGATCATCAGGTAGTTCTGGCCGACCACAACGCCCTGCAACCTGGCCGCGAGCTGGGTTTTCGCGCCGTCGTCCGGCCTACCGTCGCCCTCGATGAGCACGGCCTCGGACTTGCAGATCGGGGCGCCGAACGCGACCAGGTTGTGCTGGCGCAGCGACCGGCCGGACTCGACCACGTCGGCGATCGCGTCGGCAACGCCGAGCTGCACGGAGATCTCGACCGCGCCGTCGAGCCGGATCACCTCGGCGCTGATCCCCTGCCGTGCCAGGTCGTCCCGGACCAGCCGCGGATACGAGGTGGCCAACCGCTTGCCGGCGAGATCGGCCACTGTCCACTCGGTACCGGCCGGGGCCGCGTAGCGGAAGGTGGAGCGGCCGAAGCCAAGACCGAGGCGTTCGGTGACCTTGGCGCCCGAGTCCAGGGCCAGATCGCGGCCGGTGATGCCGAGGTCGAGATCACCGGAACCGACGTAGATCGCGATGTCCTTGGGGCGCAGGAAGAAGAATTCGACGTCGTTGTTGAGGTCGAGGACGGTCAGGTCCTTGGCCTCGTGGCGCTGCTGATAGCCGGCCTCGGACAGCATCTCGGCGGCAGCGGCGGACAGGGCTCCTTTGTTGGGGACGGCAACGCGCAGCATGAGAACTCCACAGGTGATCGAGTCAGCCGGACAGGGCGGGCGGATCGATCACAGATGTCGGTAGACGTCCTCAAGGGAGATGCCGCGTCCCAGCATCAGCACCTGTACCCGGTACAGCAACTGGGAGACCTCCTCGGCGAGCCGGTCATCCGACTCGTGCTCGGCGGCGATCCACACCTCGCCTGCTTCTTCGAGCACCTTCTTGCCCTGGGCGTGCACACCGTCATCCAGCGCCGTCACCGTTGCCGATCCGGCGGGGCGCTGGTCCGCACGATCGCGGAGTTCGGCGAACAGCTCGTCGAACGATTTCACGCCGGCAATCCTGCCAGCCGACCCGCCGCACCGATCGGGCTACCCCCGCGTCCTCCCAGCATGTGGCACGAACATGACTCAACTCACGCTGCTGGCCAGCAGCCCACCGAGCACGTCCATGTCGATGCCGACCAGCGAATCCCGCAGGGTGCGGCGCGGTCCTTCGGGCACCGGCGCGTCGCACGGGATGGCCAGCACGGCGCAGCCGGCGGCCTCGGCGGAGGCGACGCCGGTCGCCGAGTCCTCGATGGCGACGCAGTGCGTCGGGTCGACGCGCAGCAGGCGCGCCGCGGTGAGGTAAGGCCACGGGTCCGGCTTGTTCCGGCCGTCCACTTCGTCACCGCACACGGTCACGTCGAAGTACTCGCGGCCGATCGTGTCCAGCGCGACCTCGGTCAGGTCGCGTTCGGTCGAGGTGACCAGCGCGGTCGGCACGCCGCTGGCGCGCACCGCCTTCAGCGCCGCCTGCGCGCCGGGCCGCCAAGGCAGGTCGGTGGCGAACAGTTCGCGGGTGCGGTCGGTCAGCCAACGGCTCGCCCGCGCTATCGCCTCCGGCGTGACCGGCCTGCCGGCCTCCGCCAGCAGCACCTCGCAGGTGCGCTGCATGTTCGAGCCGACGAGTTCCTCGCGAACGCTCTGCCGCAGTTCCGCACCGCCGAGATGGCTCACCAGCTCACGCAGCGAGATGTCCCAGAGCTTCTCGGAGTCGATCAACGTGCCGTCCATGTCCCACAACACGGCCGCCGGTCGAGGCGCCACAGTTCTCCCCCAGTTTTCTCAGGTGTTGAAATACTTGGCTTCCGGGTGGTGCTACTCCTCGGACAGCTGCACGCCGATCCGTTCCGGCCCGAGCAGATCCACGATCTTGGCGCGGTCGGCAAGGTTCGGGCAGGCGCCGTAACCGAGGGAGAACCTGGCTCCACGGTAGCCCAGCGAGAAGAAGTCCTCGATGCTCGCGGGATCACCATCGGCGAGGACAGGGCCCGGCCCGGCTGGCTGAACTCGTCGGCCGACTCCCTGGCCCGCGCTCCGGCAGCAGCCAACTCGAGGATTCTGTCGGCTATGCCGTATTCGCTCACGTGTTCGTCTCGACGGCGTCCGCGCCTGCTTCGAGACAGTCGCGGTGCACGGCCCGCACCACGTCCGGCCGGGTCACGTTCAAGATCTCGTTGCAACCGTCAAGACCGGCGAAATCGTCCAGGGACAGGTCCTTGGCCTGCGGCATCGTGCCCATGGCGCCATCTGCGACAACGACCCGGTCGGCGAGTGCCGTCAACAGTTGATCCTTCGAACGCGACACGCGATCGACCATGGTCCTAGCCTACGGTCTCCGCGCGGACCCGCTCGGTCGTAGGCTTGGCGGGTGAGCGAGTACGCAGGGTCGTCATCGACCGGGGAAAGCACCGCGCCCTCGGCCACGATGCAGGCAGTCGGCAGGGCCGATGGGGTGATCGCATGACCGATCCTGACCAGGGCAGGGACCAGGTCCACAAGATGGGCCCGTTGGTGGAGCCGGTGCTCGTCGCCGCGTTCGAGGGTTGGAACGACGCCGGTGACGCAGCGACAACGGCCATCGAACATCTACAGCTGAGCTGGGACGCCACTCCACTGGCGGAAATCGATCCAGACGACTACTACGACTTCCAGGTCACCAGGCCCACCGTGCACCTCGTGGACGGCGTGACCAGGCGAGTCGAATGGCCGACGACGCGGCTGACCGTGTGCCGGCCGCCCGGGTGCAACACCGACGTGGTGCTCGTGCACGGCATCGAGCCGAACATGCGCTGGCGGCGGTTCTGCCAGGAGTTGCTGGAGCACATCGAGCGGCTGGGCGTGAAGACCGTGATCACGCTGGGCGCGCTGCTCGCGGACACCCCGCACACCCGGCCGGTGCCGGTGACCGGGACCGCGTACGACGCGGAGGCCGCGGCCAAATTCGGTCTGGAGCGGTCCCGCTACGAGGGGCCGACCGGCATCGTCGGCGTGTTCCAGGACGCGTGCGTGCAGGCCGGCATCCCGGCGATCTCGATCTGGGCGGCCGTGCCGCACTACGTGTCGCAGCCCCCATCGCCCAAGGCCACGCTGGCGCTGCTGCACCGCGTCGAGGAGATGCTCGACGTCGAGGTGCCGCTCGGCGCACTGCCCAGCCAGGCCGAGGAATGGGAACGCACGGTCACCGAGATGGCCGACGAGGACGAGGACGTGCGCAACTACGTCCGCGCCCTTGAGGAGCGCGGCGACGAGATGACCCTGTCCGAGACCAGCGGCGACACCATCGCCGCCGAGTTCGAGCGCTACCTGCGCAGGCGCGGCTCCGGCGGCCCCGGTGGCCGCGGCGGCCCAGGTCACGGCCCGACCGGGGGATAGCGAGCAAGGACCCGTGGTGCCCGTCGAGGACTTCCGGCGGCGGGGTCGCCGACGGACACCACGGGGACGGTCGAGAGAGTTCGCGCTCGGCGAACAGGGGAGTTCTCTCGGCCGTCGTTCGGGGTTGGGCGTCCGCCGGAGCAACGCGCACGCCGCCCTCGTCCCACCCTTCTCGGGCCGCGTCACCGGCCCGTCACCAGGCGCATACCGGTGCTCAGCCACCGGATTCGCCGACCTTTGGTGAGTTTTTGGCGCACTGATCAAAGCTCCACCTCGGCGGCATGACACCGATGTTCGGGGAGCAATTCGGTGATGAGCACGACAACAAGCCATGCGCCCACCACGCACCCCCCTGGTCGCGAGGTGGAGCTGGCCACGATAGGCACGTTCCTGGAAACGATCGGCACCGGCACGGCAGGGGTCTCCGCGCTGGTGCTGGCAGGCGAGCCGGGCATCGGCAAGTCCGTGCTGTGGGAGCAGGCGGTCGCGCGGGCGACCGCGACCGGCGCGATCGTGCTCACCATGAGCGCGGCGCAGGCCGAGTCGAGCTGGTCGTTCACCGGCCTGACCGACCTGCTGGACACCGTCGCGGACGAGGTGATCCCGGAGCTGCCGGCGCCGCTGGGCATGGCGCTGGAGGTGGCGCTGCTGCGCAGGGCGCCCGAGGCGACGGAGCCCGGGGGCCGGGCGGTGAGCTTCGCAGCGCTGTCCGCGCTGCGCCTGCTGGCCAAGCGCGAACGCCTGGTGATCGCCATCGACGACCTGCAATGGCTGGACCCGGCCTCGGCCGAGGTGCTCGCGTTCGCGCTGCGCAGGCTCAGCACCGAGCCGGTGACCCTGCTGCTCGCGCACCGCACCGAGACACCGCTCGCGGTGCGCGCGGTCGAGGACAGCGCGCCGGGCAACCGGGCGAAGGTGAACTCGGCCGAGGAGATCATCGACTGTCTGCCCGACCACCGCACCACGACGCTGTCGGTCGGACCGCTGGCGCCGTCGGCGTTGAGCGCGCTGGTCGCCGACCGGCTCGGTGTCGCGCTGCCGGTGCGCGCCGCGCGACGGCTGCACCAGCAGACCGGCGGCAATCCCTTGTGGGTACTGGAGATCGTCCGCACCGCGGTCGTCGGCGATCGATCCATTGTGGACGTCGCGAGCGGGTCCGGCACGCTCACCTCGGACGTGGCGAGCCGGATCGCCACGCTGCCCGGTCCGGCCCGGCTGGTGCTGCTGGTGGTCGCCGCGCTCGCCCAGCCCAACCCGGACCTGGTGCGGCGCGCGGTGCGGATGCTGTTGGCCGAGGAGGCGTTCTCCGCGCTCGGCACCGCCCGCGCCGACTCACCCGACTCCCCCGACTCCCTCGCCGCCGCGTCCGTCGCGGGCGTGGTGAAGACGACCGCGAACCGGATGCGGCCGACGCATCCGCTGCTCGGCTCGGTCACGCTGGCGATGCTGGCGCCCGAACACCGGCAGGTGCTGCACCGGCGACTGGCCGAACTCGTCGGCGACCCGGAGCAGCGGGCCCGACACCTGGCCGCGTCAGCCGGCACCGAACCCGACGCGGCGGTCGCCGACGCGCTGGACACCGGCGCGGCCGCCGCCCGGTCGCGCAGCGCCGCCTGGGCAGCCGCCGACCTGGCCGAACTCGCCGTGCGGCTCAGCCCCACCTCGGACAAGCAGGCCGCCGCGCGCCGGTTCGCCGTGCTCGCCGAACTGCTGTTCGCGGTCGGCGAGGTGGAGCAGGCCCGGCAGTGGGCGCAACGCGTGCTGGACCACGCCGAGACCGGGCTGCCCAGGGTGCGCGCGAGCCTGCTGCTGGCGTCGCTGGTCTACTGGACCGAGGGCAGCGGGCCGGCAGTCGGCTACGCGCAGCGCGCCCTCGCCGACGCCGCCGACGACCTCCCATCCCAGGCGCGGGCGCACACGCTCATCGCCGATCTGGGCGACCATCCGGTGAAGGTGTGCCGGCAACACGCGGAACGCGCGCTGACCGCGTTGGACGAACTCGACCCGAAGGCCGAGCCGGAGACCCGGTTCCTCGCGCTGACCGTGCTGTCCGGCTGCGAACTCGACGAACGCGGCCAACTCCCGCCGGATACGTTCGAGCTGCTGGAAGCCGCGCAGAACTCCGGCGCCCGACCGGCCGTGCTGGACCGCGTCGGCACCTATCGCGGCGCGACGCTGAAGAACGTCGACGACATCAACGGCTCCCGGCTGGCACTGCACGCGATGATCGGCGAGGCACAGACCGAGGGCGACGAGGTCGCGTTGCCGAACCTGTTCGGGCATCTGGCCATGACCGAGTACTGGGCCGGTCGCTACGCCATCGGCCTTGCCGCGGCGGAACAGGGTTTGCGCGCCGCCGCGCTGGTCGGCGTGCACCCGCCCACCCCGTACCTGGCGCGCGGCGCGCTCGGCGTGCACACCGGCGACCCGGGGTGGGCGCGATCGCACCTGCCCGGTCGGATCGCGGGCTGCGAACGGGTCAGCGACCGGCGCGGTCTGATCGGCTACCACGCCGTGCTCGGCGCCGCCGATCTGGTGGACGGCCGGCCCGCCGACGCGGTGCGGCAACTGCGGATCGCCTTCGACGTCGCCGACGATCTCGGGTTCGGCCTGGCCGGGCGCCGGATGCGGTTGGACGGTGACCTGGGCGAGGCCCTGGTCGGGATCGGCGAACTCGACGAGGCCGAGGATCTGGGCCACGAACTGTTCTTCGCGGGCGAACGCGCGCTGCGGCCCTCGTTGCAGGCGGTCGCGTTGCGCATCCAGGGCTTGGTCGCGGCCGCGCGTGGCCACACCAGTACCGCCATCGACGCCTTCGGCCACGCCGTCGACCTGCACAACAAGGTCGACTTCCCGCTGGAGCGCGGGCGCACCCTGCTCGCGCTGGGCAACACGCTGCGCAGGGCGCGCGCCCGGCAGAAGGCCGAGGAAGCCTTACGCCAGGCCGAATCCTGCTTCGCCGAGATCGGCGCGACCCCGTGGCGCACCATGGCCGCCGGGTCGCTGCGCAGCTCGGCGGGCGCCCGCCCGGACAGCGTGCTCACGCCGACCGAGCGTCGCGTCGCCGAACTGGTGGCGACCGGCAGCAGCAACCGCGAGGTCGCCGCGACCCTTGTGGTCAGCGTGCGCACCGTGGAAGGACATCTGGCCGCGATCTACCGCAAGTTGGAGGTGACCGGCCGCACCGCGCTCACCGCGCACCTGGTCGCGTCGTGACGAGGTCCTTGGTCAGGTAGATCCGGCTGATGTCGCTCGACCCACCGCTGGGCACCTCGCCGAACACGTGCCAGCCGTTGCGTCGATAGAAGTCGGGAGCCTGGAAGTTGATCGTGTACAGCACGCCGGTGCGGCAACCGCGCCGCACCGCCTCGTCCTCGGCCGCACGCAGCAGTTGGCTGCCAAGGCCGGAGCCGCGCAGGTGCGGCGGCAGGTAGAAGTAGTCGACGAACAGCAGGCCGAGCGAGGTCCGGCCGGTCAGCCCGCCGACAACGCGGCCGCTCGACGGGTCCTTGAGGAACACCGCGAGCGAACGGCGATCGAGAAAGCCCGCGGCCTTCTCGTTGAACTCGTCGAGGCCGGCTTCGACAACGGCGACATCGGCGTCGTCAGGCTGGTCCGTCAACACGATGATCGGATCGGTCATGCCGCCGACGATATCGACGCGGTCCGACACTGACCTGCTCGTTTCCCGGCCGCCCCCGGGCATCCAGGTGGTCCACCCGGGAAATCCAGGTGGTCGCACGGATACGTGGATCAGCGCCCGAGATTAGCGTTTTGGGTGCTGAACGGGGATGTGGCGGCATCTTGAGAAGGGGGAAATCCATGGCGAGCGCACGACTGGAATTCGTGGGTGGATTCACGCTCACTGTTGACGGCCGCACCGTCGAGGTGCCCAGGACGTTGCAGCGGCTGATCGCGTTCGTCGGGCTGCGGCAACAGACCACCAGGGCGCACGCGGTCGGGGCGCTGTGGCCGGAGGTCAGCGAGGACCGGGCGCTGGGCAGCCTGCGCACCGCGCTGTGGCGGTTGCAGCAGCTCGGCGCGCCGGTGATCACGACCAGCGGCGAGAAACTCTGCCTGGCCAAGGATGTACAGGTGGACGTGGCCGAACTCGTCCGCGCCGCGCGGTTGCCGTACTACGCCGAGGACGACCGCCGCACCACCGCGGATCTCCTGCTCGACGGCCCGGCCGAGTTGTTGCCCGGCTGGTTCGACGACTGGGTGCTGATCGAGCGGGAACGGCTGCGCCAGCTGTGCCTGCACGCGTTGGAGGACCTCGCCGAGCACCGGCTGCGCACCGCTCGCTACGGCGACGCGGTGCAGGCCACCCTCGCCGCGATGCGCGCGGAACCGTTGCGGGAGAGCCCGTACCGGCTGTTGATCGAGATCCACATCGCCGAGGGCAACTACAGCGAGGCCGTGCAGACCTACCGGTCCTATCGCGCCTTGCTGGACCGCGAACTGGGGGTCGCGCCGTCACCCGCGATCCGGTCGCTCATCCGCGACCTGTTCGGACCGCGCAACACCGCGAGCACGCGCCGCCCGCTGGTGCTCAGCAGCTGATTCGGGGGAACGGGGTGGCGGGGCACGCAGAGGGGTGTGCCCCGCCTACCCGCTCCACCTCACAGCTCGATACCCAGCAGCGCGTCCACCGCGTCCCGCACCAGACCGGGCGCGCCGGCGTCGGTACCAGCCCGATCCAAGGCATCCCTGGCCCACGCATCGACGGCGGCGAGCGCGTTGGGCGTGTCCAGATCGTCGGCGAGATGGTCGCGCAGCCTGCGCACCGTGTCCTCGGCCGACGGCGCGGTCCGCAGCGCGACCGCCTCCCGCCAGCGAGCGAGCCGCGCCTCGCCCTCGGCGAGCAGCTCTTCGGTCCAGGACCGGTCGGTCCGGTAGTGCCCCGCGAGCAGGCCCAGCCGCACCGCCATCGAGTCGACGCCCGCCGCGCGCAGCTTGGACACGAACACCAGATTTCCCTTGGACTTCGACATCTTCTCGCCGTCCAGCCCGATCATGCCGGCGTGCGTGTAGTGCCGCGCGAACGGGTGGTCGCCGGTGAGCGCCTCGGCATGCGCCGCGCTGTTCTCGTGGTGCGGAAACACCAGGTCAGACCCACCGCCCTGGACGTCGAACCCGCTGCCCAGCCGATTGATCGCGATCGCCGCGCACTCCACGTGCCACCCCGGCCGGCCCGCACCCAGCTCGCTGTCCCACGACGGTTCATCCGGCCGAGCCATCCGCCACAGCAGCGCGTCCAGCGGATGCCGCTTGCCGGCCCGCTCGGGATCGCCGCCGCGCTCGGCGAACAGCTCGACCATGGTCGGCTCGTCGTAGTTGGACTCGTAGCCGAACCAGCCGGTCACCGAATGGTCGAAGTAGACATCCGGATACTCTTCGTCATCAACTCGATACGCGGCGCCACTGGCGACGAGTTTCGAGATCAGCTCGACGATCTCCGGAATGGCCTCGACCGCGCCGACATAGTCCTGCGGCGGCAGCACCCGCAGCGCCTGCATGTCCTCTCGGAACAGTGCGGTCTCCCGCATGCCGAGCACCACCCAGTCGTCGTGGTCGCGGATCGCGCGCTCCAACAGCGGGTCGTCCACGTCGGTCACGTTCTGCACGTAGTGCACCCGGTGCCCGTTGTCCAGCCACTGCCGATGCACCAGGTCGAACGCCAGGTAGGTGGCCGCGTGGCCGAGGTGGGTCGCGTCGTAGGGCGTGATCCCGCAGACGTACATCCGCGCGGTCGGGCCCGGCGCCGTCGGCCGCACCTCCCCCGCCGCCGAGTCGAACAGACGCAGCGGACGCGGCTGACCGGGGACGGTGGGGACCGAATGGGACAACCAAGTGTGCATGACCTCGACACTAACTTGAGGTATGCGGGAAACCACCGGTTCCCGGCCGGTTCCCTTCATGTGGACTTGCCCACCCCGAAACCGGGCACGCCGCCGGGCCCGCGCGCGTTACGCCAAACGTGGCAGGATCGAAGTAGCAGTTCGACCAGTGGAGGCGACCCGGTGGACACCCAAACCATCGACAACACGTACGCGCAGCTGCAGCAGCAGAGCCAGCAGACGGTCCAGCTGATCACCACGCTGGCCCAGAAGCTGCAGGCCGCCGCCAACAACGGCGACCCGAATGCCCGGGAGTGGCTGCTGGATCTCAAGGAGATCACCATCGGCTTCCAGTCCGAGCAGAGCCAGGTGACCCTCCTGCTACAGGCCATCCACAACTTCGTGGCCAACGAGGCCCAGCAGCAGCAACAGCAGCAGGCCCCGCAGCAGCCGATCTACCAGCAGCCCGTGTATCAGCAACCGGTCTACCAACAGCCCGTCTACCAGCAGGGTTACGGCGGCGGTGGCGGCTTCGGCGGCTTCCTGCACGGCGGCTTCGGCCAGGCCATCGCCACCGGCGCCGGTTTGGCCATCGGCGAGGACATCATCAACGACATCTTCTGACTTCAAGCCCCGGACATGATCATCCGGTGAGATGTCGGCTGCGGAAGTCGGCTGGGGCGTGGCCATACCAGCGGCCGGCTTCGCTCTGACGGGGGTGACATCCGTTGTGGAGGACCGGATCGCTGCCCTGGTGAAGCAGGCGGTGGGCTGAGGCGCGTGCAGCGCTCGCTCACGCCGTTGGCTGATTCAGCTGGCCCCGCACGCTCCGGCAGAGCGGCGGGGCCGGCTGTGCGGCTCCGGCGAGCGTTCATCCACCGACGCGGGCGCACGCGCCCAGCGTGTCCGCGCCGTAGCGGGCGATGTCGGCGGCCAGATCGAGGGCGCCGCTGTGTTCGCGTGCCTCATCGTCGGCCAGTTCGGCTGGCAGAAGCCAGCAGACCTCGAACTCCAGTCCGTCCGGGTCCTTGGCGTAGAGACCTTTGGTCGTGCCATGATCCGCCGACCCGACCAGCGCGCCTGCCGCGTCCAGGCGTCCCGCGTAATCCCGCAGGTCCGCCAGCGTAGGTACCTCCCAAGCCAGATGATAGAGACCGACATGCCCGGTGTCGGCGCTGCTCCGCCCTGGCCCTATCTCGAACAGCCCGAGGTCATGGTCGTTGGCGGACTCGGGAGCCTGGAGGAACGCGGCCTTCTCGGTGCGGTGCACCACTCGGAAACCCAGCACATCGACATAGAAATCGGTGCTCACCCGCGCGTCTCGCACCCACAGCACCGCGTGGTTCAAACCCCGGATCGCCACCTGTCCCCCTCACCTTTCCTGGCGCACCACCGCGCGTAGACGGGAGTGTTCGCCACCAGATCACGGTAACCCTGCTCGATGTCCGCGCAGATGTCATCCACCCGCGGCGCCTCAGTCCAATCCGCTTGCCAGGCCAGCACGAGCCTGCGGAACAACGGGTTTCCGGTCAACGGCAACGTGGCGAGGCCGTCTCGGTTCGCTCCGATCGGGTAGAGCGGGCAGACAACCCGGCCCGCGGCGGTCAACGTGAACGCCACATGCGACTCGGTGGTCAGATCGGTGATGCGCTGCTCGAAGCCGGCCGCGCTACAGGTGGTCGCGAAGAAGTCGTTCATCCCGCTGTCGTCCGGGTTGGGCATCACCCAGTTCTCCTGCGCCAGCTCGGCCAGTTCGACCTCTTCCCGGCCGGCCAGCCGATGGCCCGCTTGAACACCGACGAAGATCGGTTCGGTGATCAGCAGCCGGTGCTCGACCTGCGGCGGCAGCCGTAGCGGGAAGCCGGGGAACTCCCGCAGCACGGCGACGTCGACCTCGCCGGTCTCCAGCAGGTTGAGCAGCTGTCGGGTGGAGCGGTGCGTGCTGCTGACGACTTCCTTGGCCGGCAGCAGCGCACGGAGCGTCTGCACCAACAACGCGTGCTGCTGAGCCGGCACACCCGCGACTCGCACCGGGACCGATGCCGCGCTGCGCCATGCGGCCTGTTCCAGCTCGCTCAATTGGCCGAGCACCTGCTTGGCCTGCTGCAACACCTGCGTTCCCAGGTGGGTCGGCTGGGCGCCCTCGCGATCACGCACGAACAACGCTCCGCCGAGGTGCTGCTCGATTCTGCGCAGCTGGGTGGTCACCGCGGGCTGGGTGAGGTGCAGTTCGGCGGCTGCCCGCCGCAGGCTGCCCGCGTTGCCGATCGTGACGATCAGCTCCAGATGGCGGAAATCCAGGCGCATACGGGTCCTTCCCGGGGGCAGGAAATGTTATCACTCATTGTCATATAGCGAAGCCTCGCTGTGACCACAGCTTCGTGGTTGCGTGGGAGAAACCCCCGAACAGATGAGGACGGTGGATGTCGAACAGGGTCCATGCGCGTGCGCCCGTGGTACTGGTGTCCGACCGGACGCTCCAGGAGTTCCTGTGTGCCGCGGCCCGGCAGTACGACGCCATCACCCCGGACCAGCCGAAACCGTGCTTCGCCCTGCTCGTCGGGCATACGGTCGAGGGCACCCACATCGTCGAACGCGTCGAATTCGGCCGCAACGCGAGGTCCACGAACCCGGCCGCCTGCGAGGAGTTCGCGTCGGTGATCGTGCCGACCTTCGGCGCCGCCTACGAGAACCCCGTGCGCGCGTGGTGGTTCGATCCCGTCGACCTGCTCCGCGCCGCCCGCGCCGCCGAAGCACACGGACAGGAGATCCTCGGATCTATCCACATGCACCCCGACTGGCATCGACTCGGCCCCGAAGCCGCCCGCGCTCACCCACTCTGCGAAGCGCCGACCCCCATGGACGAGTACGCGTTCCGCGCAGGCGGGTGGCCGGTCAACATGGTGTGCTACCTGGAACGACTGCACGGCAGGCTCTATCACGCCCTCGCCGCGTGGCAACCCGTTGACGATTCCGGCTGTGTCCAGCTCCTGGTGCGCCAGCACGCGGGAGTTTCCCTCGCGCACAGGGAGTCCGCATGACCCACGACCAGATCGCCGGACTGTGGACCACGATGGCCCAGGGCTGGGCGGCGGGCGACGCGCAGGCATTCGCCCAGGTCTTCGACGCCGACGTCGAGTTCGTCACCGTACGTGGTGACGAGCACCACGGCCGAGATGCCGTCGAAGCGTCGCACGCCAGGCTCTTCGCCGACGTGTACCAAGGCACCCTGCTCAAGCCCGAGGTCCGGCTGATCCGAGAACTCACCGAAGGCCACTTCCTCGTGCACGTGCTGTCCACTGTGTTGCCCGCCGGAATCGTCACCCACGCCCAAGCCGTCGTCCGACGCGATGGCGAGGGCTGGTCGATCATCGCGTTCCACAACATGATCCTGGGAGGCACGACCCGATGAGCAGGCCCAAACTGCGGCACGTGGCGTTCGTCGTACGGGACGCGGCCGCGATCGCCGCGTTCTACCGCGACCAACTGGAGATGGAGGTGTTCCACGTCGATCCGGACGGCAGCCACTTCCTGACCGATGGCTATATCAACCTGGCGCTGATCCAACACCAGCTCGCCAGCGAGACACCGTCGGGCTTCAACCACTTCGGGTTCACCGTCGAGGACACGACCGCGATGTCGGACCGGATGGTCGCCGCGGGCGTACCTCGGCCGGTGAACAGGCCAACCGATCGACCATTCGCCGAATACCGGGCGATTGATCCGGAGGGCAACTGGTTCGACCTGTCCGAGCACGGATTCCTGCCGCCGGACAAAGAGGAATGATCACACCCGGCTCGACGACTTGCTTGCTCAAGTAAGCTCATCGGCGACAGCAGTCTAGGCAGGGCCGGTGTGATGTGACGCGGACGGGGCAGGGCGGAGCGGCCCGGGATGGCCTTGACAAGATGGTGACCCGGTTGCATCGGGAAACCCAACTGTGGCAGGGGTTCCTGCTGGCGCATCGGCAGCTGGTCGAAGCGCTGTCCGACCAGATGGCCAGGGATCACCAGCTTCCGCTGGAGTGGTTCGACGTCCTGGTCCACCTGGCGGACGTGCCGGGCATGCGGCTGCGACAGCGAGCGCTGTGGGACCGGTTGCTGCTCAGCGAGAGCGCGGTGAGCAGGCTCCTGGTACGGATGGAGCGAGCCGGCCTGATCAAGCGGATTCCCGCCGATGACGATCGGCGCGGGGTCGACATCGAGCTGACCGAACATGGTCAGGCGATCCTGGTCGCTGCGACGGGGTCGCACCTCCAACTCGTGGCGGAGCTGTTCACAGACCGCCTGACGGCCACGGACCAGGCAGCGCTGCACCGGATCGTCTCGAAGCTTGCCGCTGGCCGGCCGGAACCGGCAGGCGACTGAAGCACCTTCACTCTATCCGCATTTCATCAGACCGTCCGACGACTTGCTTGCGCACGCAAGTATAGAGGCATAGGCTCGACTCCATCGAGGGCACAGGTCCTGTGGAGGGTCGGGTCATGACGGCGCGAATATTGTCGATAGTCGGATCCATCTTTTACCTACTGTGGGCGGCGCTGCACTTTCAGGCCGCCTACGGCGTCGTGCGCCTTGGCGGTTCGACCGTTGCTTCGATGATCCAGGGCAGGTTGTACCAGGATGCCTGGACACTGTTCTTCGCCGCCGGCGTCGTCGCGATCTTTTCTCTGATCATCATCTGGCGCAACTGGACGCTGGGATACTGGCTGAACCTCGGTGTCGCCGGTATCACCGACGTCGGATTCATCTTCCTCATTCTGATTCCCCGCTACGCGCCCTTGTGGCCGGGGCTCCAGGGACCGCTGGCCTGGATCATCGGCCTGGCGTTCTCGACCGCAGCCCTGCTCCTGCCAAGGCGTACCAGCGCTGTCGACGCTGACAAAACCCGGAAAGGCTGATCCCATGACGGACGAACAATCACAGCCCGCCGCTCCGGCGAATCGCCGCACCTTCTTACGTCGCGCCTCATTGGCCGCTGCCACGCCCGCGGTCGCCGCCCTGGTGGGCAGCGTGACGGCGGCGCCCGCGCACGCCGATCAGGCCACCGGTCTGCCGGACTTCGCACCCGTACCGCCGTCGGCGTTGGGGCCGGCGCTGAATTCAGCGGGTTACTTCGTCGGGCAGATCAGCGGCAATCTGTACTGGGTCACCGATTCCTACTACCAGGCCATGTTCCTGACCACCCGGGAAGGCGTCGTCGTGGTCGACGCGCCGCCGACCATCGGCGCAAACCTGCTACGGGCCATCGAGAGCGTGACCGCCGCGAAGGGCCTGCCGTCGGGGGTCACGCACCTCATCTACTCGCACAATCACGCCGACCACATCGGCGCGGCCGCGCTGTTCGGCGAGGGCGTGCAGCGCATCGGGCATACCGAAACCCGTCGGCTGTTGCGCATAGCGAACGACCCGAATCGTCCCGTGCCGACGGTGACGTTCGACGACCGGTACGTCCTGAGCGTGGGTGGTGAGCGGCTGGAACTGGCCTATCACGGCCCGAACCACAGCCCGGACAACATCTTCATCCACGCTCCCGACCACAGCGCGCTCATGGTCATCGACGTGATCTTCCCGGGATGGACGCCATTCAAGAATCTGGCCGAGTCGCAGGACATCCCCGGCTGGCTCGATGCTCAGCAAACGGTGCTGGACTACTCGTGGACGACTCTCGTCGCCGGTCACCTCGGTCGGCTCGGAAACCGCGCGGACGTCACCATGCAGCAGAACTACCTGGCCGACCTACAGGCAGGTGTCCGCACCGCGCTCACCACCCTCGACCCGACCCCGTTCTTCGAGAAATACGGTGCTACCGGGAACGGCTGGGCCATCTTCAAGACCTATCTCGACGCGGTCACCGCCACGGCGGCGGGACCGGTCACAGCCAAGTACCTCGGACAGTTGGCGGCCGCGGACGTCTTCACCCTGGACAACGCCGCCAGCATGGTCAATTCGATGCGCATCGACTTCGACGTGCTCGGCCCCTTCGGCGTTCGACAGTAGGGCCGCCCGAGGCGTACGAACCGCCGAGCCCGGCCTGTCCTGCGGCGCGGGCCAGCGAGCGAGTTTAGGCTTGCCCGGTGACAACACCGATGCAGGAACAGGTCGCCCTCGCCTCCCGGGTCCTGGCCAGCCAGGGGCATGACGACCTGATCTGGGGCCATGCCTCGGTACGTGATCCGGACGGGCGGGGCGTCTGGATCAAGGCGGCCGAGTGGAGCCTGGCCGAGATCACGCCGGAGCGGGTGCATCTGGTCGACGGCGCGGGCGAGGTGCTGGCCGGGACCGGGAACCGGCACAGCGAATATCCGATCCACACCGAGATCATGGCCGCACGCCCCGATGTCGGCGCGGTCGTGCACACCCACCCGCCTTATGCCGTCGCGCTGGCTGCCACCGGTCAGCCGCTGCGCGCGGTCAGCCATGCGGCCAACATGTTCGTGCCGCCCGAAGTCCCTCGGTTCACCGCGACCGCGGACCTGATCATCACCGAGGAACTCGGCCGGCAGGTCGCGGCCGAACTGGCCGAGCACACCGCACTGTTCCTGGTCAATCATGGCATCGTGGTCGTCGGGCCGGATCTGCCCAGCGCGACGGTGGCCGCCGTCGTGCTCGAACGGGCCTGTCGTCAGCAGCTGCTCACCCACTCCTTCGGCGGTTGGCCCACCTGGTCGGATTCGACCGAGTCACTGGCGAAGCGGGCGAATATCTACTCCGATCGCGCGGTGCACGCGGTGTGGGATCACCTGGTGCGTCAACTCCCGCCGCAGACCGGGCAGCCGTAGCAGCGAACGCGATCAGGATCGCCGCGGCGGCGGCGCATCCGGCGAACAGGCTGAAGCTGCCCACCGTGCTGTGCCCGACGATCAGGCCCACCACGGACGGCGCGATGATCGCGCCGATCCGGCCGATGCCCAGGGTGAGACCGAGGGCCTTGGCCCGCAGGTGGGCCGGGTAGGAGCGGTCAACAACCGAGTTGAGCACGACCAGACCGCCCTGCCCCGCGGTGCCGGCCAGCAACACCAGCAGATAGAGCAGGGCCTGGGGCGGCGACGCGATCGCCGCGACGAGCACGATCGCTCCACCCAGGTAGATTCCGCCCGCGACAAGGGGCCCGCCGGTACGGTCGGCGAGCAGTGCGACCGCGACGGAACCCACGGCCGCGCCCGCGTTGAGCACGATCTGGAAGGTGAGCGAGGACCCGAGGTCGTATCCGGCGGCCCGCATGATTCCCGGCAGCCAGGTGTTCAGGCCGTACCAGAGCAGCAGGCCGAGCAGGGTCGCGGCGACGAAGAGCACGGTGGGGACCAGCAGCTTGCCACGGAACCCCTCTCCGGCAACGGTTTCGGCCTCGTCGGCGCCTGCCGGAGTTGCTGGCAGATACCTCCAGCTGAGCGCGAGCGCGAGGAAGATCAGCGGGAGCGGCAGGGCGAACATCAGCGTCGGGCCGAAGGCCGGCACGACCGGGATGGCGATGACCGCGCCGAGCAGGCCGCCGACCGGGATGGTGGCGAACATGATCGCGTAGATCATGTGCCGCAGGCGTGGTGATGCCACCGCGAGGGTGATCGTCGAGGTCAGCGGCAGCAGTCCGCCGAGTCCGACGCCGGTCAGGAACCGGAACAGCCCCAGCGTCGTTCCGGTTCTCGTGAACGCGCACCAGGTGCCGAAGACCGCCATGACGATCAGGCAACCCATGACGACCGCGCGACGGGGTAACCGGGCCGCCAGCCAGCCGGAGGCCAGCGCGCCGACGAGCATGCCGGCAAAGGCCGCGCTGCCGATGTAGCCTGCCTGCGCATTGCTCAGGTGCCAGGCCGGATCATGCACGAGGACCGGCAGCACGGCGCCGTAGACGCTCTGGTCGTAGCCTTCGAGCAGGATGGTGAACGCGCAGGTCACGACGATCGCGACGGCACGTCGGGTCGAGGGCTGCGCGGCGGCGTGACGGTGTTCGGGCACGGTGGCCTCCTCGTTTCCGGTCAGCTCCCGTAGAGCCAGTCGATGTAGCGGTAGTCGGCCGGGTCCCGGTCGGCCAGCAACGCGTTGCGCACCGTCCTGAACAGACCGTCGCAGTGCCACAGGTCGCCCCAGTCCCGTGCGGTGCGCTGCACCCGCGCGGTGCGGACGGTCCGCGCGGCCGTGTAGTCGTGCAGCGCCGCGTCCCAGTCGGTGCCATTCAGGTCGCTGCCGTGCTTGCCGGCCACACCAGCCAGGCACGCCGCGTCCTCGATCGCCTGGCAGGCGCCCTGCGCGAGGTACTGGAGCATCGGGTGCGCGGCATCGCCGGTCAGCGCCATCCTGCGGTCCACCCAAGTGTCGGTCGGCTCCCGGTCGTACATCCGCCACCACCGGTCGCGCCACAGATCCGGCAACGCGTCGCGGACCGTCGCGCACGTCCCGGCGAACGCGGCGTCGAGTTCGTCGGGGGTGCCCCAGTCGGGCTCACCCGCCATCGCCCTCGGCGACCGGAACACCGCGACCTGGTTGAACATCTCGCCGCCGCGCAGCGGGTACTGGACAAGATGACAGCAGGGGCCGACGAAGAACGTGACATCGAGCAGGGCCAGGTGCGAGGTGTCGGCCAGATCGTCGATCGGCACGGCGCCGCGGTAGGCGACGTAGGCGGAACTGACCGGCTCGTCGCTGCTGAGACGCTGACGCAGCCGCGAGTTCAGGCCGTCCGCGGCGACCACGACCCGCCCGGAGTCCCGCCGCCACGGCCCGACGGCGACAGCATGATCGGCACCGATCTCGACGTCGGTCACCTCGGCCGCGGTGACCAGGTCGACGCCGGCGACACGGCACGCCTCGACGAGGATCTCGTGCAGGTCGCTGCGATGGATCACCACATAGGGCGCCCCGTAACGCATCGCGGCGTCGGCCAGGTCCAGATAGGACAGTTCGCGGCCGTCGACCGCGTCCCGCATCACCAGCCTGCGGGGCAACACACCGCGCGCGATCACCTCGTCCAGCACGCCCCAGGTGCGCAGAATGCGGGTCGCGTTCGGGGCGAGTTGCAGTCCGGCCCCGACCTCGCCGAACCTCGGCGACCGCTCAAGGACCCGGACCCGCTGACCGGCCAGAGCCAGGGCCAGGGCACTGCCGAGACCGCCGATGCCGCCGCCGACCACGATCACGTCCTGGGCGGGCTCGCCCGGCCGAGAGGGTTCGCCCGGCTCGTCGGACAGCACGTGCGACGCCATCGTCGTCTCCTCCCTCCCACCACCACCTGGCCAGACGCGGCAGCTGTGGGTACGTCGTCACCTCGCCACCGCCACGCTCGCCCTGGCCACATTGGTCAGCCTGCCGATGCCCTCGATCTCGGTCACCAGGACCGACCCGTCGGTCAGGTAGCGCGCGGGTTCGCGGGCGTAGCCGACGCCACCCGGGGTTCCGGTGGCGATCACGTCGCCGGGCCGGAGTGTGACGATCGTCGAGATGTACTCGATCAGGCTGACCGGATCGAAGACCAGATCCGAGGTGTCGGCCGCCTGAACCGTCGTGCCGTCCACCGAGCAGCTCAGCCGGACGGCGGGCCGGGTACCGCCGGGCAACTCGTCGGGAGTGACCAGCACCGGCCCGAACGGGGTGCTGGCCTCGAATGTCTTGCCCTGCAACCACTGCACGCCGCGGTACTGCCAATCCCGCATCGTGACGTCGTTGAGTACCGAGAACCCGGCGATCGAGGCGCGGGCCTGCGCGCTGTTCGCACGCCGGACCGGGGCGCCGATGATCACAGCGAGTTCGGCTTCCCAGTCCACCGCGTTGGAGGCCGGGTCCAGTTCGACCGGGTCGGTCGCGCCGATCAGCGCGTCGGCGAACTTCGCGAACAGGGTGGGGAACTCGGGCACGTGCCGGCCCATCTCCAGAATGTGCCCCCGATAGTTCAGGCCGACGCAGAAGATCTTGCCCGGCCTCGGCACGACCGGGGCGAACTCGACGGCCGCGAGTTCGTGGCGAGCGCCGTGTCCGGCGGCCGCCATCACCCGCCAGTCCTCGCGGGCGAGCAGCGCGCCGACGTCGACCGCGTCCAACTCGATCACCACGCCGCCGACCACCCGGCACGCACGCGTCGTCCCGTCGGGATATCGCAGGGTCGCAAGCTTCATCCGGCGGTTCCTTCCACTTCGACGCGGTCGGCGTGCAGCCGTTCGAAGATCGGCGCGTCGCTGAACCGGAACAGGTCGAGGCCGGTACCCGCGGTGATGGTCAGCGGAGCCCAGGACGGGACCGCGACCAGATCACCGCGCGTCACTGGCCACTCCCGCTCGCCGATCCGCACCCGGCCAGTGCCCTCGAAGACCTGCCAGACCGAGGAACCGACCTCGCGCCGGGTCGCGGTCCGCGCACCTGGCCGCAGCCGGTGCATCTCG
The DNA here is from genome assembly GCA_035948315.1 of Pseudonocardiaceae bacterium. Lineage (GTDB taxonomy): Bacteria > Actinomycetota > Actinomycetes > Mycobacteriales > Pseudonocardiaceae > CAJCJE01. The sequence goes on along the minus strand of DASZJG010000045.1, from coordinate 90,821 downwards.
GCGCGCATCGTCGGCAGCACATCGCCGCCCGTGGTCGGGTTGCTGAACCGGACCGCGGCATGGCCCGCCTCGACGACGCCGGGATACCCCTCGTTCTCCAGTGCGAGCTGTTCGCGCAGAGCCGTGTCGGTGTGTTCCCACCGGTAGGCCGCGATCGGTGAGCTGATCTCCGGATCCGGCCGCGAGACCGGGCGGAGGCCGGGATGCGCCCACAGCCGTTCGGCCCGGGACACCGCCGGACTTGAGCGTTCGGCGACCGCGTCCGGTCCGAGCTCGAAGAAGGCCGAACCGGTGTAGTGCACGAACGGGATGTCGAGGCCGTCGAGCCAGGCCATCGGTGTGTCGCTCTGGTTGTGGTGGCCGTGGAAGTGCCAGCCCGGGGTGAGCAGGAAGTCCCCTCTGCGCATCGCGACCGGATCGCCGTTCACGACCGTCCACACGCCCTCGCCTTCGACGACGAACCGAAACGCGTGCTGGGTGTGGCGGTGCACGGGCGCGTCCTCGCGCGGATTGAGGTACTGGATCGCTGCCCACAAGGTCGGCGTCGCATACGGGGCGCCGCCGAGACCAGGATTGGCCAGCGCGATCGCGCGCCGCTCCCCTCCCCGCCCGACCGGAACAAGGTCACCGGATCGCGCCGCGAGCTTCACCAGTTCGGCCCACTCCCAGCGATGCGGGAGCGCGGTGGGCGTCGGGCTGACCGGCATCAGATCACCGATCTGGGTCCACAGCGGCACGAGGAGCTGCTGCTCGAACCCGCGATACAGCTCCTGCAACTCGGCAGTCGGGTCAGGCTGCCCAGGAGTGTCCGGCGCGTCGAGGCGTACGGGAGAGCTGGTCATCGAAGGTTCAGTCCTTTCCGCCGACCAGAATCAAGCTACGACTGTTCTCTCCACCGGGACGTATAATTCTGCTGTGAAGAACAAGCCGGCGTACGGCATCGAGTCGGTCGACCACGCCCTGCGGCTGGCGGTGCTCCTGCAACAGGAGGGCCCCTTCGGCGTGACCGAGGCGGCCGAGCGCATCGGCGTGGCCCGGTCCACGGCGCACCGGCTGCTCGCGATGCTGGTCTACCAGGACTTCGCCCGCCAGGATCCCGATCGTCGCTATGCGGCCGGGCCGGTGCTGCACCGCCCAGGCGGCACCGAGACCGTGGCCCAGCTGCGCACCATGGCCCTGCCGCACCTACGCGCACTCGTCGAGCGCACGAACGAGACCGCCAACCTGATGGTCCCCGCTGGAACACAGATGAGGTTCGTCGCGACCGTCGAATGCGACCAGGCCCTGCGCGTTGGCGACCGCGAAGGACGACTCCTACCCGCTCACCTCGCCTCCGGCGGCCTGGCGCTGATCGCGCGGCTCACGCCCGAGGAGGTCGATCTCCGGTACCCGATGGACGATAAGTCCGAAATGGACATTCAGACGTTCAGGAAGGCGCTCCGCCAGACCCGCCGGCAAGGCTTCGCGATCAACAACCAGGCGACCGAGACCGGGGTTACCGCCATCGGCCACGCGATCGACGCGCCGGCCCGGCCCGCATTCGCGGCCGTGTCCATCGCCATGCCGACCGCCCGCTACCGGCGCGACCAACTGCCGGCGCTGGCCGCGGCGTTGCGGGACACGGCCAACCAGATCGAACAGGACCTGCGCGCCGACACCGGCACCTGAAAACGATGGCTCCACGACGGGTCGCTGGTAACGCGCAGGCAATTCCGATGGCCTACCGTGCGATCATGACGACAAAGCTGGAAGCCGCCGCCGCGGCGCTGGCCGCGAAGGCCAGGCTGGGCCTGACCTGGCAAGACCTCGCCGACACGCTGGACGCGCCACTGGCCTGGAGCACAGCCGCACTGTTGGGGCAGCATCCGCTCAGCCAGCATCAGGCGGAGACCGCGGCCCGCGTACTGGAGCTCGGCCAGGACGCGGTCGCCGCGTTCGTCGCGCAGCCCACCCGCGGCGCGCTGGAACAGCCGGTGCCCACCGACCCGACCATCTACCGGTTCTACGAGGTGCTCCAGGTCTACGGCCCGACCATCAAGGAGTTGATCCATGAGAAGTTCGGTGACGGCATCATGAGCGCGATCAACTTCAAGATCGACGTGGACCGCCGGGAAGACCCGGGCGGTGACCGCGTGGTGGTCACCCTGGACGGGAAGTTCCTGAAATACCAGTGGGGCTAGTACAGAAAGGCGCTCACACGGACGTCGAGAGCCCGTGTGAGCGCCGGGATTGGCTACGCTGTCGGATCAGGGGATCCACGGCGCTTTGTAGGTGCCGGTGTAGTAGAGGAACGCGGACCAGTCCTCGGCGGCCCATTCGTTGCTGATCTTGCCGTTCGTCAGCTGGTACCAGTCGGTCGCGTCCCACCGGACCGCGCGTCCGGTGGCCGGGACGCCCAGGATCGCGCCGGTCTGCGTGCCGGTCACGACAACTCGGACGACGACATCGTCCCCCTGGGCGACGATGTCCTCCTGGGTGGCGTGCAGGTCGGGAATGGCGGCCACCACGGCCGTCATCAGCGCGGCGACGTTGTTGGCGCCCGCGACCGTACCGACCGTGCCGCCGTGCCAGGCCATGGTCGGCGTCAGGTAGCGCGTGGCGTGGTCGCCGTGGTGGGCGTCGAGAACGTCCGCGTAGAACTCCTCGACGAGGCGTTCGTTGGCCCACTGCCGCGCCGATGCGCTGTTCTGAGACGCGGCGGCGGGTTGGGCGGGTGCGGCCTGTGCGGTCACGGTGATTCCGGTGATCGCCAGGCCGATGACGGCGGCGGTGACCGCCGCTCCGGTGACAAGGCGGCGCCTGTTCTTCATGAGATTCTCCTTGGTGTGATGGGTTTACTGCAATGGAATGACGGGAAGCAGCAGGTGCGAGGGATGTTCGGCGTCCCGGTAAACCTTGTGCACGACCGTTTTGCTGGCCGAGATGTGGTAGGGCTGGTATTCGACGTTGGTCATCGCGCCGGTTCCGGTCGGCTGGTCCGCGCTCATGATGTCCACGCAGATCCGGTGACCCGCCTTGAACTGGTTGGCGGTAGCCAGGATCTGCACCTGATACTCGACGATCGCTCCGGGTTCGACCGGCTCGATGGCGTCCCGGGTCAGTTTGTGGAACGGCTCGCCCGGCCGCGACCGCTCCTCGTCGAGCGCTCGGTAGGACGCCTTCAGCCATCCCCTGGTCAGTTCGCGCTCGGGCAGGTCGTCCGGCACCCGCCGTTCGCCTTCCCGGGCCGTCCGGACGGACACGTCCGGGCCGACGTCCTTGAGTGCGACGATCCAGTTGGTGTCCTCCTGGTCGATCGAGGCGTGGAAGGTCAGCGAGATCGGCCCGGCCACCAGCAGGTCGTCGGACAGCGGATCGCTGAGGTAGCGCAGCCGGGCAACCTCAAGGGTTTGGGTAGGGGGCATCTGGACGAACACGTCCGGTTGCGGGCTGGCGGCGGACGTCTGGTCGGTCGGTGCCGGTGCTTCGGCGGTGAGTCGTTCCCAACTGGACAGATAGAACTTGGTCCACTGCGTTTCCGGCAGCGGCCACGCCGAGCCGGTGCGCCAGGTGTTGGCCCCCATGACCCAGTACTTCACGGCCGGCTCGGCCATCATGCCGGTGTCGATGCCCTTCAACCAGTGGTCGTACCAGCGGATGATCTCGTCGTGGTAGGTGGAGTACGGGCGTTCGAGGTGCGCGGGTCCGGTGAAGAGCAGCTTCTTGGGCGCCTCGACGTTCTGGAAGTAGTGCTGCGCGCCGAGCCAGTGCAGCTTGTAGGAGTACGCGTACGCGCCCGAGCCGGTGTAGAAGGGAATCCGGATGGCGTCGAACTGGCGCTGGGCGTCCGCCAGCACACCCTCGCCTTCCCACGGCTGCACCATGGCCTGGTACATCAGGCCGGTGCGTTCGCCTTTCTGCGTAAGGATGTTGTAGAGGTTGGCGTACATCCGGTAGTCCGGGTTGGCCATTGCCGCCCGCCACTGGTCCTCCAGTTCGGGCGGCAGTTCCTGGGGCACGCCACGGGATTCGTGGATGATGCTGAACACGTCGAGCAGGTAGGGCATGGTGTGGATGACGCCGCCCGGATAGAAGTCCCGGAAACCGAACATGCCGCCGTAGGCGCTGCACGCGTCGTACGGGAAGATCGCTTTCAGGGCAGGGTGGCCCTGTGCGGCGGCCCGCCACTGTTCGCCCGCGAACCCGGAAATCCCGACCATGCCCACATTGCCGTCTGCCCATGGCTGGCTGACGATCCAGTCGATGAGGTCGTAATGGTCGGTGTCCTCGTCCATGAAGTGGCCCTCGGACTTGCCGGTACCACGGGACTGGGCGATGACATGCACGTAGCCTGCCGCGAGGAGCCGGTCGGTGTCGCCGGCTTCGAGCGGGCCGAACCACAGCGACGAGTACGCGGGCTGGGCCGGCAGAACGTCCGACAGGTTCGGGCCCTGTAGGTCCTTGTTGTGCAGCGCGCACGCGTACAGAACCGGTAGGGGCGCCTCGGTGTCCGGCCGGTAGACGTCCACGGCGATCCGCACGCCATCCCGCATCGGCACCATGACGTCGCGTTCGGCGATCATTTCCCGCTCCCTCACGATCCGAGGAATTCGATGTCCGGCAGGGGCTGATCCGCCGCGAGCGCCGCGCCGACCTTCGGGATCGCGTTGCGGGCATCCGCGGTCTCGTACAGGCCGATGGCCAGGTCGAGCAGTAGCGTGTCCGCCGCTGCCACCCCGCCGCCGGCGTGGGCCTTCACCAGTGCCTTGATGGCCGCGTACGCCTTGGTCGGGCCTTCGGCGAACCGGTGGGTCAGTCCCGCTGCCGTCTTGTCCAGCTCGTTGTCCGGGACCACCTCGGCGACCAGGTTCAGCGTGGCCGCCTCGGTCGCGGTGACCGGTTGGGACAGCATCGCGATCCGGGCGGCGTGGAACGGTCCGGCCGAGGCCGCGATCCGCTGGACCGCGCCGGCCAGCGGAACCATGCCGGTGGTGACCTCGACGCAGATGAAGGTCGCCGTCTCGGACGCGACGATGAGGTCGGCCGAGAGCGCCAGTTCGAAGCCGCCGCCCATCACGTCACCACGTACCGCGGCGACAACGGGGATGGGCAGTGCTTCTATCGCCCGGTACGAGGCGTTGACCTCGGCGACGAACGTGCGGAACCAGTGGCGGTCCTCGTCGGGCCGCCAGTCGAAGGCCGCTCCGCCCGCTGAGAAGTCGGCGCCTTCCGCGCGGATCAGCAGTGCCCTGATGTCGCTCTCGCCCGCCTGGTGCACCGCGGCGGTCAGGTCGTCGGCGAACTGGCGGTCCAGCCAGTTGTGCGGTGGATTGGCCAGGACGATCGAGCCGCCGTCGCCGTCGCGCTCGAAGCGAATCACCTTGCTCACGGTGTCTCCTTGGAACATGTCGGAGGAATGGTGCTCAGATCCCAAGCCGGAACAGCGCCACCGCGTTGTCCCTGCCGATCTTGCGTCGGTCGTTCTCGCTGATGAGCGATGCGTCGAACCAGTCGGCCGCGTGATCGACGTTCTCGAACGGCCAGTCGGTCGCGAACATGATCCGGTCGCTGCCGAGTTCGAGGATCGCGTCCAGCAGCGTCGGAGTGTGGAAGTTCCCGGACGTGGTCAGGTAGAAGTTCTCGCTGAAGTAGTCGGTGATCCGGCGCTTGGCCGGGTAGGGCGAGGTGGTCCGTTCGATCCACGCGTTGTGGTTGTCCACCCGCCACAGGTTGTACGGCAGGCCCTCCCCCATGTGCCCCAACACGATCCGCAGCCCGGGATGGGCATCGAACAGGCCCGAACCCATCAGCCGCAGCGCGTGCACCGCCGTTTCCTGGCCGAATCCCCAGGCCGGCCCGAGCAACCACTCGTGCCCGGCGTAAATCCGCGCGTCGCGCGGCAGCGGATTGCGGGGATGCAGGTAGAACGGCACGCCCAGCGTCTCGACCTGGGCCCAGAACGGCCGGTGCGCGTCGGTGTCGTAGTAGGTGACGCTGCCCTCGGCGTCGAGCTCGGAGAAGCCGTTGACCAGCGCGCCGACAAAGCCGAGTTCGGTGACCGCGCGGGTCAGCTCCGCCGCCGCCAACTCCGGATCCTGCATGGGCAGCGCGGCAAAGCCGCGAAAGCGATCCGGCCGCTCGGCGATCCTCTCGGCCAGAAAATCGTTGGTGCGACGGGCGAGTTCGGCCGCCGCGCTGACGTCGGTGATGGCTTGCACGGCCGGGGCGTTGACAGACAACAGGGTCATCTCGATGCCGTGTTCGTCCATCTCGCGGATGCGCCGCTCGTGGATGTCGAGCAGCCGCGCGCGCAACTCCGGCCATGCGGCGCCGAAGCCGAGAACCTGGGAGTGGCCCAGCGTCTCCTCGGTGGCGAAATGCTCCTCCAGCGCGATTTTCCCGATCATCACGGCCCCCCGTTCACACGACTTCGACGTAGGTCTTGGCTTCCTGGAACTCGGCAAGGCCCAGCGGTCCGCGCAGCCGGCCGACGCCGCTGCTCTTGTAGCCGCCTTCGGCGAATCCGTCGTCGAGTGCGAAGTAGCCGTTGGTCCAGACCGTGCCGGCCTCGATACCGCGGCTGACCCGGCGAGCGCGAGCCCCGTCCCTGGTGAAGACCGCGGCGGCCAGCCCGAACTCGGTGGCGTTGGCCAGGCGCAGCGCGTGGGCCTCGTCGTCGAACACCTCGAACGTGGCCACCGGCGCGAAGATCTCCTGCTGAACAAGGGGAACGTCCACCTCGTCGACCTCGAAAAGGGCAGGCCGGTAGAACGACCCGGCCGCGAGTGGCCCCTCGGTGATCGGTCCGCCTCGGACGATCGGCTTCGCGTACAACAACGCGGCCTGGACCAGCGCCTCGACCCGCTCGACCGCGGCCTTGTCGATCAGCGGCCCCATTTCGGAGTTCGGGTCATCGCCCGGACCGACCTTGACCTCGGCCAGCAACTGCGCCAACCGCTCCCGCACCACGTTGGCGACACCGCGCTGCACCAGGATCCGGGTCCCCGCCATGCAGAACTGCCCTGCGGTCACGGTCAAACCCCTGACCAGCAACGGAATCGTCGCGTCGAGGTCGGCGTCGTCGAAGACGACCATGGGAGACTTGCCGCCGAGTTCGAGGTTGGCCCGTTTGAGCGTCGCACCCGCGGCGGCGCCGACCTTCTTGCCGACCAAGGCACTGCCGGTGTAGCTGACGACGTTGACATCGGGTGATTCCACGAGTCGTGGGGCGCCCGCGTTGCCGGACTCGGTGAAGATGTTCACGATCCCCTTGGGCAGGTCCGCGACGCTCGCGATGATCGCGGAGACCAGTGCGTTGCTGAGCGCCGTCTGCGCAGGCAACTTCGCCACCACGGCATTGCCTGCGGCAAGGGCAGGTGCGAGCGATCGGGCGAACAGCACGACCGGGGCGTTCCACGGCACGATCACCGCGACCACGCCCGCCGGTTCGGCCAGCGTGCTGAAGAACGTCCCGGGTTGCACCTCGGACGAGATGCCGGTATCGGTGATCGCCTGGCTGGCGCCGTAGCGCAACGTGCGGACCGCCAGACCGACCTCTAACCTCGCTTCGAACAGCGTCTTGCCGTTCTCGCTGCTGAGCAGCCGGGCCAGTTCCTCCGTCCGGTCTTCGTAGCGATCCGCGAGCGCGGCAAGGACATTGTGGCGCAGCGCCCGGTCGCGTCCCCAGGTGCTCGTGCGAAAAGCCCGGCGAGCGGCGGCGATTCCCGCGTCGGCCTCGGCCAGCCCCCCGTCGGCGAACTCGCCCACCACCGTGCCGTTCGCGGGATTGAACGAGGTGGAAACGTGCTCGGACGATTGCCATTCGCCGTCGATCCAGTTGAGTGCGACGTCGCTCATTGTCGTTGCGTCCTCTCGATTTCGGGTCAGCTGGCCGTGCGCTCGGCCTGGCCGATGGCGGGATAGTCGATGTAGCCGCGAGCACCGCCCTGGTAGAACGTGTCGCGATCGCCGCTGGCCAGCGGCAGCCGACGGGCGAAGCGAGCAGGCAGGTCCGGGTTGCTCACGAACGGGGCGGCGTAGGACGCGAGATCGGCGAGGCCATCGGCGATGACGGCGTTGCCGGATTTCCGGTCGAGCCCGGCATTGGCGATCAGGGTTCCCCGATACAGCGGCCGGAACAACGCGAGGGACTCCCGTCGCTGCGCCTCGGTCACCGTCTCGTTCGGCCGTCGAGTCATCATCAGGTGCAGATAGGCCAGTGGATAGCCGTTGAGGCGGGCGGCCACGTGCTCGTGCACGGCGAGGATCCCGGGCGAGACCTCGCCTGCGGGGCCCAATGCCTGATGCGGGGCGAACTTGATGCCCACCCGATGCGGACCGAACTCGCCGACGACGGCGTCGAGCACCTCCAACAGGAAGCGTGCCTGGTTCGCCTCGCTGCCGCCGTAGGCATCGGTGCGCAGGTTCAATGCCGGATTCAGGAACTGCGCCAGCAGATAGCCGCGCTGCGCGTGCACCTCGACACCGTCGAACCCCGCGCGTCGCGCGTTGGCGGCGGCCGACCGGTACTGCTCGACAACGCCCGCGAGCTCCGTCGTGGTCAATGCCCTTGGCGTCACGGTGTCGCTGAGCCCGCTGGGCGTGAAGACCTTGCCGCCCGGATTGACAGCCGACGGCGCGATCGGCAGGTGCCCATGGTGGAAGTCCGGGTGTGATGCGGACCCGGTGTGCGCGAGTTGCGCGAACATCACGCCGCCCTCGGCATGCACCGCCGAGGTCACCGAGGCCCAGGCGCGCACCTGTTCCTCGCTGTAGATACCGGGAACGTGCACCGCCCCGATGGCGTCTGTGCTGATCCAGGTGCCTTCCGACACGATCAGTCCCGCGCCGGCCCGCTGGCGGTAGTACTCGCGGTGCAGCGTCGTCGGGGTCAGCGCCGGATTCGTCGCCCGCGCCCTCGTCATCGGGGCCATCACCACGCGGTTGCGCAGGACCAACCCGCCGCCGAGATCGTACGGATCGAGCAGCGGCTGGGTTCCGGCCCGTGTCGGAGCAGGCATGTCGACCTCCTTGCGGTGATGTGTGCTGAACGCATCTCCCACTCTCGCGGCCGACATCAATCATGTCCAATGATGTCTACTGATGAAGTCCAGCACGATAGGTGATAATGGCTCCCATGGACCTGCGTCACCTCGAATACTTTCTGGCCGTCGCCGACAGCGGCAGCTTCACCAACGCGGCAAAGGCATTGCACGTTGTCCAATCAGGAGTGTCGGCGACCGTCAAAGCCCTGGAAAGGGAACTGGGATCGCCCCTGTTCGACCGGAGCCCCCAGGAGGTCACGCTGACCGCCGCCGGTCGCGCCCTGCTGCCACGGGCACGGGAAACGCTCGACGCCGCGCGTGCCGCCAAGGACGCCGTCCACCAGACCCAGGGCACGCTGCACGGCACGGTCACGGTCGGCACGCTGACCGCGATCAACCTCGTGGACCTGCCCGGACTTCTCGCCGCGCTGCGCGCCGAGCATCCCGGCATCACGGTCCGGCTCCGCGCCGCGGTGGCCGGATCGGCCGGATTGGCACAGGACCTGCGGGACGGCCAGGTCGACGCGGCTTTCCTGTCGCTGCCCGGACCACCACCGGCCGACCTCAACGTCCGGCAGTTGGCCGTCGCACCGCTCGTCCTCTACGTGCCCAGCTCACATCCGCTGGCCGGGACCGGGCGGGTAGCGCTGTCCCAACTGGCCGAGTTCCCGTTCATCGACTCACCACCGGGCTTCGGCAACCGCATGATGGTCGACCAGGCATTCGCCGCGTCGGGCGTGGAGCGGGAGGTCACCCTGGAGATGGCAGACATCGGGCAGGCCGCGAGCTTCATCCGCGCGGGGCTGGGCATCGGCTTTCTCAGCCATTTCCTCGTCGACGATCAGACGGGCCTGGACACCCTGGAGATCGCGGACCACGAACTGCGTTGGCAACTGCGCATCGCGACCGCGGCGAACCGGCGGCCCAGCGCGGCCACCGAGGCATTCCTGAACCTGCTCGGTGAACGACATCCCTCACCGCACACGTAACGGAAAGCGCGCGGACGCCGTGGCCCTACATAGGGTTTTTGGTTGTGGTGGCGGAGCCTTCTCGGTCGCGTTGGATGGCCACCCGGGCGAAGACCTGCTGTTCGGTCGCGACTCGTTCGGACCTGCCGCGTCCGATGAAGGTGACGGCCCAGTGCAGCAGTGTGGTGACGCGGTTGCGGAACCCGACCAGATACAGCAGGTGCACCCCGAGCCACATCAGCCAGGCGACGAAGCCGGCGAGCCGGATGCGCGAGCCGATGCTGGCGACCGCGTGGAAGCGGGACACCGTGGCCATGCTGCCTTTGTCGAAGTAGCGGAACGGCGGCAGGGCGGGCTTGCCGGTGAGCCGGTGGGTGATGGTCTTCGCCGCGTACTTGCCTTGTTGCATCGCCACCTGAGCGACACCGGGCAGGTTGTCCAGCGTCATCATGTCGCCGATGGCGAAGATCTCCGGGTGTCCGGGCACGGTGGTGTCGGGATCGACCTTGATCCGGCCGGACCGGTCGACCTCCGCGCCGGTCTGTTCGGCCAGCATGGCGGCCAGCGGAGATGCGGACACCCCGGCCGCCCAGACCTTCGTCCAGGAGGCGATGCGGCGGGAGCTGCCGTCGGGGTCGATGACGTCGACTCCGGTCTGGTCGACGCCGACCACCTTCACGTTCAGCTGGACGTCGACGCCGATCTTTTCCAGCTGCGTCTTGGCGCGCAGTGACAGATGGTCGCCGAAGTTGCCCAGCACGGCGGGGGCCGCGTCGAGCAGGATGACGTGCGCCATGCTCGGATCGATGCGGCGGAAGTCACCCCGCAGCGTCATCCGGGACAATTCGGCGATCTGGCCCGCCATCTCCACCCCGGTCGCTCCGGCACCGACCACCACGAACGTCAGCCAGGGACCGACCTTGTCCGGGTCGCCGAGCAGTTCGGCGATCTCGAACGCGCCGAAGATCCGGCCGCGCAACTCCAGGGCGTCATCGATGCTTTTCATGCCCGGCGCGAACTCGGCGAACTTGTCGTTGCCGAAGTAGGACTGTCCGGCGCCCGCAGCGACGATCAGGCTGTCGTAGGGCGTCTCGGTGTCGCCCAACGGCGAACGAGAGACGACGATGCGCCGCACCACGTCGATCTGGGTGACCTCGCCGAGCAGTACCGTGGCGTTGGCCTGCCGCCGAAGAATTTCCCGCGTGGTCGGCGCGATCTCGCCCTCGGACAGGACGCCGGTCGCCAACTGGTAGAGCAGCGGCTGGAACAGGTGGTTGGCGGTGCTCCCGATCACCGTGACGTCGACTGGTGCCCGGCGAAGGGCACGCGTCGCGAACAGGCCCCCGAAGCCGCTGCCGATCACCACGACCCGATGACGCCCGTTCTCGTTCGCCATGGTCATGTCCTCCACCCGATGCGTCCTCCAACCGATGCCGGCAGAACAGGATGATCCTGGCACCAACGCGGCGACTGCGCACCTCGGCCACCATCACGCCAGGAACGTGTGCCTACCCAACCCCGAGCAGGCTTCCTGGCCGAAAGAGCCAGGTCGCCGCGAGCCAGCGGTTTATGTGATGGAGCGGCCAGGGTTCGAGTGGGAAGCTGACGTATCTGACGGAAGGAGACGATTTGATGACACACGACAGAAAACGAACGATTCGGAGGATCGTGGGCGCGATCGTCCTGGTAGCGGGCCTGGTCGGTGCGACAACGTCCGGCGCGTCCGCCGCCCAGTCCGGTGGCCCGACCGTCGCCACGACGGGCGGGCTGGTCCAGGGTGCGCCGAACGCCACCGGTGACCAGTTCCTCGGTATCCCTTACGCGGCGCCGCCGGTCGGCCCGTTACGGTGGCGGCCGCCACAACCGGCACAGCCCTGGCAGGGGGTACGGCAGGCGACCGCGTTCGCGCCGCACTGCGCACAGCCGGGCTCGGCGGTCGGCGGTGACGCCAGCACCTCCGAGGACTGCTTGTACCTCAACGTTTTCACACCCAGTCACCTGAACGGGCACCTGCCCGTCATGGTGTGGATCCACGGCGGCAGCCTGGTGACCGGCGCGAGCGACCTCTATAACCCGACCCATCTGGTACGTGACGGTGCCGTCGTCGTCACGATCAACTACCGGTTGGGCGCTCTGGGCTTCCTGGCTCACCCGGCGCTGACGGATGCCCCGAACGGCGCGTCCGGCGACTTCGGCCTGATGGACCAGCAGGCCGCGCTGCGTTGGGTGCAGCGCAACATCGCACGATTCGGTGGTGACGCCCACGACGTGACGATCTTCGGCGAGTCGGCCGGCGGCCTGTCGGTGTTCTCGCAGCTCGCATCGCCCGGCGCAGATGGTCTGTTCGAGAAGGCCATCGCGGAGAGCGGTGCGTACAACCCGACCCAGACCTCGCTCGCCGACGCCGAAACTGCTGGCAAGGCGTTCGCGGCCCAGGTGGGATGCGCTGACCAGACGGCGGCGTGCCTGCGCGGTGTGCCGGTGACGACCATCCTCGCCAACGAGGCGAGCGGTTACACGCCGGACATCGACGGCCGCGTGCTGGTCAGGTCCCTGAGTACGGCGTTCGCCACCGGTCAGTTCAATCGGGTGCCGATCGTGGACGGCACCAACCATGACGAGTGGCGTCTGTTCGTGGCGATCAGCACATTGCAGGGCAATCCGGTCACGGCTGCCAACTATCTCAGCCAGATCGAAGGCACGCTCGGCGTGACGCCGGCTCAGGCCGCCGCCATCGTCGCCGAGTACCCGTTGAGCGCCTATCCGAGCCCGCCGATCGCGCTCGGCGCTGTGGGTACGGACGCGATCTTCGCGTGCAACGCACTGGGCTTCGACTCGACCCTGTCGAAGTTCGCACCAACGTTCGCGTACGAGTTCAACGACCCGAATCCCCCGCTGCTGACCCCACCGGTCAGCTTCCCGCAGGGCGACTTCCATGCATCAGAGTTGGCCTACGTATTCAACACGGCCAACGCGCCGGCCTCACCTGGTCTGGACGCGGGTCAACTGCGACTGGCGGACACGATGCAGCGTTACTGGACGAGCTTCGCGCGAGACGGCTCTCCGAACTCGATCAGCACGCCGTACTGGCCGTTGTTCAGCGCGTCTGGCCAGCGGATGCAGTCGCTGACCGAACCACAACCGACGGTGGAGACGAATTTCAGCGTCGAGCACCACTGTGCATTCTGGGCAGCAGCCTCAATGTGACACCGAGCTGATTCGTTCCGGCTGCCGCCAGGCCGCGCGTTGACGCGTCGCGGGCGGCGGCCGGCCTGCTCAGGCTGTCTCCGGGCCGGCGGCCAGGTCGGCGAGGAAGTCGAGGAACTGGCGCAGGTGCGTGCTGATCTCGTCTTCGGTGTAGCGGTCGGGGTTGGCGTCGAAGGTGATGAGCCGGCCGCTGCCGTCGGCCCGGTCGTAGATGTTGATCCGAAGGTCGTCGACCAGCCCGGCCGCGAGGTTGCGCACCGTGGCGGGCTGGCCGGCGAAGGTCAGGCCGTAGTCGAAGGGCATGATGTTGACCGACGGGCCGAACAGTTGGCGTTCGCCGGGAGCGAGTTGTAGGTCGCGGCGGAGGCGTTCATAGCGGTAACGGTGGTGCGGGCGACCGGTTCGGATCTCGTCGGCGACGCGCCTGGTCAACTCGATCAGGTTGGCCGTTGGTTCGACCTTGATCCACAGCGGTACGACGTTGAGCGCCATGCAGGGCACCCGCAGGGCGACCGAGCCGAGTCTGGACATCACCGGAAGGGCGAGGCAGATCTGTTCGGCGCCGGTCATTCGATGCAGGTAGGCGGCGAAGGCGGCGATGAGCGCGTCTGGCCAGGTCGCTTTTGCCTGTCTCGCGGCGCGGGCCAGATTGTCCATAGTGGATGCTGGCAGGTCTTCCTCCTGGCGCAGGACGGTGTCTGGTAGCCAGGCGGTCGGCTTGGCCAGGCTGGCCGGGGCGGGGCGGTCGGCGTAGTAGTTCAGCCAGTGGTCGCGGTCCTGTTGGCACTTCTCGGATTTCTGGTAGGCGATGTCCTCGTCGACCACGGCACGCAGCGATCCGAACCAGCGTTCGGGAGGTTCCCGGCCGTCGACCGTCGCGGTGTACACCTCGGCGACGCGTCGCGCGAACAGGCCGAGGCCGTAGCCGTCCATGGCGATGTGGTGCACGCGGTGGTACCAGATCACTCGGTCCGGGCCGAGCCGGAACACGGCGTGCCCGAACATCGGGGATGCGTCGAGGTCCACCACGCGCTCGAGATCCTTGGTCATCCAGGCCAGCGCGGTTGCCAGCGGGTCGATCTCGTCGGTCAGGTCGGCGAGGTAGACCGACCACACCGGGGTGCGGTCGAGGAGTTGGACGTCATCGGCGAAGAGCACGCTCACTGCCTCGGTCTCGCCGACGACCTGGCGGATCGCCGACACCAGTGCGTCCACGCCGACCGGGCCGCGAATGTCAGCGTATTCGGCCGTGTTGAACACCGCACTGTCCGGATTGAGCTGCTGGCCGATCCAGATTCCCTCCTGGGCGGCCGAAAGCGGGATTCGCGGCCCGGAACGCGCGTCAGCCATGACCTTGTCCTCGTAGGTGCGCGGACAGCAACGTCCACCAGGCGGCCACGGTCGGCGACTCGGCCAGCTCGACGAAGCTGATCCGGACGCCCGCGTCCGTGCGCCACCGCTCGACCAGGGTCATGATGCGAATCGAGTCCAATCCGGACTCGACGAGGTCCGCCGTGTCGGCGATCTCGGCCGGATCCTGGTACAGCAACTCGGCGACATCGGCCCGAACACGGTCCAGGGTCAGCAGCTCGGTCATGGTCATTTCTCCTCAGTTGACTTGCCGGTTCCGGCCGCGCCAGAACACCTCGCGCAGTTCGCGCCGCAGGATCTTGCCGCTGGGATTGCGGGGCACCGCCTCGACGAACTCGAACCGCGACGGGATCTTGAAGGAGGCGAGCGATTTCTTCAGGAACAGCAGCAGTTCCCGAGGCCCGGCCTGACAGTCCGGTCGCAGGGCGACGAACGCGCATACGGCTTCGCCGAATCTGTCGTCGGGAATTCCGACCACGGCGGCCTCGGCGACCGCGGGATGTTTGCTCAGTGCGTTCTCGATCTCGGTCGGGTAGATGTTCTCGCCGGCCACGATGATCATGTCCTTGAGCCGATCGCTGATGTGGACATAGCCGTCCGCGTCGAGGTGGCCCGCGTCGCCGGTGTGGATCCAGCCGTCGATCAGGGTTTGTTCGGTTGCCGTGGGATTGGCCCAGTATTCGAGCATGCGGGCGGGAGTCTTCAGACACACTTCACCGACCTCGTCGGTCGGTAACGGGTCGCCTGTCTGGTCGATGATTTTGACCTCGACGCCCGGGTAGGGGCGGCCTGCCGCGCGCAGGCGAGGGCTACCGGGCTTGTGGTCGGCGGGTGGGAGGCAGATCGCGGTGTTGCCGGTCTCGGTCAGGCCGTAGATCTGGGCGAACTCGGCGTCGCACACGCGGATCGCCTCGGTCAGCAACGTCTCCGAGATGGGCGAACCGCCGTAGACGATCTTGCGGACGGTGGCGAAGTCCGCTGGTCCCACGTCTGGCTCGGCGAGTAACAGGCGCAGCATGGAGGGCACCACGCAGACGGTGGTGATGCCGTGTTCGCGGATCAGCCGGACCGCGTCCGCGCTGTCGAACCGGGGCATAGCGACGTTGGTGATGCCGGCGTTGAAGCCCTGCATGGCCCACCAGATGCCGCCGACGTGAAACCCGGGGATGCCGATCAGGCTGCGATCCCCCGCGCGCCAGTCGATCCAGTCGAGTCCGTCGCGGGCGAGCGCGTCGCGGATGGCGAAAAAGCTCCGCTGGGCCAGCACGACGCCCTTGGGCAGACCGGTCGTGCCACTGGTGTAGAGCTGCACGATCGGATCGTCCGGGCTGGTGCCGGGTACGCGGTCGGTGTCCGGTTGCCCGGCCTGCCACGCGTCGAATCCGTGGTCCAACTCGACGATCTGAACGTTCTGGGCGACGTCGGCGAGGGCGTGTTCGACGAACAGCAGTTCGGTGCCCGAGTCGCGCAGGATGTGGTCCACCTCGCCCGCGGTGAGCCGCCAGTTGATCGGCACCAGCACGGTGGCGCTCTTGGCCGCGGCGAAGAGGATCTCGTAGTAGTGCTCGGACTCCTTGCCCAGGTACGCGACCCGGCTGCCCGGCCGCAGCCCGGCGGCGGTGATGGCGTTGGCGATCCGGTTGCTGTTGCGGTGCAGTTCGGCGTAGGTCAGCGAACGGCCCGCGCAGCTGATCGCCATCGTGGCGGGCGTTCGGTCGGCATGGAACTCGACCACGCCCGCCACCGTCGCGAGATTCGGGAAATACATCTCAGGACTCGCCAACGGCTATCGTGACTTCGCCGTCGGCGCGGCCACCGTTGCTGTCCCAGAACCGGAACGCGGTGTCCAGCGCGGTCAGCGCGGGGCCTGCCTGGGCGAGCTTGCGCCGGGTCGCGTAGCGCAGGTCGAACTCGCCGAAGAAACCACTTCGGTCGATCGGACGGCGGAACCGGGTCGTTAGCCTGGTGATCAGGATGTCCGGGAGCTGGCGCCGCCAGAACTCGGCCATGCTCCAGTCCGCGAACACGCCGACCAGCCGCTGCCGGACCGAGGTGGCGATGAGGTAGTAGAGCATCTGGTTGTAGGCGATGTTGACCTCGACCGCGTTGAGGTGACCGGTGTCGTCGATGTAGCACGACTCGCCGATGGCCAACTCGGCCAGCCCCTGCACGTGACCGTCATTGCCGTCGACCGAGATCGTCATCGCCTTGAGGTACCGGCAGTTCTGCTTGTACGGGCGCAGCGCCCTGGCCAGCAGCTCCTCGTCAGTGGGAAAGCTGACCGGCCGCGCCGCGCACGCGGCGGTCATCGCACGACTCCCTCGTCGTCGTAGACGGTGACCCGGTAGGAGACGGCCGGCTCCGGCGTGGCCGTGTGCAGCGCGCGGTGCACCAGGCTGCGGTTGTCCCACACCAGCAGGTCGCCCTTTTCGAAGGTCTGCAGGTGGATGCCGTCATGCTCGTAGGTGGTGTCCAGCTGCCCGGCGGCGGTCAGCAGTTCGCGGAGCAGCTCCGGCTGTTCCCGGCCGTCACTGTCCTTGATGGACGTTGTGAAGCCTTCGCTGATGTAGAGCACGGTTTCGCCGGTGTGCGGGTGCTCGTGCGCGGTGGGGCGGGCGATCGGCGGCGTACGCTGGTCGACCTCCTCGATGATCTCCGAGATGGGCCGGTACACGTCGGTCGGCCGGATCTTGAAGTACCGGCGCACGGTGGCCAGGGCGACGGTGTCCTTCACCGCGATCTTGAGTTCCTCACTCAGCTTCTCGTAGGCGGCGCCCATGTCGATGAAGTACGTGCCCCGGTTCTTCGTCGGCACCACCTGCGGGTAGATCAGCGTGATGTCGAACGGGCGCGGCATGAACTGGTAGTCCGAGTGCCAGAACTTGCCGGTCTTCGGCACGCCGACCTGCTTGCCGTCCTGCTCGACGTTGGCGGAGACGAAGACCTCCGGCACGTCGGGGTGCTGGTAGATCGGCTCGTAGTAGGTCTCCGGGGTGCCCAGCCTGCGGCCGAGCGCGAGGAAGGCACGAGGATCGAGATCCTGGTTCTTCAGCACGGCGATCTTGTTGGTGTACACGGCCTGCTTCAGGGCGGTGATGTCGGCTGCCGACGCGGTGTCGGCGTGAAAGCCCTCCACCGTGACGCCGAACTTCGCGCCGGTCTGCGGGTTGATCTTCATGGCCTGACCTCCTGTTGCGCTGACGCGACGAAATTCACCAGGTCCTGGATGTTGACGATCATGGGCAACCGCTCGT
This sequence comes from Pseudonocardiaceae bacterium, assembly GCA_035948315.1. Lineage (GTDB taxonomy): Bacteria > Actinomycetota > Actinomycetes > Mycobacteriales > Pseudonocardiaceae > CAJCJE01. Next base: position 72,998 of record DASZJG010000045.1, on the reverse strand, counting down.
CCGGCACCTCGATGCCGAACTCGCGCTCGACCTTCATCAGCAGGTCGATCGTGCTCATCGAATCGACGCCGAGTTCCTCGAAACTCGCGGTGGTCGACACCTTTTCGGTCACGCCGTCCACGCCACGTACGAACTCGACGACCATCGCGCGTATCTTTTCCTGTTCCACTGTTCCCTCCTCGTTCCTGTTCACAGTTCGGGCCAGATCAGGGCGACCGAGCCCCAGGTGGTGCCGCCGCCGAACGCGGTGAGCACCACCTTGTCGCCGGGCCGCAGCACGCCCGCGGCGCTCGCGTCGGCCAGCGCGAGCGGAATCGACGCGGCGACGGTGTTGCCGACCCGGTCGACATTCATGAAAACTCGATCGGGCGCGACGCCCAGGTCGCGGCCGACGGCTTCCAGAATTCGTTGGTTCGCCTGATGGCCGACGAAGCAGTCCACGTCGCCCGGTTGCCAGCCCAGCCGCGCCAGCACGGCGTTGGCCGAGGCGGTCATCCAGCGCGTCGCCTGCCGGTAGACGGCCTTGCCCTGCATGGCGAACCGATGGTCGGCGGTGGTCATCGTCCCGACGGAGAGTGGGTATTTCGACCCGCCCGCGCGGACCGTGATCAGCTCGGTCAGGTCCCCGTCACTGCCGAGGTCGAAGGCCAGCAGCGCGCCCGGTTCGTCGTCGGTTCCCCGACGCAGCACCACCGCGCCCGCGCCGTCGCCGAACACCGCCGCCGTGCCGCGGTCGGTCGGATCGATGATCGTGGAGAAGGTGTCAGCCCCGATCAGCAACACCCGCTCGGCCAAGCCGGTTTCCAGAAATCCCGCCACCGTCGCCAGTCCGTAGACGAATCCGCTGCACACCGCGCTCAGGTCGAAGGCGGCGACCCGGTCCAGGCCCAGCGCGCGGGCGACGGCCGGCGCGGTCGCCGGGCACGGGTGGTCCGGAGTCGTGGTGGCGAGCACCACCAGGTCGACCGAGTCCACGCCAGCGGACTTCAATGCCGCCGCACCGGCCCGCACCGCGAGATCCGAGGTGCTCTCGCCGCTCGCCACCACATGGCGTTGACGAATCCCGGTACGCGAACGAATCCATTCATCCGTTGTGTCGAGTCTTTCGGCAAGGTCGGCATTCGTCGTCACCGAGGCGGGCACATAGCCACCGACCCCGCACAGAATCGCGGACATTTCGCATATCACCAACCTTTCCCGTGACCAGGCGGCAAGACTGCTGCACCGGCCACTGAGAGTCCATGGCCAATTCCGACCCTGGCAGCGGTCCACTTCGTGATCACGCCGGTGATCGTTCGGCCATCGTCGTTTCGCCCGTCACCCGAATGCCGGATAACGCGGTGCCCTGCTCGGGCGAAGGACAGGAGGAAGTGCTTGTTGGGAAGAAGGTATGAAGATGCGTTGAAGTAGACGGGCTACGAGCAACGCTCGACGGTCACTTCCTTTAATTATCTCGCGGCACGATCTGAAACATGTCACGCCATATGAAATGGCTTCTTCTCGGGCAGGTTTGCCCGGTTTATTTGGTGTTTCTTCGGGGAATGTTTTCATTCAAGGTGGTTATAACTATGCCTCTCAATCGACCCGTCACCTTCGACTTGAGTGACGCCCGCGTCGCGCACGAACGCGTCTACGACATCGAGGTTCACAACGGTAACACCTGGGTGTCCCATGGCCAGCTTGTCGTGATGCGGGATATGGTCATGTACGGTGGGCAACACATCCACACCGTCGACTATCACGGCGCAAACCACGCGTTGTTGATCCGGGGCAAGGCCGACGATCCCACTTTCCGGGCCAGGTTCAATCTGACCGACGGCGGTGCCGCCGTCGTCGGCACGATGTCCACACAGGGCGGAACACCGCAGGCAGTGCGCGGAACGGCATTGACCGAGGTCTATCACACCCAGCGGCGCCCCAAGGCCAATCCGTCCGCGCCGTTCGAGAACTGGGACGACTTCACGATTTCCACCGAGTGGGTCGATGGCGCGCTGAAGGTTCACTACACATTGGGCGACGAGGACCTGACCGATCGCGTCACGGTGTCCAAGGTCGACCGGGCCAAGGGCGAAACCACGCTGCAAATGCCCATCCAGATCGCATATCCCTTCAACACTGACACCTTCGACATCGTGCTGGCCTCGGGCAACCACTCCTTCGCCGGCAGCCTGACCGACAACGACGGCAACGACTTCGACTGGCGCGGTGGCACCGAGCCGTCACCGGCACTGACCGCGGCGCACGCGGCGCGGGCCACCCGCGTGACCGCGCTCGCGACCGCGACGCCGGCTGCCACGATGTCCTTGCAGGACCTGGACAACATCTCCTCCATCCAGATCGTCACCGACAGCACGGGCAAGCAGGTCACCGTCGACTTCGCGCAGACGACCTGCGGCAGCTACTTCAACAAGTGTCTGGTGAACGCGCTGGATTCGCAGTGGGTCAACGGGATCTACGGCCACCCCTACACGCTGCCCGCAGGCGTGCAGCAGGTGTTCACCAGCTCCAAGCAGTTCTTCACCGACAACGCCGTCCTGGGCACGGGCCAGATGCTCTACGACAACCTCGGCACCAGCCCGGCGTACAAGGATCTGATCAACCGGATCAACAACGACAAGATGACGACCGCCTGGCAGGACATGGGCAAGAGCACGACTGCCGGTCCGCAGTACCAGGAGGCGAGCAACGCCCTCTACATCCAGGGTTATCGCGACGGCGTCGCGCTGATGCAGCCGTACCTGGACAACAACCCCGGGCAGTGGGCACTGGACTACTTCAACTGGCTCAGCGATACTGCGAACCTGATCACCTGGCAGCTCCAGGTGGCCAGCAGCCAGTTCGACAACGTCAAGACCCGCATGTACGAGTGGTACGTCAAGTTGCAGGTGCTGGCGCCGGACAAGGACTACGGCACCCAGTTCATGTCGATCGCCTACGGCGCGCTGCTCGGCGTGAACTACTCGAAGTCGGTGTGGTCGGAGGACCTCAAGCCGTTCCTCCAGGCGATGATCGAGAACGCCATCGCGGGCAAGGTCGACCCGGGTGTGATGGACCAGGTCCAGCAGGAGGCGGCCCTGGCGAACCAGGAGCTGCTCAAGACGCTGGTCACCACGACCGACTCGATCGTGCAACTGGTGGACGCCATCTCGACCGCGCTGACCGCCTACCAGTTGAAGAAGACCTTGCAGCAGCTCGCCGGGGACGGGGCCGCGGCGGCGGCCATCGCAGCACTCCTCCCGCCTGGCCAGTACCAGGCGTGGACCGCGCTGACGACGGGCGGCAAGATCAAGGGCGTCATGGCGATGATGTTCTACGGCGCGTCGGCGGGCTTCCTGATCTACTCGATCGTGCAGGACAGCAAGAGCCCGCAGACGCCGAAGACCGTCACCGAAGAGGTCAACATGGGCGTCCTGGCGCTGGGGATGCTGGTGAAGGGCATCGAGAAGCTGATGTCCCTCGGTGTCGGCCGGTTCCTGACGAACTACTCGCAGGCCGCCGCGGGTGGCGCGTTCCGCACTTTCGCCGGTGACCTCGCCACCTGGTTCCAGGAGGGCGGCCGGGTCGTTCCGCAGGGCGCGACCGGGCGGGCGTTCGTGTCCGTGTTCGGCGAGAACTCGGCGGAGTTCATGGCGCGGCGCATCGGGCCCGCGATGGCCGTCGCCGGTCTGGTGTTGGCGGCCGTCACGCTCTACGACGCGGTCCGGTCGGGTGACGTGCGCGACATCGTGTTCGAGTCGCTGAACACCTTCGTCGCGTTGGCGAGCGTGGTGCTGATCGGCTTCGAGCTGTTGAGCTTCGCGTGGGCCGGGCCCGCCGGTCTCGCCATCGCCGCGATCGGCGTGATCATCGTGCTGGTCCAGTTCATCTGGAACCTGATCGACCCGCCGAAGCCGCCGCCGGACCCGATCACCCAGTTCGTGAACGGACCGATGGAGCAGCACGGCTACGCGATGGCCTGAGTGTGTTCGACGAGCCGGCCCGCGCGGGCCGGCTCGACTCCCTGTCCGAAACCCGAGTCACGAGAGGAGGATCGATGATCATCGCAGTGGCCCGTCCGAGCATCGAGTTGGCGGGGGCCGTCGATCCGACCATCGAGAACCTCGTCAACCTGATGCCCGACTACTCCGCGGGCCAGCGCCTGCACCAGCTCTACGTCAACAAGATGGAGAGCGCGCTGCCGGGGAACTACTCGCAGGCGTTCGGCTCCGGCCCGTCGTTCCGCAGCGTGTTCTTCAGCAGCTGGCAGGCTGATCCGCTGCTCGCGATGGTCAACGACACCGGGCCGAACGCGTCGTGGTGGAGCGGCTTCGCCGTCGCGGTGCTGTGTCAGGCCATCGCGGAGCTGGGCAGCGACATCCGAGGGCAGATGCTGTCCGCCAAGATCGACGCCGATGTCGCGTCGTTCAACGCCCAACTGCGCGCGCAGTCCGCCCGCGCGTACTCGCGCGTCCTCGCGGCCACCTACAACCCCCTGGTCGCCCTGCTACAGCAGGTGAACCCGGCGACCGCCAAGCAGCAGTTCCACGACGCGTTGCTGGGCAACGTGATCAACCGCCAACTGTGGTACCAGGCGGGCATGTGGACCAGCCCGGACTGGGAGATGTTCAACCAGTACGCCAAATACCTGGCGCTCGGCGCCTCCGACGCGGAGGTGGACGCGCTGATCGGTGAACTCGTCGCCGACGGACTGCCGATACCCTCGACGGTGACCCAGCAGACCTGGCGCGGCTACGCGGAGGAACTGCGGGACAAGCCGACCATCGACGTCAACGACATTCGCGCCGTGTGCTCGGGCCCGGTCACCGAGTCGACCTATTCCTACAGCGAATACGGATCGACCCCGATGCCCAACGGCAACTCCTACGAGTTCACCGCGAACGGCCAGCCGGGCTCGCCCTACCGCCGTCCGCCCGGCGGTTCCTGTTTCACCGGGTCCACCCAGGTGCTCGACGGGGCCGGGCACGCCGTGCCGCTGCGCGGGATGAAGGCGGGCGACACCGTGCTGACCCGGGACGGCACCGCGACGGTCGCCTACCTCGCGCAGCCGCTGCGCGCGGACCGCCCGCTCTACCGGTTGACCGGCGGCGGTCCGGTTTTCACCAGCACCCATCCGTTCGTCAACGGGGCGCCCGCCGATCCGTCCGGCGCACCACCGCTGGTGCTGGCCATGGAGCCGAGCGCGTTGGCGGCCGCCGTTCCGACGCTCAGCGAGGACGGCATCGGCGCACTGACGGCCGGGAGCCTGCTGCTCTCCCGTGGACCGGGCCCGGCGACGTCGCCGGTTCCGGTCGCGGTGACCGCGGTGGACAAGGTGCCACCGGCCGACGACGACACCTACCTGTTCGATCTGCGGCTCGTCACCCAGACCGGCGCGCGGCAGGAGTTCTGGGTCGGCGACGGCGAGAAGTTCTACCTCGCGACACCCGAGTATCCGGTGCTCGACCAGGCGGGCACGGCGGCGACCGCGGTGGTCGCGACGATGGCAGGGCTGCTGGCCTCCGGCGGTCCGGCGAAGTCGGGGTGGCCGAGCTCGATCATCGACGTGGTGCACAAGATCGGCCCCGGCATCTTCCGCGACGCGCTGATGCAGGCGCTCGCCATTACGCCGTCCTTCGGTGCGCCCGCGCCCGGTGCCGTCTACGACCGCATCGACCGGGTCTATGCCGACCTCGGCAGCGCCACGGCCGAGACCGCGTCGGTGGGGGCGAGCCTGTTCGACGGGCTGCTGGCCTCGGTCGGCCAGTGGCTGGCGTCGCTGGTCACGCTCGGCTGGCGGACCTGCCGGCTCCTGGGCGGCGAGGTCGTCGCGGTCTCGGTGTTCGACGTCGCCCTGACTCCGGCCGCTCCCGTGCTCGCCGACGCCCCGCTTCGGCTGGACGTCGCGGTCGCCGGGCACACGTCGACCGACGGCACCTACCTGTGGGACCGGCGCGGTCGCGCCAACACCCGCTTCCACCACTACTTCGACCAGATCGTCCACCTGGATCTGGCCGGCGACGACCGGCCACTCGACCTCGCCTTCACCATCACCACCGACGGCGCCGCCATCCCGATCCTGTCCTCGGACGTGCCCGGTGCGGTGAGCGATGCGCCCCAGTCGCTTCAGTCGGCGCCGCTGCGCGACGCCTCCGGCACGGTGGTGGGCACCATCCGCTTCGACACCCGGCGACTCGGCCAGGACGCTGCCGCGCAGGAACTCGGCGTCAGCGGCACCTGGACCGACGAGACGGCCGTCGCCTACGCCAACGCGCTCGGCGTCGCCATGGTCGAGCCGATCCTGTCGAAGCTGCGGCCGGTCGGCTGACCAGAGGAGGAAACCGTCATCCAAGAAGCTGGTCCGGGTCGGCAACCTTCCCGCCGACCCGGACCAGCGCTCCGTTCGGGCCGGGGCGGGCGCTGGCGATGACGGTGGCGGGCCTGCCGAGTGAGTCGCCCATGTCGACGGTCAGCGTGGCGCTGCCGCGGCCGGCGAGATGCGCGGCAAGGCAGGCGGTGCTGTTGGCGTTGGCGATGTCCTCCGCAACGCCGATCGACGGCGCGAACATGCGTGCCGCGGCGCGGCCGTCCGGGGACGGGGTGCTGTAGACGTAGCAGCCGAGCAGCCCCGCTCGATCGCAGGCCGCGCGCAGGCGGGTCAGGTCGGGTGCCAGGTCGGCCAGGGTCGACCGATCGGCGACCTCCACCAGCAGACGCGGCCTGCCCACCGAGGCAATGCGCGCGGCCAGGGCGTCGACGCCCAACGCGGCCAGGATCGGTGCGCGGTCCGTCGCGGTGGGATCGCGGAGTTCGACCGGGCCGGGATCGAAGACCGCCTCGTACTCGCCGTCGCCGCCCGTCGCCTCGCCGAGGAAGGTCCGGCCGCCCGCGCGCAACACCGTCTCGTACCGCGTCGACCGGGCGCGTTCGGCGAGCACGGCCAGCGCGGCAACCGTGCCGTGGCCGCAGGCCGGCAGTTCGCCTGTCGCGGTGAAGAAACGCAGCAACCAGCCGTGTTCCTCGGCCGAGATGAACACGGCATGCGAGGTACCCGCCGAGCCCGGCACCGCGCGGCGCTCGGCATCGGTCAGCGACGACGTATCGTCGACCACCGCGGTCGGACTCCCGCCCTGGCCCGCGCGCTGGCAGGCGTCGACCACCCTCACCCGCATCGGACCGCCCAGGATTCCTCGTCCAGCAGCAGACCGTTCGCCAGGTAGCTGATGGTTCGGTACCAGCCGGCCAGGACGAGCAGTTCGATCAGTTGGTCGTCGTCGTAGTGCTCGCGCAGGGCGTCCCAGGCGGACGGCGAGAGTCGCGCGGTGTCGTGCAGTTCGTCGACCGCGACGAGCAGCGCGACGTGCCGGGGCAGCCAGGTCGCGTTGGCGGTGGGGTCGGTTTCGGTGCTCGCCCGCAGCTGTTCCACGCCGAGCCCGACCTGCTCGGCGAAGGCCGCCGCGTGCACGCCCCACTCATAGGCGCAGCCGCTGCGCGCGGTCACTCTGGCGATGACGATCTCGCGGTCGAGGGCGGGCAGCCTGCCGTGGGCGAGTAGCCCGGCGCCCAGCGGGAACATGCGTGAGGCCAGTTCCGGATGGCGATGCAGCACCCGGAACAGCGTGAGCGGTTCCTCGGTGACGCCGGGCGGCATCCAGCGTCGCAGCGCTTCCTCGATGGGCGCCGGGTAGGGCGGGGCAAGCGGTTCGATGCGCGGCATGTCGTGCTCCATGCTTCGGTTTTCGAACCACTATGCTGCTTCGACAAGCGAAGCACAAGGGGTTGAAACATGGCAGCGAGAACGCCACGGCCGGGCGTGCCGGTACGCGGATCCGAATCGGGCCGACCGGTCATGGCCGCGCTCGACCTGCTCGGCAGGCGCTGGGCGCTGCGCATCCTGTGGGAACTGAGCCAGGCCCCGGCCGGCTTCCGCGAACTCCAGCGCCGCTGCGAACGGATGTCCTCCAGCGTGCTCAGCACCCGACTCACCGAACTGACCGACACCCGACTGCTCGCCCTGCACGACGACGGCTACCACCTCACCCCCCTCGGCGAGGATCTTGTCGAGGCGCTCCAGCCGTTGAACGCGTGGAGCAGGCGATGGGCCGGCGAAACGTAGTTACACCCCGGACTGAGCACAATGGACAGTCAAGCCGGTCGACCACGCTCCGCATATGACCGCACCCGGATAGTCCAAAGCAACCGGATTCCCCTGGCGGCAAACATTCCGTAACCGGTCGACCACGAGAAAGACACCGGTGTGGACCTGAATTGGCTATGCCTGCGCGAAAGTCGCACTGTGCAACGGTCCAGACGGAATCGTCGCCCGAATGGTGGATTCCTCGATCCATTCCCGTGGGCGCAGACTGACCTGTCGCGCCTGGTACTGACACGTTGGGGCGTACGCAAGCGGTGGTCGCAGATGGGGGCGACTGGGGGTTCCGCGCGTACCAATCGGGCGCGGGAGGGGTCGCCGCCGCATAGCCATTCGATGACGTCGAGACGAAGCCTGTCCCGGCCGCCGCGCACGGCACGCGTCCCGCTGCCCGTAATGGGTGCGGGCAATAATGACGCCGCCGAATGGGGAGCAGCCCGGTCCGCGCGTGAATTCGCGGACCGGCTTATTCGCGTAAGCGCGCATCGCAATGCGGCGAAAAAGGCCCCGCCGAACCGAGGTTGAATCGCACCGTGCAAGCGCATCTTTATCAATTGATGTCGCGATCTGCGATGTGCGATCAGGTGGCCAACTGCACCCCCGGCACAGTTGAACGCGTGAGCAATCGGCTAAGCAGGCCACCGGATGGAGCAATCGTGAAGTGGACCCGCTCCGCGCGATCCTGCGGCGAACACACAGACGTGCCAACGTGACCTGCACCACCAACCGCTACCTGGGCAAACCGGTTAGCGGTTTGCACTGGTTTGAACTCAACCAGCTGACCAGGCCAAACAACAACTCTCATTCCGAGTCGCTAACCTCAACTCGAAAATTGAGATTGGCGACCACATGAATGTCGACCCGATCGCCAATACGGAATGAGCACGGGCGACAACCATGGGTCACCTATTAAAAGAATTCACAGTTAGCGCAGGTCAGTCAGCCCGTTTTGGTCCTGGACCGGGACCGATAGACGTCCTAGTCTCGTCTCCAGGCCAACACCACACGCCCGCTATGCGACGAAGATGACGGATTGCGAAACCCACGAGGCGAATGGGGTTTCATTCGAAATCGACGGGCGCATGGTGAACGGGAACAAGCTTATGCACGACCGCGGAAAACTATCGATTTCGGGGAACGCATTCTGAACAAGTGACGCCGTCCGTTGACTTGGCTTCGCCCCGTCTAAGTCGGGACTGACCGGGGAGACCAATTGATTGACCAAACAGACACCGACCGTGCGAGGGACCATTCAGTCCATTCGGCAGAACACGACGAACAGACCTACGAAGTGCCGCTGACCACGCTGCGGCCTGCGGATTCACCACGACTCGGCGGCGAGGACGACGAGCACATCAGAGTGCTGGCCGAATCCGACCGGACGCTGCCGCCCATCCTCGTACACCGACCGAGTATGCGGGTCATCGACGGAATGCACCGGCTCGGCGCGGCCAAGCTGCGTGGCCTGGACGCGATCGACGCGGTCTTCTTCGACGGCAGCGACGACGACGCCTATGTGATGGCGGTGAGGGCCAACGTCACCCACGGCCTGCCGCTGTCCTTCGCCGACCGGGAGGCGGCGGTCGCGCGGATCATCGTCTCGCATCCGGACTGGTCGGATCGGGCGATCGCCGCGGTCACCGGACTCGGCGGCCGAACCGTGGCATCCGTGCGGGGACGGATGGTCGGGCTGCCCAGGGAAACCGCGCGGGTCGGCCGGGACGGTCGGGTGCGACCGGTGGACAGCACCGATGGCAGGCGCACCGCGGGCAAGCTGATCGCGGCCTATCCGGACGCCTCGTTGCGGGAGATCGCGCGTACCGCGGGCATCTCCCCCGCCACCGTGCGCGACGTTCGAGCCCGGATCGAGCGGGGTGAGGATCCGGTGCCACTGCGCAGACGCGGTGCCGAGAAGCAGATTTCGGTGCCACCGGAACCGGCCGCGGTCATCCGGGAGGAAGACGCCCACGGTCTGTCCGCGCAGGAGCGCAACGCGATGCTCCGCAGTCTCGAACGAGATCCGTCACTGCGGTTCGCGGAATCCGGGCACATCATCCTGCGCTGGCTGGCGCAGCGCGTGATCGCCAAGGAGGAGTGGCAGGACATCGCGGACGCGACCCCGCCGCACAGCGCGTACGTCCTGGCCGGACTGGCCCGCCGGTGCGCGGCTGAATGGTTGAAGTTCGCCAGCCAGATGGAACGACGATTCGGCAGCCAGTCCTAGGGAGCGCGATGACGGTCAGGAGATCGACGACGCCTTGCGGGCGGCAAATGCCCGGACCTTCGCCCGGTTGCCGCAGACCCGCATGTTGCACCAACGCCGGGCGCCCTTGGCCGAGGAGTCCCAGAACGCCCACGCACAGTCCTCGGCCGGACACCGACGGATCCGGTCCCAGTCGCCGGTGCCCACCGCCTGCGCGTAGCCGGCGACGATGACGCCGAGCGCGGCGCGGACCGGCGGCAGGCGGTGCGGACGCAGCGCCGGCAGGTCCGTTCCGGGCACCGGCACGGCGGCGACCAGCGGGAACCGGTCGAACGCCTGGTGCATCATGACCAGGGCCGACTCGTCCGCGTCGCCGCCGTTGTTGCACAGCGCCAGGGCGCGCAGCCCGGTGCGCAGGTCGATGGCCAGCCGATGGTCGGCGCGCGAGACGGTCACCTCGTCCGGGTCGGCGCCGAGCAGTTTCCGGCCGGCCAGCCAGTCGCGCAGGGCGAGCGGGCCCTCGGCCAGTTCGTCGACGTTGCTCTCGACGTCGACGGTGTTCACGAACGCCAGCAGTGGCTCAAGCCAGTCCGGCAGAACGTGCGCGGCGGGGCTCACTCGCACCTCCTTGTCGGCGTCGTCGATAACGCCATACTAAGTGCCGAAATCAACTAACCTCTTAACCCAGCTATTCGGTTAGTCCGAGAGGAGACCTCCTCGTGTCCCCAGATTCCGATCCGGTGGCGACGCCACGTCGCAACGAGTGGCTGCTGGTCGTGTTCACCGCGACCACGAACCTCGCCGACGCGGTGACCAGGGTGACCCTGCCGCTGCTCGCGGTGCGGCTCACCCACTCACCGGTGCTGATCTCCCTTGTCGCCGTGCTGCTCACCCTGCCGTGGCTGCTGACCGCACTGCACGTGGGCGTGTTCGTCGACCGCAAGAACCGGCGAACCCTGATGTTCGGCGCGGAGACCGCCCGGATGATCGCGATCGGGGTCCTGCTGGTCTGCTACCTGCTGCACGCACTGACCCTGCCGGTCGTGTTCGTCATCGCGTTCGCCATCGGTGTCGCCCAGGTGGTCGCGCTGACCTCGGGCGCGTCGATCGTGCCCAGCGCGGTGCCGAAGAAGCGGTGGCAGGTGGTCAGCGCGCGGATCACCGCGATGGAGTACCTGTTCAACAGCTTCCTGGGCGCACCGATCGGCGGCATCCTGGTCGCGGCCGGCTTCATCTTCGCGCTGGGCACCTCCAGCATCGCCTACGTGGCAGGCGCGGTGCTGCTGCTGATGCTGGTCGGGAACTTCCGGGTCGCGTCCGAGCGCGAGCGCCAGGCGATCAACGTGGAGATCAGGGAAGGTCTGCAGTTCCTCTGGCGCACCAAGCTGCTGCGCACCATGGCCCTGCTGATCGCGGTGATGGCCGGCACCTGGACCGCGTGGATCTCCATCATTCCGGCCTACGCGGTCGGCGGTCCGCTGCACCTGAACTCGCAGGAGTACGGCCTGCTGCTCACCTGCCTCGGCGCGGGTGGCGTGCTCGGCACGGTGGTGGTCGGCAAGGTGAACAAGCTGCTCGGCCGACGCTGGTCGATGTTCGCCGACATCATCGGCTCGTTCGCGCTGGTCGCCGCGCCCGCGTTGGCGCCGGCCAAGCCGAGCAGCGTGGTGATCATCGGCGCGGCCGCGTTCATCGCCGGTCTTGGCGGCACCATGTGGACCGTGAACTCGCGGGTGATCTACCAGACCCTCGCGCCGGTCGAGATGCTCGGCCGGTTCAGCGCGGCCAGCAGGCTGGTCGGCTGGGGCGCTGGCCCGATCGCCGCGGCGATCGCCGGCACGCTGGCGACCACGGTGAGCTTCCGGGTCGCCTTCGGCTTCTTCGCGGTCATCTGCGCGTTGCTGGTCATTCCTTACCTGCGGGTGGTGACGCCGGGCGCGCTGGCGGTGATTGACCAGCCTGAGGCGGTCGACGACGCGGAGCCGCCCAAGACTGAAGACGATGTCAAGGCCGATGACGCCAAGGCGGGCGCCGGGCAGTGAGTGGCGGTGGTGTCGAGGGTGACGAAGTCGCGACCGAGAAACATCAGCGGCTCCCTCGGCACCAACTCGCCGCAGCCGGCGACCTCGCCCAGCACGATCGCGTGGTCGCCGCCCGGATACACCTGATGCACCCGACAGTCGAAGTAGGCCACGCCCTCGGCCAGTAGCGGCGCGCCGGTCCTGGGCGCGGGCCGGGTCGCGATGCCGGCGAACGCGGCCACTCCGGTCGGGCGGGTCGGGCTGGCGAACCAGCTGGCGTGCCGCCGCTGGTCGGCGCCGAGGATGGTCACCGCGAACACGCCGGACTCCTCGACGCTGGCCAGCAGCCGGGAACCACGCCGCAGCGAGACCAGCAGCAGGGCCGGGTCGAGCGAGACGGTCGTGAACGCGTTGACCGTGGTGCCGACCGGGACGTCGTCGGCGATGCTGGTCACCACGGTGACACCGGACGCGAAATGCGCTGCCATACTGCGAAACCATCGACTGGTCATCGCGTTCGTCCAATCCGAATTGAAGACGAGTATTCCGCTGAATTCCAAGGCCGATTGTGCCACCGAGGCAACGCAGAAAGACAGGAATACACCGATGGCCAAACACATCGACACAACCGGAACGCTCTATCGCTGGGTGCTCGACTGCGCGCGGGCGAATCCGCTCGAACCGGCGATCGAGGTCGCCGGCAGCAAGCTGAACTACACCGAACTGCTGGACCTGGCCGACCGGTTGGCCGGGCGGCTGGTGCGGGCCTGCGGGAGGCCGCCACGGGCCGTGGGGCTGCTCGCCAGCCGCAGTCTGGCCGCCTATGCCGGCTATCTCGCCGCGCTGCGCTGCGGGGCCGTCGTGGTGCCGCTCAACCCCCGGTTTCCGGCCGCCCGCAACAGGAACATCTGCCGACTGTCCGATGTGGATGTTCTGGTGGTCGACGATCAGGGTGCTGCCCAGGCCGATGGCACGATCGTCACGGTGCCACTGCGCATCGGCTGGGAGGGTGAGCTGGACGGCGATGCCTGGGACGGGCCGGTGCCGTCGGACCCGGAAGCCATCGCCTACACCCTGTTCACGTCCGGTTCGACCGGGGAGCCCAAGGGCGTGCCGATTCGGCATCGCCATGTCGGCGCCTATGTGGCGCACTGCGTGGACCGGTACGGCGTCGGGCCGGGCAGCAGGCTTTCCCAGGCGTTCGAGCTGACGTTCGACCCGTCCGTGTTCGACCTGTTCGTGTCGTGGTGTTCCGGCGCGACCCTGGTCGTGCCGCAGGCGGACGAGGTGCTCAATCCGGCGCGGTTCGTCGCGACCGCAGGCATCACGCACTGGTATTCGGTGCCCTCGGTGGTGTCCATCGCCAAGCGGCTGCGCACGCTGCGTCCCGACTGCATGCCCGAACTGCGGGTGAGCCTGTTCGCGGGCGAGCAGCTCTCGCTGGAACAGGCCGCGGCGTGGACGAAGGCCGCGCCGAACAGCTCCATCGAGAACATCTACGGGCCGACCGAGTTGACCGTCACCTGTATCGGATACCGCCTGCCGGACAACGAAAGCCGCTGGCCGGTCACGTCCAACGCGACCGTGCCGATGGGCCGCGCCTACCCGCACCTTGAGGCGATCGTGCTCGACGAGCAGGGCTTCGCCGCCAACGACGGTGAACTGTGCGTGCGCGGGCCGCAGCGCTTCGACGGCTACCTCGATCCGGCACACAACGCGGACCGATTCCTGCGCTACGACGGGCTGCGGGCGACCGCGCACGAGGGAGCGCCGACGCCGGAATGCTGGTACCGCACCGGTGACCGGGTGCGCGACGAGGGCGGCGAACTGGTCCACCTCGGCAGGCTGGACGACCAGATCAAGATCTCCGGCTACCGGGTGGAACTCGGCGAGATCGAGTCCGCGCTGCGCGCCCATCCCGGTCTGGCCGACGTGGTGGTGCTGGCCTGTCCGGCCCGCGACAACACGATCGAACTCTGGGCCGTCTACACCGGAGCGCGGGTCGCGGACGACGAACTCACACCGCTGGTGGCCGACCTGCCCGAATACATGCGGCCGCAGGGCTATCAGCACCGCGAGAACCTGCCGCGCAACCTCAACGGCAAGACCGACCGCAAGCGGCTGACCGAGGAACTCACCAGCCGCGGTTGAACACCACAAAAAGGCCGGCCCGCGCAGTTCGCGCGGGCCGGCTTTTTCGTGGGGGTTATCTGGCGGGAACCGAGGAACTCTGTAGCGCCACGATGGCGGCGGCGACCTCGGCGACGACCGGCGGCTTGAGCACGCCGTAGTGGTCGGCCTCGACCCGCAGCATGCTCGCCTTCGGGCTGAACTTCGACGCCCAGAACTCGACCTGGTACTCGGCGATGACCGCGCCGACCACCAGCGCCTCGGCGCTCGCGTCCCGGTCGGCGACGTAGGACCAGGTCGCCTTGGTGTGCCGGTAGAACGTGCGCCACCGGTCCAGCAGCATCGCGGCGGACACCGGCTGCCCGGACACCGCGGTCAACCGGCCGGCCAGCACGCGCATGGACAGTTCGGGATCGGCGGGCGAGGTGTGCGCGGGGGTGCCGTCGAGCGTCACGCCGAAGGCGCCTGCCATGCCGGCCGCGAAGGTGTTGTAGACCAGGTCGTCGCTGGCCTGCTCGGAGCTGTAGCCGATCGGCGGGGCCGAGTCGATCACGGTCACCAGCGGCGAATCGTCCCCGTAGCCGGCGGCGAGTTCGAACGCGATCTGCCCGCCCATCGACCAGCCGACCAGCAGGTCCGGCCGAATGCCGGCGGCGTCGAGGTCCGCGCGGTACTGCCGCGCCATCTCGGGCACCGAGTCCAGCGGCTCGCGTTCCTGGGACGCGGTGATGCGCCAGTCCTCCGGCAGCTCGGTGATCAGGTCCCGGTAGTCCTGCGGGGTACCGCCGGCACCGGGTACCAGGTGCACGTGCGGTCCGTCGCCCGCGCGCAGTTCGACCAGGGTCCCGTCCGCCTTGTCCGGGTCGAGTTCACCGGCGATCTGCTCGGCCGCCCGCCGGGGCGTCGGGTCGGCCAGCCAGCCGACCACGTCCAGTGACACGCTGGTCTCCGATTCCAGCGCCGACGCGAACTGGACGACCTTCAGCGATCGACCGCCCTGGGCGAAGAAGTCCTCGTCCGGGCCGGCCGGTTCGGTGCCGAGCACGTCGGTCCAGACCCGGCGGACCTGGTCCATGGCCGCGGACTTGGGCATCACCGTGGTGCCCAGGTCGGCCGCGGTCAGCTCGTGCTCGATGTGCGCGGGGCCGGACCGGGACTTTACGTCCAAAGTGGACACCAACTGTTCCAGTCCGGCGCCGAAGGCGACCAGCGCCGCGTCGATGTCGTGGAACAGCCGCAGCACGGTCTCCCGATCGTAGCGGCCGGAGTTGTGCTCACTCTCGATCATGAACCCGGTCGGCGAGTCCCACACGCCGATGCCGAGGTCGGTGCGCGCGGTCCGGTTCGGCGCGGGCTCCAGCCGCATCTGCACGTCGCCCATGCGCAGACCGGTGCCGATCGGGCCGTAGTAGGTCATGATCAGCGGAATGTTGTCCCGCAGCATGGTCTTGGCCGAATCGGTCAGCGCGCCGTAGACCAGCGAGAACGGCACCTGCTGGTTGGCCAGCATGCCCCACATGTTGTCCCTGGTCCGCTCGATCACGGTGCCGAAGGTGTCGGTGTCGTTGATCGTGTTGCGGGCAACGACCAGGTTGGCGACGTAGCCGATCATCGCCTGTTCGCGCTGGGTCATCCGGTTGGCCGTGACCATGCCGCTCGCCACGTCCGGACCGGCGCCGCCGCGCGCGATGACCGTCTGCAACGCGGCCAGGATGATGGTGAACGGGGTCGTGTAGAACTGCTCGGAGATCGACGCCGCCGCCTCGACCGCCTCCTGGCTGAAGGCGAACTGGAGCACCTCGCCCTTGTTGCCGGTGCCGGTGTAGCGGTGCCGGTCGGCGATCAGGGTCGCGGTCTTCGCGCCGTCGAGGTCGTCGCGCCAGTGCTTGAGGCTGCCGTCCCAGCGGCCGTCGGTGCGGGCCTCGTGCGCGTCGAGCACGTATTCGCGCAGGGACACCGGTTCGGTGTCGAACTCCGGCGTGCCACCGGCCAACACGGTCGCGTAGGCGGTGGAGAACTCCGCGAGGAGCAGTTGCATGCTCCAGCCGTCGAGCAGCGCGTGGTGGATGGTGAGCACCAACTCGTGCGCCTCGCCGACGGTGACCAGGCCCAGCCGGCCGGCCGGCGCGACGGCCAGGTCGACGGTGCGCTCGTGCAGTTCGTAGGCGATCGCGCGCAGCATGTCCTCGGCCGGCACCGAACCGGGGTCTTCGATGACGATCCGCTCCGGCTCGACGTCGACGTGGTCGATGATGGACAGGTAGACCGAGCCGTCGCGCTGGTGCAGGCTGCCGCGCAGCGCCTCGTGCCGGTCGACCATGGCCTGCCAGGCGATCCGCAGCGCGTCGAAGTCCAGCGGCTGGTCGCAGGTCATCGCCCAGGTGAGGTTGTAAACAGACTTGTTCTTCGACCGGTAGTGCACCCACCACAGCGCCTCCATCATCGGATTCGCCGGGAGCATGCCGGTGTCGGTTGTCGTCATCGGAGCGGGTTCCTTTCCAGAGCGGGGGCGAGTTCCTCGGTCAGTCGCTTGCGGTCGACCTTTCCGTTGGCGGCCAACGGAATGTCCGCCCGGTGGTGGTAGCTCTTGGGTCGCATGTAGACCGGGAGTTCGGCCAGGATGCGGCCGAAGTCGGCGTCGGAGACCCGGTCACCGGTGTACGCGGCGTGCAGTTCGACCTGCTCGTCGCTGGCGGTGACGGCCAGCACGACGACCTCGGCGATGGCCGGGTGGCGACGCATGGCGGATTCGATCTCGCCGAGTTCGACCCGGTTGCCGCGCACCTTGACCTGGTTGTCGAACCGGCCCAGGTGCACGAGTTCGCCGTTCTCCCGGCGAATCCGGTCGCCGGTGCGGTACCAGTGCGCGGCGGTCAGCGGGGTCGACCCGTCGTAGATCCGACCGGTCTCGCCGTCGAAGGACAGGAACCGACCCGCGTTCTCCTCCGAATCGAGGTAACCGGGGAAACGCTGCGGGCCGCGCAGGCACAGCTCGCCGTCGTCGCCGTCGCGCAGGTCCTCGTCGAGCAGCACATACTCCAGGTGCGGATAGATCTCGCCGATCGGGATCGAGCGGTTGGACGTGACCGGCCAGTCGGCGCGATCGGCGGGCACCGGGTAACCGGTGCAGATGACGGTCAGTTCGGTCGGGCCGTAGCAGTTGTGCACTGTCGCGTTCGGCGCGGCCTCCTGCCAGGCCAGCGCCTGCTCGAAGGTCAGTGCCTCACCGCCGAACATGCCCCGGCGCAGTGTCGGCATGCTGCCCGGCGCCAGCGCACGCAGCCTGCGGGCGAAGGAGATGATCGAGGGCACCGAGAGCCAGTGGGTGAGCCGCTTCTCGTTGACGAACCGGACCGGCGCGAAGACGTCGCCCGCCTGCGCGACGCACAGCGTGGCGCCCGTGCCCCAGGTCGCGAACATCTCCACGATCGAGCCGTCGAAGAACAGCTCGAAGGTCTGCGACACCCGGCAGTCCGAGGTGAACCCGAACCGCGGAATCACGTCGGTGATCAGCGCGCAGACGTTGCCGTTGGTGGTCGGCACGCCCTTGGGCCGCCCGGTCGAGCCTGAGGTGTAGATGATGTAGGCGACGTCGTCCGGGCCGGTGGTCAGCTCGGGCAGTTCGTCGGCGGGGACGTCATCGAGCAGGGACTGGCCGTGTTTGCCGGTCAGGTCCAGGATCGGGATGCCGGCCTGTTGCGGGTATTCGGGCAGCTGGGTGGCGGCGGAGTCGTCGACGATGGTCAGATCGAGGCCGGCGTCCTTGGTGATGGCCAGGTTCCTGGCCACCGGCGCGCCCTGGTTGAGCGGCACGACTGCCGCACCGAGCCGTTGCGCGGCAAGGTAACCCAGATAGGTCGCGAGGCTGCGCGAGGTCAGCAGACCCACCCGGCTCGGCCTGCGGCCGGCCGCGCGCAGCATGCGACCGGCCATGCGGGCCACCGCCGCGTCCAACTCGGCGTAGCTCAGCGTCTGGCCCGCGATCTCGATCGCGGGCGCGTTCGCGTGCTGCTCGACCGAGTTGCGGAAGAAATCGTAGAGTCGGCGGGTCGTCGTGCTCGTGCTGGTCGTCATCGGGATTCCCTTCGCGGTGCGCTGATGAGCTGGTCGGAGTCGGGATCGACGTCGAGGAGATGGCCGAACGTCTGGTGCACCAGACTCGGCCGGGGCCGGCCCCGATGGGCCGAGTCGACGGCGAAGCGCAGTGCGCCGGGCAGCCGCAGCCACGCGGCGCCTGCCGCGAGCGCGCGTTCGCGCACCGCGTCGGGCAGATCGGGCTTGGTGTGCAGCCACTGGTAGCGGAACACCCGGTGCGCGGCCGCGGTCCACAGGTCGTCGAGGTAGCGGGCGCCCTCGTGCCGCGGGTCGGTGAAGTAGTCGGCGAGAAACGGCAGCACCTGCTCGTCCTCGGTCAACCAGCTGCCGGGTAGTTCGGGTTGGTCCGGTCCGGCTTCGAGGTCGCGGCGCAGCCACAGCGGACCGGCCGATTCCGGCACGGCGACCGGGAAGCCGAACGCGAGGCTGTTGCGCTGGTGCTGTTCGACGCTCCAGCCGCTGGACGCGGCCTCGGTCATCGCGTCGATCAGCCGCGCCGTGGACAGCCAACCGGTGTAGGGCCGCTGTTCGCCGCCGGCAAGCAAGCCGGCGAACGCGTCCACCACGTGCCAGGACTCGGCGCGACGCCCGGTGACCAGCAGCCAGTGCGGCGCGAGGCGCGCCTCGTGCCGAGCTGGCGACCAGGGCAGCCGGGAGCCTTCGGTGACGACCAGCACCCGGCCGCGTCGACGCAGCTCGTCGGCGATGCCGACCAGCGCCGCGCGCGGCGGCAGCGTCGCGTAGCTCAGCCGGGTGCCGTCCGGCAACCGGTCCAGCGGCCGGTGATGATGGGAGAAGGCCAGGCGACCCGACGGCAGATCGGTGCGGACCGCGAGCCGGATCGAACCGGCCAGGTATCCATCCACATCGGACATCTCGGTGTCCAGGTACGCGGCCAGGTTCGCGGTGTAGCAGCTCAGACCGGTGAACCGTTCGTGCCGGGGGCGTGGCTTGATCAGCACCGCGCGGCCTCCTTGTCGACGTAGGCGCAGCTGACCGGCAGCGGGAAGTCGCGCAACGCCTGCCAGCGCACCCCCTGCCAGTCGCCCGCACACTGTCCGATGCGGACAGGAATGGTCCACGGCAGGCCGGCCAGTCCGTCGCCGGTGGCCTTCACGCACGCCTCCTGCGCCGTCCACAGCCACGCGAACTCCAGGTCCCGCCGGTCGGCCGGCATCCGGGTGAGCGCGTCCCGCTCAGCGGGCCGACAGCAGCGGCGCAGCAGTCCCGGCGAGGTCGGCTGCGGCACCTGGACGTCGACCCCGACCGCGACGCCGACGCCGACCGCGGCCGCCGCCCAGTCACCGGAGTGCGAGAGGCTGATGCCGATGTCCGGATGGGCCGGCAGAAACGGCTGCCCGCCGCGTCGGGCCGCGATCGTCGAGCCGGCTAGCCCGGCGCCGCCGATCTCGTGCAACAGGTTGCGCGCCAGGGCCAGCGCGGCGGCGTGTTCGTGCGCTCCGCCGATCGGCCCCAGCGCGACCTGCGCGCCGGTCATGGCGAAGCCACCAGGGCGATCGCGTGTTCGGCGATGCCGGCCAGCATCGCGCCGGTCGCCCCGCCCGCGATGCCGAACATGGCCGTGTCGGCGCGCAGGTCGGCAAGGCCGCCGTCCTGGTAGGCATCCGCGCCGCGCAGGGCGACGCATTCGGTGAGTACAAGATCGAGGCTGTGCGCGGTGGATGCCTTGAGCAGCATGCTGGACAGCAGCGCGTCCGGCGTGTGCGCGATGGCGACGTGCTGCGCGCACATGGCGTCGATCCGGCGCAGCTCGACCAGGCAGCGGGCGAACCGCTCGCGCACGGCGTCGTTGTGCCACAACGGTCTGCCGCCGACGGTGCGACTGTCCAGCCAACCGTGGGTGTCGGCCAGCACCCGCCGGCACATCGCCCGCGCCCAGAACGCGCCGGCGATCCGTTCGGTGGCCACGTGCCGTGCGAACGTCGGCAGGCCGCGGCCGGGTGCGCCGAGCAGGTGATCGCGGCCCAGCCGCACACCGTCCAGTCGCAACTGCCCGAGCCCTGCCCCGGCGAACCGCGAACCGGCCCGCTCGGTGCTGACGCCGGGCGCGTCGGTCGGCACCAGCGCCCACAGGAAGCTGGTGAAGTGCTGTTGCGGCCGGTGCCGGGCGAGCACCAGGGCGTAGTCGGCGGTGCGGGCGTTGGTGATCCACGACTTGCCGCCGTCCAGCTGGATCGTATCGGCGGTCAGCGCGGCGGTGGTGCCCATGGCGAGCAGGTCGGAGCCGGCGGCGTCGGTGTCGGTGACGGCCAGCGCGAGCATCGCGTCGCCGCGCAGCGCCGCCTCGTACGCCTTCGCGGCGGGCCCGGTGTCGGCGGCCGCGCGCAGGATGGGCAACGCGCTGGCCACCTGCACGCACAGCGAGAGCACCGTGCCGACGCCGAACCGGGCGTCCAGCACGGTCAGCAGGTCCTCGATCCGGTCGAGTCGAGGACCGGGACCGATCGCCGGGCCGAACAGGTCCGCGAGCAGACCGGCCCGGCCCAGCGCCTGCCACACGGCGCGACCGTCGTCCTTCGCGCCGGTGACCGCCTCGATCGCGGCATGGCGGAAAGAGCTGTCCGAGTCAGTCAAGGCGCACCTCCTGGTCGAGCAGCGCGAGCGCGCCATTGACCAGGTACAGCCGCTCGTTGGCGTAGTTCAGCGAGGCCGAACGCAGGTCGCGCAGGGCACGCTCCAGGAACAGCGGCGAGTCGCGCAGATAGCCGTGGCGCAGGCCGACCAGTTCGACGAGTTCGTTGATCGCGGTGAAGCACTGCTCGGCCGCCTGCGTCTTGAGCGTGTTGACCAGCAACTGCACCGGCGCGGCCGACCGATCCGATGCACTGTCCACAGCGGACACGGTGTGCCGCAGCAGCGCGTTGACCGCGTCGATCCGGGCGCGGATGCGAGCCAGCCGGGTGAGCAGCAGTTCCGAGGACGGGTCGAAGGAACGCCGACCGGACTTGCTCCGGATCAGGTGCAGCACCCTGGACAGCGCGCCCGCCGTGGTGCCGAGCCAGGCCGCGCTCCAGCCGATGTGCGCGGCCGGTCCGAACAGCTGCGCCACGATGGTGCGAAAATCGCCCGGTTTGCCGATCAGCTGGTCCGCCGGCACGGCGCCGGTCAGGCGCATCGGCACGCTGTGCGTGGCACGCATGCCCAGCGGATTCCAGCCGCCTGTCACCTCAAGCGTGAGCTGATCGCGGGCGGCGTAGACGAGCGAGACCTGGTTGGCCGCGGTGGCGTCCGGGGCCAGCGTGGTGATCAGGAAGCCGTCCGCGTGCGGGCCACCGGTGACGATCGGGGCCTCGCGGTCGATGTTGAGCAGGCCGTCGCCCGCGGTCACGGTCGATTCGGAGGTGAGCAGCCCGCCGCCGGTGCCCGTCTCGGTGGTGACCGAGGCGAGGTACAGCTCGCCGCGCACGAGTGCCGGCAGCAGTTCGGCGCGCAGGCGGGGCGATGCGTACTGGGCGAGCGCCATGGCCTGCTGGCAGTGCATCGCGAAGATCATCCCGACCGACATGTCCTCGCGCGACAGGGCGATCGTCGCGTCGACGACCTCACCGAAGCCCCCGCCCTCGCCGCCGTACTCGACCGGTGCGACGAGACCGAGCAGGCCGCTGGTGCGCAGCGCGGACAGGGCCTTGACGGGAAACTCGGCGTCGGCGTCGGCTTCCCGCGCGTTGCCGGCGGTCGCCTCGACCGCGTCGGCGATGGCGCTCATGACGCATCGTCCAGCAGCCGGGACACCTCGGCCCACAGGCCGCCCGCGGTGTCGAAGGTGGCGTCGACGAGCTTGTCGTCCGGCAGGCTCACGCCGTAGCCGTCCTCGATCGCGAACAGCAGCGTGATCGCGCTCATCGAGTCCAGTCCGAGGTCGCGCAGTCGTGAGTCGGCGGTGAACTCCTGCTCCCCCGCGTATTTCAGGACTCCTCTGAGCATGGTGGTGAATCGGGCGTCCATGGCTTTTCACTCCTCTGCGAGACAAGCCGTGAAGTGTGCAGAATTCGTTGCCCGGCAACGACGATCTCGGTCGGTGCCGGATGGCCGAGGAAGGCCAGCAGGCTCGCGGAGAGCCCGTACGCGCCGACGTTGGGCACGGCGATCAGGTCGCCGATGCGGGCAGGTGGTGCGGTGACACCGATCCCCCAGGTGTCCAGCGGCGTACACAGTGGACCCGCGACGATGGCCCGGCTGTCGGGTTCGTCGCGTCGCGCGAGCAGTTCGAGGGTCGGCACGAGCGGGGGGAGCCTGCGCAGCCCGGACATGCCGCCGAGGTGGTTGATGCCCGACTCCAGCACCAGCACCCGCTGATCGCGGGACTGTTTGACGTCCAGCACCCGGGCGAGCAGCGTCCCGCAGGTCGCGGTGAGGTAGCGGCCGGACTCGAAGGCGATCCGGGGCCTGCCGATCCGCCAGTCGGGGAAGATCTCGTCCAGGAGGCCGGCGATGCGCTCGGCCAGGTTCGGGTACTCGGGCAGTTGGCCGGCACGGGCCGACGGCGCGCCGAAGCCGCCGCCGAGGTCGAGCAGTTCGAGGTCGAATCCGCAGGCGTCGGCCAGCTTCCGCGCGGTCCGGGCGGACTGGGTGAGCTGCGCGACCAGCACGTCCTCGTCCACCGTGTTGGTGCCCATGTAGAGGTGCAGCCCGGCAAGGCGCGGGCCGCGGAACCGGTGCGGTTGGCCGAGAATCCAGTCCGCGTCCGCGCCGAACTGGGACGCGACTCCGGTCATGGCCAGACCGGTGCCGGGCACGGGCGTCGTGTCGTTGACCCGCAGCAGCACGCGCGCTGCGGCGCCGAGATCGTCGGCGAGCCCGCGCACCTGGTCGAGCCCGTGCGGCGAGTCGGCCGAGAACAGGCCGACGCCTGCCTTGAGCGCGTCCGCGACATCCTGGTCGCGTTTGCCCGGACCGGTGTAGAGCAGCCGCGCCGGATCGAACCCGGCGTCGAGCGCGACCGCCAGTTCACCGGGCGAACAGATCTCGGCGCTCGCGCCCGCCTCGCCCAGCGCGGCCACGATCAGCGGATGCGGATTGGCCTTTATTGAGTAGAACAGCTCCGTCCCGGCCGGCAGCGCGTGCCGCAGGGACCGGTGTGCGCGGCGCAGTTCGTCGAGGTCGTAGACGTAGGCCGGGGTCGGCAGGCCGGCGCGCCAGTCCGGGCTAGCCACGGGAACCGTCCGGCACCAGTCGATCGAGCGCGGCCCGGTCGATCTTTCCGTTTCTGGTCAACGGCATGCTCGGCACGACCTGGCAGCGCTGCGGCACCTTGTACTCCTCGATCCGCGCGCGCAGCGCGGTGAGCACATCGGCCGAGGCCAGGCTGCCGACCACGACCAGCGTGGCCTCTTCGCGACCGTCGCCCGGTGGCAGCACGGCCGCCGCGTCGATCCCGTCGATCCGGTTCGCGGCCGCGGCCACCTCGATGGCGCTGACCCGGAACCCGCGCTCCTTGTAGAGGTCGTCGCGCCGGCCGACGAAGTACAGGTAGCCCTCCTCGTCGACCCAGCCGTAGTCACCGGTGCGCAGCCGAGGGAACAGCCCTTCGGCGTGCGGAAAACGTTGCGCGGTCAGCTCGGGTCGCCGCCAGTAGCCGGCCATCACGTTCGGGCCGCGCACCACCAGCTCGCCGACCTCACCCGCCGGCACCCGGTTGCCGTCGCCGTCGACCGCGAACACCTCGGTGCCGGGCAGCGCCCGGCCGCACGCACCCGGTCGGCGCAGGTCCTCGTCGCGCGGCATGATCGTGGCGCGCTTGCACTCGGTCAGCCCGAACATCAGCTGGATGCCGAGTCCGGGAATCCTGGCCCGCAGCTCGGCCAGCACGCCCTCGGACATGGCCGATCCGGTGTTGGTCAGCAACCGCACCGACGGCGGCTCGGCGCCGGGCCGGGACAACATCATCGCGAGGCCGCGCGCCATGCCCGGCACCGCCGGCAGAACGGTGGTGTGTGTGCGCAGCAGTTCGGCAAGCAGCCGAGGCCCGGCGTCGGTGGCGTCGGCCAGGTGCACGAACGCGCCTGCCGCCGTGGCCAGGAACAGTTGGTAGAGGCCGTAGTCGAAGGACAGCGGCAGTGCGCAGAACACCACATCGTTCGGCTGGTAGCGCAGCTGCGACTGGATGGCCTGGACCGCGAAGGTCAGCTGGGCGTGCGTGGACACCACGGCTTTGGGCAGGCCGGTGCTGCCGGAGGTGTAGATCAGGCAGACCGGGTCGACCGCGATCGGCCCGGTTCGCAGTTCCTTCTGCTCGCCGAGGACTCGAAGGTCCCGCGTGCTCAGGCAGCGGATGCCGCGTTGTTCGGCCAGCTCGCGGGCGTCCGGGTTGTCGGTGATCAGCGCGGTCGGTTCGGCGTCATCGAAGACGTGCGCGTAGGCGGGCGGCGGGGCGGTTTCGCCGAAGACGCAGAACACCGCGCCCAACCGCGAGCAGCCGTACAGCAGCGCCGCAATCAGCACGTCCGGCGCGATGGCGACGACCACCCGGTCGCCGGCGCGCACGCCGAGCGCGTGCAGGCCGACCGCGATCCGCCTGCTCTCGGCGGCCAGTTCGGCATAGGTCAGCCGGTCGGCGTGGGTGCCGACCGCGGGCCGGTCGGCGTGCGCGACGAGCGCGTCGTCGAGCAGCTCGTGCAGTAACCGTGGCGCCGTCATCGCTTGACCGCCCGAGCGAACAGATCCGCCATCGTGTCGATGTCGCGCAACGTCTCCACGGTCAGGTCTTCCGCGTCGAGAGTGACGTCGAGCCGCGATTCGACCTGCTCGATGATGTCCACCAGCCGGAACGAGTTGAAGTTCGGCAGGGCGCGCAACGGTCGATCGGTCGGCACCGGCACGGTCTCGCCCAGCCGCAGCGCGGTGCGCACCGCGCCGATCACCAGATCTCTGATGTCCGTGGGTTCGGTGGCGAATCGAGCGGCGACCTCGATGTCGGCGGTGAGCAGTTCGGCCATCCGGTCGAGCACCGAGGGCGGCAGTTCCGCGCCGCGCTGCACCCGCCGCAGGCCGACGTAGGACTGGGCGGCCAGCCGCAGCCACTCCCACGCCTGCTGCTGCGCCGCGTCCACATCGGACGGTGCGAGGCCGGGGAGGGTTTGCAGCCAGGCCGAGTGCAGCAGCCGGGACCGACCGAGCAGCCAGACGTCGAGCACCATGGCCTCGACCATCTCGACGGAGTCCGCGCCGGCCCGGATGGTGTCAAGGTAGGCGTGCATGCTCGGCGCGGCGGCGGCGAGGGTGCCGGCGTTGTCGGCGAGCACCTTGGCCGGGTCGAGTTCCGGTTTGCCGTCGGCGCCGATCACCATGGCGGACACGCCAGCGCCGATCACCGCGTCGAAGTCCACATCGGACAGTTGCCAGATGCCGGGCCGGGACGGACCCCACTGGGTTTCGTTGTGGTAGGCGTCGATGACCAGGTTGCGGCCACCGCCGGAGTTGAGCAGGAAGCTGTGGTCCATGTGGCGCTGCCGGCGGTAGGGCGTCCACGGCATGGTGAACGTGTCGGCGACCACGTACAGCGGGCCGTCGCTCTCCGCGAAGCGGCGCAGGGCCGGACCGTCGAGGCCGTCGCGCCGGTCGAGCACGCGCAGCCCGGCCAGCTCGTCCGCCTCGGCGATCCGCTGCTGGACCGGAACCTCCACGGTCGGCGGGCGGCCGGGCCGTTCCCACACCGAGAAGCCGATCTTGGCGCCGAGCACGAGGTGGGCGCCGGTGCCGTAGTGGCGGTCGGCGAGGATGGCGAGGCCGGTCTGGATGCAGTCCAGGGCCGGCGCGGTCAGTTCTTCCAGTACCGGCGACCAGGTTCGGTCCCTGGTCTCGATGATGGCAGCCATTTCTCAGCTCACCTCGGTCAGTTCGGGGGTGTCGACCGGCCGCAGCGCGGCGGTCGCCGCGAGCAGCGCTTCCGCGCTCGCCGGAGCGTCGCGCACCGTGCCGGCCAGCAGGTCGTCGTACGCGGACAGGTCGAGCAGGCCGTGGCCGCTGACGCAGACCAGCACGCCCGTGCTCGTGCGGTGCGCCGCGTCGCGTCCACTCGCGACGGACGCGGCGGCGGCCAGCGCGTGGCCGGATTCCGGTGCGGGCACGATCAGTTCGGACTTGGCGAACAGCTCACCGGCGGCCAGGGCCGACCGCTGGCCGACGGCGACGGCGGCGATCTGGTCGCGATGGCGCATCGCGGAGAGCAGCTTCGCCGCGCCGTGGAAACGCAGGCCGGCCGAATGTGAACCGGGAATCGGGTAACCGGCGCCGATGGTGTACATCGCCTCCATCGGCCCGGTACCGGTCGCGTCGGTGACGTCGTAGGCGTAGACGCCTCGGGACAGCTTGGGCGTTGCATTGGATTCGGCGGCCAGCAACAGCGGCAGGTCTGCCAGCTCGTCCGCACGGTGCGCGGCGAAGAACGGCAGGGCGACGCCACCGAAGTTCGAGCCCGCGCCGACGCAGCCGATCACCACGTCGACCGCGCCGGAAAGCTCGGCGAGCTGGCTGATCGCCTCGATGCCGATCACGGACTGGTGCAGGATGCTGTAGGTCTCGCCGCTGCCGATGCAGAACGACCGGTCCGCGCCGTCCCGCGCGTACTCGACCGCTTCGCCGATGGCCAGCGCGAGGCTGTTCACCGACTCACCGGAAGTGCCGACCTTGGTCAGCTCGCTCGGGCTGGCGTGCACGGTGGCGCCGAGCAGGCGCATCAGGCTGCCCCGGTACGGCTTGGCGCGCAGGCTGCGCTCGACCATGAACACGGTGCAGGACAGGCCGAACGCCGCGCAGGCGGCGGCCAGCGCCGTCCCCCACTGACCGGCGCCGGTACCGGTGACCAGTTCCCGAACGCCGGCCCGCTGGTAGTAGTGCGCCTGCGCGAGGGCCGTGGTGAGTTTGTGACTGCCGGAGAGGTTGCCGCCCTCGTACTTCACGTAGATCGGCACCCTGGCGCCGACCTCGGCCTCGAACCGGCGCGCGCGCCAGAGCGGGGTCGGCCGGTAGCTGGCGTAGCGCTCGGCGACCGGCGCGGGCACCGGCCACCATTCGCGCTGGGACAGACTCTGCCTGGCCAGTTCGAGCGGCACCTGCGGCGAGATCGGGCCGGTCGAGGCGGGCGGGCTGACATCGGGCGGCAGCCGATAGCCCAGGTGTGGCAACACACTGCGCCACGCGGTCGGCAGCTCGGTCATGTCGTTTCCTCCCCCACCACGCCCGCCACCACGTCGACCAGATCGGCGACGGTGGTGAAGGTGTGTTTGACGAACAGGTCATCCGGCAGGCTCACGTCGAGTTCGTCCTCAAGCAGGACGAGCATGCCCAGGAAGCCGAGCGAGTTGATCCGCAACAGCTCGCCGTTGAGCGGTTCGGCCTCGGTGATCTCCTCGGGCCGCAGCGGCAGCCGCGATTCCAGCAGCACCACGCGCCGCACGACCAGGCTGACCTCGGCCCGGCGTTCGGAAGTGATCATCACGACCTCCCGCGCAGCGTGCCGCCCGCGTCGATCGCCCAGCTGTAGCTGAGCAACGCAGCCAGGCCGACCGGTCCGCGCACGTGCAGACGTCCCGTGCTGATCGAGATCTCCGGGCCGAGCCCCATGGTCGGCCCGTCGTGCAGCCGCAGCGAACCGTTGACCACCAGCGCGGCCGCGTCGACCGCGCGCAGGAACCCCTCGATCACCTCGGGCGCACTGGCCACGATGCCTTCGGTGTGTCGCGACCCGTGCCTGCCGATATGAGCCACTGCCTCGTCGAGTCCGGCGACCGCACGCAGGCCGACGGTCGCGTCCAGGAACTCGCGGCCGTCGTCGTGCGCGGCCAGTTCCCTGACCTCGACGCCCGGCCCGCCCCACACGGCGAGCGTCGGGTCCAGGCGCAGCGTGTACGGCTGCTCGGCGCCGAGCGCGACCAGTCGACCGGCCAGGTTTTCCGCGATGTCGCGATGGGCGAGCACCAGTTCCAGGGTGTTGCACGCGGTCGGCTCGGCGAGCTTGCTGTCCAACGCGATCCGCGCGGCGAGGTCGAGGTCGGCGCTGGCGTCGACGTAGAGGTGGTTGACGCCGCCGCCGCTGGCGATCACCGGAATCGTGGAGTTGTTGCGGCAGTGGTCGATCAGCGAGGGGCTGCCGCGCGGGATCAGTGCGTCCAGCGCGTCGTGGCGGCGCAGCATCGCGCGAAACAGCGACCGGTCGTTGTCGCGCAGCACCTGCACCATCCCCGGTGGCAAACCGGCCGCGTCCAGCGCGTCCGCCACAATCGCGCCGATGGCCGCGTTGGTTTCGGCGATCTCGTTGCCACCACGCAGAATCGCCACATTGCCGAGGGCGACGGGCAGCAGCGCGCCCTCGATGGTGACGGTCGGCCGCGCCTCGTAGATCATGAACAGCACGCCGAGCGCCTTCGGAATCCGCCGGACTCGCAACGGGCCTTCGCTCGACAGCACTCCTCCGGGGGCGGTCACCTCGGGCAGTGCCCTGCCGACCCGCTCGGCCAGCGCGAGCGCGTGCCGCAGTTGGGCGTCACCCATGCGCAGGCGGTCGAGCAGGGCGTCGGGCAGGCCGCGTTGTTCGGCTCGGGCCAGGTCGGTCGCGTTGGCCCGCACGACCCGGTCCCAGTGCTTGTCCAACCGGTTGGCGAGCGTGTCGCAGTAGGCGGCATAGGTCTCGTCGCCTGGCGGCGGCGCGAGCGCCTTGGCCTGCGCGGCGGTGGTCAGAATATCGTCGATCACCACATGAACTGCCCTCCGTCGACGATCAGCTTCTGGCCGGTCAGGTAGGCGCTGGCGGGACTGATCAGGAAGGCCAGCGCGTCGGCGATGTCACTCGTGCCGCCGATCCGATCCAGCGGGATGCCGGTCAGTACCTCGGCCAGCGCGTCCGGATCGGTCAGCCGAAACCGGGCGGTCAGTTCCTCGGTCGCGGTCATGCCGGGAATCAGGCAGTTGACCCGGATCTTCGGCGCCAGCTCCAGGGCGAGGCATTTGGTCAGCTGCAACAGCCCGGCCTTGCTCGCGCAGTAGTTGGCGCCGTCCCGGCGCGGCCGGATCCCGGTGGTGGCGCCGATGTTCACGATCACGGCGTCGTCCGGGGCGGCCAACATGGCGGGCGCGAACGCCTTGCTTAGGTAGAAGGCGCCACTGAGGTTCGTGTCCAGCACCGCCCGCCAGTCCTCGGCGGTCAGTTCGAGGAACGGCCGGTCGATGTTGCGGCCCGCGTTGTTGACCAGGACGCGCGGCGGGCCGTACTCGGCGAGCACGGTGTCGGCCAGCGCCGCGACCGCGTCCGGGTCGCCGACGTCGACCGGGTGCACGTGCAGCCCGAGTTCGGCGGCAGCGGCCTCGGCGGCACGCCAGTCGCAGCGGTAGAGCGCGACGACGCGGTGACCGAGTTTCACAAGCCGCTCGCTCAGCGCCAGCCCGATCCCCTTCGTGCCGCCACTGACCACCGCGACCGGCTCGGCGATCATGTCGGCACCTCGAACCGGGTGCCCAGGAACGCGCCCATCAGTTCGGTCAGCTCAGGCAGGTGTTCCGGGTCGAACACCCGGAAGTGGTCGGCGGCGAGGGTGCCGGTGCGCAGGTTCGGCGCGAGTTGCCGCCAGCGGCGGACCGCCATCGCGCGGTCGGCGAGATCGCTGTCGCCGCCGCAGACCAGCAGCTGTACGCGCCCTTTGTAGCGGCGTTCGGTCTCGAACTCCTGTAGCGCCGCGACGTGCGCGGCGAACGTGGTGGCGACGCGCCGCACGGTGTGCTCGTCCGGCCTCGGCCCGAGCATGCTGATGATCACGTCGCGGGTCGCGGCGTCGCGCGCCGGATCGGGCGGCAGCCGGAACGGGGAACTGTCCACCAGCACCAGATCCGGGGTATGGCCGCGCTCGGCGAGCGAGGCGGCCACCTCCCACGCCACCGTCCCACCCATCGACCAGCCGAACAGCACCTCGGGCACCAGGCCGGCCGGTTCCAGTTCGCGCAACACGGCGTCGGCCATCTGCGACACGCTGGTCTCGGGTTGCTCGTCGGGGACGAGGCCGGCCGCGCGCACCGTGTAGACGTTGTAGACCTGACCGAGGTAGCCGCCGAGCCGCAGATACGGGACCAGCCCGCCGCCCGCGCCCGGCACCAGCACGCAGACCGGCCTGCGGCCACGCCGGGAGATCGGAAACAGGCGTCCCGGCGTGGTCTTGGTGTCGGCGTTCACGCGACCCCCTTGGCTTCCAGCTTGAGGCGCACCAGTTCGGCCAGATTGGCTATCGTCGGCAGCCGGAAGAAGCCGACCACCGGCGGCGTCACGCCGAACCGCTGCTCGACCTGCGCGAGCGCGGTGAAGATGTTCAGCGAGTGCGCGCCGTAGGCCAGCACCGGCCGGTCGCGCAGAATCCCGTCCACACCGAGGACTTCGCCCCAGATCGCGGCGAGTTCGCGTTCGATGTCGTCGGCGTACTCGACCGGTCCGGCCGGGACCGCGGCCGCTTCGGTGAGTCGCTGCTCGGCCTGTTCGAGCAGGGCGTCGCGGTCGGTCTTGCCCGATCCCGTGGTCGGCACCGCCTCGATGTCGAACACCCTGGCCGGGATCATGTACTGCGGCAACCGATGCCCGAGCTGGGCACGTACTTCCTCAGGGTTCACCTCTATGGCCTCCTCGGTAACCAGGAACAGCAGGAGTTCGCGGTCGGCTCCTTCCCCCCGAGCGGCGGCGACCGCTTGCCGGACCGACGGCAGCGTGTTGGCGACGGCCTCGATCTCGCCGAGTTCGATGCGGTAGCCACGGATCTTGACCTGCGTGTCGTGCCGGCCGAGGAAGATCAGCTGGCCGCGGTCGTCCCGCAGGACGACGTCACCGGTGCGGTACATGACCGCGCCGTACACGCCGGCGAAGCGGTCCGGCAGGAACGCGGACGCGGTTCGTTCCGGATCGTTGATGTAGCCCTCCGCCGGGCACGCACCACCCAGATACAGCTCGGCCGGCACGCCGACCGGGGCGAGGTGCCCGGTCAGGTCGACCGCGTAGGCGGCGACACCGGCCAGCGGCAGTCCGATCGGGACATGCGTCGGCCAGGAGTCCTCGGCCGCGGAGAGCCGGTAGGTGGTCACCGCGTGCGTTTCGGTCGGACCGTAGAGGTTGACCAGCGTGCAGTGCGGGTGCTCCGCGAAGAACCGGCGCACCTCGTCGTCGACGGTGAGCTGTTCACCGGAGACGCAGACGTAGCGCAGCGCCGGGAAGTGCGTTCGGCGCGACAGCGCGGTCTGCGCGAACGGCCGCAGCGCGGCGACCGGCAGGTACACGTGCGTCACCTTGGTCTGCACGATCCGCCTGACGAGCGCGGGAAAGTCGCGCCGGTCGGCAGGCTCGCGCGACACCACGGTGCCGCCCGCCGCCAGGGTCGGCACGATCTCCTGGAAGGAGACGTCGAAACCGAGCGGCGCGTACTGCAGGAACCGGGTGTGCGGGCCCATCTCCAGCGCGGCGATCTGCCAGGCGCTGAGGTTGGCCAGCGGCCCCTGCCCCATCTGCACGCCCTTGGGGCGGCCGGTGGAACCGGAGGTGTAGGTGACATAGGCGGCGCGGCCGGCGTCCGGGGCGGCGATGGCCGGCGCGGGCGTGCCGTCCGGGGCAGGCGCCTGCAACGTGGCGAGCGGCAACGAGGTGACACCCGCCAGCGGGCCCGCGTCGCCGATGACCATCCGGCAGCCGGCCTGCGTCACCATGTATGCCAACCGCTCCGCGGGAAGACTCGCGTCCAGCGGCAGATAGGCCGCGCCGCACCGGAGAATGGCGAGAATGGCCACGGTGACCTCGCGCAGCGAGTCAACGCACAACCCGACCACGTCCCCGGCGCCGACCCCGGCCCGGCTCAGCCCGTACGCGGCCGCTTCGGCCTGCTCGTGCAGTTCGCGATAACTGAGCGCACCGTTCGGGTCCTCGATCGCGACCGTGTCCGCGTGGCGCTGGGCCGAGGAGGTCAGCCATTCGGTGAGCGTGGCCGCGGGCACGGTCGCCGGATAACCATCGGTGCGCAGGCTCGGCGCTGCCGAGGAGTCGGTGAACAGATCGGCCACCGTGCGCGAGCCGTCGGCCAGTCCCCTGCGCAGCGCGGTCCGGATGGAGTCGAGCAGCCCGTCAGCGACGGCGGGCGCGATCAGTTCGCGGTCGTACTCCAGTTCCAGCAGCCAGCGCCCGTCGACCGGCGTGCAGCCCAGCCACAGGTCGAACTTGGCCGTGCCGTTGGCGGCCTCGCGCACGCCGCGCACGACCGACCCCGGCTTGAGTTCGAAGGTGTCCTGCATGGCCAGCATGCAGGAGAACAGCGGGTTGCGGTTGTTCGCCCGGTCCGGCTGCGCCTGCGCGACGAGTTGGGTGAACGGTATGTCCACATTGGACTTGCAGTGGTCGATGGCGTCCCGGACGACGCCGGCCGCGTGCCGGTCGAAGCTGCTCGCCCAGTCGACCTCGACGGTGATCGGCAGCGTGTTCACGAAGAACCCGCACAGCTGGAACGCGCCGATGGTGCGCCGCGCCATGAACGGACTCCCGACCAACGCGGCGCCGACGGCGCCATGACGCGCGACCGCGGCACCGTAGACCGCCGTGAACAACACGAACGGCGTGATACTCAACCGGGCGCAGGTGTCCTGGAAAGCCTTCTGGTCCGCCGCGTTGAGATGCCACTCGACCCGACCGCCGCCGAACGAGGTTTCGTTGGGACGGTTGGGTTTCGGGTAGATCACCAGCGGCGGCACCTCGCGCAGTTGCTTGGCCCAGGTCTTGGCCCGCTCGGCCAACGCCTCACTCGCGGTGACCCGGTTCTGCGCGTTGAGTTCGCGCAGGAACGCCTTCTCCCGCGAGACGCGCAGCGGGTCGATGGCGTCGCCGGCGAGTTGGCCGCTCAGCGCGGCTTCCAGGTCCTGCACGATCGGCTGGATCGACACGCCGTCGCCGACGACGTGGTGCATGCACAGGATGATGGCCGCGTCCTCGCCGTCGGTCCTGCGCACGTAGGACCAGCGGTAACACGGTCCGGTCTCCAGGTCGAACGCTTCGGCGCCGATGCGCTCGCTGGTGTTGATGATCTCGTCCTCGTAGGTCTCCGGCGTCGCGTCGACCAGTTCCAGCAGCAGCTCGTCCTCGGTCGGCGGTGCCTGCAACCAGGCGTGCAGATCGGGCAGCCGGGAGAAGACCTGACGCAGCGCTGGTTGCACCGAGACCAGGGCGACCAGCGCGGCGCGCACGGTATCGACCGGAATCGTCGGGTCGATGTCGAAGCGGCCGGTCTGGTTGTAGATCTGTCGGGTCGGCACCAGCTCGTCGACGACGAGCAGGCCCTTCTGGGATTCGGTGAGCGGCAGCATGATCCGTTCCGCTGTGGCGGTCATCCCAGATCTCCGTTCTGGACGGTGGTGCGGATGTCGGTCAGCCAGCCCTTGAGGTCGGCGACGGTGCGCAGATCGACCAGCCGGCTCGCGTCGATCTCGGCCTCCTCGTCGCTGGCCACGTCGACGGCGAGGCGCAGCAGGGCCAGCGATTCGAGGCCGGCGTCGAGCAACGGCGTGCTGTCGTCGAAGGTGAAGGTGGCGTACCTCGCGATGGTCGCGTCGAGATCGAGCGTGGTATCGCTCATGTGTTTCTCCCACCCAATCGGTGCGGCGTCTGCAAACTGACTGTTCTCGCCTGCGATGTACTGGCGATGTTGCGCGGTTTCATCGATGGTGTTGTCAGCGCGAGGCAGCGGAACAGTTCGGGCACTCGGTAGCGGCCCATGCCCAGCGGTTCGATCAGTCCGGCGTCGACGAGTTGTTCGGCGATCCCTTCCGCGACGTCAGGAGTCTCCGCGAGCAGCACGGCCAACGCCTCGGTGCGCAGCACCGGCAGGTCGAGGCCGCCCAGCAGGCGCAGGATGTCCGGCTCCAACAACCGAACCCCGGCCAGCAGGCTGGCCCGGACGCTGAGGCCGCCGCACTCCAACAGATCCAGCCGACGAGCCGGATCGGTCAGTTGTTCGGCCAACTCGCCGACAGTCCATTCCGGACGCCGGGCGAGCCGGGCCGCGGCGATGCGCAGCGCCAGCGGCAGGTACTCGCACAGCCGCGCGATCTCGGCATCCGCAACGCCGGCATAGCTGCGCAACAGTTCCATCGACTCGTCGGCGGACAACGGACCCAACCGGATCAGGCCCTCGGCGTCGACCTCGGTCATCGCCGCCCGGCCCACGACGATCGCCGCGCTGCCCGGTGTCGCCGGCAGCAGGGCGCGAACCTGCGCGGCGCCGAGCACGTCGTCGAACACGAACAGCACCCGCCTGCCGGCCAGCGTGCTGCGCAACAGCGCGACCGCCCGCTCCTCGTCAGATGGCGGGTTCGGCTCCCCCAGCGCGACGAGCAGTCGGCAGGCCGAGTCCACTGCCCGCAGATAGATCTGACCGTCCGGGAACCGGCCCGCCAACTGGTGCGCGGCGTGCACGGCAAGCGCGGTCTTGCCGACGCCCGCCATGCCGTGCACCGCGCACCAGCCCACCCCTCGGCTCAACCGATCCACGATTCTCGCCGTTTCCAGGGACCGCCCGACAAAGACCGGCGCATCGGGCGGCAGCGTGCGCGGCACGAAGCCAGGTGCCGACCCGACGCCGGCTCCAGATGCCGACCCGACGCCGGATGCCGGCCTGGCTTCCCCCACCGCGGCGAGCAGCGGATCCTCGCGCAGGATGCGCTCGTGCAGTTCGCGCAGCGGCCTGCTCGGTTCGACGCCGAGTTCCTCGATCAGCAACTGCCGCAGGTCCCGGTACGCGCCAAGGGCTTCGGCCTGCTGGCCGGTCCGGTAGAGCACCATCATCAGGTACTCGTGCAATCGTTCGCGCAACGGGAACCGCGAGACCATCGCCTTGAGTTCGGGCAGCAGCACCTCGTGCCGGCCGAGCCCGATCTCCGCGCCGATCCGCGTCTCGATGACCGCGAGCCGCGCCTCCTCCAGCCGCGCCGACTCGGTCAGCACCGACGGCAGCAGCGCGACATCGGCCAGGGGCGCACCGCGCCACAGTCCCAGCGCCGACGTCAACGCGGTCACCGAGGCCGCGAGATCGCCTGCCGCGAGGCTGCGCCTGCCGTCGGCCACCAGGGTTTCGTAGTCGTCGAGATCGGATCGGCCAGCCGGCAGCACGAGCTGATAGCCGGGTGCCTTGGTGACCAACACGTGCCCGACCTGGTCGTCGAGCAGGCGCCGCAACCGCCAGACGTAGCCGGCGAGCAGCGCTGCCGCGCTCGACGGCGGCTGCTCGCCCCACAGTTCGGCGAGGAGCTGATCGGCGGACACCGCCCTGTTCCTGTTGATCAGCAGCACCGCGAGCAACGCGCGCTGTTTGGCCGCCCCGATCGCGCACCAGCGCGACCCGTCGAAGAATTCCAATGGCCCGAGCAATCGAAAACGTGCCGCCATTGTGCGCCCCTGTCCACAATGCTCTACTCACAAGATGACTGACGCTATGCCATGGCTGCTGGAGATGCGACTGTTCAGGCTACGACCGGGAACCAGGGAGGAATTCGCCAGAATCAGTGAAGAGGAAACAATTCCGCTGATGCGCCGAATCGGCATCACCGTGCTCGCGCACGGATCGTCGAGCAACAACGAGAACGGCTATTTCCTGTTGCGCGCGTTTCCGTCCGAACAGGAACGCGTCGAGCTGTCCGCGTCCCTGTACCGGACGGATGAGTGGATCGCGAAGTACGACGAGCCGGTCGGCGCGATGATCGACGACTACGACACCGCCGTGTTCACCCTCCCCCAGGAATCACTCGACCAGTTCACGCGACTGGTGGTTGCGCAAGGCCGGTGAGCAGCAGCACCTCGGCGAGGCAGACCCGCGCGAACTCGCCGAGGTGCAGGCTCTCGTTCGGCCCGTGCGCGTGCGTTTGCGGGTCCTCCACGCCGGTCACCACGACCGTCGCGCCCGGGAATTCGGCCAGGAACGCGCTGATCGCCGGAATGGATCCCCCGATGCCGATCTCGGCAGGCTCGACCCCGTCCCACGCGTCGCGCAGCGCCGACCGAGCGACCTGGTAGTAGTCGCTGCTGGTGTCGATGCGGGACGGCGCGCCCGCCCCCGCGAACTCCACCGTCACCGACGCGCCCCAGGGCCGATGGGCCGCACAGTGCTTGCGCAGCGCGGCGAACGCCGAATCCGGGTCGTCCCCCGGCGCCAGCCGCAGGCTGAGTTTGGCCCGCGCCACCGGAACCAGCGCGTTGGCCGCGTCGTCGACCGAGGGCGCATCGATGCCGATCACCGACAGCGCTGGCCGCGTCCACAACCGGTCGACCAGCGAGCCGCTGCCGATGAACTCGACGCCCTCGACCATCCCCGCCTCGGCGCGCAGCCGATCGTCGGGCAGGTCCAGTTGGTCCGCCGTATCCGCGACCAGCCCGTCGACCACGACGTTGCCGGCCGAGTCGTGGCAGGTCGCGAGCAGGTGGGCGAGCGCGGTGAGCGCATCCGGCACGGGGCCGCCGTAGAGGCCGCTGTGCACGGCCTGCCGCAGGGTGCGCACGGTCACGACGCAGTTGACGATGCCGCGCAGGGAGGTGGTCAGCGCGGGCGTGCCGACCGCCCAGTTGATCGAGTCGGCGATGACCACCACATCGGCGCGCAGCGCGTCGCGGTGTCGCGCGAGCAGTTCGGGCAGCGACTCCGAGCCGTTCTCCTCCTCGCCCTCGACGAACACCACCACGCCGACCGGCAGTTCGTCGCCGAGCGCGCGCAGCGCGACCAGGTGCGCCATCAGGCCGGCCTTGTCGTCCGCGGCACCTCGGCCGTAGAGCCGGCCGTCGCGCTCGACCGGTTCGAACGGATCGGAGTCCCAGAGACCGGCATCGCCGGGCGGCTGCACGTCGTAGTGGGCGTAGAGCAGCACGGTCGGCGCGCCGGGCGGGGCAGGCCGGACGCCGATGACGGCCGGCCCGCCACCGGCCGCCACCGTCTCGACCGCGAGACCGCAGCCACGCAACAGTTCGGCGACCGCGTCCGCGCAGCGATCCAGCTGGGCCGGGTCGAATCCGGGAAAGGCGATCCCGGGAATGCGGACCAGGCGTTCCAGGTCTTTTCTCGCGGCCGGCAGTTCACGGTCGACGGCGGCACGCAGTTGCTTTTCTCGCATGGTCAGCCAATCCGCTTGACGCGACGTCCGGCTTTCCAGACACCGGTGATGTGCGCGGGTTCGGTCAGCACGCTCAGGTCGGCCAGCGGGTCGGCGTCCAGGGTGAGCACGTCGGCGTCGTAACCGGCGATCAGTTGGCCGGAACGCGGCGCCTGCGGGCCGAGCGTCAGGGGGCCTGCCGCGGTCGCCGTCTCGATCGCCGCCAACGGTGAGAAGCCGACCTCGGCGAGCAGGGTCAGCTCGCGGCCGTTGCGGCCCCAGGAGTCCGGCAGGTCCGCGCCGCTCATCGCGATGTCGGTGCCCATCGCGACGGTCACGCCGCGATCGTGCGCCAGCGCGATGGCCTCGCCGTGCCGCTCGGCGACCTCGATCATCTTCGCTTCCGCGTACGGCGGCAGGAGTTTGCTCTCCAGCAGCTCGATGACGATGGTGCGGGCCGGCACCAGGATGGCGCCGGTCTCGCGCATCGCGTCGGCGACCTCCTCATCCAGATAGGTCCCGTGCTCGATGGTGCGCACGCCGGCCTCCAGCGCCGCCATCATGCCGGCCTTGCCGTGGCAGTGCGCGGCGACCACCCGCTCGGCCATGCCGGCGACCTCGACGATCGCACGCAGTTCGGCCAAGGTGAACTGCTGGTGCATCGGGTGGTCCACTTCGGACAGCACCCCGCCGGAGGCGAACACCTTGATGAGCTTGGCGTTGTGCCGCAGCTGCTCGCGCGCGGCCTTCGCGCATTCGGCGGGCCCGTCGGCCAGCCGCAGCTCGCCGCCGACATGGCCAAAGTCGGCGATCCACGGCACCGGATAGCTGTGCAGGTCGCCATGGCCGCCGGTCGCGGACAACGCGGTGCCGGCCGGATAGATGGTGGGGCCGTCGATGATGCCCTCGTCGATGGCGCGGGCCAGATGCACGCCGAGGCCACCGACCTCACGTACCGAGGTGACGCCGGCATCCAGCGCGGCCCGTAGGTCCGGCACGCACCGCGCGGCGCGCAGCGCGATCGACTCCTGCGGCAGCAGGGTCAGGTCCGCGGATCGCAGACCCATGAAGTGGCCGTGGCAGTCCCACAGTCCCGGCAGCACGGTGTCCGCCAGGATCACCTCGGCATCAGTCGTTTCCGGCGCGTCGTCCGCCGAACCGGCATAGCTGATCGTGTCGTCGTCGAGCACGACGACGCCGTCGTGGATGGGCGCGCCTCGGCCGGGAATCAGCGATCGCGCTTCGATACGTTGCAGCACCATGCCTTCAGCCAACCCGACCGCGCCGAAATTCGATAGTGTGCAACGGTGATCCTGCGCATCGACCACATCGGAGTCGTGACCGGCGAGCCATCGGCCCTCGCCCCGTTCCTCGGCGCACTCGGAATGTCCAAAATAGACGAGGGCATCGCCGATTCCTACCGGACGGCGTGCGAGTTCTGGCGCGCCGAGGCCGGCGAGCCCATGATCGAACTGGTGTCGCCCGCCGAGCCGGGTTCCGTGCTCGACGGGCACCTGAGCCGCAACGGCCCCGGCCTGCACCACGTCGCTGTCGAGGTCGACGACATCGACGGTGAGCTGGATCGGTTGCGCGCGGCCGGTTTCCGGCCGGTCGACCTGGCGCCGTGCGCGGGCGCCAGGTCGGACATGCTGGTCGCGTTCACCTATCTGCCCAGGCCGGCCGGTCTGCTCGTCGAACTGGTCCAGTACGGCTAACCGAGCAAGGCAACGGTGGCCTGGCGACTGGCCGCGAGCACGGTCTTGGCCGCACCGCCCGAACCGCCGGTGAAGGTGAACACCGACGTGCGCCGAACGACCGGGCGCAGCGCGAGACCCGCTTGGTCGTGATAGCAGTCCGCGGCCACCACTGTCCGAAGTGGCCGATCATCGGCCAGCGGCCAGCCGAACATCTTGCCGGCTACTTCGGCGGTCCGGGAAACGAGGCCGGTGTCCGGTTCGAGCCGGGCCGGGTTGACGTGCCAGCGATCGCACGGGAGGCCGAGCAGGAAACCGCGCTCGCCGAACGGTCGCCCGTACAGGCCGGTCTCGTCGTCCACGAACGCACAGATGCCATCGGGTCTGGTCGCGTAGACCGCGTACTGGATCTGCTTTGTTGTCAGGCTCCCCGTGGCCAGGCCGCTGGCGGCGAGCAGTGCGGGCGTCCACGCGCCGGTCGCGATGACCACCGCGTCGTACTCCTCGGTGCTCCCGTCCGCGAGGCGCAGCGCCGGATACGGCGCGACGCCGACCACCGGCACCGACCGGATCACCGCGCCGGCCTCCGCGACCCAGCCAAGCGCGGCGGTACGCAGCGCGGCAGGCGAGAGGTAACCCGCCCGCCGCTCGACCACCGCGCCGGTACCGGAGGGCAGGTCGCGGAACGGGTACCTGGCGCGGACTTCCGCCTCGCTGAGCACGCTGGCCGACCCGGGCAGCAGTTCGTCGAGAACGCCGAGCGCGGGACTCGGGTCGGCGGAACGCAGGTAGAGCGAGCCGATCTCGTGATAGTCGGCGGCTTCGCGCAGACGCGGGTCGGCGAGCAGTTCGACCAGGCTCTCCGCGGCGAGCCGAGAGCCGTCGAAGCCGCGCACCAGGCCACCGGAGGCGCCGGTCGCGTCGTTGGTCGGCGCGGTGAACAGGTCGACGGCGACGGTGCGCAGGCGCCACGCGAGCAGCGCGCCTGCCACGCCGCCGCCGACCACCGCTATGCGCATGTCGCACGTGCCAGTACGACCCGACGCAGGTCGTCGGTGAAGTCCGCGACCCGGCGGCGCAACGGCAGTTCGACATCGGCGCGTTCCGCGAGTTCCTCGGCCAGCTTCAGCGTCTGCTCGGATGCGGCGTGTCGCGGGTAGAGGAAGCGCAGCAGCACGTCGAGCACCAGGTCACCGCGCAGGCGAGCGGCTTGCGGCATCTCGGCGAAGAACCGCGCGACGTAGGGCTCGGTCAGCGCGGTCTGCTCCGGCTGCCAGAAACCCTCGGCCAGCGCCCACAAGTCGTAGTTGGAGATGTCATCGGCCGCCATGATCGACTGCCAGGCAATGCTTTTCGCGTCCGGCTCGGGTCGAGCCGCACGGCATTTGGCGGCGAACTGGTCGCTCTGCGTGCTGGGATCGGCCGCGCGGGCCCGCTCGATCTCGTCGGTGCCGAAGGCGCCGAGCACGGCGAGCCGGTAGCGCAGCCGCCAGGCCAGGTCGGCGTCGACGACCAGACCGGCGGGCGCGCGACCGCCGTCGAGCCAGCCGCGCAGTTCGGCCGGGTCCGCGCTGAACTCGATCAGTCCGCGGAACAGGGCCAGCGGGATCTCGCTGTCCGGCGCGAGCCCGGCCAGCCTGGCCCGGATCGCGTCGGCGACGCGCGCCATGGCCGATTCGCGCAGTTCTGGCGCGAGGAACCGGTCAGCGACCTCGTTGCGAGCGTGTTCGAGCACCTCCACCACGATCGACGGTTCGGTCTCGGTGGCGAGCATTCCAGCGACGAGGTCCAGATGAGCGGCAGCGGGGAAGGCACCGTCCTGCACGGCGAGCAGCAGCGCGCACCACACCATCGCGCGGTTGACCGGCGTGAGGGTGTGCAGCAGTTCGGGCAGCGCCGCGCTGGAGCCCTCGTCGAGGCGGATCTTGGCGTAGGTCAGGTCGCCGTCGTTGAGCAGCAACAGTTTCGGCGCGGG
The DNA here is from genome assembly GCA_035948315.1 of Pseudonocardiaceae bacterium. Taxonomy (GTDB): domain Bacteria; phylum Actinomycetota; class Actinomycetes; order Mycobacteriales; family Pseudonocardiaceae; genus CAJCJE01. The sequence goes on along the minus strand of DASZJG010000045.1, from coordinate 31,657 downwards.
CTCGCCGACCAGTTCGGGAAGTTCGGTGCGCGGCCCGTCGATCACGACCCGCACGGTGCGCGGCCGGTCGCCGTAGAGGCCGATGTCCAGGGTGTGCGGCCGCAGCACGGGATGCGCGGCGGACGCGGTCTGGCGCACGGCGGCCGAGGTGATCACGCCATCGGTCACGGTGAGTTCGGGGATCAGGGTGTTCACGTCGCACTCGCCGAACCACATGCGCGACCACTCGGTCAGGTCGACGCCGGCAGCCTCGCTGAGCGCCTCGCGGAAGTCGGTGAAGGTCGCGGTGCCGTAGGCGTGCCGGGTGAAGTAGGTGCGCAGGCCGGCGCGCAACGCGTCGGTGCCGACCCGCACGGCCAACTGACGCAGCACCGACGAGCCCTTGAAGTAGGAGATCCGGTCCAGTTCGAGCAGCACGGTCTGCACGTCCGGCCCGTCCAGGCTGACCGGATGCGTCGAGGGCCGCTGGTCGGCCACGTACGCCTGGGCCTTGCGCCGCACCGCGAACGTGGTCAGCGGCCCGGCGAACGAGGTCACCTCGCTGGTCACCCGGTGCGCCATGTAGTCGGCGAACGCCTGGCCCAGCCACAGGTCGTCCCACCACGTGTTGGTCACCATGCCGGCGAGCCACATCAGCGACAGCCCGTGCGCGACGACGACGGCCCGCGTCTCGCGTTCGCTCCTGGGCACCGCCGAGCGGAACAGGTACAGCTCGCGCAGCAGCACGCAACCGGGATGGTCCAGCGAGAGCACGCTGAACTCGGGCACGAAGACCTGGTCGAACTTGCTGAACGGATAGGGCACGCCGAAGAGCCGCTGATACTCGTCGAGGCACTGGCCGGTGAGTTCGAAGACCTCGTCGAGGTCTCCCTTGAGCGCGTCGGCCAGCGAGGCCCGGCAGTGCAGGCCGAGCGGGACGCCGTTGTGCTCGGTGTAGAAGGACTCGTACGGGCCGGCCACCAGCGTGGTCAGGTAGGTCGACAACGGCGGCGTGGTCGCGAGTTCCCAGCGACCGGGTCCGGTCTCGGACGCGACACCGTTGCCGAGCACCTGCCAGTCCGGCGGCGCGGTGACCGTGACACTGAAGGGCGCCTTGAGGTCTGGCTGGTCGAAGCAGGCGAACACGCGCGGCGCATTGTCGATGTAGACGAACGCGTAGAGGTAGACGCGGCCGTCGGCCGGATCGACGTAGCGGTGCAGGCCCTCGCAGGCACGCGAATAGGCCATCTCGGCGACGACCTCGACCTCGTTGTGTTCACGTAGGCCGGCCAGCGCGATCCGTCCGTCGCGCAGGCCGGCCGGGTCGATCGCGGTGCCGTTGAGCGTCACCGAGACCAGGCTTGTGGGCCGTACATCCAGAAAGGTTTCCGCACCGGCGGAGTTCGCGTCGAATACGATGCGCGTGCTCGATCGGAAAATCTCTTCGCCGATGGTCAGATCGAGATCGATGTGATAGGAGCGGACCGTCAACAATGCGCCGCGCGCGGTCGCGTCGACATGCGTGAGACTGGTCATTTCTTCACGGCCTCCAGTGGTCATCGACGTGTTCAACTGTGCCGGCGATTCAGTTGAACAGCTGGTGAAGCAGGACATTCATGGCCAGCGTTACCTCGATCCTGCCCGGCTGGGCACCTCGCGCCAAACTCGGCAGCGAAGCGGTTGCACACGCGGATGAACGAATCTTGTCGTGGCGGTGTGCATGCGGCACCATTCTCGACGGCACATTTTCGAATGGGGATTCTTCAATTCTGCTCAAACACAGGAGCGCTCATGGGTGGCCCGCTCGTTGAATTCGGCATCTCCGGATTCGGTTACGCGTTCGGCGATGACCAGGACGTCACACTCACCGCAGGCGACTACGTGACCGATCCGGAGCGGATCGTGCGCTGGGGGTATCGGACCTTCCACCGGGCGGCCGACGACGTCACCCAGACGGCCCTCGCCGCCAGGGCGAGCCGGGCGGTCCTGGCCGGCGCCGGGATCAGTCCGTCCGATGTGGACCTCGTCGCCCTCGCCGCGTCGGAACTGCCGGAATATCCGCATTGGGATTCGTCCGCTGCGCTGGCGCGGGAGCTGAAGATTCGCGAGCGGCAGACGTTGCTGCTGACCGAGGGCTGCGCGTCCGGCGTGACCGGGCTCGGCGCGATCGCGGGCATCATGGCGCTGCAACCGGAGATCAACACGGTGCTGTTCACCGCGGTGAACCGGGTCAGCGAGTTCCACCGCAACCGGATGACCGTGAACAATTCGGTACACAGCGACGGCGCGGTCGCCGTACTGCTGCGTCGCGGCGAGCGCCGCAACCAGTGGCTGGCGACCGAGCAGTTCACCGATTCCGACTTCTGCGACTGGTTCCGCACCGACTACGGCGGCAGCATCGCGCCGATCCCGCCTGCCGACTGGTCGAGCGCGACCGCGCCGAGCGGGACCGAGCGGGTGCAGGCGCACTTCCACAAGGACCCGGCGCAGCTGCGGCAGTTCGGCGAGCAGTTGAACGCGCGCGTGCTGGAGGTCATCGACCGGGCCTGCCGTCGAGCGGGTGTGCGCCGCGCCGATCTCGCCCGGCTGATCTACATCAACGATCCGGACGGCATCGGCGACATCGCCGAACTGACCGGGATCCCGCTGGCGCACACCAATGCCGAGTTCGCGGCCGACCACGGGCACATGGGCGCCGCCGACCAGCTGACCGCGCTGGGTCACTACCTGGAGCAGGGCGAGCTGAGCACCGGTGATCTGGTCGCGCTGACCGGGATCTCCATCGGCATGCGCTGGTACTGCACGCTGGTGCGGATCTAGGCCATGGACGACCTGCTGACCGAGCTGCGCGCGGCGCGTGAACCGTCGCACGCGATCAGAAACCTGTTGGCCGGCATCAACGACCCGGCGGTGTTGCGCCGGGCCGGCCGGATACTGGCCGATCTTCCCGCTGACGCCAAGGGCCTGCGCGCGATGCGGGTGAGTGTGCTGGCGACGTGCACGATCGGACCGTTCACGCCGTTGCTGCGCGCCGGTCTGGTCGGGGTCGGCGTCGCGCCGAGCATCGCGGAGGGCGAGTACGGCACGTTCGAGATCTCGCTGGCCGGCGGCACCTTCGCCGACGGCGACCCGGACCTGGTGTGCTGTCTGCTCGACGAGAGCTACTTCCTGCCGCGCGACTGGAGCCCGCTGGATCCGGCCGGACTCGCCGACCAGCTCGACGCGCGGCTGGCCGAACTGCGCGGCCTGCTCACCGCGGGTCTCGCGCGCAGCGGTGCCGCGTTCACCCTGCACACCGTGCCGCTGCCGGCGCAGGTGCGGGACAGCGTGCTGAGCGTCGCGGCGCGGGCCGCGATCTGTGGCGCCTGGTACCGGTTGAACGCGGAGATCCTCGGTCTGGCCGAACTCGACCCGCGCATCGCCGTCGTCGACCTGGTCAGCGACCTGGCCGAGCTGCCGATCCGGGCGCGGGACGAGCGGCTGCACCGCTACGCCGACCAGCCCTACACCGACGGCGCGCTGCTCGCGCTGGCCAGGGGTGTCAGCCGGGTGGCGCAGGCGCGGTCGGGCCGCTCGCGCAAGGTGCTCGCCGTCGACCTCGACAACACCCTGTGGGGCGGGGTGTTGGGCGAGGTCGGCATGGCGGGCGTGCAGCTGGGCGGCCTGTACCCGGGCAACTGCTACACCGACCTCCAGCGCACCATCGCGCGGCTGCGCGAGCAGGGCGTCATCCTGGTGCTGGCCAGCAAGAACGATCCGGCGCTCGTGGACGACGCGCTCTCCCGGCACCCGGAGATGCTGCTGCGACCGGAGGCGTTCGCGGTACGGGCGGTGAACTGGTCGCCGAAGGCCACGAACCTGCGCGGCGCCGCGGAGACGCTGAACCTGGCCGTCGAATCGTTCGTGTTCCTGGACGACTCACCGTTCGAACGCGGACACGTCGCCGAGGAACTGCCCGAGGTCGCCGTGCTCGCCGCCGACGGCGACCCGGCGTACCTGGTGGACACACTGCTGCGCCGAGGCTGGTTCGACGTGCCGGAGCTGACCGACACCGACCGCAAACGGCCGGAGCTCTACCGGTCACGGGCGCTGCGCACGGATTTCGCCACCGGCTTCGGGTCGTCGGAGGAGTATCTGGCCGCGCTGGGCATCGAACTGCTGGCCGCGCCGATCACCCCGTTCGAGGTCGGCCGGGTCGCGCAGTTGGCTGCTCGCACCAACCAGTTCAACCTGACCGGCATCCGCTTCGACGAGGCCGCGACCACCGCGCTGGCCGACGATCCGGCGAACCTGGTCGCGTCCTTCGCGGTGGCCGACCGGTTCGGCGACGAGGGCATCGTCGGCGCGGCCTGGATCGAACGCGTCGCGGACGCGTGGTGGGTGCGCAACCTGGTGATGAGCTGCCGGGTGTTCGGCCGGGGCATCGAGTTCGCCATCGCCGACTGGATCCTCCGCAAGGCGCAGGAGACCGGCGTGGCCACTGTCGTCGGCAGCTACACCCCGAGCGAGCGCAACGGCATCGCGGACGGCTTCTGGCCCAAGGCCGGTTTCCAACCCTCCGAACAGGACGGTGTGTTCACCGCGACACCAGGCTCGACCCCCAGTGCCCTGCCCTCCTGGATCACCTACCGGAAGCGAAGTGATGGCTGACATGGACCACGTTGACGACATCGTGCTGAGCACCCTGAGCGAGGTGCTGACCGAACCGGTCGAGGACCTGCTGGCGCAACCGGTGCTCGCCGGCCACGAGTGGGACAGCCAACTGCAGCTGGAGGCGCTCGCGCAGTTGGAGCACCGGCTGGGCATCACGCTCGATCTGCGCACGTATCACGGCGCTCGCACGGTCGGGGACCTGATCGAGATCGTCGCCACGGCCGTCAAGGCCACCACGGCCGTCGGCCACTGAAGTCGGGGAGGATACGTTGCGGTATCAGGAAGTAGAGCTGCTGGCCATCGGTGCGGGCCCGTCCAGTCTCGCGCTGGCGGTCGCGGTCGAGGAGCTGGCCAAGGACGAACTCGCCAAGGACACGCTGATCGTCGAGCAGCACGACGACGTGGTCTGGCAGCGCGGCATGCTGCTGCCGTGGGCCCAGAGCCAGGTGTCGTTCCTCAAGGACCTGGTGACCCTGCGCAATCCGCGCAGCGCGTTCAGCTTCGTCAACTACCTGCACTCGGTGGGCAGGCTGGACGAGTTCGTCAACCTGGGCAGCTTCACGCCGTACCGGATGGAGATCTCCAACTATCTGGCCTGGGTGGCGAAGTCGCTGCCGAACGTGCGGATCGAGTACGGCGCGCGGTGTGTCTCGGTGCGGCCGTTCGGGGTCGCGGACGGCGCGGGCGAATGGATCGTGGAGATGGCCGACGGGGCGCGGATCGTGGCCCGGCACTTGGTCGTGGCCGCCGGCCGGGACGCGCACATTCCGAGCGTCTTCGCGGACGTGCCGCGCGAACTGCTGATCCACAGCACCGAGTTCGCCGCCCGGTTCGGTGAACTCGACCCTGAGCGGACGAAGCGGGTGGTGGTCGTCGGCGCGGCGCAGAGCGCGGCCGAGATGCTGTGGAGCGCGCACGAGGCGCTGCCCAACGCCCGCTGCACGATGGTGATGCGCTCCATCGGGCTCAACGCCTACGAGACCAGCCGGTTCACCAACGAGCTGTTCTATCCGTCCTTTGTGGATGAATTCCACACGGCGGGCTCGGCGGCCCGCGCGCAACTGCTGCGCGAGATGCACCGGACCAACTACGCGGGCCTCACCCCGGAGATGATCGACACCCTGTACCGGCAGGTCTACATCGAGCGGCTGACCGGCAACGAGCGGATCGAGATGATCCCGATGGTCGACATCGTCGCCGCCGAGTCCGACGGGCACGAGGTCGTGCTGACCCTGGCCGACCGCAAGTCCGGCACGCACAGCCACCACCGCTGCGACGTGGTGCTGCTGGGTACCGGGTTCGCCAGGGCGATGCCCAGGATCGTGCGTGGCCTCGCCGACGCGGTCGGCCTCGACGAGGTCAGCGTCAACCGCAGCTACCGGATGGACCTGCCGCCGAGTTTCACCGGCACCTGCCACCTCCAGGGTGTCAACGAGTCGACGCACGGGATCGCCGACTCGCTGCTGAGCCTGCTGGCCGCGCGCGCCCAGGAGATCGTCACCGATCTGCTCGCGCTGCGCGCCGCCACCCCGACCCCGCAACTCGACCCGCCGTCCACCGCCCAGCCACTGGCCGGGTTCGCCCAGGGAGTGCAGCCGTGATGATGATCCGCAAGTTCGACCGGACCGGCCTGCTGCCGGACAACGGGCTGGCCGCGACGCGGCTGATGCCGTGGCCGGAGCTGAACGCGCCGTTCGAGGGTTCCTGGTGCGTGGTCGGTCCGGGCGCGAGTTCCGGCGCGCACAGCCACCACGAGTACGAGATCTGGGTGGCGATGACCGGCGCGGCCGAGATCGTCTGCGACGGCGGCCGGACGCCGTTCGCCGCGGGCGACGTCGTGCACTTCCAGCCGGGCATCGAGCACCAGGTGGTCAACGAGGGCTCGGACGACTTCCAGATGTACGCGATCTGGTGGGACACGGCCATGACCGAGCAGTTCACCGCGCGCGACGGGGCCGAGGCGTAGATGGCCGAGCACAGCACGACCATCGTGGTCGCCGCGACCCCCACCCCCAACGGCGACCTGCACCTGGGTCACATGGCCGGGCCCTACCTGGCAGGCGACGTCTACACCCGGTACCTGCGGGCAGCCGGCCGGCCGGTGATCCACACGACCTGCACCGACGACAGCCAGAGCTACGTGGTGTCCACCGCGCACCGGCAGGGCACCACGCCCGCTCAGCTGTGCGCGAGTTCGACCGAGGCGATCAGCTCCTCGCTGGCCGCGATGGGCATCACCATCGCCGGACTGCCCCCGGTCGACGATCACTACCGGCGCTCCGTGCTGGCCTTCGTCACCGGCCTGCACGCGGCCGGGAAACTGCGCACCCGCTCGGTGCGGCTGCCCGTCGCGACCAACGCGGGCACCTACCTCTACGACGGCCTGATCGCCGGCACGTGCCCGGTCTGCCTCGCGGTGAGCAGCGGCGGCGCCTGCGAGGCGTGCGGCCATCCGAACAACTTCGACGAACTGATCGACCCTTACTCCACAATGGACCCGACCGATCCGGTGGGTTACCGGGAGCGGACCATCCTGGTGCTGCCCATGGAGGACTACCGCGACCGGCTGACCGCCTACTACGCCAGCAAACAGGGCCACTGGCGCCCGCACGCGCTGCGGCTGATCCGCGAGCTGCTGGCCAAGCCGCTGCCGGACGTGCCGGTCACCTTCCCGGCCGAATGGGGCCTTCCGGTGCCGTTCCCGGAAACGCCCGGCCAGGTCATCTATCCGTGGATCGAGGGCGTGCCCGCGGTCATGTACGCGACCTGGTGGGCCGCCACCAAGGCGGGCAACCGCACCGAGTCCTTCGACGCGCACTGGCGGACCGAACAGGACGCGAAGCTGGTCTACTTCCACGGCTTCGACAACGTCTACCACTGGGGCCTGATGGACCTGGTGCTGCTGATGGCCTACGACGAGCGCTACGTCCTGCCGATCGACAACGTCTGCAACGAGTTCTACGACCTGGGCGACGAGAAGTTCTCCACCAGCCGCAACCACCTGATCCTGGGCCGCGAACTGCTCGCCGAGGTGCCAAGGGACCTGGCGCGGTTCCATCTCGCGCTGACCGCGCCGGAACTGCAACGCACCTCCTTCACCCGGGAGGCGCTGTCGGCCACGGTGCCCGCGCGACTGGTCGAGCCGTGGAACGGGCTGGCCGACGCGCTGGCGCTGGCCGTTGCCGGGGTCGACCCGGCCAAGCCGCAGCGCACCAGTCCGGCGGGCCGGCATCGGGCCGCGGCCATGCGCGAACGGTTCATCGGCTGCTACGAACTGCCCGACTACAGCATGAGCCGGGCCGCCGAGACACTCGCCACCCAGCTGGCCCGGCTGCACGCACAGGTCGGTACCGGCCCCGCGCCGGTCCGGCTCGGCGACCTGCTGCTGGAGGTGCGCACCCTGCTGGCCGGCGCCGCACCGATCCTCATCGACGTCGCCGCCGCGGCCACCGGCGTCGACCTGCGACCGGCCGCCGGACTGCCGGACGCGATCACCGCGTTCGAACTGCCCCGGCTGCCCGGTCTGCCCCGGTTGCGTGGCGCCGACCATGCCGGCGCGGTCCGGCAGTTCGCTGAGGTTGTGGAGAACAGACCATGAAACTTCTGACCATCGAGACCAGGCAGTACCTGACCTACTACCACTCCCGCTACCGGCAGGTCGAGGCGCTCGGCATCGACCTCTTCGTGCTCAACGGCGAAGGCACCGAGGACTTCTGGCCCGCCGACCACTACCGGCTGGTCGGCTCGAACAAGATCGACGACATCATCGAGACGGCGCGGAAGTGGCACGCCACCGAACAGTTCGACGGCGTGATCACCTTCTCCGAGGCCGCGGTGATCGCGGTCGCCATGGTCGCCGAGGCGCTCGAACTACCCGGCATCGGCCTGGAGGCGGCGCGCCGCAGCCGCAACAAGCTGCTGATGCGCCAGGCGTACCAGGCGGCCGGCGTGCCGATCCCGTCCTTCCGCTTCGTCACCGAACTCGACGACGCGCTCGCCGCGGCGCGGGAGTTCGGCTACCCGGTCATCCTCAAGCCGACCCTGGGCGCGGGCAGCCACTTCGTGTCCAGAGTGGACAATCCGACCGAGCTGGCCGTCCAGTTCGAAAAGGCGATCGTCGGCATCCAGCACATGTTCTGGGTGACCGCGGAGGCCGCCGGTGTCGATCTCGGCCCGAACGGCCTGCTGGTCGAGTCGTTCCTGGACGGCGACGAGTACCTGATGGAGGCGCTCGCCTGGGACGAGGAGGTCTACCTCGGTTCGGTGGTCGACCGGATCACCGAGGAGGGCAAGAGCTTCGACGACGACGTGCACCACGCGCCGACCTCGCTGCCGGCCGAGGAGGTGGCCAAGATGCAGCAGGTCGTCAAGGCGGCCGCGCACGCACAGGGCCTGCGCCGCAGCGCCATGCACGCCGAGGTCCGCTACCACAGGGGCGAGCCGTACATCCTGGAGATCGCGGCCCGGATCGGCGGCGGCGGACTGGACCTGATCGCCAGGACCGCGGCCGACTACGACCCGATCCGCTCGGTGGTGGACATCGGTCTCGGCGTGCGGCCACCGGTCGAGCACTTCCACCCGACCAGCACGCACGTCACCGCGATGTGCCTGATCTGCGACGGGGGCGTTGTCAAGAGCATCGACGTGCCCACCGAGGTCAGCCACTCCGACCGGGTCTTCCTGCTCAAGATCACCGCGCGGCCCGGCGACATCATCCTGCGCCCGCCCAACGGCAACACCATCTTCGGGTTCCTCGGCACCACCGGAACCACCATGCAGGACGCGTTCGACCTGATGAACACCCTGGCCGGCAAGATCACCGTCGAATTGGAGGGCTGAGGCGTGCCCGTCGCCACCACCCGGCACTACCTGCTCTGCCCGCCAACCCACTTCGAGGTCACCTACTCGATCAACCCGTGGATGGCACCGGACAAGCCGACCGACGCGGCGCTGGCCGTAATGCAGTGGGAGCGGCTGTGCGGCCAGCTGCGCGATCTGGGCCACCGGGTCGACACCATCGATCCCGCGCCCGGCCTGCCCGACATGGTGTTCGCCGCGAACGCGGCCACCGTGGTGCACGGCCGGGTGCTGGCGGCGCGGTTTCGCCATCCCGAGCGGACCGGTGAGGAGCCCGTCTACCAGAAGTGGTTCGCGGACAACGGCTATCCGGTCTCCGCGGCGCGCTTTCTCAACGAGGGCGAGGGTGACTGCCTGTTCACCGGGGAGCGCATCCTGGCCGGCACCGGCTTCCGCACCGAGCAGCGCGCCCACCCCGAACTGGCCGAATTCTTCGACCTGCCGGTGGTCGGCCTGACCCTGGTCGACCCCTACCTCTACCACCTGGACACCGCGCTCGCGGTGCTCGGGCACGAGCAGATCATGTACTACCCGGCCGCGTTCTCCCCCCAGAGCCGGGAAACGCTGCGCACGCTCTACCCGGACGCGATCCGTGCCGAAAAGGCCGACGCCGCGGTGTTCGGCCTCAACGCGATCTCCGACGGCGAACACGTGCTGCTCCCGCAGGCCGCGACCGGTCTGGCCGAGCAACTGCGCGAGCGGGGTTTCCAACCGATCGGCACCGACCTCTCCGAACTGCTCAAGGCCGGCGGCGGGGCCAAGTGCTGCGCACTGGAACTGCGCGACGACGCGCGAACGGAGGCATGATGATCAACTACGACGGCCGGCGGTTCCAGCCCGCCGACGAACCCGATGCGGGCGACCGGGTCGCCACCTACCGGCAGGACGGCGAGGTGCTCTGGGGCGAGTTCGCCGGGGGTCGGGCCCGGCGCGGCGCGCTGACCGGCACCTGCCGGCCGGACGGGTCGCTGGAGTTCACCTACTGCATGGTGCTGGACTCCGGCGAACTGATCTCCGGCCACTGCGCGAGCACGCCGCGCGTCCTCGACGACGGCCGGATCCAACTCGACGAGGTGTGGCAGCGCTACGGCCCCAACGCGTCCGCCGGCACCTCCGCCCTGCGCGAGGTGCTGTCATGACGACAACCGCGCCGGCGAGCGCGCAGCAGATCGAGCGACGGCGCAAGGGCGGCGAGGTGACCTGGGCCTGCGCCCCGGGCTTCCCGCCCGCGGTGATCTTCCCGTTCACTCCCGCAGAGCGGATGGGCATGCGCAACATCCTCGAGTTCCAGGCGTTGATGTACCGCACGCTGTACTTCTTCGGCACCGACGGCACGCCCGAGGTCGACTACGCCAACTCCATCGGCGAACCACCGGAGTGGAGCGAAGACGGGCTGACCGTCACCGTGCGGGTCCGGCCGTGGCAGTGGTCCAACGGCGAGACGCTGTGCGCGGACAACGTGCTGTTCTGGGTGAACCTGATGAAGGTCAAGGGCGCGCGCTACGGCGAGTACGTGCCGGGCTACTTCCCGGACAACCTGACCTCCTACGGGAAACTCGACGAGCAGACCGTCTACTTCACCTTCGACAAGGTCTACTCGCACCGCTGGGTGCTGATGAACCAGCTCAGCACCATCACCCCGCTGCCAAGGTCCTGGGACCGCACTGTGGATGGTCCGGCCAATGCCAGCGGCGATCTCGCGGACGTCGAAGCGGTCTACGCGTTCCTCATGGCCGAGCAGGGCGACATCGTCGACGAGCGCAACGAACACCGGACCCGCTGGGCGGACAGTCCGATCTGGAGCACGGTGAGCGGACCGTGGCGGCTGCGCGGCTACACCCTCGACGGCGTGGTCACCTTCGTGCCCAACGAGCACTACTCCGGCCCGAACAAGCCGCAGCTCGACGTGTTCCGGCAGATCCAGTTCACCTCCGACGAACAGGAGTACCAGCTGCTGCGGGACAAGCCGGATGCCATTGCGGTCGGCTACCTGCCGCTGAGCTTCGCCACCGGCCGGACGAGCGATCCCACCAAGGGCGGGATGAACCCGTTGGCCGCGCACCACAAGCTCGTGCCGCAGGTCGCCTACTGCATCCGCTACACCAGCCTGAACTTCAACAATCCGGGCGTGCCCGGCAAGATGTTCGCGCAGACCTACCTGCGCCAGGCGTTGCAGCACAGCCTCGACCAGGACTCCGCCGTGCGCGACATCTACCAGGGCTACGCCTACCGCCAGAACGGCCCCATCCCCGTGCTCCCGGCCACCGACCTGATCTCGCCCCGCCAGCGCGAAGGCGCCTGGCCACTCCCCTTCGACGTCGACCGGGCGCGACAACTGCTCACCGAGAACGGCTGGGACACCAGCACCACGCCCGCGATCTGCGTCGACCCCGGAAAGGCGGGCGAGGGCATTCCGGCCGGTACCAGGCTGAGCCTGCTGTTGCGCTACGCCGAAGGCAGGCCCGCGCTCACCCGGCTGATGACCCAGTACCAGCAGGACGCGGCCAAGGCCGGCATCGAGCTGCGGCTGGAGGAGGTGTACGGATCGGTCCTGGTCGCCGAGGACGCGCCGTGCTATCCGACCGACGAAACGCCGTGCCGCTGGGAGATGTGCTGCTGGAACGGCGGCTGGGTGTACCACCACCCGACCGGCGAGATCCTGTTCAAGACCGACGCGGGCGGCAACTTCGGCCACTACCACGACCCGGCCGCCGACGCGCTCATCGAGCAGACCGTCACCAGCGACGATCCCGAGGCCCTGCACGCCTACCAGGACTTCATCGCCGAGCAGGCGCCGGTCGTGTTCAACCCCAACTTCCCGATCCGGCTGTTCGAGGTCGCCAACAACCTGCGCGGCTTCGAACCGATCAATCCCTTCGGGATGATCAGCCCGGAGAACTGGTACTACGTCGACGAACCGACCGAGTGAGGGATCGCCATGCTGCTGCTGATCGCCACCGGTATGCGCGACTACCGGGAATACCTGCTGCGTTCGATCAGCAGCCGGTACAAGGTGCATCTGTTCCACACCGCGCAACCGAGCTGGGAGCAGGAATATCTGGTCGGCTCGACCGTGCTGCCCAGCACCATTGACGGCCCGGCGATGGCCGAGGCCGCCGTCGAGCTGAACCGGCGCGAGCCGATCGACGGCGTGCTCTGCTGGGACGAGGGCCGCATCCACGCGGCCTCCTACGTCGCGCAGGCGCTCGGCCTGCGCAACGGCGACCCCGCCGTGCTCTGGCGGTTGCGCGACAAGGCACAGACCAGGGCCGCGCTGGCCAAGGCCGGGGTCGCCCAGCCGCGCTCGGTCCCGGTCAGCACGCTGGCGGAGGCACTGGCCGCGGCCGAGACGGTCGGCTATCCGGCCATCCTCAAACCGCGCGGGCTGGGCGCCAGTCTCGGCGTGGTCCGGGTCGACGATCCGGCGCAGCTGCGCGCCCGGTTCGCGTTCACCCTCGGCACCAAGGCGCCCGATCCGGTCGTCTACGCGAGCGCGGAGCCGGTGCTGGTCGAGGAATGCGTGCTCGGCGAGGAGATCAGCGTCGACTCGGTGATCAGCGACGGCCGGGTGACGCCGTTGTTCGTGGCTCGCAAGGTGGTCGGCTATCCGCCCTACGCGGAGGAGATCGGCCACTACGTGGACGCGAACGATCCGCTGCTCACCGATCCGTTGCTGCGCAAGGCGATCCAGGACACCCACGAGGCGCTGGGCTTCCTGGACGGCTGGACGCACACCGAGTACATGCTGACCGCGACCGGGCCGCAGCTGATCGAGGTCAACGGCAGGCTCGGCGGCGACCTGATCCCGTACCTCGGCATGCTCGCGACCGGCATCGACCCCGGCGTGCTTGCCGCGGCCGCCGTCTGCGGCCAGGACACCACCGTCGAGCCGACCGAGCACCTGGTGGCCGGCGTCCGCTTCTGCTATGTGTCCGAAGAGGACACCACCATCGACAGCATCGCCTTCGACCAGGCCGCTCTCCCCTCCGGCATCGACCGAGCGGTCGCGGTGGCCCGGCCGGGCGCGGTGGTCTCGCCGCCGCCCAGGGGCACGGTCTGGGGCCGGGTCGCCTACCTCACCGCGCTCGGCAGCTCGATCGACGACTGCCGCACCACCCTGGACCAAGCCGAACAAGCCCTGCACATCGTCGCCCGGTAAACCGGTCCCACCAATGAAAACCCCTCCGGCACCACGCCGGAGGGGTTTTCGTGGTGCCCGACTAGCTGCCAACCCCAGCAGGGGCCTTCTCGCCCAACAGATCGGCGTCCAACTGGCTGCGCGGATAGGACAGTCGCAGCAGCGGTCCGGTCATCGCCGTGGTGATCACCGCCATCACCACCATCAGCGAGTAGAGCCCCTTGTCCAGCAACCCGAACTGGAGCCCGACACTGAGCACGATCAGCTCGGTGAGCCCCCGCGAGTTCATCAGGATGCCCAGCGTGGTCGCGGACCGCGTGGGCTGACCGCTTCCCCGCGCGCCGCCGTAGGCACCGAGGAACTTGCCACCGATGGCCGCCACCATGATCAGTCCCAGCTCCCCCAGTCCCCGGGTGCCCACCTTGGACAGGTCCACGTTCAGCCCGGCGATCACGAAATACACCGGAAGCAGCGCGGCGCCGACCGTCCTGAGCCGGTCCGCGACCTCGGTGCGCAGCTTCTGCGTCTCGCGTCGCGGCATGACAACGCCCGCCAGGAACGCACCGAAGATGAAGTGCAGCCCGAACCACTCCGTCAAGCCGCCGGACACGAGCAGCAACACGATCAACACGACCAGCATCAGGGTCGTCGCGCTCCGACCGTCCCCTGTGGACACCAACTTGCCCAGCAGCGGCCGGACCACGAACAGCATCACCAACAGGTAAGGCAGGAAAAGCAGGATGTGCCACGACTGGTGCGGCCCGATGACCGCGAGAATCCCGGCGAGCAGACACCAGACGATCACGTCGCCCAGCGCCGCGCTCGCCAGCGCCACCGCGCCGATGTGCGTGCGCTGCATGCCCCGGTCGACGAGAATCCGGGCCAGCACCGGAAACGCGGTGATCGACATGGCGACGCCGAAGAACAGGATGAACCCGACGCGCGGGAGTCCGGTGTGGTCGCGCCACAGATAGAGGCCGAGCAGGCAGCCGAGCCCGAAGGGCAGCACCATCGCCCCCAGCGACGTCGAGAGGACGCTGGCTCGGCCGCGACGCAGGGCATCGTAGTCGAATTCGAGACCGACCAGGAACATGAACACCGCGACGCCGATATCCGCGAGCGCGGCCAGCGGCAGCCGGGAATCCGTCGGAAACAGTGTTCCGGAAATGGCTCCGTGAAACAACGACGGACCGAGCAGAATGCCGGCGAGTATCTCACCGACCACCGGCGGCTGGTCGAACCGCCGTGCCACCGCCCCGAAAACGTTCGCGACCACGAGAATCAGGGCAAGATCGAAAAGAAGCAGAACCGCTTGGCTACTAGTCATCCGCACACATCCCCTGTCGGGCGAGAGAGACCACACCTAATCAGGAATCATCGGGTGACCACAACCAGAAGGAGAATCGATGCGAGCAGCGATCATCGGGCTCGGCGTGCTGGGTGCGGCCACCGCCCGCGCGCTCACGCTCGGCGGCGCGCGGGTCACCGTGTTCGAGCGAACCGCGCCGGGCGCTGGCACGACCGGCACCTCCTACGGCTGGATCAACGCGCACCGCAAGCGTCCGCGCGCCTATCACGAACTCAACGTCGCCGGCATGGCCGAACACGAGGCGCTCGCCTGCCACGTCCGCAGCGGCCTGCTCGAATGGGCCGACGACGAGCCAGGCCAGGAACAACTGAGCGCCAACATCGCCGAGTTGCGCGACTTCGGCTACCCACTCGAACTCATCACTCGATCCCGAGCCGCCGAACTAGCACCCGACCTCCTGATCCCGCCCGATGTCACCGACCTCGTTCACTACCCGACCGAGGGCTACGCCCCACCCATCCCCCTGCTGGCCAGGCTGTGGAGCGAGGCCCGCGCCCACGGCGCCGAACTCCGTTGCCCCGCCGAAGTGACCGCCCTCGAACCGAACGGCACCGGCGTGCGCATCCACATCGCAGGCGCGGACCCCGAACACTTCGACCTGGCCGTGCTGGCCGTAGGCCGGTGGACCCAGCAGCTCACCGCCTCGATCGAACCGACGATCCCGATGATCAGACCCGACGACCCCGCCTCCCCCGGCCTGCTCGCCTACACCGCCCCGCTCGTCGCGCACGTGCCCCTGCCGGTCATCACCCCCGCGCTCAACTTCCGGCCCGACGGCGGCGGCCGCTTCGTGCTGCACGCGCTCGACCGCAACGCCCCCGAACCCGACGACTCCTATACCGACGAACTGCTGCGCCGGTTGCGCACGCTGGTGCGCGGCGGCGAGCACGCCCGCATCGAGCAGGTGCGGCTCGGCCTGCGCAGCCTGCCGGCCGACGGGCACACGGTGGCCGGTCCGGACACCAGCGGACGCGTCTACATCCTGGCCACCCACAGCGGCGTCACGCTCGGCCCGCTGTTGGGCAGGCTCGCCGCGCAGGAGATCCTGACCAGCGAGTACGCACCCCTGCTCGACGCCTTCCGCCCCACCCGATTCGCCGGAAAGACCGGCTTCGCGCCGCTGAAACCGGCCCGGCACGCGGGCGAACAGTAGTGGCGGTGCCATGTCAGCGGCGGCGTCAGCTCGGTGGCAGGTCCGTGTCAGAACGGCCGGCGAAAGTGAGTTCCATCAGCAGTTCGGAACACACAGAAAAGGCACCGAGATGACCACCTTCACCACCACCCAGCCCGTCTCCGCAGTCCTCGACATCCCGGCCGGCCGCGTCCAACTGGTCGCCACCGACAGCACCGACACCACCGTCGAGGTGCGGCCGCTGGACGCCAGCAAGAACCGCGATGTCAAGGCGGCCGAGCTGACCACCGTCGACTACCGCGATGGCCTGCTGCGGATCCAGGGCTCGGCGAAGAACCAGTACTTCGGCCCGTCCGGCTCGGTCGACGTCACCGTTCACCTGCCGGCCGGCTCCAAGGCCGAGGTCAAGGCGGCCAGTGTCGAACTCCGCACCGTCGGCCAGCTCGGCGACGTCACGGTCCAGAGCCAGCACGGCGCGATCAACGTGGACGAGGCGGCGAGCGCGCACCTGGCCACCGTCGCGGGCGACGTCTCGGTCGGCAAGCTGACCGGGCCGGCGGAAATCCGCACCAGCAAGGGCGACATCCGGATCACCGAAGCCGTCCGCGGCACCGTCGTCCTGCGCACCGACGCGGGCGAGGTCGAGGTCGGCACGGCTGCCGGAGTCTCCGCTTCGCTGGACGCCGGCACTTCGTACGGCCGCATCCACAACTCGCTCAACAACGCGCAGGGCAGTGCCGCCGAACTCACCATCCGCGCCACCACGTCGGTCGGCGACATCCTCGCGCACAGCCACTGAACAACGAAGTTCATGACGCCCGGACGTGCCGGGGGCGAGCGGTCTCGCCCCCGGCCGGTCGGCGTCGGCACCGCATTTCTCCGTCTGCACCGTATTTCTGCCGTCCTGGCGCGGCCCGGTAAGTGGCACAGTCACCGCCGCCCACCCCGTTTCACCAGGAGTAACCAACACCGATGGACACCGCGTCTTCGCAGGACACGCACGACCCGCAGACCTGCATGTGCCACCCGTGCCAGACGGTCCGCTACGAAGGCCAGTACGGCGCGGCCCCGAGCGCACAGCCAACCCCACCGCCCCCGGCGGCGCCACCCGGATACGCGCAGCAGCCCGGCTTCCCGCCACCCGCGCCGCAGCCCGGCCTCCCGCTCCAGCCCGGATTTCCGCCGCAGCAGAGCTTTCCGCCCCAGCCGGGCGTTCCGCCGCAGGCCGGGCTTCCGCCCCAGCCGGGCTTTCCCCCTCAGCCTGGCTTTCCGCCGCAGCAGCCGGGCTACCCGCCGCCCTATCCCCAGCAGGCGCCGAACCCGGAACGCACCGTCGCCGCGCTCGCGCACTGGCTGCCCGCCGCGGTGGCGTTCCTGTTCTCGCTGATCTTCGCGTTCTTCGGGTTGTCGATCATCGCGGTCATCCTCGCGCCGATCGCGCCGATCGTCATCTACGGCACCGCGAAGTCGCCGTTCGTCCGCGAGCACGCCCGCGAGTCGATGAACTTCCAGCTCACCGTGGTGATACCCGGCCTGCTGTTCGGCATTCTCGCCTTCTTCACCATCGCAGGCTCGATCCTGAGCCTCGTACTGTTCGTGGTCTGCCTGATCCCGCAGATCATGGGCGCGATCAAGGCCGGCACCGGCGAAGGCTTCCGCTACCCGATCGCCATTCCGTACGTGGCCCCCAACCAGCGATAGCCGCTCATTGGCCCTTGAGCAGTTCGATCACCGGCGCGAACGCGTCGGCGTGCTGCCCGTTCAGCGTGAGGTAGGAGTAGCCGATCTCGTCCCGGCGTCGCAAGATCTCGTCGGCCATCTCGCGCGGAGTCCCGGTCAGCGAGAACAACGAGTCGCCGGCAGCCAGCGCAGCGGCATCCGAGCCGACCAGGGCCTCGAGTGCGGGCGACATCGCCTCGCCGACGGCCGGCACGTTCATGCTGAACTCGATCTCGTCCGCCCGCTCGCCCGCCGCGTCCCGGGTTTCGTCGACCAGCTTCCGGACATCCGCGCGGCTGGCGAAGGCCGGATGCGGCAGCGTGACGATGTCGGCGACCTGGCCGGCCAGAGCCCGTGAGCGAGGCCCGCCCGCGGCGATCATGACCGGCGTCCGGGCCTCGGTGTCGAGCGCGCGCAACTGTTCGACGGTGTCCCGGACCTGCTTGAGACGCTGACCCGGCGTGGTTTCCGGCAGGCCGATCTCCTCGACCACGCTCTGGTTCATCCACGGATTGCCGGTCCCGATGCCCATGTCGAACCGGTTGTCGGTCAAGATCGACAGGCTGTGCGCCTCCCAGGCCGCCACCCTGGGCGGACGGGCGGTGCTGGCCAGCACGAACGTGCCCACCCGAAGCCTGGTCGTCACACTGGCCGCGACCGCGAGAGCCGGCATCGGCGCGACCAGATGCAGCCCGTCCGGCATCAGCAAGGTGTCATAGCCGAGGTCCTCCGCGCGCCTGGCCGTCGCGCGCCACTGCTCGCCGGATTCGACCCGCCCCGCGACCACGCCGAACCGGAAACGTCGGTCCCCCATCGAAAAACTCACCATGTGTCGATGTTAGGGCGACGCTTACCCGGCGCGCGCGGCGGAAGGTCCGCGAAAGCCGTGGTGATCCACTGCCGGGTGTCGGCAGGATCGATAACGTCGTCGATCTCGAACACCGACGCGGTGTTGAGCGCTTTGCCGTGCTCGTACATCTTCGCGACCATCGAGTCGAACAGCGCCTGCCGCTCCCTCGGGTCGGCGACGGCGTCGAGTTCCTTGCGGAAGCCGAGTTTGACCGCGCCCTCCAGGCCCATCCCGCCGAACTCGCCAGTCGGCCAGGCCACCGTCGCGACCGGTACCTTGATGCTGCCGCCGCACATCGCCATCGCGCCCAGCCCGTACGCCTTGCGCAGCACCACCGCGCAGATCGGCACGCTCAGATTCGCGCCGGTGACGAACATCCGGGAGACGTGCCGCACGGTCGCGGTCCGCTCCGCGTCCGGGCCGACCATGAAACCGGGCGTGTCGCACAGCGAGACCACCGGCAGGCCGTGCGCGTCGCACAGCTGCAGGAACCGGGCGGTCTTGTCAGCAGCATCAGCGTCGATCGCGCCACCCAGATGGGCCGGGTTGTTCGCGATCAGCCCGAGCGGTCGCCCCGCCACCCGGATCAACGCGGTCACCACCCCGGCGCCGAAGCCGCGGCGCAGTTCCAGCACCGAGTCGGTATCGGCCAGCGTGTCGATGACCGCGCGCACGTCGTAGACCCGCACCCGGTTCTCCGGTACCAGTCGCCGCAACCCCCGCTGGTCCGCACACTCCCAGGCGTCGACCGGGCCCTGGAAGTAGCTCAGATACGCGCGAGCCACCGCTGCCGCCTCGGTCTCGTCCGCCACGACGATGTCGACGACGCCGTTGGGTTCCTGCACGTCGATCGGCCCGACCTCGTCCGGCGCGTGCACACCGAGCCCGCCGCCCTCGATCATCGCCGGGCCGCCCATTCCGATGTTGGCGTCCCGTGTCGCGATCACCACGTCGCAACAGCCGAGCAGTGCTGCGTTGCCGGCGAAGCACCGACCGGACGCGACCCCGACCAGCGGGACCAGCCCGCTCAGCCGGGCGAAGACCTGAAACGTCGGAATGTGCAGGCCGGAGACGGTCGGAATGTCGGTGTCGCCCGGCCGCCCGCCGCCGCCCTCGGCGAAGAGCACCACCGGCAACTGCTGGCGGTGCGCGAGTTCGAACAGCCGATCCTGCTTGAGATGGTTGTGCGCGCCCTGGGTGCCGGCCAGCACGGTCGCGTCGTAGGCGAGCACCGCGCACCGCCGTCCGTTGACCTCCGCGACGCCGCCGACCAGACCGTCCGCGGGCGTGCGCTCGATCAGCTCAGCCAACGGTCGGCGTTGCCGCTGCGCGGCCACCACCAGCGGGCCGTACTCGACGAACGTGCCCGGATCGCACACCGCGCCCACGTTTTCCCGGGCCGTGCGCTGATGACGTCCGCGTCGACGAGCCACCGCGTCCGGCCGCGCCGCGTCCAACCCGATCTCGTGCCGGTGCCGGATCTCGGCCAGATCAGGCCGCACCGCGTCCGGGTCGGCATCGGCGTCGCACACCTGCTCGTGCTCGGCCTCGACCTGTTCCCGCAACACCGCAAGCAACTGGTCGAGCTGCACCGTGTCGCCCTCGGCGCACAGCACCCTGCCGACCACGCCGCCATGCGGCGCGGCGACCAGGTGCTCCATCTTCATCGACTCCAGCACGACCAACGTCTGCCCCGACCGCACGGCGTCACCGACGCCGACCGACACCCGCACCACCGTGCCCAGCATCGGCGCCAGCACCTGCGTGTCGTCCATCAACTCTCCGGGCGCTGAACCGGCGCCCACAGGCTGGGCAGATTGACGACCACGCCTTCCTGGCTGCTCCGCGCGATCACCACCACGGCTTGCGCATCGGTCGGGTTCTCCTCGCGATGCGGCACATAGGGCGGCACGAACACGTAGTCGCCGGGTCCGGTGTCGATCCGGACCTGGTCAGGGCCTTCGGCGAAGACGAAGGACGGATGACCGGACACCACGTAGATCGCGGTCTCGGTGGCGCCGTGGTGGTGGTCGCCGGAGTTGGTGTGCGGCGCGACGTGCGTCTGTCCCATCCAGACCTTCGTCGAGCCGACGGTCTTCCCGGAGATGGCCTCCATGCGGTTCATGCCGGTCGTCTGGCTGGTGTCGCCGGTCAGCTCACCGGCCCTGATGTGCCGCAGCGCGGCATGCCACTCGTCGGTCATCGTCTGCCTCCCGACGGCCACTCTAGAGATCAACGGGTCACGCGCAATGCCGATGGCCACGCCACGGCCGCCGTGCCACAATCGATCCCCTCTGGATCGGGGTGGCCGGTGGCATGGCGAGGTAGGGAAGTCGAGCTGCGCTGCGGCGAATGCGAGACGATCTTTGCCCGGGTGCGCGTCAGCGCGATCTACCGAGTGCTGCACGCGCGCCGGATCGACAACGACGCACGCATCATGCCGAGGCCGGGCTACTCGATCAACGAGGAATCGCGGCAGCGTCTGGCCAGGGCCGAGCAGTCCGACGACCAAACCCAGCTCGATTCGGAACGCCAAGTCGCCGCGTATCTGCACCACGTCGCCGGCGAGATCGTCTACGACCTGAGATGTCCGTGCGGACTGCGCTACGTGCGCTCATCGCCGGACCTGACCAAGCAGATCCTGAAGACCGCAGGCCGCTGGGTGACTCTGGACCCCGGCCTCGCGACCTGGCGCAAAGGCTGACCGCACATGGCAACCGCTCCCGACCGCCGACGCAGCTGGCGTTCAGGCGGATTCGGTCGGCAGGCCGGCGTCGACCCAGTCCTCGATGCCTTCCGCGTACTTGCGCACATTCGTGTAGCCGAGCCCGGTCAGCGCCTCCGCGACCTGGCCGCTGTTGGGGCAGGCCGTGTTCGAGCAGTAGGTGACGATGGCCGCGTCGCGGTCGGGCAGCAGTTCGGCCGCCTTGCTCGGCACGTCGGCAAGGACGAGCGGCAGGGCGCCGGGCAGGTGCTGCTTGTCGTAGTAGTCGCCGCCCAGTGCGTCGAGGACGGTCACCTGGCCGGCGTCGATGGCGGCCCGCAGGTCGGTTCGGCTGATCAGCGTGGTCATGTCGCAACCTTTCGATGATTCGGACTACAGTCCGCTTATGTCGCCCAACCATAGCGGACCGCAGTCCGGTTCTGCAATACCGTTGGAACTGTTGCGCACCCCGCCGCGCAAGGAGCGCGCCGACGCCGCGCGCAACCGCGTCGTGGTCCTGGAGGCCGCCTCGCGGCTGTTCGCCGAGCACGGCGTCGACGCGGTGTCCCTCGACCAGATCGCCGCGACGGCGGGCGTGGGCAAGGGAACGCTGTTCCGCCGGTTCGGCGACAAGTCCGGTCTGGCCATCGCGCTGCTCGACGAGCGGGAACGCGCGCTACAGGAGTCGATCCTGCGCGGCGCGCCCCCACTCGGCCCGGACGCCCCGGCCGCACAACGGCTGCCCGCGTTCTTCGACGCCTACCTCGACTACCTGCTGGCCAACCTGGACCTGGTCCGCATGTCGGAAACCGCGAGCGTCGGCGCCCGGTACCGGGTCGGCGCCTACCGGTTCTGGCACCGGCACCTCACCATCCTGCTGGCCGGCACGCCCGATCCGGAACACACCGCGCACGCGCTGCTCGCGGCGGTCGCCGGCGAGCACGTCGCCGCGCTGCTGCCCGAACTCGGCGAGCAGCGCATCCGGGCCGGCCTGCGTCGCCTGGCTATGAGCCAACTGCCGAACGCGCGATGACACACAGCCGCCCGGCCGCTTTGCTCGGGCTCAGCTGGTTCGGCGGACGAGCACGTCGAGCGTGAACTCGCACCAGCGGATGTTCTCCTGCTCGAAGGCGATGCCGCGGGCGAGCGTGAGGTAGGGGCCGACGCGCTCGGCGCTCGCCAGGTAGTCGGCCTCGGTCCGGCCGGCGAGCAGCCGGTCGCGGAGGCGCTCGTAGCGCTTGAGTTTGGTCTCGGCGACCTCCTGCCGGTTGCGGATCGCCGCGCGCACCGCGTCGCCGTCGCCGGACTCGACCGACTGGACCTGCACCAGCAGTTCGTCGCGGACCGCGGTGGGTTTGGGCGTGCTGGCGGTGAAGGCGCGCAGCTCGGTCCGGCCTGCCTCGGTCAGTGCGAACAGCCGCTTGTTGGGCCGCCGTTCCTGAGCCACCACCCGCGCCGCGACCAGGCCCTGCTCGGCCATGATCTCCAGTTCGCGGTAGAGCTGCTGCGGAGTCGCGGTCCAGAAGTTGGCCACCGACGCGTCGAAGTCCTTGGCCAGGTCGTAGCCGGAGGACTCCCCTTCGAGCAGGGCGGCGAGGATCGCGTGGCGCAGCGCCATGGAGCCAGTCTAATATAGTCAAAAAATTGACTAGGTGTGGGAGTGACTATGACGACGTTCCGCGCGGCGATCGAGGCTCATGACATGGCAGCGGTCGACGACTTGCTGGCTGAGGACGTGGTGTTTCGCAGCCCGGTCGCTTTCAAGCCCTACCCGGGCAAGGCGATCACCTCAGCCATCCTGCGGGCCGTCGCCGAGGTCTTCCAGGACTTCCACTACGTGCGCGAGATCCGCGACCCGAACGGCGTCGACCACGCGCTGGTCTTCGCGGCCAAGGTCGAGGACCTGGAGATCACCGGCTGCGACTTCCTGCGCTACGACGCCGACGGCAAGATCGTCGACTTCATGGTGATGGTTCGGCCGCTGCGCGCCGCCGAGGCGCTGTCCCGCCAGATGGCCGCCCGGTTCGAGCAGATCCAGGCCAACGCGATCGCCGCGGTGACCAAGGCGCGGTAGTCAGCCCACCGCCGGCCAGGTGCCGGTGGCGGGGGGCCCTTCGGGCCGGCTATGCGCCGTTGCTGATGAACTGGGTCGCGGCGAGTTCGGCGTAGAGGGTGTCGGCGGCGAGGAGTTCCGCGTGACTGCCGACCGCGCGGACTCGGCCGTCGGCCATCACCACGATCCGGTCGGCCATGGTCACCGTGGACAGGCGGTGCGCCACCACGAGGACGGTCGTGCGAGTTGCGGCCTCGGCGATGGTTTCGCGCAGCGCCGCCTCGTTGACCGCGTCGAGTTGCGAGGTGACCTCGTCCAACAGCAACAGTCGCGGCCTGCGCAGCAGGGCGCGGGCGATCGCGACCCGTTGGCGTTCGCCGCCGGAGAGGGTGACACCGCGATGCCCGACCGCGGTGTCCACGCCGTCGGGCAGCCGGTCGATCATGGTGTCCAGTCGGGTCGCGCGCAAGATGTCGTGCAGTTCGACGTCGTCGGTGTCCGGGGCGCCGAAGATCAGGTTCTCGCGCAGCGTGCCGGACAGCACGGGCGCGTCCTGCTCGACATAGCCGATCTGGTCGCGCAACTCGGCCAGCGGCCAGTCGTCGACCGCGCGGCCGTCCACCAGCACTTGGCCGGCATCGGCGTCGTAGAAGCGTTCGATCAACGCGAACACCGTGGTCTTGCCGGCGCCGGACGGGCCTACGAACGCGGTCATGCCGCGTGGCGGCACCGTGAAGGTGACGCCGTCGTGCACTTCGGGCAGTTCGGGCCGGTAGCGGAACCGCACGTCGTCGAACGCGACGGTAGCGGCCGGCCGCTCCCCCGGCGCGCGGGCCGGGAGCCGGCCGACCGGCTCGGCCGGCAATCCGGTGACCTCGCGGATCCGCCGCACGGCGACCGCGCCAAGCTGGTACTCGCCGAAGGCGTTGACCAGGTCGCGCATGGGCGGGATCAGGTAGTACAGGTACAGCAGGAACGCGACCAGGGTGCCCACGTCGATGGCGCCGGAGATGACCCGTGCGCCGCCGAGTCCGAGCACGACGATGAACGCGAGCTGGATGGCCAGGCCGCCGATGTTGCCGGCGATCGCCTGCCACTTCGCCGCCCGCACCCCGCCACGCCATGCGGCCTGCGCGGCGCCGTCCAGCCGGTCGCGTTCGCGTTCCTCGGCCCCGCTCGCCTTCACCGTGCGCAGCGCGCCGAGTGCCCGTTCCAGGTTCGCGCCGAGCACACCGACCGACTCCTGCGCCTGGCCCGCCGCCCGCGCGATCCTCGGCACGACCAGCCGCACCACGACCTGTGAGAGCCCGAGCACGACCACCGTGACGCCCAGCAGCAGCGGGTCGAGCAACGCCATCAGGGTGACGGTCGCGACCAGGGTGATCACGCTGGTCACCAGCGACACCAACGACTGCGTGGTGACCGAGCGCAGCAACGTGGTGTCCGCGGTGACCCGGGACATCAGATCCCCCGGCTCGGCCCGGTCGACCTCGGCGACGCGCAGGTGCAGCAGCCGGGTGACCAGGTCACGGCGGGCCCGGAGCACCACCGACTCGGCAGTCCGTTCGAGCAGGTAGGACCCGACCGCGCCGAGTGCGGCGTTCGCGATCACCAGCAGGCTCATCAACACCAGCAGCCCAGTGATCGCGTGTCGCGAGCCCAGCCCGCCGAGCAGCGCGCGCACGACCAGCGGGAGCGCCAGCCCGGTCGCCGAGGTGACCAGGCTGATCATCCCGCCGCCGAGCAGCGCGAGCCGGAACGGTCGGACGTAGCCGAGCAGCACCCGCCAGACCGGCGTTTCGGTTCTCATCGGCTGTGTCATCGGCAGTGTCATCGCTTGCTGCCATCCCTCGCTGTCATCGCTTGCTCCGGATCCGCGCGATGTCCTCGGCGTCGTTGGCGCGGCGTCGCATACCGGGCGCCGGCCTGCTCGGCCAGCGCGGCGATGTCCTCGATCAGGCTGAGTTGGCGTGCGCTCCGGTCGCTGTGCACCGCGCCACGCTAGCGCCGATCACCAGGTCACCGGCAACGCATTTAGCCCGTAGACCGGCATTGAGTCCCGATAGGACAGTTCGGCCGGGTCGACGGCGAGTCGCATGGTCGGGAAACGGCGCAGCAGCGCGGGATGCACCGCCTGGAGTTCGAGTCGGGCGAGCGGTTGGCCGAGGCACTGGTGCGGGCCGAAGCCGAACGTGACGTGGTGGTTGACGGCGCGGTGCGGGTCGTAGTCGTCGGGGTGGTCGAAGACGGCCGGGTCGCGGTTGGCGATGTTCGTCGCGACGATCACCCCATCGCCGGCCTTGATCCGCACGTCGCCGATGGTCACGTCCTCGACGGCGACGCGGCGGGCGCCGACCTGGGTGATGGTCAGCAGCCGGAGCAGTTCCTCGACCGCGTCCTTGACCTGCGCCGGGTCGTCGGTGGCGCGCAGTTCGGCGGCCTGGTCGGGATGGCGGAGCAGGGTGAGCACGCCGAGCCCGATCTGGTTGGCGGTGGTCTCGTGGCCGGCGACCAACAGCAGCGTGGCAACGCCGGTCACTTCACGCTGATCGAATTCGCCCGTGGTCAGCAGCCTGCCGAGCAGGTCGTCGGTCGGGTCGGCTTGCTTGGCCAGGACGAGGTCGTTGAGGTAGGCGACGAGCTCGGCCAGCGCGCGCTGGGTGTGTTCGGGGCCGGCCTGCACCTCCTGCGACTCGTGGCTGAGCCGTTGGAAGAAGTCGTGATCGGCGAAGGGCACGCCGAGCAGTTCGCAGATCACCAGTGAGGGCAGCGGCAGGGCGAGCGCGCTGACCAGGTCGACCGGTTTCGGGCCGTCTGCCATGGCGTCGAGCAGGTCGGCGACGATCTGGTCGACGCGCGGCCGCAGCGCCTCGATGCGGCGGACGGTGAACTCGCCGATCAGTTTGCGGCGGAACCGGGCGTGCGCGGCGCCGTCCATGGTCAGGAACACGCCGGGACTCGGCTGGGCCACATTGCCGGGCCCGACCGACGGATAGCCCGGCTTGGCCTGGTTGGCGCTCAGGGCCGGGCTGGCCAGCGCGGCGCGGGCGACCTCGTGACCGCTGATCAGCCAGGGCGTGTTGCCGTCCCAGCTGCGGACTCGGATGATGGGCGCTTCGGGCGACGGGGTCGCCATCTGGTAGCTGTCCACAACCGGTCATGTTCTCGCGCCGGCCGTCACCGCGACGTCACCAGGTGATCGGGAGGGCCTTCGGTCCGTAGATGGGCAGCTTGTCGCGGTAGGCGATCTCGTCGAAGTCGACGGCGAGGCGCAGGTCCGGGAAACGACGCAGCAGAGCCGGAAACGCGATCTGCAGTTCGAGCCGGGCGAGCGGTTGGCCAAGACACTGGTGCACACCGAAGCCGAAAGCGACGTGCCGGTTGGGTTTGCGGGTCGGGTCGAAGCGGTCCGGGTCGGCGAAGACGTCCGGGTCGCGGTTGGCGATGTCGGCGGCCGCGATCACGCCGTTGCCCGCTCTGATCAGCGTGCCGCGCACCTCGACGTCCTCGACGGCAACGCGGCGCCTGCCGAAATGCGTGATGGTGAGCAGCCGCAACAGTTCCTCGACCGCCCCGTTGACCACGTCCGGATCGGTGGCATCGCGCAGTTGGGCGGCCTGCTCGGGATTGCGCAGGAGGGCGGCGACGCCGAGCCCGAACTGGTTGGCCGTTGTCTCGTGGCCGGCGATGAGCAGCAGCATGGCCATTGAGGTGACCTCGCGGCTGGTCAGCTCCTCGGTGCGCAGGCGCGAGTCCACCAGTCTGCTCAGCAGGTCGTCGCCGGGCTCGGCCTCCTTGGCCTTGATCAGGGTGTGCAGGTACTGCCCGAGATCCTTGCCGGCGCGCAACGCCTCGGCCGGGTCGCCGGTCGCATTGAGCATCTCGCGGCTGCGGTCCTGGAAGAACTCGTGGTCGGCGTAGGGCACGCCGAGCAGGTGGCAGATCACCAGCGAGGGCAGGGGAAGCGCGAACGCGGTGATCAGGTCGACCGGTTTCGGGCCGGAGGCCATGGCGGCCAGCAGATCGGTGACCGACTCGACGATCAGCGGGCGCAGGCCCTCGATCCGGCGCACGGTGAACTCGCCGACCAGCATCCGCCGGTAGCGCGCGTGTTCGGGGTCGTCCATGGACAGGAACGAGCCTCGGCTGCGTTCGCGGCGGAACTTGCTCACCGGGCTCTGGCTGGGAAAGCCGGGCCTGTTGCCGTCGCTGGAGAAGCGCCGGTCGGCCAGGACGGCCCGGACGTCGTCGTGCCGGGTGATCAGCCACGGGGTGCTGCCGTCCCAGATGCGTACGCGGGCGATCGGCTCGCCTGCCGCGAACTCGGCCAGGTCGGCCGGTGGGTCGAACGGGCAGGACCGGGGCATCGGGAACGCGGCGGGTTCGGTCATGGCGCTCCTTCGTCGAACATAGGTTTTCCGTCGGCGAGCCGGTCCATCAGGCCGGCGGCGAGGCGGAGCAGTTGCGCCTCGGTGTCGGTGAGTTCGGTGATGGCCTCAGCGAGCCATGCGTCGCGCCGGTCCGCGTCGGCGACCAGCACGGCGCGGCCGATGTCGGTGAGGTCGAGCACGGATTCGCGCCGGTCGCGCTCGCTGGGCGTGCGCACGATCAGGCCGTCCCGCTCCAGTTCGGCGAACACCCTGGTCAGCGACTGCGGGCGCTGCCGCTCGGCAACGGTGATCTCGCCCGGCGTGCTCGGGCCGTGGTGGTAGAGGTGGCTGAGCACGCTGATCTTGTTCAGGCTCAACGAGTCGGGTTCGCGCTGCGCACGCAGTCGGCGAGAGAGCCGCACCATCGCGCGCCTGGTGTCCGCCGCAATCGACCTGCGCTCCTCCGCATCCACAACTAGTACCGTATCACTTACCATATTCGGGTGTCGATGGCGCTCGTACTGGTAATGTTAGTACGTGATGCTTAGTAAATCTGCTGTGGTCAATGTGGCGTCGATGCTGATCGGACTGGGCGTGGGCCTCGCGCTCGCCCGGTTCGCGCACGCCTCGCCCGGCACGGTGGTGCTGGCGACCATGGTCGGCATGTCGCTCGGCCGGACCCAGCAGCCGGCGGCCTGGACCGATCGCGCGGCCGGACTCGTCGTCGTGCCGCTGGTCGCGGCCGGCGCCAGCGCACTGGGCGGCTTGCTGGCCGGGCGGTGGGCCGTCGTCGGCTGCGCGGTGTTCGTGCTCGCGCTCAGCGCGACGGTCTGGGTGCGCCGGTTCGGCCCACGGGCGAGCAAACTGGGGACGCTGGCGATCCTGCCGTTGCTGTCACTGCTGTTCGCGCCGACCGGGAGTCCATTGTGGTCCGGCGTGGCGGCGGCCGTCGTGTTCCTGCTGGTGTCCGCGATGCAGCTCGCGGTCGGGTCGGACACGCCGGTCGCCAGGGCCCGGTCGAGCGCCGCGACCAGCACGAAGATGGCGGTTCAGCTGGCCGCCGCGCTCACCGCCGCGTTCGTGGTGGGCCGACTGGTCTGGCCGACGCACTGGCAGTGGGTGGTGTTGACCGCGTTCATCGTGTGCGTCGGCAACCGGGGCCGGGGCGACGTGCTGCACAAGAGCGTGCTGCGCGTGCTCGGCGCCGCTGCGGGGACGCTGGCCGCGACCGGCCTGTTCGCGCTGTTCACGCCGAGTGGGGCCGGGGCTGTCGCGGCGATTCTCGTGGTGTTGATCGCCGGCATCGTGCTGCGCCCGCTCAGCTACGCGTACTGGGCGGCGTGCGTGACCGCGGCCATGGCGCTGCTGCTCGGGTTGTTCGGCGAGGACGCGGCGCCGCTGCTGTTCACGCGGCTGGAGGCGATCGTGGTCGGCGGTGTGCTCGGGGTCGCGGCATCGTGGCTGATCCTGCCGATCCGCAGCCGCGACGTGGCCCGCAGACGCATCGGCGACGCGCGCGGGGCGATCGAACGGCTGCGGTCGGGCGAGGACGCCCACGAGGCCGTCCAACAGGCGATCAAGCAGCTGGACCTGATCGCGCCCGCGTTCAACGCGCACCGGCGGCTGCACCGGTTGCTACCGGGCAGCCGCCGAGACAAACGCTTCCTCGCGGACGTGTTCGACGAGATCCGCGCCGAGCTCAGCCGCGTCGACCGCGCAGGTAGTCGCTGACCACCGCCGCGCCGAGACCGTCCAGATCGGGCGCGACCACGCGGCCGCCGCTGCGCCGCGCGACCAGGTCGACGAACTGGGCCAGACTCGGATCCTCACCGAGCATGAACACGGTGATCGACGCGCCCAGCTTGGCCAGCGCGTCCACCTCGTTCATGGTCACCGCCAGGGTTTCCGGCAGGGGCGGCCAGTTGAACTCGGCCTCGCCGTTCGGTTCCAGATGCGCGGTCGGCTCGCCGTCGGTGACCACCAGGACGACCGGCATCGCGTCCGAGTGCCGGCGCAGGTGCTGGCCGGCCAGGATCAGCGCGTGATGCAGGTTGGTGCCCTGCTCCCACGCGCCCTCCAACGCGGTCAGCTCGCTGACGTCC
The DNA here is from genome assembly GCA_035948315.1 of Pseudonocardiaceae bacterium. Taxonomy (GTDB): domain Bacteria; phylum Actinomycetota; class Actinomycetes; order Mycobacteriales; family Pseudonocardiaceae; genus CAJCJE01. The sequence continues at coordinate 1,731 of DASZJG010000045.1, read as the reverse complement.
ATCTTCATCGCGTGCCGGCCGAACGTGATCACCTGGAGCGCGTCGTTGCGGAACCGGGTGGCGATCAGCTGGTGCAGGGCGAGGGCGGTGCGCTTCATCGGCACCCACCGGCCGTCCTGCACCATCGACCACGAGGTGTCCACGCACAACGCGACCGCGGCGCGCGAGCGCTGCTCGGTTTCCACCACCTCGACATCGGACACGTCCAAGGTCACGGTGGAACTGCCGGCCGATGCCGTGCGCAGTACCGCGTTGCGCACGGTCCTGGACACGTCCCACGGTTCGCTGTCGCCGAACTCCCAGGCCCGGGACGCACCGGTCGGCTCCCCCGCCGCGCCCGCACGCGCGGTGTCGCGCTCGCCTCGGCGCGACCGGAGCTGGCCGACGACGGTGCGCAGCGCGGTCTCGCCGAGCTTGCGCAATGCCTTGGGCGACAACCGGAGCGAGCCGTCCTCGGCTCGTTCGAACAGACCCTGCCTGCGCAGTTCCCGTTCCAACTCGGCCAACCGCTGCGCGTCGACGCTCGCTTGGTCGCCGAGTTGGCGTTGCAGGGCTTCGAGATCGATGTCCTCCAGCCGGGCGCCCGGATAGGACTGCGCGAGCTGTTCGGCCAGCCCGTCCAGTTCGGCCAGGTCCTGCATGGCCTGCGCACCTTCGCCGAGACCGAGCGGATCCTGGCCGCGGAACCGCCGACCGGAGGTCCAGTCCTCGCCGGGCCGCAACGCGCGCAGGTTCGCGTCCAGCGCGGAGACCTCCTGGGCCAGTCGCGGATCACCGAAAGCCTGGTTGATCAGGCCCTCCAACTCGGACCGCTGCGCCTCGGTCATCGAGTTCATCATCCGCTGCGCGGCCGCCGCCCGACTGGCCAGCGCGTCGATGAGTTCCTCGACGTTGCGCGGATTCTCCGGGAAGAACTCGCCGTGCCGCTGCATGAAATCGCGGAAGTCCTGCTCGGTGTCCTGGCCCTGGGCGTGCTTGGTGAGCAGGTTGTTCAGGTCGGCCATCATCTGCCGGACCCGCTCGACGTCCTCGGGTGAGGTGTTCTCCAGCGCCTGCTTCATTCCGGCGAACCGGGAGTCCAGCAGTTCCCTGCCGAGCAGGTCCTTGATCTCCTGGTACGCCTCGCGCGCCGCAGGCGAGCGCCAGTCGTAGTCGGCCAGATCGGCGACCGCGGCCGCGGTGCCGGGCGGCAGCGCGTCCAGCTGGGCCTCGGCGAACCGGGCATCGTCGGACGGGTCCGGGAACAGCGCCTTGCGCTCCGCGTCCAGCGCCTTGTCCAGAAGTTCGCGGACCTGTTGCAGGGTGCCGTCCAGCCGGTGCCGCCGCTGGATCTCGGCACGCCGCTGCCACAGTCGCGTGGTCAGCTCGTCCAGACCGGCGGTGCGGCGCAGGCCGCGCCGGAGCATTTCCTCCAACGCGTTGCGAGGCGATGAACCCTCCATCACCTCGCGGCCGATCTCCTCCAACGCCTCGCTGAGGTCCAGCGGCGGCGCCAGCGGGTCGGGTCCGTCGTGGTAGGGACCGTAGGAGTAATGATCCGGGCTGTTGGTCATCGAGAGTCACGGGTGGATACCCCGCCCTTCCGCCTGGGGAATCCCGAATTGTCAGGGCGCACGGTTAGCCTCCGATTGTGAGGTTTCGCCTGTATCCGACCCGTGAGCAGGAAGTGCTGCTCGCGCAGCATTGCGCGCACGCACGCTTCGTGTGGAACCTCGCGGTGGAACAACTCGG
>DASZJG010000044.1:0-12982 GCA_035948315.1 Pseudonocardiaceae bacterium | reverse complement strand
GGTTTTGCGGAGTCGGGTGAGGTAGGTGTGGAGGGTGTCTTTGGGTCGGTGGGGTGGGTTGGTGGCCCAGATGCGGTCGATGAGTTCGTCGGTGGAGATGGCGGTGTTGGCGTTGATGAGGAGTGCGGTGAGGACGGTTTGTTGGCGGGCGTGACCGACGTTGACGGGCTTCCCGTCCAGCTCCACGGTCACGCTGCCCAGCAACCGGAACGCGATCGCGGGCGTGCTCGGCTCAGACACTGGCGGGCGTGGGTTGCCGGGCGCGCAGCGATGATCCGCGGTCGAGTCGGTCACTGTTGTTCAACTGTCGTTGGACGCGATCACTGTCCGTGCCGCGATGGTGTGCCTGGTACAGGACGATCGCGGCCCGCCAGGCGGCCATTGCCTGCTTCCTCGCCCTGATGACGGCGTAGACGTTGCCGAGTCGTTCGAGGCAGCCGGCTTCGTCGTGCGTGTTGGCCAGATCCTGGTAGCCGGCGATGGCCTGCTGAAAGTAGTCGATCGCCTCGGCGTAGCGGCCGGTGCGGTGCGCGAGGTAGCCCAGACTGTCCAGCGCGTCCGCCTCGCCGACCCGATCTCCGTTGCGGCGCAACAGGTCCAGGCCCCGGGTGCACGCGTCGCGGGCCTGCTCGTAGCGGCCGGTGCGAGTGGCGAACCAGCCGACCGAATTCAGCGCGCGGGCGCGCAGCGCGGGCCGGTCGAGCAGCGTGAACAGTCGCAGTGCGACGGTCGCGTGTGCCAGCGCGGTCTCGTCCTCGCCCTGCCGCTCCCAGGCCAGGCCGAGCGCGTGATGGGTGAGCGCCTGGTCGAACTCGTCGCCCGCGCGCTGCGCCAGCATCAGCGCGCGTTGCAGGTGTTGCACGGCCTCGGTGTGCCGGCCCGCGCGGTTGTACGCCTGGCCGAGCAGCCGGTGGGTGAGCGAGGAGTAGTCGTCCTCGCCGATGCGCCGGGACGCGGCGATCGCGGTGCGCCACGCGGTCAGGTTCGACCGCACGTGCCCGCGCAGCCTGCGGAAGGTGTTCAGCGACCAGGCCAGCTGCCACGCCCGGCGCGGCCAGTCCTGTTGCGCGGCAAGCTGTTGCACCGCGATCAGGCAGTCGTGTTCGGCGTCGAACCAGGCCATCGCGTCCTCGATCGAGGAGATCGCCAGCGGCGTGCAGCCGGGCGCGGGCGGTTCGGGTTCGACGTCCACCCGGTGCGGGTCGAGCAGCTTGTCCGCCGCGTACGCGGTGTGCAGGTAGAAGTCGACCAGCCGGAGCAGTGCGGCTTCCTGCGTTTCCCGGGACAGCTCGGCGGCTTGTTCTTGGGCGTAGAGGCGGATGAGGTCGTGCATGCGGTAGCGGTTGGGGGTGTGTTGGTGGATGAGGCTGGCGCGTTCGAGGGCGCGGAGTGCGGTGTGGGTGGTGGTGGGGTGTTGGTGGGTGAGGTTGGTGGCTGCGGTGGTGGAGATGTCGGGTCCGGGGGCGAGGCCGAGGAGGTCGAAGGCGGTGGCGTGTTGGGGTGTGAGGGTGGTGTAGGACCAGGACAGGATCGTCCGCACGCTGTTCGTGTGCCCGTCGGCACTGCCGAGTCGGTGCGTGGCGTCGTGCAGTTCGGTGGCGAGGGTGGTGAGGGGGAATTCGGGGTGTTCTTGTGCTCGGCCGGCGACGATGCTCAGGGCGAGGGGCAGGCCCGCGCAGCTCGCCAGCAGATCGGTGACGGCTTCGGGTTCCCCGGCCAGTCGGTGCGCGCCGAGCCGCGTGCCGAGCAGGTCGCGCGCGTCGGCCTCGGGTAGCACGTCCAACGGCACCGGGTACGCGTCGTGCGCGGCGATCAGGCTGGTCAGCCGATCGCGGCTGGTGACAAGCACGGTGCAGCCGGGACTGCCGGGCAGCAGCGGCGCCACCTGGGAGGTGTTGGCCGCGTTGTCGATCAGGATCAGCATCCGCCGGTCGGCGACCAGGCTGCGGTAGAGGCCGACCTGGGCGTCCAGCGCGACCGGGATCGCGGCCGCGTCGACGCCGAGCGCCTCCAGGAATCCGCGCACCGCGTCCTGTAGAGAAATCGGTTTCCCGGACGGATCGAAACCGCGCAGGTTGACGAACAGCTGGCCGTCCGGGAAGCGGTCGAGATTGCGGTGTGCCCAGTGCAGCGCCAGCCAGGTCTTGCCGATACCGCCGGTGCCGGCGATCACCGAGATGCGCACGGTCGGGTTCGGCCCGTCCAGGCGCGTGGTCAGCCGGTCGAGTTCGGCCGTGCGACCGGTGAACGAGCGCGGCGGCGGGGGCAGTTGGCGGGGGACCGGGACCGGGCTGTGCGGCGGGGGAGCGGTGGTCCGGACCGGGTTCCGGTCCAGGCGTGGGTCGTTGGTGAGGATCTGGTGGTGCAGGTCCCGCAACGCGGTGGACGGGTCGACGCCGAGTTCGGCGTCGAGTTGCGCGCGGGCGTGCCGGTAGTGGGCGAGCGCGTCGGCCTGCCGGCCGCTGCGGTAGAGGGCCAGCATCAGTTGGCCGGCCAGGCGCTCGTCCAGCGGGGACCGTTCGGCCTGCGCGGACAGCCCGGCGAGCAGGTTCGCATGGTGACCAAGGCGCAGCTCGATGTCGGTGTGGTCGAGTTCGGCGGCGTGCCGCTGGGTGATCAGTGTGGCCCGCACGCCGTGCAGCCACGGGGTGTCCAGGCCGGCGAACGGCTCGCCGCGCCAGAGGCCGAGCGCGGTATCCAATAAGACAACTGCCTCATTGTCCGGGCTGATTCGTGCCTCGCGGGTCAGTTGGTGAAAGCGGTGCAGATCAATCGCGCTTTCCGCCACCCGGAGCTGATAGCTGTTGCCGCGCCGGACGATGTCCGCCTCGGAGCCGGCCAGTATTCTGCGCAGTCTGGTGAGGTAGCTGTGCAAGGTTTCCCTGCTGCGGTGCGGCGGCCGGTCGGCCCATACCCGCTCGATCAGTTCGTCGATGGAAACCGCGGTGTTGGCCTGTACCAGCAGCACCGCGAGCACGCATTGCTGGCGCGCGTGGCCAACGCCGACTGCCTGGCCGCTGCGGTGGGCCTCAACGCCGCCGAGTAGCCGAAATTCCACCGCCGAGTCGCTCCCGTCACCTGTTCAAAGCTGTTCGGCCGGTCCGCGAAAACCAGCCTGAACCGCTACCGTAATCCGATTCTCGGCGCAGTGGAATCGGACTCGGAGATCGGGGCAGTCGCATTGCTTACGTTGCGAACGGCGTTCGACCAATCGAAACGGGCAGTCGGAAACAACTAACGTACAACGACTTGTGTTGGTTCGAAGATTTCATCAAGGAATCAATCGGCGCCCAGTTCCGGCAGCAGCGTGATCGCGTTGGTCAGGTCCGCGTCCAGCGGCCGGTCGGCGAGCCGGGGATCGAGCGCCGCGGTCGCCTTCTCGAACGCGACCCGCAGCGCGCCCGCGGCCGGTTCCCGCCCGCGCAACCGCAGTGCCCGCGCCGCCGCCACGAGTTCGCAGGCCAGCACCGTCTGGTACGAACCAATCAGTTCGCTGGTCCGGTACGCCGCCTGCGCCGAGAAACTCGCGTGATCCTCGGCGCCCCTGGACAGCACCGCGTTGCCCAGCGTCGCGGGCGCGGCCGCGTGGCGCAGTTCGGCGAGGGCGGACTGCGCCACGTACTCCAGGATCATCACGCCGGAACTGGCCGCCGGTCCCGCGGCGAGGAACGGGCGCAGCCCGGTGTAGGTGGGCTCGACCAGGTTGGCCAGCCGGGCGGCGGCCAGCGCGGCCGTGCTGAACACCGCGGCCCGCGCGCCGTCCAGCGCGAGCGCCAGGTACGCGGTGTGGAAGTTGCCGTTGTGGAAGGCGTCGTGTTCGGCCGAGGAGATCAGCGGGTTCTCGGCCGCCGCGTTCATCTCCACGGTCAGCACCTCGCCCAGCCGGTCGACCGCGTCCACGGCGGGCCCGTGCACCTGCGGCAGGGCACGGAAACCGAACGGGTCCTGAATGCGCGCTGCCGGTTCGGTGCCGGCGTCGGCGAGCAGGGTGCGCAGCCGGGCGGCGACCGCCTGCTGGCCGGGGTAGGGGCGGGCCAGCTGGGCGGCCTCGGTGTACGCCTCGGTCGACCCGTCCACGGCCAGGAACGACAGGCCGGCGACGACCGTGCTGGCGCGCACCAGCGCGCCGAGATCGTGACAGGCCAACGCGGCCTCGCCGATGGTCGCCGCGTTGCTGCTGCAGAAGGCGAGCACATCGGACGGTGCCAGGTGGAACACGGGCGCGAGTTCCCCGTCCCGCCAGGGCAGTTCGCCGATCATGCACATCGCGGTGGAGGCCAGCGCGGTCAGGTCGGCGGTGCCGATCGCGCCGAACCGGTACACGGTCGGCAGCCTGCCGCTGTTCACCAGGTCCACCAGCGCGCTGATCAACTCCGGGTGCACGCCCGCGCCGCCCGCGGCCAACTGGTTGGCGCGCACCGCGAGCATGGCGCGCACGATCGCGGACTCGATCAGCGGACCGGCCCCGCCCGCGTGGCTGCGCAGCAGGTTCAGGCCGTGATCCGGCGCCTCGACGTCGTCGATCTGGATCGAGCGGTTCGCGCCGACGCCGGTGGTGCGGCCGTATACGCCGCGCTTGGCGACCAGTTGCTTGGTCACCTCGTAGGCGGCCTCGGCGCGGGCCAGGCCGCCGGGCGCGAGTGCGGCGCGGCGCCCGTCCCGCGCGATCGCGACGACCTCGGCGGCGGTCAGCGTGCCGCCGCCGAGCGTGACGACTCCGGACACGGTCAGGCCGCGGTCGGGGTCGGCGGGTTGACCGGGCGCAGCTCGTCGGCGTAGCTGACCGAGATCCGGCGCATCAGGCCGTCACTGCCGATGTCGTACTGGCCAAGGCGCCACAGCGGCGGCGAGTACGCGTGGATGGAGACCGCGTCGTTGGTGGCGCCGGTCAGCCGGTGGATGTGCTCGGGGCCGAAGCAGAAGGACAGGCCACCGCTGACGATCTTGACCAGGTGGTCGCCGCCGATGCGCGGGTTGTGCTCGGCCAGCGCCCCCTGGACGACCTGTACCGCACCGGAGGAGATGTCGTGGTCGTGCCAGCCGGTGTCGTTCTGCTTGGTCCAGCACAGCAGCCAGACGTCCACGTACTCGTCGCGGTAGAGCGAGACGTAGTGCCGGTGCTCGTCTGAGAACGCGACGTGCGGTCGCCACGTCTCGGGCTGTTCGGCGATGCGGGTCACGAATTCGCGCAGTTCCTGCTTGTCCAGCGCCCGCGCCGGCAACGTGTCCCAGGTCATCGGGGATCTCCTTTCGGATCGGCGCCGCGCAGCAGGCGGCGGGGGTTGTTGATCCGGATCGCGACCGTGGCGGCGGGAGCGCCCAGATCGGGGACGGTCGGGTCGGCGTAGGGCCGGTCGCTGCCGTGCACGATCCCGTCGATGCCCAGCACCCGGACGGTCGCGTCGACCGCGCGGGTGCCGTAGGAGGAGGTGTCCAGGTACACCTGGGGATCGACGACGCCCCGGCCGCCGCCGCGCGCGGCCATCCGTTCGCCGTGCAGCGGGGCGAGACCGGCGAGCATGGCGAAGCACACCCGCAGGTCCGGGTGCGCCGGTCGGCCGAACGCGCGGAAGCCGTACCAGGAGGCGTGCATCTGCTGGACGTAGGGCACCAGCGCGGGCCACCAGCCGGGCACGTCGCCCGGGGTCGGCCCGGCCGGTCCGGGATGCACGAACAGCGGCAGGCCGCGCTGGGCGAGCACGTCGAGCAGGGGCGCGGAGCGGGCCCAGCCCAGGGGGTCGGCCAGCGCGTTCGCCGGCAGTTGCAGGCCGACGCAGCCGCGCGCGAGTTCCTTGTCCAGGGCGGACGGGTCCGGTTCGGACAGGCAGGCCGCGGCCCAGCAGCCGAACGGTGCGGGCAGCGCGAGCGCGCCGTCGTGGTAGGCGTCGAGCAGCGGCTGGGCCTGCTCGGGCGGCAGCCACTCGATGCCCAGCGGGCTGGACAGCGAGATCAGCGCGGTGTCCAGACCGTCGTCCTGCGCCAGTTCGGCGCGCAGCGCCACGTCGTGGTCGGCCGGGTTCACCTCGAACGGCGGCTCGCCGTCCAGGTACAGGGTGTTGCCGACCAGGTGGGGCGCGACGGTGCGGGAGCGCAGCGCTTCCAGGAGGGTGTCCGGCCACAGGTGCTGATGGACGTCCACACTCATGAATTGCCTCTCTGACCAGCGGTGAACCGCTTAAGTGATGCGGTTCAGTGAAACGCTTAACCTGGCCTGCTGTCAAGCCCGTGACCCTCGGTCGAACGACTTACCGCTGTCCGTGACCGGACTCAGTGGAACAGGCCGGAGTTCACGATGACCAGTAGGCCGATCGCGATGAACACCAGTGGCACCAGCCAGTGCCCGAAGTGCTTGAGCGCCTTCAGCACCCGCCGCCGGGTGCCCAGCCACCACGCGATCGCGCACCAGATCGCGACGAACACCAGCAGTACGAGCACGATCAGCACGTCGTCGCCGATGCTGTTGGTGCGCAGCAGGGGCGCGTAGATGCTCAGATCGTCCGATCCGTTCGCGATGCTCAGCGCCGCGATCGCCCACAGCCGCCGCGCGAGGATCGGCTGGTGTTCCGGTCCGTTGCGAATGGCGCCGACCAGGCCCCAGATACCGATGCTCAGCGGCACGAAGCCGACCAGGCCGATCCAGCGCTGCGGCACCGCGGCCAGGCCCAGCGCGATGACGATGCTGGCGGCGACCAGGATGCCGTAGCCGAGGTACTGACCGGCGACGATCCGGCTGGCCGGGAGTTTGCCGCGGCGGGCGCCGAGGAACAGCACGATGAGCACGATCAGGTCGTCGATGTTGCTGCCGATGAACACGCCTGCGGCGGTCGCGATGGTCGCCAGCGCGTGCGGCACGAGGGGAAGGTTACGGGCTTGGCGGTGCGGTCGGCCCAGGCGTATCGACCGTTCAGTCGATCAGGCACCAACTGCTACAGAACCTTGACGGGGGAGCGATCGACTGTCGAGACTGGTTCGTACCCGTACGCGACCAGGTCGGATTCAGCCCAAAACGTGAAGAGAATTCTGTTTTCCGTTGGCATGCCAACACTCTCGCCAGGCAGTGGCGGACATGCTAAACCGATCACGGACAATGCCGAGAATGCCGTAGCCGCCCCAGAGGGAGACGACGTGCCCGACACCGTGCCGGATGCCGCCGAGCTGTCGGCCTCCATCCTGCGCACGATCGGCGGGCACCAGCCCGAGCCGTTCAACGCCGCCGACTATCTTCTCGACCGCCACCTGCGCGCCGGCAACGGCGCGGCGACCGCCGTCGTCGCCCCCCACCGGTCGCTGACCTATGCCGAACTCGCCGTCGAGGTCCGCAAGATCGCGGGCGGCCTGCGCGAACTCGGCGTCCGGCCGGAGCAGCGGGTACTGATGTGCATGGCCGACGACGTCGAGCTGTTCGTCGCGATCCTGGCCACCATGTACCTGGGCGCCATCGCGGTGCCGACCTCGACCATGCTCACCGGCCGCGAACTGCGCTCGCTGATCGTGGACTCGCGCGCCGAGGTGGTGCTCGGGTCCGGCGAGTTCGCCAGCTCGGTGCGCACAGCCGTCTGGGACGCGCCCGGGGTGCGGCACCTGGTGCTGTCCGGGCCGGAGTACGCGAGCGCCAAGACGCAGCTGCCCTCCAGTGTGCGCGGGCACAGCTGGCGCAGGCTGCGCGGCATGGGCACCAGGCTCGACCGCTGTTACGACACCTGGGCCGACTCACCCGCGCTGTGGCTCTACACCTCCGGCACCACCGGCGAGCCCAAGGCCGCCATGCACCGGCACGTCGACATCAAGCTGGTCGCCGAGCTGTACGGCTGTGGGGTCCTGGGCATCACCTCGACCGACCGCTGCCTGTCCGTCGCCAAGCTGTTCTTCGCCTACGGCATCGGCAACTCCATGTTCTTCCCTCTGTCGGTCGGGGCCACCGCCCTGCTCGAACCGGGCAGGCCGAGCCCGCGCGGGTTCGCCGACCGGGCCCGCGCGGACGGCGCGACGCTGCTGTTCGGCAGCCCGAGCTTCTGGGGCCCGTTACTCGCCAGCGACGTGCCGGACGACGCGTTCGCCACCGTCCGACAGGGCGTTTCCGCCGGTGAGGCGCTGCCGGAGCGGATGCTGGCCGGCATGCGCGAGCGGTTCGGCGTCGAGGTGCTGGACGGCATCGGGTCCACCGAGATGCTGCACATCTTCATCTCCAACCGGCCCGGCGCCGCGCGGCCCGGCTCGTCCGGCTTTCCGGTGCCCGGCTACGACGTGGAGATCCGCGACGAGCAGGGCGCGGTCATCGACGAGGACGACAAACCGGGCGAGCTGTACGTGCGCGGCGACTCCGCGGCCGTCGGCTACTGGTGCCGGGCGGCCGTGTCGCGGCAGGTGTTCGTGGGCGAGTGGACCCGCACCGGCGACACCTACCAGCGCAACGCGGACGGCAGCTACACCTGCCTCGGCCGGCAGGGCGACCTGCTCAAGGCGGGCGGCATCTGGGTCTCGCCCGGCGAGGTCGAAGCGCGGCTGCTGGAACATCCGGATGTCGGCGAGGTGGTCGTGGTCGGCGTGCCGGACGCGGACGACCTGGACAAGCCGATCGCCTGCGTGGTGGCCAAGGCCGGGCACACGGTGGACGTCGCCGAGCTGATCGACTGGTGCCGCGAGGGCCTCGCCGCGTACAAGCGGCCGCGCGCGGTGGTCGTGCTGGACGAGCTGCCGCGCACCGCGACCGGCAAGATCCGGCGCAACGTCCTGCGTGGCCTGCTGCGGGACGACACCCCGCCGATGTCGGAATGATCGACGGCGAACTGGTTGTCGACGCCCATGTGCACGCGCCGCGGCTGGCCACGCTCAAACCGGCCTGGCTGAACTGGGCCGACGAGTTCCGCCGCGAACGACCCTGGCGGGACGTCTACGACGCGCGGGGCGAACCCGATCCGATCCTGCTGGACGCGTTGTTCGACGCGGAGGGCGTGGACCGGGCGCTGCTGTTCTGCGAGTACAGCCCGCGCGCCACCGGCATCCAGCCGATCGAGGACCTGCTGCCGATCGTGGCGCACAACCCGGCGCGGTTCCGGTTGGTCGCCAACCTCAACCCGCACCTGCACCACCCGATCCCGGACGAGCTGTTGCGCCAGTTGGAGCTGGGCGCGGTCGCGCTGAAGCTGCATCCGGTGCACGGCTGCTTCGATCCGGCCGACCGCGAGCTGTATCCGGCCTACGCGATCTGCGCCGAGCGCGGCATTCCGGTGATCCTGCACTCGGGTACGTCGGTGTTTCCGGGCGCCCGCAGCAGTTTCGGCAATCCCGAGCTGTTGCTGGACATGATCGAGGAATTTCCGGGCCTGCCGTTCGTGTTCGCGCACGGCGGTCGCGGCTGGTGGTACGACCTGGCCGCGTTCCTCGCGCTGGCCAAGCCCAACGTCTGGCTGGACCTGGCCGGCCTGCCGCCCAGGAAGCTGCCCGAGTACTACGCCCGGTTCGACCTGAACCGGCTCGCCGAGAAGTGGATCTTCGGCACGGACTGGCCCGGCGTGCCCGGCACCGCGACCAACGTGCGCGCGCTGACGCGCATCGGCCTCGCCGACGACGTGCTGCGCGGCGTGCTGGCCGGAAACGCGGCGAAGTTGTTCCCTGGCCTGAACATCTAGTGCCAGGAGTCGCGGAAGGTGGGCACGAGTTCGGCCAGGTAGTCGTCGGCGAGAACGACGAGCCGGTCGATGCCGCCGTCGCCGCCCCAGACCTGGCCCGCGGTGGTCATCAGCGCGCAGAACACGGCGGCGATGATCCTCGGCCGCCGGTCGGTGACCGGGTCGACGGCCTCTCGCTCGGCGATCACCTCGATGATGCCGTCGGTGAGCCGCTGGCCGATCATCAGGTGCGCGGCCAGCAGGTGCGGGGTGGACTCGATGAGCTTGACCGCCTGGCTGTGCTGCTCCCAGTCGGTCTCGGCGTCGAGTTGGCCGGGTTCGAGCAGGCCGGCCGCGGCGTGCAGGGCGTTGCGCAGCGCGTCCACCGGACGCTCGTCGGCGGGCCGTAGCCGCAACTGCTCGATGAACGCGTCGGAGGCGATCAGCAGCGGCGAGAGCGCCAGCTCCTCCTTGCTCGCGAAGTAGCGGAAGAAGGTGCGCTCGGAGACCTCGACCGCGTCGGTGATCTCGCGGACGGTGGTGCGTTCGTAGCCCTGGCTGTGGAAAAGGTCCCACGCGGCGCGCACGAGCGCGTCGCGGGTGCGGCGCTTCTTGCGCTCGCGCAGACCGCACACCGGGGTTGAGTTGTTCGCAACGGCCGATGACACGTGATTCAGCGTACACGTCATTGACCGACACTCGACTCTTATGGTCATCTGTCATTGGGTGACACATTGCGGTTTCACCCGCTCGGACCACCCACGCCCACAGTTCCAGGGGGAACCGTGACCCACAGTCAAACCCTCACCGAGCGGCCGGAGCCCTCGGTCGCGCCGGCCGCGAGAAAGTCCCGCCGCTCACTGCTGACCCTGATCGCGGTGTCCATCGGCGTCATGATGGTGGCCCTCGACGGCACGATCGTCGCGGTCGCCAACCCGGTCATCCAGGACCAGCTGCACGCCTCGCTCGCCGACATCCAGTGGGTCACCAACGGCTACCTGCTCGCGCTCGCGGTCAGCCTGATCACGGTCGGCAAGATCGGCGACCGGTTCGGCCACAAGAAGATCTTCCTGATCGGCGTGGTCGGCTTCGCCGCGGCGTCCGCCGCCATCGGCCTGTCCGGCGCGATCGTCCCGATGATTGCCTTCCGCGTGCTCCAGGGCATCTTCGGCGCGATGCTGCAACCGACCGCGCTAGCGCTGCTGCGCAACACCTTCAACGGCAAGGCGCTCAACATCGCCATCGGCGTGTGGGGCGCGATCATCGGCGCGTCGACCGCGGCCGGTCCGATCGTCGGTGGCCTGCTCGTGCAGCACGTCAGCTGGCAGTCGGTGTTCTACGTCAACGTGCCGGTCGGCGTGATCGCGCTGGCGATGGGCCTGTTCGTGCTGCGCGAGACGCCGAAGATCCGCGCGGGCGCGTTCGACATCGCCGGCGTCGTGCTGCTCTCCGGCAGCCTGTTCCTGCTGATCTGGGGCCTGATCAAGGCGCCGACCTACGGCTGGGGCGACACGAGGACCCTGCTGTTCCTCGGCGCGGCCGTCGTGGTCGGCGCGCTGTTCGTGCTGCGCGAGGCCAAGGCCGCGCACCCGCTGCTGCCGCTGCGGCTGTTCCGTTCGGTGTCGGTGTCCTCGGGCACCGTGCTGGTGCTGCTGCTGATGTTCGCCATGCTGGGCGCGCTGTTCTTCGTCACCTTCTACCTGGAGAACGTGTTCGGCCTCGGCCCGGTCCAGGCGGGCCTGCGCATCCTGCCGATGACCGGCATGCTCATCGTCGGCTCGCCGCTGTCCAGCATCATCAGCAACCGGATCGGCTCGCGCATCCCGATCGTGGCCGGCATGCTGTTCGCCGCGGTCGCGCTGTTCGGCCTCTCGCACGTCGGCCCGGCCGACGGCAGTTGGGGCACGCTGTGGTGGTTCATGCTGCTGGGCCTTGGCCTGAGCCCGGTCATGGTCGGCGCGACCGACATCATCGTCGGCAACGCCCCGGTCGAACTGGCCGGCGTGGCCAGCGGTCTGCAGTCCACGTCGATGCAGCTCGGCGGCACGCTCGGCACCGCGGTGCTCGGCGCGGTCATGTCCAGCAAGATCGCCAGCCTGTTCCCGTCCGCCTGGTCCGCCGCGCACCTGCCGGCACTCTCGCCTGCCGCGTCCGCCCAGGCGCAGAGCGCCGTTTCGGTTGGCGTCGCACCGGTGGCGCCCGGCACCCCGGGACCCGTCGCGCAGGTGATCACCCAGATCGCCCACGACACCTTCCTGGCCGGCATGCACAGCGCGTTCCTGATCAGTTCGATCGTGGCGCTGGCCGGTGCGGTGATCGGCCTGTTCGCCCGTCCGGGCAAGTCCGAGGGCGCGGTCGCGGTACACATCTGAACCGGCCTTTCTCGATCAACTCGCACCCGTCGGGACCAGCCCGGCGGGTGCGCTGTTCGTGCTAGCGTGGCGCCAAGGGGCTACTGCGCCAGAAGGAGAGTGACGGCAAGTTGGGGATCATCGACGGTCTCGACGGGGCGATCATGCGGGCCGGCAATTCGTCCTTCAGCCGCTACCTCGCCGAGCAGGCGCCGGAGTTGCTGATGAGTCGCTTCTCCGTGGGGCACAACTCGAGTTCGCGCGTGGCGAACGAGGTTGTCGAGAAGGCCAAGCACGGCACCACGATCCTGGCCACCACCTACGCGGACGGCGTGATCATCGCCGCCGACCGCCAGGTCACCTCCGGCTCGACGGTGAGCAGCCGCTACGGCGAGAAGATCATCGCGGCGGACGCCTACAGCTGCATCGGCACCGCCGGCACGGCCGCGCTCGGCGTGGAGATCGCCAAGCTGTTCCAGGTCGAACTGGAGCACTACGAGAAGATCGAGGGCTACCCGTTGAGCCTCGCCGGCAAGGCGAACCGGCTCTCGAAGATGATCTACGAAAACGTCGGTATGGCCATGCAGGGCCTGAGCGTCGTCCCGCTGTTCACCGGCTACGACCCGGAGACCGGCGAGGCCAAGATCTTCTCCTACGACGCGCTCGGCGGGCGCACCGAGGAGTACAAGTACCACTCGATCGGCTCCGGTTCGATCATCGCCCTCGGCGCGCTGAAGAAGCTCTACGGCGAGGCGATGAGCGAAGAGGACGCGCTGCTGGTCTGCATCCAGGCGCTCTACGACGCGAGCGAGGAGGACATCTACACGATGGGTGTCGACCTCACCCGCTCGATCTACCCGATCATCTACACGACCACCGCGTCCGGCAACACGCAGGTGTCGGAGGAGCGGGTCGGTGAGCTGATGCGCGGCGTCATCGACGAGCGGATGCGCACCCCGGACGGCCCCCGGGCACTCCCGCGCTAGATCTTGCCCAAGCGAAAGGCGCGCCGACCGAATTCAG
>DASZJG010000043.1:0-96877 GCA_035948315.1 Pseudonocardiaceae bacterium | reverse complement strand
CGGCAAGCAACTTCGCCAGCTCTGCGCGACCCACGGGAATGCGGGCAGGCGCAAAGTCCGGTCGACTCGGAGCGATCGTCATGGTGACTCCCCGTCGTCACGTCATCACGTTTGAGTTACCCTACTTGGGTGTAGACGTTTGTTACACCCCCATTTGGCTCCAATCGATACGACGTTCAGATTGAACGAGCTGATGCGACTGGTGCTCACAGTGATTTCCCCAACACGGAGCGAGTTAAACGTGAAGTTTATTTGCACCGTGCGAGGCGTTCGTCCTTTTTCGGTTATCGGGCAACAAGGTCCGGCATCCGCTCAGTTAACGTGTTAACCAGGGCGAATCGCGCTCTGTGTCCGCTAAGCAGAGAATCTGGTGATGGGCAGGGTGCGCGAGGCGGCGGGTGGGGGCAAGACCGTCGAAGTGACTGCGGACCGGATTGGGGGCTGGTACGCAAGGTTTACTCTGCGTCACGATATTGTTCGAACGGTCGAACTGAGTACGGAGAGTTTCGTAGTCGAAGCCGCCGATGGGGCTAGCGCGACCGCAGCCATTCCGTTCCCACCATTACTACTGACCGAGCCGCCGAAGGATCTGGAAACCGCCGTCGAATTGGTGGTCGAGCATCTGCGCCGACCCCGACTCATCGGACTGGTGCTCGTCCGGCTCGGCGGCCACAGCGTCGGCATCGCGCAGTCCGGCACAGTGCTCGTCTCGGCGACCGACCATCTTCCCGTGCACGGGCGCAACAAGGCGGGCGGCTGGTCGCAGCAGCGCTTCGCCCGGCGCCGGGTCGGCCAGGCGCGGGTCGCCGTCCAGCACGCGGCCGCCGACGTGCGCCGAGTACTCGTCCCCCGGGTGGGGGAGTTGAGCGCGGTGGTGCTGGGTGGCGACGCGCACGAACTGGCCGCCCTGCGCGCCGAGCCGGGCCTGGTCGAGGTGTTCGCGCTGGCCCGACCGCGCATCCTGGATGTACCGCAACCGCGCAGGGCCGTGCTGGACGAGGCCGCCCGGCGCGTGTTCGGGCTGGAGATCCTGGTGCGGGAGCCGGACTGAATCGTGGCGGACCTCGCACCGGTACGGCGAAAACCGCTGGCGGATGTCCCGTAGGATGGCCTCGTGGTGGTTCGCACCGAATGAGTGGCTGATCCGCCCGCCGGTTCTGCACAGGCGGGCTACGTCGTCCTGCGCTTCTCGCGCGCCAGTCATTCACTCACTGACGGAGTCTTCCCGTGATCACCGCAACGAATCTTGAACTGCGGGCTGGGTCCCGCATCCTGCTCGCCGACGCGAACCTGCGCGTCCAGCCGGGCGACCGCATCGGTCTGGTCGGGCGCAACGGCGCCGGCAAGACCACCACCCTGCGCGTACTCGCCGGCGAGGGTGAACCGTTCGCGGGCGACCTGCGCCGCGCGGACGAACTCGGCTACCTGCCACAGGATCCGCGCGAAGGTGATCTTTCGGTCACCGCCAAGGACCGCGTGCTCTCCGCGCGCGGGCTCGACGAACTCCTGCGCGAGATGGAAAAGGCGCAGACCGCCATGGCCGAGCTGGTGGACGAGAACCAGCGCGACGCGGCGGTCCGCCGCTACGGCCGGCTCGAAGACCGCTTCTCCGCCGCGGGCGGGTACGCGGCGGAGAGCGACGCGGCGCGGATCTGCGCGAACCTCGGTCTGGAGGACCGGGTGCTCAGCCAGCCGCTGCGCACCCTCTCCGGTGGCCAGCGCCGTCGCGTCGAACTCGGCCGGATCCTGTTCGCCGCGTCCGAGGCGGGCGCCACCGGCAAGTCCACCACCACGCTGCTGCTCGACGAGCCGACCAACCACCTCGACGCCGACTCCGTCAACTGGCTGCGCGGTTTCCTCAAGGGACACGACGGCGGCCTGATCGTGATCAGCCACGACGTCGAACTACTCGCGGCGGTCGTCAACAAGGTCTGGTTCCTGGACGCGACCCGCGGCGAACTCGACATCTACAACATGGGCTGGCAGCGCTACCTGGAGACGCGCGCCACCGACGAGAAGCGGCGCCGCAGGGAACGGGCGAACGCGGAGAAGAAGGCGGGCGCCCTGATGGCGCAGGCCGACAAGATGCGCGCCAAGGCGACCAAGGCGGTAGCGGCACAGAACATGGCCAAGCGCGCCGAGAAGCTGCTGTCCGGGTTGGAGGACAGCCGGCAGGCGGACAAGGTCGCCAAGATCCGGTTCCCCGATCCCGCGCCCTGCGGCAAAACCCCGCTCACCGCGGAGGGGCTGTCCAAGAGCTACGGATCGCTGGAGATCTTCACGGGCGTCGACCTGGCCATCGACCGCGGCTCGCGGGTCGTCGTCCTGGGACTCAACGGTGCGGGTAAAACTACCCTCCTGCGACTGCTCGGCGGCATGGAGAAGGCGGACACCGGCGAGGTGATCCCCGGTCATGGCCTGCGGATCGGTTACTACGCGCAGGAGCATGAAACCCTTGATCACGAGGCCAGCGTGTGGGCGAACATCCGCTCCGCCGCGCCGGACACCGGGGAACAGCAGCTGCGCAATCTGCTCGGCACCTTCCTGTTCACCGGCGAACAGCTGGACCAGCCGGCCGGCACGCTCTCCGGTGGCGAGAAGACCAGGTTGGCACTGGCCGGTCTCGTTTCCAGCGCGGCCAACGTGTTGCTGCTCGACGAGCCGACCAACAACCTCGACCCGGCCAGCCGGGAGCAGGTGTTGGACGCGTTGCGCCGCTTCCAGGGTGCGGTCGTGCTCGTAACACACGACCCGGGAGCCGTCCAGGCCCTTGAGCCCGAGCGGGTGATCCTTCTGCCGGACGGCACCGAGGATCACTGGTCGGCCGACTACCTCGAACTGGTCCAGTTGGCCTGACTACCTGCGATTACAGGCAGCTCGTCGATGGTGCAATAGCGCCGATCGATGATCGACTGGACGTGACACGCCGATCACTGAGCGAAGATTTTTTCCACTCGTCTGGCGTTCCGGCCGTTCGTGTTCGATCATTGCGGCGATAGGGGCCGCAACGGCTCAACCTGCAGTCCATGGAAGGCGGGGCAAGGTGGCTGACCTGAAGAAGGGTGCGCGGATCACCGGCACCACGCGGGACAAGCTCGCCGCGGACTTGAAGAAGAAGTACGAGAAGGGCGCCAGCATCCGCGCTCTTGCCGAGTCCACGGGACGTTCCTACGGATTCGTGCACCGCGTGCTCTCCGAGTCCGGCGTGACACTGCGCGGACGCGGTGGTGCGACGCGCACCAAGAAGAAGTAAGCTACCGCGCGGTAACATCACCACCGCGCGATCGGGTCTGCCGGGCGACCATGGCTTCTCGATGCGTTGGCATTCTTGAGGAGTTCGTGGACGATGCCGGACATCGATGCTGGCCTGCTGGAGCGGGGTGGCCTGCGACTTTCCGTCGACGGGCAGCGCGCGACCATCACGCTTGATCGGCCCGACGTGCTCAACGCGCAGAAGCCGAGCATGTGGGAGGCCCTGCAGCAGATCGGGGAGCGGCTGGACCCGGACGTCCGCGTTGTGGTCGTCCGGGGTTCCGGTCGAGCGTTCTCTGCCGGCCTGGACACCGGGATGTTCAGTCCGGACGGGATCGACGGCGAAACCGGATTCGCGGAGATCTCCAGCCTGCCCGCTGCCGAGGGCGAGGCGATCATCGAGCGATTCCAGCAGGGTTTCGTCTGGCTGGCCGACCCGAGCCGGGTGACGATCGCGGCCGTGCAGGGTCATGCGATCGGCGCGGGCTTCCAACTCGCCCTCGCCTGTGACCTGCGCATCGCCACCGAGGACGCCCGGTTCACCATGGCCGAGCCGTCCCTTGGCCTGGTGCCCGACCTGGCCGGCACGCTGCCGCTGGTGCGTGCCGTCGGATACGCGCGTGCCGTGGACATCTGCGTCACCGGCCGCCGAGTGCCCGCGGACGAGGCGCTGCGCATCGGTCTGGTCAACTCGGTCGTGCCGAACGACGGCCTCGATCAGGCCGTCGACGAACTCGTCGCCGCGGTGAGCAAGCCCGTGGCAGGCGCGATGCGCGAAACCCTGGCGCTGCTGGCCAATGCCGCGGACGGCGCCAGCCTCGATGATCAGCGGAAACTCGAACGCGAGGCGCAGTTGCGCCGGTTCGCCGAACTCAACGCCATGTTCGCCGGCTGAGCTCAGCTGACGCGGGCCTGCGCAAGGCTCAGCTGACACCGGCCCGCGCAAGACTCAGCTGACGCCTGCCTGTGCAAGCTCCGCGGCGCCGGTCCTGGTGTGATCGTCGCGATTTTCCATGGCGCGCAACATGATCGCCGCGCCGAACAGGGCGAGCGGGTAGACCAGGTAGCCGTAGCGGGTAGCCGGCGAGAGCATGATCGCCAGGCCGAGCCCGATCGCGCTGCGCAGCGCCGCGTCCGAGGCGAACCTCGGCGGCCGGATCAGCAGCCAGCAGCCGATGCCCAGTGCGGTCGCGGCCATCAGCGCGATCGCGACATCGTGCCCGGCCGGCCCGAGTTGCCCGATCAGCACGCCGGGCAGCGGCGACTGGGCGGGGGAGTGCGCGATGCCGATGCCGAGCGGGAACTTGATCACCTGCTCGATGAAGTTGCGCGGATCGATCACCAGCACCGGCACCGTGACCACGATCCCGACGCCCAGCACGGCGGCGCAGAAGCGCAACAGCGAACGCAGCCCGAGCATGCCGAACACCGCGACCGCCAGCACGATCAACGCCGGACTCGCGGTGAGCTTGATGCTGACCGCGACCGCGATCACCCCGCCGCACCACACCGGCCTGCGCCGGTGCAGCAGGGCGAGCGCGAGCAGGATCAGCGAGACGATCACCAGGTCGTCACCGGCGACCGCGAAGGCCAACGTGGTCAGCGGGCACGCGAGGATCAGCTGCGCGGCTCGCACCGGCACCTTCGGCCAACCCAGCACCCGCAGCGCGACGAACACGATCAGCGTCGAGACCAGCCCGAACGCGACCCGGGCATCGGTCAGCGCGGACAGCCCGAACAGGGCGTGCGGAATGCCGAAGACGCTCATCGCCACGCCGTAGGGCGTGTAGTCGTCCACGATCGGCGGCCGACCCAGCGTGGCGAGATCCAGGTACGGGCTGCCGCTGTGCAGCAGCCGCGTCGCCGAGTTCTCGATCACCCACACTTCCGGCTGCTCCGCCCAGGGCGCGCCCTGCAACCGCCGGATCAACAGCACGATCAGCGGCACGACCATGCCCAGCCCGGCGGTCAGCCAGACCGGCATCAGCCGCGAACCCAGGAACCGCCCGAGCCGAACGCGGCCCGACCACAGCAGGACCGCCTGGATCAGGCCGACCAGGTAGGCGATGCCGGCCAGCGCGCCCCAGATCCGGTAACCGTAGAACTCGGAGAAAACGGCCGTTGTGCCCGCGAAGACACCGGAGGACAAGTAGAAGCCGATGTCGAGCGCGAGGGTGCGGCGCGGCGACCCACTGTGCCGCATGCCACCCTCCCGGTTACCTGCTCTCCCGCCGACCGGGCCAGGTTACCGGGCCTGTGTCCGTCTTTCCTGGGAGGTCAGGCCAGTTCGGGGATGCGCGGCGTGTAGTGCGCCAGCAGGCCGGCATTCGCCTCGTCGCCACCGGGCACGTTCGAGCTGCGCCACAGCGGCACGGTGACCCCGGCATCCGCTGCCTTGTCGATGACCGCGACCAGCAGTTCGTTCCACAGGTACGCGTTGACGATGGTGGAGACCGGCGCGGTGACCGGCGTGGCAGGCGGATAGGTCGAGTCGCCGGAGGGCACCAGCGTGTCCAGCACGACGGTGGACTCCTCGGCGATGGTGCTGCCCGAGCGGCGCGGCGCGATCGAACTCGACGGCCCCGAGGTCACCCCGATCACCGGGCGACCGGCGGCCCTGGTCAGCTGGGCGAGTTCGACCGGGTAGTGGTTCACGCCGGAGGTGGAGAAGACGACCAGCAGGTCGTGCTCGCCCAGCTTGTCGCCGAGCACCTCGGCCGCGAGGCCGGTGCGGCGCTCGGCCTTGGTGCTGGCCTGCGCGCCGTGCAGCGGCAGCAGTTCCGGGTGGTACAGCGGCCTGACACAGGCGAGACCGCCGGCCCGGTAGAAGGTCTCCGCGACGGCGGCCAGCGAGTGGCCCGCGCCCGCGCTGAGCACCATGCCGTCGTTGGCGATCACGTCCAGCACCAGGTCGGCCGCCTGGCGCACGGAGTCCGCGTTGTGCTCGGCGACGCGCCGCAGGTGGGCCTGCACGCTGTTGTCGAATGCGACGTTGCTCGGCGTGGTGCTGGTCATCTGCGTATCGCCCTTCCGGCTGGCAACTCAAATGGTCCATACCACTGTGTCACAGGCTTCCGATGCGTCAAGCCCCTGCTCGGCCGGGCAGATCCGCCGGCCGGTCCACGTCGACCCCGGTCGCGATGTCCGAGCAGTCGACCCCGGTCACCTCATGGCTGCGCAGGTAGTCACGCGCGCCAACGTCGCCGGTCGCCGATGCGTACACCCCGGAGAAGTGCTCGCGCCCGATCAGCACCGGATGTCCTGGCAGCTCGGCATAGGTCGCCCGAACCAGCGCTCCCGGACTCGCGTGGCCGAGCACGCGCCGTACCGCCGCGGGCGTCACGCCCGGCACGTCCACCGGCAACACCGCGACCGCTTCGAACTCGCTTTCGGACAACGCATCCAGCCCGACCCGCAACGACGAACCCATCCCTGTCGTCCACTGTGGATTGTCGACGACGGTGTACCCGGCCAGATCCGCTGTGGCTCGCACGTCGTCGGCCCGCGCTCCGAGCACGACCACCACCGGCGCGCACCCGCCCTCGCGCAGCACGGCGGCGGACGACTCGACGAACAGCCGACCGTCCAGTTCGACCAGTGCCTTCGGCATCCCGTAGCGCCGCCCACCGCCTGCCGCCAGCAGCAGCCCGGCCACCCTCGGCTCAGCCATGGCGCAAGTGGTCCTTCAGCAGTGCGGTCAGCACCTCGGGCTCCTCCTCGGGCACCCAGTGCGAGACGTCCTCCACCATCTCGAACCGGTACGGCCCACTCACCCATTGCTCCGTGGCCAGTGCGGCGGTCGAGCCGACCGACACGTCCTCCGTGCTCCACACGTACATGGTCGGCACGGTGATCTTGGGCGCGTCCAACCGGGTGAACGGCGTGGCGCGGTACCAGTTCAGCGCAGCGGTCAACGCGCCCGGCTCGCGCAGCCTGCCCAGGTACTCCTCGATCCGCGAGGGCGGGATGCGCCGGTCGAACGCCTGGCGCAGGCCGGCCGCGTCCTCCGCGAGCAGCCGCTTCTCGGCCGTGCCCGCCGACGACCGGTACAGCTGGAGGTGCTGCGAGCGCATTACCTGGTCCTCGTCCTCGCGCAACGCCTCCGCGAACGGACTCGGGTGCGGCATGGACACCGCGGTCAGCGTGCGCACCCGCGCCGGATGCTCGGCCGCGACCAGCCAGGCGAGCGTCGCGCCCCAGTCGTGGCCGACCAGATCGAAGGCGCGCCAGCCGAGCGCATCGGCGATCGCCAGCACGTCGCCGGTCAGATCCACCAGCTGATAGTCGCGCACGTCGTCGGGCCGCACGTCCGGTGAGTAACCGCGCTGGTCCGGCGCGACCGCGCGGAACCCGGCTGCGCCGAGCGCGTCCACCTGATCGGTCCAGGCGATCGCCGCTTCCGGAAAACCGTGCAGCAGTAGGACGTTGCGGCCCTCCTCGGGGCCTGCGGCGATCGCGTCGAAGGTCCCGGCGTCGGTCGGGATACGCAGGTACTCGGTCACCGGGCAGACTTTAGTGTTCTGGTCCGACACGACGAATCCCGCGATGATGGTGCGGTGACGGAATCGCCCGATGGAGTGTGGCTGGTCCCGGAGAAGTCGCCCAAGGCGGCCATGCTGGTGCTGTCCGGGTCGAGCGGCCGGATCGCGACCGAACGAGCCGAACTGCTCGCCGCGCATGGCGTCGCCGCGTGCGCGCCACGCTGGTTCGGCGGGCCCGGTCGGCCGCCCGGCATCCGCGAACTGCCGATCGAGTCGTTCACCCCGTTCCTGGACCGGCTCGCCGACATCAGTCCGAGGCTCGGCGTGATCGGTCTGTCCAAGGGCGCCGAGGCCGCGCTGCTGCTGGCCACGCGCGACCCTCGGCTCGACGTGGTCGTGGCCCTCGCGCCGACGCACGTGGTCTGGGCGAGCGTCGGCGCCGGCACGGCGGCCCCGGACCGGTCGAGTTGGACCGCCGACGGCACGCCGCTGCCCTTCGTGCCCTACGACAACGACTGGTCGCCCGAATCCGACGAGCGGCCCATCGCCTACCGCGGCATGTACGCGCGAAGCCTGCGCACCTTCGCCGACCGCGTGCCGGCCGCCACCATCCCGGTCGAACGCATTCGCGGCGAGGTGCTGCTCGCTGCGGGCGAGGACGACCAGGTCTGGCCCGCCGCCGCGTTCGCCGAACACATCGTGCGGCGCCGGATCGAACACGGCCTGCCGACCACCTTCGTCAGCCATCCACACGCCGGACACCGGCCGACCCTGCCCGGCGAGGCCATGGTCGTCGGTGGCCAGCCGCTCGCCCGTGGCGGCACGCCGGTCGCCGATGCCGAACTCGGCGCGCTGATCTGGGCGGAGCTGGCCGCGGTGCTCGACCTGGACACCTGATCGCGGCCGATCCGGACACTGTGGCAAGGTGGCCGCCGTGGAGTTCGTGTATCGAGTACTCGCGACCGCGGTCGGCCTGTGGGTCGCCACCTTCCTGCCCGGAATCAACCTGCTGCCCAACGCGGGCTGGGTCCAGGCGCTCACCCTGGTCGGCGTCGCGCTGGTCTTCGGTGTGGTGAACGCGCTGCTCAAGCCGGTGATCAAGGTCGTCGGCTGCCTGCTCTACGTGTTGACCTTCGGCCTGATCGGCCTGGTCGTGAACGGGCTGCTGTTCCTGCTCGCGGCCTGGATCTCCGGCAAGTTCGGCCTGCCCTTCGAGGTCACCGGCTTCCTGCCCGGCTTCTTCGGCGCGATCGTGGTCGCCGTGGTCGGCTTCCTGCTCGCGATCCCGTTGCACATCAAGGCGATGGGCAAGCGCCTCAGCCGGCTCTGACCGCCTGCGCCCGCTGGGCCAGCACGCGCGCGGTCAGCTCGTCCAGCGGGAGGAACGCCTCCAACTTCAGCTCCGCGACCGTCACGTCGACCGCGGTCGCGAAGCTGGTGATGGTCGTGACCAGGCATAACTCGTCGTCGCCGTGCGCAAGCCGCAGCGGCACGGCGAACCCGAGCTGTGTTTCCTCCACCGGGATCGACTCGGGCACGTAGGTTTCCAGCTCGGCCAGCAGCGCGGACAGCTTCGGGTCCGGGTTGCGCATCGAGTCCAGCCGCAGCCGTCGCACCACGTGTTGCGACCACTCCCCGGCATTGCGAATCCTTGGCGCGAGTCCCTTGGGATGCAACGCGAGGCGCAGTGCGTTCAACGGCGGCTCCAACAGCTCCGGCGCCGCGCCCTCGGTGAGCAGCTCGCTCGCCCTGTTACGCGCGACAATCTCGCCGTAGCGGTCGATCACGATCGCCGGATACGGCTGGTGCCCGTCCAGAATCCGCTGTAATGCCTCGTGTACGACGCCGAGTGCCGGATCGTCCAATCGGGTCTGGGGGTAGGCGGGCAGGAAACCTGCCGCGATCAGGAGTTCGTTGCGTTCGCGCAGCGGCAGGTCGAGCGATTCGGCGAGCCGGATCACCATGCCCCGCCCCGGCGCGGACCGGCCGCGTTCCAGAAAACTCAGATGCCGCTGGGTGGTGCCGGCGCGCAGCGCGAGATCGAGTTGGCTCAACCGCCGCCGCTCCCGCCACTGCCGCACCGCGCCACCGAACTCCGCACCCATGCACACATCGTCCCGCGCGGGTCCGACAGTTTTCCGCATACCCTGCCGGGAATTGCCGGTATCGCCCGCGCCGCCGACGATCGGTGTCGTGACAGAGAACATCCAGTACGGGTTGCTGCTGCCCACCAGCGGCGTCCAACTCCTCGACCCGAACGCCGCCCGTGGCCTGGTCGAGCTGGCCGTCGAGGTGGAACGGCTCGGCTTCGACTCGGTCTGGGCGGGCGACTCGCTGAGCCGGGGCCGGATCGAACCGCTCGCCCTGCTCTCCGCCGTCGCCGCCGTGACCGAACGGGTCACCCTCGGGACAGCCGCCCTCATGCCCGCGTTCCGCCATCCCGTGCCGGCCGCGCAGGCGCTCAGCTCGCTCGACCTGCTCAGCGCGGGCCGACTGGTGCTCGGCGTCGGCGGCGGTTATCCGGGGTTCAGCGAACACGAGATGGACCTGGTCGGCGTCGACCCGCGCACCCGGTTCCGCTGGCTGGACGACGTGGTCGAACTCTGGCAGCGGCTGTGGTCGGCCGAACCGCCGACCTCCTTCCACGGCAGGGTGCTGCACTACGACTGGCTGCCGCAGATCCCGCCGCCGTTCCGGCCGGGCGGCCCGCCGGTCTGGCTGGCCGGCGCCAGCAAACCCGCGCTGGCCAGGACCGGAAGGCTCTACCACGGTTGGCTGCCCTACCCGCCGGACGTCGCCGACTACCGGACCGGTCTCGATCAGATCTGCGCCGCCGCGACCGAAGCAGGCCGCGACCCCGACGCGATCACGCCGTCGCTGTTCGCCACCGTGTTCATCGACGACGACCGCGCACGCGCCAGGCAGGTGATGGCCGAGTACTGCGAGGCCAACTACCGGCTGCCGGTGGAGACCGTCGCGGACATCCAGGTGCTGATCACCGGCTCGGCCGACGAGGTCGCCGCCCGTCTGGCTACCTACACCGACGCGGGCACCCGGCACATCGCGCTCCGGGTCGGCACTCTGCACCAGGAGATGTGGGTCGACCAGCTCAACCAGTTGGCGCGCCTGCTCCGCTGAGCACGGCCACGTCCGCCGCGCCGACCATCCCGCCGCTGCACATCACCGCGACCCGGGCTCCCGCGAACCGCTCCCGCACCGCGAGCAGCCCGGCCAGGGCGGCGGCGCCCGCTCCCTCGGCGAAGGTGTGCGCGTCGCGCAGCAGAATCCGTTGCGCGGCCTGGACATCGGCGTCGTCGACGAGCAGGAAATCGGCCAACCGGCCCGCCATGATCGCCTGCGGCAGCGCGAACCCCGCGCCGGTGGCCAATCCCGCGATAACGGTCCTATTAGGACGATCGAGCAGACGCCCCGCTCGCCACGAGTCGTGCGCGGCGGGCGCCTGCGCGGACTGCACCGCGATCACCTGGCAGCGCGGGGCGAGCGCGGCCATTACCAGGCACGCGCCCGCCGCGCCGGTCCCACTCCCGACTGGCACGAACACCGCGTCCAGGTCAGGCACGGCCTCGACGATCTCCAGATAAGCGGTCGCGACCGCGCTCACCAGTGCCCCATCCGCCCCCGGCTCGACCAGCCGCGCCCCGCTCCGGCCGGCGAGTTCGGTCGCGTGGACTCGGCACTCCTCCAACACCGCGCCGCGCAACGCGACCTCCGCACCCAACGCCCGCACCGCGGCGATCTTCGCCTCGTTGGCCCCCACCGGCAGCACGACCGTGCAGGGCGCACCGAAATGGCGGGCGGCATAGGCGATCGACTGGGCATGGTTGCCGGTGGAGAAGGTGACCACGCCCCGCGCCCGCTCCTCGGCCGACCAGCCGGCCAGCAGGTTCAGCCCGCCGCGCACCTTGAACGCGCCGGTCGGCTGGGCGTTCTCATGCTTGACGTGCACGGTCGCGCCGACCGTCGCGTCGAGCTGTGGGTAGGTCCACATCGGCGTCGGCGGAAGCAGTCCGTCGAGGAGGCGTCGAGCGATCAGCACATCGTTGATGTCGGGCAGGTCCATGCGGTTCAGCCTGCCGCTGGCCAACTCATCGGTCCAATGCCAAAATTCCCGGAAAACCATCAACGTGATCGATGAATGAGGCAGCGGTGCTGGACGTGACCCGGCTGCAGGTGCTGCTCGCGGTGGCCAGGCACGGCTCGGTGACCGCGGCCGCCGCCGCACTGAACTACGCCCAACCCTCGGTCAGCCACCATCTCGCCCGACTGGAGGCCGAGACCGGCGCCCGCCTCGTCCAACGCGCCGGTCGAGGCATCCGGCTCACCGAAGCGGGCAGGCTGCTCGCCGACCGAGCCGAGGAGATCATCGGCAGGCTCGACGCCGCCGAGTCCGAATTGGACGCGGTGACCGGAATGCGTGCCGGGCGGGTCCGACTGGCCGCTTTCCCTTCCGCGCTGGGCACTTTCGCGGCCACGGCGGTCGCCGAGTTCCGCGTCGCCCATCCCGGTGTCGAGGTGAGCCTGAGCGAGGCCGAACCGCCGGAGGCCATCGCCGCGCTGCGCGCGGGCGAGGTCGAACTGGCGCTCGCGTTCAGCCACGAACCCGCCGACCTCCCGGCCGGCATCCGCGCCGTCCCGCTGCTCGACGAACCGCTGTACCTGGTCACCGCGCCGGACCGGACCGGAACCGAACTCGCGGATTTCGCGGACACACCCTGGATCGCGGGCTGCGCCCGCTGCCGAGGACACCTGCTCGCCTGCTGTGCCGATGCCGGCTTCACGCCGACGATCGCGTTCACCACCGACGACTACGTCGCGGTGCAGAGCCTCGTCGCGGCCGGCGTCGCCGTCTCGACCCTGCCCGGACTCGCCATCACCGCCGCGCGCAACGCCTCGGTGCGCATCACCCGAATTCCGGGCGCGGGGCGGCACGTCGTCGCCCTCACCTACGGCGAAGCGCCCGACCCGCCCGCCACCGAAGCCCTGCTCGCGGCGCTCCGCATCGCGACAACGGCGCTCCCGCGCTGGCCCGAGTGACTCAGTTAGCGCGGGCGCGCAGCGCTTCCAGCGCCTTGTCGGCATGTACGGACATTCGCACCTCGCTCTTGATCACCTCGAGCACGGTGCGATCGGTGTCGATGACGAACGTCTGCCGCTTGGTCAGCAACGGCCCGAACCGCCGCCGCACCCCGAACTGGGTCGCGACCGCGCCATCCGGGTCGGACAGCAGCGGGAAGTCGAACGAGTTCGTCTCCGAGAACTGGTTCTGCTTGGCCACCGAATCCGGGCTGATCCCCAGCCGCTGCGCGCCCACCGCGCCGAACTCCGTGGCCAGGTCCCGGAAGTGGCACGTCTCCGCCGTGCATCCGGTGGTCATCGCGGCCGGGTAGAAGAACAGCACGACCGGCCCCTCGGCCAGGAACTCGCTCAGCTTGCGCGGGTGCCCCTTGTCGTCCGCCAGTTCGAAATCCGGTGCCGTGTCGCCCTTGTTCATCGGCTGCGCCCCTCTCCGCTCGCCAGCAGCCTAGCCGGGGTTCGACCGGTCGGAGGAGGCGGTCGCGCGTCGTGCGCGGACTAACGAATCAACGAGCGCCGGCGATGGCGAGATGACACGGCAACGTGACGGGAATCAATGAGGGAGCCAAGGTGTCGGAATTCGGCCACGACGCGATCACCCGAACGCTCGAATGGGCGCACGGAAATCTCGACGAGATGAAGATCAAGGAGCAGGTCGACAAGAAAGGGATAAACAGCTATATCAACTACTGTGCCGGCCTCGCCGCCACGACCGGTGCGGTGGCCGGCGTTGGTGGCGCGGCAACTCTGGTCCTTGGCATACCGGCGGACGTGGCGAACACGATTGCGCAGCAGTTTCGCGTCACTCTGGCCGTCATTTATCATCGGACCGGTAACTATTCTGTCTCGTTCGAGGAGTTCATGAAGATAGTCGCCGTTTCCCTGGGGGTGGAAATCGGCGCCCAGGGTGTCCTGTTCGGCGTGAACTACATTGTGAAGCAGGTCGCCGCGGAGCTGGCCAAGCGACTCACCGCTCGAACGGTCGGCCGGATCATCCCGCTGGTCGGCGGTGTGGTCGGTGGTGGGATCAACTTCGCCTTCATCAAGGCGCTCGGGAAGACACTCCTCGGTCTGGACGACCAGATCTTCAGCTGACGGTTCGGCGGGTTCGGTGTCCTCCCGAGCGGACGGCGATCAGTCGGCGGAGTTCTCCGAGCCCTCGGCGAGGCGCGTGGCGAGTTCGTTGAGGCCGGGCAGGGCGGTCAGGATCGCGTCGCGGTCCTCGCGGCGGAGCTGGTCCAGGGCGTTCTCGATGCGGCGTTCGTGCGCGGCCTTCCAGCCGGCGAGCTGTTCGCGGCCGGCTTCGGTGAGGGCGACGCGGGCGACCCTGCGGTCCAGCGAGTCGGTTTCGCGGGACGCGAGGCCGGATTCGAGCAGCTGCTGGACGAGCCCACTGATGGTGTTGGGCGCCAACCGGAGCATGGTCGCCAACTGGCCGATCTTGGCCGGTTCGTTGTCGGCGAGGCACATCAGCAGTTCGACGCGCGCCATGGGCAGTGATTCCCACGGGTAGTCGGTGCGGATGCTGGTTCGCAGCGCGCGCCGCAGCCGGGTGACGACATCAGTGAGTGCCTCGGCGCCGATTTCCGTGGGGCGATCGGTCTTGCCGGGCGTGGACGGGGCCTGCGTCATGTGATCAGGGTAGCGACGCCGTGTGAGTTGTCCCGCAGTGTGAACTCTCGGCTACCGATTATATCTGGCTCCGACATATTATCGGGAGGCAAGCAACCCAGGGGAGGAGATCGTGCCGGCGCCAGCGCACGTCAACGGGATCAACTGGTTGGCCACCGAGGCACCGCGACCGCCGCGGATCCGCGACTGGTCCGGGGCGGGCTGGCTCGCCGTCGGGACCGTGTGTTTCGGGGCGTTCATGGGACAACTGGACGCGAGCATCGTCACGCTGACCTTCCCGGCCCTGCGCGCCTCGTTCCACGCCTCGCTGGCCGGCGTGCAGTGGGTGTCGCTGAGCTACCTGCTCACCGTGGTCGCACTGCTCGCACCCGCCGGCAGGCTCGCCGACGCGCTCGGCCGCAAGCAGCTCTACCTCTACGGGTTCGCCCTGTTCACGCTCGGCTCGGCCGCGTGCGGCCTGGCGCCGACGCTGACCGCGCTGATCGGCTTCCGCGTCCTGCAGGGCGTCGGCGCGGCCCTGTTGCAGGCCAACAGCGTTGCCCTGGTGACGACCAGCGTGCCGGCCAACCGGATGCGCACCGCCCTCGGCGTGCAGGCCGCCGCGCAGGCACTGGGCCTCGCGCTCGGGCCGACCCTCGGCGGGATCCTGGTGGACGCGCTCGGCTGGCAGTGGGTGTTCGGCGTTAACGTGCCGGTCGGCGTGCTGGGGCTGATCGCGGGCCGGTACCTGTTGCCACGGACGCGGCAGCGCACGCCGGTCACCGGGTTCGACTTCCTCGGGCTGGGCCTGCTCATCGTCGCGTCCACCGCGCTGCTGCTCGCCGTCTCCTCGGTCTCCGGCCTCGCTCTGCCCGTCTGGTCGGTCGCGGTGCTGGTCGTGGTCGGGGTGGGCGCGGCCGTCGGGTTCGTGCTGCGCAGCGGTCGGGCGGCCAACGGCGTCATCGATCTGAGCCTGTTGCGGGCGCGGGCGGTGTCGGGTGGGCTGGCTGCGGCGCTCGGCGGCTATCTGGTGCTGTTCGGGCCGTTGGTGGTGGTGCCGGTCGTGCTGACCGCCGGTGGCGCGTCCGCGTTGCGGGCCGGGCTGGTGTGCACGGCGCTGCCGGCCGGGTTCGGGCCGGCCGCGACCATCGGCACCCGCCTGCTGCCCAGGAACTGGAGCAACGCGCGGCGCTGCGTGTGCGGGGCCCTGGTGTGTGTTGTCGCGCTGGTGCCACTGGTGCTGGTGCCCTTCGGCGGGGTCGCGTTCATCGCGCTGCTCGGTGTGCTCGGTCTCGGCCTTGGCCTGTTCACGCCGCCCAACAACGCGATGGTGATGGGCGCGATCCCGGCCGCCAAGTCGGGCCAGGGCGGGGGACTGGTGAACATGGCGCGCGGGATCGGCACCGCGCTCGGCGTCGCGCTGATGACCTGCGTGCTCAACGCGGCCGGGGTCGGCGCGGGGACGCGGTGGGCGTTCGGGCTGCTGGCCGTGCTCGGTGTCGGCGTCGCGGTCATCGCCGCGCTGGCCGGTCGGGTCAGTCGGTCCTGAACAACTTCTCGACCTGCTCGGGCGGAACCGGGCCACCGTAGGCCGCACCGGCGGCCAGCGGGATGCCGATGGCCGCGAGCCGGTCGCCCACCTCGACGGTGTCCACGCCGTCGGCGATGACGCGCAGTTCGCGTTGCCTGGTCAGCCGGACGATCTGGCCGAGGATCTGCTCGAACGGCGAGTCCGGCTCGTCATCGCCCTCGGCGTAGGCGCGGATCACGCTCGGCGCGATCGCGACCCCGCTGATCGCCAGCGTGCGCAGGTCGACCAGGCCGGCGTTGCTGGTGCCGAAGCCCTCGACCAGCGTCTTGATGTCGATCGCGCCGAGCGCTTCCAGGTTCTCCAGCGCCTCGCCGTGCTCGTCAACGGCCACGCTGGACGGGATGCCGATGCGCAGCCCGCCGGGCGCGACGTCCGTGGTCGCCAGGATGTCCTTGACGATCTTGACCAGGTCCTCCTCGCGGGCGAGCCGGCCGCTGATGCCGACCGCGATCGTGGGCGTCGCCGAGCCGTACCGCTCCTGCCAGACCGCGAGCTGCCGGCAGACCTCCTCGATCATCCATCGGCCGATCGGCACGATGAAACCGGTTTCCTCGGCCATGGCAATGAATTCGGGCAGTTGCAGCGCGCCAAGGCTCGGATGTTCCCAGTGCATGACCGCGCGCAGGCCGGCCAGTGAGCGGCCGGGCAGCCGCACCACCGGCTGGTAGGAGACCACGAACTCGCCGTTCTCCAGCGCGCCGGGGATGGCCGCGCCCAGCTTGAAGTTGGCCCACTCCACGTCGTGCGCCTCGCGGTCGAACAGCACCCACTGCGCCTTGCCGGCTGCCTTGGCCCGGTGCACGGTCAGTTCGGCAGCGCGCAGCAGGTCCTCGGCGTCGACGCCCTCGATCTCCCGCTCGACGATGCCGACACTGGCGGACACCGCGATTCCGGCGGAGGGATCGTAGTAGACCGGTTCGGACAGTTCGGTGAGCGCGTCGGTGATCAGCTGACTCACTTCGAGGCTGCGCTTGGTGCCGGTGACCAGCACGCCGAAGCCGTCGCCGCCGAGCCGGGCGACCACCGCGTCCTGGTCGGCGAACACGCCCTGCAACGTCGCGCCGACGCGCTTGAGCACCTCGTCGCCAGTGGCCCGGCCGACGCCGTCGTTGACGATCTTGAACCCGTCCAGGTCGACGTAGCAGATCGCGGCCCGCTCGCCGGGCTGCGCGTTGGCCAGCGTCGACTCCAGCAGCGACATGAACTGCGTGTGGTTCGGCAGCCCGGTCAGCTTGTCGACCAGCGCGTGCGTGAGTTGGTTGGCCCGCAACAGGTGTAGGTCGGAGATGTCCTCGACGACGGCCACCGCGTAGTCGGGCGCGCCGGACTCCTCGCGTACCAGCGAGAGCGACAGCAGCGTCCAGCGTGGCTCGTCGTCCTCGCCGGTGAAGTTCACGTTGCCGACGAACCGGTTCCGCTCGCCCTTGGTGATCGCCTCGAACGCGGCGAGGATCTTCGGCGCCGCGTCCTCCGCGAGCAGCTCGGAGATGTTGCGCTGCAACAGATCCTCGGGCCGGTAGCCGAGAATCTCGCCCAGCGCCGGGTTGACCAGTTGCAGCGTGCCGGAGAAGTCAATGATGGCAATGCCGACCGCGGAGGAGTTGAACACCGCGCGGAATCGGGCCTCGCTGGCCTTGCGCT
Organism: Pseudonocardiaceae bacterium; assembly: GCA_035948315.1. GTDB lineage: Bacteria > Actinomycetota > Actinomycetes > Mycobacteriales > Pseudonocardiaceae > CAJCJE01. The sequence continues at coordinate 79,207 of DASZJG010000043.1, read as the reverse complement.
CCCGCTCCGAGATGTCCCTGGCGCGGAACACCGCGCGCTTGATCATCTCCTGCCGGTCGAACAGCCAGTCGCGCAGCGCTTCCACGTAGCCGCCGGACAACGCGCCGATCAGCGCGGTCACCCTGGCGTTCACCTCGTGGTCGAGGCCGAGGCCGAGCGCCTCGGGCAGGTGTGTGCCGATCACGCGCAGCGTGTGGTCCAGCGCGCCCGCGCCGGTGAAGTTCTCGCCGACCAGCCGGACGCCGATCGAGGCCGCGGGCGCCGGATCGAACTCCGCCGCGGTCAGCAGTTCGGCCAGTTCATTGCTGAACGCCAGCAGCAACGCGACGACGTCGCTGTGCTGTAGGCCGATGTGGCTGGTGTGGATGACCTCGATGGTCCAGTGCTGCGCGAACGCGGCGAGGTTGGGCACGGTGAGGTTCTCGTCAGTCACGGTCACCCGCTCGACCAATCCTGACGAGGGCGAAGGAAACGTCGGGTGCCAACGCCAAAATAGCCGGTATGTCACCGACGACGGCTGTTGCCCAGCTCGGGCAGTCGTGCACCACGGTCCCCTTCGAGGCGTACTGGACCTGGCCGAGTGTAGAGATCAACCCACTGCGCGCATATCCGGGAGGCGCCAGTCAGGGCGAGGTTCGGCCAAGTTTACGCCGAACGAGTGAACTCAGGCGGGGGATCTGGTGGCATCTCGGTATCACGTCGACTGGCGTACTCCGCCCGGCCTGTTGGATACTGAACAGCCGCGTGCTGGATGTGCGGGCGTTCGACGCGGCGGGTGCGTCGGTGGTGTGTTGGACAATGGACGCATGCGCGCGGACGCGCTGCGGTCGGCGAAGCGGTCGAGCGATCACATGGTCAGCCGAGGCGGAGGAGGAAGGTGGAGCATGCGGCACACAGCGGAATACGTCGGCGGCCCGCTGGACGGTAGGCGAGAACCCTTGCCCCCCGCCAAAACCGTGGTCGGCAGCATCGTGACGCACGTGTTCCTGCACGGCGGCCCGAAGATCGAGACCCGCTACCGGCTCAACCGCACCGAAGAGGGACGTTGGGTGTACCACCTGGTCGTCGAGTGAGCCGTCAATAGGCGAAACAGGCATTTGACGCCGATCTCACAGCCGCCGATCGCATATTGATAACGATCGCTGGTAGGACATTACCAAACCGGTTTACGCTCGTTGCAGGCGGGCTTTCTCGATACCGTCTCAATTGGTCCAGCATCCAGTATCGCGCCGCCTACCTGCGACGTTACCGCCGCGACCGTAAGTGTCATCTGTTAATGAAATAAGCCTCAAGAACCATTGCCGGCTCTTGTCCGGCACCGCAACATCAGGCGGGTGCCAGGTCAACTCTGGTTGCCGAGCCCGCTGATGCGGAAAGAGGTAGAACTTCCATGACAGGCTTTTCTTCGCGAGGCCACACCCGGCGGCGCTTAGCCGGGCGGGTCGGCGCCGCGCTCGCCGTGGTCGCGACCGCGGCGACCGTGCTGTCCCTTGTGGCCGCGCCCGCCTCCGCCACGCCGGCCACCGCTGCCGCCCCCGCCGCGGTGAAGCATGCCGGGCACGCCGGGGTGCCGACCGCCGGGCTGATCACCAAATTCGGTTGTGCCACGGTCAAAGCCAGGGGTGAGGCGCACTGTCTCGGTGAGGTGCGCGGGGTTCGCGGCAGCAACGGTCACGTCGGTCCGATGCTGATGACCACCCCGAGTGGTTTCGGCGCACCGGATCTGCGCTCGGCCTACGCACTGTCCGGCGCGTCCTCCGGCGGCGCCACGGTCGCCATCGTGGACGCGATGGACAACCCCAATGCCGAGGCCGATCTCGGCGTGTACCGCAAGCAGTACAGCCTGCCGGCATGCACGACGGCCAACGGCTGCTTCAAGAAGCTCAACCAGAGCGGTACCGCATCGCCGCTGCCCACGGCGGACGCGGGCTGGGCCGAGGAGGAGAGCCTGGACGTCGACATGGTGTCGGCGATCTGCCCGGACTGCCACATCGACCTCGTCGAAGCCAGCTCCGCCAATGACAGCGACCTGATGGCCGCCGAGAACGCCGCCGCCAAGCTCCCGGGCGTCGTCGCCATCTCGAACAGCTACGGCGAGGCGGACAACAGCGGCGAAACCGCCGAGGACTCCGCGTTCAACCACCCGGGTGTGGCGATCACCGCCTCGTCCGGTGACTCCGGCTACGGGGTGGAGTGGCCTGCCGCTTCGCCGTACGTGACCGCGGTCGGCGGCACCTCGCTGAGCAAGGCGAGCAACTCCCGTGGCTGGAGCGAGACCGCGTGGTCCAGCGCAGGCTCGGGCTGCTCGGCGTACGAAACCAAGCCGGGCTGGCAGAAGGACAGCGGCTGCGCCAAGCGCACGGTCGCGGACGTGTCCGCGGTCGCCGACCCGAACACGGGTGTCGCGGTCTATGACACCTACAACACCTGCGGCAGCAGCGCATGGTGCGACATCCTGATCGAGCTGGGCCTGGTCACGGGCGCGGACGGTTGGGTGCAGGTGGGCGGGACCAGCGCGTCCTCGCCGATCGTCGCCAGTGTCTACGCGCAGGCCGGCAACGCCACGTCGGTCCAGTACGGCTCGTACCCGTACAGCCACACCTCGGGCCTCAACGACGTGACTTCCGGCTCCAACGGCAGTTGCAGCGGCAGCTACCTGTGCACGGCAGGCCCGGGTTACGACGGTCCGACCGGGTTGGGAACACCGAACGGCACCAGCGCGTTCTAGCTGGTTGTCGGAGAAACGATCTTCGGCCGATCCCGTGCTCAACGGGGTCGGCCGAAGTGTTGTTTCTGGAAGGTGACAGTAGGGTCGGGGAACGTAAGGGTTGGAGCCGAGATGCGGTTCACAACGTTGGAATCGGGATGAGGGGCAATGGCGCAGATTGGTTTGACCGCGGCGTTGGAGCAGTTCCACCCCCGGGACATGGTCGCTCACGCCGAACTGGCCGAAGAACACGGTTTTCGTGGCCTGATGGCCGCTGATCACGTGCAACCATGGGTGCCCGCGCAGGGCCAGGCGCCGTTCGTGTGGAACGTGCTGGCCGCCCTCGCCGAGCACACCGAGGGCGATCTCGGCCCCGGTGTCGCGTGCCCGTCCTTCCGGATGCACCCGATGCTGATCGCGCAGGCGTCGGCGACGCTCGAGGCGATGTACCCGGGCCGGCACTGGCTGGGGCTCGGCTCCGGTGAGGCGCTCAACGAGCACGTGCTGGCCGAGTACTGGCCGGAGGCGCCGGAGCGGGTGAACCGGCTGTTCGAGGCCGTCGAGCTGATCAAGAAGCTGTTCACCGGCAAGGACGTCAAGCACGACGGCAAGTTCTTCAAGCTGCACAAGATGCGCCTGTGGACCATGCCGGACGCGCCGCCGCCCATCTACATCGCGGCTGCCGGTCCGGTGACCTCCAAGCGCACCGGCCAGTTCGCGGACGGCATCATCACACCGGCCGCGAACCTGACCAAGATCGAGGGCGTCCTGGCCAAGTTCGCTGAGGGCGCGAAGGCCGCCGGCAAGGACCCGGACACCATGCCCAAACTGCTCCAGATGCACCTGTCCTGGGCGCCGACGGACGAAGAAGCCTGGGAGTCGGCCATGACCGAGTGGCCCAACGGCGGCATGAAGTTCCCCAAGCAGGACGTTCGCTCGCCGTTCGACTTCCAGGAAATGGCGAAGCTGGTCCGCCGCGAGGACTTCGAGGGCCGGATGGTCATCTCCTCCGACCCCGACCTGCACCGCGCCGAGATCCAGAAGTTCATCGATGCCGGGTTCGACCGCATCTACATCCACAACGTGGGCCGCAACCAAGAGGAGTGGATCAAGGTCTTCGGCCGCGAGGTGCTGCCGAAGCTGACCCACTGAGATTTTCGGCTTTCCCGCTACCCGGGTCGGGCGAACCGGCCCGGGTTTGTCGGGGTCAGGCCGCACACTGGTGACGTGCGCGCGAGCCGACTGCTGTCCACCCTGCTGCTGTTGCAGAACCGTGGCCGGATGACCGCCACGGAGCTGGCCGGCGAGCTGGAGGTCTCGGTCCGCACCGTCTACCGGGACGTGGAGTCCCTCTCGGCGGCCGGCATTCCGGTCTACGCCGATCGCGGCCCGGACGGCGGCTACCGGCTGCTGGACGGCTACCGCACCAAGCTCACCGGCCTGACCAGCGAGGAAGCGGACACGCTGTTCCTCGCCGGCGTGCCGGACGCAGCCGCGGAACTGGGCCTCGGTGCGGAACTGGCCGCCGCGCAGCTCAAACTCGAGGCGTCGCTCGCGCCCGAACTGCGCGAACGCGCGGCCCGCATCCGCCAGCGCTTCCACCTGGACGCACCGTCCTGGTTCCGCGAACTCGACGCCGTCCCGCACCTGGCCAACGTCGCCGCGGCGGTGTGGAACCAGCATCGGGTGCGGGCGCGCTACCTGGGCGCGGGCAGCAAGCCCAAGGAGTCGCTCAGCGTGCTCGACCCGCTCGGCGTGGTGTGCAAGGCGGGCGTCTGGTACCTGGTCGCGGGCTGCGGCGGGAAGCCGCGCACCTACCGGGTCGGCCGGATCGTCGAGCTGGAACCGATGCCCGAACGCTTCGACCGGCCCGACGATTTCGACCTGGTCGAGTTCTGGCGCGATTGGGTCAGGCACTACGAGCACGGCGTGTACTCGGCCGAGATGGTGGTGCGGCTCTCCCCGCGCGGCTACGAGATGCTGCCCTGGGCCTGGATGGCGGTTGCCGCGCGAGCGGCGATGGCCAACGCGGAGCCGCCGGGGGAGGACGGCTGGCGCCGCGCGGTGGTGCCGATCGAGTCGGTCCGGCACGCCATGATCGAGGTGCTCAAGCTGGGCAAGGAGGTCGAGGTGCTGGCACCGCCCGAACTGCGCGAGCAGATCCGCGACGCCGTGACCGCGCTCTGCGCCAGGTATGGGACAGCGGATCAGCCGACTTCGTGACCGGCGATGGCGCGCACCGCGGCGCCGGTCAGCTCGCGCACGGTCGCGGTCGTGCTGGCCACGCCGCCGGGTTGGCCGGAGTCCAGCCAGGTCAGCACCACCTGGATCACCAGCCTCGGCAGCAGCCGCGCGGCCCATTCGCGACGCGTGCGATCGGGCAGGTAGGCGTTGAGTTCCTCGCGCGCGGTGGCCAGCGTCGCCGCGCTCGCCGCATCGGTGTAGTCCTGGAAATCGGGTTCCCGCGCGGCATGCTGGAACAACAATGCGAATCCGTCCGGGTCGCGATGCGCGAATTCGACGATCGCGGTTGCCGCGGCCGGCCACGGACCGGCCGCCGCGACCGCGGTGTTCAATTCGTCGCTGACCGCGTCCAACACCGACCGGTACAGATCCGCCTTGGTGGCGAAATGCCGGTAGATGATCATCTTGGTCACCCCGGACTCGTCGGCAAGGTCCACCATGGACGTTGCCGCGAACCCGTTGCGGGCAAAGGACCGTTTCGCGGCGTCGATGATCTGCGCCCGGCGTTGCGCCCTGGGCAGCAGTCGTTTCGTCGGCTCCGGCACCCGCACACCTTAGTGGAACAAGGTCATCGACATGATGTCGAAAATCGGCCTCTGACCACGAAATTGTGGTCAGAGGCCGATCTAGATAGATCACTTCCCGTAGTCGCGCAAACCGGTGCCGTAGGGAACCAGCGTCGCGGTACCGGCCGAATTCGGCACGGTCACCGGGAGCCTGCCGGTCGGCGCGGTGCCGGTGATCGCGTTGGCCAACGCCACCAGCGACGGCGGCTGGTAGTCGTAGGCGGCGAGGAAGGTCGGCGCGGTGGGGTAGTAGGCCAGGTCGTACGGGCCGCCCACCGATGCCACGATCACCGGCTTGCCGGTGCCCAGCAGCGCGTTGATCAGATTCTGCTGGTTGCCGTCGCCCCAGGCGTTGTAGCTGGTCACCACCGTCACGTCGTTGTTCTTGGCCGCGGCGACCGCCTGCGCGATGGCGGCCGCGTTCGGTGAGCCGGTCCAGAGCAGCTGAGTGCTCAGGCCCTTGGCGATCAGGTCGTTGTCCAGATTCTGCGTCGTGCCGACGCCCCAGCCGGTGACCAGCACGTGCTTGCCGGAGTTGGCCGCGAGCGGCAGCACCTGGTTGTCGTTGCGCACCAGCGTGATCGAGTCCTTGGCCACCCCCGCCATGGTCGCCAGATGCGCGGGTGTGCCGACGGTCGAGGTGACCGCGCCCGAGGTGGTGAACGGGTTCTTGAACAGGCCGAGCGACAGCTTGAGGTGCAGGATCCGCGACACGGACTGGTCGATCCTGGCCTCGCTGATCTGTCCACTGTTGACCGCGTTCTGCACGATCTGCTCCGACTCCGGCAGGTTCACCGCGCCGTTGAGGCTGCCGCCACTGGGCTCCGGGCAGATCAGCAGTTCGTCGTCGCCCGCGTTGACCGCGTCGGTGATGATCTGCTGGCGCGTGTACGGCGCCAGCGCGCCCGCGCTCAGCGAGTCGGTGATCACCACGCCGTTGTAGTGCAGCGTGTCGCGCAGCACGCCGGTGACGATCGGGTTGGACAGGCTGGCCGGCAGACCGGACGGGTCGATCGAGGGCGCCACGATGTGCGCCGCCATGATCGACCGGGTGCCGGCCGCGATGGCAGCGCGGAACGCGGGCACGTCCACGCTCATGATCTGCTGTTTGGTCTCGTTGGTCACCGAGACACCGCTGTCGGTGTTGGTGGTGGTGTCGCCGAGACCGGGGAAGTGCTTGGCCTGCGCGGCGACCCCGGCCCGCTGGTAACCGGTGACCGCGGCCGCGGCGAACGCCTCCACCGCGTCGGTCCGGTCACCGAAGGAGCGGGGACCGTCCGCGCTGTTCTGCGGGTTGGTGTTGACGTCGACGACCGGCGCGTCGTCCATGTTGATGCCCTGAGCCTTCAGCTCCTGGCCGATCACGTTGGCCGCGCGGTAGGCGTCGGCCGGGTTGAACGACGCGCCGATGGCCATGTTGCCCGGCGAGACCGACGCGGGCGCGCCGATCCTGGTGACCACGCCGCCTTCCTGGTCGGCGCTGATCTGCAACGGGATGCCGTCCGAGGCCATCGCCGAGGTCTGCAAGCCGTTGGACAGGCTCGCGGTCTGCTGCGGCGCGGTCACGCTGTCCGTCCAGGCGAAGTAGATGACGCCGCCCGGTTGGTACTTGTCGATCATCTGGGTCGCGTTGTCGACGCCCGCGCCGAACAGTGCGTTGTTCGCGGTGGCCTCGGCCGAGGTGACCGTGTTCGCGTCCGAGCCGTAGACGTTGACGACGAACATCTGCCCGATCTTCTGGGCCAGCGTCATCCTGGCCATCATCGCGTTGACCTGGGCGTCGACGCTCATCGGCTGGTCAGGGCTGGCCGATGCGCCCAACGCCGGCACGGCCAGTGCGGCTATCGTGGCCACCGCTGTTGCGGCGAGCGCGGGTCTGACGACGCGACCTAACATGACCGGGCCTCCGGTGGTTCATGTGGACAACTGACGTAATGCGCCTCACAGTGCGGTGGTATTTCACCGCTTAGCAATGCCAGTGTCAACGCCTACCGGCCGGGTTACCCCACTTGCCCCCTGCGCTCGAACACCAGGTGGCGGGCCGTGTCCAGGGCGGTCGCGATCGCGCCGGTCAGCACGGCGGTCTCGCCCAGTTCGCCCTTCACAATTCTGGGCGCCGTCGGAATGGTGCGGCTCAGCGCCTGCTCCAACGGCGGCTGCAACAGATCCGTGTTCGTGCCGATGCCGCCGCCGAGCACGATCAGGGCGGGATCGATTACCGCTGCCACCGAGGCGACCACGAACGCCAACCGCGCCGCCTCCTCCTCGACCGCCTTCATCGCGCGCTCGTCGCCCTCGTGCGCGAGCCGGAACACGTCCTTGGCCGTGCGCACGTCCGGCAGTCCGTTGGCGACCGCCATCTCCACCACCGACCGCGCGGCCGCGGCCGACTCCAACATGCCCTGCCGCGGCGGCGAACCGGCCTTCGGCAGACCGCGAGTCGGCCAGCCGTAGGGGAGATAGGCAACCTCGCCCGCGGCCCCGTGCGCGCCGCGGAACAGCGACCCGTTGACGATGATGCCCATACCGATGCCGGTGCCGACGGTGACGCAGACGAACACGTCCGTGCCGCGCGCCGCGCCGGCCCGATGCTCGCCGACCGCGCACAGGTTCGCGTCGTTCTCCACCACGACATCCGTGCCGAGGGTGGCCGTGAGTTCGCCGAGCAGGCCCTTGCGCTCCCAGCCGGGCAGGTTGGACGCGCGGTGCAGCGTGTTGGACTGCTGGTCCGGCACACCGGGCGTGCCGACCACGGTGGTGACCACCTGGTCCATCCGCAGCTTCGCCTCGGCCAGCGTGCGATCCGCGCAGGCCCGCACCGTGCGCACCAGCGCGGTGGCCGAGCGGCAGCGGTTGCGCTCGTCCAGCGTGGCGACCACGCCGCCGGCCAGATCGGCGACCGCGACCCGGATCCGTTCCCGGCCGATGTCGATGCCCAGCACGTGACCCGCGACCGGATTCGCCTCGTACACCACGGCCGAGCGGCCCTGGCCGGCGAAGCTGCGGCCGACGGTGCGCACCAGCTTGTGCTGTTCGAGGTCGAGCAGTGCCTGGCCGACGGTCGGTTTGGAAAGGCCGGTGTCCCTGGCGATCTGGGGCCGGGTGGCCGAACCGAAGTCGCGCAGGCGCTCGAGAACGGCCCGCTGGTTGAGTTCGCGCATACCAGCAGGGGTGCCAACCTGGGGTGAGCGACTTGCCGTCAAGTGGATCTGCCTCCGGTGACGAGTTACAGCAAGTTTACTTCGGCCGCTTCTTGACAGCCTGCGGATATGTTAGGAAACTTTCCGAACTAGTAGAGGGAGGTCACGCCGTGAGTTCGCCCACCCCGTCGAGCGAATCCGAGAGCACCGGATTCCAGCGGTCCATCAAGCTGTTCCAGGCCACCGCGATCAACATGACCCAGATGTGCGGCGTCGGGCCGTTCGTCACGATCCCGTTGATCCTGACCACGATGGGCGGCCCGCAGGCGATCCTCGGCTGGCTCGTCGGCGCGGCGCTGGCCATGCTCGACGGCCTGGTCTGGGCCGAACTCGGCGCGGCCATGCCCGGCGCCGGCGGCACCTACATCTACCTGCGCGAGGCGTTCCAGTACCGGACCGGCCGGCTGATGCCGTTCCTGTTCGCCTGGACCGCGGTGCTGGCCATCCCGCTGGTGATGTCCTCCGGGATCATCGGCCTGATCCAGTACCTCGGCTACCTCTGGCCCGGCGTGGTCGGCGCGGACGGCAGCCCGAACACGCTCGGCAAGATCGTCGGCATCGCACTGGTCGCGCTGATCGTGATCATGCTGTACCGAAAGATCGGCGACATCTCCCGCGTGACAACGGTGTTCTTCGTGATCATGCTGTGCGCGATCATGGCCGTGGTCATCGCCGCGTACTCGCACTTCCACCCGAGCCTGGCCTTCACCTACCCGCCCGGCGCGTTCCACCTCGGCAACGCCTTCTTCACCGGTCTCGGCGCGGGCCTGGTCATCGCCATCTACGACTACCTCGGCTACAACACCTCCGCCTATCTCGGCGCCGAGTTGCGCAACCCGGGCAAGACGCTGCCGCGCTCGATCATCTACGCGATCGCCGGCATCATGGTGCTCTACCTGCTGCTGCAGATCGGCGTGCTCGGCGCCGCGCCGTGGCAGGAGATCGGAAAGTCCTTCTCGGCCGCTTCCCTGGTGCTGCAACTGACCTGGGGCACCACCGCCGCCAAGATCCTCACCGTGCTGATCATCATCACCGCGTTCGCCTCGGTGTTCACCGGCCTGCTCGGTGGCTCGCGGGTGCCCTACGAGGCCGCGCGCGACCGACTGTTCCTGTCCTGGTTCGGCAAGCTGCACCCGCGCCTGAACTTCCCGACCGTCGGCCTGGTCGTGATGGGCGTGCTCACCGCGATCGCGTCGCTGTTCTCGTTGGCCACCGTGATCAACATGTTCATCGCGGTCATCGTCATCGTGCAGGCCGTCGCGCAGATCTTCGCGCTGTTCGTGCTGCGCCGCCGTCAACCGAACCTCAACCGGCCGTACCGGCAGTGGCTCTACCCGGTGCCGAGCATCCTCGCGCTGGCCGGCTGGATCTACGTCTACGTCTCCGCGAACAACACCGCGACCAACCTCCCGCCGCTGGCCCGGCCGATCGAGCTGTCGCTGTTCTGGCTGGCCGCCGGCATCATCGCCTTCCTGATCTGGGCGCGGGTCGAGAAGACCTGGCCGTTCGGCCCGAAGGAGATCAGGGAGACCTATCTGGACAGTCAGGACGCACAGGAGAGCGTTCCGGCCTGAAATACTGGCGCGGTGCGAACCACGGCGCTGATCTTCGACTTCGACGGCCTGCTGATGGACACCGAGAGCACCATGCTGGCCAGTTGGCAGTACGAGTGGCGGCAGTACCGGCTCGAACTCGCGGCCGACGGCTTCTTCCCCGACCACGGCGGCGACGTCACCGAGGACCGGTACGCCGCACTCGCCGAGGCCGTCGGCCCCGACTACGACCGCACGGCCAGCCACGCCCGCCGGGTCGCCCACCGCGACCAGCTCAACGCGGCACTGGATCTCGCCCCCGGCATCGCGGCCTGGCTCGACGAGGCCGCCGAACTCGACCTGCGGCTCGCGGTCGCCAGCAGTTCGCCGCGCGACTGGGTGACCAGGCTGCTCGGCCGCGTCGGCCACCTGGACCGGTTCGCCACGGTCGTGTGCGGCGACGAGGTCCAGCACGTCAAGCCCGATCCCGCCGTCTACCACCTCGCCCTGCGCCAACTCGGCGTCGAGCCCGAGCAGGCCCTCGCGTTCGAGGACACCCCGCACGGCGTCACCGCCGCCAAGGCCGCCGGCCTGCGCTGCGTCGCCATTCCCAACGCGCACACCGACCCGCACGGCTTCGACGCCGCCGATCTCGTGCTCACCAGCGCCGAACAACGCGGACTCGCCGACCTGCTCGCGTCGATCGGCTGATCCGGCACCTCGCGGAACGAATCCTCGGGTGTCTGTAACCGGACGTGCCGTGCGGCTTGAGATCAGACCCGGTAGTGTGCTGGAATTCATCCGATGAATTAAGGTGACGTGTTGTGCGGCCGCGTGGCGAAGGGAACGAGAAGTGCCAGAGATCGCCCTGCACACCAGGCTTCGCGCGGGCTCGATAGCCGACTACGAGCGGATGCACGCCCGGATCCCGGCGGCCATGGTCGCGGCGCTGCGCGAAGCCGGCGTGCGCGACTGGCGGATCTGGCGCGACGGCCAGGACCTGTTCCACCTCGTCGACGTCGCCGACTACGACGTCATGCGGGAGACCCTGCGCACCCACCCGGCGAACGTCGAGTGGCAGGCGCGGGTCGCCGAGGTACTGGAGGTCGCCGACGACCTCTCCGGCAAGGACGACAGCCTGACTCTGCTGTGGACGCTGTGCACCCAGATCGCCGAGGAGGCCGCGCCGATGGATCGCGCGAATTCATGACTCGCGCGGCGAATTGGCCGGTCAACGGCTGGTTGGCACAGTATCCTCAACACATAGGATGTCTGGGAAGGTAGCTCGTGGCGATAACCGATGAGGCGATCGAGAAGATCAAGGAAATGATCATCAGCGGCGCGTTGAGCCCTGGTGATCGGTTGCCGAGGGAAGCCGACCTCGCCGAACGGCTCGGTCTGTCCCGCAACTCGCTGCGCGAAGCAGTAAAGGCACTGTCCCTGATCCACGTGCTCGACGTGCGCCAGGGCGACGGCACCTACGTGACCAGCCTGGAACCGTCGCTGCTGCTCGACGCGATGGGCTTCGTCATCGACTTCCACCGCGACGACACCGTGCTGGAGTTCCTCGAAGTGCGGCGCATCCTCGAACCGGCGGCAACGGCCATGGCCGCGAGCCGGATGACCCAGGACGACGTCGCCGGCCTCCGCGCCCTGCTCGACCAGCTCGGCGACGATCCGTCCATCGAGGAACTCGTCGCCAACGACCTGGAGTTCCACCGGCGGATCGCGCTCGGCGCCGGCAACCAGGTGCTCTGCTCCCTCGTGGACGGCCTGTCCGGACCGACCCAGCGGGCCCGCATCTGGCGCGGCCTCACCCAGGAGTCGGCGGTCGCCCGCACCCTGGCCGAACACCATGCCATCTGCGACGCGATCGCCGCAGGCCAGCCCGAGGTCGCGCGGGCCTGGGCCACCGTGCACGTAGCCGGCGTCGAGCAGTGGCTGCGCGACGCGCTCACCGAGGCACTCCCCAACTGAAGCGACCAGTTTCAGACAGTCCTGAGCACCGAAGCGGCCAGCACGACGATCACCGCGCTCGACGCGAGCGCGGTGATCAGCTGCCCGCGCCGGCTCGTCAGCACCCGCCCCACCAACCGTCCGCCGGCCGCCAGCAGCACATGCCAACTTCCCGACGCCACGAAGACGGCTGCCGCGAACCCGACCCCGGTCAACCCGGCGAATCCGCCGTGCCGCCCGAGCACCAGCGCCACGAAGAACACGACCGTCGTCGGATTCAGAATCGTCAACCCCAGAAACCCGAGAAACGCTCGCACCGGACTCCTCGACGCCTCCGGTTCAACGGCGTCCGTCGGCGCCCGCCGATAAACCCGGACCGCGAGAACGGCCGTGCGCGCCGCCAGTCCGACCAGGACAACAGCCGCCGCGATCACGAACGGCACCCGCACCGGCCGCACGAGTTCGGCCGCCGCGGTCCCGCCGATCACCGAAACGGTCGCGTAGAGCCCGTCCGCCGTCCCAATCCCCAACCCGGCCGCCGCGGCCACCGCCAACCTGCTCCGCGCGGCGAACCCGACCAGCAGCACGGACATCGCGCCCACCTGAATGGCGATGCCGTACCCGGCGACCAGCCCAGCGAGAATCGCGGCGATCATCGGACGAACTGAGACACCCGTACCGTGAGAGCCACCGTCTGCTGTCGCGCCGGCCGAGGGGCCGATGCGATCAGGTCAGGACGAGGTGGCATGAAGGTCATGCGCACATCATGGAGTCGCCGAGCCCCGCCGACAAATCAATTAAGGTGACCAGGTGGACCAAGACGCACGGCAACGTCATGCCTCGTCGTTCGGCGCGGCCGCGACCGCCTATGCCGAGCACCGCCCCGACTACGCGCCGGCCGCCGTACGCTGGGCGCTGGACTTCGCGCCCGGCCCGAGGGTGCTCGATCTCGGCGCCGGAACCGGCAAACTCACCGGCACGCTGGTCAAGCTGGGCGTCGACGTCGTCGCGGTCGAGCCCGACCTGGCGATGCGAACGGAACTGCATCGTGCCCTGCCGGCCGTCCGCGCCCTGTCCGGTAGCGCGGAGGCAATACCGCTGCCGGACGCGTCGGTCGATGCCGTGTTGGCCGGAAACGCCCTGCACTGGTTCGACATGACCGTCGCCGGACCCGAGATGGCCAGGGTCCTCGCCCCCGCCGGCAGCCTGGCCGGCCTGTGGAACGTGCTGGACGACCGAGTCGACTGGGTTGCCGAACTCGCGCGGGTCAGCGGCAGCGCGGCCGTCGGCCCGCGTGACACGCTCAGCAGCTGGCGCGCGGCAACAACCGGCCTGATCGCGCGATTCGACTCGTCCGAACAGGCCGAGTTCCCGCACGAGCAACGTCGCACCGCCGACTCCCTCGTCGCCACAATCGCGACCCGCGCGGGAATGCTCGTCATGCCAGAACCAGAACGAGCGGCCACGCTCGACCGAATCCGCACCTTCCTCGCGAGCCGGCCCGAGACCGCCAGCGGCGAATTCGCCCTCCCCATGCTGACCGGCGTCCTGCGCATCCGGTGAGCGTCGATCACACCGATATGACGCTCAGCCGAGCCGGTACCAGCTCCGCGCGTTGTCAGCGAAAACCGCGGCTTGGTCTGCTTCGGACAGTCCGGCGCACAGCTCGCGCGCCAGGTCGGTGACGCCGGGGTAGTCGGCGGCCAGTTCGCAGACGGGCCAGTCCGAGCCGAACAGCACGCGCGCCGGGCCGAAGGCGTCGAGCACGATGTCGGCGTACGGCCGGATGTCATCGACGGTCCACTGTGTCCAGTTGGCTTCGGTGACGAGGCCGGACAGCTTGCACGCGACATTCGGCTGCGCGGCCAGTTCCCGCAACAGGCCGGCCCATGGTTCGCGTTCGCCGGTGGCGATAGGTGGCTTCGCCGCGTGGTCGAGGACGTAGCGGCCCTGGGGGACCTCGGTGACGGCGGTGATCGACGATTCGAGTTGGTGGGGCAGGACCAGCAGGTCGTAGACGAGGCCGGCATCGGCGATCGCGGCCAGGCCGCGAAGCACGTCGGGGCGGGCCAACCAGGCTGGGTCTTCCTCGTCCTGGGCCTGGTGGCGGATGCCGACCAGCCGGTCGCCGCCCGGTTCCGCGCGCAGTGCGGCGATGGTGCCGGCCACGTCCGGCGCGGTCAGGTCCAGCCAGCCCACGACGCCGAGGATGAGGTCGCGATTGGCGTCGGCCACGGCCAGGAAATCCACGGTCTCGGCGATGTCCGAGACGGTCTGCACGAGGACCGTTCCGTCCACACCGGACTCTTTGGCTTTCGTGCGCAGGTCGTCGACGCGGTAGGGGCGGCGGATCGGGGCGAGCGCGTCGCCGGCGAGCCAGCCGTATTCGCGGACTTCCGGGTCCCACAGGTGGTGGTGCGCGTCGATGATCATGCGGTCGCTCCGGTCGGCATCGGGACGTTCTCGGCCAGCAAGCCCTCGGCAACCAGCTCCTGCCAGCACTCCAGCGGCACCGGCGCGTCGAAAAGGGTCGCGTTGCGGGTGACTTCCGCTGCCGTGCGCGCGCCGAGCACGACGGTTGCCACGGCCGGATGGTTCAGCGGGAACTGGGCGGCCGCCTGGGGGAGAGTGACGCCGTGCCGCTCGCACATGTCCGCGATCCGGTTGGCGCGGGCGAGGACCTCCTCGGCGGCGGGCGCGTAGTCGAACGTGGCGCCGGTCGCCGGGCGGTTGACGGCCAGCATGCCGGAGTTGAACACGCCGGCAGCGACCATGGACACGCCGCGCCGTTCGCACAGGGGCAACAACTCGTCGAGCGCACCCTGATCGAGGAGGGTGTAGCGACCGGCGAGCATGACGACGTCCAGATCGGTGTTGCGGACGAAGTCGGCGAGCATACCGGGCGAATTCATGCCGGCGCCGTAGCTGCGGATCACGCCCTGGCTCCGCAGTTCCTCCAGCGCCGGGAACGCGCCGCCCAGTGCCTGCTCGTAGTGGTTGTCCGGATCGTGCACGAACAGGATGTCCACGTGGTCGGTGCCGAGCCGGTCGAGGCTGGACTCCAGCGAGCGCAGCACGCCGTCACGCGAGTAGTCGTAAACCCGCCGTTTACTCGCGGGGACGTCGAACAGTTCTGTGTCTTTCTGGTTTACACCTTCCGGGTTGTCAACCAGGAGCCTGCCGACCTTCGTCGAGATCAGCAGCCGCGCGCGGTCGAAACCCGCGATGCCGGCACCGAGCCGTTCCTCGGAAAGTCCGAGGCCGTAGTGCGGCGCGGTGTCGAAGTAGCGGACCCCGCGATCCAGCGCCGCGTGCACGGTCGCGTTCGCGGTCTCCGGGTCGAGCGCGGTGTAGAGGTTGCCGATGACGGCGGCGCCGAAGCCGAGCGGGCCAACTCGCAGCCCACCCCGGCCGAGCGCCCTGGTGGTGTCAACCACGTGTTTACTCCAGCTAATCCTGGGCCTTACCGGACGTGATCCTGGACAGCACCAGCGCGGCCAGGATGATCACCCCATTGATCGCGTTGAGCCAGTTTCCTGATACATGCGCCAGCGTGAGCACGTTGTTGATCAGGCCGAGGGTGAGCACACCGCACAGCGCGCCGAACAGCGTGCCCTTGCCGCCGTCCAGGCTGATGCCGCCGATGACGCTGGCCGCGAACACGGTGAAGATCATGTTCTGGCCCTGGCTGGCCTGGTCCGCGCCGAGGCGACCGGTGAGCAGGATGCCGGCGAACGCGGCCAGCACTCCGCCGATGATCAACACCGTCCAGATGACCCGGTCGGTGCGGATGCCGGCGGCTTTGGCCGCGTCCACGTTGCCGCCGATCGCGTACACCGAGCGGCCGTGCCGGAAGTAGCCGAGCAGCACGATGCCGATGACGAACAGCACGGCGCAGATCCAGATGGACAGCGGAACGCCCGCCCAGTTGGCCGAACCGAGGTAGAGGTAGGCGGCCGGGACCTGGGAGAGGCTGTTGCCGCCGGTGACACCGTTCTGCACACCGCGCAACGTGATCAGCATGCCGAGTGTGACGATGAACGCGGACAGCCGGAACTTGAGGATCATGAAGCCGTTGAACGCGCCGATCAGCGCGCCGATGGCAAGGCAGACCGGGATCGCCGTCCACATGGGCCAGTCGGTGCCGATGCCGTTGGCGTTCTTGGGGATGATCAGCACCATCGCCAGCGCGGGGGCCAGGCCGATGGTCGACTCCAGCGACAGGTCGAACTTGCCGCTGATCAGGATCACCGCTTCGGCCAGCACCAGCAGGGACAATTCGGTCTGCTGCTGCAGAACGTTGATGATGTTGCCGGAGGTCAGGAAGATCGGGTCGACGAGATAGCCGACGACGCACAGCACGATGATCACCGGGATCAGCGTGAAGTCGCGCAGCCGGGCGAAGCGCGGCACGCCGCGCGCGGTGCTCACGGCCGGGCCGGTGGTCAGCTCCGGGTTGGACACGGTGGGGGTCTGCTGGTTCACGCCGCTTCCTCGGGTACTCATGTCTCGTCAACTCCTTCCATGGCGGCGACCAGTTGCCGGTCGGACCACCCTGCCGCCAGTTCGGCGTGCACCGCGCCGTGGAAGAGCACCACCACTCGGTCACAGACCCGCAGGTCCTCGATCTCGTCGGACACCACCAGCACCCCGGTGCCCCGGCCGGCGGCCTCGTCGACCGCTTCCAGCAGCGACTCGCGCGACCGGACGTCCACGCCCACGGTCGGGCTGATCAGCACCAGTGCCTTGGGCTTGTTGGCCAGCGCCCGCGCCAGCACGACCTTCTGCGCGTTGCCGCCGGAGAGACCGGAGACCGGCTGGTCGGGGCCGTCGGTCTTGATGGCCAGGTCGGCGATCGCCGCCCTGGCCACCGCCCTGCGCCGCTGTGGACTGATGAACCCGCCGCCGCCCAGCCGATCGGTGATGGTCATCGTCGCGTTCTCGGCCACGCTGAGCAGCGGCACCAGGCCCTGTCGATGCCGGTCCTGCGGCACGAAACCCAGCCCGGCCGCCAGCGCCGCCGGCACACTGCCCGCCTTGCGCGCCTTCCCGGCGATCTCCACCGTGCCCGCCGTGGCCGCGCGCAGCCCGACCAGGGTCTCCGCCAGCGCGACCTTGCCGCTGCCGCCGACCCCGGCCACGCCGACCACCTCACCCGCCTGGACGGTGAGGTCCACATCCGTGTACTCGCCGGGCAGGCTCAGTCCGCGCGCGGCCAGCACCACGTCCGCGTCCGCGCTGGTCGGCGGCCGGTTGTTGCCGACCGACTCGCCCGCGGCCTCGCCGGTCATCGCCTCGACCAGTTGCGGAGGAGTGATGTCCTTGACCGGCTCGGTGAGCACGTGTTGCGCGTCCCGGAACACGGTCACCACGTCGCAGGCGTCGAACACTTCCTGCAGGTGGTGCGAGATGAACAGGAAGGTCACGCCGGACTCGCGCAGCGCGCGCATCCTGGTGAACAACCGCTCGATCGCCTTGCCCTCCAGTTGCGCGGTCGGCTCGTCCAGAATGACGAACCGTGCGCCCAGCGACAGCGCCCGCGCGATCTCCACCAGTTGCCGCTGCTCGACGGTCAGGTCCTCCGCCAACTGCTTCGGGTCGACGTCCAGCTCGTACGCTTCGAGCAGGTCGGCGGCCTTCCTGCGCATCGACCGCCAGGAGATCGGGCCGGACGCGGACTGCCGGTTCAGGAACAGGTTCTCCGCGACCGACAGGCTCGGGATGATCGTCGACTTCTGGTACACACACGCGACCAGCCGCTGCCAACCCTCGCGGTCCGAGATCGGCGGCGGGGGAGTGCCGTCGAACCGGAGTTCACCGGCGTCGGCCCGGTTCAGGCCGGTCAGGATGGACACCAGGGTCGACTTGCCGGCACCGTTGCGGCCGACCAGAGCGTGCGTCTGGCCGCGTTCGATGACGATGCCGGCGTCGTTGAGCGCGAGCGTCGCTCCGTGCCGTTTGGTCACGCCGCTGGCGGCGACCAGCGGCGTTCCCGCACTACCGAGTTCGGTCATGGCCTTCGTTTCTCAGGAGCTGCTCTGGTTGCCCCAGAGGGACTTGTCGTCGACGTTCTGCTTGGTCACCAGCGGAGCGGGCAGCTGGTCCTCCAGGTTGCCATTGCCCCAGGTCACGATCTTGCTGCCGTGGTCGGTCGGGCCCGGCTTGAACGTCTTGCCCGCCAACGCGGCCTGCGCGTAGAACAGCCCGTACTTCGCGTAGAGGTCGGCAGGCTGGGAGATGGTCGCGTCGATCTCGCCGCTGCGGATGTCCGCGTACTCCTGCGGCACACCGTCGTTGGAGATGATCGTGATGTGTCCGGCCTGGCCCGAGGGCACCAGCTTGTTCGCGCTCTTGAGCACCTGGATGGTCGAGTCGAGGAACACGCTGGCCTGCATGTAGATGCCCTTGATGTCGGGGTGCTGGGTGAGCACGGTCTGCAGATCGGCGGCGCCGGTCGCGGCGACCCAGTTGGTCGGCTCGCCGTAGACGGTGATACCCGGGAACTGCGACTTCATGCACGCGTTGAACGAGTCGGTGCGGTCGCGGCCGTTGATCGAGCTGAGGTCACCCTCGAGGTCGACCACGCTGCCCTGGCCGTGCAGCTGCTGGCCGAGGTACTGGCAGGACTTGGTGCCGTACGCCTGGTTGTCCGCGCGCACCACCATGTAGACCTTGCCGGAGTCCGGCCGGGTGTCGATCGAGACCACCGGGATGTTCTTGGCGGCCAACGAGTTCAGTGTGCCGACCACCGCGCCGGTGTCCTGCGGGGCGATCACCACGGCCTTCGCGCCCTGACTGACCAAAGTGGACACATTGCTGGAGAGTGTGGAGATGTTGTTCTGCGAGTTGGTCGGCGTCATCAGGTTGATGCCGAGGGACTTCGCCTCCGTCGGAACGTACTTCTCGTAGGCGACCCAGAAGTCGGTGTCGGTGCGCGGCAGGTCAAGGCCGATCTTGGGGCTGCTGCTGTTGCCGGAGGTGCCGGCCGAACTGCAGCCGGCGAGCAATGCCGCTGCGGCCAGCACTCCGGCCGCGAGCTTCCACGAGTTGCGCAGTCGCATGAATTTCTTTCCTTTGCTGTACGTCGTCGGTGACGCAGACAGCCGGGGCCACCGTTGGTTGCGGAACGTTATTCGGCGGGTTTCGGACTTGGGGCAGGCCGCAGGCGCAGCCCCTGCATGCCACCGTCGACGGCGACCGAGGTTCCGGTGGTCGCCGAGGACAGCGGGCTGGCGAGATAGGCGATGGTGGTCGCCACCTCGGCAGCGGACACCAGCCGACCGGTGGGCTGGCGAGCGTTCAACGCGACCAGTTCGGCCGCTGGGTCGTCGGCCGAGTCGAGCAGCCTGCGCACCCACGGGGTGTCCACGGTGCCCGGGTTCACGCAGTTGACCCGGATGCCCTCGCGGACGTGATCGGCGGCCATGGCCAGGGTCAGCGAGTACACCGCGCCCTTGGACGCGCTGTACAGCGCCCGCGCCGGCAGGCCGGCCGTCGCCGCGATCGAGCAGGTGTTCACGATGGCCGGGGAGTTGCCGGCCTGGGCCGACGCGCGCAGCCAGGGCAGGGCCGCGCGGGCGACCCGGACCATGCCGAACACGTTGACCTCGAACACCGTGCGCCAGTCGTCGATCTCGTTGTCCTCGATCGTGCCCTGCGCGCCGATGCCGGCATTGTTGACCACCACGTCGATCCCGCCCAGCAGGGTCGCCGCGTCCGCGACCGCGTCGGCCACGGAATCATCGGACACGTCCGCGCGCACCCCGACCAGCGGCTCGGGCACCGCATCCGGGTTCAGGTCCAGGCAGGCGACCCGCGCGCCGCGCCCGGCGAGCAGTTGGGCCGTTGCCAACCCGATCCCGGACGCGCCCCCGGTGACGATCGCTTTCAGCCCTTCGAAGTCCGTCATGCGGCATCCCTCCACACCGGTCCGAACGGGTACAGGTGGTCGGCGATCGATTCGGCGCGCATCTGCGCGGAGAAACCGGGCATGGTGGGGGCACGATAACGGCCCCGCTCGATCACCACCGGGTCGACGAAGTGCTCGTGCAGGTGGTCCACGTACTCGATCACCCGGTCGGTGGTGGTGCCGCTGACCGCGACGTAGTCGAACATGGCCAGGTGCTGCACCAGTTCGCACAGGCCGACCCCGCCCGCGTGCGGGCATACCGGCACGCCGAACTTCGCCGCCAGCAACAGGATCGCGATGTTCTCGTTCACCCCGCCGACCCGCGCCGCGTCGATCTGCACGAAGTCGATCGCGCCTGCCTGCAACAGCTGCTTGAAGATCACCCGGTTCTGCACGTGCTCTCCGGTGGCGACCTTGATCGGCGCGATCGCCTGCCGGATCGCGGCATGGCCGAGCACGTCGTCCGGCGAGGTCGGCTCCTCGATCCACCACGGTTCGCTGGGCGCCAGTGCGCGCATGGCCGCGATCGCGCCGGACACGTCCCAGCGCTGGTTGGCGTCCACCGCGATGCGCACGTTCGGGCCGAGCGCCTGGCGGGCCAGCCGCATCCGGTGCACGTCGTTGTCCAGGTCGCCGCCGACCTTGAGCTTGATCTGGCTGAACCCGTCCGCGATGGCCTGCTTGCTCAGCATGACCAGTTTCTCGTCCGAGTAGCCGAGCCAGCCGGGTGTGGTGGTGTAGGCGGGATAGCCGTTGGTCAGCAGATCGGCCGTGCGCTGCTCGCGACCGGCCTGTGCCGCCCGCAGGATCTCCAGCGCCTCGTCCGGGGTGAGCGCGTCGGTCAGGTAGCGGAAGTCCACCAGGTTGACGATTTCCTCGGGCGACATGGTCGCCAGCAACTGCCACAGCGGCAGGCCGGCGCGCTTGGCCTTGAGGTCCCACAACGCGTTGAGCACCGCGCCGATCGCCATGTGCATGACGCCCTTTTCCGGGCCGAGCCAACGCAGTTGCGGCTCGTGCACGAGCAGCCGGGAGGCCGCGCCCATGTCCGCGAGCAGGATCTCCAGGTCCTGGCCGACCAGCAGCGGGATGAGCGCGCGAATCGCGGCGACCTCGACGTCGTTGCCCTCGCCGACGGTGAACACGAAGCCGTGCCCGGCCAGCCCGTCGCCCGCGTCGGTGTTGATCACCACGTAGGCGGCCGAGTAGTCCGGATCCGGCGTCATCGCGTCCGAGCCGTCCAACTCGCGAGAGGTCGGAAAGCGGACGTCATACGTATCCAGGGACGTGATGGTCGTGGTCATGGCTTGGCCTGACCGAACGTCTGGCGCTGCCGACCCAGTCCGGTGATCTCCACCTCGACCACGTCGCCCTCGCGCAGATACGGCTTGGGCTCCGGTTTGCCCAGCGCGACGCCTGCCGGTGTGCCCGTGTTGATCACGTCGCCGGGCCGCAGCACCATGAACTGGCTGAGGTAGCGGACGATCTCGGCGACACCGAAGATCATCTGGCTGGTGCTGCCGTCCTGACGGCTCTCGCCGTTGACCCACAGCTTCAGCTCCAGCGCCTGCGGATCGGGCACCTCGTCCGCGGTCACCAGCCACGGGCCGAGCGGGTTGAACGTCTCGCAGTTCTTGCCCTTGTCCCACTGTCCGCCGCGCTCGATCTGGAACTCGCGCTCGGACACGTCGTTGACCACCGCGTACCCGGCGACGCAGGCCAGCGCGTCCTCGGCGGACTCCAAGTAGCGCGCGGTGCGGCCGATGACCACCGCCAGTTCGACCTCGAAGTCGGTCTTGACGCTGCGGTGCGGGATGAGCACCTCGTCGTTCGGCCCGACCACCGTGTCCGGGGTCTTGAGGAACAGGATCGGCTCGGTCGGCGGGGTCGCCCCGGTCTCCTCGGCGTGGTCGAAGTAGTTCAACCCGATGCAGACGATCTTGCCGGGGTTGGCGATCGGCGCCCCGATCCGCGCGTCGGCCGACTCCAGCGGCGAGAGCGTGCCCTGCGCCAGCGCGGACCGCACCCGTGCCACGCCGTCGCCGGCCAGGAAGGCGGGATCGATGTCGGCGGTCAGCGCCGAGATGTCGAGCAGTTGATCGTTCTGGTCGAGAACGGCCGGCACCTCGCCCCCGGGCGGACCGATCCGGAGCAGCCTCACGAAACCTCCACTGGCGCTGGGATAAACCTCCGATGTATTGGGTTGTCTATCAGACATCGGATGAATTTGTCCAGGGTGGTTGTGGACGGACATGGCTCAGCCGGTCGCGGGATCGTCCGCGACCGGCCGAGTCGACGGGCCCGCCGCCCGTCGGAGCTGCCGTACTGCTCTGACCCGGAGGAGTTCGACAGGTTACGGGGCTGCCGGCGACCTACGGGTTCGTTGCGGTTGCCTCACGGGCTGTAGCACTTGTTCGTACTGGAGTTGAACAACGGCGTGGTGCTCACCGGCTCGTTCGACGGCGGGTTGATGATCACCGTGCCGGTCTGGGTGAGGTTGTCCTCGCAGTTGATCACGTCGTTGCTGTTGCCGCCCTTGCCACCGACCCAGAGGTCGATGTGGTAGAACTTCGGGCCGCCGTCCGGGCCGTGACCGGTCCAGTCCTGGTCACACTCGGTGCAGTCGTCCTCCATGATGAAGTAGCGCTTCAGATAGGAGTAGTACACCTTGGTGCCGACCGGAAGTTCGGACTTGTCGGTCGCGTAGGTGACCGGGTTGCTGTAGGTGCCGGAGCCACCCGCCGTGTTGTGCAGCGTCGGGTAGCCACCGTTCTTGGGGTAGGCGATGGCGGCACCGGGAGGGGAGTTGTCCGGCCAGCCGTACAGCGTCACGTAGAAGCTGTGCGTGGTGCTGGCCGGGGCCGACGTCGCCGTGGTGGCACTGCCGACCTGGGAGATCGCCGTGCCGACGACCACCGCGATCGCCGCAAGGGCATAGAGCAAACGTCTCTTCATTCGTTCCTCCGCGCAGTCAAGAACATTGCGTCACGAAATCCAGAGCTTGCACACCACCTCCAACGAATGTCGGAAAAAGGATTACCCAGCTCAACTTCGCGCGTGTTGTGGACCGAAGCCGCTGGGGTTGTAACACGTGTTGCTGCTCGAATCGAACAATGGCGTGGTGTCGACCTGCTCGTCCGACGGGGGATTCACGGTGACGTCCCCGGAATCCTGGGTGAGCGCGTCCTCACAGTTGATGACCGCGTTGGAGTCGCCGCCCTCGCCGCCGACCCACAGGTCGATGTGCGCCTTGCCGTTCGCCCAGTCCTGGTCGCACTCGGCGCAGTCGTCCTCCATGATGAAGTAACGGTGCAGGTACGAGTAGTAGACGATGGTGCCCGGCGCCAGTTCGTTCTGGTCGGTCGCGAACGTGATCGGGTCGGCGTAGGTGCCCGTGCCGCCCGCCGACTGGTGTATCTGCGGATAGGCGATGTCGCCTCCGGGAGGCGAATTGTCCGGCCACCCGTAGAGGGTGACGTAATAGGTGTCGGCCGGGGCGGCGTGCGCCATATTGGTCGTGCTGCCACCGATCAGGCTCAATCCGGTGCCGATCACCAACGCAAGTGCCGCGAACAGGCACAATGCTGTGCGTCGTCTCATGACTTCCTCCAACTTTCCCTTGTTGTGTCAACGGCCCGTTCAGGTGCCGAGCAGGCCGAAGATCTCCAGATGACTCTGGTCGCCGACGAACACGAGACCGTCCGCGATGGTGGGTACGTCGAAGTGGTTGAACCCGTTGGTGTCGTCGAGCCCGTCCCGGCCCGCGTCACGCGCACTGTTGAAGATCTCGTCACCGATGTTGCTCGCGTCGAACGCGCGCAACACCGCGCCGTTGGTCTGATCGATCGTCCAGACGATGCCGGTGCCGGCAGCACCGCCGTTGCTGGACGTCACCGGAATCGCCCCGGGGAAGCTGAAGGAGTCCGGCGCGGTGGCCACCGGAGTCGGGTTGATGTCGCCGTTGCCGGCCAGTTGCCACTGGGTCGGTTTGCCCTGTGCGCCACTGCCGTAGAGGTAGGTCCCGTTCGCCGAGGCCCAGTAACCCCAGGTGCCCCACATGCCACCGGGCACCGAGTCGATGGTCAGTTCCTGCTTGATCCTGTCGACGGTGGTGAGGCCGCGCTGTTTACACGCGTCGCCCTTGGCCTGGGTGTAGCCGCCGAGTTTACGGTTGTTCAGCACGTACACCGCGCCGGTCTTGGAGGACAGCACCATTTCCTGGCCGCCGGGCAACATCAGCGGCGAGCCGGAGCCGAGGTCCTGGTCGTGTTCGTCGCGGCACAGCTGGTCGAACGGTGTGAACTCGTCGACCACCTTCAGCGTGCCGTCCTGCGGCACCATCTCCAGCAGCGAGTCGCTCACGTCGCGACCTCCGGTGTTCAGGTCGTACGGCCCGTTGCCGGTGGCGATGAACAGGTGCCCGTGGCTGTCCACCGTGATGCCGCTCTCCGACTCCCACAGCCCGCCCTGGTCCGAGTCGGGCGTGACGTTGTAGACGATGGCGTGGCCGAGATCGCCGGTCCGGTAGCCGAGGACCCAGCCGTGGTATGGGCTCAACCCGCACCAGGACGAGAACCCGGCGTACACGATGCCGTTGACCAGCGTGAGGCCCATCCGCTGCTGCTCGTCGGAGGCCACGAAGGCGACCGTGCCGTTGTTGGCGTCGATCCCGGTTCCCGGCACGGCCGCACCGACCACTGTGGACGGCGCGATGTCCTTGCCGGTGCCCAGGCTCAGCGCGTGCATCCGGTAGGTGAGCTTGCCGGCCTCCACGTCCAGGGCCATCACGTAGATCCGCCCGCTCGCCAGGTCGATGACCGGTGTGCTGCTGATGCCGACCTCGGGGGTGATCGAGTCGCACAGCCGATGCGTTGCGACGCGATCGGTGGCGGCCAGGAAGGGCCGGGCGCCCGGTTGGAGCAGGGAACTCTGCCAGAGCGGACCCGTGCCCTTGCCGGTGCCGTGCGCGTCGAAGGCGTAGACGGTGTCGTGCTGCGTGGCCACGATGACCACATCGTGCTGCCGGCCGTCGATCGACAACCTCGGCACGTACAGCGGCTGCGCGTAGACCTTGCCGTCCACCGGGAAGGCCGCCCGCCTGCCGAACTTCGCGCTGCCCACGGTGGCCACGGTGAGCGCCTTCTCGGTGGCGTCCCAACCGAGCCGGGTGTCGTCGCCGCGCTGGGTGAGCACCGCGTCCGGCGGGCCCGGCTTGGGGTTGAACCGGGCGTGCGCCAACGGGTCCGACGTCACCGTGATGCTCGGCGTCACGTTCGGCGCCGCTGGATCGGCGCCGCAGCCGGCCGCGATCAGTCCTAACAAGACCGTCATGGTCACGAGCAGCGGGGACCGGCGGAACCCACCAGTACGGCCCATCCATGCCTCCAGCGGGAAGGCGAGCGGCCGAGCGGGGCGGCCTGCGTCGTTTCACGGGTCTTCGGACGGCCGTTCGGTGGGAGAGCGGGCCCTGCCGCCGGCGTTGTCGGGTGCGCGAAAGCCGGCGGGGCGCTGCGCGTCGCCGTCGACTCGAACGCGAGGTCCGGCCGCCGATGCGTTGTGCGCACAGGAAAGCCGGTAGCGGAAACCTGATCGGTGGTCTTCGCCATTCACAGTTGCTGGGAATGATTCTGTTAATTAAGCAACTTTCCTTACTTATGCGGAAAGTACTCCCGCGCTCTCTCTCCGTCAAGCGCTCCGGTCAGCGGCGATTGACACTTATCCGACCGCGTTAAGGTGATCGCCACGAGCCAGGGAAGGGCACTGGTCAATGCGCAGCGTGGAAACCGTGTTGTTCCTGGTTGTGGTGGCGACCGTGGTCGCCACCTTCGCCAAACGGCTCAAGGTGCCCGCACCCTCGCTGCTCGTGGTGGCCGGCGTCGTCGTCGGTCTGCTGCCCGGCGTTCCTCGGGTCCAGGTCACCCCGGACATCGTCAGCCTGGTCGTGCTGCCGCCGCTGCTCGACGCGGCAGGCGCCGAACTGCCCTGGCGTGACCTGCGCGCGGTCCTGCGCCCGGTCACCGCGCTCGCCGTCGGCCTCGTGCTCGCGTCGGCCGCCGTGGTCGGCGCCATCGTCGTGGCCATCACCGACCTGCCGATCGGCCTGGCCCTGGTCCTCGGCACCGTGCTGGCCAGCACCGACCCGGTCGCGGTCACCGCGCTGGGCCGCAGGCTCTCGCTGCCGCCCCGGCTCCAGGTGCTGATCCAGGCGGAGAGCCTGTTCAACGACGCCACCAGCCTGCTGCTGTTCCGGATCGCCGTGTCGCTGGCCGTCACCACCGGCGGCCTGACCGTCGGCGGCACCATCGGCGAGTTCGTGCTGCTCGCCGGCGGCGGCGCGATCGTCGGCGCGGTGGTCGCGGGCGGCGTCATCCTGATCCGCAAGCGCACCGTCGACCCGGTGCTGGAAACGGTGATCTCGCTGGTCACCCCGTACACCGCGTACGTGCTCGCGGAGGCCGCGCACGCCTCCGGCGTCACCGCGGTCGTGCTGTGCAGCGTCGTCGTCGGCACCAGGACCGACGGGCTGACCAACGCGCGCATCCGGCTGCAACTCACCGCGGTCACCGAAACCGTGGTGTTCCTGTTGGAGAGCGTGGTGTTCGGCCTGATCGGCCTGGAACTGCCGGCCCTCATCCGCGAGCTGACCAGCACCGACAACTACTGGCCGTTGCAGGCGCTCGCGATCACCGCAGGACTGGTGGTGATCCGGGTGCTGTGGGTGTTCCCGCTCTCCGCGATCCGCCAGCGCCGAGGCGGCGCGCGGCCCTCCTGGCAGGTGCCCGCCGTGGTGTCCTGGGCGGGCGCCAGGGGAGTGGTGCCGCTGGCCGCGGCCCTGTCGATCCCGCTCACCACCGAGACCGGCGCCGCACTGCCCCACCGCGACCTTGTGCTGCTGCTGGCGTCGGCGGTCATCGTGATCACGCTTGTTGTCCAGGGGTTTACGCTCGCGCCGCTGGTCAAACGGGCCGGTATCGCCGTCGACCCGGCCGAGGAGCACCAGGAGGCCATGCTCGCGCGACGCGAGTTGACCAACGCCGGCCTCGCCCACCTCGATCACCTGGCCGACCTGGAGACCACCGCCGAGCCGATGCTCGAACAGTTGCGCGACCGGCTGCGCTACCGGCGCGACCGGCTCTCCCAGGACGTCGACGAGGAGCAGGCCACCGCCTCCGCCACCGAGATGTACCGGACCCTGCGCCGCGACCTGCTCGCCGTGCAAAGCCTTGAGCTGGCCAGGCTCTACGAATCGGGCCGGATCACCGACGCCACGCGACGCCGGATCCAACGCGACCTCGACCTGGAGGAAGCAGGTCTCGGCGACCACGGTTAGCAGGGGATGGCACACCCTGGCCGGCGGCCGGAGTGAGACCCACGTCACTGTCACGTTCCCGTCCGGCTCCTCGTCCAGTCGGTAAAGGCCCGCATCGCGGGCTGCTGACCAGGGAGGCCGTTATGCCGCGTGTGCCCGTCGTGCCCGCCAAGGAGGCCGGTTGGTTGACCAGGCTGCTGTATCGGGTGACCCGTCGCCGTTATGGCGCGGTGCCCGAGCCGGCCGCCGTGGCTGCCCATCACACCGGTGTGCTGTTTGCCTGGGGCGTCATGGAGACGGCCTTCGAGAAGGCGATGAGGACACTCCCGGCCAGCCTGCGTGACCTGGTGGTGTACCGGACTGCGACCGAGGTCGGCTGCTCGTGGTGCGTCGATTTCGGCACCATGTTGCAGAAGCTGGCCGGCATGGACATCGATCGGCTGCGCGATGTGCCGAACTACCGCACCTCCGACCGGTTCACCGAGTTGGAGCGGAAAGCGCTCGCCTACGCCGACGCGATGACCGCCCAGCCGCCCACCGTGACCGACGAGCAGGTGGCCGAGCTGGACCGCGAACTGGGCCACAAGGGCCTGGTCGAGCTGAGTTTCGCGATCGCGGTGGAGAACATGCGGGCCCGCTGTTACCACGCGCTCGGCATCACCGACCAGGGCTTCACCTCGGGCGAGGCATGCGCCATTCCGATGCCCATCGGTCCGACGGCGGAACGCTCGGCCGGGTGAGCCTGTCCGGGGCGGCTCGCTCGTCGAACGCCGTGAGCTGCGTGGACGGCGTCAGGGCGAGTGCGAGCGCGCCGAGCAGGCTCGCGCGGCGGCCCAGCGGGGAGGCTTCGATCTCGGGATGGCTGGCGAAGGAGTAGCGGCCGAGTTCGTGGCGCAGTGCCGGCGCCATCACCTCGCCGAGGCGCCACAGTTCGCCGCCGATCACGATGCGCTGCGGGTCCAGCAGCTTCGCCACCGCGGCCAGGCCCTGGCCGAGAAACCGGGCGGCCCGCTGGACGACGGCGAGCACCGCCGCGTCGCCGGACATCGCCTCCGTGACCAGGCGGTCGAATCCGTCGACGGCGTCGGGTCGGCGCCCCAGCTTGCGCAGCATCGCCGCGCCACCGGCATACAGTTCCAGGCAGCCCCGCGCGCCACACCGGCACAGCAGACCGTTGCGATTGACCGTGATGTGCCCCAGTTCGCCTGCGAATCCGGTGGCACCCCGGAACAGTGATCCGTTGAGGATCAGGCCCGCGCCCACGCGGCTGGCCAGTTTCACGTAGATCAGGTTCGCGACGCCGGTGGCCGGACCCCACACGTACTCGCCCAGCGCGCCGAGGGTGGCGACGTTCTCCAGTCGCACCGGGACGTCCAGCGTGCGGGCGAGTCGCCGGACCAGTGGTTCGCCCGCCCAGCCAGGCAGTAGATCAGGTGCCGCGATCGACCCGTCGCGTGCGTCGATCGGCGCGGCAAGGCCGACTGCCGCGCCGATCAACCGATCGTGCTCGGCGCGTGCCTCGCGCAGCGCCTCCTGGACCGATGAGATCAGCGTGTCGAACCCGTCCGCTGAGGTGTGCCCGACCGGTCGTGGCCACCAGCGTTCGGCATAGACGTTGCGGGCTGAATCGCCTACTGCCACAGCGATGTGCCGCACCCCGATGTCGATGCCGATGCCAACGCCGCTGGCCCGGTTCAGGCTGAGTTCGCTGACCGGACGCCCGTTCGCGCGCGTGCTCGCGGCGGGCTGCTCGACCAGCAACCCACGTGCGAACAATTCACCGACCAGGCCCGAGACCGTCGCTCGACACAGACCGGTCAGCTCGCACAGCTGCGCGCGCGTCATCGGCCCCTCGGCGCGCAGGGCATCCACGATTCGCGTCCGATTCGCCGCGCGGATCGAGGTACTCGTTCGTCCGCCCGGCCTTTCCCCAGGCACGACCGCAGCGTGCCGGCGATCCGGTGTTACGTCAATACTTGGACAAAACTGTTGGGTTTTGTTCAAGCAGAGCCGGATATGCGTCCGTCGGATCTGGTGCGGTTGCGTTGTAACAATGTCGATGGTGAGTAACAACGGCGTCGTGGCCTGGAATCGAGTCAACGGCCCGGCATGTCTCGATACCGGCGCGCGATCATGCGCTATCCCTGTCACCGTAGGACTTTGGTGGATTACGTTCGTTCTGGCGTTGACTTCAACTCAGCGCCCGCGTACTTCTGCAATGGCCTCCATGCCTACCCGGTAACGCCACGAAGTTTCGCCGAGGAGAACGACATGGCTCGCTACAACCGCCGCGACTTCATCAAGACACTCGGTATCGGCTCCGCCGCGCTGGCACTGCCGACGGCCGTGCTGGCCAGTTCGGCACCGGCCACCGCCATCGGTGCCGCGCCACATGGTCCGGGCGCCCGCGCCGCCGTGAGTCCGAGCGGAGCCTGGCAGGTGAGCGTCGGCGATCTCGGCTGGACTTTCGCTGGCACGGTCGGCACCACGGCCACCGGCATCACCACCACCTCGGGAACGGACGCGCTCGGCGCCTACACGAAGACCACGTTCACCTACCACACCGGTGGCACGAGGCAGGCCGAGATCAGGACGTACCTGGCGGCTCCGATCGTGATCTTCACCGACACCTATGTCGACGCCGCCGCCAACTCGACCGCCTTTCCGACCTTCGCCACCTACCCGACCTTGCCGCACTCGCTGAGCCATCAAGGTTGTTTCGGGCACTACCAGTTCAACAGCGTCGCCGGGGCGGCCGACAGCCCGTGGCTGTTCTTCGACGGCGCCGGCAACACCTTCGCGATCTCGGCGGCGAACCACTTCCAACAGGCCGAGACGACCAAGGCCGGCAACGGCGCCATCGCCGCCGGTGTGCTCACCTCGATCACGGAACTGCCGGCGGGCTTTGCCAGACAGACGATCCTGGCGGTCGGCAAGGGCATCGACGACGCCTACCGCAGGTGGGGCGGCGCGCTGACCACACTGGCCGGCAAAACCCTGACCAGCAGCGATGCCGGTCCGGTCCTCAACACGCTCGGCTACTGGACCGACCACGGCGCGGCCTACTACTACACCTACGACAACTCACTCGGTTACACCGGCACGCTGCAAGCCGTCGCCGACGAATGGGCAGCCAAGAAGATCCCGCTCGGCTACCTGCAACTCGATAGCTGGTGGTACCCGAAGGGACCGAATGCGGACTGGGCCGACAACAACGACGGCGAGTACCTCTACGAGGCCGACGCCACCCTGTTCCCCAACGGCTTGGCCGCCTTCCAGCAGCAGATCGGCGTGCCCCTGGTCACGCACGCCCGCTGGCTCACCACGTCCAGCCCGTACCGAACCGAATATCAGGTGTCCAACAACGTGGTCGTCGATCCCGCGTTCTGGCAGCAGGTCATGAGCTACCTGCGCGACGCCGGAGTCGTTGTCTACGAACAGGACTGGCTGTGTAGCAACGCGCAACCCGTCTACAACCTGAGCGACCCGGACGCCTTCTTCGACAACATGGCCAACAACGCCGCTGCCGAAGCGCTGACCCTGCAGTACTGCATGGCCTTGCCGCGCGACTACCTGCAGAGCACCCGCTACGACAACCTGACCACCATCCGCGTGAGCGACGACCGCTTCGAGTCGTCCAAATGGGACGAGTTCCTCTACGACTCGCAACTGGCCGCCGCGCTCGGCGTGTGGCCGTGGTGCGACGTGTTCATGAGCACCGAGACGACCAACCTGTTGCTGGCGAACCTGTCGGCCGGTCCGGTCGGCGTCGGCGACGGACTCGGTCAGGTGAACCCCGCCAACCTGGCGCAGGTGGCGCGCCCGGACGGCGTCATCGTCAAACCCGACGTGCCGATCGTGCCCACCGACGCGACCTACCTCGCCGACGCCGCCGGTACCAAGCCCGCGATGGTCGCGGCGACTCACGTCGAGCACGCGAGCGGACTGCGCTACGCCTACGTCTTCTCCTACGCCCGCCAGTTGACCGCGCCCGCGGGTGTCTATCAGGCCGAGAACGCCACGCTGTCGGGAGCCATTGCCGCGCACGACAATCCCGGCTACACCGGAACCGGCTACGCCGACTACCAGAACGCCAGCGGCGACTATGTGCAGTGGAGCGTGAAGGTCGCCGGCGCGGGCGACTACGTGCTGGCCTTCCGCTACGCCAACGGCGACACCGCCAACCGGCCGCTGGCCATCACCGTGAACGGTGCTGCCGCGGGCACCCTGCCGTTCGCGCCCACCGGCGGATGGTCCAACTGGGACTTCCAGACCGTGACCGTCGCGCTGCCGGCCGGGAGCAGCACCGTCCGGGCGACCGCGACCGGAGCCAGCGGCGGGAACGTCGACTACCTCGACATCACCCAGGGCACACCGGCCCAACCGAACCAGGCCGCCTCGTTCACGCCGACCGAACTGGGCATCACCACGTCGGCCTACGTCTACGACTACTTCGCCGGCACCGGCCAACTTCTCGCGGCGGGCGCGACGGTGAACGTGACGGTCACCGACGGCTCATACTGGATCGCCGCACCGGTCGGCCCCTCCGGCATCGCGTTCCTCGGCGACGCCGGCAAGTTCGTCGCTCACGGCGACAAACGCATCCCGCACGTGTCCGACAACGGCACCCTTCAGGTCACCGTCCAGTTCACCCCCGGCGAGGGCCCCATCACCCTGCACGGCTACGCACCCACCAAGCCCACCGCGCTCGCCACGAGCGGCGGCATCAGCGGCAGCACCTACGACCAGACGACGCATCGTTTCACCCTGACCGTGACCGCATCCCCGACGCACCAGGCAACCCTCACCGTGACCTGATCACGCGGCGTGCCGGGACGGCTAGGACTTGCGGCAGTGGGTGTACACGATATCGGCGGACATCGACGGCCCCTTCCTGGCGCGATGACCAGACCCTGGCATCGCCGCCCACTCGCGCAGCGGTTCACGAATTCGTGACCTTGCCGTGTCGGGATCACCGTAGGATCCGGCCGTGGCCAACAGCAGGGCGGCGGCGCGGGTTCGGTTCTGGGCTATCGTGCTCGCGATCGCGGTGGTGATCACCGGTGGAGTGCTGACCATCATCGGATTCGCTGACACACCCGACGGCGACTACGGCCAGTTGCAGCTACCCGGTTCCGCCGTGCTCCAGTTGCCCGCGGGCCGGGTCAACGTGACCTTCACCGAAGACCTGGAAAACCAGACGATCGACGAACCCGCCGTACTGCACATCGGCATCACGCCCGTTGGCGGCGGGGACGCACTGCCGGTGGTGGTCGCCCAGGACGGCGGTTCGGTCGGTATCAACGGGGTCACGCACACCTACTGGGGCTACCTGACGGTGCTGCGGACCGGCGACTACCGGGTGAACGTGCCCGACGACATATCGGCGTCGATCCCGGATCCGCGCCTGCTGTTCGGACCGGCAACCGACCCGCAGAACTGGATCCTGCTGGCCCTCGCCATTGCCGCCGCTCTGGTCGTCGTCGCGATCGTGGCCCATCGGGTGGCTCGCCGCGGCCGAGCCACGGCCGCGCCTGGGCAATCCGCTGGGCAATCCGCACCGGAGCCGGAACCGCAGCCGGGGCTGGACACGATCCAGGCATGGCTGTTCGTCTCCGGGGTCGATGGGGCGCCACCGCCGCTGGTCGGACTGGGCCCGGTGCGCGTCAGCGGCGAGATCCGCCGCGATCCGGCCGGGGCACTGGAGCCGCGCATCCCGGTGCGCGACCACGAACTGACCGCGCCGACCGCATACTGGCCGCAGGTCGGCGCCACCCTGACGATCCTGTTGTCCCGCGAGGAGAACGGCGAATCGCCGGAGTTCGTCGTGCTGTGGGAGGCTCCCGCGGGTAGCGGTCCCGGCTTCAGACGTCGGTAGGTAGTGCACGCCCGCTGCGATCGCGGCGCTCGTTTCCGGCGACGGCCTTTTTCGTCGCCGCGTTGCTTCTGCCGGCCCTCGAATTCCTGCGGTGAGCCAGGTCGGTCAACTCGCGGTGGATGAACTCGACCAACCAGCGCTGAGCCGGCTCGCGCGCCCGCTCTGGCCGGGCGTAGAGGGCGATCTCCAGCGGTTCCAGCGTGATCGGCAGCCGGAGCAGGCGCACCGGATGGCTGGCGGCATACGCCTGGCCCGCGACCTCGGGAACGACGGCGACCAGGTCGCTGTGCTGGATCAGGTAGGGCAGCACGGAGAACTGGCCCACCGCGAGCACC
Source organism: Pseudonocardiaceae bacterium (assembly GCA_035948315.1). Taxonomy (GTDB): domain Bacteria; phylum Actinomycetota; class Actinomycetes; order Mycobacteriales; family Pseudonocardiaceae; genus CAJCJE01. Next base: position 45,571 of record DASZJG010000043.1, on the reverse strand, counting down.
ACCCGGTCGAGCAGTTCGAAGGTCTCCAGCGCGAGTTTCGGTCCGATGTGGCCGGATGAGGCGTCCACCAGAACATGCTGTTCCGCGCGCAGTTCGGCCTCGGTGATCGCGGTCCCGCGCAGTCGGGGGTGGTCCTGCGCGACCATTGCCAGGTAGCCCTCGGTGAACAGCGGGATCCGGCGAATGCGCGGTGCGGAGATGATCGGTGTCGCGATGAAGGCGTCGATCTCGCCCCGGTCGAGCTGCCGTGGCGAGTCGCCGAGGTCGAGCGGGCGGACCACGATCGACACGCCGGGCGCCTCCGTGCGCAGCGGCTGGACCAGTCGTGGCAGCAGGGACGCCTCGCCGAGATCGGACAGGCCGATGGTGAACCGGGTGTGCGCGGTGGCCGCGTCGAAGGATCGGCTCGGGTGCACGACCGCCTCGATGCCGGTGAGCGAGTGCCGCAGGGGCTCGTAGAGCCGGTCGGCGAGCGCGGTCGGCCGTAGGCCCTGCCGGCTGCGGCGGAACAGCTCGTCGTCGAAGTGGCGGCGGAGCTTGCCGAGGCTGTAGCTGATGGTCGGCTGGCTGACGTGCAGCGCGTCGGCCGTGCCGGTCACGCTGCGGGTTTCGTACAGCAGGACCAGCACCCGGACCAGGTTGAGATCGATGTCGGTCATATTCATCTCATCAATATCCGAATGGCGAAACATCTATTGGATTAGTACCACGTTTCGTCGCTACGGTGAGTCGGATCACCCGACCGCGAGGAGGCGCCGTGCTGGTTCGGGACGCGGCGTACGAGGTGCTCCGCAGGCACGGTCTCGACACGATCTTCGGCAACCCCGGCTCGAACGAGTTGCCCTTCCTTGCCGGGATGCCCGACTCGTTCCGCTACGTACTCGGGTTGCACGAGGGCGCGGTGGTCGGCATGGCGGACGGCTACGCCCAGGTCACCCGCAGGCCGGTGGTGGTGAACCTGCACTCGGCATCGGGCACCGGCAACGCGATGGGCGCCCTGACCAACGCCGTGCAGGCCCGCTCCCCGCTGGTCGTCACCGCGGGCCAGCAGGTGCGGCCCGCGATCGGCGCGGAGGCCATGCTGTCCAATGTGGACGCGATCCGGCTGGCGGCGCCGCTGGTCGGCTGGGCGGCCGAGCCGAGTTGCGCCGAGGACGTGCCCCGCTCGCTGGCCCAGGCGATCTTCGAGGCGCGGCTGCGGCGCAGGCCGACCTATCTGTCGGTGCCCTACGACGATTGGGGCGCCGAGGCGGACCCGGACGTCGGCTGGGTGCTCGACCGCGTCGTGCGGCGCTCCGCCCACCCGGACTCGGCCGACGTGCGGGCACTGGCCGCCGACCTGCGCGCCGCCCGCAACCCGGCCCTCGTGGTGGGCGGTGATCTCGACACCGACGGCCTGTTCGACGAGGTGACCGCGCTCGCCGAGCGACTGGACATGCCCACCTGGGCCGCGCCGTCGATGTTCCGACTGGCCTTCCCGAACCGGCATCCGCTGTTCCGGGGTGTGCTCCCAGCCGGCATCGCGCCGATCGCGGACGCGCTGGCCGGGCACGATCTGGTGCTGGTGCTGGGCGCGCCGGTGTTCCGCTACCACGAGTACCGGCCCGGTGAGCGCCTGCGCGCGGGCACCCGGCTGGTGCAGGTCACCGACGACGCGGGAGCGGCGGCCCGCGCTCCGCTCGGCGAGGCACTGGTCACCGAGCCGGGCGCGGTGATCCGGGCGTTGCTGGCCGCCTTTCCGGGCGACAACGCGCCACCGGTCTGGACGGCGCCGCCGGAACCGTTGTGCGGCAACGGGAAAGCCCGGCATCCCGAGGAGGTCTTCGCCGCGCTGCGCGACACCCAGGACCGGGACACCAGCTATGTGGTGGAGTCGACATCGACGAACGCGGCCTGGTGGCGGCAGATGGATCTGCGCCGGGACGGCTCCTACTTCTTCCCGGCCTCCGGCGGTCTCGGGTTCGGCATCCCGGCCGCGGTCGGCGTCGCCCTCGCCCAGCCGGACCGGCCAGTGGTCGGCGTGATCGGCGACGGATCGGCCAACTACGGCATCACCGGCCTCTGGACGGCGGCCCAGTGGCGGCTGCCGATCACGTACGTGGTGCTGCGCAACGGAGTCTACGGCGCGCTGGAGTGGTTCGCCGGCATCCTGGGCACCCCGGACACCCCCGGCACCGCCATTCCCGGCATGGACTTCACCAGGATCGCCGAAGGTTACGGCGTCCCGGCAGTCCACGCCAACGACCTCGCGCACCTGCGCGCGGTGCTGGCCGAGCCGACCACCGGTCCGCGCCTGATCCAGGTCGACACCCTTCCCACCAGCCCCGCCTGAGCAGGAGGCCATCGTGTTGCTGAACCCGGATATCTGGACCGGAAACATCAACGTGTCCGGCTGGCGCGCGGGCGGTGGGGGAGCGCGGACCGTCGTCGAACCCGCCACCGGCAAGGCACTCGGCAGCGTCGGGCTCGCGTCCGTCGACGACGTGCGGGAGGCCGCGCAGGCAGCGGCGCGGGCGCAACGCGCCTGGGCGAACACCCAGCCCGCCGAGCGGGCCGCGGTACTGCGCCGCGCGGGCGATCAGTGGGCGGAGCACCGCGCCGAGGTCGAGGACTGGATCGTCCGCGAGGCCGGGTCGATCCGGCCGAAGGCCGTCGTCGAGACCGACCTGGCGATCGGCATCTGCTACGAGGCCGCCGCGCTGCCCACCCACCCGCAGGGCGAGGTGCTCACCTCCGGCGAGCCGCGCTGGTCCTTCGCGCGCCGTCGCCCGGCCGGCGTGGTGTCGGTGATCGCCCCGTTCAACTTCCCGCTGATCCTCTCGATCCGCTCGGTCGCGCCCGCGCTGGCGCTCGGCAACGCCGTGCTGCTCAAACCGGATCCGCGGACGGCGGTGTGCGGCGGGGTCGCGCTGATGCGGATCTTCGAGGAGGCCGGTCTGCCGGAAGGGCTGCTCCAGCTGGTGCCGGGCGGCGGTGACGTCGGGCAGGCCGTTGTGGAGGCGCCGCAGGTGCGGGTGATCTCGTTCACCGGCTCGACCGCGACCGGCCGGGTGATCGGTGAGCTGGCCGGCCGGCTGCTCAAGCGGGCCCACCTGGAACTGGGCGGCAACAACGCGTTGGTCGTGCTGCCCGGTGCCGAGCTGGCGCCTTCGGTAAGCGCGGGCGCGTTCGGCTCGTTCAACCACCAGGGACAGATCTGCATGGCGACCGGCCGGCACCTCGTGCACGAGTCGCTGGCGGAGGCGTATCTGGATGCCCTCGCCGGCACTGCGACGGCGCTGCCGGTCGGCGATCCGGCGACCGGCGTGGTCGCGCTCGGCCCGATCATCGACGAACGGCAGCTCGCGCACATCGACACGGTGGTGCGAGCCGGCGTGGCCGCCGGGGACCGGGTGGTCGCAGGCGGCAGCCCGGATGCGCCGTTCTACCCGCCAACCGTGCTGGCCTGCGCGGCGACCACGTCCCCGGCGTGGCGGCAGGAGATCTTCGGACCGGTCGCGCCGGTGCTGACCTTCTCGTCGGCGCAGGAGGCGGCGAGCATCGTCAACGACTCGGAATACGGCCTGTCCGTTGGCATTCTCGGTGATGTCGGGCAGGCCATGCAGCTCGCCGACCAGCTGGACAGCGGCAAGATCCACATCAACGAGCAGACCGTGTCCGACGAGCCCAACGTCCCGTTCGGCGGCGTCAAGGACTCCGGCAACGGGTCCCGGTTCGGCGGCGCGACGGCCAACATCGAGGCGTTCACCGAGACCCAGTGGCTCACCGTCCGTCCGGAGATCGCCCCCTACCCGTTCTGACCCCCCAACCGATCCTGGGAGCGACGATGCTCAAGGAACGTGTCTCCTGGCCCGCCGTGCTGTGCTGGCTCACCGTGCTGCTGGAGGGTTTCGACCTGGTCGCACTGGGCGCGACCAGCCTCGCCCTGCGCCACGCCCCGCACCTGGAGATCAATCCGGCCGGGCTGACCCTGGTCTCGACCGTGTCCCTGGTCGGGGTCGCGATCGGCGCCGTCTGCGTGACACCGCTGGCCGACGTCATCGGCAGGCGCGCGATCCTGATCGCCTCGGTCGCCTCCTTCTCGCTGTTCACCGTCGTACTTCCGTTGTCCCCCAACATCGCGGTGTTCGCGGTCCTGCGGCTGCTGGCCGGATTGGGGCTCGGCTCCTGCATGCCGACCTCGCTGACGATCATGTCGGAGTATCTGCCCGTCGCGCGACGGGCCAGGGCGAGCACGACGACCATGACCGGATACCACTGCGGAGCCGTGGCCGCCTCGCTGCTGGCCCTCACGGTTGGAGACAGGTGGCAGATCCTGTTCTACGCCAGCGGTGTCGCCGGCATCGTCGCCGCCGCGGTCATGTGGTGGAAACTGCCCGAGACGGCCGTGTCCCGTGCCGAGGCCGACGGCGACCGGATCACCGTGGTGGACCTGGTGCGGCCACGGTGGCTGCGCACGACGCTCGCGGTGTGGGTGAGCACGTTCATGGGCCTGTTGCTGGTCTACGGCCTGAACACCTGGCTGCCCAGCCTGATGAAGACCGCTGGCTACAGCGTGTCCACCTCGGTCGCGCTGCTGCTGGTGCTCAACGCGGGCGGCGTCGTCGGCATGCTGGTCGCCGGGCGCGTCGGCGACACCGGCGGGATCAGGCGCACGGCGCTGATCTGGTTCGCGGTCGGTGGCATCCTGCTCGCGGTGCTCAGCGCCCGGATGCACAGCAGCGTCCTGCTCAACGTGGTCATCTTCGCGACGGGGGTGTTCGTCTTCTCCGCGCAGGTGCTGGTGTACGCCTATGTGGCGCAGGCGTTTCCGGACCGGATCCGCGGCGCCGCGCTCGGCCTGACCGCGGGGGTCGGCAGGCTCGGCGGAATTCTCGGTCCGGTCATCACCGGCATCCTGGTCAGCACCGGCCAGGCCTATCCGTGGGGTTTCTACTTCTTCGCGTTGGCCGCCGGGCTCGGTGTCCTCGCCATGGCCGCCGCCCCGCGCGTCACGAGCGGTCGGCGTCGCGAGGTATCGCCCGCGCGAACGTGATGGCGACCGCGACGACGAGTCCGGCCGCGAGCGCGATCGCCGCCGTCGCCGACCACTGCAGGATGCCGGCGCCCGCCGCCGCTCCCGCGAGCATGGCCACGACGGATCCGATCCGCCGACGCGTCGCGTGGCCAGCACCGCCGGCAAGTGTGCTGTCGGCGGCGAGTCCGGTCAGGGTCAGCGTCAGCACGGTCGTGGTCAGGTCGGGGGCGCCGAGATGCCGCACGGTCGCGTTCTGCACGCCGAGCGCGGTCGCGAGCACGGCGATGGTGACGAAGCTGCCGTTGCCGGTGAAGGGCAGCACGCCGACGCCGGTGAGCGCGGCCACCACCGCGAGAATGGTCGCCTCGGTGGTGAAGGCGGTGGTCAGCCAGCGACCGACACCGGCGGTAGCCAGCGTGTGTGCGAGCCGACCGCCCGCGAGGGCGCCGATCAGGAACGCGGCGATCGCGATCAGCGAGGCCAGTGTGGACAGTCCGGAGTGTGGATCGACGCTGAAGCCGAGGAACACCACGTTGCCGGTCATGTTGGCGACGAACACGTGTCCGAGACGCAGGTAGCTCACGGCGTCGACGAGGCCGGTGACCGAGGTCAGGACCAGTAGCGCCGCGACGGTCTGCCGGTTACCCAGCGGAGATGGCACAGCCATGGGAGATCGCTCCTGTCCGGTCAGCTGAGCGCGCCGAGGCCGGCGCTGATCGCGGTGATGATGACACCGCCGATGGCGATGGCCAGGAACGAGCGGACGAACCCGGTGTTGAAGAACCGCCACCGGATCCAGGCCAGGGTGACCAGTTCGACGGCGATCGTGACCAGTGCCACGACGAGAGCGAGGCGGTACTGCGGGATGAGGAACGGCAGGGTGTGCAGCACACCGCCGAGGAACGTGCCCGCGCCGGTGATGGCGCCGCGCAGGTAGGGACTGCCGCGCCCAGTGAGATCTCCGGTGTCGGAAAGGCCCTCGGAGAAGGCCATGCTCACACCGGCGCCGATGGCGGTGGCGAGGCCGGTGAAGAACGCGTACAGCGGCTGGTGGGTGGCCAGCGCGACGGCGAACACCGGCGCCAGGGTCGACAGCGAGCCGTCGATCAGGCCGGTCATCGCGGGCTGCGCGCGCTGGAGCAGGAACGAGCTGTCCACGCCGCGCCGTGGCAGGCGGGGCAGTGTCAGTGTGGTCACGGTGACACTCCTTCGCTCGAATACTGAACTCGTGGTTTCGTATATGTCAACCGTACGGCAGTGGCCATGCTTCCTGATTCCTGTGTGGGCTGAGGAACAGTCATCGATTACGAAACTGAGCGTACAGTATCTAATATCAGCATCGTGGAACGGAGGAGTCATGCGACAGACACAGCTCGCGACCAGCCCGCTGGGCACCACCGGGATGGAGATCACCCGGGTCGGCTTCGGCGCGTGGGCGATCGGTGGCGGCGGTTGGGAATTCGGCTGGGGACCGCAGCGCGACGACGAGTCGATCGCGGCCATCCACCGGGCGCTCGAACTCGGCGTCAACTGGATCGACACGGCCGCCGCCTACGGGTTCGGCCGCTCGGAAAGCACGGTCGGGCAGGCGTTGCGGGGCATGGACCGGCGGCCCTACGTGTTCACCAAGTCCTCGCTGCTCGACGACGGCACCGGACACGTCCGGCACAGCCTCAAGCGCGACTCGATCCTGCGCGAGGCCGAGGCCAGCGTGCGGCGGCTCGGTGTCGACGCGATCGACCTGTACCAGATCCACTGGCCCAACCCGGTCGAGGACATCGAGGAGGGCTGGGCGGCCATGGCCAGCCTGAAGGAACAGGGCCTGGTCCGGCACATCGGCGTGTCCAACTTCGACACCGAACAGTTGCGCCGCATCCAGTCGATCGCTCCGGTCGAGACGCTCCAGCCGCCGTACTCGCTGATCGACCGCGACGCCGAAGCCGAGATCCTGCCCTTCGTCCGCCGCGCGGGAATGGGCGTGATCGTGTACTCGCCGATGGGCTCGGGCCTGCTGACCGGCGCGATCACCCGTGAGCGCATCGCGGCGATGCCCGACAACGACTGGCGCAAGACCGACGCCCGGTTCACTGAGCCACGGTTGGGCCGCCACCTGGCGCTGGCCGCGCGGCTGCGGGAGATCGCCGACCGGCACGGCGTCGCCCCCGGCGCGGTCGCCGTCGCGTGGACCCTGCGCAACCCGGCCGTCACCGCCGCGATCACCGGCTTCCGCCGTCCCGACCAGGTCGACCCGATCCTGGCCGCCGCGAACCTGGAGCTGACCGACGAGGACATGACCGAGATCGAGACGAGGTGAGGACATGACCGAGATCGGATTCGTCGGGCTGGGCAGCATGGGCGCGCCGCTGGCCGCCCGGCTGCTGCCGGGAAACCGGGTGCACGGCACCAACCGCACGCAGGCCAAGGCCGCCGAGCTCATCGACAAGGGCCTGATCTGGCACGACACACCGCGCGAGGTCGCATCGGCCGCGCAGGTGCTGTTCAGCATGGTGACCGACGACGACGCCCTTGCGGCGATCACCACCGGCCCGGACGGCATCCTGGCCGGACTGCGGCCCGGGACGACCTACGTCGACATGAGCACGGTGACCCCGCAAGCCAGCCGCGCGCTCGCGGCCCGGGTGCGGGACAACGGCGGCGCGCTGATCGACGCTCCGGTGTCCGGCAGCGTGCCGGCCGCCGAGAGCGGCACGCTCGCGATCATGGTCGGTGGCCCCGAGGCCGCCTTCCGTGCCGCCGAGCCGCTGCTGCGCCACTTGGGCAGTTCGGTCACCCACGTCGGCGCGAACGGGCAGGGCCTTCAGCTCAAGCTGGCGATCAACATCAGCCTCGCCGCGCAGGTGCTCGCTTTCAGCGAGGGGCTGCTGCTGGCCGAACGCGGCGGCATCGACCCCGAGTTGGCCGCCGAGGTGATGACCACCTCGTCGATCGGGTCACCGCTGTTGCGGGCCAGGGCACCGCTGATCCTGGACCTGCCCGAGCAGGCCTGGTTCGACGTGCGGATGCTGCACAAGGACATCCGCCTCGCGCTGGCCGCGGCCCGCGACGCGCGGATCCCGTCGCCTGCGGCGTCGGCCGCCGACCAGGTGCTCGGCCAGGCCGAGGAGTTGGGTTACGGGCATCGAGACGTCGCTAGTCTGCTCCAGGTGCTCGCCCGGATGGCGGAGCAGTCCGGTTCCGATCCGAGGGCGGCATGACGAACGAAGGCAACCCGAGGGGGCGCCCGCGCAGCCAGCAGGCGCACGCGGCGATTCTCGACGCGGCGGCTGCGCTCATGCTGGACCGCGGCCTGGCCGCGGTCAGCATGGATGCCGTCGCGGAACGCGCCGGGGTCAGCAAGGCCACCATCTACCGGTGGTGGCCGACGAAGGAAGCGCTGGCGCTGGACGCGCTCTACACGCAGTGGAGCACGGCACGGCCCTTCACCCGGGACACCGGCTCGCTGCGCGGCGACCTGCTCTCGCTGCTGCGTCCGTGGGCCAAACTGGCCGTCGGGCGGCCCTATGCGAGGGTGCTCGCCGCGCTGCTCACCGAAGCCCAGTCCGATCCGGTGTTCGCCACCGAATACCGGCAGCGGTTCGTCGAACCCCGGCGCGACCAGGCGCGAGCACTGTTCCAACGGGCCGTCGAACGCGGCGAGATCTCCAAGGACACCAAGGTCGACGTCGCGCTGGACCTGCTCTACGGCCCGCTGTACCACCGGCTGCTGCACGGCCACGCGCCCCTGAACGACCGGTTCGTCCGCGACGTCGTCGACATGGCCCTCGATGGCATCATGGGGAAATAGCACAAAGCCTTGGCACAAGCGGCCCACAGTGATCACACAGAAAAACGCGACACTCTGTTCCTACCTACTTGGTAGCCATGTAGAAAGGAACGTTGCCATGAACACGCACGGCAAACGGCGTTGGGTACTGGTGAGCGCGGCGGTGGCGGCCGGAGCACTCGTGCTCGCCGGCTGCGGGGCGAGCGCCGCATCGTCGTCCTCGTCACCGTCCACATCGACATCAACGCCGACGAGCACGACGACCCCGCGCGGCGGCGGATCCAACGCCCGGTCCGCCAACGACGAAGGCGGCTCGCTCGGCACGGTCAGCGCGGTCTCCTCGACCGGATTCACGCTGACCACGTCGACCGGTCAGCAGGTGACGGTGAGCAAGGGAACCGCGTCCACGAGCGCGGTGACGAACGGGGAAACCGTGCTCGTGCTCGGTACGGTGAACAGCAAGGACATCACGGCGAGCCAGATCATCGCGCCGCCACCGGCCGGGTCCGCGAGCGACGCGGCGCAGGTGGTGCCGTTCCAGCAGGGCAGCAAGTCGGCGTCGAAGACGGCCGGCCAGGTGCCGAGCAACTACACCGAGGGCTCCGGCACGATCATGACCGGCAGCACGGCGGACCAGGCGGCCGAGGCCGCGCTGGTCGACTATCCGGGTGGCATCGTCGACCGGGTCGTGCAGCTCTCCGGCGGCGAGTACGAGGTGCACGTCATCGGGCTGAACTGGCCGCACCACGTGTTCGTCAACGCCCAGTTCCAGGTCGTCGGCGCGAACTGAGGAGAGCTGAGGACGTGACCGAACCCGTTCCGACCCGAGTCCCGCTCGACGAACTGCCCGACTCGATCCGCGCCGCGGGCCTGACCAACTGGTTCCGCGAGCCGCTGGGCGACGCGGTCGACCAGCGGCGCAGGCTGATGATGCCGCCGACCGTCGCGCTGATCGGCACACCGGCCGCCGACCTCGACGACCTGCTCACCGAGCAGACCCGGCGCGCGGACACGATCGCGATGATGGGCGACAACCCGGCCCTGCCGAGGATGCCGGAGCGGCCGACGCTGGCCGACTTCTTCCGGCTCCGGCTACAGCGCAAGTCCGTGCAACACATGTTGCAGAGCGCGCACATCGCGCTGGCCAACGGCATGGGCGAGAAGGTCGTGATGGCGGCGCTGGTGCACGACATCGCGATCGGTGGCCTGATCCGCTCCGATCACGGCTATTGGGGCGCGCAGCTGGTCCGGCCCTACGTCGACGAGGAGGTGGCCTGGGCGATCGAGAAGCACGAGGCGTTGCGGTACTTCGCGGACGAGTCGGTCGGCTACACCTACCCGGAGACCTATGTCCGGCTGTTCGGGGCGGACTACCAGGTGCCCGACTACCTCGTGCGCGAGCACGAGGAAGCGCGCAAGCACCGCTGGTACCTGACCTCGCGGCTGCTGACCATCAACGACATCTACTCCTTCGACCCCGACGTGCACGTCGAGTTCGAGGAGTTCGAGGACATCGTCGGGCGCAACTTCCGGCAACCGGAGGAAGGTCTTGGCTTCGACGGCTCCCCGGTCGCGCACATGTGGCGGACGATGATCTGGCCGAACAACTTTCTCTGAGCGGACTCGGACCGGCCGAGCCGTGCTCGTTCAGCTCGGTCGGTCCGGTTGGCCGCCCACGGTCACGTGTCCGGACAGCCAGGAGGACAGCACGGTGGCCAGGTCCGGGTCGCTGGCGCGCCGCTGCTTGGCACCGGGCGAGGACTGGATCCGCTTGACCACCTTCGCGTGGTAGTCGCGGACCAGTTCGACGGCGGTGGTCGCGTCCCGGTCCGCAATGGCGTCCACGATCTCCATCCGGGCACCGGCCAGCGCGCGCGGGACCAGGCCCCACTCGTGGCCCGCGCCCTTGGCCAACTCGACGGCGAGGCCGATCTGGATCTGCGTTATGAACCGGCACAGGGCAGCGACCAGCGGGTTTCCGGAGATCTCGGCGAGCGTGGTGAAGAACCGCATGAGCGCCTCGGCCGAAGGATCGGCGGCCTGTTCCGCGGCCTCCCGCAGGCGCGCGATGTCCTCATCGGACGCACGTGCCACGGCCTGTTCCGCGGCGTGGCCGTTGAGGGCGCCCAGCAGGCCGAACACGTCGGTCGCGGTGACCTTCTCGAACTGGACCACCGACGCGATCGACATGGCCAGCAGCGTGTCACCGCGCGCGGTCACCGTGGTCCGACTGCCGTTGCGGGTGCTGAGCAGCCCCATCGCGGTCAGTACCCGCACCGCCTCCCGGACGGTCGGCGCGCTCACGTCGTACTGCGCGGCCAGTTCCCGCTCGGCCGGCAGGCGGGAGCCGTCCGACAGTTCCCCGGACAGGATCTGCCGACGCAGGTCCTCCACGATCTGGTCGGCGACGCGGCCTCGGTAGAGCCGCTGTGCTGGTTCGGTCATGTCTCGTTCTCCTCGGCCGGGCTCACATCGATCCTACCTACCTGATAGGCAATTCCCAGCTTCGGTTTCTTGCTCGCCAACCTACCAAGTAGGTAGCGTGATGATATGAAAATCGAACCTTATGACGAGAACGCGTACAAGATGGACCATCCGCGCGGCACGGTGGCCTTCAACTATCTGCTGATGGGCGGCGAGCCCGAGAAACTGGAGAACTTCCGCTACATCCTGGGCCGCCAGGAGGGCGACTTCCACATGCCCCGGCACCGGCACACCTTCGAACAGATCCGGCTCCCCCTGGTGGGTGACATGAACCTGGGCGAGCAGGGCATCCTGCGCGAGGGCGAGATCGGCTACTTCCCCGAGGGCCAGACCTACGGCCCGCAGGACGACCCGCTCGGCAACCCCCGGCAGCTGCAACTGGTGCTGCAGTTCGGCGGCGCCTCGGGCCTTGGCATGCGGGGCGAGCGCGGGCGCGGCCCGCAGGCGCGCCAGGAAGGCGTTGCGGCGCACGGGGAACGCCGCGAGATCACGTTCCCCCGGCCGCGTTACCAGAGCGTGCTGATCATGAACCCTCGACACTTCAACTATCTGCCGGTCGACGGTTCGCCCGGCGTCGAACGCAAGTACTTCGGCTCCTTCACCGAGCGCGGCTTCTGGATCGAGTACGTCAAGATCGGCTCGGGCGCCGACTGGAAGTCGAGAGTGGACACCGGACGACGGCTGATCGTGGCGCTCTCCGGCGAGGCGACCGTGGCCGACACCACGATCGGCCCGCTGGCCGCGGTGCGGGTCGAGCCCGGTGAGACGCTGCACCTCGCGGCCAGCGAGGAGACGGTGCTCTACATCGTCGGCCTGCCGCCCATCCAGCTGCCCGAGGTGCCCTCCACGGAATTCGACATCGTCGTTGGCGACGGCGCCATCGAGTTCGAGAACCCCCGCAAGCGCGCGGTGGCCTCATGACCCTCGACCTGCACCATGCTTCGGAGATCGTGGACGCGGCGCTGAGCAAGGCGCGCGAGCTCGAACTGCGCCCGCTGACCGTCACCGTGCTCGACCCGGGCGGCCACCCGATCGTCGTCAAGCGCGAGGACGGGTGCGGCATCCTGCGCCCGCAGATCGCGCACGCCAAGGCGTGGGGCTGCCTGGGCACCGGGCACGGCGGCGCGGCCGGGGCCCGGCACGCCACCCGTGATCCCGCGTTCTTCGCCGCGCTCGCCGCGATCTCCGAGGGGCGGGTCGCGTCCTCGCGCGGTGGCGCGCTGATCCGGGACGCGCGGGGTGCCCTGCTCGGCGCGATCGGCGTCAGTGGTGACCGACCCGAGAACGACGAAACGGTGGCCGTCGCCGGAGTGGAGAAGATCGGTCTGGTCGCTGACATCGGCGTGAGCTGATGGACGAAACGCGCAACCGGCACCGGCCGGCACTGGCGATCTGCCTCGTCGCCAGCTTCATGACCCTGCTCGACGTCAGCGTGGTGACGATCGCGCTGCCGTCGATGGAACACAGCCTGCGCCTCTCGCCCGCCGAGGTCACCTGGTCCGTCGCGGGCTACGCCCTCGCCTTCGGCCTGACGCTGGTACCGGCGGGCCGACTCGGCGACGAACACGGGCGCCGCACCCTGTTCCTGATCGGCCTCGCCCTGTTCGCGTTGACCGGCGTGGTGTGCGGCGCCGCTCCGAACGCGGTCGTGCTCGTGATCGGACGGCTGCTCCGCGGCGTCTCGGCCGGGATACTCGCCCCACAGGTGATCGGCCTGCTGCAACAGATGTACGCCAAACCCGTGCGGGGCAGGGCGTTCGGCTACTACGGCGCGGTGACCGGCCTGTCCACCGCGGTCGGCCCGTTGCTGGGCGGGGTGATCCTGCAGGTTTTCGGGTCAGCGACCGGTTGGCGTTGGGTCTTCTGGCTTTCGGTGCCGGTCGTGGTCCTCGCCTTCGTCATCGGCCGCCGGGTGCTGCCGGCCGATCAGCGTGGCCGGGCGCACCGGATCGACTGGCCGGGCGTCGTGCTGCTCGGCCTCGGCGTGCTGGCCGTGCTGCTACCGCTGTTGCAGGAGACCGGACCGAACGCGCGCCCCGAGTTCTGGCTGTTCGGCCTCGGCATCGCGCTGCTGGTGCTGTGGGTGCTCTGGCAGCGACGGCTCGCCGCCCGGGACGCGCGACCGCTGGTGCACCTGAAGGTGCTCCGGATCCGGACCTACGCCGTGGGCACCATGACCGCGACCGCGTTCTACGCCGGTTTCACCGGCATCTTCCTGGTGCTGACCCTGTTCCTCCAGCAAGGTCTGGGTTATTCGCCGTTGCGGGCCGCGCTGAGCACACTGGTCTTCACCGTGGCGTCCGCGGCGACCGCGGTGCTCGGCGGCCACCTCGTGCACCGGTTCGGCCGGCCGCTGGTCGTGCTCGGCACCGCCGTCGCCACACTCGGCCTGGCCGCCGTGGCACTGGCCGCGCACGCGTCGACGCCCGCCGACGCGCCGTTGATCCTGTTGGCTCCGTTGCTGGTGGCCGGTGCGGGCTGCGGCCTGGTCGTCGCCGCGAACCAGATGCTGACCCTCACCGACGTCACCAGGGCCACCGCGGGAGTCGCGGCAGGCGTCTACGAGACGGGCGTGCGCATCGGTACCGCGCTGGGCACGGCCCTCGCCAGCGCGCTGTTCTTCGGCACGCTGGCCTCGACCCGACACGACTACCACGGCGCGGTCGCGTCCGGACTCACCGGTGCGGCGATACTCGTCGGCGTCGCGTTCCTGATCGGCCTTGTCGACCTGGTGCGGCCCGCCCGGGTCGTCGCGGAGCAGGATCAGCGACCGCGCCGGGCCACGACGAGTTGGTAGAAGATGGGTTCACCGGTCGTCGTCAACCGATGCCGGAAGCGCGATCGCTCCAGCACGACCAGGTCTCCGCCGGTCGTCAGCCGCTCGATCGCGGCGCCGAACCCGTCCGGGTCGGACTCGTCCAGCCAGCGCTCGTCGATGGTGAAGGACACCGGCGCGCCCGGGGGCAGGAGCGCGAGTGCGTTGGTGAGCGCCGCCGGTCCGGCGTGCGTGCCGCCGAAGGCCCCGGCCGAAATGAGGCCGCCGATCGCCTCGTCGGGCAGGGCATCGCCGACCAGGTACTCGGCGTACACGCCCGGCCGGTCGCGCAGGCACGCCGCCCGCGCCGCCGGCAGCGCATCGACCCCGACGACCCGGGCGATCCCCGCGCGATGCAGGAGTTCCCCGACCAACCCGGTGCCCGCACCGAAGTCGAGGACCGTCAGGGAACCGGGCGCCAGGCCGAGGTCCGCGACCGCGCGCAGGAAGCCCTCGACGGCGACCTGCGGCGAGCGACACCGCAGCCGCTCCTGGACGACGTTCTCGTAGAGGCCGGGGACGGCATAGATCCGCGAGTACTCGTGCAGGTGCATCGTCTCGTGCTCGTTCAGCGCGATGTACTCACCGTCGGCCGCGGGTGGGCCGAGCAGGCGGAGGCCCGCGAACACATCTGCCATGGTCACAACACTAGCGACTGCATCAGCCAAGGGATGCTAACAGGGGTTAACATGCATCCCATGAGCGCTGACTTCCCGTTGCATCGGTCGCCCCGGCCCGTTTCGGACGCCGAACGAGCCACCATCCTCTCCGATCCGGGATTCGGGCGTTACTTCACCGATCACATGGCCAGCGCGGTATGGACCAAGGGCGAGGGCTGGCACGACCAGCAGGTCGGCCCGCTCCAGCCGTTCTCCCTGCACCCGGCCGCCGCCGTGCTGCACTACGCGCAGGAGATCTTCGAAGGGCTCAAGGCGTACCGGCACGAGGACGGCAGCGTGTGGCTGTTCCGCCCGCGTGACAACGCCCGCCGCTTCCAGCGCTCCGCGCGTCGCCTCGCCCTGCCCCAGTTGCCCGAGGAGTCGTTCCTGGCCAGCGTCGAGCACCTGGTTCGTGCCGACGAGCCGTGGGTGCCCGCCTTCGGTGACGAGAAAAGCCTCTACATCCGGCCCTACATGTTCGCGTCCGAGGCGTTCCTCGGCGTCCGGCCCGCGAACACCGTGCAGTACGCGGTGATCGCCGGTCCGGCAGGCCCGTACTTCAGCTCCGGTGTCACCGGCGTGACGCTGTGGGTCAGCCACAACTACACCCGCGCCGCGGTCGGCGGCACCGGCGACGCCAAGTGCGGCGGCAACTACGCCGGCAGCCTCGCCGCCCAGATCGAGGCCCAGGAGCACGGCTGCGACCAGGTGCTCTACCTGGACAGCCAGGACCGGGACAAGCTCGAGGAATCCGGCACGATGAACGTCTGCCTGGTCACCTCGGACAGCAAGCTGGTCACGCCCGCACTCGGCACGATCCTCGAAGGCGTCACCCGGGACAGCGTGCTCGCGCTCGCCGCCGAGCACGGCCTCACCCCGGTCGAACGCTCGATCACCATCCACGAGCTGCGCGAAAGCTGCGGCGACGGCTCGGTGACCGAGGTGTTCGCGGCCGGCACCGCCGCCGTGCTCACCCCGATCGTGAAGTTCCTCGGTGCGGATCTGGACATCACGGTCGGCGACGGCAAGCCGGGCAAGGTCACGCTCGCCATCCGCGAACACATCCTCGACCTGCAGTACGGCCGGGCCAAGGACACCAGGGGCTGGCTGCACCGGGTCGGCTGATTCGCAGATGTCGGCGATGATCGTCTACTAAAATCCACGCCGTGCCGCCAACGCTTCGCAACCGAGCCAGCCGCCCGCGCCGATTCGTTGTCTGTGGCGACAGCCCGTTGGCCCTGCGGTTGGTCAACGAACTCCTCACCAGATTCGGCGCCGAGGTCACGGTCGTGGTCCGCGCCAAAACCCGGGACCGCGCGCCGGAGATCGCCCAACTGGCCGGCGTGAAGATCATCGAGGCGGCGCAGCTGGACGAACGCGCGCTGCGCACCGCGGGCGTCGCCGAGGCGCGCGCGGTCGCGCTGGTCAACTCCGACGACGTCGGCAACATCCACGCCGCGCTGACCACTCACGAGATCAACCCGGACCTGCGCATGGTGGTCCGGATGTTCAACATGAGCCTCGGCCACAAGATCCGCACCCTGTTCGCGGACTGTGCCGTGCTGTCCGACTCGGCCATGGCCGCACCGTCCTTCGTGGCCGCCGCGCTCGGCGAGGTCGCGCCCAGCCACGTGCGGCTGCCCGGTCGCACCCTCTACGTCGCGCACCGTGACACCGTCGCGGCCAAGGACGTGGTGTGCGGGCTCGCCGACACCACCGGCGCGACCACCCGGCTGCTGCCCGCCGACCAGAACACCGCCAACCTGGTGCTCGCGCACGCCGACGGCCCGCCGCAGCGCGCGATGGAGGGGTACCGCACCAGCCGGTGGATCGTGATCGGCCAACGGGTGCGCGCCCTGCTGCTCAACCGCCTGATGCAGGTCACGGTCGCGCTGTTGCTGATCATCGTCGTCGGGATGACGCTGCTCGCGTTCTATGGCAGCGGGTACAACATGCACGGCTGGGGCAACGCGATCTACGTGACCCTGCTCGACGCGGCTGGCAACGCGGTGCCGGACACCTCCAGCGGGATGCCGATGTTCCAGCGGATCGTCCAGGTCACCCTGACGATCTCCGGCCTCGCCCTGCTCCCGGTGGCCACCGGTGCGATCGTCGGCGGAGTGGTCCGGTCCCGACAACCGGTGGTTCCCAGCCAGCTCGCCGACCATGTTGTCGTCGTCGGCCTCGGCAACGTGGGCACGCGAGTCGTCCGACAACTGCTGGACCTCGGCATCACGGTCGTCGCCATCGAGGCCGACGAGAACGCGCGCGGTGTGCCCACCATGCGCAGGCTCGACGTGCCGATCGTGTTCGGCGACGCCACCCGCGAGGACACCCAGCGCGCCGCGCACGTCGCCGACGCGCGGGCGCTGCTCATGCTCAGCAACAGTGACGTGGTCAACCTGGAAGGCGCGTTGCAGGCCAGGGCGCAGCGCGACGACCTGCGCGTCGTGCTCCGGCTCTTCGACGACGACCTCGCCCAGCGCGTCGGCCGCGTGTTCGGCTTCGCCATCTCCGGCAGCGTGTCCTTCCTCGCCGCCCCCGCCTTCGCAGCCGCCATGGTGGAACGGCAGGTCATCGGCACCATCCCGATCGGCCGCCAGGTGCTGATGATCGCCGAGGTCCCGATCGCCGCGGGCTCACCCCTGGCCGGCGCGACCGTCCGCGCCGCCGACGAACAGGGCGAGGCGCGCGTGATCGCGTTGCAGCGCAGGGGAACCACCGAACTCGACTGGCAGCCCGCCAAGACCTACGCGCTCGCCCCGCAGGACCGCCTGATCATGCTCGCGACCCGCTCCGGCCTCGGCCGCGTGCTGGCCCGCAGCATCTCGCCGGTCCCGCACTCCGAGGGCTAACCCACCGAGATTCCGCGCAGCAGCGTCGCGATCACCGCGTCCACCGACGGCTCGGACGCGTGCGGCAGGCCGCCGGCGAACAGGCCGGACAACACCTGTTCGTGACAGATGCCGACCAGCACCGCGGCGGCCGCGTCCACATCGGCCTCCGCGCGCAGCCGGCCCGCGGCGCGTTCCGCGCGCAGGTGGTCGAGCAGGCGGTCGCGCCAGTCCGGGCCGGGGTCGGCCAACTCGGCGTACCGGGCTTGCACGGCGGGCAGCGCGATCAGGCCGGCGAAGGCCGGCAGGACCGCCCGGTGCAGCGCGAGTCCGTACCGCAGCTGCGCGCGCAGGTTCTCCTCCACCGTGCCGGTGCCGGCCTCGGGCAGCGCGCCGAGTTCGCGTTCGGCGGCGAGCACGTGCGCGCGCAGCGCGATGGCCAGCAACTCCTCCTTGTCGGCGAAGTGGTTGTACAGCACGCCATCCGCGACGCCCGCCTGTTTCGCGATCGCGCGCACGGTGAGCCCGGCCAGGCCCTGTCGCGCGATCAGCCCCTCCGCGGTGGCGATCAGGTGCTCGCGCAGGCTCGCGTCGCCCTCGCGCAGCGCGGCCGCCTTCCTCGGTGACATCCGCGCTCAGCCGCGTGCCGACGCGGCGGCCGTGACCAGCCACGCGTGCCCGCGCAGCACCACGCCCTCCGGCCGGAGGAAGCGCGCCAGCACGTCGGCCAGCGCGATCCGTGCGCCCTCCGCGTCCGCCGGGCTCGCCTGCTCTAGGTGGTAGCGCACCGGACCCCACGCGGCCATGAACCCGGCCGCGTCCGGCACATCCTCGCCCCACCACTGATCCGCCTCGACGTGTGTCGAGGTGACATCGTGAAAACCGGCCCTGGTCAACACGTCGGCGGTGTGCGCGGGATCCGCGAAGGAGGTCGGTCCGGTGTTGCGTTCACCGGTCGGCCGGGGCAGGAACGGTGACAACTCGGCGAACACAGTGCCCGTGTCCGTGTTGTCGAACTCGGTCATGCACAGGAACGCCAACCTGCCGCTCGGCGGCAACGCTCGGTGCACATTGCCGAACGCGACGACCGGATCGGCGAAGAACATCACCCCGAACCGGCTCAGCGCGACGTCCAGCGATCCGCTTTCGAACGGATATACCTGCGCGTCGCCCTGGTGGAATTCGACGTTGCCGACGCCTTCCCGCTCGGCGCGGGCGCGCGCGGTGGCCAGCATCGGGCCGGACAGGTCGACGCCGAACGCGTGCCTGGCGCGCCGCGCGGCAAGTCTGGTCAATTGGCCGTTGCCGCAACCGATGTCCACCACATCGTCGTTCGTGGTGATGCCGGCGGCGTCCAACAGCGCCGCGTTGAAGCCGCCGTTGACCCGGTCGTAGCGGTCCGCGTTGCTGGCCCAGTGCTCGCCCTCGTAACCGTTCCACGCCTGCGCCTGCGCGGTGTTCACGATGTCCGACATCGCTGCACCTCTCGTTATGAACGCTTGTTCATGAACATACGTTCATAACGAGATAAGGTCAACGGCGTGGTGTCACCAGCGGCTCTCCACCTGTGCGCGGATCCGCCGCTCGTAGATGTCCGCGATCGAGGCCAGCGCGTCCGCTGTCAACTCTGGGTTGTCAGCAGCCGCGGCGTTCGACAACACCTGGTTCACATTGCGCGCGCCCGGGATCACCGTGGTCACCCCGGGCTGCTGAACGATCCAGCGCAAGGCGGTCTGCGCGGGCGTTGCCGGTGGCACGGCGAGCGCGGAGAACTCCTTGGCCGCCTCGACGCCGGGGTCGTAGTCGACGCCGGAGAAGGTCTCGCCCGCGTCGAACGCCTCGCCGTGCCGGTTGTACGTGCGGTGGTCGTTGGCGGGGAAGGTGGTCTCGTGCGTGTACTTGCCGGACAACAGGCCGGACGCGAGTGGCACCCGCGCGATGATGCCGACATTCGCCTTGATCGCGGCCGGCAGCACTTCCGCCAACGGCTTGCGGCGGAACGCATTCAGGATGATCTGCACGCTCGCCACACCCGGCCGCGCGATCGCGGTCAGCGCCTCGGCCGCCGTCTCCACGCTCACCCCGTACGCCGCGATGCGCTGCTCGGCGACCAGCGTGTCCAGTGCGTCGAACACCTCGTCCGAGGAGTACACCGCGGTCGGCGGGCAGTGCAGCTGCACCAGGTCCAGCACGTCGACATCGAGATTCTTGCGGGAGCGGTCGGTCCAGGCGCGGAAGTTCGCCAAGTTGTAGTTCTCTGGCACCTGGTCCAGCCGGCGACCCATCTTGGTCGCCACGAACGGTTTCTCGGTGCGGTCGCGGAGGAACTTCGCGATCAGCTGCTCACTGCGTCCGTCGCCGTAGACATCGGCGGTGTCGAAGAGGGTGACGCCGTTCGCCAGGGCCGCGTCGAGCACCGCCAAGGCGTCGGCCTCGCTGACATCGCCCCAGTCCGCACCCAGTTGCCAGGTGCCGAGTCCGATCACCGACACGTCGTGTCCGGTCTTGCCAAGAGGTCGTTGTTGCACGGGAAGACATCCTACGTGTTGAGGCGGTACTCCGCGTGTACCAGCTCCAGCAGTTCGGCGACCGAGGTGTCCTTCGACGCCTTGTCCAGGGTGATCTCGCCGTGCTGGAGCAGGTTCACCCGGTCGCAGATGTCCACGATCTGGCTGTAGTTGTGCGCGATCAGCACGATGCCCATGTCGCCCCGGCGCTTGAGCTGATCGATCAGCCGCAGGATCAGCCCGCCCTCCTTGGCGCCCATCGCGGCCAGCGGCTCGTCGAGCAACAGCAGCTTGGCGTTCGAGTGCACCGAGCGCGCCACCGCGATCGCCTGCCGCTGACCGCCGGAGAGCTGTCCGACCTCGGCGGTCACCGACGGGATGTCGATGCCGATCGAGTCCAGCGCCTCCCGCGCGCGCTTTTTCATCTCCCGCCTGCGCAGGAACGGGAACGGCCGGTGCACGAGTTCCTTGTTCAGGTGCAGATTCAGGTACACCGGCAGATCGTTGACCATGGCCAGGTCCTGGAACACCGTCTCGATGCCGAGCGACCGCGCGTGCGTCACCGACTTGAGCGTGACCGGCTGCCCCTCGAACAGCAGCTGCCCGCTGTCCGGTTGATGGAACCCGGTGAGGATCTTGATCAGCGTCGACTTGCCGGCGCCGTTGTCGCCGATCAGCCCGACCACCTCGCCCGCGTGCACCCGCAGGTTGATGTCGCGCAACGCCTGCACCGCGCCGAACCGCTTGCTGATGTGCTCGGCCCTGATCAACTCGGCCCTGATCAACTCGGTCATGTGCGGCTCCGTTTGCGCAGCTTGGTCAGGTTCACGTTGAGCAGCATCGCCACCAGGATCGCCGCGCCGAGCACCACGTCGAACGGGTTCGCGCTGACGCCGGTCAGGTTGAACCCGTCGTACACGATGCCGAGCAGCAACGCACCCAGCAACGCGCCGACCACAGTGCCCGACCCGCCGATCAACGCGGTGCCGCCGATGACCGCGGCGGCCACCGCGAAGAACATGGTGTTGAACCCGCCGTTCGTCGGGTCGAACGAGCCGACCCGCAGCCCGTCGATGATCCCGGCCAGGCCGGCCAGCGTGCTGGTGATCGCGAAGTTCACGATCTTCACCCGGTTCGTCTTGATGCCGGACTCGGCCGCGCCCAACCGGTTGCCGCCTGTTGCCTGCGTGTACACACCGAACCGCGTGCCGGACAACAGCACCTGCATGACCACGATGATCACCACCGCCCAGATCAACTCCGACCAGCGCGCCCCGCCGAACACGGTGACCACCCAGTCGCCGCGCGGCGCACTCACCGGTGCACCGTTGGACAGGATCAGCGACAACCCTTCCAACAGGAACGCCATGCCCAGCGTGGTCACGAACGAGGGGAGTCCGAGCCAGGCGTGGATGATCCCGTTCAGCGCCCCGACCAGCGCGCACAGCACCAGCGTCGCGATCAGCGCGAGCCACAGCGGGGCGCCGTTGTTCTGGAAGATCACCAGCATGAACGGGGCCAGGGTGAACACGAAGCCCGCGGACAGGTCGATCTCACCGCAGATCAGCAGCATCACCTCGCCCGCGGCGACCATCGCCCAGGGCGTGAAGAACTGCGCGATCGTGTGGTAGTTCTCGCTGGTGTTGAAGGCCGAACTGGTGACGCTGAAATAGATCGCCACCGCCACCGTCACCAGCAGGATGCTCAGTTCCTTGGTGCGCAGCAGGGCGCGGATCACCGGGTTGGTCATGGTCGTCCCGGTCAGAGGGTGACCGTCGAGGGTGGCGGCAGCGGGATCGAACTGGGCATGGCGATGATGTTGCCGTTCGATCCGCCCTCGAACCGGCTCGGCGGATTCTCCGCGTACGGGGCGATGTTCTCCTTGGTGACGAAGGTCAGACCGGTGTCGGTGACCGGCGGTTTCACCAGCGTGCCGGACAGCCGGTACAGGTAGAGGTAGAGCACCGGCAGGAAGCCCTGTAGGTAGGCGGACTGGTCGATGGTGAAGTCGAGCGCGCCAGACTTCACGCCGTTGATGGTGTCGGACAACGTGTCGAAGCCGCCCGCGTGGATCTTGCCGGTCAGGCCCCGGCTGGTGATCAACTGCGCGATGGAGGCCGTGGTGCCGGCGTCCACCGCGTAGAGGCCCTTGGCGTCGGAGTGACCGGTGAACGCGGCCGTGATGTTGTTCAGCTCGCCCGCCTGGTCGGCTCCGGTGTTCACCGACTGCACGGTCACTCCGGGCGCGGCCTGTAGCAGTGCGGCCTTGATGCCGTCGAGCCTCGGCTGCACGTTGTTGCCGCCCGGCTGGGAGATGCCGACCAGGATCGTGCCGGACGTGACGTCCTTGGCGATCCGCTGGCCCATCAGCACACCGGACTGGTAGAGGTCCTGCCCGACGTAGGTGAGCGCGTAGTTGTCCGGCGCGGTCGCGTTGTACGCGATCACCGGAATTCCCTTGGCCAGCGCGTTCTTCGTCGGTTCGACGAACGCACTGGAGTCGGTGAGCGCGATCGCGATGCCGTCCGCGCCGCCGCTGATCGCGGTGTCGAACGCGCTGGCCATGTTGGCCACGTTGCCGTTCTCGTCACCGGTCCACTGCGGCGTCGGCAGGCCGAGCATCTTGGCCGCGTCAGCGAGGCCGTTGCGGGTCGGGATGAAGAAGGAGTTGGTGGTCACGTGGTTGATGAACACGAACTTCCAGGCGGGCGTGGTCGGGAAGCTGCCGACCCCGCCACTGGCGCTCGGCTTGTTGACCCCGTTGCACGCCGCCAGCAGCATGCTCGCGGCGACCGCACCACCGCCCGCGCCCAACCATTTCAGACCTTCCCGCCGGGAAAAGCCTGCTCCGGGATTTTCCGCCCTTGGTAAGGATTGTTCGACGCTCATCGGCACACGCATCCCATCTCGGCCGGGTGTCCCGGTCGGTCGGCTCGGTGTGCGTGAATCATCAGATGATTCGTTCATACAGTCAAGAGATCATTCGCAATCGATTTCGGGATTCAGTTCGCCTTGGGGCGAAGCAGCACCTTGCCAAGATCGGGGGAGTGGCCACCCGCCGTCGCGACCGCCGCTGTGATGTCCGGGAGCGGGAACCGGTGGCTGATCATCGCGCCGAGATCGAGCCTGCCGGCGGCGAAGTACTCGATCGCGATCGGCCAGCAATCCGCCCGCGCCCCGAACACGCCGTGCAGATGCAGTTCGCGCACGGCCAGTTCGGCGGGCGGCAGGGGAGTGGCGTCGTCGCCGGGAATGCCGAGCAGCACCACTGTTCCGCCGCGCCGCGTGGCCCGCGCCGCGACCAATCCGGTCCCGGCCGCGCCGGCCGCCTCGATCACCAGGTCCGCGCCCAGCCCCGCCGCGTCCAACTCATCGGGGTCGACCGTCGCGGTCGCGCCGAACCGGGCGCCCAGCTCGCGTCCGCGCGCTCGCCCTTCCACCAACACCAGTTCGGTGGGCGCGAATCCGGCCAACAGCTGCACCGCGATCAAGCCCAGCGTGCCGCCGCCCACCACGACCATCCGCTGCCCGGTCGTGGGCGCGCCCGCCCGCAACGCGGCGACCACGCAGGCGGTCGGTTCCAGCAGTGCCGCATGTTCGAGCGGTCGATCCTCGGGCAACCGGTGCGCCAGCCGCGCCGGCACCAGGAGGTACTCGGCGAACGCGCCGGACTCGGTGAAGCCGGTTTCCCGATAGCCGGCCAGACACAGGTTGGTCGAACCTTCGAGGCAGCGCGCGCACTGCCCGCACCAGCGCAACCCCTGTGCCACCACCGGATCGCCCGGGGTGAATCCGCTGACGCGGCTGCCGACCGAGGCCACCCGCCCGGCCCACTCGTGGCCGGGCACCACCGGATAGCGCACGATGTCGGCGGGCCGGTTGCCGGCGAACAGTTCGACATCGCTGCCGCAGATCCCGGCCGCCTCGACCCGGATCAGCAGTTCGTCCGGCAGCGGCGGGCGCACGGCGACCTCGGTCACCTCGACGACGCCGGGCGCGGAGAGCAGTACAGCGGTCGCTCTGGTCGGAATGTCCGCGCTCATCGCAAACCTCCGTTGTCTCGCCGCTGTTCGAGATCGCGGAGGACACTAGTACGTGGATCAAGGCGGGGTACAGGCTTGACAAGCCTTGACGACGATGTGAGCCGCCCCTAGGTTTGTTCGAGATAGCGGGCGATCTCCGCGATATCGAACCGGAATCTGGAGCCGTCATGTC
Source organism: Pseudonocardiaceae bacterium (assembly GCA_035948315.1). Lineage (GTDB taxonomy): Bacteria > Actinomycetota > Actinomycetes > Mycobacteriales > Pseudonocardiaceae > CAJCJE01. The sequence continues at coordinate 21,256 of DASZJG010000043.1, read as the reverse complement.
GGTCACTCGGAAGGCGGTCGCCCTCCCCGGCGAACAGGCCCTGCACGCCATCGGCCTGGACGTCACCCAGCCCGCACCGAACACCTCAACGGCCACCTTCCCCGACGGTGGGGCGTTCCGCATCGAGATCCCCTCAGTGGAGGGACCGGCCGCACTGCATGCCGTGCTCAGCGAGGCCAACCGGCTGGGCGTGCCGTTACACCGGGTCAGCCAGGGCAGTGGCGTGATGATGCTGTCCGACGCGGAGATCACCGAGATGCTCGACACCGCGGCCGCCGCCGGCATCGAGCTGTGCCTGTTCCTCGGCCCCCGGGCCACCTGGGACATCGGCGCCGGTCGGTTCACCGCCTGCGGCGGGGTCGGCGCGCGGGCCCGGGGCCGGGACCAGCTCGGCCAGGCCCTCGCCGACGCCCACCGCGCAGTCGGGCTCGGCGTGCGCTGCCTGCTGGTCGCCGATGAGGGCGTGCTGTGGGCCGTGCACCAGCTGCGCGTCGGCGGCGAACTGCCCGCCGACCTCTCTATCAAGGTCTCCGCGCTGGCCGGTCCGGCCAACCCCGCGTCCTTCCGGGTGTTCGAACTGCTCGGCGCCGACTCGGTCAACATCCCCTCGGATCTGACCATCGCCCAGGTCGCCGAACTGCGCGCGGCAGGTTCGGTGGCCATCGACTTTTATCTGGAAACCCCCGATGACCTCGGTGGATATGTGCGCAACTATGACGCGGCCGAATTGATCAGGGTCGGCGCGCCCATTTATTTGAAATTCGGTCTGCGTAATGCGCCGAACATCTATCCTTCCGGTGGCCACCTTGCCGCCTCGGTCGTGGACAGCGCCCGTGAGCGGGTTCGGCGCGCGCACCTGTGCGTGGAACGGCTGGCCGAGCTGGGATTGTTGGCGGCGCGATCGCCATCCGGCAGCCGGGTTATGCCGATGCCGCGACGATTCGCCGCACCGCCGGTCTAGAATTCCCGCGCAGGAGGGGCGAAATCATGGCCATGGCACGTACGGTTCCCGCGGTCATCAGAGCGCTGGACATTCTTGAGTTGTTCCTGTCCGGGGAAGACCGGTCCATTCCGGAGATCACCGCGACACTGGGTTTGCCGAAGACGACGGTGCACGAACTGGTGAATACCCTGGTGGTCAGGTCCTACCTGGTCGCACATCCGGACAAACCACACCGCTATCGGCTCGGCTTACCGCTGTTCCGGCTCGGCAGCGTGTTCGCCGAACAGGTCGACCTGGCCAGGGAGGGGCGGATGGTCAGTGAGCAGATATCCGCCGCTTGCCAGGAAACCGTGCACGTCGCCGTGCTCGACGACACCGAGGTGCTCTACGTGGCCAAGGCGGACTCGGCACACGCGGTTCGACTGGTTTCCGCGGTCGGGCGCAAGCTGCCCGCGCACTGCACCGCGGTTGGCAAAATGTTGCTCGCGAGCCTGACCGCCGAGGAATTCGCGACCCGGTATCGCGACAACGAACCGCTCGCCGCGATGACCACCCGCAGCATCACGTCGGTTCCGGAATTGCGGGCACATCTGGTCGAGATCGCCGATCGCGGTCTCGCCTACGAATACTGTGAATCCAACGAGGCCGCCGCGTGCGTCGCGGCACCAGTCCGGGATCGCACCGGACGGGTGGTGGCCGCGATGAGCATTTCGGTGCCGACGCCGCGCTGGAACGACCAGGTCGCGGAGAAACTCGGCGACCTGGTCACCGAGGGGGCGAACCAGCTTTCCGCCCAGCTCGGCTACTACCCGGCCTGACCGGCCGTCGCTTCGCGCAGTTCCCAGCCGGAGCGGAACAGGTTGAAGTTCACCCGCTGTCGAGGATGTGCCGCGATCGCGTCCCGGTTGAGCGAAATGCCCAAACCGGGCGCGGTCGGTAGCGGGAAGTACCCGTCGACCACCTCGGGAAGCCCAGGTTCACAGTCGGCCACGAACGGGTCGGCGAAGTCGTTGAAGTACTCCTGGATCTTGAAGTTCACCGTGGTCGCGGCCAGGTGCAGGTTCGCGGCAGTGGAGATCGGCCCGCCCACGTTGTGCGGAGCCATCAGCAGGTAGTGCGTCTCGGCCGCGCCGGCCAGCTTCTTCGCTTCGAGCAGCCCACCCGAGTGCGTGATGTCGGTCTGGATGATGTCCGCGGCCTGCGACTCGAACAGCTCGCGGTAGTCGAACCGGGTGTGCATCCGCTCGCCGGTCGCGATCGGAATGTCGGTGTGCGCGGCCACCTTGGCCAGTGCCTTGAGGTTCTCCGGCGGTACCGGCTCCTCGATCCAGGACGGCCGGAAATCGGCAAGCAGGCTCGCGATTCGGATGGCGGTCGCCGCGCTGAACCGCCCATGCATCTCCACGAGGATCTCCACCTCCGGGCCGACCGCGTCGCGCACGGCCTCGACCAGCGCCAGCGACCGCGCGGTCTCCTCGGGATCCAGCTCGAACATGCCCGCGCCGAACGGGTCCAGCTTCAGCGCCCGGTAGCCGCGCGCGACCACCCGCGTCGCGGCCGCGTGGAACTCGTCGGGTGTGCGCTCCACCTGGTACCAGCCGTTCGCGTAAGCCTTGATCCGGTCACGCACCGCGCCGCCGAGCAGCTTGTAAACCGGAAGTTCAAGGGCTTTGCCCTGGATGTCCCAACACGCGATCTCGACCGTCGCCAGCGCGGACATGGCGATCTCGCCGGCCCGCGCGTAGTCGTGCCTGGTCATCCGGTGCACCAGGCTCTCAACGTCGAACGGGTCGGTGCCCAGGATGTGGTTGGGCACGGCCTCCTGGAGGTAGCCGAGCAGCGCGTCGGTGTGGTTGAGCATCCGCACCTCGCCCAACCCGCTGATGCCGGCGTCGGTGTGCACCTCCACAATGGTCAAATTGCGCCATTCGGTGCCGATGACATGAGTGCTGATCCCGGTGATCTTCATCAGGCTCCCTGTCGCTAGCTGGTAAAACAGAGCCTAGGATATTTGACTTTATGGATCAATGATTCGATGATTGCCCCGTGGAGCGGTCAATTGGCCCCCTTGGCCCACACCGGACAATGCACGGTCGAGTCGTCGAATGGCTCGGCCTGCGCATCGTGTCCGGCGAGTACGAGCCAGGCAGCCAACTTCCGAACGAATCGGACCTCGCGGACGGACTCGGCGTCAGCAGGGGCGGTGTGCGCGAGGCCGTGAAGGCCCTCGCCGCCAAGGGCCTCGTGGAACCCCGCCCGCGCCTGGGCACCAGGGTGCTCGCGCGGTCCGAGTGGAACCTGATGGATCGCGACGTCATCGACTGGCACGGCCAGCTCGCCGACCCGGCGTTCCTGGAGGACCTGCTCAACCTGCGGTACATGCTCGAACCCGAGGCCGCCCGGCAAGCCGCCACCAACGCCACCGCCGACCAGGTCGCCGTGCTGACGGCCGCCTACGACGGTATGGCCCGCAACGCCCCCGCCCTGCCCGACTCCGATGACGCCTTCGTCGCGGCCGACCTCGAGTTCCACCTGACGCTGCTGCGCGCGAGCGGCAACCAGCTCGTCGAGCAACTCGGCAGGCTGCTGGAAACCGGCCTGCACCACGCGCTCGAGGTCAACTCCCACCTGCCCGGTGGCGTGGCCGCGACCCTGCCGCTGCACAAGGCCGTGCTGGCCGCCGTCCGCAACAGAAAGCCGAACGCGGCCAACAGGGCCATGCGCGCGCTGCTGGAGAAGACGGTCGAAGCCATGCACGGCAGCTTCTCCCGCTAGCGAGGGAACGCAACGCTACCCGAGAGGGAGGCCGCGAGCCGGTCGTCCCGCCACGATCACTGCCATGACCAACTTCCTGACCCGCGCCGCACCCGACAGCCCGTGGCAGCTCGGCGTGCGCACCGGCCTGAGCTTCTACGTGGACGGCAGGGCGAGCCGGATCGGCATCGCCGGCACACCCACCCCGCCGCTGTCGCGATGCATGGCGCCCGCCGCGAACGCCCTGCCGGTCCGGGGGGGCTACACCATCAGCTCCTGATCGCGCCGTCCACATGCGACCAGCAGATGGCCGATCGTGTCAGGCTAGGCCAGGGAATCGAGCACCTCGGACAGCTTGGTCATCGCCGCGACGGCGTTCGCCAACTCCTCGGCGCCCATCGCCGACACCAGTCGCGCGGCCGCCTGGGCGTGTTGCGGACTGATCGCGGCGTTGGCCGCCCGGCCCGCGTCGGTCAGCGCGACCAGCTTCGCGCGCCGGTGCGCCGGGTTGTCGTGGTACTCGGCCAGTCCCTTGCCCACCAACAGGTCCGCGATGCGCTGCACGGCCTGTCGGCTGATGCCCATGCTGCGCCCGATGTCCGACACGGTCAGCGGCCCGTCGATGACCGCGCCGAGCACCTGCCACCAGGCCGCAGTGATGCCGGCCGGTCGAGCCAGTTGCTCGGCCAGGTCAAGGAACTGCCCGTTGAGCCGGAACACGATCAGCGCGGCCGAGCTGAGCAGTTCCTGTTCCCGCCGACTCACCGCACGGCCGCCAACTCCATGAACCCGGCCGGGTCGTGCTGGCCGTACAGCTTGTACCAGGACGCCAGCACGTCCGGCTCGTACACGTCCAGCCGCGCCATGATCGCCCTGGCGAACTCGACCGGTGTCACGCCGGACGCGGTGATCAGGTCGCCGTCGGTCACCGCAGGCTCGTCGCGGTAGAAGTCCTTGCCCGCGTAGCCCAGTCCGACCAGGAACTCGACCGCGTTGCTGGTGTGCGGCCGGTTGTCGAGCAGTCCGGCCGTGGCGAGGGCGCCGGTCGCGCCGCAGATCGCCGCCACCGGCACGCCGGCGTCCAGGAACTCGCGTGCCTTGGCGACGAACGGCGTGAACGCCTCGGTGGCGAAGATGTTGCTGCCTGGCAGGATCAACATGGCGCTGTCCGAGGGCCGCAGGTCGGCCAGGGTCACGTCCGGCGCGACGCGCAGGCCGCCCATGCTGGTGACCGGCTCGGTGCCGGCGCTGACCGTCCGCACCCCGAACCGTCCCGGTGTCCGGTGCCAGAGCGGGTTGTTGATGTGCGCGGTGACGTGCCCGACCTCCCAGTCGGAGAACGTGTCGTACACGGCGAGATGAACCGTTGCCTCAGTCATGACAACAGCTTGTCATGTTGGCAACATGTTGTCAATGGGAGAGTCAGCGTGGGTTCGGCTCCGGGTTGTTGCCGGGCCTGGCCAGGAAGTCGAAGTCGCAGCCCTGGTCGGCCTGGGTGATGTGCGCGGAGTACAGGGCGCCGTAGCCGCGCTCGAACCTCGGTTCCGGCGCGACCCACGCCGCCCGCCGCTCGGCGAGTTCTGCGTCGGAGACCTCCAGCCGCAGCGTTCGCGCCGGCACGTCCAGGGTGATCAGGTCGCCGTCCCGGACGAACGCGAGCGGGCCGCCCACGAACGACTCCGGCGCGATGTGCAGCACGCACGCGCCGTAGCTCGTCCCGCTCATCCGGGCGTCGGAGATCCGCACCATGTCGCGCACGCCCTGCGCGAGCAGCCGGTCCGGGATGGGCAGCATGCCGTACTCGGGCATGCCCGGCCCGCCGAGCGGGCCGGCGTTGCGCAGCACCAACACCGAGTCGGGCGTGATCGGCAGGTCCGGATCGTTGATGCGCGCCTTGATGTCCGGGTAGCTGTCGAACACGGCGGCGGGACCGGTGTGCCGCAACAGGTTTGGCTCGGCGGCGATGTGCTTGATGACCGCGCCATCGGGTGCCAGGTTGCCACGCAACACAGCCACCCCGCCCTCTGTGGCCACGGGGTTGTCAACCGGCCGGATCACGTCGTCGTTGTGCACCAGGGCGCCGTCGATGTTCTCGGCGAGCGTGCGGCCGGTGACGGTCGGCCGGTCGGTGTGCAGCACGCCGATCTGGTCCAACCGGGACAGCAGGCCCGGCAGGCCGCCCGCGTAGTAGAAGTCCTCCATCAGGTAGGCGCCGCCCGGCCGGATGTTGGCCAGCACCGGCACATCCCGCGCGATGCGGTCGAAATCGCCGAGGTCCAACGGGATCTGGCTGCGGCCGGCCATGGCGATCAGGTGGATCAGCGCGTTGGTCGACCCGCCCAGCGCGAGCACGGTCGCGATCGCGTCGGTGTACGCGTCCTTGCTGAGCACGCTCGACACCCTGACATCGGCCCAGACCAGCTCGACGACCTTGCGCCCGGCGGCCGACGCCATCCGGTAGTGCGCGGAGTCGACGGCCGGGATCGCGGCCGCGCCGGGCAGGCACAGGCCGAGCACCTCGGCGGCTGAGGTCATGGTCGACGCGGTGCCCATGGTCATGCAGGTGCCGGGGGAGCGGGCCAGGCCCCGTTCGAGTTCGCCCAGTTCTGTGTCGCCGATCAGGCCGGCGCGCCGGTCGTCCCAGTACTTCCACATGTCGGTGCCGCTGCCCAGCGTCTCGCCGCGCCAGTGGCCGCGCAGCATCGGACCCGCCGGCACGAAGATCGCCGGCAGGTCCGCGCTCGCCGCGCCCATCAGCAGCGCCGGGGTGGTCTTGTCGCAGCCGCCCATGAGGATCGCGCCGTCGATCGGGTACGACCGCAGCACCTCCTCGGTCTCCATGGCGAGCAGGTTGCGGTACAGCATCGGAGTCGGTTTCTGAAACGTTTCAGACAAGGTCGCGACGGGGAACTCCAGCGGGTACCCGCCCGCCTCCCACACGCCCCGCTTGACCTGCTCGGCCCGTTCGCGCAGGTGCATGTGACACGGGTTGATGTCGCTCCACGTGTTCAGGATGCCGATCACCGGCTTGCCCAGATGCTCCTCGGGATCCAGCCCGAGCTGGCGGGTACGCGTGCGATGGCTGAAACTGCGCAGGTCGTCCCCGCCGTACCAACGGAAACTGCGCAGGTCCTCGGGTTGCTTCATCCGCCCAACATGCCCCATTCGGCGAGCATGCGGGTAACCTCCGCGCGGCCCTGGTCGTCGAGCACCCGGCACGGTGGCCGGACGTCGCGGCGGCACAGGCCGAGTTGGGCCAGAGCTTCCTTGACCACACTCACGTTGTTCTCGGACTCGCCCGTCGCGCGCAGCTGCTCGAACGGCCGGATCCGCTGCCACACCCGCTGCGCGGCCGGATAGTCGTTGTCCCGCAGCGCGCGCAGCATCTCCAGTGACAACCCGGGGTCCACATTGGCGAGGCCGGATGTGAACCCGGTGGCCCCGAGCGCCCAGTAGCCGGGTGCTGACAACTCGGCGAGCCCGGCGATCCAGACGAACCGCGACCCGCCCGCGTCCTGCGCGACCGTGCCGAACCGGACCGGATCGGGCACCGCGTACTTCACCCCGATGACATTGGGCGCGGCCTCGCCGAGCGCGGCGAGGTAGCTGCCCTCGATGCGAGGATTCCGCACGTAGAGCACCACACCCAGCTCCGGCACGGCATTCGCGATCTCGCGGTGGTAGTCCACCCAGCCGGCCTGCGACACGTACGGGTGCACCGGCTGGTGGATCATGATCGCCTCGGCGCCCGCGTCCCGCGCGTGCCGCGCCGCGGCGATCGCGTCCGGCACCGAGTGGCCGACCCCGACCAGCACTGTGGCCGCGCCGTTTACTTCCTCAACGGTGATGTCAACCGCGCGACCACACTCCTCGGTGGCCAGCGCGTAGAACTCGCCGGTGTTCCCGTTGGGCGTGATCACCTCGATCCCACCGTCGACGAGCCGGCGCACCACCTTGCGGTACGCCGGCTCGGCCAACTTCCCCTCGCTGTCGAACGGGGTGACCGGAATGGCCACCACGCTCGACAGCTTGTCCCTCAGCGCCTGGAAATTCATTGCTTCCTATCGGATTCGGTCTTGGTCAGACCTTGACTCGGTCACGCAGGTCCAACTCGATCTGCTCGAGGCTGCGGCCCTTGGTCTCCGGGACGAACTTGGCGACCAGCAGGAACAGCACGATGCCGATACCGGCGAAGATGTACGCCGAGTTCGCAAGGCCGAGGCTGTTGTCCATCACCGGGAACACGAAGGTGATGGTGAACGTCGCGGCCCACAGCACGACACTGCCGGCGCCCATGCCGACCCCGCGCACCTTCAGCGGGAACACCTCGGACATCATCACCCAGACCACCGCGCCCCAGCCGAGTTCGTAGCCGGCGAGGTAGATGATCAGCAGCACGATGGTGCTGATCGCGGCACCGGACGGGCTGTGGATGACGGTCACCGCGATGCCGAGCAGGATCAGCGTCGCGGACATCAGCACGTTGCCCAGCAGCAGCAGCGGCTTGCGACCCCACCGGTCGACCATGAAGATCACCCACGCGGTGAAGGCGACCTTGACCACGCCCAGCACGATCGAGGCGAGCAGCGAAGCGGACGTGCCGACCCCCAGGTTCTTGAAAATGGTCGGCGCGTACAGGTTGATCGCGTTGACACCGGAGAACTGCTGGCCCACGGCCAGGATCAGGGCGACCACCAGCATCGGCCGCACCCACTTGGCGAACAGGTCCTTGAGGCTGCCCTGGTTGCCGTCGAGCCGGATGACCTCGCGGATGCCGGTCACCTCGGCGTCGATGTCCACCTCGCCCTGGGCGGAGTGGATCACCGTGCGGGCCTCGTCCTCGCGGCCCTGCTTGATCAGCCAGCGCGGCGTCTCGGGCAGCAGCGTCATGCCGAACAGCAGCACGGCGGCCGGGATGATGCCGATGGCGATCATGGCGCGCCAGTTGGCCGAACCCTGAAACGCCCAGTCCACCACGTAGGCGATCAGGATGCCGGAGACGATCATCAGCTGGTTCAGCGAGGACAGCGCGCCGCGCACCCGGCTCGGGGCCAGTTCGGACAGGTAGGTGGGCACGGTCGCGGAGGTGGCCCCGACCGCGACACCCACGATGAAGCGGGAGATCACGAACATGGTCGCGTTCGGTGAGAACGTGCAGCCGATGGTGCCGATGGCGAAGATCGTGGCGCCGATCATGATCGTGCGGCGCCTGCCCGGCCGGTCGGTCAGCCGGCCCGCGATGGCCGCACCGATGATCGCGCCCGCGGCGAGACACCCGCCCACCACGCCCTGGCCGACCGAGCCGAGGTCGAAGACGGACTTGGTCTTGATGAACAGCAGGACGCCGGAGATCACCCCGAGGTCGTAGCCGAAGAGGATGCCGCCAAGGGCGCCGAAGAAATATAACGTGCCTTTGCCGGTAGCACGCCGCGCCGGTACGCGCTCGGATGACTGCGTCACGCTGTCGCCTCGTTTCTCATGCTTGAACCTCGTTGGGCAAGCAGGCGGTGGTCCGTTGTTCTCTCGTATCCGGCAACGCCGCGCGCCGCCTCAGTATGGTGTATCTCGCGTATGGCGTCTCATATATGATTGCCTCAGTGTTACATCGAGTCAACGGGCAAGCGCGGTCGATGCGGAACAGCCCAGGTCACAACTTGTTCACGGAGAGATCAGTAACAATCAGTTGCCGTCTGCAACGATCCGTGCGTAAGATCTGATATATGAGATCTCGGCGCGCTGGGCTGTGTGGAGTAGCCGGTGACGCGCGGTGCAAGCTCCGGAGCCCGTACCGTGAAGGCATCGCTCGATGGCCGGGAGAAGATCATGCCTGAAATGCTGCGTCTGCCGGCATCTCGCACCGAACTGGTGCTTGAGGAGATCCGCAGGGCCATCCTGACCAGGGAGTTATTGCCCGGCCAACCGCTGGTGGAGATGGAACTCGCGCAGCGGCTCGGCGTCTCCAAGACGCCCGTGCGGGAGGCGCTCAAGTTGCTGTCCGGCTCCGGGCTGGTCACCTTCAACCCGTACAAGGGCGCGTCCGTGCGCGTGGTCGACCAGGGCTTGGCCAAGGACGTCTACGACGTGCGCATGCTGCTCGAACCCGAAGCGGTGCGCCGCTCCGTGCTGGCCGGCGACAAGGCACTGCTCGCCGAGGCGCGCGAGGCGTTGGACGCGGCAAGGACCGCGGTGGACAGCGGCGCGAAGGGCCAGCTCAGCCTGGTCAACCGCACCTTCCATCAGGCGCTGTACAAGGGCTGCGGCAACCCGCTGCTGATCAGCGTGCTCGACGACCTGCGCGACCGCTCCGCGCTGATCAGCGTGGTCGGCTGGCAGAACTCGCCGAGTTGGACCCAGGAGTACGGCGAGCACGCCGCCGTACTCGCGGCCGCCGACGCGGGCGACGCCGAGGGCGCGGCCAACCTTGTCCGGCAGCACATCCAGGGCTTTCTCGACCGCATCCTGAGCGCGATCGCCACCCAGCCGGCGACCTGATCATCGCGCGCTACGACTGTGATGCGGTCACCGAGTCGTAGTGGGCCAGCACGCCGATCGCGCCGGACAACGCGTAGTCCGACTCGTCGCTGTTCGGGGTGCTCACCGCGACAACGTTGCGGATGTGCCGGTTCACCAACTCGCCGAGCCGCTGCCATCGTACGGTCGGCACGTTCTTGGTCGGGTTCGACAGCACGGCCGAGCCGGATTCGAAGTCCTCGAGCACCTTGCCATAGGCATTGGTCAGCGCGTCGTAGGCCTCGTTCAGCGTGGCCGGGGTGACGTCGGACTTGGGCCAGACGCCCTCCCGTGCCGAGACCAGCGTCATTGCGAAGTGCAGGATGTCCTCGCGATAGCCGTAGAGCCAGCGCCGGGTGCGGTAGATCAGGCCGAGATCCGGCCAGCGCTTGCGCGCGGCCTGCCGGGTGCTGCCGCTGGCCGAACCGAGATCGGCCAGGCTCGCGCCCAGCCAGACGGCGGTGGCCGCCTCGCCCGCGGTGAACTCGCCGACGACCTCCGCGAGCAGCGCACCGGCCACCTGGGCAGCCTTCACTCTGCGCAGGGTCGCGATGCGGTGTTCGGGTTCGTCGTCGAGATCGCTCGGTTTGGCGTCGGAGTCGGTGGGGTCCAGTACGGTGCTCTCCGCGAGCAGTGAGACCAGCCGTTCCGTTGTGCCCAGGGCTATTCCGTGTAGCCAGTTGTAGTCCTCATCGGACAGATTGTCCAAAACGGTCTCGGCGACCCGCCGCTCCATCGCTCCACCCTTGTCCTGTGAACCTGTGGTTTACAGGACAAGAGTAGCACTGTGAACCGACGGTTTACATCTGGGTTCGGAATTTCGGTCACAGCTTTACCGACCTTTCGGATCGGCGCTGGCTCGCGGGTTCGGTTGGCGTGGAGAATGGCGCCAACCGGTCTGGGGACTGGCAGCAAGGGGAGAGGGCTGGATGGTGTCCCGGCGTGGCCTCATGGCGGCCGATCGGGTGTGGCTGGGCTACCTGGTGGCCGGTGTCCTGGTCGTCGCGGGTTACTACGTCGCGCTCGCGTCGCACGCGCCCGCGGCGGTCGGTGTCGTGCTCTACCTGCTGGTGAGCGCGTCCGCGGCCGTCATGGTGTTCGTCGGCTGCGGACGCAACCAGCCCAGACGGCGACTGCGACTGCCGTGGCTGCTGCTCGGCATCGGCCAGGCGGTGTACGCCGCCGCCGACACCGCCTTCTACGTCGCGCACGACCTGCTCGGCAACGACGCGTACCCGAGCTTGGCCGACCCGCTCTACCTGGCGCACTACCCGCTGGTCGTGATCGGCCTGATCCTGTTGATCCGGCTCCGCTCGCCGGGCCGGGACCTGCCCGGCCTGCTCGACGCCGCCGCGCTCACCGTAGTCGCGACCATGCTGTCCTGGCTGTACCTGATCGGGCCGCTGGCCAGGATCGACCAGCCGCTGCTGATCCGGCTGGTGTCGGTCGCCTACCCCGTGCTTGATCTCGTGTTACTGGTGTTCTCGTTCCGGCTGATCCTGGCGCCCAGTTCGCGGCCGATGTCCTTCCTGCTGCTCAGCGCCAGCCTGCTGGCCATCCTGAGCGCGGACAGCATCTACGTGATCCAGCAGCTGCTCAACACCTACCAGTCCGGCAACTTCCTGGACGGCGTCTGGCTGGCCGCCAACCTGACGCTCGGCGCGGCCGCGCTGCACCCGACCATGGCCACCCTCGACCAGCGCAAGCCGCCGCCCGATGTCCGAATCGGACCGGGCAGGCTGGCGTTGCTGACCACCGCCGCGCTGATCGCGCCCGCGACGCTGATCATCCAGGACGCCTTCCACGCGCTACAGGACATTCCGGTGATCGCCGCCGCCTGCGCCGCGCTGTGCGTCTTCACCATCGCCCGGCTCGCCGGTCTGCTGGTCGACCAGCGCAGGCTCGCCAGCACCGACATGCTGACCGGGCTGCGCACCCGCCGCTACGTGGAAACCCGACTGCCGGCCGAACTGGCTCGCGCGGCCAAGACCGGCGGCTCGGTCTGTGTACTCGTGGTTGACGTCGACAACTTCACCTCGATCAACGACCGTTACGGCCACCAGGCGGGCGATCGGGCGTTGCGCGAGATCGCGCGCAGGCTGCGCGCGACGGTCGAGCGGGGCGATCTGCTGGCCCGCTACGGTGGCGAGGAGTTCGTGATCGTCACCTCGGCCGGTTCACCCAACCAACTGCCCGGTCTCGCCGAGCGGCTGCGCGACCGGATCGCGAACGCGCCGACCGTGGTGCTGCCCGAGGTGTGGATCGCGATCACGGTTTCCCTTGGCGCGGCGAGCTTTCCGCTGCACGGCACCACCGTCGACGAACTGCTCACCGCCGCCGACCGCGCGCTCTACGCGGCCAAGACGCAGGGCGGTGACCGGGTCGTCATCGGCGCGGCCGAACGGATTCCGCTGGTCGCCGAGCCCGGCGTGCCCGCGGGCCCGGACGGCATGCTGGGCTACCTGCGCCAGTTGGCCCGGCAGGTCGACGGTCGGCCCAACGGGCGCAGTGCCCGGGTCGGTCGGTGGGCCGGGCTGGTCGCGACCGAACTCGGCCTGGACGCGCCGACCGTGCGGCGCGCGGAACTCGCCGGCGAACTGTGCGACGTCGGCAAGGTGCTGGTGGCCGAGGAGATCTGGCGCAAACCGGGCGTGCTGACCACGACCGAGCGGCGGCTGGCGCGGGCGCACACCGAGCACGGCCATCGGCTGATCAAGGCCGTGCCCGGCCTCGCGGACGTGGCGACCGCGGTGGCGCAGCACCACGAGCGGTGGGACGGCAAGGGCTACCCGGAAGGGTTGGCACGCGGCGGAATCAGGATCGAGGCGCGCATCGTCGCGGTGTGCGACGCGTGGGCGGCGATGACGAGCGAGCGGCCGTTCCAGGCCGCGCTCGATCGGGAACATGCCTGCGCCGAGTTGCGCGCCGGCCGGGGCGGCCAGTTCGATCCCGATGTGGTGGATGCGTTCCTGGCGCTGCGCGAGCGAGGGATGGTCGGCGAGAGCGGCGCGCTGCGCTCGGCGGAGCTGAGCTAGGCCGGTCAACCGGGTGGGTGCTAACGTTCGACGATCGTGTTGTGGATGTGAGGATGGATGTGTTGATCAGGGGTAAGGTGCTGCGGTTCGACGAAATTCGCGGCTATGGGTTTATCGCCCCGGAGGACGGTGGCGACGACGTCTTCATGCACGCGAATGATTTTCGCGATGACGAGACATTGTTCCGGCCCGGTGCGCTTGTCGAGTTCGAACTCGAGGACGGCGATCGGGGCCCGAAAGCGTCCAATATTCGCGTTGTGGATCGCGGCAGCGCCGCACCCACGGGTGGCGGGACCAGTGCGGACGCGAACCGGCGCGCGCCCGCGCTCGGCGATCCGGACGACGGCCTGTGCGATGTGCTGACCTCGCGGGAATTCCGTTACGAGATCACCGATGTGCTCATCGAATCCGCGCCGACATTGACCGCGGCGCAGATCGGCGCGGTGCGCGAACGGCTCGCGGGTTTCGCCAAGTCGCACGGGTGGATCGAAGCCTGAGTTCGGCGTTATCGAGTGGCCGCCGGCGCCGAACCGAGCACGGCGGCACTCGGCCGGATGATGGCCCGGGGCGCGCCGAGCGCCCGGGATATGCCACGCGCCGCGGACCGCACCGCAGGCGCGAACAGTTGGCCCTGGCCGACCGCCGGGACCACAATGGACAGTCCGGCCACGACCGTGTCGTCCGGGCCGTAGATCGGCGCGGCCACGGACAGGGACTGTGTGTCCACGTGCCCGTCGGCAACGGCGATCCCGGTCCTGCGCACCTCGGCCAACAGCACCCGCAGCTCACGCGGCGAGGTGATCGTCTTGTCGGTGAGCCTGGTCAGCGGTCCGGTGAGCACCTGCTCCTGCAACTCGACCGGCGAGTTCGCCAGCAGCACCTGGCCGACCGCGGTCGCGTGCACCGGCAGCCGCCCGCCCACCCGGGAGATCACGGGGATCGCGTTGCGCGCCGACATCCGCTCCACGTAGAGCACCTCGATCCCGTCGAGCACCGCGAGCTGCACGTTCTCCCTGGTCGCGTCGAACAGGTCCTCCAGGAACGGCATGGCCGCCTCGCGCAGGCCGCCGGCACGCGGTGCCAGCGAGGCGATCTCCCACAGCCGCACCCCGATCCGGTACCGGCCGTGCTCGTCGCGTTCGAGCGCGCCCAGCGCGGCGAGTTCGCCGACCAGCCGGTGCGTCGTTGTCAACGGCAGGTTCGCACGCCTGCTCAGCTGCGACAGTGTCAACGCGCGGTGTTCAGCCGAGAAGGCGCTGAGAAGTGTGATCACGCGCGAGGTCACCGACGGCCCTGTCATGCACGTCACCACCGATCGGCCAAGCTGTCTTCCGTTCAGCGGAAGTGTAGGTGTTCAGGCAGGCTGTCGGTGTCGCAGGCTGGGAGGGTCGGTCGGAGTTGATCAGCGGGAGGTCCCGGTGCGTACCCAGGTCGGAATCGTCGGCGCGGGCCCGGCCGGCCTGCTGCTCTCGCACCTGCTGCACCTGGCCGGCATCGACTCGGTCGTCCTGGAACGCAGCAGCAAGGCGCACGTGCAGGAGCGGATCAGGGCGGGCGTGGTCGAGGCACCGAGTGCCCAACTGCTCCGCGACGTCGGTCTCGGCACCAGGATGGACGCCGAGGGCCTGCCGCACCACGGCATCTCACTGCGCTTCGACGGCGCCGACCACCGCATCGCGCTCACCGACCTGACCAGCGCGACGATCATGGTCTACGGCCAGCAGGAGATCGTGAAGGACCTGATCGCCGCCCGCGAGGCAGCGGGCGCGAGACTCTACTTCGAGGTCACCGACGTCGCCGTGCACGACGCGACCACCGACGCGCCGCGCATCACCTGCCGCGACGCCGACTGCAACCCGGTCGAGATCGACTGCGCGATCATCGCCGGCTGCGACGGTTTCCACGGCGTCAGCCGCACCACCATCCCCGCCGACGCGCAACGGATCTACCAGCGCGACTATCCGTTCGCGTGGCTCGGCGTGCTGGCCAGAACCGCGCCGTCGCACCACGAACTGATCTACACCTACCACCAGCAGGGATTCGCCCTGCACAGCATGCGTTCGCCCGAACTCACCCGGCTCTACCTCCAGGTCGGTCCCGACGAGGAGCTGACGTCCTGGTCGGACGAGAAGATCTGGGCACAGCTGGACACCCGGATGGCCGCGGACGGCTTCGCCCTCAAGGAAGGGCCGATCATCGAGCGGAGCATCACCGCGATGCGCAGCTTCGTGGTCGAACCCATGCGGCACGGCCGACTCTTCCTGGCCGGCGACGCCGCGCACATCGTGCCGCCCACCGGCGCGAAGGGGATGAACCTGGCCATCGCCGACGTGCGGCTGCTCGCCGAGGCGGTCACCGCCTTCCTGACCAAGGGCGACGAGCGCGGCCTGGACTCCTACAGCGACCGCTGCCTGCGCCGGGTCTGGCGCGCCGAGCACTTCTCCTGGTGGATGACCTCGATGCTGCACCAGTTCCCGGACAGCGACGAGTTCCAACGCCAACTGCAACTGTCCCAGCTGCGCTACACGGTCTCCTCGACGGCGGCCGCGACCAGCCTGGCCGAGAACTACGTGGGACTGCCGTTCTGACAACCAAGGGAGCACGATGACGCGGATTGTGTCGATGAGCGATGCCGTCGCCGAACTGGTGCACGACGGGGACAGCGTCGCGCTGGAAGGGTTCACCCACCTGATCCCGTTCGCGGCGGGCCAGGAGATCATCCGGCAGCGCCGCACCGGCCTGACCCTCATCAGGATGACCCCCGACCTCATCTACGACCAGCTGATCGGCGCGGGCTGCGCGGCCAAGCTGATCTTCTCCTGGGGCGGCAATCCCGGAGTCGGCTCGCTGCACCGCTTCCGCGACGCGGTCGGCAACGACTGGCCGGTCCCGCTGGAGATCGAGGAGCACTCGCACGCCGGCATGGCCAACCGCTACGTCGCCGGCGCTTCCGGCCTGCCGTTCGCGGTGCTGCGCGGCTACGCCGGCACCGACCTACCCGCGCACACGTCCACCATCAAGATGATCACCTGCCCGTTCACCGGCGAGGAACTCGCCGCGGTGCCCGCGCTGAACCCGGACGTGACGATCGTGCACGCGCAGCGCGCCGACCGGGCCGGCAACGTCCAGCTCTGGGGAATCGTGGGCGTGCAGAAGGAAGCCGTACTCGCCGCCAAACGCAGCCTGGTCACGGTGGAGGAGGTGGTGGACGAGCTGACCCCGGTGCCGGGTGCGATCGTGCTGCCCTCCTGGGTGGTCGACCTGGTCGCGCAGGCGCCCGGCGGTGCGCGCCCGTCCTACGCGCACGGCTACTACGAGCGCGACAACCAGGCGTACCGGGACTGGGACGCGATCGGCCGTGACAGGGCGGCGTTCACACAATGGCTGGCGGTGACCCGATGAGTGACTACACCGCCGACGAGATCATGACCGTGGTCGCGGCGCGCGAACTGGCTGAGCGCGCCGGCCGCAAGGCCGCCGACTTCCTCTGCTTCGTCGGCATCGGCCTCCCGTCCACCGCCGCGAACCTGGCCCGGCGCACGCACGCGCGCAACCTCGCGCTGATCTACGAGTCCGGCACGCTCGGCACCAACCCGGACCGGCTTCCACTGTCCATTGGGGACGGAATCCTGGCGGACACGGCGCTGACCGTGGTGAGTGTGCCCGAGGTGTTCAACTACTGGTTGCAGTCCGGCCGTGTCGACGTCGGGTTCCTCGGCGCCGCGCAACTCGACCGGTTCGTCAACATCAACACCACCGTGATCGGCGGCGACTACGAGCATCCGAAGGTCCGGCTGCCCGGCGCGGGCGGCGCGCCCGAGATCGCCGCGTCCTGCCGCGAGGTCATCGTGATCGTCCGGCAGAGCACCAGAACCTTCGTCGACAACCTGGACTTCATCACCTCGGTCGGTTTCGGCCGTGGTCCCGGCGATCGCGAGAAGTTCGGACTGCGCGGGGGTGGTCCCCGGGTTGTCATCACCGATCTCGGTGTGCTCGAACCGGACCCGGTCACCTGCGAGCTGACCCTCACCCGGCTCCATCCGGGCGTCACCGTCGAACAGGCCAGAGCCGCGACCGGCTGGGACCTCGCCGTCGCACCCGGCCTGGGCACCACCACGCCGCCGAGCGAGGACGAACTGACCGTGCTCCGCGCCCTCGAAGCAACCAAGACAGCGCCGAAGACGGTGTCGATGACAGGGCCGGAGACAGGGCCGGAGACAGGGCCGAAGCAGCTGGGAGGACAGCAATGACCGTGCACTCCAACGAATCCCGCCTGCTGCTGCCGACCTACCGGCGCGAACCGGCCTCGGGACAACCGCCGCTGGACTGGCCCGGCTACGTCAGCACTCGGCTGCGTCACCCGACCAGGCCACTGGTCGTGCTGCCGCAGCGGCTGACCGAGGTGACCGGGCCGCTGTTCGGCGAGGACCGGGTCCGGCCCGGCGAGAGCGACCTCACCACGCGGCATGCCGGTGAGCCGCTCGGCCAGCGGATCATCGTGCACGGCCGGGTACTCGACGGCGACGGCAGGCCGGTGCCGCACACGCTCGTCGAACTGTGGCAGGCCAACGCGAGCGGCCGCTACCGGCACGTCGTCGACAACTGGCCCGCCCCGCTCGACCCGAACTTCGACGGCACCGGCCGCGCCGTCACCGACGCCGAGGGCCGGTACACGTTCACCACGATCAAGCCCGGCGCCTACCCGTGGCGCAACCATGACAACGCCTGGCGCCCCGCGCACATCCACTTCTCGCTGTTCGGCCGCGCGTTCACCCAGCGACTGGTCACCCAGATGTACTTCCCGGACGATCCGCTGTTCTTCCAGGACCCGATCTTCAACGCGATCCCGGACGCCACGGCGCGCGAGCGAATGATCTCCCGGTTCGACATGGCCAACACCCGAGCCGAATGGGCGCTGGCCTTCGAATTCGACATGGTGCTGCGGGGGAGCGTGGCCACCCCGTTCGAGGAGGAGGACGACGATGAGTGAACCGCTCAGCACCCCCTCCCAGACCGTCGGCCCCTATCTGAGCCTGGTGCTGCCCTGGCCGGACGGTCCGTTCGCGGTCGCCGAGGGCACCGAGGGCGCGTTCTGGATCACCGGCACCGTCTACGACGGAGCAGGCGTCGGGGTACCGGACGCGATGATCGAAACCTGGCAGGCCGACGGCAACGGCACCTTCGCGCACCCCGACGATCCGCGCGGCGGAGTGACAACCCCAGGTTTCCGCGGGTTCGGCCGCTGTCCAACGGACGAACACGGCCACTACCGAATCCTGACCGTGAAACCCGGCATGCTGCCCGCCCCCGAGGGTGGCACCGAAGCACCGCACATCGACGTGTCCGTGTTCGCGCGCGGCCTGCTGAACCGAGTCGTCACCCGGATCTACTTCGCGGACGAGGAACAGGCCAACGTGACCGATCCGACAATGGCGACCGTCGATGTGAACCGGCGGACCACACTGATCGCCCAACCGGACGTTGACGGCTACCGGTTCGACGTCCACTTCCAAGGTGAGCATGAAACCGTCTTCTTCGACCTCTGACAGCCGGTGCGCTCGCCGACGTCGAACGTGTGAACCGGCAGTTGTCAGCAGTCGACATCGATGGCGCTGTAAACCCCAACGACCATCTCTGCGCCGTGACCGAGTTCGTCAACCGTGCGCTGGACGCGTACCGGAAGGGAAGGGCGGCTTCGTGAGGCTGGCGCACCGCATCGACGGTCCGGGCGACGCACCCGTGCTGGTGCTGTCGAATTCGATCGGCAGCGACTGGCGTATGTGGGACGGTCTCGTGCCCGCGCTCACCGCGCGGTTTCGGGTGCTGCGCTACGACCAGCGCGGCCACGGCGACTCCGAGGTGCCCGGCGGCCCGTACACCGTCGCCCACCTGGCGGACGACCTGATCGAACTGCTCGACGAACTCGGCATCGACCGCCCGCACTTCGCCGGACTCTCGCTCGGTGGCATGACCGGCATGTGGCTGGCCGCGCATCAGCCGTCCAGAGTGGACAGAATGGCGCTGTTGTGCACGTCCGCGCTGTTCGGCCCCGCGCGGATGTGGCTGGAGCGAGCCGCGCTGGTGCGTGCCGAGGGCACGAAGGCCGTCGCGGAGGCGGGTGTGCGGCGCTGGCTCACCGACGAGTTCATCGCCGATCAGCCCGAGGTCGCGGCCTGGTGCCAGGACATGATCACCACCACGCCGGACGAGGGCTACGCCGGCTGCTGCGAGGCGATCGCCGCCATGGACCTGCGCCCCGACCTGCCCAGGATCACCGCGCCAACGCTGGTCATCGCGGGCGCCGAGGATCCGGCCACGCCACCGTCGCACGCCGAGGTCATGGTGGCGGGTATCCCGGGCGCCGCGCTCGAGGTCGTGCCGCACGCCGCGCATCTGGCCACGGTCGAACAACCGGCCGCCATCACCGACCTGCTGCTGCGCCACTTCGGAGGCTGATCATGGATGACCGCGAACACCACGACGCCGGCATGGCCACCCGCCGCGAGGTGCTCGGCGCGGCACACGTCGACCGGGCAACGGCGGCGACCACCGAGTTCACCGCCGACTTCCAGGACTTCATCACCCGCTATGCCTGGGGCGAGGTCTGGCAGCGCGACGGCCTCGACCGGCGCACGCGCAGCTGCATCACGCTGGCCGTGCTGACCGCGCTGCGCGCCGAGGACGAATTCGGCATGCACGTCAAGGCGGCGTTGCGCAACGGGCTGACCACCGAGGAGATCCGCGAGGTGTTGCTGCACACCGCCATCTACGCGGGTGTGCCGGCGGCCAACACGGCGTTCGCCGTCGCGCAACGCGCCATCGACGAATTCGACGGCTGATCCTGCATCGCCTCATTATGAGGTAACCTCAGTATCGTGACGGACGGACCTGAGGTGACCGGCGCCGATCTGGTCTCGGAACTGACCGAAGCCACGATGCTGCTCGCCAAGACGATCCGCAGGGCAGGTGCGGCACAGGTCGGTCCGCTGGGCATCACGTTTTCCCAGGCCGGGCTGTTGCGGGCGCTAGCGAACGGCGGCGCGCTGCGCATGGTCGACATCGCGCACCGGATGGGCGTCGTGCCTCGGTCCGCGACCGACCTGGTCGACGGGCTGCAGGAGGTTGGCATGGCCAGGCGGTTGCCGGACCCGGCCGACCGGCGGTCTGTGCTCGTCGAGTTGACACCCAGTGGGCGCGACGTACTGGCCCGAATGGGCGAGGCCCGACACCAGGCCGCGGCCGCCGTCTTCGGACGACTGGAAGAAACCGAACAGCGTCAGCTGTTGGTGTTGCTGCGGGTGGCCGCCGAAAGCGGCGGCGATCCCTGCGAACGAACCGAACGAGGGAAACGGGGCGCATGAGACCTGGGGCAATGAACATCGGCCGGGGGCTGCGGCGGGACCGGTCGGTGCTCAAGGAGACCATCACGCCGGGTACCTGGCGGCGGATGTTCACATTCGTGTGGCCGTACCGGCGCATTCTGAGCGCGTTCATGGCCATGGTCATCCTGGACGCGGCGATCAGCGTGGTGAACCCGCTGATCTTCCGGGAGATCATCAACAAGGGCATCATCGCCAAGGACCTCGCGGTCGTCATCGACAGTGCCGGGCTGCTCGCCGGCCTTGCCGTGCTCGACGCCGTGTTGTCCATCGGCATGCGGTGGGTGTCCGCGCGGGTCGGCGAGAGTCTCATCTACGACCTGCGCACCAAGGTGTTCGGGCACATCCAGCGGATGCCGCTGGCGTTCTTCACCAGAACCCAGACCGGCGCGTTGATCAGCAGGCTCAACAACGACGTGATGGGCGCGCAGCAGGCGTTCACCGACACGCTGTCCTCGGTCGTGTCCAACCTGATGACGGTGATCCTGGTGCTCACCACCATGCTGGTGCTGTCCTGGCAGATCACCCTGGTGGCGCTGGTAATCCTGCCGGTGTTCGTGATCCCGGCCAAGCGGATGGGCAACCGGCTCGCCAAGATCACCCGCGAGTCCTACGAACTCAACGCCAGCATGAAC
>DASZJG010000042.1:0-98164 GCA_035948315.1 Pseudonocardiaceae bacterium | reverse complement strand
GCGGGAACGGGACCCGCGCCCCGCCGCCGTCTCGTAGGGTGAGACCAGACAGCGATCACCTGACGAGTGGAGGTTCGACCGATGGCCATCGATTCCGACCTGCTGGCCCGCGCCAACGCGATCCTTGCCGACAGCCCGGTTCTCGACGGCCACAACGACCTGCCCTGGGCGTTGCGCGCCCAGGTCCGCTACGACCTCGATGCGCGCGACATCGCCAAGGACCAGCGCGCCTACCTGCACACCGACCTGGCCCGGCTGCGCGCGGGCGGGGTCGGCGGCCAGTTCTGGTCGGTGTTCGTGACCGTGGACATGGCCGGTGACGACGCGGTGACTGCGACGCTGGAGCAGATCGACTGCGTGCGCGCCCTCGCCGACCGCTACCCGGACCAGTTGCGCCTCGCGGCGACCGCGGCCGAGGTCGAGGATGCTCGGCGAGCCGGCCGGATCGCGTCGCTGATGGGCGCAGAGGGCGGACACTCGATCAACAACTCGCTGGCCACGCTGCGCGCGCTCTACCAACTCGGCGTGCGGTACATGACGCTGACGCACAACGCCAACACCGACTGGGCCGACTCGGCGACCGACGAGCCCGCGCACAACGGCCTGACCGCGTTCGGCGTCGAGGTGGTGCGCGAGATGAACCGGCTCGGCATGCTGGTCGACCTCTCGCACGTCGCTCCGGACACGATGCGCGCCGCGCTGCGCGCGAGCCGCGCGCCGGTGCTGTTCTCGCACTCGTCGTCCCGCGCGGTGTGCGATCACCCGCGCAACATCCCGGACGACGTGCTGGCCGCGTTGCCGGCCAACGGCGGCGTCGCCATGGCCACCTTCGTCTCGCAGTTCGTGCTGCCCGAGATGGGGCCGTGGATGCAGCGCCTCGACGCGTTCTTGGAGTCGCGCGGCAGCAGCCGGTACGCGCGGGACGAGGAGATCGACGGCCTGGTCACCGAGTTCGAGGCCAAGGACCAGCCCCCGGAGCCGACCGTGGCCACCGTCGCCGACCACCTCGACCACATGCGCGAGGTCGCCGGCATCGACCACCTCGGCCTCGGCGGCGACTTCGACGGCACCAAACACCTGCCCACCGGCCTGTCCGACGTGTCCGGCTATCCGAACCTGCTCGCCGAACTCCTCGACCGCGGGTGGTCCGAGACCGACCTGGCCAAACTCACCTGGCGCAACGCGGTCCGCGTGCTGGCCGCCGCCGAGGGCACGGCGCAGGACCTGCGCGCCGAGCGCCCGTCCATCGCCACCATCGACCAACTCGACGGGTAGCGCTACTTCTCGATGGACTCCTGATAGATGTCCGCGTAGGTCGGCGAGTCCTTGATCAGGTCGTCGCAGAAGCCGGCGACGTCGGTGCCGATGAGTTCGGTGACCCCCTTGCCGGCGGCGACGCCCTCCTCGAAGAAGTCCACGATCCCGGTCAGCAGCGACCCGTCCGGCAGGGAGACCGGTCCGACCTTGAACAGGTAGCGCTGCATCTCGTGGTAGACGATCTGGTAGTCCGGCGGGAGGGCCTTGACCCGCGCCACATGCGCCCGCCACTGCTTCTTGCCCTCGATGATGTCCTGGATCCCCATGTCAGCCTCCCAGCCGGCGCAGTTTCCGTGCCACGTTCCTGTTCAACTGCTCGCGCCACCGATCGCGGTAGTCGCGAGCCCCTTCTCCGCCGGCCAGCGCCGAACAGAAGCCCTTGATGTCCTCGTCCAGCACCTCCTCGATGGGCTGCCCGTCGGCCGCTGTTTCTTCCAGCAGTCCCAGGGCGCCGTCGAGGATGGGCATCAGGTTGCGACCGGTGAAGTCGCCGTAGGGCGAGAGCTGCGTCTTGATCTGTTCCCAGGCCGCCCGGTAGTCGGCCGGCAATGCCTGCGCCCTGGCCTCGAACGCCTTGAATTCCCTGGTGAGATCGCTGCCTGTGATGGTCTCCCAGAAGTTCATGTCCTGCCGTCCTTGAGCTTGTCGATTCGCGATGAGAGGTACTCCCATTTCGCCCAGAACGTCGCGAGTTCCGCGCGCCCCGCGTCGTTGAGCGCGTAGAACTTGCGCGGCGGCCCCACCCCGGATGGTCGTTTCGCCACCTGGACGAGCCCGTTGCGCTCCAACCGCAGCAAAATGGTGTAGACGGTCCCCTCGATGACATCGGCGAAGCCGAGTTCGTTCAGCCGACGCGTGATGGCGTAGCCGTAGGTCTCCTCGCTGCCGATGATCTGCAGCACGCACCCCTCGAGCGTGCCCTTCAGCATCTCTGTCAGGTCATCCACCGTCGTCCACTTTCCGTCCTGGTACTCCGTAGCACCGAGTACTACTACACGGTATCACAGAGTAGTGCCGGATCGGTCAGACGAGACGCAGCAGCAGATCGATGCCGGCGCGCACGGTCCGCTGCTCGGCCGCGCTCAGCTCGCCCAACAGGCCGACGAGCCAGGTCTGCTTGGCGGCGCGAGCTTCGCCGAGCGCCCGGTTGCCCTGGTCGGTCAGTGAGATCAGGCTCTGCCGGCCGTCGGTCGGGTGCGGTTCGCGGCGGACGAGGCCGAGAGCTTCGAGGCTGGCGACGGTCGAGCCCATGGACTGCGATCGCACGCCTTCGACCTTGGCGAGTTCGGTGACGGTCAGCGCGCCCTGCCGGTCGAGCAGCGACACCACGCTCTCCTGCGACCAGGACAGGTCGCCGGGGCGAGCCTGCGCACGCAGCCGCTGGGCGAGCAGCTTGACCGCAATGCGCAGGTCGGCAGCTGTCGCCGGCAGGTCGACGGCATCTGGCGGCATTCGTCGATCTTATCAAGTATGAAGTTATACTACGAAGGCAGACTTCACACTTTTTCCTTGAGATCGGACAGACGATGGGAATTCACCAGGCCGTATCGCCCGAAGAGGCTGCCGACCGGCTCGCCATTCGGGAGTTGGTCGACGCGTACGCGCACTGCGCGGACCGGCGGGACGCACGCGGCCAGATGGCGCTGTTCACGACGGACACCCGGTTCCTGGTGTTCATGGACCGCACCTCGGACCAACCGACGCAGGAACTGCACGGTCGCGACTCGCTCGCGCCCGTGTTCGACAACCTCAACACCTACGACGTGACAACACATTTCAACGGCCAGAGCACGATCGTGCTCGACGGCGATCGGGCGACCGGCGAGTCGTACTGCATCGCGCACCATCTCTGGGACGTGGCCGGGCAGCGCACGCTGATGAAGGCGGCCATCCGCTACCTCGACGAGTTCGCGAAGCAGCCGGACGGATCGTGGCTGTTCGCGGAGCGCCGGCTGATGGTCGACTGGACGGAGACCCGCCCGTCCAACCCGTGACGTCTCAGCGCGCGGTGTGGTGCGCGGCCAGGTGGCGGGCGAGGACGTCGTCGCCGAAGTCGTTGTCCGGGTCGCGCCACACCGAGTGCACGTGGTTGACGTCGCGCTGGGTGTTGTCGTACTCGGCGAGCAGTCCCGGGCCCTGCAACCGGTAGTAGTGCCCTTCGCCGCGTTCGGTGCCGCCCGCCCAGGCGAAGTGCACGTCGAGCAGCTTGTCGCCGGCGAACTTCGCGGCCTCCCGTTCGGCGAGTTCGTCCGGGATGCGGTCGAGGAACACCTGCAGCACCGCGCGCAGCTGATCCTGTTGGCTCGGGGAGAGCGCGGCCGCCGGTACGCCCTTCGGTTCGGTGGTCAGCTGGACGGCGGCAAGGTGTTCGGGGCGCAGGCCGACCAGGCGTTCGGCTTCGCGTTGCACCGCGACGAGGATCTCGCGCAGGTTCGGGTCGGCGAACTCGCCGCGCCAGACGTCGGCCAGCGGCATGGGCAGGTCGCCCGCGCCGACGCGCGGTCGGTTCGCCCCGACGATGTCCACCGGCGCGACCGGGGCGAGCAGTGCGCGGGCGAGTTGGTCGCCGTCGAGCGAGCGGACCAGGTCTCGGGCGAGATCCTCGACCGCGCCGAGCGGGCGCAACAGATGTCCGCCGAGCAACGGCGACTCGGCGGGATCGGCGCCCAGGAAGCACGGCGTGCTGGCCCGCACCGCACCGTCGACGAGGAGGTGCTGCACGGACACGTGATGTCCGCCGAAGCGCCACGACCACGGTCCGGCCAGGCTCGGCTCACCGAACACGCGCAGGTAGTACAGCTGCGGATCGCGGCCGCGCTCGCGTTCCCAGCCGACTCCCCAGCCTTCCATCGAGTCGAGCACGTTCTCCAGGCCCATGATCGTCGAGACGGTCGTGAACCCGGCCCGCGACAGACCTGCCGCGACCAGCTGCATGGCCCGGCTCTGTTGCGCGGGACGCATCCGGTTCAGCGGCAGGCCGCCGTGATCGGTCGGGGTGTAGTACCAGCGGTGTCGTTCGTCCTCGGCGGGCCAGGCCAGGACGGCCAGTTCGCGCTGTTCGTCGGTCAGGCCGTCCAGCCAGGCGTTCGCCGCGTCGACCATGCGCGCGGCCGAGATCCGTTGCTCCACCACGCGAATGACATTAGCTGGCTGGCTTGGGGAGTGTGCAGTCCGAACGGTTCAGATCGAGCACGTTGCCGGTGTCCAGGCAGGTGTCCAACAGGTAGGTCTCCTCCGCGTAGCCGATTCCCTGGTGGACGGTCACATTGCCGTTCTGGTCGACCTCGCACGGGTTGTTCAGCGTGCAGCTCTCGCCGTTCTCGTTGGTGGTGTTGTTGACGCCGACGATCTGGTCGGTGGTCGGGTCGATCACCGGCGAGCCGGAGGTACCGCCGATCACGTTGCAGGCGCTGGTGTAGCGGATCGAGTTCTGCCAGGTCCAGCCGTTCTCCTGCACCTCGTAGGCGTAACCGTCGATGTTGCAGGAATAGATCTGCTGCCAGTAGCCGGACACCACGTCGATCGCGCTGTTCACCGGGTCCGGCGCGGTGGCCAGGGTCAGCGGCGTCGCACCGTACTGCTGCTGGATGTCCTGGTACGTGTTGGTCAACCGGTAGAGCGTGATGTCCGTGTCTGTCATGGTCGAGTAGAGCACGTCGTTCGCGGTCAACGTGCCGATCTGGTTGGCGTTCGGGTCGAGCAGGGTGAACTGGCGCGACGACGCCTGGTCGACGATCACCTGGCCGGGCTGGGGGAATCCGGACTCGATGCAGTGGCCGTTGGTCAGCACCAGCGCCGGGTCGGTCGGCGCGGAGTTCGGGGTGCGCACCAGCGAGCCGGAACAGTCGTCGAGCGCGACGATTCCGGTGAAGTCGACGTTGGCGGGTCTGCTCGGCGCGGCGTCGGCCACCGCACTTACGCCGATTGTTGTCGCGACTACAATCGCTAGTGTCATCGCCATTCGCACGGTCCGTCGCACGGCAGCCTCTTCTCTCGTGAACTGGCTTTGCCAAGCAACGCAACCAGTCGGCGCTGCGGCCGACCACCCTTCTAAAGAGGGTTCACGTCAACAGTTGCGCGTCGTGTTATCAGTGATACTGTATTTATGGTTCCACTGATAGCAGGAGGCTGACATGATCATCGTGACCGGGGCGAGCGGCCAACTCGGCAGCGCCGTCGTCGACAACCTGCTGGCGCGCGTGCCGGCCGAGCAGATCGGCGTCGCCGTACGCGACCCGAGCAAGGTCGGCGATCTCGCCGAACGCGGGGTTCGGGTGCGTGGCGCCGATTTCGGCGATCCGGCAACGCTGGAGCGGGCGTTCGAGGACGCGACGAGCGTGCTCGTCGTCTCGGTGAACGAACTCGGCCCCGCCGCCATCGCCGGGCATCGCGCGGCGATCACCGCGGCCGCGAACGCGGGCGCCAAGCGCGTCCTCTACACGAGTCACATGGGCGCGCGCCCATCGACGACGTTCGCGGCCGGGGTCGACCACGCCGCGACCGAGGACGCATTGCGTGCGTCCGGCATCGCGTTCACCGCGCTGCGCAACGGTTTCTACGCCTCGACCGTGCCGATGCTGCTCACGGGCGCGTTGGTCACCGGCGAACTCCGCGTGCCGCGCGACGGTGCCGTCGCCTGGACCACGCGCGCCGACCTGGCCGAGGCGACCGCGCGCATCCTGGCCGACGGCGGCTTCGACGGCGCCACTCCCCCGCTGACCGGACCCGAGGCAGTGGACCTGGTCGAGGTCGCCGCGATCGCGTCGGAGCTGACCGGCAAGCGAATCCGCCGCGTCGTGGTCACCGACGACGAGTACCGCGCCGAGCAGGTCGCGGCGGGCATGCCGGAGCAGCTGGCGAACCTGATGATCGGCATGTTCGCGGCGAGCAGGCAGGGCGAGTTCGGCCCGGCCGACCCGGCCATGGCCGACCTGCTCGGCAGGCCCGCCGAGGACATCGCGACGTTTCTGCGCGCGACATTGACCAGCTGACCAGCGATTTCAGCTTCGGAGGTGCGCGGCATTGACGCCCGGTCGCGCCTGACCAGGTCGGCGCCGCCCACCGTTCGACCCACCGGCCATTCGGCGAATTCCGCCTCATCCCGCCACCGGGGAGCATGCTTGACCGGTGGTCCACGGATCTCCCGCAGACGACGTCGACGAGGTCGACCTCGCGCTGCTCGACGCGCTGCACGTGAATCCGAGGGCCAGCTTTGAGCGTCTTGCCTCGGCGCTGGGCATCTCCGCGGTGACCGCCGCGCGACGGTGGCAACGGCTCGCGTCGTCCGGCCGGGTCTGGGTGTCCTCTGTGCCGGGCAGTCAGCTCGCCCTGGTCGCGGCCGTGCACGAGATCGAGGCGCGGCCCGGCCGGGCGGAGGCGGTCGGTCGGCAGCTGGCCGAAATCCCGCAGGTCGGCAGCGTGTACCTGACCGCGGGCAGCTACGACGTGCACGCGTTGATCTTCGCCTCCGACATGCGCGTGCTCACCGACCTGCTGTTCGACCGGCTCGCCGCCGTTGCGGACGTGGTGCGGGCCCGGTCGCAGGTCGGGCTGGAATGGTTCAGCGGCGTGCGCTGGCGGCTCGGCGCGCTCGACACCGGGGCCGAACGCGAGGTCGGCGCCGGCGCCGCGCCCGACCGCGAATCCAACCGGGGCGCCAAGACCCTCACCGCCGACGAACACGCCCTCTACCTGGCGCTTCAGCACGACGGCCGGGCCCGCCACCGCGATCTCGCGGACCAGCTGGGCACCTCGGAACAGCAGGTGCGGCGGCGGATGGCCGCGATGACCCGGCGCGGCCTGCTCACCTTTCGCACCGACTTCACCCGGATCGAGGGCGGTTGGCCTGCGCTGCTGGTGCTCTGGCTGCGCGTGCCGGACGAGGCGCTGGAGAAGGTCGGCGTGGAGATCAGCGGCTGGCGGGAGACCCGGATCTGCTTCTCCGTGGTCGGCGCGGCGAACCTGTTCGTGATGGTCCAGCTGCACCGGCTCGGCGAGCTGAGCAGGCTGTTCGGCCGGGTGCGCGATCTCGGCCAGCAGATCGAGGTCACCGATCAGCGGGTCGTGCTGCGCCCGCTGAAGTCCTGGGGTCGGCTGCTCGACCACTCGGGTCACTCGGTCGGCGTCGTCCCGGTCGACCCGTGGGCCTGATGATTTCCTTCATCGACCATCACCAAACAGACTTTTCCCTTCATTTCGCGAGGGCGAACTGACCGGCGGCGTTCACTGGCAGGCATGAGCACCGGAGTCACCGTGCCGCTGGCCGAATGGGTCGCCGACCTCAGTTTCGACGCCATCCCCGAGCAGGTGCGCGATCGCGCCAAACACCTGCTGCTGGACGGGGTCGCGTGCGGTCTGGTCGGCGCGCAACTGCCCTGGTCGCGGGTGGCGACGACGGCGACTCTGGGCATCGAGGCGACCGGCGACGCCACCGTGATCGGCACCGGCCTGACCACCAGCGGTCCGGCGTCCGTGCTGCTGAACAGCACCTTCGTCCAGGGCTTCGAACTCGACGACTTCCACCCACTCGCGCCGCTGCACAACAACTCGCTGATCCTGCCGGTGCTGTTGGCGGGCGCCCGCCAACTCGGCACCGTCACCGGAAAAGACGCGTTGACGGCGGCGGTCGCCGGTTTCGAGGTCGGGCCGCGCGTCGGTTTGGCCTTGCACGGCGCGGAAATGCTCTCCCGAGGTTGGCACAGCGGCCCGGTGTTCGGCACGCACACCGCGGCCATGACCACCGGCAGGCTCTACGGCCTCGACGCGGCCCAACTGGAGGACGCGCTGGGCATGGCGGGCACCCAGTCCGGCGGGCTGATGGCCGCGCAGTACGAGGCGATGTCCAAGCGGATGCAGCACGGTTTCGCCGCCCGCAACGGTTTCTACGCCGCCGGCCTGGCCGCGGGCGGCTACACCGGCATCAAGCAGGTCTTCGACCGGCCCTACGGCGGCTTTCTCGCGGTGTTCGGCGAGGGCCACGACCCGGACGCGGCGCAGATCGTCGCCGGGCTCGGCGAGTTCTGGCACACCAACGTCGTCATGGTGAAGTCCTATGCGGCACAGGGCGGTCTGCACGGGACCATCCAGGCCGCGCTCGAACTGCGCGCCGAGCACGACATCGACCCGAACACGATCGCCGCGATCACGATCCGCGTCGGCGACGCCGTCTACCACCACGGCTGGTGGCCACCGCAACGCCCGCTGACCGCGATCGGCGCGCAGATGAACCTCGGCTACGCGGCAACCGTCGCCCTGCTCGACGGCGCCGTGCTCCCGCCGCAGTTCTCGGCGTCGCGTCTGGACGCCGACGACGTGTGGGCGCTGCTGTCCAAGGTGGACGTTGAGCTGGCCGAGCAGGAACGCTTCGGCACCGACCTCACCATCACGCTCGCCGACGGCACCCGGCTCCATCGGCGGATCGACGCCCCGCACGGCGCGCCCGACGACCCGGTCACCCACGCCGAACTCGTCGCCAAGTACCGCGCACTGGTCGGTCCGATCATGGACCATGACCGGATGATCGCGATCGAGAACGCCGTGCTCGGCCTCGACAACCTCAACAATCTCAACGAACTGACCGCGCTGCTGGCCGCTCCGGTGGCCGGCACCCTCGACTGAGAGAAGACGTCCATGTCGCACAGGACGACACTGCGCGAACGGATCGCCGGTGGCGAACTGATCGTCGCGCCCGGTGTTTTCGACGGCCTGTCCGCGTCGCTGGTCGGCCGGATCGGTTTCGCGGCGGCCTACCTGACCGGGGCCGGCGTGGCCGCGTCCGGGTTCGGCCTGCCCGACATCGGCCTGGTCACCCAGACCGAAATGGCCGAACGCGCGCGGATGCTGGTACGCGCGCTCGGCGACGTGCCGCTGATCGCGGACGCCGACACCGGCTACGGCGCGGTGCTCAACGTCGTGCGCACGGTAAGGGAGTACGAGGCGGCAGGCGTTGCCGCGATCCAGCTGGAAGACCAGGCGTTTCCCAAGAAGTGCGGCCACCTCCCGGACAAGGAACTCGTCTCGGTGCGGGAGTTCACGGTCAAGCTCCGCGCCGCCCTGGACGCCCGCACCGATCCCGACCTGGTGGTCATCGCGCGAACCGACGCGCGTGCGCCGCTGGGTCTGGACGCCGCGATCGACCGCGCCAACGCCTATGCGCAGGCGGGCGCGGACGTGATCTTCGTGGAGGCGCCGCAGAGCGTCGAGGAGATCGAGCGGATCAGCAAGGAGGTCCGCGCGCCGCTGCTGATCAATCTGGTGCTCGGCGGTCTCACGCCGCTGGAGTCGAGCGAGCGACTGGCCGAACTCGGCTACGCGATCGCCATCCATCCCTCGCTGCCGCTCGGCCAGGCGGCCTGGGCGATGCTCAGCGGCCTCGCCGAGCTTGCCGGCAGGGACCCACGGCAGTGGGCGCCGAGCAAGCCTGCGGAGTTCTTCAACCTGGTCGGTCTCGCCGAATGGTCGGCGATCGGCGAGCGCTATCGAGCGGAGGGCTGAGCCGTGGGCATGACGATGATCGAGAACCTGTTGGCCAGAAAGGCCGGCCTGGCCAGTGTTTCACCCGGCGACACGGTCACCGTGGACGTGGACATGTGCGTGCTGATCGATCTCCAGTTCGCCACCACCTGGCTGCAACCGACCCGGATCAGCGACCCGGACAAGGTCGCCGTGATCATGGATCACGCGGTACCCGCGCCCACCCTCAAGGACGCGGCAGGCGGGCCGAAGGCGCGCAAGTTCGTGGCGGATTTCGGCATCGAACACTTCTACGATGTCGGCCGGCACGGCATCTGCCACCAGGTGATCGCCGAGAACGGCCTGGCCCGTCCCGGCGAGGTGCTGGCCTGCACCGACTCGCACACCTGCGCGGGCGGCGCCTACAACACGGCAGCGCGCGGCCTCGGCCCGGCGGAGGTCTTCTCGATCCTGTGCACCGGCAGCACCTGGTACCAGGTCGCCCCCACCGTCCGCTACGACCTGACCGGCACGCTGCCGACCGGCATCAGCGGCAAGGACGTCTTCCTGTACATCGCCAACGAGTACGGCGACGCCACCAACCAGAACCTGGAGTTCGGCGGCCCCGGCCTGGCCACCGTCCCGTTGAACGACCGGCGCACGATCGCCACGCAGGCGGCTGAGGTCTCCGCCGACTTCGCCACCTTCGGCGTCGACGACCTGCTCCGTGAGTTCCTCGCCGAGCGCGGCGTCACCGACTACGTGCCGGCCGACGCCGATCCGGACGCGAACTACGCGGCGGTCCGCGAGGTCAATCTGTCCACATTGGAACCTTACGTGGCACGTCCCGGCACGGTCAGCAGGAACGGCGTCCCGGTGTCGATGGTCGAGCGCCGCGGGATCGATCAGGCGTTCATCGGCTCCTGCGCCAACGGCCAGTTGGCGGACCTGCGCATCGCCGCCGAGATCCTGCGCGGCCGGACGGTCGCCGCCGGTGTGCGGCTGCTGGTCACGCCTGCCTCGCAGGCGATCTACCGGGAGGCCATGCGCCTTGGCTACCTCCAGGACATCGCCGACGCGGGCGGCGTGATCACCAACGCGACCTGCGGCGCCTGCTTCGGCTATCACATGGGCGTCGTCGGGCCGGGCGAGGTGTGCCTGACGTCGAGCACCCGCAACTTCACCGGCCGGATGGGCAGCACCGAGGCCGAGATCTACATGGCGTCGCCTGCCACCGTCGCCGCGTCCGCGATCACCGGTGTGATCACCGATCCGAGGAGCGTTGTCGAATGAACACCGTGATCAGCGGGCGGGTCTGGGTCTTCGGCGACTCGCTGAACACCGACGCCATGTATCCGGCGTTCGCCATGAAGATGGACATCCCCGAAGCATCGAAGCACGTCTTCCACGAAGTCCGTCCCGGTTGGACAGATCTGGTCGAGGCGGGCGACATCGTGATGGCGGGCCGCAACTTCGGCGTCGGCTCGTCTCGGCCGGTGGCTTCCCTGTTGCGTCACCTTGGCGTGGCCGCGCTGGTGGCCGAGGAGTTCAACTCGCTGTTCCTGCGCAACGCCATCAATGCCGGCCTGCCCGCGTTGACCGTCCCCGGCGTCACCGAGCAGTTCACCGACGGCGACACCGGCACCTTCGACATCACATCGGGCTCCTACCGCAACGAGACGACCGGTGTCGCCGGCACCGCGCCCGGGCTGCCCGAACTGGTGCTGGAGATCCTGGCGAGCGGCGGCGTGCTGGCCCGACTCGCCGACCAGGGCTACCTGCCCAAGGAACTGGCCGGCGTGCTGCGTTCCGGGGCACTCCCGGGTGGTGGCACCACATGATCACCGACGCGATTCTGCGCATCCCGACCAGTAAGGGCGACACCAACAACGCGTTCCTGGTGACCGGCGACGACGGCCTCACCCTGGTGGACGTGGGCTGGGCGGCGGCGCCGAAGATCCTGCTCGGCGCGCTGGCCGAACACGGCCACTCGCTGGCCGACCTGAAACGCATCGTGATCACCCACGCCCACCCCGACCACGTCCGCGGCCTCGCCGAATTCCGTGCGCATACCCGGGCCGAGGTGCTCATCCACGCGGCCGACGCACCCTGGCTGCGCGCCGGCCGGGTCCCGGTCGGCGGGCGGAGCGGCCGGATCGGCGCGGTGCTGGACGCGGTCCCGCTGATGCACTGGCGGCCGGTCGAACCGGACGGCGAACTCGTCGACGGCGAGGTCGTCGGCGGCCTGCGGGTGATCCACACGCCCGGTCACAGCCCGGGTCACGTCGTGCTGCTGCACGAGGACTCGGGCACGCTGCTGGTCGGCGACGCGCTGTTCCGGCGCGGCGGGGCGCCCAGCCAGGGTCCGCCCGCGCTGAGCCAGAACCCGGCCGAACGCGACGCGTCGCTGGCGAAACTGCCGCTCGACGTCCGCGCGATCGGCTTCGCGCACGGCGCGCCCCTGCTCGGCGCCGACGTGGACATGTATCGGAACTGGATCCCCACTCGCGGCTGACGGCTCAGCCGCGCGTGGCGTCGCCGAGGACGTTGCGGGCGATGATGATCTGCTGGATCTGGCTGGTGCCTTCATAAATGCGGAACAGGCGGGCGTCGCGGTAGAAGCGTTCCACCGCGACTTCGCGCATATAGCCCGCGCCGCCGTGGATCTGGACGGCGCGGTCGGCGACGCGGCCGACCATTTCGCTGCAGAAGTACTTGGCGGCGGACGGACCGAGGTTCACATCGGTGCGGGCGTCGAAGTCGACGGCGGCGGAGCGGACCAGCGCGCGGCCCGCGTAGAGGTCGGTGACCGAGTCGGCGATCAGGCCCTGGATCAACTGGTAGCCGGCGATCAGGTGGCCGCCCTGACTGCGTTGCCCGGCAAAGGAAACCTGCTCGTCGACCAGCCGCTGGGCCATGCCGACGCACAGCGCGGCGATGTGCAGGCGGCCGTGCGCGAGGCAGCGCATCGCGATGCGGTAACCGTGGTCGAGGCCGTCGGCGCCGCCGATCAGGTTGGCCGCCGGGACGCGGACCTCGTCGAGGTACACGTCGGAGGTCCAGGCGCCGCGCTGGCCCATTTTGTGGTCGCGCGGGCCGAGGCGCAGGCCGGGTGCGTCGGCGGGGACGAGGAAGGTGGAGATGCCGCGTGCGGGAGGGGCGTCGGGGTTGGTGCGGGCGAAGACCATGAAGACGTCGGCCAGCGGCGCGTTGGTGATGTAGCGCTTGGCGCCGGTGAGCACCCAGTCCTCGCCGTCGCGGACCGCGCGGGTGGTGAGGGTGGACGGGTCGGAGCCCGCGTCGGGTTCGGTGAGCGCGAAGGACGCGGTCACGTCGCCGGAGGCCAGGCGCGGCAGCCAGGTGTGGCGCTGGTCCTCGGTGCCGCCCTCCAGCAGGACGTGGCCCGCGATGCCGTTGTTGGTGCCGAACAGCGAGCGCAGCGCGGGCGTGGTGTAGCCGAGTTCGAAGACGAGTTCGGCCTCCTGCGCCATGGTCAGGCCGATGCCGCCGTACTCCTCGGGGATCGCGAACCCGTACAGGCCCATGTCTTTGCACGCCTGGCGAAGGGCAGGCGGGATCTCGTCGTCCTGCTCGATCTTCGGTTCCAGCGGCACGACCTCGCCGCGGACGAAGGTGCGCACGGTGGCCAGAATGTCGCCGAGTTCCTGCTGCTCCATCAGTTTCCCTTCAGCCAGGCTCGGACGGTGTCGCTGTCGGCGCCGAGGGCCGGTGGCGGCAGCCGGTAGCTGGGCGGGGTCGCGGAATAGTCGACCGGGTTGCGGATGGTCGGCACCTCGCCGTCGACGACCGGGGCGAGGCCGAGGCGTTCGGCCAGGGCGATGCCGTCGGCGACGGTGTTGATCGGGCCGCACGGCACGCCGGCCTCGGTGAGGATGTCGAACCACTGCGCAGCGGATCGTTGCGCGAGCGCGGCCAGCAGCAGCGGGCGGAGTTCCTCGCGGCGGGCGGTGCGGTCGGCCATGGTACGGAAGCGTTCGTCGGTGCCGAGTTCGGGCAGGCCGATCGCGGTGCACAGGCGGCGGTACTGGTTGTCGTTGCCGGCGATGATGATCAGCTCGCCGTCGGCGGTCGGCAGTGGCTCGTACGGGAACAGGCTCGGGTGCGCGTTGCCCATCCGGTACGGCACCGCGCCGCCCGCGACCACCGAGGAAGCCTGGTTGACCAGGGTGGACAGCGCGGTGGCCAGCAGGCTGGTCTCGACGTGCTGCCCCTCGCCGGTGCGGTCGCGGTGGTGCAGCGCGGCCAGGATCGCCAGGCCCGCGTGCAGGCCGGTGAACACGTCGTACACGGCAACGCCCGCGCGGTACGGGCTGCCCTCCGCTGATCCGGTCAGGCTCATCAGCCCGGAGACGGCCTGGATGAGCAGGTCGTAGCCGGGCAGCGCGGCGCCACCCTGGGTGCCGAAGCCGGTGATCGAGCAGTAGATGACCGACGGGTTGCTCGCGCGGACCGTGTCGTAGTCGAGGCCGAAGCGGGCCAGGCCGCCGTGCTTGAAGTTCTCGACCAGCACGTCGGCGCGCCGGGCGAGCGTCGCGGCGAGTTCGCGGTCGGCTGGATCGGCCAGGTCGAGGACGACCGAGCGCTTGTTGCGGTTGATCGACAGGTAGTAGGTGGAGACGGGGCCGTCGTCGGTCTCCCGGACCGGCGGCTGCCAGGTTCGGGTGTCGTCGCCGCCGGGACCCTCCACCTTGATCACGGTGGCGCCGAGATCGCCGAGCAGCATGGTCGCGTAGGGGCCAGCGAGCACGCGGGAGAAGTCGGCGACCAGCAGGCCGGCCAGCGGTCCCGGGGCCTGCTCGGGATCAAGGTCGGAGACGTCCATGCCGGAAGGCTACCCAGCCGACTCAGGATGTCGGTGTGACCTGCACCTGGTGCAGGCTGACCATGCCGCTCGCGGCCGATCCGCCGGAGGACGCGGACCAGTCGCCGCTCGTCGCGGTCCAGGTGCGGCCGCCGACCGTGACGCTGTCGATGCCGAGAGCGGTCGCCTTGGCCACCAGCCAACTGCCGATCGCCCAGCCAGTGTTGGCGTCGTGCGAGCCGGACAGCGCGTTGGTTCCCCACTCCTGGTCGGCGACGGTGCCGATGTCCTGTTTGGTCGGTGCGACCGCGAGGTTGTGGCAGCTCAGCTGGCCCTGGGTCTCGCCGGTCAGCGCGCTGGCCATGGCCCGCGCCTCGGACTCCCACTGCGCGTACGCCTCGGGCGCGGCCGAATGCTGCACGGCCTGTGCGGCCTCGGCGACCGAGAGCTGCTCCCAGCCGGACTTGGCCTGCAGGTGCTGGTAGAACGTGGTCGAGGCGTACACCGGGTCGGTGACCTGGTTGTACGTGCCCCAGCCCTGGCTGGGCCGCTGCTGGAACAGGCCGGCCGAGTCGCGGTCGCCGCCGGTCAGGTTGACCAGCTTGGACTCCTGCCAGGCGGTGGCCAGCGCGATGGTGACCGCGTGCGGCGGCAGACCGAGCTTCATGCCGACCGCGGCGATGGTCGCGGCGTTGCCGGCCTGTTCGGCGGTGAAGGTGTAGTTGTCGGGTTGACCCGCCGTCGACGTCGAGCCGGTCGACGTCGAGCCGGTCGCGGCGACCGAGCAGTACGGCGATTGCGGGCCTTTGATGCGGGTGATGAACACGATGGCGACCACGACCGCCGCGACGAGTACGACCAGCACGCCGGTGATCGTGATGCCTTTACGAACCGTCCCCACCGGCAACCTTCTCCTTCATGGACCTGTTTCTAGCTATGACGCCTTGGGCGACCTGACGTTGCCTGACCGGAAGTGACGACCCGATTACACCACGCCACCCGGACCGGGCGAGCAGGTGGCATGCGGGTGCCAGTGCTGGGCTATCCAGGTGGCAGCGCACTCTCCGAGTTGTCACCGGTGTTCGGTGCGCACTAACAATCCGATTGGCTCTGGTCCGCTTCACATCGTGCGTTAAGGAGATTCCAGCCGTGGCCCTCCCTACCCAGCAGATCGGCAGCATTCCGCGACCCGCGTACGTCCTCGACGCGCTGTCCCGATTCGCGAATGGCGAACTGGACAAGGCGAAACTGGACGAAGTCACCGAGGCGGCGGTGAACGAGACCATCGACCGACTGATCGCGATCGGTTCACCACAGGTCACCGACGGCGAACAGAGCAAATCGAGTTTCGCCACCTACCCGTTGACGAACCTGACGAATCTGGCTCCGGACGGGGTGGTGATTCCGTTCGCGGACGGCCACCAGAGACAGCTTCCCCTGCTCACCGGCGGACCGTTCCGGTACGGCCAGCACGCGGTGGATTTCCTCACCAAAGCCTTGGCGCACAGCAGCGTTCCGGTCAAGCAGGCGGTCATCGCGCCGTCCGCGCTGAGCCTGCTCTATCCGGCCGCCGGAATCGGGGGCTATTCGCGGGATGCGTTCATCGCGGATCTGCTCGACGAGGCCGAGGCGGACATCCGGCAGTGCCTTGACGCGGGCGCGGACGTGGTGCAACTGGACTTCACCGAGGGCAGGCTGTCGCTGAAACTCGACCCGTCCGGCGGCGTGCTGGACCAGTTCGTCGAGCTGAACAACCAGGTGCTGGCGCGGTTCAGCGCGGCGGAACGCGCCCGGATCGGACTGCACACCTGTCCGGGCGGCGACCAGGATTCCACGCACAGCCTGGATGTCGACTACGCCGACCTGCTGCCGAAGTTGTTCGGTATCAACGTGGGCAACGTGTACGTGCAGCTGGCCTCCGAGGCCGATCCCGAACGCGTGCTGCGCATCATCGCCGAGAACCTGCGCGATGATCAGCGCATCTTCGTCGGCGTGATCGACCCGATCGACCCGGTGGTGGAAACGCCGGAACAGGTGCGGGACCGCGTGCTCGCGGCAGCGCGCCAGCTACCGCCGGACCGGTTGGGCAGCACCGACGACTGCGGCTTCTCGCCCTTCGCCGACGACACCTCGACCTCGCGGGAGACCGCGTTCGCCAAGATCGCCGCCCGAATCCAGGGCACTCAGTTGGCGTCGGAGGCGCTCGGCGTCTGACCGATGCCCTGCGCACCCTGACCCGAGGGCAGGCCGAGATCCGCCGGGATCAGGCCTGCCATCTGGGTGTCGCGCACGGTGCCGCGCTGGTTGGCGCGGGCCCGCATGGTGCCCTCCAACCGGAAGCCGACCTTCGCGGCTACCGCGAACGAGCCGGGGTTGCCGATGAACCCCTGCCACTCGATGCGTTGCGCGCCAAGGAACAGGAAGATCCAGCGCACGTACGCGTCGAGCGCTTCCACGGTGTAGCCGTGGCCACGCTGGATCTTGCTGGTCCAGTAGCCGATCTCGAACACCTGGTGCCCGGTGGCGATCATGGTCAGGGTGGAGACGAGCGCGCCGGATTCACGCAGAAATGATCCGAGAATTCGGTGCGCGTTCCTCGCCCAGCCGAGCGGATATATTTCCCGGACGAAATCCTCGGCATGTTTTCGCAGAAATGGCACGGGCACCGTTGTCCAGCGTTGGATTTCCGAATCCTGACACGCGAGGTAGATGTCCTCGATATCGTCCTCCACGAATGCTCGTATGATCAGCCGTGGCGTGTGCAGAACCGGTGGTTCCACTGATGATCGCTCCCCTAACGTCGGCACCGTTCTCCCCTGCGCTGCCAGCATGGTGCTCGGACGGGCCGTGGGGCAGCGGCCGTTCGGCAGTTGCGTTCGCAAAGCGGCCGGCCTGGCGGGTCACCGACTTGCGCCAACTTTGGTAAAACCCCACCGAAGGACGCGGGCGAACCGTGTCCTTCAGCAGGCGCGCTCGGATGAGCGCTGGTCACGACGATGAGCCAGGTCGCGAATTCGGACTATTCCCGCATCACCAGTGCGAATGATGAATAGTTCTCGGTTGTCTGCTCGAAGCGCCACAAACCCGCCTATCGGCGGGGATATTATTGGTCGAGCCCGAGGTACAATAAGGACGAAAATGTCGAGCCAGCGGATTGACAGGGCGGAGTGACGTGCAGGGAGGCGGCTCACCTGATCTGGCGCACACGCTGGATAGTGCACGCCCCGCAGCGCTCGACATGCGGACCCCTGACATCAAGCTCTCCGTGCTCGGTCCGGTGCGCGCCTGGCGCGGCGAGACGGAGATCGATCTCGGACCGCCCCAGCAGCGCGCGATTCTCGCGCTGCTGCTGGTGAAGGCGGGCCAACCGGCGAGCATGGTCGAGCTGATCAGCCTGTTGTGGCCGCATGATCCACCGGTCAGCGCGGCCAACGTGATCCAGCGCTGCGTCGGTGCGCTGCGGCGCGCGCTGGAGCCGGGACTGGCGCCCCGGGCGAATGGACGCTGGCTGCTGCGCCAGGGCGGCGGCTACCGGCTCGCGCTCGACGTGGCCACCCTGGACCTGCTCCAGTTCCGCGCGCTCGCCCGCCAGGCCAGGACGGCGCTGGACGGCGAGCGCGGCGCGGACGCGGTTCCGCTCTACGTGCAGGCGCTGCAACTGTGGCGCGGCCAGTGCGCGGCGGGCGTGGAGACCGACCCGGTGTTCACCGCGATCGACCAGGAGCGATTGACCGTGGCGCAGGAGGCCGCGGACAGTGCGTTGCGGTTCGGTGGCGCACGGTTGCTCCTGCCCGCACTGCGCCAGGTCGCGACCGGCGCACTGCTGGACGAGCCGTTGCAGGCCAGGCTGATGCTGGTGCTGGCCGCGGCCGGCTACCAGGCCGAGGCGCTCGGCGTGTACCAGACGGTCGCCCGCCAACTGGCCGACGAACTGGGCATGGACCCGACCCAGGAACTGCGTTCGGCGTACCAGAAAGTCCTGCGCCAGCAGGCAACTCCGGACATCCCCTCGGCACCGCCCCCGCCGGACGAGGTCGGCGACGCGGTCGAGGTGCCCGACGAGATCGACGACCCGCCCGCACCGGTGGTGCCGCTCGCCCAGTTACCCGCGGACCTGCCGACCTTCACCGGCAGGCGAGACGAACTCGCCCGCCTGTCCGGCCTACTCGATGCCGCGGATCGCCAGCCGTCCGCCGTGCGGATCGTCGCGATCGACGGTATGGCCGGCATCGGCAAGACCACCCTAGCGGTGCATCTGGCGCACCAGGTCGCCGCGGATTATCCGGACGGACAGCTCTATCTGAACCTGCGCGGGTTCGACTCCAGCGGCTCGGCGATGACCGCCAGTGAGGCACTGCGGATCTTCCTGGACGCACTCGGCGTTGGCCCGCAACGGATTCCGGCCGAACCGGAGGCACAGGCCGCCCTCTACCGCAGCATGCTGCACGGCCGCAAAGTGCTGGTGCTACTGGACAACGCGCGCGACGTCGAGCAGATCCGCCCGCTGCTGCCGGCCTCCGCGGGCTGTCTGGTGATCATCACCAGTCGCACCCAGCTCACCGGCCTGATCACCACGCATGCCGCATATCCGTTGACCGTGGAGTCCTTTTCCGCGCGGGACGCCCGTGCGACGCTCACCCAACGACTGGATCCGTACCGGCTCGCCGACGACAACGCGGCCCTGGACGAGATCGTCGAGCTGTGCGCTGGGCTGCCGCTCGCGGTCGCGATCGTGGCCGCACGCGCGACCGTGCACTACTACCTGCCGATCGCGGCGATCGCGGGCGAGCTGCGCGACGCGCGCACCCGGCTGGACGCGTTCAGCGCCAACGATCCCGCGACCGACATCCGCGCGGTGTTCTCCTGGTCCTACGAACTCCTCTCGCCGCCCGCCGCACGGCTGTTCCGGCTGCTGTCGCTGCATGCCGGCCCGGACATGTCGATCGCGGCCATGGCCAGCCTGGCCGGCAGGCCCGAGGCGCAAACGCGCCGTCTGGTCACCGAGCTGACCAGAGCGCGGCTGCTCAGCGAGGGGATGCCGCACCGGTTCAGCATGCACGACCTGATCCGCGTCTATGCCGAGGAACTGACCGCGGAGCTGGACACCGAGGCGGACCGCGTCTCGGCCAGGACCCGGCTGTTCGACTGCTACCTGCACACCGCGTACCGGGCGAACTCGTTGCTGGGCCCGTACTTCATCCCGATCGACCTCGGCGCGCCGGAACCCGGTGTCGCGATGGTCGATCTGCCGGCCAAGCAGCACGCGATGGCCTGGCTCGCCGCGGAGCACCAGGTGTTGAGCGCGGCGGTGCGACAGGCCATGGAGTGCGGATTTCATCGTCATGCCTGGCGGTTGTCACTGATTCCGCAGCAGTTCTTTCAGCGCCAGGGTTATTGGCACGACTGGGAATCGGTGGCCAGGACAGGTCTGGCCGCCGCGATCAGGGCCCACGACAAGAACGGCCAGGCGCATACGAGACGCAGTCTGGCGGGCGCGCTGCACTTTCTCGGCCGCAATGATGAAGCGCTGACCGAGTTGGAGTCGACGCACTGGCTGTTCGCCGAACTCGGCTACACCACCGAGCACGCCTACCTGCACGGGAACTTCGGCGCGGTGCTGGCCCAGCAGGGCCGCTACGAACAGGCGATCGAGCACTACCAGCAGGCGCTGCGGCTGTACTCGGAAATGGGCGACCACAACGGGCAGGCCGCGTCGCTTGAGCGGATCGGCGGCTGTCTGACCAGGTTGGGCAGCTACCAGCAGGGCATCGACTTCATCGACGAGGCAATGGAGATCTACCGGTCGCTGGACAACGGAATCGGCCAGGGCGACTGCTGGACCGCGCTCGGCGACACGCACCATCTGCTCGGCGAATACCATCAGGCCGCGGATTGTCACGCACGCGCCATCGCGTTCTTCAAAGAAAATGGCGATCGAACCTATGAAGCGCAGGTTCTGGTCGCACTTGGTGATTCATGGCTCGCGGCCGACTATGAAACGGCGGCCGGTGAAGCCTGGGAACGCGCACTCGCTATTCTCGACGAACTTCGGCTACCGTTGGCCAACCCGGTGCGGACCCGTCTGGTCCGATTGCACGAAGCAATGACGGCCGACCGGCTGCCTTCGTCGGTCTGAGGTGTGGCGGCGGTCACGTCGCTGCCGACCGTCATCGGGAATATTGTCTACAACGCCGTGACCACACCGCCGCTGACCTGGGCATCGACCGATCGTTGAGTGAACGAGGCGCCTGCACCGCTCGCACACTGAACGAGCACTGAACAGTCAGTAGATGCGCATCGAAGCCGAATACAGTCGCATGTGACGTCACAACAGTGGCGAAACGGTATGGCTGACACGTGGGACATCGGCCGAAAGACCGACTGATCTCGGCGCCAACAATGGCATTCACTGCCACGAATGGCTACTGGGAACAGTCTTTCCGATGGATCAACGCGGAGGGGTCCACGTTGGTTAACCCAAGGCAAACTTCAGC
This sequence comes from Pseudonocardiaceae bacterium, assembly GCA_035948315.1. Lineage (GTDB taxonomy): Bacteria > Actinomycetota > Actinomycetes > Mycobacteriales > Pseudonocardiaceae > CAJCJE01. The sequence continues at coordinate 77,080 of DASZJG010000042.1, read as the reverse complement.
CGTATCGGAAGTGAACGGAATCGGCATCGCCGAGTCCGCGACCACTTCGCGGAGCATCGACATCCGGGCCGGATACCCGGGTGACAATCGCTCCTTGTCGGACTAGCTGAATTGTTTTCACCATTAATCGGGGAGTTGTACGGTGACCACAGGGATCAATGTTCTCGGCGTGCTCAAGGTCCACCAGGGCGATCAGGACGTGACGCCGAGCGCGCCGCGCAAGCGCCAACTGTTCGCGCTGCTCACGCTCTCGCCCAACATCGCGATCTCGACCGATCGGCTGATCGAGGAGATCTGGCCGGAGGGCGTGCCGGGCACGGCCCTGCCGACCATCCAGACCTACGTCTACGAGATCCGGCGCGCCCTACAGCGCAGCGCCGATACCGCGGGCGCCACCCCGCTGTCGATCGAGACCCAGGGCGACGGCTACGCGCTGCGGATGGACGCCGAAGATCTCGACTCGGGCCGCTTCGACAGCCTGCTCAGCGAGGGCCGCAAGCAGCTGGCCAAGAACAACCCGACCGCGGTAGCCACCACCATGACCGAGGCGCTGGCCTGCTGGCAGGGCGAGGCGTACTCGGGGGTGCGGCGCACCCGCGCGCTGGAGGCCCGCGCCCGCTACCTCGGCGAGCAGCGTCGCCAGGCGTTCGAGATGAAGGTCGACTCGTTCCTGGCCACCGGTCAGCACCGGCAGGTCATCGGCGAGCTGAAGGAACTGAGCTTCGCCGAGCCCGCGCACGAGTGGGTCGAGGGTCGGCTGATGGTCGCGCTGGCCGGCTCCGGCAGGCGGACCGAGGCGCTGGAGGTCTACCAGACGCACCGCAACTACGTGCGCGAGAAGCTGGGCCTGGAACCCTCGCAGCACATGGTCGAACTCCAGCACCGGATCCTGTCCGGCACGCTCGGCAACCGGACCCCGGCCCCCGCCAAGGCCGCTGCCGCGCCGAACGGCGTTGCCTCCCTGCCGATCGGCGGCGCCGCCTGATCAGCGGCCCCTGATCGGTGATGATCTCGACAGGGCTCGTCTCGCTGCCGCGTCCGTGATGAAAGCGGTTACCGCGAGTCGAGCCCGTTCGAGCATCGCCATAACGTCCACATCGGACCGTGCCGACCCTTCCCCGACGCCCGTCTCTTGACGCTCCGCCGAGCCGCCAGGCAGAATCCGCTCGCTCGTGCGGCTGCCGCGGCCGCGATTCCCGAACCAGCGCGACCCGGGGAAGGCGCCGACAGATGACAACGATGTCAAGACGGATCAGCATGGGCTTGGGCGGTCTGGCCGCACTCACCCTGACCGTGACCGGCCTGCCCGCGACGGCCGCGCCCGCGGTGCACGATCCGGCCGCACTGGTTGACCCGTTCGTCGGCACCGGCAGCGGTGGCGCGGTGGTCGGCAACGTGGACACCTTCCCCGGCGCGGCGCTGCCCTTCGGCATGGTGCAGTTCAGCCCGGACACCACCTCACGCCCGGCGGGTGGCGGCTATTCCTACGCGGACAGCGCGATCACCGGTTTCAGCCTGACGCACTTATCCGGCGCAGGCTGCGCGGTAGCCGGCGACATCCCGTTCTTACCCCTGGTCGGCGCGTTACCCAGCGATCCGACCTCGGCGACCCAGCCCTTCAGTCACACCGGCGAAACCGCCAGCCCCGGTTCGTACGCGGTGAACGTCGGCGGCATCGGCGCCAAGCTGACCGCGACCGCGCGCACCGGCCTCGCCCAGTTGACCTACCCGCCCAGCACGCAGGCGCGACTGCTGGTCAAGGCCGCCGACAGCGCGAACGGCTCGGCAGGCGCGACCTTCCAGACCGTCGGCGACAACGAGATCACCGGATCGGTCACCAGCGGACATTTCTGCGGCCAGCCCGATTCCTACACCGTGTACTTCGCGGCCACGTTCAGCCAACCGTTCACCGCGACCGGCACCTGGGGCGGCACCGGCGCCAGCACGAGCCAGGTTCGGACGAACAGCACATCGCTGACCGCGCACGGCAAACAGGCACCGATGCCCAAATCGTTCGCGACGACATCTCATGCGGCGCCTGCCCAGGGCGGCGGCGTGGTCGCCGGCGGCGCGCTCACCTTCGACACCACTACAAATCCCGTCGTCGACATGCAGGTCGCGGTGTCCTACGTGAGCACGGCCGGCGCGCTGAACAACCTCAAGGCGGAGAACGCGCACTTCGATCTCGCGCGGACCGCCCAAGCGGCCCGGCAGACCTGGGACGCGCAACTCGGCAAGATCGCCGTCACCGGCGGAACAACCGCGCAACAGTCCACTTTCTACACCGCGCTCTACCACGCGCTGCTGCACCCGAGCCTGTTCAACGACGTCGACGGCAGCTATCCCGGCTACGACAACCAGGTGCACAAGACCGCGCGCGGGCACAGCGAGTACAGCGACTTCTCCGGCTGGGACATCTACCGCTCACAGATCCCACTGGTCGCGCTGCTCGATCCGGCGCAGGCGAGCGACATGGCGACCTCGCTGCTGGACGCGGGCGACCAGATGGGCTGGCTGCCGAAGTGGCCGGTGGCCAACGGCGAGTCCGGCGTGATGAACGGCGACGCGGCCGACCCGATCCTGGCCGGCGCGTACGCGTTCGGCGCGACCGGTTTCGACGCCGCGCACGCGGTGGCGGAGATGGTGCACGGCGCGACCGGCACCGGGGCGTCCGGCCAGGGCTGGTACGTCGACCGGCCGGCAGGCGCCGCGTACCGCACGAACGGCTACGTGCCCAACACCCAGTCCGACTCGATCTCCCCGGTGCCCAACGGCGCGTCGGAAACCCTGGAGTACGCGCTGGACGACTTCGCGATCTCGCGCCTTGCCCGCAGCATCGGCGATGCGAGCGTCGCCGGCCCGTTCACCAGGACCTCGCAGAACTGGGCGAACCTGTTCAACACGTCGACCGGTTACATCCAGCCGCGCGACGCGCAGGGCGCGTTCCCGCCCGGTGATCCGCTGGCGAGCAACGGCGGATTCGGGCAATCCGGTTTCCAGGAGGGCAATGCCGCGCAGTACACCTGGATGGTGCCGCAGAACCTGGCCGGCCTGATCGGCGGCATGGGCGGCGACGCGGCCGCGCGGGCCCGGCTGAACTCGTTCTTCAGCCAGCTCAACGCCGGCCCGAACGCACCGAACGACTGGGCCGGCAACGAGCCGAACCTGGACACGCCCTGGGTGTACGACAGCGCGGGCGCGCCCTGGCAGACGCAGTCGACCGTGCGGTCGATCATGAGCCAGCTCTACGGCGACACCCCCGGCGGCGAACCGGGCAACGACGACCTCGGCGCGATGTCCTCCTGGTACGTCTGGGCCGCGCTGGGGATGTACCCGCAGACGCCCGGCGTGCCGATGCTGGTGCTCGGCACGCCGCTGTTCAGCCAGGTCACCGTGCACGCGGGCAACGGCAGGCTGATCCAGATCAACGCGCCCGGCGCGGGCGACGCCAACCCGTACACGCAGAGCCTGCGGGTGAACGGCCGGTCCAGCACGCACACCTACCTGATGCTGCCCGACCACCCCGGCCTGACCAGGCTGGACTTCACCGTCGGCGCGCAACCCGACAAGACCTGGGGCACCGGCGCGCACGACGCTCCCCCGTCCTTCGGCGCGGGCCCGGTGAACTTCCCGCCGAGCACGCGCGCGCAGGTGCGCACCGATCCGGCGCAGGTTCGTCTCGCGCCCGGCGCCAGCACGTCGGTGAACGTGATCGTGGACAACAGCCTCGGTAGCCAACCGGCCACCGTCACCTGGACCGCGACCGCCCCGAACAACGGCATCACGTTCACGCCGAGCACATCGACGACAACCGTGGCCGCGCAGCAGAGCGCGACCGTCCCGCTGACCGTGACCGCGAGCGCGCAGGCCAGTGCCGGCTTCTACGCGGTGACCGTCGCCGGCGGGGCGAGCAACGGCGCGATCCTGGCCAACGCGTCGATCCTGGCCACGGTCGCCGCGCCCGGCCAGGTGATCCCGACCGCGTACGTGTCCAACTACTCGGACAACACGCTCACCCCGGTCGACCGCGCCAACAACACGGCGGGCCCGGTGATCGGAGTCGGCAGCGGTCCGGACGGCGTGGCCGTGACGCCCAACGGCGCCGAGGTCTACGTGGCGAACAACAACAGCAACAACGTCTCGGTGATCTCCACCGCGACCAACCAGGTCATCGCCACGATCCCGGTCGGCTCGGTCGCCGCCGACGTCGCGATCACCCCGGACGGCAAGACGGTCTGGGTGACCAACTACGGCGACGGGACCGTGCAACCGATCGACGTGGCGACGCACACCGCGGGAGCGCCGGTCGCGGTCGGCGCCAACCCGGAGCGCGACGCGATCTCGCCGGACGGCAAGTACCTGTGGATCGCCAACCAGGGCGCGGGCACGGCAAGCGAACTGGACCTGAGCACGGGCACGGTGGCGCACACGGTAACCGTTGGCGCGCAACCGTTCGGTGTCGCCGTCGGCCCGGACGACACCGCCTACATCGGCAACACCGGCAGCAACAACGTGACCGTGATCAACGCGGCCGGCACGGTCACCGGCACCATCGCACTCAGCAGCTCCCCCGCCGGCCTCGGCGTCTCGCCGAACGGCAGCGTGCTGTACGCGACGGTCGCCAATGGCGGCGTGGTGCCGATCGCGACCGCGACGAACACCGCCGGCACGTTCATCCCGACCGGCGCGAGCGCCTACGCGGTGTCGTTCAACACCGACGGCACCACGGCCTGGGTGGTGGATTCCGGCGCCAACGACATCCGGCCGATCACCGTCGCCACCGGCGCCGTCGGCCCGTCCGTGCCAGTCGGCAACGTGCCGGACGGCATCGGCCTCACCCCGTGAAAGGACGTTCAATGTCCGGCTTCGACCGTCGCAGCTTCCTCGGCGGCACAGCGGCAGCCGCTGTGCTCGGCATGACCGGCGCCGCGACCGCCGCAAGTGCCGATCCCCTGTCTGGTCCCCTGCCCGATCCCCTGTCTGATCCCCTGCACCAGACCCAGCGCAAGGTCCGGTTCGGCCTGAACTACACGCCGAGCAAGAGCTGGTGGTACTGCTGGTCGGACTGGGACGCCAACTCGATCCGAGCCGACCTCGCGGACATCAGGGCGCTCGGCATGGACCACATCCGGATCATGGCGATGTGGCCGGAACTCCAGCCGAACTCGACCTTCGTGCGCGCCGAACAGGTGCAGCGGATCCGCGAGATGCTCGATCTGGCCGGTGAACGCCAGCTCGACGTCGAGGTGACCGTGCTGGACGGCGCGGTCAGCGGCTTCCTGTTCGTGCCGCCGTGGCTGATCAACAACGGCACCGGAGCCGTCACCAACATCTTCACCGACGCGAGCGCGATCGGCACGCAGCAGCAGCTGTTCGCCGCGCTCGGCGCCGCCATCGGCCGGCATCCTCGGTTCCTCGGTTTCGACCTGTCCAACGAGATCTACTGGTTCACCCAGCCCTTCGGCATCGACGTCGCGCCCGCGGTCGGTGACGGTTGGCTGCGCAGCATGTTCGCCGCGACGGACCGGGCCGCGCCGGGCAAGCTGCACGTGGCCGGGCTCGACCACTACCCGTGGCTCAACGACGACTACTTCAGCCGGGACGGCATGGGCACCACCGGCACGCTCTCCGCCAACCACACCTGGGCCGGCTGGGCCGACGTGTTCAGCACCTACGGCCCGCTGTCCACGCCGTCCCTGCACTACTCGGAGTACTTCATCGAGCTGATCAAGGCGTTCCACACCGACCTCAACCGCAAGGTGTGGATCGAGGAGACCGGCGTGTCCAAGGTGTGGATGGACCCGAGCATCATTCCACAGTGGACAGAGCAGTCGATCAGGAACATGGCCAGCTGCGAGGATCTGTGGGGCGTCACCTGGTGGTGCTCGCACGAGGTCAACTCCTCGTTCACCGGCTTCAACCAGCTCGAGTACGACCTCGGCGTGTACACCAACGACCGCAGGCTCAAGCCGATCGGCGCCACCATCGCCAACCTGATCCGCGAGTACGACCAGTCCCCGCCCGAGCCGATCCACCGCGACACCGCGCTCGTGCTGCCCGACGGCCTTGTCCCGTGGACGCCGTTCTTCGAGCCCTACATGAAGCTGATCGACAAGGGCGTCCGGCCCGCGGTCGTGAAGGCGAGCCGCAGCACCGACAAGGCGTACCTCGCCGCGCGCGGCATCGACACCCTCATCCAACTGGATAGCGTCTAGCGGTACATCTCCCACGGGTCCTGGCTCAGCGGCTTGCCGGTCTCCAGCAACGACTTCATGTTGGACATCACTGCCGCCCAGCCCTTCTCGACCGCCGCGCGCTCGGCCTCGTCGGTCAGGTTCTCGTGGGTGACGGTGAGCCGGACGATCTGGCCGGAATACTCGATGTCGAAGGTGACCTGGGACGGTTCGACCTCGGGGCCTGCGTCCGGTGCCTTCCAGGTGGTGACCAGTCGCCTCGGCGGATCGACGACCTCGACCGTGCCGACCGCGTCGGCGACGCCGGAGCCGTCGATCCGCTCGTGCGCCCAGGTCGAGCCGACCTGCCAGTCGGAGACGTTGGCGTGCCCCCAGTAGCGGGCGCTGATGTCCGCGTCGGTCAGCGCCTGCCAGACCTTCTCGGGCGTGCTCTGGATGTAGGTGACGTAGACGTGGCTGGGCTTGTCGCTCATGGCTAGCTCCGCTTCCTTCTTGATCGCGCTCAGCGCGCGCAGCATGGGTCGTTCGAACTTGTCGATCCAGCGTTCCTGGATCTCCTGCAGCGGAACGGGATTGAGGTAGTGCAGCTTCTCCCGGCCGCGCCGCACCGTGCTGACCAGGTTCGCCGCCTCCAGCAGACCGAGGTGCTGGGTGGCCGACTGGCGCGTCATGGCGACGCGTTCGCACAGTTCGCCGAGCGTCTGTCCGTTGTGGTCGTGCAACTGGTCGAGCAGGTATCGACGGGTCGGGTCGGCGAGCGCCTTGAAGACCCGATCCAGGTCCGTGTCCCGGTCCGAGGGCATGGCACCACGTTATGCAGGCAAATACCTGCATGTCAACTCGAAACCTACTTGACAACCATGTTCAATACAGGGGCACAATGGGAACATGGCCGACGACCTGGACGTCCTGGTGAACTCCGTGCTGACCACGGTCGGCACCCGCCTGCGCGATCTGCGCAGACGCCAGGGCGCCACGTTGGCCGAGGTCGCGGCCGAGACCGGCATCTCGGTGAGCACGCTGTCGCGGCTCGAATCCGGCACCCGCAAGGCCAGCCTCGAACTGCTGTTGCCGCTCTCGCGGGTGTATCGGGTGACGCTGGATCACCTGGTCGGCGCGCCGCACGCGGGCCCGGAACTGCACAAGAAGCCGATCATGCGGCATGGCGGCATCGCGATCCCGCTCAACACCACCCCGGGCGGCCTCCAGGCGATGAAGGAGATCCTGCCGGCCAGCCGCGCGAACCGCTCGCCCGATCCGCAGGTCCACCCCGGCTACAAGTGGGTGCACGTGCTGGACGGCACCCTGAACCTGCTGCTCGGTGACCGGGAGGTGGTGCTGCGGCGCGGCGAGGCCGCCGAGTTCGACACCCGGTTGCCGCACTGGTACGGCAACGGCAACGATCAGGCCGTCGAGCTGCTCAGCCTGTACGGGCCGCAGGGCGAGCGGATGCGCATCAAGGCCACCACCCGACAGCTCACACCTTGAGTCGTGCCACATTTCGTGGCATTATTTGTGGCATGACCACGCCGGAGGAACTCGTCCAGGGCGCCGTCGACGCACGGCGCGTCGCCCAGAACGCGATCGCCCTCGCCGTCCGCGAGGCACGGGCGGCCGACTGGTCCTGGGACCGAATCTCCGCAGCCCTCGGTGGCACCCCCAACGGCGAGACGTTGCGCCGAAACTTCGGTTAGTCGATGTAGCGCCCGATCAACGCGCCGATCCGGCGCCGCGCGACGTCGTCCGGCGCGTGTTCGACCAGCAGGTCCAGCGCGGCCCTGGCCCGCTCCGGCCCGAGCCGCGGGCCCACGGCTGCGGGCAGGCCGAAATCGTTGGTGTGAGCGCGAATCTCGTCGCGCAGCGACTGCACCACCCGCTCACAGCTGGACTCGCGGTGCACCGTCCACAATGCACCCACCGCGGCCGACCGCACCCGGGCATCCTCGTCCGCGGCCAGTTCGACGAGCCGGTCTTGGAAACCGTAGGTGTGACCGCAGTACCGCACGCCCAGTTCGATCGCGCTGGTCCGCACCTTCGAGTCCGGATGCGCGAGATGACCGATCACCAGCGCGAACCGGATCGACGCCGGCCCCGACCAGACCGCGCGACTCTCCTGCGGGGGAACGGGATTCGACGCGGCGAGCAGGCGGGCGAGGTTGGGTTTGGCGGCGAGCACGAGCGGGCTGCCGTCACCGAGACCGAACACATTCGGCACGCTGATGGGCTCCCCGTTCGCCCGCTCGCCTCGCCGCCTCAACCACACGCCCCAGTGTTACCGGCCGGTTCAGGGACCGGTCCCGAATTCAGGGCAGCTGCGGGTAGAGCCCGTCGATGCCGCCCGCGAGGCCGGCCTTGACCCGGCGGCTCAGCTCGTCCGCGACGATCTCGTACTCGTCCGCGGCGACCGCGTCCAGGGCCAGCCGGGCGATGTCCAGCGGGTCGTGCTTGGGATCGGTGACGGTGCTGGTCATGTCGGTGTCCATGTAACCGACGTGCAGGCTGGCCACCCGGATCTTCTTCGGCGCCAACTCGACCCGCAGCGCGTTGGACAGCTGCCACTCCGCGGCCTTGGCCGCCGAGTACGCGCCCGAGGTCGGGAAGGCGACCCAGGAGAGCACGGACAGCACGTTGAGGATGGTGCCGCCGCCGCGCGCCTCGATCTGCGGGACGAAGCCCCGGCTGGCCCAGAGCGTGCCGAAGTAGTGGGTTTCCATTTCCAGCCGGATATCCGCCGGATCGCCGGTGAGCAGCGGCGACCTGGTGGACGAGCCGGCGTTGTTGATCAGCAGGTTGACGTCGCCGGTCGCCTCGACCGCGGCCTGGACCGACGCGGGGTCCGTGATGTCCAGCGCGACCGGGATCACGCCGGGCAGCTCGATGGCTTCGGGCTTGCGTGCCGCCGCGTAGACCTTGGCGCCGCGGGCGACGAGTTCGGCGGCGAAGCGGGCGCCGAGGCCCCGGTTGGCGCCGGTGACGAGCGCGGTGCTGGTTGAGATGTCCATGTCGACCCTCCAGGGAGGAAGCTAAGTTGGTAATTCCAACTCAACCTCACCTGGATAGGTTTTGTCAACTCAGCTAGTCTGTGCTCATGGCGACACCACGGACCGACCTGTCGAACCTGAGCTGTTCGATCGCCCGCGCTCTGGAGGTGGTCGGCGCGCGCTGGACGCTGTTGATCATGCGCGAGGCGCTGGCCGGCCGGACCCGCTTCGCCGAGTTCCGCGAGGCGCTGGGCATCGCGCCGGACGTGCTCTCCGAACGGCTCGCCACCCTGGTCGAGTTCGGCGTCATGACCAAGCAGCCGTACCAGGAGCCGGGCAGCCGCGCGCGATTCAGCTATCACCTGACCCCGGCCGGCCGGGAACTGTTGGTCGTGGTCGGCGCGCTGCAACAGTGGGGCGACGCGCACGTGCCGCGCCCCGAGGGGCCGACCATCGAACGGCGCGGCCGGGCCGACAACGCGCCACTGCACGTGGCGTTCGTCGACCCGGCCGGCAGGGAGGTCGCGCTGGACGACGTCACCATGGTCAGGACCGCCGCCTACCCGGCGTGAGCCGCTCGCGCCCGACGTTATCCGCGCAGCTCGGCGAACTGGGCCACTTCCGCGTCGGTCAACAGCGCAGCGCGCAGCGTCGCCAGCAATTTCTCCGGATCGGCGTCGTGTACCAGGATCGACAGGTCCTGCGCGCGGTCACCGTAGTCCGGATGCCAGCGCAGCGCGGCCATCGCGCGCCGCTGCGGGTCGTCCGGCCAGTCGGCCGGATCGCTCGCGGCCAGCCACTCCCCCACCCGGCCGAGGTCGAGCCCGCCGCCCGCGGATTCCAGCCACAGCACCGAATCCGGCCTGCTCGCCAGCCACAGCCTGCCTCGGGTGCGCACCACGCCGTCGAGCAGTGCGTCCAGCGCGAAACCCAGCCGGGCGGGGTGGAAGGGCCTGCTGTCGTGGAACAACACGGTCGTGCAGCCGCAGTCGGTGTCCAGCGGCGGCCGGCCGAGCAGCACCGGGCCATGCGGGTCGTCCGGTGCGCCGCGCCGGGCGTCGGCCGGGATTCGTTCCAAGAGCGCGATCGGGTCGAAGTCGTCGAGCCGGGCGCGCGGCGCGTGCGGGGCGAGCCGGTCCAGCACCGCGCGAGTTTTCGCCATCGTCCAGGCATGATCCGCGGCGCCGGTCATCACCACCGCATCGGCGAACTCGACCTGGCCGACCGCGACCTGCGCCAGCGTCCGCTCGTCCTGCGGCGTCAGCGCGATGCCGTGCTCGGCGAGTCCGCGGTCGTCGGTGGCGGCCGCGAGCCAGGTGCGCAGGTCGATCGCGGTCACCACCGCCTCGATGTCCAGGTCCTCGGTGACCGGTCGGCCGTTGAGCGGCACCTGCTGGATCGCCCAGCAGACCGCGTCCGGCTCGATCACCGGATCGAGCCGCAGCACAATCCGCCGCACCTGCGGGATCGCGGCGAGCCTGCGCAGCGTCGGCAGTACGTCCTCGCGCAACGTGCAGGACACACAGCCGTGCGCGAGTTCGAGCACCTCGGTCCGGTCCTGCTTCGCCGAGATCATCCTGCGCAGCACGATCCCCTCGTCGATCCGGCTCAGGTCGTGGTGCAGCGACACCGTGCCGGGTCGGGCCGTGCGCAGCGCGTCGGTGAGTGTCGCCGTTGGCGGGCCGGGCAGCCCGGCGACGACAACGAGCGTGGTCGGTGACCCCGTGGCCATCACGCCTCCCGTTCGAATTAGGGGTGCGTTCAGGCTAGTTGAAAATGGTTTTCAATACTAATAGCAACGGACGCATGTCAGACTCTGGGTTCGGCGCCGAGCAAGGCACCGTCGATGAGCGCCTCGATGTAGTCCGTGTCGATCGGCGCCCCGGTGACCAGAACGCGGTAGTAGATCGGGCCGATCAACTGGTCGAGCAGCACGACCGGGTCGACGTCGGCGCGCAGCGCGCCGCGCTCGGTCGTCGAGGTGAGCAGGCCGATGGCGACCGCGTTGCGCCGCTCGAACACGGAGCGGACGAGTTCGCCGAGATCGCGGTGACGCGCGGCGACGCCTGCCAACTCACCGACCAGGCCGGCGGACCGGTCGTCCGCGTCCTCGCCCCGGCCGGCCTTGCGCATGCCGTCCAGCCCGCCCGCCACCGCCTTGAGGTAGTAGCGCAGGTCGGCGCGCAGGTCGCCGCTGTCCGGGATCGACACGTCGCCCTGCATCTGCGCGATCACCGACAGGATCAGGTGATCCTTGGTCGGCCAGCGCCGGTAGAGGGTGGTCTTGGCGCTGCCGGCGCGTTCGGCCACCTCGTCGATGGACAGCGCGGCGTAGCCCTTGCTGAGCAGCAGGTCGCGCGCGGCGTTCAGGATGCGCCGATCGACCTCGGCATCCCTCGGCCGTCCCCGGTTCCCCGATCCCGCCATGCCAACCACCTTTCTCAATTACGAAACTATCGTAGCGAAATAGGTCGGCTCGCGGTTGACGGCACGTCGTCGAACATCAAGCCGCTGGTCCGGCTCTTTTGTCGGCGACCCGTCGTAGCCTGAGTTCGAGCCGGGGACAGCGAAACTCCTGAATGGATCCGCGATGTCGCAACGAACTTCCTATCGGCAGGGCACGCCGAACTGGGTCGACCTGCAAACGACAGATCAGGCCGGGGCAAAATCGTTCTACGGCGAACTATTGGGTTGGCACTTCGACGAACAGCCGATGGACGGCGAAAACTACTACGCCATGGCACTGGTCGGTGACGGCGTCGCAGCGGCGATCGCCCCGCAGTCGCCGGAAATGAAGGCAGCAGGCGCACCGCCCAACTGGAACACCTACCTCGCGGTCGACGACGTGGACGCGGCGACCGGCAAGGTCGAGGCGGCCGGTGGCACGGTGTTCATGCCTCCGTTCGACGTGATGGAGTCGGGCCGGATGTCCTTCGTGGCCGATCCGACCGGCGCGCAGGTCCTGCTCTGGCAGGCGAACCAGCACATCGGCGCGACCGTGGTCAACGAGCCGGGCGCGATCATCTGGAACGAGCTGATCACCGACGACAAGGACCAGGCGCTCGGCTTCTACGCCGACGTACTCGGCATCGGCTCGGAGACCAGCCAACTCGGCGACCTGCCGTACACGTCCATCACCGTGGCGGGCGAGACCGTCGGCGGCACCGCGGACGCCCGCGACGGCGAACCGAACTCCTGGCGCGTCTACTTCAACGTGGCCAGCGCGTCCTACGCGGCGAAGCACGCCGTCGAACTGGGCGCGACCGTGCTCGACGAGCCGGTGACCGTGCCGATCGGCTCGTTCGCCACGATCCGCGATCCGCAGGGCGGCGTGTTCGGCGTCTTCTCCAAGCCGGAATGACCCGTGACGAACCGCGCCGGGCGGCCCAGTCTGCCGGCGCGGTTCGTACCCGACCCCGCAGCAGGAAGACCGTCACCGGTCGCCGCGCTCGATCAGCAGCGCGCGCAGCTGATCCCTGGGCAGCGCCGGCACGCGGTGGTCGTCGCGGCCGATCATGGGCCGGTTCGCGATCAACGCGTTCAGCACGGCCTCCTCGACCGCCTGCACGGTCGCCTCGAACAGCGGGTCGATCGCGTTCCAGGACAGGAACTCCACTCGCGACAGTCGAGGCGGCCCGTCCTGCTCGTCGAAACTGCCCGGAGTGGACGCGAACTCGCCCGGGTTCGCGGTGGAGAAAGCCAGGAAGATGTCGCCGGAATGGTGCGACCCGCTGGTCCCGGTCCGTCCGATGCCGATGGTCACCCGCCGTGCCAGCGCCGAACACTGGTGCGGCAGCAGCGGCGCGTCGGTCGCCACCACCGCGATCACCGAGCCCGCACCCGGCGGCGTGGCCTTGCCGCCGTCGTCCTCCTCGACCGGATTGTCCTCCAGCAGCAGATGGCCGACCGGGTAGCCGTCGATCACCAGCTCGCGCCGTCGGCCGAAGTTGGCCTACGTGGTCCCGCCATGGTCGACCAGCCGGGACGCGCTGCCGCTGCCCCCTTTGAAGCCGTAGCAGATCATCCCGGTGCCGCCGCCGACCGAGCCCTCCTCGATCGGCCCGCCGCGCGCCTCGTCGATGGCGCGCACCGCGTGTTCGGGCCGCACGTGCGAGCCGTTCACGTCGTTGAGGTGTCCGTCCCAGGTTTCGCCGATCACCGGGAAGTCCCACGGCATCACCTCCGGCTGCCGCTCGACGATCCAGTCCACCGCGCCGCGATGGCACGCGCCGATCGCGAAGGTGTTGGTCAGCAGCACGGCCGAGGACAGCGCCCCGGTCTCGGTGAGCCAGTGCGTCCCGGTGAGTTCGCCGTTGCCGTTGAGCGAATACCAGCCGGCCGCCCCGCTCACCCCGATGCCGGCCCGGCCCCTCGGCAGAATCGCGGTGACCCCGGTGCGTACCGGCCCGTGGTTGATCCGCAGCGGACCCGAGCCGTCGATCAGCGTCACGTAGCCGACCTCGACCCCAGGCACGTCGGTGATCGCGTTGACCGTCCCGGCGATACCGCCGAGCCGAATGCCCAGACTGCGCGCCCGAGGCAGACCGGAAGGAGTCGCGAGGTGCGGATCGCTCACGGCTTGCCACCCTACCGACATAATGCCCAGGAGCGAGAGGAGTTATCCGTGGCTCGATACGGCGGTCAGTTCGGACCGGACATCACCTTCCTCGGCGTGCCGACCTGCGACATCGACGAACCGGCCAGTTACGCGGACGCCGACATCGTGATCATCGGCGCGCCGTTCGACGGTGGCACCTCGCACCGGCCCGGCACCCGGTTCGGTCCACAGGCGATCCGGATGACCGACTACCTCGCCCACGACGGCTCGCGTCCCAGCCTCGCCCTGCGCACCGACGGTCTCAAGGACCTGCGCGTCTACGACGCGGGCGACGTGATGATGAACCCGGGCGACATCATGGCCGCGCTCGGGGCGCTGGAAACCGCGGTGCAGACGGTGACCGCGAGCGGCGCGATCCCACTGGTCCTCGGCGGCGACCACTCGATCGCTTTCGCCGATGCCAAGGGCGTCGCGAACGTGCTCGGCCACGGTCGCGTATCCATGATCCACTTCGACGCGCACGCGGACACGGGCGACATCGAATTCGGTTCGCTGTGGGGCCACGGCCAACCGATGCGGCGGCTGATCGAGTCCGGCGCGCTGCGCGGCGACCGGTTCCTGCAGATCGGCCTGCGCGGCTACTGGCCCGAGCCGGACACGCTGAACTGGATGGCCGCGCAGCGGATGCGGTCCTACGAGATGACCGAGATCGTGCACCGCGGCCTCACCGAATGCCTGACCGAGGCGTTCGGCATCGCCACCGACGAGTGCGACGGTGTGTTCCTCTCCGTCGACATCGACGTGTGTGACCCGGCGCACGCGCCGGGCACCGGCACCCCAGAACCGGGCGGATTGAGCGCGCGCCAACTGCTCGACTCCGTGCGCCGCATCTGCCTCGAACTGCCGGTCGTCGGCGTGGATGTGGTCGAGGTCAGCCCGCCCTACGACCACGCGGACATCACCGCCGCGCTGGCCAACCGAGTCGTGCTGGAGACGTTGAGCGCGATCGCCCGACGCAGGCGTGACGAGCGGACCGGCGAGACCTGGAATCCGCTGCTCCCGCTGCTCGCCGACCGCCCCGACAATTCGGTTGCCGGACCCGACGCGGACGGTTAACGTCGCGCCAACGCCCTCACGACGAGCAGCGAAGGAGGTGGGAGCAGTGATCAACGTCAAGATCATGCGCTCCCCCACCGTGCCGAGGGCGACGGTTCGCTAGTTCGGGAGCGCATCCGCTACCCGAAGGGACCCCATGTCAACGACCGATCTGGTCATTCGCGCCCTCGCCGAGGGCGAGGAGCAGTTGTTCAACAGCCTGTCCGACACCGGCCTCGTCGGCCGCGCCGCGGCGGGCGACCGCTACTCCGCCGGCGAATACCGCCCCGAGTGGAGTTGGCTCGCGCTGCGCGGGAACACCGTGGTCGCCCGCGCCGCCTGGTGGGGCGGACCGGACGACGACGAGCCGATCGCGCTCGACTGGTTCGACTTCACCGACGCCGAAGCGGCCGTCCGACTGTTGCGCACCGTGCCGCTCAACACCGACTACGTCCTGCGGATGCCGCCGGACTTCGAGAGCCGTCCCGAGATCAAGGCCGAAGCCACCAAACGGATCGACGCCGCGCTCGCCGCCGGTCTCGTCCCGCTGGTCGAGCGCTACCGCTATCGCTGGACCCCGGACTGCGGCGTGCCCGACCGACCGGGACGCCTGATCTTCCGGCCTGAGCCGGACAACAAGGTGATCCTCGATGTCCTGCGCGACATCGAACAAGGCTCGCTCGACGCGCACTCCCAACGCGCACTGGAGCAAGGTGGCCCCGACTACGCCGCCCAGGACGAACTGGACAGCCTGACCTGGCTGCCCGGCCCGCGCGAATGGTGGCGACTGGGCTACACCGAATCCGGGGAGCTGGTCGGTTTCGTCGCGCCGAGCCGCAACTACGCCGACCCGGTCATCGGCTTCGTCGGCGTCGTGCCAGCGCAGCGCGGCCACGGCTACGCCCACGACCTGCTTGTCGAGGGCACCCACGTGCTCGTCGAGCAGGGCGCCGACCGAATCGTCGCCAGCACCGACGTCACCAACACACCCATGGCAGCCAACTTCAGGAAGGCGGGTTATCCGGTCCAGTGGCGCCAGGTCGACCTGGGCCCGCGTCCCGCAACGACGTGACACACACGGCGTCATGGTGAGAAGCCGCTGCCGCGGTGGCCGTCCCGGGACCACCGCGGCAGCGGCGCGCCTGGTACCTACTTCGCCTTGCGCACCAACGTGAACCGGTCGACCTCGGTGCCGGATTCGGTCAGTGCCCGCGCCGTGAGCGTGGTCTGCCGGCCGGTCTGCGCCGGGGCCACGTCGACGGCGATCAGGCCGTAGCCGGTGTACCGCACGCGCGACCACATCACGTCGATGGTCTCGGTGGTCTTGCCCGGCCGGTTGAGCACCATTGGCACCGGCGTGTTGTTCGGCGTCCGGTTGCCCTCGTAGTTGTCCGGGGCGGAGAAGGAGTAGACGCTGTCGCCGCCACCGCCGGCCACCACATATGTGGTGCCCTGCTTGACCGGGTCGATGGTCGCGCCGATGTCCGCGACGCCGGTCGCCTGGCCGGCCCGGATCGGGTCGGTGCGCTCGTAGACATGGTTGTGGCCGTTGAGCACCAGATCCACCTGGTACTGGTCGAACAGCGGTGACCACTGGTCCTGCGCGCCGCCCTCCGCGCCGTCGCTGCCGCAGGTCGTGTAGGTCGAGTGGTGGAAGTAGACGACGATGAAGTCCGTGGTCCGGTCCGCGCGGAAGGCGGCCAGCGTGTGCTTGAGCCATTCGGTCTGCGCGCCGCCCGAGTAGCCGAAGTTGGCCGGGATCGCGTAGGAGACATCGTTGGCGTCCAACGAGATCAGGCCGACGTTGCCGTAGCGCCACGCGTACGTGCCGGGGCACTGGGTGGGGCCGTTGTCCGGGAAGGTGAACCGGGCCTCCTGGCCGCCGTAGCCGTTCGGTGAGTACCACGCTTCCATGTCGTGGTTGCCGATCGCGACCATCCACGGCACGCGCGCGGCGACCGGCTCGTTCTGCACGAAGAACGCGTCCCAGACGCGGGCGTCGTAGGAATCGGTGATCAGCCCCTGGCCGCTGGTGTCCGCGTAGCACAGGTCGCCCATGTGCAGGTGGAACGCGGGGTTGAGGCCGGCGATCAGCTGGCCGTTGGCGACCGCGTCGTAGCTGACGCTCTCGTCGCCGAACGCGGTGAAGGTGAACGGGCCCGGCTTGCGCGCCGCGGTGTGGAAGCTGTACATGCCACCGAGACTCGGGTCGCCCGCCGGGTCGTGACCGTCGTGGCCGACGACGTAGTAGTACGTGGTGTCCGGCATCAGGTGTTGCAGCCGCACGTGCAGGTAGTACTGGGTGACCGTGGTCGGCTTGATCAGCGGTTCCGAGTCGATCGGGTGCATCCAGGACAGCTGGCTGGTGAGCGCGCGCAGCTCGGCCGGCACGCGGGCGCCGTACTCGCCCGGACAGGTGCCCAAGCGGATGAACGGCGCGTTGACCGGCGTGCGGACCTGCCAGGAGACGATCATCTCGGCGGTCGGGTCGGTGCCGAAGTTGATGTGCCGGCCGTAGGGCGCGACGGCCGAGCCGTGCACCCGCTCGCCCGCGCCGATCACGTTGGTGTTGGCCGCCGGGGCGGCCGAGGCGACCCCGTTGCCGATCAGCGCGGTGCCGGCGATCGCGCCGGCGCCAACCAGTCCACCGCGCAGGATCCTGCGACGCGAGTGCTTGGCGGCGAACCATTCGTGCTGTTCGGCGAGGCTGAGTTCGCCCGCTTGCTCGGGCGTCATTCGGTATGCGGACACGGGCAGACGGTAAAGCCGAATGATGGCCACTGGTTGAACCATTTGTGTCTGCCGAGCGTCGAAATCCGCTGGTCTTCACGTGGTTGCGATTGTACCTACTAGTATGTACAGTCGCTCGCATGGACGCGGTCGACCGGTTGCTGGCGAGCACGCGCGAACTGTTGTGGGAGCGCGGCTATGTGGGCACGAGCCCGAAGGCGATCCAGCAGCGGTCGGGCGTCGGCCAGGGCAGCATGTACCACCATTTCGCGGGTAAGTCCGACTTGGCACTCGCCGCCATTGCGCAGAGCGGCGCGGAACTGCGCGTGTCCGCGGCCACCCTGCTCAACAAGCCGGGTTCCGCGCGCGGTCGGATCACCGCGTACCTCCAGCGCGAACGCGAGGTGCTGAAGGGCTGCCCGATAGGCAGGCTCACCCAGGACCCGGACGTGCTGGCCGACGAGACATTGCGCAGGCCCGTCGACGAGACGCTCGGCTGGGTGCGCGGCCGACTTGCCGAGATCCTGGCCGAGGGCAAGGAATCAGGCGAGTTCGCGGCCGATCTCGATCCGATCGCCGTCGCGGCAACGCTGCTCGCGGTTTTGCAGGGCGGGTATGTGCTGGCCAGGGCGGCGAACTCGACCGAGCCGTACGAGCAGGCGATCAAGGGCGCACTGAGCCTACTTCGCTAGGAGCGAACACGTGTACGCGACGTACTACGGCCGGAGCTTCCCGGCCGATCAAGACATGCGCCTGGTCCGCGATCGGGTGGCCGAGTTGGCGCCGAGCCTGGACGACCATCGCGGCCTTGGCCTCAAGGCGTATCTGCTTCTCGACAACCGGGTCAACTCGTTCTACCTCTGGCACGACCCGGTCGCCATGGCCGAGTTCTTCTTTGGCGAGAGCGGCGGTTTCGCCGACATCGTCCGGGAAACCGGCAAGCGAACCGTCGAACACTGGCTCGGCGTGGCGATCACAGCGGGCCCGGCGCGCGAGGCCCCACCACGCGCCGCATCCCTGCGTACCACCGAACTACCCACGAACCTGCGGCCCGAACTCGACGCGCTGACCGAACTCGGCAACCGACCCGACGTGCACACCGCGGCGCTGGTCGCCGATCCGAAGGACTGGCGGCTGGTGCGCTTCGTGTTGTGGGCCAACGAGATGCCGGCCGACGAGGACGGCAAGCGGTTCGAGGTCCTGCACCTGTCCGCGCCCGACATCCACGAACTCAGGGGGATCACCGATGTACGCGATGCAGTATGAACTGACCCTGCCGGCCGACTATGACATGGAGATCATCCGCAAGCGCGTCGCCGATCGCGGTTCGCGCACCGACGGCTTTCCGGGCCTCGGCGTCAAGGCGTACCTGATCCGCGAACGCGGAGTCGACGGGTCGCCGGTGAACCAGTACGCGCCGTTCTATGTGTGGCGCGAGATCAGCGGCATGAACAGGTTCCTGTGGGGCGGCGGTGCCTTCACCGGCATCGTCAACGACTTCGGCCGCCCGCCCGTCCACCACTGGACCGGCGTCGACCGCCAACCCGGCCCGACCAACGACAAGACGCCCATCGCCGCGATCCGGCGAATCGAACCGATCGCGCCAGGCGTCGACCCGACCGACCCGGTCCGCGCCGCCCAACGGGAACTGGGCGAGCGCGCCGAACAAGCCGGCGTGCACTCGACCGCCCTCGCCGTCGATCCGGAGCGCTGGGAGTTGGTGCACTTCACCCTGTGGACGGAAAATCCGCCGGCATCGGCAGGCGAGCAATACGAGTTGCTGCACATCTCGCACGGTAGCGACTGACCATCAGGTCGACGACGAGCGGGTGCACGCCGATCGGGTCACCGACCAGATCGGCGCCCGCCGCGACGGCCGCGCGGTGGAACAGACCGGGCGCGAGCAGCCAGGACGCGATCGCGACCCGCCCACGCAATGCCGCAATCGCTTGCGGCAAAGGAGGTTCGGCGGTCGCGCAGTATCCGATGTGGACCTCGGTGTCCAGCCGAGCCGACAGCCGCAACGCGCCCCGGCGCACGTCGGCCAGCGCCGACGGATCGGACGAGCCCGCGGCAGCGAGCACGACCTGATCACCGCGCCGCCAACCGGCTTCGACCAACCGGTCGTGCACGGCCGCGACCACCGCGCGCGCCGGCCCCAACGGCGCGGCGAGCACGGCATCGGGAAAGTCCGCGAGCTGCGCGGGCAGATCAACGCGCACGTGATAGCCGGCCGCGAGAAACGCGGGCAGCACCACGACCGGCCCGCTCAACTCGGCGAGCACGTCGGCAACGGTCGGCCCGCGCACATCCGCGAAGGCGAGTTCGACGCGGACGCTGGGCAACTTCGCGCGCACCGCGTCGACCAGCCGCGCGGTAACGAGCGCCCCGGCCGGATCGCGGGTGCCATGCGCGACGACCACGAGGCTCATCCGTGGACCACCGGGCTCACCGCGCCCACCCCAGTTCCGCGAACGGCACCTGGCCAACCGGACTCACCGCGCCCGCCGGTTCCCGAAAGGCTCCGAGCCAACCGGGCTCATCGCGCCCGCCTGTTTCCGCGAAAGGCACCTGGCCAACCTGACTCATCGCACGGCCGCCGGTTCCATGGCGATGCGGTAGCCGCGTTTCACCACGGTCTGCACCAGCCTCGGCTCGCCGAGCGCGGAGCGCAGCCGCGCGACCGCCGTTTCCACCGCGTGTTCCTCTCCCCCGCCGGGCAGCACCGCGAGCAGCGCCTGCCGCGACACCACTCGTCCCCGCGACGCGGCCAATGCGCGCAGCACGGCCATCGGCGCGGGCGGGACGGGGCGCAGGGCGCCGTCGACCACGACGGCCTGGCCGCGCACCTGGAGTTCGCGGGCGCCGACCCGGAGGCGTTGCGCGCGTGCCGGTAGCGCTTCGGCGAGGGTGCGGACCATCGAGCCGAGCCGGGCCCGTTCGGGTTGGATGACGGTGATGCCGTGGCCGGCCAGTGGGGTGGCGGAGATGGCGCCGACGCAGATCGGGAGGGTGGGGCCGCGCAGCGCGGTGAGCAGGTCGGCGAGGCGGTCGCCGCGGTCGGCGATGGCGAGCAGGCTGGCGGCGGCGGGTGCGCTGGTGAAGCTCAGTGCGTCTATCTGGCCGGCGATGGTGGCGTCGAGCAGCCGTTCGGCGGGCGCGATGTCGGCGGGTTCGGTCCAGCGGTAGACCGGGACCGGGACGACTTCCGCGCCTGCTGTGCGCAGCGCGTTGATGAACCAGGTCAGCGGTTCACCGTGCAACTGGACGGCGATGCGTTTGCCGGCGACGCCCGAGGCGAGCAGGTATTCCAATAGCTCCGGGCTGGCTTCGGAGGGCGGCGACCAGTGCTCGACCAGGCCGGCGGCGCGGATGGCGCCTTTGGCTTTCGGGCCTCTGGCCAGCAGCATGCTCGCGCCGAGCCGGGCGAGCAGGTCGGCGCCGAGGTCCCAGCCGTCGGCGGCCTCGATCCAGCCGCGGAAGCCGATGCCGGTGGTGGCCACGACCGCGTCGACGGGCGCGGCGATGACCTCGCGGGTGGCGGCGAGGAGTTCGGTGTCGTCGGGCAGCGGCACGATCCGGATGGTCGGCCCGTGCAGCACCGTGGCGCCGCGGCGTTGCAGCAGCACCGCGAGTTCCTCGGCCCGTCGGGCCGCGGTGACGCCGACCGTGTACCCGGCGAGCGGCGGAACGTCCACTGTCTACTGTCCAACCCAGATCATGTCGTCGGCGTGCACGACGCGGTACACCCGCAGCGAGACGCCCTCGTCGTCGAGGCACTTGCCGGTGCGCAGGTCGAACGCCTGCTTGTAGATCGGCGAGACCACGACCGGGGTGCCGGTGCGGTCGCCGACGATCCCCCGCGACAGTACGGCCGCCGCGCTGAACGGGTCAATGTTCGACACGGCGTGCAGGCTGCCGTCGGAGAGGAGGAACACCGCGACTTGCTCACCGTCGGGCAGCAGCGCGGCGACGCCTCGGTCGGCTTGCAGGTCGGCGAGTCGGCACACCGGGACGAGCCCGTGTGCCTGGGCGGGACGGGCGTCGAGTGCGGTCATCGGGCGGCCACCTCCGGAATGCCGATGCTCACCGGGGCCGGCACGCGCTGGCCCCGTTCGGTGCGGAAGGAGATCGTCGGGTCGGGTGTGCCGGGCGCGTTCACGAACGAGGTGAACCTGGCCAGCTTCACAGGGTCGTCGAGCACGCCGCGCCATTCGTCGGCGTAGTTGTCGACGTGTTCGGCCATGGCGGCTTCCAGGTCGGCGCAGATGCCGAGGCTGTCGTCGACGATGACCGCGCGCAGATGGTCGAGTCCGCCTGCCATGGCCTCGATCCAGGCCGCGGTGCGCTGCAACCGGTCAGCGGTTCGGATGTAGAACATGAGGAAGCGGTCGATCAGCCTGATCAGCGTCTCACTGTCCACATCGGACACGAGCAGGTCGGCGTGGCGCGGGTGGAAGCCGCCGTTGCCGCCGACGTAGAGGTTCCAGCCGGTCTCGGTGGCGATGACGCCGAAGTCCTTGCTGCGTGCCTCCGCGCATTCCCGCGCACAGCCGGAGACGGCGGCCTTGACCTTGTGCGGCGAGCGCAGGCCGCGGTAGCGCAGTTCCAGTTCGATGGCCATGCCGACCGAGTCCTGCACGCCGAAGCGGCACCAGGTGGTGCCGACGCAGGATTTGACCGTGCGCAGCGCCTTGCCGTAGGCGTGGCCGGATTCGAAGCCTGCGTCGACCAGCCTGCGCCAGATCTCGGGCAGTTGGTCGACGGTGGCGCCGAACAGGTCGATCCGCTGGCCGCCGGTGATCTTGGTGTAGAGGCCGTAGTCGCGCGCGACCTCGGCGATCACCAGCAGTTTGGCCGCGGTGATCTCGCCGCCGGGGATGCGCGGCACGACCGAGTAGGTGCCGTTGCGCTGGAGGTTGGCCAGGAAGTGGTCGTTGGTGTCCTGCAGGCTGGCCTGTTCGCCGTCCAGGATGTGCCCGCCGGGCAGCGACGCGAGGATCGAGGCGACGGCGGGTTTGCAGATGTCGCAGCCGCGACCGCGGCCGTAGCGTTCGATGAGCGCGCTGAACGTGCGGATGCCGGTCGCGCTGATGATCTCGAAGACTTCGGCGCGCGACTGGCTGAAGTGTTCGCACAGCGCCTTGGACTGTTCGACGCCGCAGGAGGACAGCAGCTGCTTGAGCATGGGCACGCAGGACCCGCAGGTGGTGCCGGCCCTGGTGCGGTCCTTGAGTTCGGCGACGCTGTCGCAGCCGCCGAGCACGACCGCCTCGGTGATCGCGCCCTTGGAGACCGTGTTGCACGAGCAGATCAGCGCCTCGTCGGGCAGCGCGTCCACGCCGATGCCGCCTCTGCCGCCGGAAGGGGCGAGCAGTGCGGCGGGGGTGGCCGGCAGCGCGCGGCCGACCATGGGGCGCAGCGTCGCGTAGTCGGAGGCGTCGCCGACCAGGATGCCGCCGAGCAGGGTCTGCGCGTCGTCGGACATGACGAGCTTCTTGTACGAGCCGGCGACCGCGTCGTTGACCACGACCTCCAGCGCGCCTTCGGTCCGCGCGTGCGCGTCGCCGAAGCTGGCCACGTCGACGCCGAGCAGTTTGAGCTTGGTCGCGGTGTCCGCGCCGGGGAAGCCGGCGTTGCCGCCGAGCAGTCGGTCGACCAGCAGTTCGGCCATGGCGTAGCCGGGCGCGACCAGGCCGTACACCCGGCCTTCGATCAGCGCGCATTCGCCGACCGCGTAGATCGACGGATCGCTGGTGCGGCAGCCTTCGTCGACGACGATGCCGCCACGTTCGCCGACGGTCAATCCACTGGCGCGGCCGAGGTCGTCGCGCGGTCGCACGCCTGCCGCGAACACGACGAGGTCGAGGTCGAGTTCGGTGCCGTTGGAGAGTGTGGCCTTCAGACGCTGATCGGCGGCTTCGATGGCCCGGGTGGACACCCCGGTGTGCACGGTCAGGTCGAGCTGTTCGACGAGCCTGCGTAGCAGGCTGCCGCCGCCGTCGTCGACCTGGATCGGCATCAGCCGCGAGCCGAGTTCGACGATGTGCGGCGAGATACCCATGCCGCGCAACGCGTTCGCGGCCTCCAACCCGAGCAGTCCGCCGCCCAGCACCATCGCGGCGGCCCGGCCGGGTGTCGACGCTGCCAGGCGGACCGCGTCGTGGATGGCGTCCAGGTCGTCGATGGTGCGGTAGACGAAACAGCCGGGCAGGTCGTGGCCGGGAATCGGCGGTACGAACGGCGTGGAGCCGGTGGCCAGCACCAGTGCGTCGTAGGGCTGCGTGAACCCGGATGCGGTGCGCACGACCCGTGCTTCGCGGTCGATCGACACGGCCGCGTCGCCCAGCCGGATCTCGTCGGCCTCGGTGAAGCCGGCGTCGGGCAGGGTCAGCGATTCCGGGTCCCAACTGTCCACATAGGAGGTGAGGGCGACGCGGTCGTAGGCGTCACGCGACTCCTCGGCCAGCACGACGATCCGCCACTGTCCCGCCGCGTCTCGCGCGCGCAGGGCAGCGGCCACCCGGTGGCCGACCATGCCGTAGCCGGCGATCACCAACGTCCGCGCCATCTATCGCCCCTCCATTTTCTCCCGACCTAATGCTGTGAGCCACCCGTGTCGCGGTTGGGTCCGCCGCGTTGCCGGCCTGTTACGACCGGCTCACACCCTGGCCGTGGCCAATGTCGAGGTTTGCCTGCTCGCGACGGGTGTGCGCAGGTAGACCAGCCAGGTGAGGGCGAAGCACACCGCGTAGAACGCGACGAACGCCACCACGGCCGGAGTGCCGCTGCCGGCGGCCGCGAACGAGGCGCGGAAGGCGAGGTTGATGCCGACGCCGCCGAGTGCGCCGATGGCGCCCGCGATGCCGATCAGCGCGCCGGAGCGGCGGCGAGCGGCCAGCATGGCCTCGGTCTTGTCCGCGCCCGCGTCGATCGAGACCAGGGCTTTGCGGTGGTAGATGCCCGGGATCATCTTGTAGGTGGACCCGTTGCCGACGCCGGAAAAGATGAACAGCGCGATGAAGCCGATCGTGTACATCACCAGTGATTTCGCGTCCGCGGCCACGATCAGCACGGCCGCGCACACCGCCATCAGCACGAAGTTGGCGAAGGTGACCATGGCGCCGCCGAAGCGGTCCGCGAGCCAGCCGCCGACCGGGCGGGACAGCGAGCCGAGCAGCGGACCGAGGAACGTGACGGCGGCGGCCTGCACCGGCGTGCGGTGGAACTGGTTCTGCAACACCAGGCCGAAGGCGAACGAGTAGCCGATGAACGAGCCGAACGTGCCGATGTAGAGCACGGAGATCACCCAGCACTGCGCGTCCTTGACGACCTCGCGCATGGCCTTGGTGTCGTTGCGGACGCTGCTCAGGTTGTCCATGAACAGCAACGCGCACGTGCCGGCGATGACGATCAGCGGCAGGTACACCCACAGTACGATCCTGGGCTGCAACGCGCCCGCGGTGCCGAGCACGATCAGCGCGACGATCTGGATGACCGCGACGCCGAGGTTGCCGCCGCCCGCGTTCAGGCCGAGCGCCCAACCCTTGCGCGACTCGGGGTAGAACGTGTTGATGTTGGTCATCGACGACGCGAAGTTCCCGCCGCCGAGGCCGGCGACGGCCGCGACGAGCACGAACGTGCCCAGCGACGTCCCCGGATGCATGACGATGCCGCACAGGATGGTCGGAATCAGCAGCAGCGCGGCGCTGATCACCGTCCAGTTGCGGCCACCGAACCGGGCGACGGCCAGGCTGTACGGAATCCGCATGACCGCGCCGACCAGGGTCGGCGTCGAGGTCAACAGGAACTTGTCCGCGACCGAGAGTCCGTACTTGGGGCCCATGAACAGCACCATGACGGCCCACAGGCTCCAGATGGAGAAGCCGATGTGCTCGGTGAAGACGGACAGGACGAGGTTTCGGTTGGCGATCTTGCGGCCGGTGCTCGCCCAGAACTCCGGGTCCTCCGGCTCCCACTTCTCGATCCACATGGCTGTGCAGCCTAGTGACGCGGTATTGCCGACGAACTGTCGTTGATGACGCGGAAGACAACAGTTACGCACAGTGCGAGACTGCCCGCGGTGAGCCCGGATCGGCGGTGGTCAGCCAGTCGGCCAGGTCCGTGACCGCGTCCTTGCAGGTGCCGCAGCCGGTGGTCGCCCTGGTCGCGCTGACCAGGCCCGCGACGTCGCAGGCGCCGTGCTGCCAGGCCGAAACGAGCGCGCCCTTGGTCACCGTGTTGCACCGGCACACCACCGCCGAGGCCGGCAGATCACCTGGTGAGGCGGCGTTCGGCGCGCCGGGCAGCGCCCGGCCGAGCAGCAGCGCCAACCGGTCGCTCGGCGCGAGCGCGCCCGAGTCGTAGAGCTGCACGATGGTCGCGGCCGCGTCGGGCACGCCGAGCAGGATCGCGCCGGCGACCCGGTCCGCGCGCAGCACGAGTTTGGCGTAGCGGCCGCGCGCCGGGTCGTGCACCTGCACGACTTCGGCATCCGCATCGTCCACTGTGGCGTGTACGTCGCCGAGCGCGGCCAGCTCGACGTCACGCGCCTTGAGCCGCACGACCATCGGCGTGCCGGTGTACCGCGCCAGCGAGTTCTCGCCGGTGAGCCGCGCGGCGACCACCGCAGCCTGTTCCCAGGCCGGCTGTACCAGCCCGGCCCCGCCGCTGGGCGGTTTCGCGCAGTCGCCGATCGCGAAGACGCTCGAGTCGGCGGTGCGCAGCGCCTCGTCGACGACGATCCCGTTGTCCACGGCCAGTCCGGCCCTCGCGGCCAGCCCGTCCTCGGCCCGCACGCCAGCGGAGACGACGACCAGATCGGCGGGCAGGAAGCTCCCGTCGCCCAACTCGACACCCTGCCCGGCCACGTGCCGCCGCACCTCGACGTCGAGCCGGATCGTCACGCCGAGCCGCTGCATGCTCTGCCGCAACACGGCCGCCGCGCCCGGATCGAGCTGGCGTTCCATCAGCCGCGCCTTGGGATGCACCAGGGTCACCGCGCAACCGCGGCCCACCAGTCCGCGCGCCGCCTCCAGCCCGAGCAGACCGCCGCCCAGCACCACGACCGACGCCCCGGCCCGCGCCCGCGCGACGATCCGCGCGCAGTCGTCGATGGTGCGGAACGCGCTCACGCATTCGCCGCTCAACCCGTCGACGGGCGGCATCCAGGCTCGGCTGCCGGTCGCCAGCACCAGCGCGTCATAGTCCACATGCGACCCGTCGGCCAGCAGCACGGCTTTGGCGTCGCGGTCGATGGCGCGGACCGCGGTGTCGATGCGCAGGTCGACCTGGTTCTTCTCGGCCCAGTACTCGTCGTGCAGTTCGACCGCCTCGGTGCTCAACCCGCCGGCGAGCACGGTGGAGAGCAGCACCCGGTTGTAGGCGCGATGCGGTTCGGCGCCGAGCACCGTCAGCTCGATGCCGGCCGCGTCCGGATCGTGCGCGCGGATCAGCTCGGCGAGCCGCGCGCCCGCCATGCCGTAGCCGATCACCACTACCTTCATGGCCGCACCAGTCTGGCCGCGCACACCTTGAACTCCGGCATGCGGCTGATCGGGTCGAGTGCCGGGTTGGTGATGAGGTTGGCGCGTTGGTCGCCGGGAAAGTGGAACGGCAGGAAGACCGTGTCGGTGCGCATCGAGGAGACGATCCGGACCCGGGCGCGTACCGCGCCACGGCGCGATTCGACCAGGCACCAGTCGTCGTCGGCGAGCCCGGCCGCGATCGCGGTGTCCGGATGCACCTCGACGTACATCTCCGGCACGGCGTCCATCAGCTCCGGCACCCGCCGCGTCTGCGCGCCCGACTGGTAGTGCTGCATCACCCGGCCGGTCGTGGCGTACAACGGAAACTCGTCATCGACCTGCTCGGCAGGCCCGCCGTGGTCGACCGGCACGAACCGCGCCCGCCCGTCCGGATGCCCGAACTCGTCCAGGAACAGCCGAGGCGTACCGGGATGATCCTCGCTCGGCACCGGCCAGTGCAGCGCCTCGCCCGCGCGCAGCCGCGCGTAGCTGACGCCCGCGTAGTCCGCGATGCCGCCCGCTGACGCCCTGCGCAACTCCTCGAACACCGTCTCCGGCTCGACCGGAAACCGATCGACGGGCTGGCCGAGCCTAATCGCGAGCCCGCGCAGCAACTCCAGGTCGCTACGCACGCCCTCCGGCGGCTCGACGGCGCGTTGGCGCAACAGCACACGGCCCTCCAGGTTGGTCATGGTGCCGCCCTCCTCGGCCCACTGGGTGACCGGAAAGACCACGTCCGCCAGGGCCGCCGTCTCGGACAGCACGAAGTCGGCGACCACCAGAAGGTCCACATTGGACAGTTTCTCGCTCACGCTGCCGGCCCTCGGCGCGGAAACCCGCAGGTTGCTGCCGAACACGAGCAGTCCGCGCGGCCCGTCGTCCGTGCCCAGCGCGTCCAGCAGCTCGTAGGCCGACCGGCCAGGACCCGGCAGCGACTCCGCCGGCAAGCCCCACACGCCCGCGACATGCGCCCGCGCCTCGGGATCCCCGATCTTGCGATATCCCGGTAGCTGGTCGGCCTTCTGCCCGTGTTCGCGCCCGCCCTGCCCGTTCCCCTGCCCGGTCAGACAGCCGAAGCCCGACCCCAACCGGCCCGGTAGCCCCAGCGCCAGGGCCAGATTGATCCAGCCGTTGACCGTGTCGGTCCCGCGCGCGTGCTGCTCGCTTCCCCGCGCGGTCAGGATGTAGGCGTTGGTGGCGCCGGCCAGCATCGTGGCCGCGTGGCGCTGGTCGCCGGCGGCGACCCCGGTGATCCGCTCGACCCGTTCCGGCCACCAGGCCGCCGCGATTCGCCAGGCATCCTCGAATCCGCTGGTGCGTTCGGCGACGTAGTCCGTGCGCAGCAGGCCGTCCGCCACCAAAGCGTGCAGAATGCCCAGCGCCAGCGCGAGATCCGTGCCCGGCGCGGGGCGAAGATGCAGCGCGGCGCGCTCGGCGGTCGCGGTGCGCCGGGGATCGACCACGATCAGCTCGGCGTCGGTCAAGTGGCCGACGAACGGTGGCATGGTTTCCGCGGGATTCGCGCCGGCAAGCAGGACGACGTCCGCGTTGTCCAGGTCGGTCACGGGAAACGGCAGGCCCCGGTCGACGCCGAACGCGCGCATCCCCGCCGCCGCGGCCGAGGACATGCAGAACCGCCCATTGTAGTCGATCTGCGATGTCCCCAGGGCGACGCGGGCGAACTTGCCGAGCAGATACGCCTTCTCGTTGGTCAGCCCGCCGCCGCCGAACACCGCGACGCCGTCCTTGCCGTGCCGCGCCTGGATGTCGGCGATCCGTCCGGCGACCACGTCCAGCGCCTCGTCCCAGCTGGTCGGCACCAGCTCACCGGCGCGCCGGATCAGCGGAGTGGTCAGCCGGCCTGCCGTGTTCAGCAGGCTGCCGGCGGTCCAGCCCTTCTGGCACAGGCCACCCCGGTTGGTCGGGAACTCACGCGGCGCGACCGTGGCGCCGGACAGTGACATGCCGCACTGCAGCGCGCAGTACGGACAGTGCGTCGCCACCAGCGACGCGGTCAGGGCTGTTCCCACACGCACCTCCCACGCGGCAACGGTAGGTGCGCGCTGTTGCTGGCGGAAGGCGTCGCGTTGCACCGAGACGAACTCGACCGCACAGCCGGGTCGGGCCTGCGGTGAACTCAGCGGCGCGGTTCATAGGTCCGCAACGGTTGAGTGGCCTTGAGCAGCGAGCGCAGTTCGGCCAGGCTCCCACTGATCACGCCCGCTGCGCGCGCCTGCACCAGCACGTTGCCGATGGCCGTCGCCTCGGTCGGCCCGGCCACCACCGGCAGGCCGCACGCATCGGCGGTGAGCTGGCACAACAGCGTGTTCCGCGACCCTCCGCCGACCACGTGCACCACGTCCACATCGCGCCCGGACAGCACCTGCGCGTCCGCGATCGCGTCGCGATACGCGACGGCGAGGCTGTCCAGCACGCAGCGCGCGAACTCGGCCGCGGTGCGCGGTTCTGGCTGCCCGACCTCCCGGCAGGCGGCCGCGATCCGGCCCGGCATGCCGCCCGGTGCGAGGAATCTCGGGTCGGTGGCGTCGATCACACTGCGCCGCGCGGGCACCTCGGCGGCTTCGCCGAGCAGCGCGGGCAGGTCGTCGACACCCAGTTCGCGCTGGCACTCCTGCAACAGCCACAGTCCCATGACATTGCGCAGGAACCGGATCGTCGCGTCGACGCCGCGCTCGTTGGTGAAGTTGGCCTGCCTGCTGGCCTCGGTCAGCACCGGCTCGTCCAGTTCGACCCCGACCAGCGACCAGGTCCCGGAGGAGATGTAGGCGAACCGCTCCCCCTCCGCCGGCACGCCGACCACGGCCGATGCCGTGTCGTGCGAGCCGACCGCGTACACTGGAACGCCCCGCGCGACACCGACATCGGCGCGAACCAGGCCGATCAGCTCACCGGGCAGCCGCACCGGCGCGAACAGCATCGGATCGACGCCCAGCGTCTCGGCGATGTCGTCGGCCCATCGGCCGGTGCGCGCGTCGAGCAGGCCGGTGGTGGAGGCGTTGGTGATCTCGGTCCCGGCGACGCCGGTCAGCCAGAACGCGATCAGGTCCGGCACTAGCAGCGCCCTGGTTGCTCGCCGATGCCCCTCCGCGACCAGCTGGAACACCGTGTTGAACTGCTGAAACGCGATCCCGGTCGTGGCATAGAACTGCTCGGCCGGCACCAGCGCGAGCGCACGTTCGACGGCGTCCTCGGTGCGCGCGTCGCGATAGTGCACCGGGTTGCCGAGCAGCCGGCCGTCGGCGTCGAGCAGGCCGTAGTCGACCGCCCACGAGTCGATCCCGATCCCGTCCAGCCGGCCGGCCACGCCCGTCGCGGCCCGCAGTCCGTCGAGAACGCCCTGGTAGAGGCCGAGAATGTCCCAGTACAGCGTGCCAGCGACGCGCACCGGCCGGTTGGCGAAGCGGTGCACCTCGGTCAGGTCGACGCGGTCCGGCCCGACCTCGGCCAGCATGACCCGTCCGCTGGACGCGCCGAGGTCGACGGCCGCGAACACACCGGCCATGGTCAGCGGAGGAACGCCGCGGCGACACCGGCATCGACCGGTATGTGCAGGCCGGTGGTGTGGCTCAGCTCACCCGCGGTCAGCACGAACACCGCGTTGGCCACGTGTTCGGGCAGCACCTCGCGCTTGAGCAGGGTTCGCTGGGCGTAGTAGGCGCCGAGTTCGGTCTCGGGCACGCCGTAGACGGCGGCGCGCTTCGCGCCCCAACCGCCCGCGAAGATCCCGGACCCGCGCACCACGCCGTCCGGGTTGATCCCGTTCACCCGAATCCCGTATTCGCCCAGCTCGGCGGCCAGCAACCGGACCTGGTGCGCCTGATCGGCCTTGGTCGCGCCGTAGGCGACGTTGTTCGGTCCGGCGAAGAACGCGTTCTTGCTGACCACGTAGACGATGTCGCCGCCGATGCCCTGCTCGATCATGAGCTTGGCCAGTTCGCGCGACATCAGGAACGATCCGCGCGCCATCACGTCGTGCTGGAGATCCCAGTCGGCCAGCGTCGTCTCGACCAGCGGCTTGGATATCGACAGTCCCGCGTTGTTGACCAGCAGATCAACCCCGCCGAAGGCGAGTGCGGCCGAGGCCACGGCGGCCGCGGCGTCCTCCTCCACGGTCACGTCGGCGGTCACCGCGATGGCCGTGTCCGCGCCGCCCAGCTCGTCGGCGACCGCGACGGCCGAGTCGCGATCCCGGTCGGCCACCACGACGCAGGCTCCTTCGGCGGCCAACCGCTGCGCGGTCGCCCTGCCGATGCCCGAACCCGCGCCGGTCACCAGCGCAACCCGCCCGGCCAGCGGTTTCGGCTTCGGCCGGCGCGCCAGTTTCGCCTCCTCCAACGCCCAGTACTCGATGCGGAACTTCTCCCGCTCGTCGATGGGCGCGTAGGTGGACACGGCCTCCGCGCCGCGCATCACGTTGATGGCGTTGAGATAGAACTCGCCGGCAACGCGCGCGGTCTGCGCGTCGGCGCCGAAGGAGAACATGCCGACACCGGGGATCAGCACGATCGCCGGATCGGCACCGCGCATCGCGGGCGAGTCCGGTTCGGCGTGGCGTTCGTAGTAGGCGCGATAGTCGGCCCGGTACTCCTGGTGCAGCGCCCGCAACCGGTCCCGCACCACATCAAGGTCGGCGGTGGGCGGCAGGTCCAGCACCATCGGCCGGACCTTGGTGCGCAGGAAGTGATCCGGGCACGAGGTGCCCAGCGCGGCAAGCCGCGGATGTTCGGATCCGGCCAGGAATTCCAGCACCGGCGCGGCATCGCTGAATCGGCCGATCTGCCGCCGGTCCGTGCTGGCCAGTCCGCGCAGCAGCGGCGCGAGCGCGGCGGCCCGTGCCTGGCGCTCGGGCTGCGGCAACGGCTGGTACTCGGCGATCACCGACCCGAACGGCCGGACCCGGCCGTGCCGCTCGATGAACTGGGCGGCGGTGCGGATGATCTCCAGCGAACGAGCCTCACACTCGGCCGAATCCGCGCCCCACGCGGTGATCCCGTGTCCACCCAGGACGCAGCCGATCGCCTCGGGATGGTCGGCGCGGATCTTGGCGATGTCCAGTCCCAACTGGAAACCGGGCCGCCGCCACGGAACCCACACGACCCGCTCGCCGAAGCACTGCTCGGTCAGCTTCTCGCCGTCGGCGGCCGTGGCCAGCGCGATGCCGGAGTCCGGGTGCAGGTGGTCGACGTGCGGCGCGTCGAGCAGGCCGTGCATGGCGGTGTCGATGGACGGCGCGGCCCCGCCCTTGCCGTGCAGGCAGTAGTCGAACGCGGCGACCATCTCGTCCTCGCGGGCCACGCCCGGATAGACGTCGACCAGCGCGCGCAACCGGTCCATTCGCAGCACGGCCAGCCCGGCCTCGGTCAGCGTGCCGAGATCACCACCGGATCCCTTGACCCACAACAGTTCCACGGGTTCGCCGGTGACCGGATCGATCCCGCTCCCCTTCGCGGAGGCATTCCCGCCGGCATAGTTGGTGTTCGCCGGATCCGAGCCGAGCCGGTGCGACCGGTCCAGCAGTTCCTCGACCGCCTTCACGACAATGCTCATCAGGCACCCCACCCAGCCTGCGTGCCACCGACCCGTTGCGCCACGATCCGCTCCTGGTATCCCGACCGCCGGTACGCGGCCACCGGATCGGGATCGAGCCCGTCGGCGACCCGCATTTCCGCCAGCATAGGCCGAACGTCGGTGTGATACGCGTCCATGAAGACATCGTTCGCGGCCAGCACGTCCCCGCTGTGTTGCGCCGTACGCAACGCATCCCGGTCGACCAGCAGCGCTTTGGCCGTGGCCTCCTGCACGTTGCACACCGAACGGATCTGCGCGGGGATCTTCAACTCGATGTTGTGGCACTGGTCCAACATGAACGCGATCCCGGCCGCCGGGTCGAGTCCGCCGCCGCGGACCACCTCGTACATGATCCGGAACAGCTGGAACGGATCGGCCGCGCCGACCATCAGGTCGTCGTCGGCGTAGAAGCGCGAGTTGAAGTCGAACCCGCCGAGTTTCCCGGCCCGCAGCAGGAACGCCACGATGAACTCGATGTTCGTGCCGGGCGCGTGGTGTCCGGTGTCGACGCAGACCACCGCGCGCTCGCCCAGTTGCAGGCAGTGCGCGAAGGACGTGCCCCAGTCCGGCACGTCGGTGGTGTAGAAGGAGGGCTCGAACAGCTTGTACTCCAACAACATCCGCTGCGCCCCGCCGAGCCGGGCGTAGGTTTCGGCCAGCGCAACGGCCAGCCGGTCCTGCCGGTCGCGGATGTCGTCCTGGCCCGGATAGTTGGTGCCGTCCGCGAACCACAGCTTCAGGTCGCGCGATCCGGTCGCGTCCATGACATCGACGCATTCGAGCAGGTGGGCGATGGCCTTCCGGCGAATCGCGGGGTCCGGGTTGGCGACGCTGCCGAGCTTGTAGTCGTCATCCTGGAAGACGTTCGCGTTGATGGTGCCGAGCCGGATGCCCGCGTCGTCCGCGTACTTGGCGAGCGCGGCGTAGTCGTCGACCCGATCCCACGGGATGTGCAGGGCCACGCTCGGCGCGATGCCAGTGAACGCGTGCACCTGGGCCGCGTCGTCGATCTTCTCGCGCACCGTGCGCGGCACCCCGGCCTGGGCGAAGACCTTGAATCTGGTGCCCGAGTTGCCATAGGCCCACGACGGCGTCTCGATCTGCTGTTGGCGCAACAGCGCCTGCACGGCCGCGACGTCGGTCATGGATCGCCTCCCGTTTTGAAACGTTTTAGAGGATGGTATGCCGGGCTCCGTCCTCGCGACAACCCTCGGTCCGATCGCCCTGGCGAACAGACGAAAAAGGGCCGCCCCGGCGTGATGCCGGGGCGGCCCCTGGTGAACTTCGCGACCAGCGCGTCAGCTACTCAGTCGTCGATCGACCCGTCGAGCGCTGCGCCCTCGGTGAAGTACGGCGCGATCTTGTTGTCGAACATCGACAGCGCCGAACCGATGGCCATGTGCATGTCGAGGTACTTGTAGGTGCCAAGACGGCCGCCGAAGAGCACGTTGTTCGTGTGCGCCTCGCCCTTGGCCAGCTCCCGGTAGCTCTCCAGCTTGGCCCGGTCCTCCGGCGTGTTGATCGGGTAGTACGGCTCGTCTTCCTTGCTCGCCGCCCGGGAGAACTCGCGCACGATGACCGTCTTGTCGGCCGGGTAGTTCGTCCGCTCCGGGTAGAAGTGCCGGAATTCGAGGATGCGGGTGTAGGGGACGTTCTCGTCCGCGTAGTTCATCACCGGCGCGCCCTGGAAATCGCCCGTGGTGGTGACGACCTCCTGCTCGAAGTCCAGCGTCCGCCAGCCCAGCCAGCCCTCGGAGTAGTCGAAGTACCGGTCCAGCGGGCCCGTGTAGACGGTCGGCGTGCCGGCGGGGATCTCGGCCCGGACGTCGAAGTAGTCGGTGTCCAGCCGAACGTCGATGTTCGGGTGGTCGGCCATCTTCTCCAGCCACGCGGTGTACCCGTTGACGGGCAGACCCTCGTAGGTGTCGTTGAAGTACCGGTTGTTGAAGGTGTAGCGCACCGGCAGGCGGGTCAGCGTCGCCCCGGGCAGTTCCTTCGGGTCGGTCTGCCACTGCTTCGCGGTGTAGCCGCGGAAGAACGCCTCATAGAGCGGGCGCCCGATCAGCGAGATGCCCTTCTCCTCGAAGTTCTTCGCGTCCTTCGAGTCGATCTCGCCGGCCTGCTCCGCCACCCACGCGCGAGCCTCGTCCGGCGTCATGTACTTGCCGGTGTACTCGCAGATGGTCGCCATGTTCACCGGCATCGGGTAGACCCGATCCTGGAAGATACTGAACACGCGGTGCTGGTAGTCGGTGAAGTCGGTGAACTGGTTCACGTAGTCCCACACCCGCTTGTTGGAGGTGTGGAACAGGTGCGCGCCGTAGCGGTGCACCTCGATACCGGTTTCCGGCTCCGGTTCGGAGTAGGCGTTGCCACCGATGTGGCTGCGCCGGTCGATGACCAGCACACGCTTGTTCAACTGGGTCGCGGCGCGCTCGGCAACGGTGAGTCCGAAGAAGCCGGAGCCAACGATCACGAGGTCGTAGTCAGTGAAGCTCACGGTCGGTGAGGGTAGCGGTACCCACGACACCGTCCCCCACCCGCCCATGGCCACGCAACCCCTCGACCAGAAGCCCGACCAGTCGCCGCGCGTCGTAGCGAGCGTCGTTCTCCGCGCCGATGCACAGGTTCCCGACCCCGCGCATCAGTTCGTAGGCCGCTACATCGGCCCGGATCTCCCCCGCCTTCGCGGCCGCGTCCAGCAACTCCGCACACACCGGCAGCAGCCGATCGAGGAAATACGAGTGCAACACCTCGAACCCGCGATCATCGGACCGCAACACCGCCGCCAACCCGTGCTTGGTCACCAGAAAATCCACGAACCGATCGATCCACGCCCGCAGCGCCGCATGCGGCGTGACGCTGGTGGCCAGCAGCACCGGCCCGGCCTGCGCACACGCTTCGACCTGATGCCGATAGACCGCGATGATCAGATCCGCGCGCGTCGGGAAATGCCGATAGATCGTGGCCGTCCCCACCCCCGCCGCGGCCGCGATGTCCCGCACCGGCGCGTCAACCCCAGACGCGACGAACACCGCCGCAGCGGCGTCGAGCAGCACCTTCTCGTTCCGCCGAGCATCAGCCCGCTTGACCACGTCTCACCTCACACCCGCCCTTGCCTCACGCCCGCTCTTGCGATACGGAACGACGTTCCGTATCGTCAAACGGGACAACGTTCCGTTTGACGCCATCATGCCGGACCAGCGCCGACCAGCGCAGCCGCCGCCGAAAGGACCACCCCCATGCCGCATACCCTCCTGCCCACCTTCGGCCTCGGCACCGCCCAGATGCACGTCGACTACCAGGACATTCTCCGCGTATGGCGCGAAGCCGACGCGATCGGTGAGATCGACCACGCCTGGCTGTTCGACCACCTCCTGCCCATCGCGGGCGACCTCAACGGCCCGATCCTCGAAGGCTGGACCCTGCTGTCGGCGCTGGCCGCCCAGACCCAGCGCTTGCGCCTTGGCGTCATGGTCACCAGCAACCGATTCCGCCCGCCCGCCGTGCTGGCCAAGATCGCCACCACCGTCGACATCGTCTCCGGCGGACGCCTCGACTTCGGCATCGGCGCCGGCTCACGTCCCAGCATCCCGATGGCCCGGCGCGAATACGAGGCGCACGGCCTGCCGTACCACGACTTCGGCCACTCCGTCGCGAGCCTGTCCGAAGC
This sequence comes from Pseudonocardiaceae bacterium, assembly GCA_035948315.1. Taxonomy (GTDB): domain Bacteria; phylum Actinomycetota; class Actinomycetes; order Mycobacteriales; family Pseudonocardiaceae; genus CAJCJE01. Next base: position 40,733 of record DASZJG010000042.1, on the reverse strand, counting down.
CTGCACCGTCATCCGGCGACTGTGGACGGAGACCGAACCGTTCGACTTCCACGGCGAACACGTCCACTTGACCGGCGCGATCGGCAACCCCAAGCCCATCCAGCAGCCCAACCCGCCCATCATGATCGCCGGCCGCTCGTCCGCGACCCTGCGCGTGGTCGCCGAACACGCCGACCTGTGGAACATCGCCGGCGCCACCACAGACGACGCCATCGAACGCAGCGCCCTCCTCGACCGCTACTGCAAGGAAATCGACCGCGACCCGGCCGCCATCACCCGCTCGATGCACGTCCCCGTCTCCTACCCGCAGCCGAACGCCGCCCGAGCCGCGATCGCCGAAGCCCTCGAAGCCGGCTTCCGCCACTTCATCCTCGGTCTGCCCACGCCCTACCCCGCAGGCGTCGCACAATGGGTCGCCGACAACATCATCACACCGTCCATCGGGAGGCGCGGATGACCATGACCTGGCGCGATGAACTGCTCGACCAGTTGGAGTTCTACTGGGAACAGAACCTGATCCCCAGGCTCGCCGGCCTCACCGACGACGAATACCTCTGGGAACCGGTGCCGGGCTGCTGGAGCATCCGAACCACCGACGGCAAGCCCGCGATCGACTGGCAGTGGCCCACTCCCGAACCGCCGCCGGTCACCACGATCGCCTGGCGCCTGGCCCACATCGCCATCCCGGTGCTCGGCCTGCGCGCCAGCGCACACTTCGGCGACGGCTCGCTGACCATAGCCACGGCAACCTGGCCCGCGACCGCGGAAGAAGGCGTTGCCGCCCTGCACGAGCAGTACGACCTGTGGCACAACGGCCTGCTGTCACTGGACGAAGCCGCACTACACCGCCCAGTCGGCGAAACAGAAGGCCCCTGGGCCGACCGCTCCATGATCAGCCTGATCCTGCACATCAACCGCGAAGTCATGCACCACGGCGCGGAGACCGCGCTGCTCCGCGACCTCTACCGCGCCAAGTTCGCCTGAAAAATCTTGACGCCGCCCGTCGAGCAGCAGACACGAATCCGCCTCTGACCAGAAACTGCTGGTCAGAGGCGTACGGTCGGGGTAGCCGGATTTGAACCGGCGGCCCCTCGCTCCCAAAGCGTGCCGACGCAAGCGCTCTACTAACGAGGACATCAGCAGAATACCGAGCAAGGCAAAGCGGCCAAGCGCGGTGTCCGAGATCGATCTTCGACACCATCAGCCGTGCCTTGACGGCTGATCAAAACCCACCGCACCTCACCATGGAGCGGAACCAATGATCGACTTTAGCTGCTGGCTGAACTTACGGTCCACACGACCACAGAAGGTACGAACTGCTGACTTATATTGCACGACATCCAAATAGGTGGCCTCCACCGTGAAGTCACCATGAGCAATATTATTTCGCTTGGATACCAGCTCTTCAATCCTCAGTCGTAGCTGACTACTTATCGTCGACTTTCGAGTGATCGAGCGAAATATATCGTGTATTCCCCAAATTCTAAAAACCCTGACCAGGGACTTAGGCGAAGGCGCCTTCATCCACTCCAAAAGTCTTGAAGCTTCCAATCGAACAATTTCAGCATTTGGTTCCCAAAGCCACCCTTCGTTTGCACTGTATTCGGCCAGCAGCTTCGATCGATTTTCCCAGGATGTTGCCGCAATCAAGTCAATAACCGGCCGCGCATGATGAAGCCGAAGACTCTCCGGCAAAGAATACGCCTTCGCCGCCGAATCACAGACCGCTTCGACAGCCTCCTCATTGATGGCATATATGTAACGTTCAAAGTGACTAGACAGCAGAACTATCTCAGCCCTGCCAATCGCTCGCACTATTTGAGGTTTCTTAAGCGCATTCCCCTTTAGAGGCGATGGATTGGCACGCTGAAGTGCTTCTATCTCAGCCAATCCTGACATCAGCTCGGCCAGCGCATTTGATGGCATGATTCGCGCTTTCAGCGATGCGTATAGCGAGAGATCACTTCGCCAAAATTACCGAGATCGATGGGAACATCAGCCCGAATGAAAGCATCTGCTACGTGACTTATCCTGCCATAAGTTCGCGCACGGTCACCAGTTGACTTCCTAATTTGCTCGTCAAAATTGCCGTCGACGAAAAGCTCGCCAAGACTTCGCCGTAGCTGGTCAGAACGCCGCAAAGCCACCTTGTGATCACAAACAGAGAACACGATCGACTGTGCCTCATAAACAGCACGGTTGATCACCTTCTCGGTCGGCCTGCCTGTACCATCCGTGACACGAAATGCTGAAGTGCCCAAGATATCACTAATCACAACCATCGTGCGCTCGAACAAATCACGCTTGTTAGCGATCCAGCTGTCGTCCGGATCACGGTTCTCTCGCATATAATCATTGAGGAATCGAACAAGTGGAGTACGATACTGGGACAACCGGTCCTGCAGAGCAAAAAACCTTAGTATCAGTTCCTGATCTACCATCCTCTTGCGAGGCCGCTGACTCCCAAGACACGCCCTGAAAGGGGTGCTGACTTCGAGTTCGCGCAACAGGTCGCTAAGTTTTCCCATATTGAGTCCATGGCGAATCTCCTGCGCGTTCAGCGCAAGACCGCCGGTATTCAGGCGCTCAAACACTTCAAATTTCATACTTGGAGATGAATCTGCGCCAATAATCGTGGCGCGCATCACCCTGGTACGCAGGAACCTTTGCTCCCTGTCTGGCAACTGATGGAAGCGCAATCCTTTGAACTCATCTTGAATACGCAGCCCACTGAGCGGAAATTGATTGTCGAGATATCGCACAACCGTGTAAACACGCTGATGTCCGTCAACTATTTGATACTTTGCATCCTGAGTTTCAGCAAAGAAAAGTACCGGAATAGGAATGTTGAGCAGCAGCGATTCGATTAGCCTACTCGCCTTGGCATTGTCCCAAACGTAATCTCGTTGAAATTCAGGTATGAGCAGTAGTTTGTCATCCCACTGCTCCTTTAGAGTATTAATCGATAGATCATATGCCTGAGTGTGTATCTGACGCTCAGCGGGCGGGAAGTCGTTAGTTTCCGAGTTGTCGTTCTCGCCGAGATCCAACTCGTCGTCCGCCATGTCTGATCTCCCACTAGGTCGGCATACTGTCGGCATGGCGTTCCGCTCTGGGCAGCATCTCGCCAAGCTATGTAACACCTTATTCCGCTGTACAGCAGAGCGCCCGGTTACACGCCGGATTGGGCGCCCCGTCCGCTGACTCCGCTGCCGAGACGCGCTAGATGCTGATCCCAGCCCATCGCGCGAACCCGGCCAGCGACTCTGTACGTCGTCGGTCCGACTCGGCCAAGGCAAGCACAATCTCTCGAACGGCCAGGTGGTGCCGGGTGTTGAACGGAGCAATCCGACGTACCGCGTTCAACTCGGACTGCGTCCGGTCCCGGCCGCCATACAGGAGGCACGCGCGCGCTTGATCGCTGTGGTGATGACCGATCCGCTCGGGACGAGAACGGTCGGTCAGCTGCACCTCAGCACCGCGTCGCACAGCCCCCACTCCGTCCATCGCCTCGACCGGCACCGCGCACCAGTGCACATCGATGTTTACCGGCGTCGCGTCGATTCCGCGGTACTGGTCTCCGCGCACCGGAATCCTTGCCGCACCAACGAATTCGTCGGCGCGATCAGGTTGGCCCGAGCGCGCGGCAAGCACGCCCGAACGCAAGTGCAGTTGAACGGCGACGGGTGACCGTTCGTCGAGATCGCGTTGGGGCACGCTCCAGCAACTGGAGGCCGCCCGCGTAGTCGCCGCGCTGGGGGGTGACGGCTCGACCGGTGGAAGGCGCTGATCGCGATCCGGTTCGGATCATCGGTCGCCGGCGCGAGTTGGACGTGCCGTTCGGACGCGATCGCGGCAGGTCCGTCTGGCGGAATCCACCGACCACGGCCGCCGAGAACCGGTAGGCATCGTGCAGTGCTGCGCGTGTTGGCTCGGAGCGGTCGGTCTGGGTGTACAGGCGGTGGAGCAGGGGCGGCAATAACCCCGACGCCTCGGCGTAGCGGTGCCGATGATCTGGCGGTTGATCTCGTCCAAGCGGCGGTTGATGACCCGGAGGGTCATCGGCGGCCCCCGGGTCCGGGTCGTCCCACGCGTCGAGTGCGGCCCGCAGATCGTCCAGTTGGACGTCAAGCGACTCTTCGGCGACCACGTGGTCATCCGTGCCGTACAGATACGCGACAGACACACCGAGCGCGCGAGCGGAGACGGCCACCAGAGCGGCGCTGGGTGGGGACGGAGCCTTGCTCGACCTTCTTGATCAACGACACTGAGAAGTTGGTCTGACCTGCGAGTTGGTGCTGGGTCATGCCCCGGAGCTTGCGAAGCTTCCGCAATCGGGTGCCGACACGGTCGGTATCCACTAGCCTCCCTAGCCGCCGTTGTCCCTACGTTGTCCTTCCAGCGTCGCACACCATTCGATGATCGGTCACGCAAGAACTGATTCGTGAATCGGTGAAAGGTGGGCGATCTCGTGGTCGAGTTCGTGTCGACGGTGCGCGGTCGGCAGTTGGGTGCCGAACTGCGGGCACACATGGAAGCGGGTGGATTTGACGGCGTGCAATGCGCGCGGATTCTCGGTTGGTGGGAGTCGCGGCTCTCCCGAATCCTCACCGGAAAGCTCAGCCCGAGCGAGATCGACGTGGCATCGCTTCTCGCCTTCCTCGGCATCTTCGGCCAGGAACGGGACCGACTCATACAGATGGCGACCCAGCTTCCGACGTCGCGGTGGCCGCACGATGAGTACGAGCATGTCCTCACCACTCTTCGTGGCGAAGCCTGCCGGATCTTCGAGTTCGACTGGGTGGTTCCTGAGCTGGTACGGACCGACCAGTACGACGCTGCGATCCGAGAGCGGTCCGCCGCCCTGCTTCCGACGCGACGGGTCGAGTCCTCGGCGACTGCGCTGTTCGATCGGCTGCGACCACCAGAGGGCGTGCTCTATGTCCACGAGGATGCTCTGCAACTGCCGGTTGGCGGGTGGCAGGTGTTGCGCGATCAGCTGTACCACCTGCTGCGGCTTGCCATGCGGACGAACATCGAGACTGGTGCGCTCGATCGTCGGCGGCGCTGGCGCCGTAGCGCCGGAGCATCTCCAACGACCGCCAGCCCATGATCCGCATCAGGTCGGACTCATTCCCTCCCGCCATCTGCCACTGGTGGGCGAGGGTGTAGCGGAACCTGTGGGCGTGGACGTTCTTGTCTGACACCCCGCAGGCGCACCCGCGACGGCGAAGCATGATCTTGACGCCGTTGGCTTGTAGCGGGCCGCGTCCCCGTTCGGCGAGCCAGAGTGCGTCGGTCTTGGCGGCCCACTTGTCGGCCCTGCGGGCGCGCAGGTAGAGGGACAACGCGAGCGACGTCTTCGCACTGAACGGCACGACTCGACTACGTCGACCCTTGCCTATGACGTGAATCACATCAAGTGTCAGACCAACATCGTCGACGGTCAGGTCCGCGATCTCGGCGAGTCGGCATCCGGTATCGAACAGGAGCCGGATGATCGCGGCGTCGCGTCGGCTCATCAGGTCACGCCCGGCGCACTGGTCGAGCAGCGCCTTGGTCACGTCGTCAGGCAGGATCGGGACCAGCTTCTCCGGCACGATCGGCGCCTTGGTGTGGTCCATCGGCGACTCGTCGATCTCGTCCTCTGCCACGAGCCACTTGAAGAACACGCGAAGCGACCGGTAGGTCGTGTGCACGTTGCCTGCGCTGGTGCGCTCCAGGACGTCCGCGATGAAGCCTCGGATGTGGTGCGCCGTGACCTCGATCGGATCGACCAGATCGGGCTGGGTGGCCAACCAGGCGGCAAGCTGAGCTGCGGCGAGGGTGTAGATGCGGACCGTGTTGGCCGACTTGTTCTCGGATCGAAGGGTGCGATCCCACTCTTGGATGAACGACGCCCAGGCGGAGGCGATCTTGTCGCCTGCCGGGCGGTGAAGGGGTGCGGTAGCCATACTCAGACACTCCAGTTGTGGTGTATCCGAGCGCTGTACTACGAGCAAGCCATGCCTCTGACCAGAGTTTCCGCTGGTCAGAGGCCGAAAGTCGGGGTAGCCGGATTTGAACCGGCGGCCCCTCGCTCCCAAAGCGAGTGCGCTACCAAGCTGCGCCATACCCCGCTGCCCACCCAACGGGTGGTGCGCGCACGTAGCTTACCGCGAGCCGCTAAGCTGTGCGCAGGCCCGGTCAGCCGAGCCTCGCGGGTGTAGCTCAATGGTAGAGCTCCAGCCTTCCAAGCTGGTCATGCGGGTTCGATTCCCGTCACCCGCTCTCAGCAGTTTCCGACTCGCGCTCGGCTGCCTCGGTCAGCCCTTCAAGCGCCTGTTCTGTCCACACTCGACAGGTCTGCGCGATGGGTTTCCACCTGGCGGTGTTTCGTCTGGGAGAGCGGTGGGTACGAGCCGTTCGTTGACGGAAAATCAAAAACGGTGAAGGAGATACCGATGCCGGCCAGCCATTGGACGCGACGGGATTTCTTCAGGAGTTCGGCTGTGCTGGGTGTCGCGGCTCTGGGTACGCCCGCGCTGTTAGCTGCTTGTTCGAGCGTGAGTAGTGGCGGCGATGCGCTGAGCGCGGCGAAGAAGGCCGGCTCGATCAAGATCGGTATCGCCGGGGAGCAGCCGTACGGCTACACGGACGCGCAGGGCCGGGTCACGGGTGAGGCGCCCGAGGTCGCGCGGGCGATCTTCGGGAAGCTGGGCGTGGCGAACGTGACCGCGCAGCAGACGGATTTCGACACGTTGATCCAGGGACTCAATGCCGGCCAGTACGACATGGTCGCAGCCGGCATGGATATCACGGCCAAGCGTTGCGTGAGTGCGACGTTCTCCGTCCCCGACTACACGGCACTGGTGGCTTTCCTGGTGCCCAAGGGAAATCCGCAGGGGATCACCGACTTCGACTCGGCGAAGGCGAAGGGGGTCAAGCTCGCGGTCGAGAGTGGCGCGGTGGAGAAGGACTACGCCACCGCCGCGGGTATCCCGGACGGGCAGTTGCAGGCTTTCGCTTCGCCGGACGAGCTGCTGTCCGCGGTGACCACCGGCCGTACCTACGGCGCCGTGCTCACCGACATCTCGCTCAAGACGCTGGTCAAGCAGAATCCGCAGGCCGCGGTCGAGGTCACGCAGGGGTTCGCGCCGGTGGTCAACGGGGCGAAGCAGGGTGAGACCGGCGGGTTCGTGTTCCGCAAGAACGAAACCGACCTGGTGAACCAGTTCAACCAGCAGCTGACCCAAATGCACAGTAACGGCGAGTGGCTCAAGATCGTCCAGCCGTTCGGGTTCACCCAGGGCAACATTCCAGCACCCGACGTGACCACCGAGAAGCTCTGCTCCGCGAGCTGAGCGGGACATCGCCGGTGTTCGCGAACTTCGGTCACTTCCTGTCCGTGCTGGCCGTCGGATTGCCGCCGACCGTGGAACTGACCATCGGCGGGATCATCCTTGCCACCATTTTGTCGTTCGTGGTGGGTTTGGCCAGCACGAACCGGTCGTTGGTCGTGCGGATCATCGTCCGGATCTACGTCGAGGGCTGGCGCGGCACGTCCGAGCTGGTCCAGCTGTTCTGGATCTATTTCGTGGTGCCGGTGCTGATCGGCCTGCAGTTCATGCCGTTGTGGGCCGGCGTGCTCGTGCTCGGGCTCAATCACGGCGCCTATGGGGCGGAGATCGTGCGTGGCGCGGTGCGGTCGGTTCCGGCCGAGCAGTGGGAGGGAGCGACGGCGTTGAACTTCACGCCTGCTCAGCGGATGGTCCGGGTGATCCTGCCGCAGGCGATCGCGGAGATGCTGCCGTCGTTCAACACGCTGTTCATCCAGTTGCTGAAGGCTACCGCGATCGTCTCGCTGATCACCGTGCCGGAGCTGACCTACCAGGCCAAACAGATCCTCATCCCGACGTTCTCGGTGGCGCAGACACCGCTGATCCTGTTGATGGTGCTGGTGATGTACCTGATCCTGGCGATCCTGATCACCATGGCGATGCGCTGGGCCGAACGTGCGGCCGCGCGCCGGCTCGGTAAGCGGCCGCAGCGGCGGACGAGGACGTTTCCGCCCGAGCAGTACGTGGGCGGTGCGTGATGGATCTGTGGAACTGGCCGTTCGCCTGGCAGATTCTGCCGGGGCTGCTGCACGGCCTGCTGATCACCTTCGAGGCGACGGTGCTCGGGTCGGCGCTCGCCTACGTGCTGGGGCTGGTGTTCGCGCTGGTTCGGCGCGCGCGTGTTCCCGTGCTCAGCCAGGCGGTGTGGCTGTTCGTCGAGTTCATTCGCAGCACGCCGTTGTTGGTGCAGCTGTATTTTCTCTACTTCGTGTTCCCGGCCTTGTTCGGCATCACGCTGGGGTCACTGACGACCGGTGTCATCGGGCTGGGCGTGCACTATGCGACGTACACCTCGGAGGTCTACCGGGCCGGGATCGACGCTGTCCCACGTGGACAGTGGGAGGCGGCTACCGCGCTGAACCTGCCTCGTGGCCGGACGTGGACCAGCGTGATCCTGCCGCAGGCGATTCCGCGCGTCCTGCCCGCGTTGGGCAACTACATGATCTCGATGTTGAAGGAAACCCCGTTGCTGCTGTCCATCGGTGTGCTCGACCTGGTCGGCCAGGCCCAGGCCGCCGGTGCCGCCGCATACCGCTATGTGGAGCCGTTCACCCTGGCCGGCTTGTTCTTCCTGGTGTTGAGCTATCCAGCCTCGGTGCTGGTGCGCAGGTTGGAGCGTCGTGTCCGGCAACATTGACCTCACTGCGGCGCCGCGCGCCGAGAAGATGATCCAGTTCGACGGTGTGGTGAAGCGCTTCGGCGAGGCGACCGTGCTGCGCGGACTGGATTTCCACGTCAAGCCGGGCGAGCACGTCACCCTGATCGGTCCGAGCGGCTCGGGGAAGACCACCATCCTGCGGCTGCTGATGACGCTGGAACGGGTCGATCAGGGCACCATCCAGGTCGGCGGCGACTACCTCAGCCACATGAACCGGGGCGGCAAGCTGGTTCCCGCCGACGAGAAGCACCTGCGCCAGGTGCGCAACCGGATCGGCATGGTGTTCCAGCAGTTCAACCTGTTCCCGAACATGAACGTGCTGCGCAACATCACCGAGGCACCGATCCGGGTGCTCGGGCTGGCGAGGGATGAGGCCGAGCAGCGGGCGCGTGATCTGCTGGCGATGGTCGGGTTGGCGGACAAGGCCGACGCGCACCCGAGTCAGCTCTCGGGCGGCCAGCAGCAGCGGGTGGCGATCGCGCGCGCCCTTGCCATGCGGCCGGAGGTGTTGCTGCTGGACGAGGTCACGTCCGCGCTCGACCCCGAACTGGTGGCCGGTGTGCTGAACGTGTTGCGCGAGGTCGCCGCCAACACGGACATCACGCTGCTGTGCGTCACGCACGAGATGGGTTTCGCTCGGGACGTGTCGGACCGGGTGCTGATGTTCGACAAGGGGCAGATCGTCGAGGACGCGCCGCCGGAGAAGTTGTTCACCGATCCGGCCGAGCAGCGCACCCGCGAATTCCTGCGGGCGGTCATCGACCGCGATTGAACCGAGTGGGTGATGCTGGCGACGTCGCGGCTCAGACCCAGTAGGAGATGCGGGCGCGGTAGCGGCGCAGCATGGTCAGCGCGAGGCCCCAGACCAGGATGGTCAGGCCGATCGCGACCAACCAGCTCCACCAGTCGACCGACTGGCCGACGAGCGGCTGGCGGACGATCTGCACGAAGTGGAACAGCGGGTTGAGCTGGATGATCCACGCCTTGCCACCGCCGACCTTCTGCACGAACTCGTCCAGCGGCCAGGAAATCGGCAGGAAGAAGAACAGCAGCTGCACGAGCGCGCCGATCAACGGCTTCACGTCGCGGAAGCGGGCGGCGACGATGCCCAGGATCAGGGTGCTCGCGGTCATCGCGATGACCAGCAGCACCATGCCGGGGATGGCCAGCAGGCTGTACCAGCCGAGGCCGGGCTGGCAGGTGAGGCCGCCGCCGGACGTGCAGTTCGGCGTGTTCATCGTGTAGGGGTGGTCCAGGTGGGTGAAGAAGATCGCCAGCAGGACCACGTAGATGATCAGGTTGTGCGCGAGGGTGAGCAACTGGCGCCACACCGTGCGCAGCACGAACACGGTCATCGGGGCCGGGACCTGCTTGATGACGCCGTCGCTGACCGCGAAGGTGTCCGGGCCGTCCAGCAGGCAGCCGCTGATGAAGCCCCAGATGATCAGGCCGGTGCCGATGTAGGGCAGGAAGGTGCTCAGCTGGTCGTGGAACAGCGCGCTGAACAGGATGCCCAGACCGGCCGTGGTGGTCGCGGTCGCGATGGTCAGCCAGAACGCGCCGAAGATCGACCTGCGGTAGCGGGAACGCAGGTCCTGCCAGCCGAGGTGCGACCACAGATTCCAGGCGAGCAGGCCCTCCCGCATGTCCTGGGTCGCGCGCGACCAGCTGCGCGGGCTCGTCGGCTCCGGCAGCGTGTCTAGGTCATTGGCCATCGTGCTGGTCATTCTCCGGACCTTAGCAAGCGCGGTCGACGGCACTGTGCGGTGCGTGATCGATTGGCGCGCAGTGACATGTGCTTAGGGGACATGTGCTCTGTGATGCAGTCACGGTACAGCGAGTCACCGTCACGTGTGAGACTGCGGCTATGGAAGCCGTGCGGGAGATGTACGAGCGGGGCGCGGACCGGTACGCGAGCCTGCGGGCCGGGTTGCTGGTGACCGGGTCGGGGCCGCTGTTGGCGCGGTTGCCGCTGAGCGAGGCGCGCGTGGTCGTGGACGCGGGCACCGGGACCGGGGCGTTGTTGCCGCTGTTGGCGGCGGCCGCACCGAACGCGACGATCGTCGGGCTCGACCTGACCACGGCCATGCTCGGCCATGCCGCCGGGCATCGGGCGCGGTTGGCGCAGGCCGACCTCGCGCATCCGCCGTTGCTGCCGAACAGCGTGGATGTGCTGGTCAGCGCGTTCGTGCTGTTCCACCTCGCCGATCCGCCCGCCGCGGTGCGGCAGTTGGCGGCGGCGTTGCGGCCGGGTGGTGCGTTCGCGGCGGCGACCTGGACCAAGGACGACTACTGGCCGGCGAAGGCGGTGTTCTCGGCCGAACTGGACGCGGCAGGCGCGCCGACCGTGACGTCGAGCCGGTACGGCGCGGAACATACCGAGACGCCGGAGGCGTTGGTGGCGCTGGCCGAATCGGCGGGGTTGCGGGTGACGGGCACCGAGGTCGCGCCGTTGGGCGGGCCGGCGATCGACGCGGCCGATCTGGTCGCGGAGTGGACGTCGTTGGGGTCGACGGCGGCGCGGTTCGCCGGACTGGACGTGGCCACCCGGGAACGTGTGGTTGCCGAGGCAACCGCGAAGGTCGCCGCGTTGTCCGAAGAGGACCGGCGGGATCCGCATGTGGTGATTCGGCTGTGGGCCGTTCAGGACTGAGTTCGGCTCAGGCGTGCCAGCTGGACCAGTGGGTGATGTGGATGCGGATCACCGGGCCTTGCGGCGGATTGTCCTGGTACTGCGGGTATTTGGCGGCCAGCACCCGGGTGGGTTCGGCGAAGGTGGCCTGGTCGCGCAGGACGGTCGCGATGCCGTCGGCGCGGATCCACCAGAGCTGGGTCCAGTCCTCGGTGTACTCGTCGACGAGCAGACTGACCTGTGGGTTGGCCTCGATGTTGCGCAGCCGCTTGAGGTTGCGGGTGGTCTTGGGTTTGTGGTCGACGGCGATGTAGGCGATCTCGCCGTCGAGTGCGAAGGTGACCGGGACGAGATGCGGGCGGCCCGATTCGTCCACTGTGGCCAGTCGCGCGACGCGCGCCGCCGCGAACTCGGTCATGGCGCGGGCTGGTCGACCGGGCACCAGTAGAGCCTGCGACCGGCGAGTTCGGCGACCTGCACCTCGGCGCCGCAGACCAGGCACGGCATGCCGGCGCGCCGATAGACGTAGACCTCGCCGCCGTGCCGGTCCTTGCGCGGCGCGCGGCCCATCGCCTTCGGTTCGTGTTCGGGTTCGACGGTGTCGATGCGGCCGGTCCGGACGCCGTAGCGCATCAACTTGACCAGATCGTCCCACATGTCCGTCCACAGTTCGTGGCTGACGGTGCGGCCCTCGACGTAGGGGTGGACGTTGTGCCGGAACAGCACCTCGGCGCGGTAGACGTTGCCGACGCCTGCGATCACCGACTGGTCCATGAGCAGTGCGGCGATCGGCTGCTTGGAGCGGCTGATCCGCTTGAACGCCTGCTCGGGGTCGGCGTCCTTGCGCAGCGGGTCGGCGCCGAGCCGGGCGTGGATGGCGGCGACCCTGGCCTCGTCGATGACCTCGCAGATGGTGGGGCCGCGCAGGTCGGTGCCGTACAGGGCGCCGAGCATGCGCATCCGGACCTGGCCGACCGGGTCGGGTTCGGGGAGCTGGTACTCGTCGAAGACGCCGATCAGGCCCAGATGGATGTGCACGATCGCGTCCGCGCCGTAGCGGTGGAACAGGTGCTTGCCGTGCGCCTCCGCGCGGATCAGCTTGCGGCCGTCGACTAGGGCGGCCTCGGCCGCGAACCGGCCCTGCGGGCTGGTCACCGCGACCGGTTTGCCGGCGTAGCGCCGCTGGTGCAGCCGGGCCAGCCGGTGCAGCGTGTGCCCTTCTGGCATGCGCGCCCGCTACTTGCCGGGCAGGGCCGGGGGCACGCCGGTGCGCTCGTACTCGGCCAGTTCGCCGATCCGCCGCTTGTGCCGCTCACCCTCCGAGAACGGGGTGGCTAGGAACGCGTCGGCGATCCGGGTGGCCTCCTCGGGGGTGTGCATCCGGGCGCCAATGGCGACGACCTGGGCGTTGTTGTGCTCCCTTGCCAGGGTTGCCGTCTCGGTGTTCCAGGCCAGCGCGGCGCGGCAGCCGGGCACCTTGTTGGCGGCGATCTGCTCGCCGTTGCCGGAGCCGCCGATGACGATGCCGAGGGCGCCCTCGTCGGCGATGGTCCGCCGGGCCGCCTCGACGCAGTACGGCGGGTAGTCGTCGTCCGGGTCGTAGGCCGGTGCTCCCACGTCGACGACCTCGTGGTCGAGGCCCTTGAGGTGCTCGACGAGGTGGGCTTTCAGTTCGAAGCCCGCATGGTCGGAGCCGATGTACACGCGCACGGCTCGCAGTCTGCCAGCACGGCCACTGGAGCGCGGGACGCAGGGTCGCTACCGTGCTGTGCTGTGTGGGTCGAGGTGGGCGATGAGGTGTTCGCGCGCCGCTACACCGAGCTGGACCTGACCGTGGGCCTTGTCGTCGGTGACGGTGCCTGCCTTGTCGTTGACACTCGTGGCGACGAGGCACAGGGTGCCGAATTCGCCGCCGCGGTGCGCGAGATCACCGACGCGCCGTGGACGGTGGCGCTCACCCACGCGCACTTCGACCATGTGCTGGGCACCTCGGCCTTCCTGCCGGCGCCGGTGTGGGCGCACGAGCGGGCGGCCAAGCTGCTCGTGCCCGACGCGGACCTCGGGCGCGCCGAGTTCGTCCGCGAATACGAGCGCGAGGGCCGCGCCGAGGACGCGGCGCTGTTGGCCGCGGCGCGGGTCGTCGCGCCGGATCGGACGATCGCGGACAGCACGACCCTGGAGATCGGCGGCCGGGCCGTCCAGTTGGCGCATTTCGGGCCCGCGCACACCGACAACGACCTGGTCGTGTCGGTTCCGGACGCGCACGTGGTGTTCGCGGGCGACCTGGTTGAACACGACGAAACGACCGGTTCGTTCAGTGCCGAATCGTTCGGGCCGGAAACTCATTTGGCGACCTGGCCACACGCCCTGAGCAGCATTATCACGATTGATCCGACGATTGTGGTCGGCGGACATGGCGAACCCGTTGATCGGGATTTCGTGTTTTTCGCGCGCGATCAACTACACACACTCTTCACGTTGCGCACTTCGGTACGAACGGGCGAAGTCACTGTCGCGGAAGCGATCCGGTCCTCGTCGCTTCCTGAGGACGTGGTTCGGGCGGCGTTGACTACAAACGAGTAGTCGGCGACGACACAACGCAGCGATATTCGGCCGAACGGGTGATAGCAGAAACACAAGTCACCGACAAAATGTTACCGAACAGAGATTGAGCCGATACCCTCTCCGCGTTTGACCGTACCGGGCAGTGGGGACCGGTTTCTAAATTCGGAGCTGCCGATGCTGTACCCGTTCGTCGAGCTGCTGCCCAGACTGGCTGCGACGACGCCCCACGACGCCGGTGTCCGCCAGGCCGCCGCGTTGTCCGCACGACTGGCCTATGTCCTGACCTGCGCGACCCTGGTGTGGGGCGTGCTGGTCGCCACGGGCTGGCTGCACCGGCTGACCGGCCGGCACGCCACCCGCAGTTCGCACCTGGTGCTGGCCACGCTGGCCATCGCCTTCGGTGCGCTGCACGCCGCGGTGTTCGTGTTCCTGACCGGCGCCACCACGTTCAGCGTCGTGGACCTGACCGTCCCGTTCGCGGACGGACTCGTCCGGCACGCGGCCGGCATCATCGGCATCGAGCTGATGCTGGCGATCGCGCTGTCCATGCTGGTGCAGCGGTTCGTCTCGTATCGCCGCTGGTTGTGGCTGCACCGCATGGCGTATCCGGCAGTGGTGCTGATCGTCATCCACTCGTTTTTCGGGGCCAACGCCAACGGACACCTGGAAGCGCTGTGGCTTGCCGGGCTCACCGTGTTGACCCCCACGATCGTGATCTCCGTACTGCGCTTCATACCGGCAAAGGTGCTGGTCAACGCCGGTCTTGTCGAGGAGGACGCATGACGCTGAGAGTGGTCGTCAACAACCGCAGGTGTCACCAGTACGGGATCTGCCAGGCCGAGGCGGGTGAGGTGTTCCAGCTGCGCGCGAACGGGCAGCTGCGCTACGACCACCGGCCGCCGGAGAGCGAGCGCGAGCACACGCTGATGGCCGCGCGCTACTGCCCGATGCAGGCCATCACCATCGTGGAGCGTGCCAAGTGAGCCAGGTGAGCAAACCGGAACGAATCGTCGTGGTCGGCGCCGGACTGGCCGGACTGCGCGCGGCCGAGGCGTTGCGCGAGTTGAAGTTCGAGGGCGAACTGGTCGTGGTCGGCGCGGAGACGCGCAGGCCCTACCACCGGCCCGCGCTGTCCAAGCAGCTGCTGACCGGCGAACTGCGCGCGGCCGACCTCGCGCTGCGCAGCTACGTCCAGCTGGACGCGCGCTGGCGGCGGGGCACCCAGGCGATGAAGCTGGACCACCGCAGGCGCGTCGTGGAGCTGCCCGGCGACGAGGAGATCCGCTACGACGGCCTGGTCATCGCGACCGGCGTGCAGCAGCGGCACCTGGGCGGTTCGCCAAGGCACGATCCTCGGGTGCACGTGCTGCGCACCATCGACGACGCGACCGCGCTACAGCGGACGCTGCGCACCGGGCCACCCGAGCGGGTCGTGGTGATCGGCGGCGGGTTCACCGCCTGCGAGGTCGCCGCGACAGCCCGCGAGCTGGGCCGGGACGTGACCATCGTGGCACGGCCGAAGACGCTGCTGGGCAAGGTGCTCGGCACCCGGATCGGCGAGCGGATCGGCAGGCTGCACCGCACGCACGGGGTCGACCTGGCGCTCGGCGCCGAAGTCGTGCACTGGATTCCGCAGCCGCGCGGCATCGCGCTGCACCTGTCCAACGGCGAGCTGCTGCTGGCCGGCTGCGTCGTGCTCGCGGTGGGCAGCACGCCCGCCGTGCAGTGGCTGCGCGGGTCCGGGCTGACGCTGGAGGACGGGCTGCTGTGCCGGCCGAGCTGTCACGTGGTCGGCGCGACCGACGTGGTCGCGGCCGGGGACGTGGCGCGCTGGCCGAACCTGCGCTTCGAGGCCGTGCCCCGGCGCGCGGAGCACTGGCTGAACGCGGCTGAGATGGGCCGGGCGGCCGCGGCGAGTCTGCTGGCCGGACCGGTGGACGCGCTGCCGTTCACCCCGCTCCCCCGGTTCTGGTCCGAGCAGTTCGGGGTCCGGTTGCAGGTCGCCGGCATGCCGACGCTCGGCGAGGACACGATCGTGCTGGAAGGCCGGCAGGCCAAGCCGAAGATCGTCGGCCACCTGCGCAACGGCAGGCTGATCGGAGTGACCGCCTGGGACTCGCCGCCGGAGATGCTGCGCTGGACCGCGGAACTGGAACGCGAACTGCTCCGCCCGACGACGTCGAACATCCCGAAGGTGCCGACGCCTGTCGAGCGGAAGGTCCGCGCCGACCGGCTCACCCAACTCGTCGAGTGGCAGCTGAGCCGAGGTGAGCGGGTCGAGGCGATGGAGTTGGCGAAACGCAACTAACGCTGGATGGACTTGATCTCCAGGAATTCCTCCAGTCCGAAGTGGCCGTACTCGCGGCCGTTGCCGGACTGGCGGTAGCCGCCGAACGGGGCGACCGGGTTGAACGCGCCGCCGTTCACGTCGACCTGGCCGGTGCGCAGCCGCTTGGCCACGGCGAGGGCATGGTCCTTGTCGGCCGAGAAGACTCCGCCGGCCAGGCCGTAGATGGTCGAGTTGGCGATGCGCACCGCGTCGTCCTCGTCCGTGTAGGGCAGGACCGACAGCACCGGGCCGAAGATCTCCTCCTGCGCGATGGTCATCTCGGGCGTCACACCGCCGAACACGGTCGGCCGGACGTAGTAGCCGGTGGGCAGGCCGTCGACCGGGTCGGCGCCGCCGGTGGCGAGCGTGGCGCCCTGGGTGATGCCGGTGTCGATGTAGCCGCGCACGCGGTCGCGGCCCGCGCCGGAGGACATCGGGCCGATGCGGGTCGCTTCGTCGGTCGGGTCGCCGACGCTGTACTTGGCGGCCGCGGCGACGGCGAGGTCGAGGGCTTCGTCGTGCTTGTCGGCCGGCACGAGCATGCGCGTCCACGCGGTGCAGGTCTGGCCGCCGTTCATGTAGCAGTTCGCCACGCCGAGTTTGACGGCCTTGGCCAGGTCCGCGTCGTCCAGGATGACGTTGGCGGACTTGCCGCCCAGTTCCAGCGCGACGCGCTTGACGGTGTCGGCCGCGACCACGCTGACCCGCTTGCCCGCACGGGTCGAGCCGGTGAACGAGACCAGGTCGACGCCGGGATGGGCGGCGATGGCCTCGCCGACGACCGGGCCGAGGCCGTGCACCAGGTTGACAACGCCCGCCGGCAGGCCGGCCTCGGCGAGCACGTCGAGCAGGATGTTCGCCACCGCGGGCGCGATCTCGCTCGGCTTGAGCACGACGGTGTTGCCGGCGGCGATGGCCGGGACCACCTTGGCGACGATCTGGTGCAGCGGGTAGTTCCACGGGGTGATCGCGCCGACCACGCCGAACGGTTCGCGCAGCACCAGCGAGTTGCCGATCTCCTCGCTGAACGCGAAGCCGCCCGCCAGCAGGTCGGCGATGCCGGCCGAGGTACCGACCGGCAGGCCCGCCTGCACCCGGCGGGAGAACATGATCGGCGAACCCATCTCGGCGGTGGTGGCCGCGGCGATCTGCTCGCCGCGCGCGGCGAGACCGCTGGAAACCCCGCGGATCAACGCGATCCGGTCCTCGACCGACGTGGCCGCCCACGACTCGAACGCCTCGGCGGCGGCATTGACCGCGGCGTCGACATCGGCGGCGGTACCCGCCGGCACCGAGCCGATCACCTGCTCGGTCGCGGGGTTGCGCACCTCGATCCGCTCAGTCGCGGTGTCCCGGTGCTCGCCGGCGATCACATGCCCGGTGCGGTGGGTCGCTGGGGCCGCCATGAATCCTCCAAGGTGTGTGGGTTCACACCACCCTGACACATCACGACGGCCCCGCGAGTGTGACCTCAGTTGAAGTCGAGATCTCCCGTGCGCGTGCGCTTGAGCTCGAAGAAGTTCGGGTAGCCGGCGAGCAGCACAGCGCCGTCGAACACGTTGAGCGCGTCCTGGCCGCGCGGAATCTTGTTCAGCACCGGTCCAAAGAACGCGACGCCGTTCACGTGGATGGTCGGCGTGCCGACGTCCATGCCGACCGGGTCCATGCCGGCGTGGTGGCTGCGCAGCAGCGCCTCGTCGTAGTCGGTGCTCTCGGCGGCGTCGGCCAGTTCGGCCGGCAGCCCGACCTCGGCCAGCGCCTCCTTGATCACCTCGGTGCGGTCGGAGTTGTGCTGGTTGTGCAGGCGCGTACCCATCGCGGTGTAGAGGTCGCGGAGCACGCCGTTGCCGAACTTCTCCTCGGCGGCGATGGCGACCCGGACCGGGCCCCAGGCCGAGCGCATGGCCTCCTTGTACTGCTCGGGCAGGTCGTCGCGGCCGCTGTTCAGCACGGCCAGGCTCATCACGTGGAAGCTCAGGTCGAGGTCACGGTGCTTCTCGACCTCGAGGATCCACCGGGAAGAGATCCAGGCGAACGGGCAGATCGGGTCGAAGTAGAACTCGACCTTGGTACGTTCGGTGGTCGGCTGCGCGTCAGTCATGGATCGGTCTCCGTCATCGTGTCGGTCGTCTCGCTCGCTATCCATAACCGACCTCGGGCAGCAGTTCTTCCCGACCAGGCGGGACGACGGTGGCAGAACGTGATTGGATGCCAGAGACCGAACCAAACGACAATCATGACCAACTGAGGTGACCTGTGGCCGCGCCCAACCTGACTCGCGAACAGGCGGAGGAACGTGCCGCCCTGCTCGACGTGAAGTCCTACTCGATCGAGTTGGACGTCACTGACGGTGCCGGGGCGCCCGGAGAGAGGACTTTCCCCTCCACCACGACGGTTCGCTTCACCAGCCGCACCGCAGGCGCGTCGACCTGGATCGACCTGGTCGCGGCCGGTGTCCGCAGTGCGGTGCTCAACGGCGTCGCGCTCGACGTGTCCGGCTACGTCGAGGACGACGGGATCGCCCTGCCGAACCTCGCCGAGAACAACGAGCTGGTCATCGAGGCCGACTGCCGGTTCATGAACACCGGCGAGGGCCTGCACCGCTTCGTCGACCCGGTCGACAAGAGCGTGTACCTGTACTCGCAGTTCGAGACCGGTGACGCCAAGCGCATGTTCGCCTGCTTCGACCAGCCCGACCTCAAGGCGACCTACGACCTGACCGTGCTCGCCCCGGCCGGCTGGCAGGTGATCTCCAACGGCGCCACCGCGGCCACGACGGAGGTCGCGGTGGAGGCCGGACCGGCCGCCGTGCGGCACGTCTTCGCCACCACCGGCGTGCTGTCCACCTACGTGACCGCGCTGGTCGCCGGGCCGTATACGCAGTGGACGGACGAGTTCGTCGGCGAGGACGGCATCCGCATCCCGCTGGGCATCTACTGCCGCGCGTCACTGGCCGAGCACATGGACGCCGAGCGGCTGTTCACCGAGACCAAGCAGGGCTTCGCCTACTACCACCGCGTCTTCGGCGTGCCGTACCCGTTCGGCAAGTACGACCAGTGCTTCGTGCCGGAGTTCAACGCGGGCGCGATGGAGAACGCGGGCTGCATCACGATCCTGGAGGACTACGTCTTCCGCAGCCGGGTCACCCGCTACTTCTACGAGCGGCGCTGCGAGACCGTGCTGCACGAGATGGCGCACATGTGGTTCGGCGACCTGGTCACCATGCGCTGGTGGGACGACCTGTGGCTCAACGAGTCGTTCGCCACGTTCGCCAGCGTGCTCGCGCAGGCCGAGGCCACCGAGTACAAGGCGGCCTGGACGTCGTTCGCGAACATCGAGAAGTCCTGGGCCTACCGCCAGGACCAGCTGCCCTCGACGCACCCCGTCGCCGCGGACATCCAGGACCTCCAGGCGGTCGAGGTCAACTTCGACGGCATCACCTACGCCAAGGGCGCGAGCGTGCTCAAGCAGCTCGTCGCCTACGTCGGCCTGGACAACTTCCTGGCCGGCCTGCGGGTGTACTTCGCCAAGCACGCGTGGGGCAACGCGACCCTGGCCGACCTGCTCGGCGCGCTGGAGGAGGCGTCCGGCCGGGATCTGTCCGGCTGGGGCGCGCAATGGTTGCAGACCACCGGCCTGAACCTGATCCGGCCACGCTTCGCCATCGACGCGGACGGGAAGTTCACCGATTTCGTCATCCTGCAGGGTCCGGCCCGGCCGGGCCAGGGTGAGCTGCGCACGCACCGGATCGCGGTCGGCATCTACGACAACGACGCCAACGGCAAGCTGGTCCGGGTACACCGGGTCGAGCTGGACGTGACCGGCGAGCGCACCGAGGTGCCCGAGCTGGTCGGCGTGTCGCGCGGCAAGCTGGTGCTGGTCAACGACGACGACCTGACCTACTGCACGATGCGGCTGGACAACGACTCGCTGGCCTGGATCGTCGACCACGTCTCGGACATCGCCGAGCCGCTGCCGCGCACGCTGTGCTGGTCGGCGGCCTGGGAGATGACCCGCGAGGCCGAGCTGAAGGCCCGCGACTTCGCCACCCTGGTGCAGGGCGGCATCCACGCCGAGACCGAGGTCGGCGTGGTGCAGCGGCTGCTGTTGCAGGCGCAGACCGCGATCGCCTCCTACGCCGATCCGGAGTTCGCGCCACGCGGCTGGCGGGCGCTGACCGACCAGGTGCTGGAACTGGTCCGCGCCGCCGAGCCGGGCTCGGACCACCAGCTGTCCTTTGTGAACTCGCTGGCCGGTTCGGTGCTGGAACAGGAGAAGGTCGCGGTGCTGCGCGGCTGGCTGGACGAGTCCGACCCGCTGCCCGGCCTGGACGTGGACACCGACCTGCGCTGGCGGCTGCTCCAGGCGCTGGTCGCGCACGGGGCGGCGGGCGAGGAGGAGATCGACGCCGAGGAGCAACGCGACGCCACCTCGGCGGGCCACCGGGCCGCCGAACGGGCGCGGGCGCTGATCCCGACCGAGGAAGCCAAGGAAAAGGCTTGGCAGCGCGCGGTTTTCGACGACGAGCTGCCCAACGCCATCAACGAGGCGATCATCAACGGGTTCTCGCACCCGGCGCAGAAGCGACTGCTCGCCTCCTACGTGCGGCGATACTTCGCGGACGTGGCCGACGTGTGGGAGCGGCGCTCCAGCGAGCGGGCCCAGCCGACCGTGGTCGGTCTGTTCCCGCACTGGGCGGTCGAGCCGGAAACAGTGGCCGCGGCCGACGAGTGGCTGGCGCAGGAGCGGCCGCCGTCGCTGCGCAGGCTGGTGTCCGAGGGCCGGGCCGGCATCGTCCGGGCGCTCGCGGCACGCGAGTTCGACCGGTCCTGAATCCGCTGGTCACGAGCGAATTGAGCGACTGGCGGGCGCAACGCTGCCGCGAGTGGCGTTGCGCCCGCTACGCTCGCCCATCATGGCGGAAACGATCTACTGGTTGGCAACACTGTTGTGGTCGCTGGTGGTACTGCTGGCGCTCATCGTGTTCCGCCGACCGCTCGGCAGGCTGATCCGGTCGGCCGGCAACCGCGATCTCCAGGTCCGCATCGCTGACCAGGACCTTTCCGTTGCCGAGCTGGCCAGGCAGCAGGCCGACCTCATCAACGACCTGCAGAACCAGGTTTCCGCGCTGCGCCAACGCATCGGCGAGCTGGAGACCAGCGGCCGGCGCAGGGCGGACCTGGCGGCCGAGCGCGCCGACGCCCAGCTGGCCAGGTTGATCGACCCGGCTCCGGCGCCGATCGCGATCCCGGCCCAGCCGGAACCGGAGGCCGAGCCGATGCGGCCGATCGCGCCGCACTCGCAGTTCCCGGTGCCGGCCGGGCCGCCGCCGTGGGACCGGGTCGAGGCCATCGCCGAACCCGCCGCCACCGCCCCGCCCGCACCCGTCGGAGTGCCCGAGGCCGCGCCGGTCGAACCGGGACCGGCTCAGCCGGTGGCCGGCCCGATCGAGGGGCGTCCCGCGCCAACGGGGCTGTTATGGGTGGACGACCATCCCGAGCACAGCGCGGTGCAGATCGACCTGTTGCAGCGGCACCAGGTGCTGGTGCACACCGCGCGCAGCACCGAGGAAGCGCTGGAGACCTTACGTCGGCGCCGTTACGAAATGGTCGTCTCCGGCATGACGCGGGAGGAAAACGGCAAGTCGATTCCGAATGCCGGGTTGGAACTGGTGCGCGCCATTCGGATGTTGGACCAGGAAACGCCGATCGCGATCTATTCCAACGGTCAGCCCGCCGGCATGTACGGGCCGATGGCCAGGGACGCGGGCGCGAACGTGCTCACCGGGTCGTGGTTCGAGCTGGCCGAGGAGCTGCGCGACCGCAGGCTGTTCCCGATCACCAAACCCCGCTAGCGAAGACAACCGGTCCCTGGGCAGAAGCACTGCCGAGGGACCGGTCGCGAGAAATTCGGGTCAGTGCCTGGGGTCGTGACCGACCTGGTCGGTCAGCATGCGCAGGCCGCTGACGAGGCCACCGATCAGGTCGCTCTCCTTGAACGAGGCGACCATGCCCATGGTGGCGAGCTTGCAGCCCCGGTCGGAGAGCCTGCGGTGGGCGTCCTCGCCGGTGACGATCTCCAGCACCCGCTGACCGGGCGAGACCGCGATCAGCACCGAGTGGCGGGCGGCCGCGCCGAGGGAGGCGTGCAGGTCCTCGGCGGTCCTGCGGGTGTCCGTCCCCAGGTTGCCCAGGTACACGCTGAAGTCCAGCCCGGTGGTGCGGGTGGACAGC
Organism: Pseudonocardiaceae bacterium; assembly: GCA_035948315.1. Classification (GTDB taxonomy): domain Bacteria; phylum Actinomycetota; class Actinomycetes; order Mycobacteriales; family Pseudonocardiaceae; genus CAJCJE01. The sequence goes on along the minus strand of DASZJG010000042.1, from coordinate 18,217 downwards.
GTCAGCGCCTCGTCCAACCTGGACAGTTGGATCGGGGTGAACGGAACGGTCTGCGGCAGCGGCTTGACCTCGCGGGCGATGGAGATCCGGCCGCCGGGCATCACCGCCTCGCCGAACGCCAGCTCACGCTGCCCGGACGACGCCACGACGCCGTTCGCGGAGTGCGACGTGGACACGTGGGTCTCCACCTTTTCACCAGTTGCCACGAGAACCTCCCCGAGCGGTCCGGACCGGGTCGCCGGCCTGGACGTCCTCGGCTGCTTCGGAAGAATGCGCGCCGTGCGAGCCGGCTCCGCCCGTGTTGGCGCTCCACCAGACTGGGTCATACGTCCACTCCTGGCCGGAGCGGTACTTCGGGCTACGGGCCATCTTCGGCGCCAGGGTCAGTAGCGCGATCACCCCGTAGATCGCGGCCGGGATCAGCACGAAGACAAGCACGGTCTGCACGACTGTCACGCGCAGTACGGTAGCCGATCGCCCAGCGCGGCACGCAGCGGCTCGGCAGTTCCTCCCACGCTGGCACACCGTCCATCACGTCGCGGTCACGAGTCGAAACAGCGCAGTCGCGCCCTTGCCTAGTGTCCGAGCCGAAAACCACCCGGTGAGAGCAGCCACTGGTCCGAATGCTGGCGCTCCAGATGGCCGCAGGTGGCAAGCGTATTGGCGGCTTGTTCAATAAAAACAATCGCCGTACATTTTTCACCTGTACGGCCCTTGCGGCCGATCATCCGTTACGCTTCGCCGCACCCGACGCAAGGAGAAACCGCCATGCACACGGTCCCCGCCTCCGATCGAGTGATCCCCTTCGCGTCCCCAGAGAAGATCATCATTACGGACCGTGTAAGCGGCACCCGCGTGACCTCGTGCACGGGCACCCGCGTCACCGCGCTGGGTACTCGCGTCACCCGTCAGGACGGCACCCGAGTGACCGCGTCCTTCGGCACCCGGGTGACCGCGCAATCCGGCACTCGGGTCACCAGCCTGGACGGCACTCGGGTGACCGCGCTGGGCACCAGGGTGACTCGCACCGACGGTACACGCGTCACTGCTCTGGGTACCCGAGTGACCGCCCTCGGCACCAGGGTCACTCGTCGGGTCTCGCGTCAGGACGGCACCCGCGTCACCGCCGGCACCCGCGTCACGCGCTCGATCGGCACCAGGGTCACCTCGGCCGACGGCACCCGCGTCACGTGCCTGGACGGGACCCGCGTGACCTGCGCGGACGGCACCCGGGTGACGAGCATGGCCGGCACTCGCGTCAGGGCGCGCCAGGGCACCCGCGTCACTCGCACCGACGGCACCAGGGTCACCGCCCGCGGCACGCGCGTGACCAGGACCGATGGCACTCGGGTCACCGCGCGCACCGGGACGCGCGTCACCGCCCTGGCCGGTACCAGGGTCACCAGCTGAAACCGGCTGAAACAGGCTCGGTTATGCGGCGGGCTCGCCGAGATACGGCAGCCACTGCGGGTCCGCCTTGCTCACACCAGCCAGCAACCGCCAGTTCTGCCCGCGCGGAGCGGTCGGCGTGATCGGCAGGCGCCAGCCGAGTTCGGACAGCAGCTTGTCGGCTTTGCGATGGTTGCACTTCGCACAGCTGGCCACACAGTTCTGCCAGGTGTGGGGGCCCCCGCGACTCCGAGGCACCACGTGGTCGATGGTTTCCGCCCGAGCGCCGCAGTACACGCAGCGATACCGGTCGCGGTACATCAGACCCGCACGGGTCAGCGGCACGCGGGCGCGATAGGGCACCCGGACGTAGCTGCTGAGCTTGATCACCGACGGCGCCTCAACGGTCATCGCGGCGGAATGCAGAATCAGACCGGTCGAATCACCGTGAATGACCTCGGCCTTGCCACACACCACCAGGATCACCGCGCGTCGCAGCGGGAGGGCGGTCAGCGGCTCGAACGTCGCGTTGAGCAGCAGCACCTGCCTCTTTCCCCACGGCGAAGGCAACCCGGCCTCGCCGGGCTGGCGCATAGCACCGGTCGACGCGGCCTGGCTGGCAGCGCCGATCGGGATCGGTTGTCGGTCGGGCACGCGACCACCTCCACCGGGTACGACGCCTAGTCGACCACAGATCACCCACGAAAAGCACGTGTGTTTGGTGACGTGTCCCACAGAGATGGTCGACAACCTGGTGAACATCACCCCACCGGGCGCCGAACCCCACCGGTACGGCCCCTCGTATGGTCGGCCCCGACGACACCAAACCGTGACTATCTCGTTGGAGGCCAACCGGTGATCGACCTGTTCAGCACTCCACCCGCGTGCGTGAGCAACAACCCCGGCAGCTGGTGCGCACAGGTGTGGAACACCACGCACGTCAGCTGGCTCGCCGATCTGACCAACTGGGACTGGCTGGTCGCCAAGCCGTTCAAGATCGCGATCATCGTGGTGGTCGCGCTCGTGGTCCGCATCCTCCTGCACCGCATGATCAGACGGTTGACCAGCGGCGCCGGCAACGGCAAACGCCCGGCGATCCTGCGCCCGTTACGTGAGCGCACCCCCCAGTCCACCGGCCCGCTGCTGTCCGAGCGGCGCGGCCAGCGCGCCAAGACGATCGGCTCGGTGCTCGCCTCGATCGTCTCGTTCGTGGTCTGGGGCATCGCGTTCGTGCTCGTCCTCGGCGAGTTCGGCCTCGACCTCACCCCGATCATCGCGTCCGCGGGCGTGATCGGCGTCGCGGTCGGCTTCGGCGCGCAGAACCTGGTCAAGGACTTCCTCTCCGGCGTGTTCATGCTGCTGGAGGACCAGTACGGCGTCGGCGACGTGGTCGATCTCGGCTCGGCGACGGGCACCGTCGAGTCGGTCGGCCTGCGCATCACCACGGTGCGGGACGTGGCCGGCACCGTCTGGTACGTGCGCAACGGCGAGATCAACCGGGTGGGCAACTCGAGCCAGGGTTTCGCGGTCGCGGTGGTGGACGTGCCGGTCGGCTACGCGACCGACGTGAACGAGGCGCTGAACATGCTCAGCGAGGTGGCCACCACGGCGAGCTCCGAAGCACCGCTGGTCAACGACGTGTTGGAGGCGCCGCAGGTGCTCGGCGTGCAGGGCATGAGCAAGGACGCGATCACGCTGCGGCTGACCGTGAAGGTGCGGCCCGCGCGCCAGTGGGCGACCCAGCGCGAGCTGCGCAGGCGGATCATGGCAGCGCTCGACCACGCCATCGTCGAACCGCCGACCGGGCGCCCGACGAGCGTGTCGAGCGACGACGACTGACCCCGGGCAGAGCTTCTGCCACGCAATGCGGGAAAATAGGAACGTGGCCACGCCGGAGAATTTCTACCAAGCGGTCGGCGGCGAGGAGACGTTCCGTCGGATCGTGTCCCGCTTCTACGCACAAGTGGCCGTCGACGAGATACTTCGCCCGCTGTACCCGGAGGAGGACCTCGGCCCGGCGGCCGAGCGGCTCACGCTGTTCCTCATCCAGTACTGGGGCGGCCCGCACACCTACTCCGACCGACGCGGACATCCCAGACTCCGGATGCGGCACGCGCCGTTCCGGATCAGCCCGATCGAACGCGACGCGTGGCTGAAGAACATGCGGATCGCGGTCGACGAGGAGAACCTGCCGGAGGAGTACCGGGCACAGTTGTGGTCATATCTGGAAATGGCCGCGCAGAGCCTGTTGAACTCCTGGGTCTGAGTCGGCAGAACCCTTGCCGTTACCGACAATCACCGACGGCGCGCCCACACCCCGGCGCGACCGCGGGACAACTTTCCCAAAAATCCACCGTTCCGGACTCGAACGGGCACACCGTGTCCAGTCGAATCCGGACGGTGATCAGTTTGTGAGCAGCGCCACCACATTGCCGCGTTCGATCACTCGGACGCAGCCCTGTGGGCGCGCTCGGATGGCAGGATGAACCCTCGTGCGACGATCAGCCGATCTCGAAGATGATGCGCGGCCGGAGGAGTCGATCTGGTGGCGTGACGCCGTTTTCTACCAGGTCTACGTCCGGTCCTTTGCCGACTCCAACGGCGACGGCATCGGAGATCTCGAAGGCGTCCGGGCCCGGCTGGGCTACCTGGAGCTGCTGGGCATCAACGCCCTCTGGCTGACCCCGTTCTACCCCTCCCCCATGGCCGACCACGGCTACGACGTCGCCGACCCGAGGGACGTCGACCCGTCCTTCGGTGACCTCGACGCCTTCGACCGCCTGGTCGAGGACGCGCGCAAGCACCGCATCCGCGTGGTGATCGACCTGGTGCCCAACCACACCAGCAACCGGCACCCCTGGTTCGCCGCCGCGGTCGCGGGAGGTCCAGGAACGCCGGAGCGCGAGCGGTACATCTTCCGTGAGGGCCGCACCTACGACGGCTCCGAGCCGCCCAACAACTGGCGCAGCATGTTCGGCGGTCCGGCCTGGAGCAGGGTGCCGGACGGCCAGTGGTACCTGCACCTGTTCGCGCCGCAGCAGCCCGACCTGAACTGGGAGAACCCCGAGGTCGCCGAGGATCTCGAACACACCATGCGGTTCTGGCTGGACCGCGGCGTGGACGGGTTCCGCATCGATGTCGCCAACGGCATGGCCAAGCCGGCCGGCCTGCCCGACATGGACCCGCGCATCGGCCAGGGCCCAGCACTGCTGGAGGCCGGCCTCGACGATCCGCGCACCGACAACGACGGCGTGCACGAGATCCACCACATGATCCGGCGCATCCTGGACGAGTACCCGGGCCGGATCGCGGTCGGCGAACTGTGGGTGTCCGACGACGAGCGGTTCGCCCGCTACGTCCGCCCGGACGAGCTGCACATGGCGTTCAACTTCCGGCTCATCGACGCCGCGTTCGACGCGGACGCGGTGCGCACCGCGATCGTGCACTCGCTGGGCGCGGTCGCGGCGGTCGGCGCGCCACCCACGTGGACGCTGTCCAACCACGACGTGACCCGGCACGTGACCCGCTACGGCGGCGGCGAGGTCGGCCTGCGCCGGGCGCGTGCCATGGCGCTGGTCGAACTGGCGCTGCCCGGCGCGGTGTTCATCTACAACGGCGAGGAACTCGGCCTTGCCAACGTCGACCTGCCGGACTGGGCGTTGCAGGACCCGGTCTGGGAGCGGTCCGGGCACACCAATCGAGGCCGCGACGGCGGACGCGTTCCGCTGCCCTGGGAGGGCGAGTCGCCGCCGTTCGGCTTCAGCGAGGGCGAGAACACCTGGCTGCCGATGCCGTTCGAGTGGGCGCCGCTGACCGTCGAGGCACAGCTGGAGGATCCCGGCTCGATGTTGTCGCTGTACCGGCAGGCCATCGAGATCCGCCAGTCCACGTCGGCGTTCGAGGGCGACGAGTTGGAATGGTACGGCGCGCCCACCGGCTGTTTCGCGTTCCGCCGCAAGGGCGGCGGGCTGATCTGCGCGCTGAACACGTCCAACGAACTGGTGCCGTTACCGCCCGGTGAGGTGCTCGCGTCCAGCGGTCCGTTGCAGGAGCAGCAACTCCCTCCGGACACCGCGGTCTGGCTCAAATAACCTGGCTCAGATCAGCAGTGGCAGCAGAGCGTGCCTGCGGCGCAACACCGCGCCGTAGCGCGCGTCCAGCCGCAGCCACGAATCCGTGGCCGTGACCCGCAGCGTCTCGTCGTCGCCGGACAGGAAACCCATGCCGGAGAGGGCGAACAGGCACCGCATCGGCACCTTCACGGCCAGTCCCGCACCGCTGACCGTGAGCACCTGCTGATCCAGTAGCGAGGCGGGCGCTGTGCCTCGCGGTCCCGGATTCTCCCTGGCCAACGCGATGCCGCGATCGGTCAGCTCGACGATCACCTGCGCCGGCAGCTCGTCCACCACCTGCCAGCCCGCCGAGGGCGGCAGCGGCGAATGCCACAACAGGCCACGATCCGGGCCCGGATCCATCCGTTCGCCGCCGACCACGGCCAGCGCGGCCAGCAGTTCGTTGCCGGACACGGTGATGTCGCCCGGCGTCACCTCGCCGCGCACCGACCTGGTGGCCAGCACGTCGAACGGCGTGGCCACCCAGGCGACCACCCGCCCGTCCGGCTTGTTGCGCAGCCGCACCGCGGCCTGCCCGTCCAGTCGCACCGACCGGGCCACGAAGGCGCCGAGATCATCGCGGTCCGCCGCGTCCGGCACATACAGTTCAGGCACTGCCCGCTCCCGCCCGGTATCCGGCGAGGAAGTCCCGCTCGGCCTCGACCAGCCTGCGCGGCCGCCCCGTTTCGAGGTTGTAGGGCACCATCAGCGTTTCCGCCGTCGCCACCACGGCATCCGACTCGGACCGTCCACTATGGACGACGTAGTCCAGGGTGAACGAAGCGGCCTTGAGCGTGCGCACCGAGATCTCGACCAGCACGCCGCCACCGTTCGCGATCAGCGGCACGTGGTAGTCGACCACCAACCGGGCCACCACCATGCCGCCCGCCATGGTCCGCGCACCCAGCCGGGACGCCTCCACGAACAGCAGTTCAACACGTGCCTCTTCGAGCAACGTCACCGTGTTGGCATGGTTGACATGACCGAACGGGTCCATGTCAGACCAACGCGGACGCACCTCGGCGGCGAATACACCCACCCACCGACTCTACACAGCGTGAACGAACCCACCCAACCGCCCGGCGCAGGGCGCGAGCCACCCGGCCCGCGCCCCCACACGCGAGCCACCCGGCCGCGCGCTCCCACACGCAGGCACATCCGGCCCGCGCCCCGCACGCTCAGCGCACCATCGCCCTGATCTGCCGCGCCGCCACCGACAGCGTGGCCAGGTCCGGCCTGCCGACCCGGGCGATCTCGCGCAGCGAAGCCCGCGCCCGGCCCAACCGGAAGGCGTTGGACTCCTCCCACTTCGAGATCTTCTCGCTCGCGCCGTCGCCCGGGTCGCTGTGCCGCAGCACATCCAGGGTGATCGCGCGCATCGACGAGTACAGATCGTCACGCAGCGCCAGCCGAGCCAGCGCGTGCCACCGGTTGCCGCGCTCCAGCGCGCTGACCGCGCTGAGCATCGAGTCGACGTCCAGGTGATCCGACAGCGCGTAGTACAGCTCGGCCGTCTCCAGATGGCTGCGCTCGATGCCCAGCCCGACCTCGCGCTCGGCGAGTTCCGCGACCTCGATGACGTCCAGCAGGGCGTAGGAGTTCAGCAGCGCGGCCACCCGATCGGCGAGCGAGGAGGGCACGCCCTTGCCGATCAGCTCGTTCGTGTGCTCGACAACGGTCTCCCGCTCCCGGCCCTGCAACAGCGTCGTCATCCTCGGCGCGAGATCCGCGACCGCGCCGGCGAACCGGCTGATCTCCGCGCCGACCGGCAGCGGCTGCGGCCGGTTGGACAGGAACCAGCGCGACGCTCGGTCCAGCGCACGCCTGGTCTCCAGGGTCAGGTCTTCCGCGACCTTGGTCGGCACCACGTTGTCCAGCGCCGCGATGTCGCGCCACAGCGCGGGCAGCTCGAACACCTTGCTGGCCACCGCGTACGCCCGCACCGCATCGGTCGCGGTCGCCGACATCTCCTCGGCCAACCGGAACGCGTACGACACGCCACCGCCGTCCACGACCTCGTTGACCAGCATCGTGGACACGATCTGCCGGCGCAGCGGATGCGACCCGATCGCCGAGCCGAACCGCTCCCGAACCTGGTGCGGGAAGTACTCCGGCAGCCTGCTCGCGAACACCTCGGCGTCCGGCAGGTCGCTGGCCAGCACCTCCTCCTTCAGCGCCAGCTTCACATGGGCGAGCAGCGTGGCCAGTTCCGGCGAGGTGAGGCCCTTGTCCGCCTTCCCGAGCGCCCGGAACTCCGGGTTGGTCGGCAACGCCTCCAGCTCACGGTCCAGCCCCGCCCTGCTGACCAGGTCGTTGACCAGCCGGTTGTGCACGGTCAACATCTGCGACGCGTGCGCCCGCGCCACACCGAGTACCCGGTTCTGGTCGTAGTTGTCGGCCAGCACCAGGCTCGCGACCTCGTCGGTCATCTCGGCGAGCAGCGCGTCCCGGTCGGCGTGGTCGAGCTTGCCCTCCACGATCAGGTGGTCGAGCAGGACCTTGATGTTGACCTCGTGGTCGGAGCAGTCCACCCCGGCCGAGTTGTCCAGCGCGTCGGTGTTGACCTTGCCGCCGCTGCGCGCGAACTCGATCCGCCCACGCTGGGTGAGCCCGAGGTTGCCGCCCTCACCGACGACCTTGACCCGCAACTCGTCGCCGTCGACCCGGATCGCGTCGTTCGCCTTGTCGCCCACCTCGGCATGAGTCTCGGTCGACGCCTTCACGTAGGTCCCGATCCCGCCGTTCCACAGCAGATCGACCTTGGCCAGCAGAATCGCCTTCATCAACTCGGTAGGCGCCAACTTGACGATGTCCTCGTCCAGCCCCAGCGCCGCCCGCACCTGCGGGCTCACCGGGACCGACTTGGCGTCGCGTGGCCACACCCCGCCGCCCGCGCTGATCAGCGAGCGGTCGTAGTCGTTCCAGGACGAGCGCGGCAGGTGGAACATCCGCTGCCGCTCGGCGAAGGAGGTGGCGGCGTCCGGGTTCGGATCGATGAAGATGTGCCGGTGGTCGAACGCGGCCACCAACCGGATCCGCTCCGAGCACAGCATCCCGTTGCCGAACACGTCACCGGACATGTCGCCGATGCCGACCACGGTGAACTCCTGCGTCTGGGTGTTCACACCCAACTCGCGGAAGTGCCGCTTCACGCTCTCCCACGCGCCGCGCGAGGTGATCGCGATCGCCTTGTGGTCGTACCCGGCCGAACCGCCGGACGCGAAGGCATCGCCCAGCCAGAACCCGTACTTCGCGGACACCTGGTTGGCGATGTCGGAGAACGTCGCCGTCCCCTTGTCGGCCGCGACAACCAGATAGGTGTCATCACCGTCGTACCGAACGACATCCTTCGCCGGCACGACCTTGCCCGCGTCCAGGTTGTCGGTCAGATCCAGCAGACCCGAGATGAACATCTTGTAGCAGGCGATGCCCTCGGCCAGCGTGGCCTCGCGATCCACGGAAGGATCACCGGTCGCGATCGGCGGCCGCTTGACGACGAACCCGCCCTTCGCACCAACCGGCACAATGACGGCGTTCTTGACCGCCTGCGCCTTGGCCAGCCCCAGCACCTCGGTCCGGAAGTCCTCGCGCCGGTCGGACCAGCGCAAACCACCGCGCGCCACCGGCCCGAACCGCAGGTGCACGCCCTCAAGATGCGGCGAGTACACGAACACCTCGAAGCGCGGCCGCGGCTCCGGCAGATCCGCGATCTGCTGCGGATCCAGCTTCAGCGCCAGGTAGGGCTTGGCGTTCCCGCCCTCGTCACGCACGAAGTAGTTCGTCCGCAGCGTCGCGTTGACCAGCCCGAGCAGGCTGCGCAGGATGCGGTCCGCGTCCAGGCTGGTGACCTCGTCGATCAGCTGCCCGATCTCCGCGGTCAGCGACTCGGCGGCGGCGTCCCGGTTGGCCCGCGAGAGCACCGGATCGAACCGCGCCTCGAACAACTTGATCAGCGCGGTCGCCACCGGCGTGTGCGCCAGCACCGCGTCCTCGATGTAGTCCTGGCTGTTCGTGGTGCCCGCCTGCCGCAGGTACTTCACGTACGCGCGCAGCACCGCCGTCTGCCGCCAGGTCAGCCCGGCCTGCATGACCAGCGCGTTGAACCCGTCGATCTCCGCGTCGCCGCTCCAGGTCGCCTGGAAAGCATCCTGGAACCGGGTGCGCAGGTTCTCCACGTCGCTCGGGGTGAGCTGGTCCAGCTGGGTCGGATCGATGCGCAGGCCGAAGTCGTAGATCCAGCACTGCTTGCCGTCGTCGCGCAGCACCTGGTAGGGCCGCTCGTCCACGACGATCACGCGCATCTGCTGCAACAGCGGCAACACCATCGACAAGGTGACCCGCTCACCGGCCAGGTACAGCTTGAACCGCCGCTCCCCCGGCTCGGCCCCCTCCGGCAGGTAGAAGGAAACAGCGAGATCCCCCGCCCCCTTCAACCCCTGCAGAACGCGCAGATCGGCGAGCCCGACCTCCGCGTCGAAGTCCTCCTTGTACGCCTCCGGAAACGCGGCCGCATAGCGAACGCCCTGCTCAGCCGCTGTCTCCGGACTACCCGGCACGATAGCGACCCCGTTGCCCTGCGCCCGCCGCTCGGCGAGCAGCGCGTCGACCATCAGGTCGTCCCAGCTGCGCACCACGTCCGCCAGCCGCTGCTGAATGTGGGCGGCCTGCGGCTCGATCCGGTCGGTCGGGTCGGTGTGCACCATGAAGTGCACCCGCGCCAACTCGGTCTCCCCGACCCGCGTCGAGTACTCCAGGTTGTTGCCGTGCAACTCGGCCAGCAGCACCTCCTGCATGGCCAGCCGCGACGTGGTCGTGTACCGGTCACGCGGCAGATAGACCAGGCAGGAGTAGAAGCGGCCGTACGGATCGCGCCGCAGGAACAACCGCAGCCTGCGCCGATCGGCGAGCGCGAGCACACCGGTCGCCGTCTCGTACAGCGACTGCGCGTTGGTGGAGAACAGCTCGGGCCGGGGATAGTTCTGGATGACCTCCAGCATCTTCTGCCCCGAGTAGGACTCCATCGGGAAACCCGCGCGGTGGATCACCTCTTTGACGCGCCGCTCGATCACCGGGATGTCCAGCACGTCCTCGTGCATGGCCGCGCTGGTCAGCACGCCGAGAAAGCGGTGCTCGCCGTTGACGTTGCCCTTCGCGTCGAACGTCTTCACCCCGATGTAGTACGGGTAGGCCGACCGATGCACCGTCGACGGCGCACTGGCTTCGGTCAACACGAGAAGCTGCGGAGCAAGCGCATGCGCGGCCAGATCCGGCCCGGCGGTCAGGCTGCGCGCGGCCAAACTGTCCTGCCGCAACACCCCCAACCCCGTCGCCAGAATCGCGCGCAATGCCGGTTCGCCGCTGTTCGGGTCCTCGACCAGCTCATACTGGCGGTAGCCGAGAAAGGTGAAATGCTTTTCGGCGAGCCAGCGCAGCAGCTTCGCGCCCTCGGTGATCTGCTGCTCGGGCGCGGCAGGCGGATTCCGGTCCAGGTCGTCCGCGAGCATCTTCGCGGTCCCGACCATCCGATCGGTGTCCTCGACCACCTCGCGCACATCGTGCAGCACCGAGACCAGCCGATTCTCCAACTCGCGGGCGCGCTCCGGGTCGGTCACCAGATCGACCTCGATGCTCATCCACGACTCAAGCAACGCGTCAGCGGGCGGCGCCTCCGGATCGGCGGCGGCGAGCACCTCGCGCAGCGAGCCGGCCAGATCGCGACGCACCACGACGATGGGGTGCACCACGCGCTGGACATTCACGCCACTGTGCGTCAACTCGGCGACCACCGAGTCGACGAGGTAAGGCATGTCGTCGGTGACAACCTGGATCACCGTGGCCGGACAGTCCCAGCCGTCCTGCGCGGCAACCGGATTCACCAACCGGACAACCGGCCGGCCAGCGACGCGGGACTCGGCAAGCAGCAGATTCGACCGCACCGCGCCCACCAGATCGCGGGGGTCGTCGTCAATGACTTCCTCAGGCGGCAGGTATCGGTAGTACAGCCTGATCAGATCGGCCAGATCGGGAGAAAGCTCGGCGGCCTGATCGATCAGTTGGTCACGGATCTGCTCAGGACTTGCCGACTTCGCGCTCTGCTCGGCGGACTGATCAACGGCAACGGAACCATTGCCAGTTGGGGACATTGTCGCTCCGGACGAGGATCCAGCGGATCCGGTTGAGATCATCTTTGGGCCACTCCACGCTCTGCGGCACCCCGTCGTGCCGCAACTTCTGATCTAAGCTACCTTCCCGCCGAAGGGGACGGTGAAGCAGTCGGTCAGCTGTTTTCGCAGCTCAGCGCGCTACCCGTCAGTAGAAATGCGCCGAGCGCGACACTATTCGGTAATAGATGATGCGATCCGCACCACCATTTTTGATTCAGTAAGTTGTAGGAATCGGTTCAGTTGACAGCCCTCGTCCCCCGGTCTCCCCGTTTCACTTGGCGGCTCGCACGATCCCCAGTGCAGCACCCGCCGGCCCCAACAGTCCTCCGCCCAACTGCTCGACGGCTTTCTCGGCTGGCTCAAGCCGTCGGCGGATGCCAGTCCGGCCCGGACGATCGCCGCGAATCGCCGGAATCATCCCCACTGCTGTGCCGCGCCACCCCGAACGACCGGGTAGACGACCCCGGCCGCCACGAAGGCGGATCGATCGACCCGACCGGCTCGGTGCCGGTCCCCAACCAGTTGCCCAGTTCGGTCGCGCCTAACTCGCTCGGCTCGGCGGCGGCAGTAAGCGCGTTCTGCGCCTCGTCAGACTCGCGAACGTCCTGGTAAGCGCGGAGCGCCTCGGTCAGCAGATCGCCCAGCTTCGGCGACCGCCGCCGTCCGCGCCCGGACCGCCCCTCGATGCTCGCCACGTCGGACTCGGCCTCGGCGTCATGCGGCCCAGCCAGTTTCGCCGCGATTCCGGCAGGCGGCGGCGAAGGCCGAAGCCCCTCGCTCTGTTCCGGCACCGGCGGCTTTTCCACGACCGGCTGCTGCACCACGGGCTGCGCCACCGGCTGCGCCATCGACGATTGCGCAGCCGGCGACTGGAGGGCTGGCTTCTGCGGGGCCGGCTTTGGGGCCGCCGGCTTTTGAGCTGCCGGCGCAGGCGGTGCTTCCACCGGCTCCGGCTCCGGACGGCGGATCGCGCCCGAGCCGAACATCGTCTCCGGCGCGAACGGCTGAGCGGCCGCGGACCGATCGGCTCGCGCCGGAGGCGTCGTCTCCGGCTCCGGCAATACGGCAGAGTCGCCAACCGGCGGTCGGAGCGGCGTCGTCGACGGCTCCGACAGTTCCAGAGCGCTCAGCTGCGGGTCGTCGAATCGGGCCAGCATCTCGCTGAACTCGGACAACGCCGAGAACGAACTTCCGCCCTCAGCGCTTTCCGATTCAGCGGCCGGCTGCTCGGACGTGGGCGGCTGGGCCGCGGGCGGCTCCGCTGTGGCAGGTGCCTCGTAGAACGCCGGCGCCTGGTGCGCGGCACGGCGCGGCAAAGACGGCTCGGCTGCCCCCTCTTGCCGGATGGCTTCAGCTTGCCGGATGGCTTCAGCGGCGGGTCCGGCTTCTTGTGTGCTCGCGATGGATTCCGGCGTGGCCGGCTCGGGCGCGGCGGGGCTGGATGCGGCAGCGGCAGCTTGGCCGAGGAAGAAACCGGACCGGAAGTCCGCCAGACCCGAGGCGTGGCCAGGCGAGCCCTCGGGCTCAGCCGGAGCGGCCGGTGTCTGGCCGAACGCGGACTGCTCGGCCGGGGCAGCGCCGTAGGGCTGCGGTGCGTAGCCAACGACCGGCGGCTCGGCGGGCCGGCCGTAGAACTGCGGCCCGGCTCCCGGCGGACCGAACTGTTGCGGCGCGGCTGCCGGCTGCTGCGGGCCTGAAGGCGTCTGGCCGAATGGCCGCGGCTCGGCTGGGTACTGGCCGAACAGGGGCGCAGCGGGTTGACCGAACGGTTGCGGGGTCGCAGCTTGACCGGAGGGTTGCGGGGCCGCAGGTTGGCCGAAGGGCTGTGGGGCCGCGGGGTGGCCGGAGGGCTGCGGGCCGGCGGAAGCTGGGCCGAACGGTGGCTGCGCGGCGGCGGGAGCTTGGCCGAGCGGCTGGGGGTTGGCCGGCGGCTGGGCGGTCGGGCTGGGGGTTGGTTGTGGTTGTTCGGCGATAGCCTGCATCAATGCTGGGGGCAGCGGCAGCTGCGGGAGCTTGATCTTGGGGATCGTGTCTTCGGCCCGCCGCCGTCCGCCCCGGGAGGGTTCGGCGGTGGGGGTGAAGGGCTGGCTGTAGTCGCGGCGCGCGCGGCGGCCGGTGGCTTCGGGGTCGGGGGTGGGTGCGGCCTCGTCGGTTGGTTCGGGGGCGCGTCGGCGGCCGCCGCTGCCGGCGGAGATCGCGAGGCTGTCCAGAACCGACCGGGCGGATTCGGTCTGTGGCACCGAATGCCGCGCCGCGGGCTGCTCGGAGTCTGTTGTGGACTGCGCCGGTGCGGGGCTTGGGGTTTCCTGCTTGTCCTCGGATCTGCGCTTGCCGACGCCGGTGCCGAACACGGCGCTGCCGAGGCCGAAGCGGTCCAGGCCGGTCGGGGGCGCGGTTTCCGGAGTGGCGGGTTGCGGTTTTTCGACGGGCTCGACGCGCCAGCGGCCGGTGTCCTCGTCGTCGATCGAGTTCCAGACCGGTGTCCAGCGTTGGGTTGGCCCCTGCTCGGCCGCGTGCTTGCGGGGCATGGACTCCTCGGGGAGCGGCTCGGTGATGCCGGGCCACGAGGCTTGCGGCAGCGGGGTGCGGACCGGCTTGGCTTCCTCGACCGGGAGGGCGCCTCGGGAGCGACGACCGCCGGACTGTTCCGGTTCGGCGGGGGTACGTGCGGGCGGCACGGTGTGGTCGGTGGCGAGGGTGGGGGCGCGGTCGGGTTCGGTCGGTTGCGGTGGGATGGGGAGACGGGGTGAGGTCTGGTCGCTGGAGCGGCGGGACCGCGCTGGTTGGGCATCCAGGGCTATGCCGGTCGCGGGGTGGGCGGAGCGGGGTTCGCGGTCGGTCACCACCGTGCGGACGTTGACGGTGAGGCCGGGGGTGACCTGGCTCCAGTCGACGTTCGCCATGGCGGCGCGCAGTTCTTCAGCCCAGCGCTCGATCTGGGCGCGCGAGTTTCCCGGTAGCAGCACCGCGAGTTCGGCGCCGCCGACGCGGGCGAGGGCGGCCTCGGCGGGAGTGATGTCGCGCAGGTACTCGACGACCCTGCGCAGCACGCCCTCGCCGACCGGGTCGCCCGCGCGCGAGCCCGCACCGAGCGACTCGGCCGTCCAGGTTCCGATGCCGGCCGCGGCAGAGCCGGTTGCCGGGCCGGGCGCGGTCGGCGACATGGTCGATCTGTTCTTGACCACGTCGATCAGCACGAGGGTGGCACCGGACGCGTCGGGGACGGCTTTCGCGCTGCCTTGGCCGAACAGCGGTTGGTCACGGTCGACAGCCCGGCGCCTTCCAGTGGACAGAGTCGGGTTCAGCAGGCGCAGGAGGTCTTCTGGGTTGCGTGCCTCGCCGAATGCGCCGAGCAGCGCGCTGCGCGCACTGCGCAGCGCGCGGGATCGACGAGCGCGGATCACTTGGGCGGACCGCAGGTGGTCCAGGGTCTCGGCGAGTTCGCCCGCCAGCTCGTGTGCCTCGCTGAGCGCGCTGAGGCTCTCCGCGTGCAGGGCGTCGCGGTGGTGCCGCTCGGCCATGGACGTGATCTCCTGAAGCAGGGCGATCGCGGGCCCGATGAGGCCGGCCGGCAGTTGCACGCGGGTGCTGATGGCGAGCGCGAGCCAGCCGACCGCGGCCGCCGAGTGGGCCCGGACCGGACCGGACAGGGCGCTCGCGGCCACGGTGCACGCCTGGTCGATCCAGCCGAGGTCGAGCAGACCAAGCACCTGCTGCAGGGAGATCCGCGCGGCCGCGCCGCCGTCGGCGGTCAGGTCGGTGAGGCCGCCGAGCAGGTCGGCGCCTTCCTCGGCGGCGTGCAGGGCCGAGCGCAGGTCTCCCCTGCGTCGGTGTTCGCGCGCGACGAACGAGCGCAGCACCGCACGCAGCCCGAGCCGGGCGTTCTGGTCCAGTTCGCGGTCGTCGGCATAGAGCTGGTCGGCCTCGGCAAGGGCGCCGTCGAGTTCGCGGTGCCGCTCCGAGTAGGCGAGGCAGCCGGCGAGCTGGATCAGAGCGGCAGCGCGCACGGCGGGACGGACGTCCGCCGCGGACAACACCGGCCGCAGCAGACCCGCACCGACCAGCGGCACGCCTGCCGATCGCGCGCAGCCCGCCAACTCGACCCGGAGAATCGCTCCGGCGTCGTCGGCGGCGAGCCGCTCGGAGAGCCGCAGCGCCTCGACAGCCGCGTCCACGACGGCAAGCTGCTGCCCGACCCGGCAGGACGCGGACACGACGAGCGTCCGCGCCCAGAGGGCGGCGAGTTGATCACCGCGTTGGTCGGCGGCGCGCAGCGCCCGTTCCCCGAAGACCAGGGCCAGCTCGGGCGCCTGCCAACGCCAGGACCAGGCGGGTCCGATGATCGAACCCACCTCGGCGTCAGCGCGCGCGTCACCTCTCGATGGCACCTCCGCGAAACTCCGATCAGTCTCGGGTCAACTTGCGGTAGGTCACCCGGTGGGGGCGAGCCGCGTCCTGACCGAGCCTGTCGACCTTGTTCTTCTCGTAGCCCTCGAAGTTGCCCTCGAACCAGAACCAGGAAGCCGGGTCCTCTTCGGTGCCCTCCCACGCGAGGATGTGCGTCGCGACCCGGTCGAGGAACCACCGGTCGTGGGAGATCACCACGGCGCAGCCGGGGAACTGCTCAAGAGCGTTCTCCAGTGAGCCGAGGGTTTCCACGTCCAGGTCGTTGGTTGGTTCGTCGAGCAGGATCAGGTTGCCACCCAGTTTGAGGGTCAGCGCCAGGTTGAGCCGGTTGCGCTCACCGCCCGAGAGCACCCCGGCCGGTTTCTGCTGATCCGGTCCCTTGAATCCGAACGCGCTCACGTAGGCCCGGGACGGCATCTCCACCTGCCCGACCTTGATGTAATCCAAGCCTTCGGAGACCACCTCCCAGACATTGAGCTTCGGGTCGATTCCGGCGCGGTTCTGATCGACGTAGGACAGTTTCACGGTGTCACCGATGCGCACGGAGCCGCTGTCGGGTTTCTCGAGGCCGACAATGGTCTTGAACAGCGTCGTCTTACCGACACCGTTCGGCCCGATGACACCGACGATTCCGTTGCGCGGCAGGTCGAAGCTCAGGCCGTCGATCAGGACCCGGTCTCCGAAACCCTTGTTGAGGCTGTTGACCTCGACCACGACGGTGCCAAGCCGCGGCCCCGGCGGGATCTGGATTTCCTCGAAGTCGAGCTTGCGCGTGCGCTCGGCCTCGTTCGCCATTTCCTCGTAGCGCTGCAGACGAGCCTTGGACTTGGCTTGGCGAGCCTTGGCCCCGGATCGAACCCAGGCCAATTCATCCTTCAGGCGCTTCTGGAGCTTCTGGTCTTTTTTTCCTTCGACGGCGAGCCGCTCCGCCTTCTTTTCCAGATAGGTGGAGTAGTTGCCCTCGTAGGGGTGTGCACGGCCGCGGTCCAGTTCGAGAATCCACTGGGCCACGTTGTCCAGGAAGTACCGGTCGTGGGTGACCGCGAGAACCGCGCCGGCGTACTGCGAGAGGAACTGCTCAAGCCACAGCACGCTTTCCGCGTCCAGGTGGTTGGTCGGTTCGTCGAGCAGCAGCAGGTCGGGCTTGCTCAGCAGCAGCTTGCACAGGGCGACCCGGCGCCGCTCACCTCCGGAGAGGTTGCGCACCTCCGCGTCCGGCGGCGGGCAGCGCAGCGCGTCCATCGCCTGCTCCAGCTGCGAGTCGAGATCCCAGGCGTCGGCGTGGTCGAGTTCCTCCTGGAGCGAGCCCATCTCCTCCATCAGCTCGTCGGAGTAGTCGACAGCCATCTTCTCGGCGATCTCGTTGAAGCGGTTGAGCTTCACCTTGATCTCGCCAACGCCTTCCTCGACGTTGCCCAGGACCGTCTTGTCCTCGTTGAGCTCGGGCTCCTGCATGAGGATGCCGACCGTGAAGCCGGGCGCGAGCATGGCCTCGCCATTGTTCGCCTGCTCAAGACCTGCCATGATCTTGAGCACAGTCGACTTGCCGGCGCCGTTCGGGCCGACTACGCCGATCTTGGCTCCCGGGAGAAAGGAGAGCGTGACGTCATCAAGGATGACCTTGTCCCCGTGCGCCTTGCGCACCTTGTGCATGGTGTAGATGAACTCGGCCATGGGCGCGATCGTAGATGCGCGGTGTGGGGCCGCGTACCTC
This sequence comes from Pseudonocardiaceae bacterium, assembly GCA_035948315.1. Taxonomy (GTDB): domain Bacteria; phylum Actinomycetota; class Actinomycetes; order Mycobacteriales; family Pseudonocardiaceae; genus CAJCJE01. The sequence continues at coordinate 431 of DASZJG010000042.1, read as the reverse complement.
GGTCGGCCTGAATGACTCCGAATCGCTTCCTGGACCATGTTCTCCCGAGCAACGGCTCGACCTGCCCGACAACCGATTCGACGCATGTCAGCGGGGTTGTCGCGGCCGTAGCAACCGCTCGATCAGCTGGCTTTGGCCCTTCGGCGTTCCCCCTTTCGCGTGGCGCTCGCCGTCTCACTCTCCGGGTCGGGCGGTTTCGAGTTCGCGGAGAATTCACCGGTTTCGTGATGATCATTCTGATCGGGCGGTGGGCCGGGATCGGCCGTTGCATGATCGGGTAGGGGGATCACCCTGGCCTGTCGTTCGACCTTGGTGACTGACGCGGTTGCCCAGCGCAGGCTCGCGCCGACGGCTCTGGCTTCCATGGCGACATGGATATGTTTCTGACCGCGCTCGTCCTCGTAGGAGTCGTCGATCCAGCCCCCGACCGC
>DASZJG010000041.1:0-20967 GCA_035948315.1 Pseudonocardiaceae bacterium | reverse complement strand
AGGCGCGGTGGGAGTCGGCGTTGGTGAGACGGGCCCAGCCCTCGGCGGCCTCGTCGATGGCGGGCGGGGGCGCCTCGTGCACGTCGAAACCGGCGTCGAGCAGGGCGTGGGCGGCGCGGTTGAGGGCGGTGTGCACAGTCGGGGTGTACTCGCCGCGCAGGACGTGGATGCGGCGGATCGTGGTCGGGAGGTGGGTGGGGGCGAGCGGCACGTGCCAGGGATCGCGCGGGTCGGCGGCGGTCATGGCGGCGAAGGCGGTGCGGAGGTCGGCCACCCGGCGGGCCATCGGGCCCTGGACCTCGACCAGTTGCAGGCTGATCGGCTTGACGGTCGGGTCGAGCGACTGGGCCTGCGGGATGCGGCCGAGGGTGGGGCGCAGGGCCGCGGTGCCGGCGCACTGGGAGGGCCAGCGCAGTGAGCCGCCGAGGTCGTTGCCGACGCCGAGCAGGCTCATGCCGGTGGCGAGGCTGACGGCTTCGCCACCGCTGGAGCCGCCGGGCGTGAGCGCGGGATTCCACGGATTGACGGTGGGCCCCGCGATGCCGCTGTCGGTGTGCCAGCGCAGCGCGAAGTCGGGCATGTTGGTGCGGGCGATCGGGATCGCGCCCGCCGCACGGAGGTTCGCGATCACCGGGGCGTCCACTGTGGCCAGATCCTTGGCGAACGCGGCGACGCCCTGGGTGGTCGCGCTGCCGGCGACGTCGATGTTGTCCTTGATGGTGATCGGCAGGCCGTCGAGCGGGCCGATCGGGGCGTTCGCGCGGAGCCTGCGGTCGGCTTGTTCGGCGGCGGCCAGGGCTTGCTCGGCGAGCACGTCGCGGATCGCGTTGACGGTGGGGTTGATCTCGGCGATGCGGTCGAGCAACGCGGCGACCAGGTCTGTGCTGGTGAGGTCGCCGGTGTGCAGGAGGCGCAGGGCTTCGGTGGCGGAGGTCGGAATCATGTGGTGGCCGTCCAGAACAGGGTCAGCGCGGCCAGGGCCGCGACGATGAGCAACAGCAGGCTCGGCGCGATGATCGGCGCGAGCGCGGCGAGCAGGAACGGGGCGGCGAAGCCGAGGTAGGAGATCGCCTGGTAGATCGCGGTGAGGCCGGCGAGTTCGGCAGGTCCGGCGATGCGTTGGACTTCGAGCAGGCCGCAGACCAGGCAGGCGCCGTAACCCGCGCCGAGCACGAGCGCGGACACTACGACGAGGGCCGGTTGGGCGAGATCGGCCGCGAGCGCGGAGACGAGCAGGCCGAGCACGACGACGGCCAGCGCGATACGGCGCAACGGCAACGGGTCGAGACGGCGGGCCAGCGGCTGGATGGCGATGCCGGCGAGCCCGGTGAGTGTCGCGGTGACCGCGGCGAACACCAGCGAGCCGGAGACCAGGCCGGGCAGGTAGGCCAGCGCGATCGACGCCGACCCGAACACCCACGGCGCGAGCGGGACGACCACCCGGCGAAAGCGCGGGTCGCGCAGGGCCGGCAGGCGCAGGCCGATGCCGCGTTGGCCGGTCGCGGTCTCCCTGGTGCGCAGGACCAGCGGGATGGCGATGAGCGCAAGGGCGAGTTGGGGCAGGTAGGGCACGACGGTGGGCAGCGGGGCCCATTGCGCGAGCATGCCGGCGACCAGCGGGCCCGCGGCGAAACCCGCGGTCATGGCGACGGTGAGCCTTCGGGCGCCGGTGCCGGCCGGGGAGAGTTCCTTGACCCAGGCGGCTCCTGAGCTGAACGCGGCGCCGCTGGCGGTGCCGGCGATCAGCCGACCGGCGAACAGCAGGCCGGGCGTGTTACCGCCGGCGATGAGGAGGGTGCCCGCCAGGACCGAGGCGATCAGCGCCGGGAGCAGGACCGCGCGACGGCCGTGGCGGTCGGCGAGCAGGCCGCCGACCAGCAGCGCGGGCATCAGGCCGAGCGCGTAGAGGCCGAAGGTGGCCGCCACGGTGGCGGCGGACAGGCCGAGCCTGGCCCGGTAGAGCAGCAGCAGCGGGGCGAACTGGTTGGCACCCCAGCCGACCGCGGCGACCGCGATGCCGGCGCGCAGCCAGGAGCGGTCAACGGTTTCGACGTTCAGCACGCTCACCATGCTGGTCAGCACCGTGAGCTGGGACGAGTGGCCGGAATGACAACATGCGTACAGTTTCGGCCATGAGCACCGTCGCGCTGGCCGTCACCGACGGCATCCCGCTGTTCGAACTGGCCGTGCCGGCTGCCGTGTTCGGCGTGGACCGGCCGGATCTGGTCGACCCCTGGTACGAGCTGATCGTCTGTTCGACGCCGGGCGCGCGGGTAGGCGGCTGGTTCCGCGCGGACACTCCGTACGGCCTCGACGAACTGGCCAAGGCCGACACCGTGATCGTGCCGGCCTGCCACGACGTGATCGACGCGCCGCCTGTGGACCTCGTCGAGGCGATCCGGGCGGCGCACGCGGCGGGCGCGCGGATCGCGTCGATCTGCACGGGCGCGTTCGTGCTGGCCGAGGCCGGTCTGCTCGACGGCAGGCGAGTGGCGACGCACTGGATGCACGCGGAGCGGTTGGCGCGGCGCTATCCGAGCGTCCAGGTGGATCCGGGCGTGCTGTACATCGACGAAGGCGACATCCTGACCTCGGCGGGCAAGGCGGCCGGCATCGACCTGTGCCTGCACATGGTGCGCACCGACCACGGTTCGACGATCGCGAACGCGCTGGCCAGGCGACTGGTGGTGGCGCCGCACCGGCCGGGCGGGCAGGCGCAGTTCATCGCGAGCCCGATCCCTGCGTGCGACGAGCACGGCCTCGCCGAGGTCTTGTCCTGGGCGCTCGCGCACCTGCACGAGCCGTTGACGGTCGCGGATCTGGCCAGGCGGGCGCACACCAGTCCGCGCAACCTGAACCGGCAGTTCGGCGCGCTGGTCGGCACGACTCCGTTGCAGTGGCTGCTGACCCAGCGGATCGCCCGCGCGCAGGAGCTGCTGGAGAACAGCGACGACGGGGTGGACGTCATCGCGGAGCGGGTCGGGATGGGCAGCGCGGCGACGTTGCGGCGGCACTTCAACCGTTCGGTCGGCGTGCCACCGGACACCTATCGGCGGACGTTCCAGCAGATCAGCGCCTAGCGAACACCGGCGACGCCGACCAGTTGGCCTTCCGGGTCGGTGAAATGGCCGACGAAGAGATCGGTGCCGGGCGCGCGTTCCGGTCCCATGACGCGCTTTCCGCCGAGACTTTCCGCTCTGCTCAGCGCATCCTCCACATCGGACACTCCGACGTAGAACAGCACCCGGCTCGGGTAGCCGGGACCGCCGCCGATGCCGCCCGGGATGCCCTCCTCAGCCTCGACGAAGCCGTAGTTGCCCGCGCCGGACACGGACGGCGCGACCGGACCGCCGACCGCGAACGTCCAGTCGAACAGGTCGGCGTAGTACGCGCGCAGCCTGGCCGGGTCGGTTCCGGTGATCTCGAAGTGCACAACTGGCTGTCCCATACCGCCGACCCTAGCCCGACTAGTTGTTAAAAACAACCTCTTGGTTGTAAATTTGAACTATGCCGACGACGCGGAGCTATGGCGACAACTGCGGGATCGCGCGCGCCCTCGACGTGGTGGGCGAGCGCTGGGCGCTGCTGGTGGTGCGCGAACTGCTGCTCGGGCCGCAGCGCTTCGTCGACCTGCGCGCGTCGCTGAAGGGCGCCAGTTCGAATCTGCTCACCGACCGGCTGCGCGAACTCCAGGCGCGGGAGGTGATCGCGCGGCGCAAGCTGGCGCCGCCCGCCGGTTCCTGGGTCTACGAGCTGACCGACTGGGGTCGGGAGCTGGAGCCGGTCCTGCTCGCGCTGGGCGGCTGGGGGCTGCGCGTGCCGCGCAGGGAAGGCGCCACGTTGAACGCGACCTCGATGATGATTTTCCTGCGTGGCGGCGGAAAATCCGATCCCGCGCTGCCGCCGACCGAGTACCGGGTCGAACTCGACGAGAGCGTGTGGACGGTGCGCGCCGAGGACGGCGCGATGCACGTGCGGCGGGGTGAACCCGCCGAGCCCTCTGCGGGCATCGACACGGATCCGTTGACCTTCAACGCGTTGTTCGAGGATCCCGACTCGCTGGCGGAGCGGGTGTCGGCGGGAGCCGTCCGCACGAGCGGCGATCCCGCCGCACTGGAGACGCTGCTGCGGTCAGTCGGCGCGTAACGTGTCCATTGTGGAGGACCGGCCGAACTCGCGTTCGAAGCGGCCCAACAGCAGGCGCAGCAGCGGGTTCAGCTCGGCGAGTTCGGCCGCGCGCAGCGCCTCGGTGAAGATCTCGCGTTCGTAGTCGGTGCGCATCTTGGTGGCCGCGGCCCAGCGGTCGCGACCCTTGTCGGTGAGCCGGATCGGACGACTGCGGCCGTCGGTCGCCGCGACCGGCTCGACCAGGCCCGCCTTGCTGAGCCGGTCGATCCGCACGCTGATGGTGCCGGAGGTGACGCCGAGCCGGTCGGTCAGTTCCTTGGGTGTGAGCACGTGCGGCGGGCCGGAGCGGTGCAGGGCGGAGAGCGCCTGCCAGTCCCCCACGGTCAGTTCGTGCTGGGCGGCGGCGCGGCGCAGCACCTGCTCGAACTGCCGACCGATCCGCGCGATGCGCTGCCGCGCGGCCTCGATGTCCGGGTCGACGTCGGCGGGCATGACATCGAGCCAGGTCGGCAGGTCGGCATCGACCGAGTCGGTATCACTCACTGGACCCCGCCTTTCGCTGGACACCGTCTTGAGTATCAAGGTACTTTAGTTTGAGTATCAAGGTAACTTATCAGGGAGAGGTCCATGACCACATCCACCAGCAGGCCCAACCGGGTCTGGCTGATCACCGGCACCAGCACGGGACTGGGCCGCCAACTGGCCGACACCGTCATCGCCCGAGGTGAGCGCGTTGCCGCGACCGCCCGCGACGTGGCCGCCATCAAGGACCTCGCCGAGCGTGCTCCCGAGCAGGTGCTGACCGTCCGGCTGGACGTGACCGACGAGCAGTCCATCCGCGACGCGGTGGCCGCGACCATCGACCGGTTCGGCCGGATCGACGTGTTGGTCAACAACGCCGGACACGGCCTGATCGGCGCGCTGGAGGAACTGACCGACGCGCAATTGCGGGCGGTGCTGGACACCAACGTCTTCGGCGTCGCCGCCGTGACTCGCGCGGTCCTGCCGCACCTGCGCGCGCAGCGCGGTGGACACATCGTGCAGCTGTCTTCGGTCGGCGGCGCCGTCGGCAATCCGGGGCACGCGGCATACGCTACGTCCAAATTCGCGTTGGAGGGCATGTCCGAGGCCCTTGCCGGCGAAGTGTCGCCGTTCGGCATCCGGGTGAGCATCGTGGAGCCCGGTCCGTTTCGGACGGAGTTCGCGGGCCGGTCGATGAACTTCGCCGATCCGATCCCGGACTACCGCCAGACTCCGGCGGGCGCGCTGCGTACCCGGTTCCGTGATCAGGACGGCAACCAGCCCAATGATCCGGCCCGTGCGGCCGAGGCGATCATGACGCTGGTGGACCGGCCGGACTCGCCGCTGCGGCTGCCGCTGGGGCCGGAGGCGGTCACCCGAATTCGGGCGAAACTGACCGCGCAGCTGGACGATCTGTCGGCCTGGGAGGAGGTCTCGGTGGACACCCGGTTCGCCGAGGACGCGTAACGTCGGTGGTCGCTGGTAGACCACTCGCATGACGGCGACCGACGACTTCGGCCTGCGCACCGAACCGTTCCGGAGCGAGCTGCTGGTGCATTGCTACCAGATGCTCGGTTCGGCGCACGATGCCGAGGATCTGGTCCAGGAGACGCTGTTACGGGCATGGCGCGCGTTCGACCGCTACGACGAGAGCCGCGCGTCCCTGCGCACCTGGCTGTACCGGATCGCCACGAACGCCTGCCTGACCGCGTTGGAGAGCAGCAACCGGCGGCCGCTGCCGTCCGGGACGGTCGCGCGGGGCGACGATCCGGGCGGTCCGCTGGTGCACGGCGGCGAGGTGAGCTGGCTGCAACCGCTGCCGGACGCGCTGGTGGCGGCCAGCGATCCGGCCCGGGTGCTGCTGGCCAGGGGCAGGCTGCGGCTGGCGTTCGTGGCCGCCGTGCAGTTGCTGCCGGCCAAGCAGCGCGCCGTGCTGATCCTGCGCGACGTGCTGGAGTGGTCCGCCGCGGAGACCGCGGTCGCGTTGGAGACGACGCCGGCCGCGGTCAACAGCGCGCTGCAGCGGGCCCGGTCGCGCCTGGCCGGCCTGGTCGACGACCAGGTCGAGGAGAGCACCGACGCGCGCGCCCGCGAGCTGGTCGACGCTTACATCGCCGCGTTCCTCAAGGCGGATGTCGCCGGCTTGGCGAAGCTGCTCACCGAGGACGCGATCCTGGAGATGCCGCCGTTCCTCAACTGGTACCAGGGCATCCGGGACTACACGCGCTTCATGGAGTGGGTGTTCGCGGTCAACGGCACGGACTGGCGGACCCTGCCGATCGCGGCCAACGGACAACTCGCGGTGGCCTCGTACGTGCGTGACGGTGACGCGTACCGGATGCACACCGTGCAGGTGTTCGCTGTGACCAAGGCTGGGATCAGCCACAACGTCACCTTCTCGGAGCCGGAGGTGTTCGCCCTGCTCGGCCTCGCGCCCTCGATCGGCGGGTAGCACTGGAACGGCACTCAGGTGCGTGGGTATCCGCGCCAATTCCCCCGCAGCCGGCAACAAGAGCCATATTCATCGGATGTATACATCATCAAAGCGCGGCGACGAGATGTGAATAGTCTTATGTTCCGGACCTTGGTCGCGGAGTCGCAACACAATATGGTGAGTCAGGTTTTGTTGCGGACGACTCGGGGAGGTGTTGATATGACGCTGGTTCGACTCATCAAGCGAGCAATGCCGAGCAGGAGCCTGAAGGCCTACGCCTGGTATCACTGGTACTAGACCGGCAACGGCTGGCTCGTGTTCGGCGTGCCGAGCACGAGCCAGTCATCGGAGCAATCAATTCCGTTCGGCAGCCTGGAGCACACCCATGCCGCGTCACCGCGTCACCGCGAACGGTCGGCGTACTGTTTTCGCGCCGCGCATCGCGGCGCTGCTGCGCGACTACCGGGGCCAGCAGCTGTTCCGCCTGGAGCCAGACACCATCGGCATCGCCGGACCCGAGCTGATGGACCAGATCATGCGCAGCAGGCCGGCCAATGCCGATGAGCGGCCGACGTTCAAACCGGTCTTGGGCGCAACGATCGCGCGCACCGAGGCGGCCACGCTGATGCAGGCCGTTTCCGCCGATGTCCGGGCCGCGCTGAACAAGCACATCGACGAGGATGCGGTCGACCTGTCCGGGGACTGGCCGCACGCGGCCCATGTCTATCTGCGCGACCTGGTTTTCGGCCGGGAGAACCGGCGGCTGCGCGTTCTGGTCGACCGCAGGCTGGAGCTGACCCCGAACGTCACCTGGACCGTCGTCGCGGCCGGTGCCGCGTTGCTGCGCAACCCAGGCGCCGATGTTCCGCTGTCGCAGTTGGCTCGGCAGGTGTTCGCCGCGCGGTCCTATACCGACCGGCGCTTCGCCATGTACCTGTACCGGCGCGTCGCGGCGCCGGTCTGCTTCACCGTGGCCGCACTGGTCACCAATGCGCTGTGGCTGGGTGCGCCGTTCGACGAGCACGTGTCCGATCAACACATCCTGGCGGAGTCGCTTCGACTGCTGCCGGTTTCCTGGAACATACTGCGGCGGGCATCTCCGGAGTTTCCGCTGGTGGACAAGCGGATCGGGATGCGGGACGACGTGCTGCTGCTGCCGTTGCTCAGCCATCGCGACCCTGAATTGTGGGAGGCGCCGGAGGAGTTCCGGCCGCAACGCTGGCGCGATCTCGACCCGGACAACCATCCCGGTTACCTGCCCTTCGGCCACGCCAACGAACGTTGCTGGGGCAGGCACATGGTGCTGCCGCTGGCCGAGCGTCTGCTGGCCATCGCGCGGCGCGACGGGTTGGGCGTCGCCCCGGATCAGACCGTGGGCCGAGTCGAACTCGACGGCCTGATGGAGGTCGCCAAGGTACGCGTCAGCTGATACGCGGTCTGGCTGTGACGTCCTGATCGGGCAAGGCACAAGAGGCCCGCACCGCCCGCCTTTCTCGATACTGGCATGAGCCGAGGATTGTTCATGGCCAATCAGGCAGGAGGACGTTCTGGTGTCCGTCAAAATCGGTATCGCACTTCCCGTGCGAGAGTTCGCCATTCTGGGCGCGGGGGACGCCGGCCCGTTGCTCACGCTCGCCAGCGAGGTCGAGAACCTGGGGTTCGACTCGGTGTGGGTCGGTGACTCCTTCGTCGCACGGCATCGCCTGGAACCGTTGACACTGCTCGCCGCGATCGCCATGGTCACCAACGACATCACCATCGGCACCGCGTCGTTGACCGCTGTGCTGCGGGATCCGTTGGCGTCGGCGCACATCATGGTGACGCTGGACCAGATCAGCAAGGGCAGGCTCAAGCTCGGCATCGGCACCGGCGCGCCGCTTCCGGTGCAGTCCGAGTACGACGCCGTCACCATGACCTATCGCGAGCGCCGGGAACGCGTCGACGAAGCCGTGCGGGGGTGGAAGACCGTGTGGCGCGGCGACGAGGAGACCAGCCTGGCCGGCCAGTACTTCAACCTGGGCGGCCTGCGTGAGCAGAGCGCGCCGGTACAGCCGGGCGGACCGGATCTGTGGCTGGCCAGCAACGGCAAGCCGATCGCGGTCGAGCGGACCGGCACGCTCTACGACGGCTGGCTGCCGGTGCGCATCGACCCGGACCAGTATCGCCAGTCGCTCAAGCAGATCCGGGAAACCGCGCTCGCCGCGGACCGCGACCCGGACAAGATCACGCCCGCCGTCTACGTCAACGTGAACATCAACGATGACGCGGCGGTCGCCGAGGTCGGGCTCAACGACTACACCATGCGCTACAACGAACTTCCGCTGCCGGCGATGCTGCCGTACCAGATCTACTGGGGCGGTTCCGCGCCGGACATGGTGAAGTTCCTCCGCCCCTACATCGAAGCCGGCACCCGGCACATCGTCGTGCGGATCAGCTCCTTCACCGACTACGAGCGGCACCTGCACGCCATCGCGGAAACCGTCGTCCCCGCCGTGCACGCCATGGAGGTGGGCTGAGCGATGCGGTTCACCGGAAAAGCCGTGCTGGTCACCGGCGGCGGTACGGGCATCGGCAGGGCGGCCGCCATCGCCTTCGCCGAGGAGGGTGCCAGTGTCGTGGTCGCCGGACCGGACCTGGAACCGTTGCGGCAGACCGTGAAGGACATCGAGTCGCGCGAGGGCAACGCGGGCTACCTGCTCGGTGACCTGACCAAGGAGTCGAACGTCGAGGACGCGGTCAGCACCACGGTCGAACAGTTCGGCGGCCTGGACATCGCGTTCAACAACGCGGGCATGATGGTGCCCGGACCGCTCGCCGACATGGAGCGGCCCAACTGGGAGAAGGCACTCTCGGTGGCCACCATGACCTGGCTGTCGATGAAGCACGAGATCGCGCACATGCGCGCGGCCGGCGGCGGCGTCATCGTGAACATGTCCTCGATCATCGGGACCCGCACGAGCATTCCGAACACCGGCGCGTACGGCGCGGCCAAGGCCGCGATCAGCTCGATCACCAGGACCATGGCGCTGGAGAACATCGGCGCCGGCATCCGGATCAACAGCCTCAGCCCCGGGCCGATCGCGACACCGTTCTCGCTGATCCGCGGCGAGAACGAGACCCAGCAGGCGGCGCGGATGAAGACCGCGCTGCCGATCGGCCGGGTCGGCAGCCTCGACGAGGTCGTCGGAGCGGTGTTGTGGCTCGCTTCCGAGGACTCCGGGTTCGCGGTCGGGGCCGACATCGTCATCGACGGTGGCGCGACCGCCTAGCCCTTCAGGCCAGACGCATGCTGGCCAACGGCGCGGGTTCGCTGCGCATCGCCTGGCGAACCCGCTGCCGGTAGGCCGCGGTCAGCACGTCGTCCGGGAGCAGGGTTCGGCCGGGCTCGGTGAGGGCAGCTCGGTCGAGCGCGCGCCTCGCGACCTCGGCGAACGCCGGATCGGTGCCGATCAGCCGCGCGTGCGGGAACTGCGCGTCGAGCTGGTCGCGCACGGCGGCCGAATTCTCGCCGACCAGCACCGCGCACACGCCGTCCTCGGTCGCCGCGACCAATGCGCGCCCGAGCGAACAATCCGAACACGCGAACCGAATGACCGTACCGCGTCCGCGTGACCGGAACGACGACGGAGTCATGCCCAAAATATCGCGGATCACCGCATAGAAGTGCCCGTTCGACTTGAATCCGGACCGGTAGATCGCATCGGATATCGACGGCGCCGTCGCCAGTTCCACCCGAACCCGGTTCTCCCGCGCGTCGGTCAGATAGGCGTGCGGCGTGACACCGGTGTAGAGCTTGAACACTCGGTGGAAATGAAACCGGCTCAGTCCGACACCGCGCGCCAGATCGTCGAAGTTCGACGACCAACTGTCCGGCTCGGCGAGCGCACGACACACGTGGGTGATCGTTCGGGCATACCATTCCCGCAGGTCCGGCTCGTCCGGTCGGCATCGCCGGCAGGCGCGGTAGCCCTCGGCCCGCGCCGCGGCCGCGGTCGGGTAGAAGATGACGTTCTCGCGCCGTGCCGCGCGCGTTCCGCAGGACGGCCTGCTGTACAGGCCGGTCGTGGTCACCACGTAGAAAAACGCGCCGTCGGCTCGGGAATCCCGCTCCTGAACCGCCCGCCATCGCGCACTGTCACTGGCATATGGACGTTCGCTATCCACCGATCCACCCCGCTGGTTTCGCGATTTGGACACAACCGGGCGGTTCCGAGCACGCCGAATTCCAGGCACGGCAGCGTGCCATGGCGAATTCGCGGAAACCGGCCGGTTTCCCCAACCCCAGTCAGCCGTTTGGTCCCTGGGTTCAGTTTACGCGGCGGCGACCTCGTTCGTGCCGAAAGCGGCGGAAGTCAGCTGCACCGGGAGCGAGCTGTAGCCGTTCATGATGAAGGTGGGCTGTGCCTGCAGGTCGGCGCGATCCACCGCGAGCCGCAGATCCGGAAATTTCGTGAACAACGCGGACAGGCCGATCTTCACTTCTTCGCGGGCGATTGCCCAGCCGAGGCAATAATGCGGTCCCGCACCGAATGCGAGGTGTGTCTTGTCCTCCCGGTCCACGTCGAATTCGCCGGCCGTGTCGCCGTGGATCTCCGGGTCGCGGCCGACGCCCGCGTAGTTGACCAGAATCGCGTCGCCGCGCGGAATGATGACGCCGTCGATGTCGATGTCCTCGGTGGCATACCGCAGCGGCAGGTGCGCGACCGGACCTTCGACCCGCAGGCCCTCCTCGATCGCGTCGTCCCAGGAGAGCTCACCGGCCAGCAGCCGGTCGAGCTGGTCGCGATGGGTCAGCAGCTCGACCAACAACTTGCCGAGGAAATCAACGGTGGTCGAGGTGCCGGCGCCGAGGATGGCGAACAGGGTGCCCAGCAGCTCGGCCTCGGTCAGCCGGGAGTTCTCGTCGTCACGGGCCAGAATCAGGTCGCTGGTGATGTCTTCACCGGGGTCCTGGCTCTTGAGTTCGATCAGGTCACTGATCGCCTGCTGCCAGCCGATCAGCAGCGCCTGCGCCTGCTCCGGGCTCACGGTCGTGTTCACCATCATGTTCATGACCTGCGCGGTCTTGGCCCGCGACTCCTCGGACATGCCGAGCATGTCAGCCATGAGCGCGGCCGGCAGTCGATAGCAGAACTGGTCGCGCAGGTCGATGATCTCACCCTCAGGCACCTCGGCGAGCTGCTCGATCAGGCCGTCGACGATCTCCGCGATCCTCGGCCGGATCGCGTCGATCCGCTTGGGGCTGAACGCCTTGCCGACCAGCCTGCGCAGCCGCACCTGGTTCTGGCCGGTCGCGGTCGCCATGTTGTCCATGGTGATCCAGCTGATCAGTTCCCAGTCGGCGGGGATCTCGTTGTTGATGAAGGCGGGCCAGTCCGCTCGCGCGTTCTTGGTGACCCTGGAGTCCTTGAGTACCTGCTGCACGCCCGAGTGCGAGTTGATGGACCACACCACCACGCCACCGGGTAATTCGACCCGCGTCGCCGGGCCGCGCTCGCGCAACTGGTCTGCTTCGGCGTGAATGTTCGTGCCCGCCGGATCCAACCGGAATGGGCAGCGGCCGCTTTCCTGAATGTCCATTGTGGTTCCCCATGGATTGTTGTGGGACACCGGCCCCCACCTGGTATTTACTTGCGATTCTACTCGGTCACCTTCCGTCCCAACCCGATCGCCGGGCGCACCAGCACCCCGCTGACCTGCATATATTCCGTCCATTTCGGCCATGCGCAGGCAAGTGGATCACTCTTCTTCTATCGTGCCCTACCAACCCGAACGCAGGCATTCCTTCTCCCAGCGTGCTTTATCGCCCGGTCGAAATGGTCATGCCGGTCTTCTCGGCGATAACCTCGGGACAATTCACCGAAGGAGTGTCATGGCTGCGCCTGGGGTCGTCGGGGACGACTGCGACCGATTCATGAGGCAGGCCGGACAGTTACGGGGACAACTGTTCGCGCACTGCTACCGCATCATGCGGTCGGTCGACGACGCGGAGGACGCGGTCCAGGAGACCTATCTGCGCGCCTGGCGCTCCTTCGGCGGCTTCGAGGGCCGCTCGTCCCTGCGCACCTGGCTGTTCCGCATCGCCACCAACACCTGTCTGACGGCATTGCCGCAACGGCACCGGATGCTGCCCACTGGCCTGGCCGAGCCGGACGGCGACCTCGCCCCGACCCACCGGGTCGAGCACCGCTCCCCCGCCGATCCGGCCGAGATCGTACTGTTGCGGGACAACCTGCGCCTCGCGCTGATGGCCAGCCTCGCCTACCTGACCGCGCGGCAGCGGGTCGTGCTGATCCTGCGCGACGTGCTGGACTGGCCGGCCAGCGAGGTCGCCGAACTGCTGGAAACGACGACCGACGCGGTGAAGAGCACGCTCAAGCGCGCGCGGGCACGCATCCTCGAACAGGCGCCGATCGCCGAGGACCTGGTCGAGATCGCCGAGCCGGACCGTCGCGCCCTGCTCGCCCGCTACCTGTCGGCCTTCCAGAACGCCGACGCGGCCGAGTTGCGCAGCATCCTGCGCCACGACGCGCTCGTCGCCGCCTGATTCATCGCCTGACCACGAAAGACGGCGCCATGTCCATTGTGGACATGGCGCCGCCCGTACCCCCGGTCCGTGACTACGGCAACGCGATGGACTGCGTGTGATGGAAGACGTTGCGCGGGTCCCACTTCTTCTTGACCTGCTGCAGCCGCGCGTAGTTGTCCTTGTAGTAGAGCGTGGACCACGGCGTCGTCGAGGTGTTCTGGGTCGGGTCGCTCAGGTCGACGTCCGGGTAGTTCACGTAGCACCCGTCGGTCACGGTGTTGGGCACCGGTACGCCGCCGGTGTCCGAGTAGACGTTGCGGTAACCCGTGCGCATCCAGTTGATGTTGACGTCGTCGGCGGCCGGGTCGATCCACTGCGTCGTCCAGAGCATCTTGAAGATGGCGTGCCGGTGCGGGATCGCGGTCGCCGCCGGGTCGACCGCACCGATCTGGCCGCCGTACGGCGTGAACTGCACGCCCGCGAGCGGATTGTTGATCGCCGGATTGTTCAGGTGCGTGTACAGCGCGGCCAGCTGGTTGGCCGGGAAGGTGTTGAGCATGTACGTGGACTTGTACTTCGCCCGGTAGGTCGGATCGGCCAGCGGCGGGTTGGTCGTGGCCTGGTAACGAGTTGCCTCCAGCCAGGGCAGCTGCCTGGCCTGCACCAGGTCCGGCATGGGCCCGAACTCGCCCATCCGGTTGGTCAGCGCGGCCGGCGTCGCGGTCACGCCGGAGGTGATCGCGGCGACGTAGTCGTCCAGGATCTGCTGGGCGTTCGGCACGGTCGCGTCGACCTGGGTGATCAGGCCGAGCTGGCCGTTGGACACGTGGTTGAGCAGCAGGTAGCTGGTCACCACGTTGTTCGGGTTGCCGGGCAGCCGGTTGGCGTAGTGCCAGCTGGCGTAGTTCTGGGCCAGCGTGCTGAACTGCTGCTGGTTGACCTCGTTCCAGGGGAACGAGACCGCGTTGAGCAGCACGTCGTGCGGCGGCTTGGGCAGCATCGTCTGCGGCGTGGTCCCGGTCGCGTTCGGCGACCTGAACCAGTAACGGGTGATCACCCCGAAGTTGAGCCCGCCACCCCCGGTGTTGCCCCACCACAGGTCGGAGTTCGGGTCGCTCGCGTTGCGAGTGGCCACCACCGCGCGTGCCGTGCCGGTGGCGTCCACGACAACGACCTCGACCGCGTAGAGATGGTCGACGACCAGGCCAAGAGTCCGGCACAGCGGTCCCCAGCCACCGCCTGCCACGTGACCACCCATCGCAACCGAATAGCAGAAGCCGGCAGGGATGGTCACCCCCCACTCCTTGTACAAGGTCTTGTAGGTTTCCAGCACCGTTCCGCCGGATTCGACGGCGACGGCATTCATGTGTGGGTCGAAATAGGCGCTTTTCATCATCGTCATGTCGATGACGATCTGCACGTCCGGATTGAAAATGAAATTCTCATAGCAGTGACCGCTCGAAATCACGCTCACGCGTTTTCCGGTCTGCACGGCCTCCTGGACCACCGCGACCACCTGATCGGTGCAGTTGACGATGCGCACGGATTCCGGTGTGCCGATGAAGCGGGTGTTGAGCCCGCGCGTGCAGTCCACGTACTGTGGGTCCGTCGGCAGCACCGTCACCGCGGGCGAGAGCGCGGCGGTGGGTGTTGGACCCGTGGTCACCTGGTCATTCGGTGCAGCGGCGGCCGACTGCGCGATCAGCCCGCTCCCGGCGAGGCCCGCGACTCCCGCGAGGCCCATGCCGAGCGCACTCCGCCGGCTCAGTTTCCCGTCCGCCATGAGCTCCTCCGTCTAGTTACGCTGAACAACAATGTCCTCATCGGGTACACCCGACCGTTTCACCCGTTTAGGGGATTTGCCAGTGATTCGATCACCGACAGTACCGGCCAGATCAGCGCACTACCCCTCCAAATGTTGCTGTCAGTTTTTCGTTACGTAGTCCGACGGAGCGGCTGTGTAATCACGGTCGACGCCGAAAAAAGGTTCGGCCGACGCGACCCCTTTTGTGCCCCCGCCCGGTCTGTACTCACGATGGGACCAACGACCCAATCGAAAGAGGTGTATCCGTTGGCTATCAAGCACGGTCTGTTCCTGCCCCAGGGATTCGCACTGGAGCTGGCCGGTCTCGAGGACCCGGCGCAGGCGTACCAGGCGATGATCCAGGTGGCACGAACCGCGGACGAACTCGGCTACGAGACGGTGTGGGTGGCGGACCACTTCCACAACGCCATGAACACCCAGCACATGCTCTTCGAATGCTGGACGACCTCGACCGCCCTGCTGACCTCGACCGAGCGGATCCGGGTCGGCACCCTGGTGTCCGGCAACAACTACCGCAACCCGGCCCTACAGGCCAAGATGGCCTCGACCCTCGACGTGATCTCCGGCGGCCGGTTCACCTTCGGCACCGGCGCAGGCTACTGGGAGTCCGACTACGTCGGCTACGGCTACGAGTTCGCCGACGCTTCCGACCGGCTGCGTCAGCTCGACGAGGCGCTGCAGATCATCCTGGCGATGTGGACCGAGAACGAGCCCAAGTTCGACGGCCAGTACTACCACATCAACGGCGCCATCAACCAGCCGAAGGGCTTGCAGCACCCGCACGTTCCGCTGCTGATCGCAGGCGGCGGCGAGAAGGTCACGCTGAAGCTGGTGGCCAAGTACGGCGACATGTGCAACGTCTCCGGCGACCCGGCCACGCTGGCCAAGAAGTTCAGCGTGCTCAAGCGGCACTGCGACACGGTCGGGCGCGACTTCGACAGCATCCACAAGACCGCGCTGACCCTGTGCATCATCGCTGACACCGACGAGGAAGCCGCGGCGCAGGTTCCGCCGTGGGCGCCCACCGTCTACCCGGGCAACGTCGCCGAGTACGGGTTGGTCGGCACCATGGACACCGTCCGCGAACGCCTCGCCGCATACGAGGCAGCGGGTGTCGACGAACTCGTCATCACGTTCACCGACGCGCTGCAGCTCGACACGATTCGCCGCTATGCGGCGGAGTTCCTGGGTTAGTCTGACTCGTCGTCTCGTTCGCGGACCGCGCCCGTCCCGGCGTGGTCCGCGAGCGAGTATCGCGACACACGGAGGACCACATTGCGCAAGCTCATCGTCTCATCGCTGGTGACGCTCGACGGCGTCATCGAGGATCCGGGTGGCATGGCCGGCACCGCGTTCGGTGGCTGGGCGAACCCCTTCTTCAACGAGGAAGCCGGCAAGAAGTCGCTGGAGCGTCTGTTGGGCAGCGACTACTTCCTGGCCGGCAGAAAGACCTACGAGATGTTCTCGAAGGCCTGGCCGAACTCGTCCGGCCCGTACGCCGACCGGTTGAACAGCATCCCCAAACTGGTCGCGTCGAACACGCTCGCCGAACCGCTCACCTGGAACGCGACGCTGCTCAAGGGCGACGCCATCGCCGAACTGAAGAAGATCAAGGAAGCCGACGGCGGTGACATCGTCATGTACGGCAGCGTGGGGCTGATGCGCGCGCTGTTGGACAACGGCCTCGTCGACCAGCTGGACCTGATGGTCTGCCCGGTCGTGCTCGGCACCGGCGAACGCTTGTTCGCCGACGGTTTCCCGCACCTGGAGCTGGAACTGGCCGGGCACACCACCCTCAGCACGGGGGTCGCGATACTCAGCTACCACCCGAAACAGGGTTCCTGACGCGTGTGCCCGGCCAGTTGACGTGATCAGTCCGTCGCCTCGGCGTACTCGGCCGGAGACTTCGGCGGCACGCTCGCCCGCTGTCGGCGCACGACGCCGGGCAGCACGACATGGGCACCCAACGCCGCAAGTCCGATGGGAATGCTGATCGCCGGGCCGAACCCGGCGATCAGCGCCGTCGGCGAGTTGCCCGCGCCACCGTTCGCGGTCAGCACCGCGGTCACCACAGCCAGACCGATGGCGCCACCCACCTGCAACGAGGTGTTCAGCAGACTGCCCGCGACACCCTGCTCGTGGTCGGCGACACCGGCCGTGGCCTGGATGTTGAACGAGGCGAACGCGAACATGAACCCGACACCGAGCAGGATCATGCTCGGCAGCACCGCGCCCAGATAGCTGGCATGTTGGTTGACCCGCAGGAACAACGCGTACGCGGCGGCATGCGCGAGCAGACCCACGAAGATCATCCGCTGGGTGCCGACCTTGAAGATCAGCGGGCCGATCTTCGGTGACCCGAACGCGACGAACAGCGCGCACGGCAGGAAGCCGAGCGCGGTGGCCAGCGGCGACCAGTGCAGCACCGACTGCAGGTACAGCATGGCGATGAACTGGAAGCCGAGATAGGCGCCGAAGAACAAGGCGGTGCTGATGTTGGCCGTGGCCAACGAATTCGACCGCAGCAGTCCCAGCCGCAGCAACGGGTTCTTGCTGCGCAGCTCGATCAGCACGAAGCCGACGAGCAGCACGATCGCGCCGATGAACGGCAGCAGCGTCTGCGCCGAACCGAAACCGGCCGTCGGCGCCTGCACGATGCTGTACACCAGCAGCAGCGAACCGGCCGCCCCGGTGATCGCGCCCGGCAGGTCGTAGCCGCCACCCCGGCGCTGCTCACGTTGGCCCGGAACCACTCGCATGGCCACCAGCAGCGAGACGAACGCGATCGGCACCGGCAGCAGGAAGGTCCACCGCCAGCCCACCTGGGTCAGCAGCCCCGACAGCACCAGGCCGGCGGAATACCCGCTCGCGCTGAACACCGCGTAGATGCCGAGCGCGCGATGCCGAGCGGGCCCCTCCTGGAACGTGGTCGTGATGATCGACAGCGCGGCCGGCAGCGTGAACGCCGCGGCGATGCCCTTGACGAACCGGGTCGCGATCAGCAGCCCGCCGGTCCAGGCGACACCGCCGAGCAGCGAGGCCAGCATGAAAACCGTGACCGCGACGATGAAGACCCGGCGTCGGCCACGCAGGTCGGCGGTGCGACCGCCGAGCAACAGGACGCCCCCGAAACCGAGCGCGTACGCGCCAGCGACCCATTGCAGCGCACCGGTGGACATGTGCAGATCCGTACGGATCGACGGCAGGGCTACGCCCACCATCGAGACGTCGAGCGCGTCGAGGCCGACGATGACGGACACCGCCAACAGGATCGCCCACAGCCGAGCGTCCCACCTGGCAGACGTTGTGGAGAGCGTGGTCGAACGATTCATGAACCGAAGTTAGCCGCGCCCGAGCACGAAAACTTCTCGCCGAATGCCGAGTTTCCATGGAACAGTGCCCAGCCGAGAATTCGACTGAGCACTGTTTCGACGACGCGATCAGCGGAAAAGATCCACGTGGTCGGTGACCCATTGGTCGAAGGACATCGGCGGCCTGCCGACCAGCTTCTCGAACGTCGGCAGCACCTTGCGGGCGTGCAGCCGGAACTCCTCGCGGGTCAGGTTGCCCAGCGTCGTCTCAACGACAAGAGCCTGCCGTCCCGCCTTGGCCGCGGCGTCGCGGGCGACCGCGATCGGAATGGGCACCAGCTTCAGTTCCCTGCCCAACGCGGCACCCAGCTTGGCCACGCGCTGCCGCGCGGTCAGCGCCTCAGGCCCGCCGAACCGGTAGGTCCGGCCCTCGTGGCCCGGTTCGAGCAGCGTGGTGACCGCCGCGGCCGCCACGTCTCGCGGATCGACGACCGCGACCTCGGTGTCGACCTCGGACCAGAACACCGTCCCCTGCGCCTTGACCGGCCCGGCCCACAGCCGCGCGTTGGAGCTGAACTCGCCCGGCCGCAGGAAGGTCCAGGTCGGCGCGCCCGGTCGAGCGCCGATCTGCTGGATGGCCCGCTCGCCCGCCAGATGCCAGGTGCTGACCAGGTCGGTGAAGCCGTACTCGGCGCCGATGATGGACAGCTTGACCAGGTGGCCGACGCCGGCCTCGGCCGCGGCCTGCGCCAGGTTGGCGTCGTGCAGCGGGGTTTCCGGCCCGCCACCGGAAAGCAGGAACACGCTGTGCACACCGTCGAGCACCGCCGACAGCGTCTCCGGCCGTCCCAGGTCCCCCGCGACGAACTGGACGCCGTCGCCGAGCGCGGGCGCCTTGTCCGGATCGCGGGTCAGGGCGCGAACGGGTTGGCCCGCCTCGAGAAGCAGCCGCACCACCTCTCGGCCGACCGTGCCGGTCGCGCCGGTCACCAGAATCATGTTTTCTCCTCAACTGGGCACGCACATCGCAGAGGCGTCACAGGTCCGTGGACGCCTCCGCGATGTCACGACGTACGTGTTGGCATGTGCCGGATGTCGCCGGCCGTCACTCACCCGGCAGCGTCTGGTCGGCGTTGCGCGTGTTCTGGTAGGCCGCGATCTTCCAGGCGTCGTTCTCCTGGGTGATCACCCAGGTTGCCCGGATGGCCCGGTCCGCGGACGGCTCGGTCTCGCCCGGCGCGAGCACGCCGCCCTCGGTGACCACGACGGCGGTCTCGGGCGAGATGAACCGCATGTCGACGATGTTCTGCAGGAGCGTGGTACCGCGGTGCGCCGACTGGAACTGGCCGACCACCACCTTGCGGATGACCTCGCGCCCGGAGAAGTAGCGGTCGCCGGAGAGGATCATGCTGGCGTCCTCGGTGTACGCGTCCGCGAACCCGTGCGGGTCGTTGGCAGCCCACGACGCGGCGATACCGTCCACGACACCCCGTACCGCGGTAACAGCGGGTGCCTCCGCATCAATCTTGATTGTCACGTCGAGCCACTCCTCAAAGTCATGGAAATCGGTGTATATACACTGCGATTCCCATGGTGTCCGAGGAGGAAGGGCACATCGTCTTCAAAATTGCCGTTATCGATCCGACGAATACAATGAGCGAACAAAAAGAGAATACAATTCATTCCCGGCCGTCATAATCCGAGCCAGGGCCCCCAATCCACGCACCCAGACCGGCGCTACGCACCGTAGCCATCCGAACACGATTCGATGACATGTCACAAGTAGATCTCGATGACGCCGAACACGGTGCCCGGTGCGGCGCGGGCCGGTCCAGGACCAGCCCGCACGCCTGGGCGAGCGTGCCCCCGGCAGGACTCGAACCTGCGGCCAAGTGATTAGCCGATCATACCTACGGTCGTTTGTCGTCAGTGGTCAAAACGTGGCTTAACCACGTTAAATCGCAAACGCAAACACCGGTGACACCGCGTCGTTCTCGATCGTTTCCCATTGTTTGGCGAGGGTAAAACGTGGGTTGATCATGCGAGAGTGGTCAGTAACCCTCGGTGATGTCACACTTCTCGCACCGCCAGCCAGACCACGTACAGTCACCGCCACAACCGTTCCAGTCACTGCACACGTGGCACTCGGGCTTGTTGTGGAGTGCAATCGCCTTCTGGCCGCATTTCCGACAGAAGGCACTATCCCATGACCCGCCCCCCATCGAGCGCGGAAGTTCGTTCCCGCCCATGCGCACTGAGTGCGACTCGACGCGGAAGTTGGTCATGCGTCTCAGGATAGCCCCTTCGTCTGCGGTCCCCTCCGTGGTTCCCGGGCCGCTGCCCTTCCACCCCGCCGCGCGCGGGGACCGGCCGCCAGGCCGCACGCCCCGCCTGCGCGGCGGCATGGACACAGCGGGCAGCGGCCCCCGGAGGGGGCCGCCTTGAAGAAGTATGGAAAGTCTGAACACATGCGCATGCGGCGATGCCGGACCAGGGCAGACAGCCAATAGGGGGAACAGTTTGCGGCCGGGCGTCGGGACCGACCAGAATCGCTCATGTGACTGGATTGATGCTGACGGCGGAGCGTCGCGAGGAACTGGCCGCATTGCTAGATGATGATCAGCGGCTGCGATCCGAGTACCCAAAGGTGGCTGAGTACCTCGACATGGCGCCAAACTTGCCTGGCACGGGCAACACCGACATGGACGCGGCGTTCGAC
>DASZJG010000040.1:0-3559 GCA_035948315.1 Pseudonocardiaceae bacterium | reverse complement strand
CGACCGTCGCTCGTCAGGCGGGTGATTGCTTCGTCGCTGCGCTCCCCGCAATGACCGTGGGGTTCTGGTGGCCAAACAATTCGGGGGATCTATGAGCACGACCGACCAGACCGCTGCCACCTTGTTCCGCGCCGGCCAGTTGACTGACGCCATCGCCGCGGCGCAGGCCGCGCTGCGCAAGGCACCCACCGACCTGGGGGCCCGCATCCTGCTGGCGGAACTGCTGGCCTTCTCGGGCAATCTCGAGCGCGCCGACGTCATCCTCGACGCGGCCTCGACGATCGACCCGTCGGCCGCCATGGTTGTCGCGGAGTTCCGGCAGCTCGTGCGTGCCGACATGGCGCGGCGCCAGCTCTTCCGCGACGGCCGGGTGCCGGAGTTCCTGGGGGAGCCGACCGAAACCCAACGCCTGCAACTCGCGGCGCTGGTGGCCTTGCGCGCCGGCGACGTCGCGGAAGCCGCGCGCGAAGCCGCGGGCGCCGAGGCCGTGCGTCCGCATACGCCCGGCACCCACAACGGCACCGCGTTCGATGACCTGCGCGATGTGGACGACCTGCTGGCCGGCAGCATCGAAGTGCTGACCACGACCGGCAAGTACTATTGGGTTCCCACCGAGCGCGTGATCAGCGTCGAACTGCATGCGCCGAAGCGCCCGCGCGACCTGCTATGGCGCCGCGCGTCGATGTCGGTGGATCAGGGACCCGACGGCGACGTTTACATTCCGGTGGTCTACGCCGGCGACGATGCGCTGTCGGAACTGCAACGCCTTGGCCGCGAGACCGACTGGCGGCAGGCCGAGGGCGGCCCGGTGCGCGGCGTCGGCCAGCGCGTGTTCCTGGTGGGTGAGGACGACGTCGCGATCATGGAACTCGGCACCCTGACGTTCACCGGGGTTGGCGCCGCATGAGCGGACGCGCCGGCACGCGCGGGACCGCGGTACGCATCCAGGCACCGCTGCTGGACCGGCTGATCGACGAAGCACCGGACCAGGCGCGCGACCCGACAGTGTCGGTGGCCGACACCATGGCCGGGCTGCGCCAATCGGTGCGGCGCGACCTGGAGTCGCTGCTGAATGCGCGGCGGCGGTGGCGCTCCTGGCCGAAATCGCTGACCGAACTGGCCACCTCGCCGATCGGCTACGGCATTCCGGATTTCGCGTCGGGTGCGTTCAACGATGCGCGCCGGCGCGAGGAGCTGCGGCTGGAGATCGAGGACACGATCCGCCGCTTCGAGCCGCGGTTCCTGTCGGTGCGGGTGCATCTGGTGGATACGCACGACCAACTGGAGGCCACGCTGCGTCTCCGCATCGATGCGGTGATGCACGCCGACCCGGCGCCGGAGGCAGTGACGTTCGACACGGTGGTGGATCCGACGACCGACGATGTGCTGGTACGTGCGAAAGATTCGTAACAATACGACTAAACCTCTCCCGCTTCGCGGAAGAGGTCGCGGTGCGACAGCACCGAGGATGAGGGTGATCGGGTCACGCCGAAGCAGGGACTGCGTGCCGACCCGATCATCCTCACCCTCGGTGCTTCGCACCATCGACCTCTCCCACGCGTAGCGCGGGAGAGGTAAGGAACCAAAATGTCCGATACCCTCCTTCCATATTACAATCGCGAACTCGACGCCATCAAACGGCTGGCCGCGGAATTCGCCGAGACCCAGCCGAAGATCGCCGGGCGCCTGCGCCTGTCCGCCGACGCGGTTGACGACCCTCACGTCGCGCGCCTGCTGGAAGGCGTGGCCTTCCTCGCCGGGCGCGTCCACCACCGTCTCGACGACGAGTTCCCGGAACTCACCGACTCGTTGCTCGGGTTGCTCTACCCGCACTACCTGGCGCCCGTCCCCTCATGCATGGTCGCGCAACTCGACTGCCAGCCTGACCTGATGATCCCCGCCAGGCTGGCCGCCGGCGTGGTGCTCGACACCGAGCCGGTGCATGGCGAGACGCTGCGCTACCGTTCCACCAGCGCGGTGACGCTCTGGCCGATCGACGTGGAGAGCATCCGCCTGTCCGGCCTGCCGATCGTCGCGCCGCCCAATCCTGCCGCCAGCGGCGCCGCCGGCGTGCTGCGCATCACGCTGAAATGCCTGTCGCCCGATGCGACCTTCAGCCAGCTCGGCGTCGATCGCCTGCGCTTCTTCCTGCGCGGCCCCACCAACCAGACGCTGCCGCTGTACGAGCTGCTGTGCGGCCACGCGATCTCCGTCGCCTACGCCGACTCCGCGGTCGATACGTCGCCGGTGGTGGTGCCCGGCAGCAGCATCGAACCTGCCGGCTTCGCCCCGGAGGAAGCGCTGCTGCCATGGTCCGCGCGCGGCTTTTCCGGCTTCCGCCTGCTCACCGAATACTTCGCCTTTCCAGAGAAGTTCCTGTTCCTGGATTTCACCAGGATCGACACCAAGACCATGGTGTCCGGCGGCAACAAACTGGAGATCTTCGTCTATCTCGACCGCGCCGCGCCGGACCTGGAACGCAGCATCGGCCAGCAAGCGCTGGCGCTCGGCTGCACGCCCCTGGTGAACCTGTTCCCGCAGCGCTGCGAACCGATCCGGCTGACCCACACCGACACCGAATACCGCGTGGTGCCGGACGCAAGACGCCCGCGCGCCGCGGAAGTCTGGAGCGTTGAGCGCGTGCGCGAGACCATGCCGGACGGCTCGTTCCGGCCCTGGCGCCCATTTTATCGCCTGAGCGAAACCGAGGGTGCGTCCAACGCGTCCGGTCAGGCCCGGTCGCCGTCCGGGGCGGGAGGCAACAACGCGCCAGGCGGCTTCTATCACGTCGCTCGCCGGCCCGCCGCGCCGGGCGTCCCGGGCACGGAGGTCTTCATCGCCCCGCACGACCCGGCCTTCGATCCGGACAAACCCGCCGATACCGTGCTGTCTGTGGACGCACTCTGCCTGAGCCGCGACCTGCCTACCGACCTGCCGTTCGGTGGCGGCCACCCGACCCTGCGCCTCGTCGAGGGCGCCGCCGCCGTCGCCGCGATCCGCGCGGTGACGCCACCGTCCACCACGCTGCGCCCTCCCCTGCGCGAGCGTGGCTTCTGGCGCCTGGTGTCGCACCTGTCGCTCGGCCACCTCGCCGTTACCGGCGGCGCCGATGGGGCGAACGCGCTGAAAGAAGTGCTGCGGCTGTACGACCTGCGGGAGACCGCGGAAACCCACAGCGCCATCGAGGCGATCACCAACATCACCGCCCGCCCCGGCACCGCGCGGGCGCCAGGACGCCGCGGGGCGTTCTGCCGCGGGCTCGACGTCACGCTCGAGTTCGACCCGCGCACCTGGCAGGCCAGCGGCCTCTATCTGCTTGCCTCGGTGCTGGAACACTTCCTGGCGCTGCACGGCACGATCAACAGCTTCACCCGCACCACCGTCACGCTGCGCGGCCGCCCCGGCACCGCCGCCGCCTGGCCGGCCCGTAGCGGCACCCGCGTGCTCGTATGACCGGCGTAGGTGCGGTTGGGAAGAAGACGGCCAAGGGGGCTTTGCCCCCTTGGACCCCCCACCAGGGGACAGTCATCCCCTGGACCCCTTTCACTTGGTGCGGTGC
>DASZJG010000039.1:0-39360 GCA_035948315.1 Pseudonocardiaceae bacterium | reverse complement strand
GGGTGAGGTCGTAGGCGTCCACCCAGGCCAGGCCCCACCACTGGGTGTCGTCGATCGCGGGTGAGATGAAGTCGCCGCTGATCGGATCGGAACTGCGCGTGCCGGCCGGGAAAGCCGCCTTGTTGACCGCGAAGGTCTGCGCGACCGCCCAGTTGTAGGTCGAGTCGCCGCTGATCCGGGCGTAGTCGATCAGGCTGGTCAGCGCGGACGCCGAGTTCCACCAGCTGCTCGGCCACCAGGCGTTGTTCGGGTCGTAGGAGTACATCAGCGCGTCGGCCGCGGCCCGGGTTCGGTTGTCGGCCGGGCGGGCCCAGGTCGTGCAGCTGCCGTTCTGCCCCTCGACCGCGCGCCCGCAGGCGCGCACCGCACCGCCGTAGAGCAGGCCGAGTTTGTCGTCGGTGTTGATCATGACGGTCCGCGTGCCGGTCGCGCCGGCCGGTACGGATGTTCGCCCTTCGGACGATCCGTCCGGCCAGGACGAACCCTCGTTCCAGGTTCGGTCCATCCAGACCTCGTCGCCCGGTTGGCCGTTCGCGATCACCGCCCAGGCCAGGCCGGTCGACGGGTCGATGTGCAGGGAGATCTGCCGACCGCTGAGCGTGGTCGGCGCGACGGGTTGGCTGTCGCCGGTCGCGTTCGAGGCGTCGCGCTGGTCGCAGAACTGGCCGCACACCAGCAGATGCGCCCAGGACGTGCACGCGACGCCGTTCGCGTCGCCGCAGGCGCGGAGCAGGCCGCGGCGGTGGTTGACCGGGTCGTAGAGGTTGTACATGAGCGTGCGCGTGCCGGTCCAGGTGCTCGGAATCGACGCCTTGCCGAGCAGGCCGTCCCAGGTCTGGCCGCCGTCCCAGGAACGGTCCAGCCATACCGAGTCGTTGGTCTGCCCGTTGTCGATGCTGGCCCAGGCCATGCCGTCGACGTCGTCGACGTGCAGTTCGATCAGGCGGCCGTTGTCGTCGAGATTGGGCACCGGGAAGGTTTCCTGCTTCGCCTGCGACGGGTCGAGCGTGTCGCAGTGCACCGAGCACACGGTGGTGGTGTCGGCCAGCGCCTGCGTCGGCACGCCGAGCAGGACGGGCAGCAGCGCGATGGCCAGTATCCGGAGAGCCGCCATGACAGGAAATACAACGTGGTAACGACGTCCACCACAATTGGCAGTGGCAGACAACGCGTTCACATATTTGCTGACCAGCGGCGAGTCAATGATCAGGTGAACAGTAACAATGCGTGTTACAGCGCCACGTCGAGCAACGCGATGACGACCCACGCGTCAGAGGTCACGGCGCGCCTGCTCGACGGCGTCCCGCAGGGCCTCGAACGAGGACTGCTGGCCGGCCAGGAACTCGATGCTGGCGACGCGCGGATGCTCGGTCGGCTCGGTCCACCAGAACGGCTTGGCGGTTTCCTCGGGTCGCAGGCGCATGAACAGTCGCAGGCAGCCGTGCCGCAGCCAGGACGGCCGGCGGAAGCGGATCTTGCGGATCTCGTCCAGCCAGATGATGGCGGTCTCGGTCCGTGCCTCCTCGACGGGGTGCGGGTAGTAGGCGGCAAGGCCGCCGGCCCGTGGGCCGACCTCGAGCAGCTTGCCGTCGAACCGAACCGTCTGCCCCCACAGGCCGGTTGCCTCGAACACCGCGCACCTCCTGATGCCACGATTGTCGCGCGACAGCAGGCACCGCGCCAGGCGCGGCCGACCGATCCGGGTGGTCATCCTGGAACGCGTCGTGGAAGATCGGCCGCGAGCCTCGCCTTGATGTGATCGATGAGCCGGAGCAGGTCGGCGCAGTAGACGGACCGGTCACGAAAGCCGACACCGGCCCGATAGCGGTGCGCGTACAGGCCGCCGCCGCATACCCGGACCTGCCGGCAGGCGCGGCAGTCGGGGCCGAGCGCGTCGATGCCGAGTTGGCGCGCTGCGATGCCGGGATGGTCCAGTACCGCGTCGAGGTCGTGGTCGAACACGTTCAGCCCGGTGCGCGCCGCACCGTCCACAGCGGACTTCAGCGCGTCGGACTGTTCCAGTTCGCCGTCGGTCTCGATCACGACCAGCGCGATCGGGCTCAGCCCGACGGACTCGATCGTGCTCGTCCCGCCGAGCAGCAGGTGGATGATCTCGTCGAACAGCCGGATCCGCGTTTCCTGTCGCGGCGCGTCGTACCAGCGGTCGAAGACGGCGATCAGCCAGTCCGCGTAGGGTGTTGCCGGGCGGCCCAACCAGGGCGGCTCGGTGGTCCAGTTGCCGTGCGGGAGCAGGAAATCCAGTTCGGGCGGGTGGAAACCGAGCAGTCGCCGGTAGGTGCGCAGCGGATCGGTGCGCGGGTCGACGACGGTGAGCAGGCCCGCGAACAGCGGCCGGTGGACGGGCTCGTTGAGCAGGGCGATGGCCCGCTCGACCGCGTCGCTGCTCCCCCGGCCGTCCGGTCGGACGCGGTGCCGGTCGTGCGCGGCGGCGTCGCCGTCCACGCTGATGCCGATGCGGATCCGCGCCGCCGCGAGTTCGGCAAGGAAGGCGCGATCGAGCAGGGTTCCGTTGCTCTGCATGGTGAATCGCAACCGGACGGACTCGCCCGCGATCGTGCGAAACGTGTCGGTGAGAGCGCGGAAGTAGCCGTGCCCGGCGAGCAGCGGTTCGCCGCCGTGCAGCACGATGTGCACCTCGGCCAGTTCGTGCGCGACCGCGTGTTCGGCGATGCGTCGCGCCGCACGGGTCAGGGTTTGCCTCGACATCACCGACGGCCGGCGGCGCCAGCTCTGGTCGGCGAGTTCATAAACGTAGCAGTAGTCGCAGGCGAGGTTGCACCGCGACTGCACCTTGAGCAGGAACTGCCGCAACGGCACCAGCTGCCGGCCCGACGCGCGCAGCGCGGTCACGTCCAGTGCCTCGGCGGGCCATTCGCCGGTCATCCGGCCGACCAGCGGGTCCGGTGCTCGTCGGCGAGTCGTTTGGCCTCGGTCGCGGCGCGCGCCGGAACCGGTTCGTCGCACCATTCCTCGACGGTCTGCCGGATCCCGCCGACGAACAGCCTGCCGAGTTCGGTCAGGCGTTCGCTGGCCAGCAGGTCGCAGGCGGTCGTCAGTGTTGCCGCGCGCCACCGGGCGAACTCGCGGTGCGCGCGCGGGGCCGACGTGCGGCGGGCTCGCCCGCGCCAGAACCCGGCAACGCCCAGATGCGCGTACAGGCCGTGCAGCACACCGTCCGCAGGCCGGGAGTCCGCGCGCCACGGGACGTAGAACAGCGCGGGGCGACCGGGTCGGAGCAGCGCGAAGAGGTCGGTGAGCGCGGCGAGCTTGTTGTGTTGCAGTTCGTGCGCGAGAGTCAGCGCGCCTTCTTCCGCGTCGGGCGGGAAGGACAGGAAGATCGCGCCGAGCGCGTTGGCCACGGTGGCGCTGTGGTTCTCGCCGGTGAGCGCGCGCAGCGGGACGAGCAGCCTGACCAGTTCGGCGAGTTCCTCGGCCGTCTCCGGGTGATCGTCGCGAAGCAGTTGCCAGCTCGCGGTGATCCGGTCCCGCCAGGGCCCGAGGTCCGGTTCGACCGGGTCGAACAGGGTGAGGCCCGGCGGCTTCTGCGCGTCCGGCCAGTCGCCGAGCAGCAGCGTCGGTCCACCGGGCAGGATCAGCCGCGGTGTCGGCCGCCAGTCGAGCGCGACCAGGTCGACCGAACCGGTAACCCCTTCGGTGACCACGCCGAGGGTCGGCAGTGGCAGCGCGCGGACGGTCGGCACCTCGACGGTTCCGGTGCGGCCGGCTCGAATGGCGGCCGCGATCGCGATGAACACCAGATCGGCCGGGCGGGCGGGGCGACCGCCGCGCAGCGCCAGCGCGGTGCGCGTCACCCAGTCGCCCACCTGCGGATAGTCCAGCACGCGGGCGATCGCGTCCGGATCCGTCCGGCCTGCCTCGGCAAGCAGTTCGAACGCGGGCCGGGCGCTGCGCGGCGCTCGGTTCACGATGAACTTGATGAGCAGCAGGGTTCTGCTGCGCCGCGCCGCCGCCAGCGTCCGTACCGCGCCGATCCCACCACCGTGGGAAAGCGCGACGAAATCCTCTTGCGGCATCGTGGATAACCGAGGTAACACCGGCGCCCCCGAATCAAAGCCTCGTTCACCTGCACTGATCAGGGTATTCCAGCTTGTGTCTGACGGTTGGGCTACAGTCGATTTGTCGGCGATGACATGGCTGGGGAGTGCGGATGACGGATGATGCGGTATTCCGCTCCGAGCTTCCCGACCTGACCGGGTTGGACCTCGGTGCGGTCGACGAATTGCCGGACTCGGTGCTGCGCGCGGGCCTGACCCGAATACTCACCGAACACCCCGATCCGGCCGACCAATACGCGGCCTTCCAGAGTTCGTTCTAGCCTCACACGACCATCCGGGTGAATGAGCGAGTACCGGTAATCTTTCGACCGCTGGCGACGACCTGGAGTAGTGATGAGCAACCCGACCGGTGCGGATGATCGCGCGACGGTTGTCGCATTTCTGGCCGCGGTGGGCGGCACCGGCCGAACCAGTACGGTAGCCAACCTGTCGTGGCTGCTCGCCAGCGCGGGCAAACGGGTGCTGGTCGTCGACTGGGGTTCGGAACCGCCGAGGGTGCCGGAATTCCTCGAGGTCTTCTACGTCGGCGAGGCGAACCCGCGACCGGACGAGGTGGTCCGGCACATCAGGGACGTGCTCAGCGGCGGCCCGAACCTCACCATCGAGGTGAAACGCTTCGCGCTCGCCGAACTCGGCGGCCACATCGACGTGCTGGCGCCCGCGCAGGTCAACGGTGGTGGCAGGCCGCGGCTGGAGGTGGTGCCGGTCGGGCCGGGCAAGCTCAGCGAACTGCGTGCCGCGCTGGCCGATTCCGGTTACGACTACGTGCTGATCGACGCACCGACCGGCGCGGTGCCGGCCACGTTGACTCTGGTAGCGGTGGTCGCGGAGGTCGCCGCGCTGTGCTTCCGGCCGAGGCCGCGCGCGATCATGGACGCCGCCGCGCTGGCCAGGCAGTTGTTGCAGGTCACCCCGATCTCGCTGGACATCGTGCCGGTGACCACCATGTTCGACGCGCGGTTCGACCCGAGGGCCCGGCAGAGCCTGGCCACGATCCGCGGCGCGTTCGCGGATCTGCAGGAGTTCCAGGTCGCGTCGGTGCTGCTCGATCCGATCGTGCGCATCCCGTACCTGTCCTACGAGGCGTTCGACCCGCTGCTGTCGATCCTGGTGGAGGATCCGCAGCAGCCGGACGGGCTGGTGCGCGAGTACGGGCGGCTGGCCGAGGCGGTGACCGAGGGCGCGGTGACCGCGTTGCGGCCCGCGTCGCCGCTGGTGCGCGGCCGGTACCGGCGCGCGTTCCGGATCGACACCGCGGACGAGGCCGATCTGATCGTCGTGGTCTACGTTGCGCAGGACCGGATGTGGGCGGACTGGGCGCGCAGCGCGCTGGAACGCGGTGGCGCGCAGGCGATCACCCTGCGCGCGGGCGTCGACCTGCCGCCGGAGGTGAACCCGCAGCAGGTCGTGCTGATCACCTCGCCCGACCTGGACGAGGCCGACGAACTCGCCCGGCTGCACGAACGCTATCCGGCCGCGGATCTGGTCCGATCCGGGTTGACCGTGGTGATCGACGCCGCTCGCGCCGAACCCGAGGAGCGGCTCGTCGACGGGTTGCCGTCGATCTCCCTGGAGGGCTGCGCCGAGGCCGAGGCACGGGCCCGCCTGTTGACGCACTTCGGCCTGATCGACCCGATCGGCGACGTCGGCGGCGAGGACGTGCGCTTTCCGGGTTCGCCGACCAGGATCTTCCGGCTGCCGCCGCGTCAACCGCTGTTCGTCGGCCGCGAGGACACCATCGACGCGTTACGGGACAAGCTGCTCGAACCCGGAACGCACCGGGCCAAGGCGACCGTCACGGGTGTGCCCGGCATCGGCAAGAGCGAGCTGGCGCTGGCCTACGGCTACCGCTTCGCGGGCGACTACGACCTGGTGTGGTGGCTTTCCGCGCACGACGAGCAGTCGCTGCTGCTGAGCCTGGCGCAGCTCGCGAGGAACATGCAGGAGGAGGAACTGCTCGACGTGCAGTTCGCCGAGTACGGCACCACCACCGCGCTCGCCGAACTGGCCTCGGGCAACCGGGTCAAGCGCTGGCTGCTGATCTTCGACAACGCCGACGATCTGGACCTGTTGCGCGGCAGGCTGCCCGACGGCGACGTCGGGCACGTGCTGGTGACCTCGAACACCGCGCCGGACTCGACCATCGAACTGGCCGAACTGTCCACAACGGACTGTAGATATCTGCTGGATCGGCACCTGCCCGGACTGTCCATTGCGGACGCGAGCCGGATCGCGGCCGCCGTGGACCAGCTGCCGCTCGCGTTGCAGCTGGCCGGTTCGTGGATGGTGGAGGCGGTCAACGCGGAACGCCAGGGCGGCACCGGCTCGGCCGACGCGGCCGTCTGGGCGGGCCGGGCGCTGCTGGAGCAGTTGGCCGTCCAGGCGGAATCCGCCACGAGCCCGGTCGAGCTGATGGTGCCGGTCATCGTGGAGTCGCTGGAGCGCACCAACTCCGGCCGACTGGTCGTGCTGCTGGCCAGGATGTGCTCTTTCCTCTCCGCGCAGGGCATCGACCTGGACCTGGTCCGCTCGCCCGCGATGCTCAACCAGCTGATCACGGTCGGCAAGTTCGACGCGGACATGCTGCGGGTCGACTCCTGGGACATCGACCGGCTGCTCTGGCTCGGCGCGCGGTACGGGCTGTTCCGGGTGCACTGGGGTGCGGCGAAATCGCTGCGCCTGCACCGGGTCGTGCAGTCGGTGCTGCGCGCGGCCATGCCCACCGCGCAGCACGAGGAGCTGCGCGGATCCGTGCACGCCGTGCTGGCCGCGTACGCGCCGACCGAGGTCGAGGAGGACGCGGTCGACCGGCGGACCCGCTTCGCCGAACTGCAGAAGCACGTCTTTCCCTCCGGCGCGGTCGGCAGCGACGACGACGCGGTGCGGCGCTGGCTGGTCAACCAGGTCCGGTTCCTCTACACCGACGGCGGCATCGGCGTCAGCGACGCGACCACCGCGCCCGCGCACGACCTGTTGGAAACCTGGACGAACCGCTATGGCCCGGACGATTCGCTGCGCAACCGGCTCGCCGCCCAGTTGGCCAACATCGAACGGCGGATGGGCAGGCCGGACGTTGCGCTGCGGCTGGACGACACCGCGCTGCGCGAACAGCTGCTCGCGCAGGCGCCGGTTCGCCCGCAGGCGTTGATCTCGGCCCGTGGCCGCGCCGCCGACCTGCGCGCGCTCGGCCGGTTCACCGAGGCGCTGACCGAGGACCAGACCGCGTGGCAGGGCTTCACCGAGACGTTCGGCCCGGACCATCCGCACACCCGCAGCGCCGCCAACAACCTGGCCGTCTCGTTGTCGCTGGCCGGCTACTCCGAGGACGCGCTCAGCCTCGAACAGGACAACTTCGAGCGGCTGACCGGCCTGTTCGGGCCCACCCACGCGCGCGCCATCGTTGCGCTCGGCCGGATCGGCGTGTACCAGCGCGAACTCGGCCGCTACGCCGAGGCGGGCGAGTCGCTGCGGTTGTCGCTGCGCAGGTTGCGGCGCGAGAGTCCTGGCTCCGATCACCAGGAACTGGCGCTGGAATGGCATCTTGGCATCACCGAGCGCCTCTCCGACGGGCCGGACAGTGGCGCCAAGGACCGGATCGGCGCCGCGCTGCGCGGGTTCCGCGAACTGCTCGGGCCGCAGCATCCGGACACGCTGGCCTGCACGCTCAGCTCGGCGATCTCCTACCGCGCCATGGAGGAGACCCAGACCGCGGTCGAGTCGACCCAACTGGTGCTGCTCGGGCTCGCCGACGCGGTGGGGCTCGCGCAGACGCATCCGTTCATCGGTCTGGCCCGGCTGTGTCTTGGCCTGTGCTGGTACGCGGACGGCGATCTGGACGCGGCCGAGGCCGAGATCACCGAATCACTGGCCACCCTGCGCACCTCGGTCGGCGAGGTGCACCCGTGGACGTACGCCGCGCAGGTGGCGCGGGCGAAGATCCTGGCCGCGACCGAGC
The DNA here is from genome assembly GCA_035948315.1 of Pseudonocardiaceae bacterium. Classification (GTDB taxonomy): domain Bacteria; phylum Actinomycetota; class Actinomycetes; order Mycobacteriales; family Pseudonocardiaceae; genus CAJCJE01. The sequence continues at coordinate 31,308 of DASZJG010000039.1, read as the reverse complement.
GACGCGACGAGGCGGCGCGGCTGTTGGAGCGGATCGCCATGGAATGCGGCGAATTCCTGGGGCTGCGCCATCCGACCACCGCGACCGCCGCGGACAACGCCGAGGTCTTGCGCGAGCCCGAGTCGGAATTCGACAGAAGGTGGACCGACATCGATGTCGACATTCCGCAGACCTGACAAGCCAGGAGCAGACCAGCCGATGGACGACCATCCGGACATACGCGAGACGACCGCGGAATTCCTCTCCGACGCGTTCGGTGAGGCGAGGCGCACCTGTCGCGCGCTGCTCGCCACCTCGCCGCAGCTGAGTTTCCTGGGCCACTACAGCCAGGACCTGTTCGACTTCGGTTTCGACGTGCTCGACGGTTCCGACCAGGACGTCGAGGGAGCGCAGTGGCTGGGCCGGCAGGTGAGCTACGAGATGAACGCGCTGAACCGGGTGTTGCAGGCGGCCCGGACCGGCGGCCTGATCCGCACCGTGTTGCAGACCGAACGGGCCGGCGTGATCTGCCAGAGCGTGGTTCCTCGGGAGAACGTGGTCGGCCTGAGCTTCGACGACTCCCCGACCGACGAACCGGACCTGCTGCTCACCGACGCGCCCGAGGTGCGTGGCGCCGATCTGGCCCTGTCCGGCCTCGTCGACGAGTTGCGCGCGCTGATCAGCCTGCCCAGCCTGAACCCGGGCGGCTGGGCGTCGGCGGCCGAACCGACCGCGCTGGCGGTGACCCAACAGGCGACCGAACCCGAGGTGTGGCTGGCCGACGCGGGCGCGGACCGCGCCGTGCTGGAGGCGTGCCTGGTCGCGGCGCGGCCCGAGGACCTGCACTTCGTCGGCTACTGCGCGGGCGGCGAGCTGCTCGCCACGGTCGATCACCTCGGCCATGCCTCGCTGGCGCCGTTCTTCACCCAGATCTCGGTGGCCACCCGACGCGCGTTCTACCGCGGCTTCAGCCAGCAGTTCGGCCCGCTGGTGCTCAAGCTGAACCGGCTGCTCGCGGGACTGCGGCCGAGCGGACTGCTGCTGCGCGTCGTGCTGGACGTCGAACTGGGCGCGATCTACTGCTACCGGCTCGGCACCGAGGAGTATCTGGTCGGCGTGACGGTGGCGCAGGCGCGGGTCAGCAACGCGGACGAACGGATGGCCCGGTTGGCGCGAACCTGCGCCGATCTCCTCGAACAGCGCTACGCTGGGTAGGGTTTCCTTCGTTGGGGGACGGGGCGAATGACCGCTGTTCGACGACTCGTCGTCTTTCTCGTCGTCGTGGCCGCCGGTTGGCTGGTCGCGCGATACGTGCATGTCGGATCCCTGGACGGCTCTCCCGGCTACCGCTACGCGGTCACCGCGCTGCTCGGGTTCGGCCTGTACGCGGCCACCAGCGGTATCGAACGCGGCGAGTTCTCCAAGCAGCTCGGCACGATCACCTCGGCGGTCACGGTCGGCGTGCTGGCCAAGACCGTGCTGATCGCCGGCGTGATGTACCTGGTGCTGCGCAGCCCGGCCGCGATCGTGCTCGGCATCGCGGTCGCGCAGATCGATCCGCTGTCGGTGTCCGCGATGATCGGTCGGTCTCGCATGTCGCCCGCGGGCAAGTCGCTGCTCACCGCGTGGGCCTCCTTCGACGATCCGATCACCGTGCTGCTCACCGCCTACGCGGCCGCCTTCGTCTTCGGCGGTCGGCTGGACCCGGCATCGTTGCTGGTCAATCTGGGTGGCAGCATCGGCATCGCGGCCTTCGTGTTCGTGTTGACCAGGTTGCGGCCGCCGCGCTGGCTGCGCTTCGCCGCGGTGCCGCTCGCGGTCGCGGTCGGCGCGGTCGCGGTGTGGCAGTCGTGGCTGCTCGGTCTGGCCCTGATCGGCCTGTTCTACCGGCCGCGGTGGCTGACGAAGTACCTGGCGGGCGCGACCCAGGCCGTCTACTACATCGCGTGTTTCGCGATGGGGTTGGTACTGGTCGGCGGGGCGAAACTCGGCCCGGGACTGCTGCTCGGCGTGGCGGCCTACGGTTCGCAGGTGGTGGTCGCGTTCGCGCTGACCATGCGGAAACGCTGGCGCGGCGACCGGGTCAGCCTGGCTCTCGGCCAGCAGAACGGCCTGACCGCGATCACGCTGGCCCTGCTGCTCGAACCGGTCTTTCCCGGCGCCACCGCGACGATCGGCATCGCGGTGGTGGTGGTCAGCGTGCTCAACGTGACCTGCAACGCGATCTGGGACAACGCCGGAATTCCCGAACCGCTTCCCGTGCCGGTGCGGACCGCGTCAGCTCCCGCCGCCGGTCAGTAGCGACCGGGCGGCCGCGCGCACCTTCGGGCTCAGTTCGTCCAGCGCCGCGTAGAACCTGGCCCGCCGACCGGAACTTCCGGTGTCCATAATGGACTCTCCACGGGTGTGCCATGGGCTGAGCCGGGTCAACGTCTCCAGTTTCAGCATGGACAGACTGTCCACAACGGTGTCATAGGCGCGGCAGATGTCGTCCAGCGAGGTGTCGGTCGGGTCCGCGCTGGTTTCCCTGCGGCCGAACCAGGACCGCACCGAGTTCATGAACGCGACCACCGCGTGCCGCAACAGGCTGGCCGTGCCGATCGCCTCGACGTACGCGACCGGCCGGACGCGCCGCTGGGTGGCCTGGACGGTCGAGTCGTCGCCCGGCGCCAGCGCCTCGCGCATCATCGGCTCCAACTGCGTCAGCTCGTCCAGTGCGGCGAGCGCGTCGGTGAAGAGCCGGTCGACCTCCTCGGGCAGCGTGGTGCTCGGCCCGGCTTGTGGCCCCTCGCCCCGGTTCACCTCGCGGACCAGGTTGTCCAACGCGGTCAGCTGCTGCTGGATCGCGCCCTGCTGCCGGTCGGAGGAGATGCGCACCGAGTCGATGTGGCTGGCCAACTGCTCGATGAAGCCGTAGATGTTGGACTGCTGGCGGTTGATCTGGTCGATCCGCTGGCCCATCGCGCTGAGCGGATCGGCGGACGTGCCACCGGGCAGTCGCAGGCTCGCCGCGCCGACCAGCGCGGCGAGGTCCTCGTCGAAGGTGCGTTCGGTGTACACCAGCGGTTCGTCGCCGAGCGGTTCACGCAGTTCGGCGAGGACGTCGTTGCCGAGCACGCCGTTGACCACGACCACCACCTCGGCCTCGGTGCTGACCTCGCGGATGGCCGCGATCCTGCGCACCACGTCGTTGGCGTCGGCCGGGCTGAGCAGCGAGGAGGTGATCAGGATCGCGCAACCGCCCTGCCGGTCGCCGAAGGTCACCCAGAAGTTGACCCGGGAATCCACCGAGGAGTCCAGGAAATGGTCGCGCTGGTAGGTCCAGCCCTTGGCGACCAGCACCCGCCGCACCACGGCCGCGATCTCGTCCGCGTTCAGCGCGCCGAACTGCTCGCGCGCGGCGTCGCGCACCATCTCGTCGGTGACCAGCAGCTCCGTGCCGCCCTGCCGGGCATCCGCATAGCGGCGGAACAGGCGATGGCACATCCGCACGACGCGTCGAAAGTTCCCCCTGGTCAACGAGACCACGTAGCCGACCGTCTCCCGGCTGAACGGCAGCAGCGCGCGCTGGCCGGACTCGGCCGCCTGGGCGCGTTCCACGAACTCGCAGGCCTGCTCGGTGCTCAGCCCGGTCATCTCCACCTGGTGCGTGATGCGCTGCATGGTGGCCGGTTCGAGCACGTCGACGAAGCTGCGATGGCCGCACAGCACCAGGCAGGCGCCCGCGTTGGTGAACACCTCCAGCATCTTCTGGAAGCCGCTCATCACGCTGTCGCTGGACTTGCGCGCCTGCGCGAAAATCTGGTCGAACTCGTCGATCACCAGCAGGAACCGGCGTTCCCGGCCGCCGAACAGCAGCGCGAGCACGCCCATGGCCTCGAAAACGTCCACGGTGGAGGAGATCGGCTTGTCGATGCCGCGCTCGACCAGGATCGGATCGGGTTGGCCGCCGGTCAGCCACTCCCACACCGCCTCGTCGAAACCGTTGCGCAGCAACAGGGTCAGCGCGATGACGAACGTCTCCTGCTTGGTGACCATGAGCAGTCGTTCGCGCACCGTGCGCAGCAGCGCGCTCTCCATCAGCCGCAGTTCGCGCACGACCTGCGTCGGTTGCAGGGACCGGTCCCGCTGGCGGAGCAGTTCGACCGCACGGTTGGTCAGCCCGGTTTCCTGCAACTGCTCGGCGACCACGTCCGCGTAGAAGTCGTTGACCCGCTCCCGGACCTGGTTGAGCCCGAGCTGCGCGGTCAGCCGCTGATAGGTGCGCAGCAGGTTTTCCGCGCTGGCCTGAAAATGCAGTTTCCGCTGGCTGTCCCCGGCTCGTGCGGCGACCCGGACGAGTTGTCGGGCCAGGTGCGTCTTGCCGGAGCCGTAGTCGCCGAGAATCAGAATGACCTCGCCGGCCGGCTGATCGCTTACCCGGCCCGATGGGGCGGGCAGCGTCGCCGCGGCGAAATAGGCGGCAACGTAGCTCTTGGCCCTGCGGATCGCGTCGGTGGTGACGGTGACGTCCTCGTCCACGTCGAGCGCTTCGTCGCTGTCCGCGATCAGCGCGACCGCCATCGGCGAGAACGGATTCCGCAGGGGCGGTTCGTCCTGTGTCGCGGTCATGACGCCGTCCCAGGGTCGATTCCGTGCCAGTCGAACGTCTGACCAAGATCGGCCAGGGTAATCATCTGCTCATTGTCATACCGTAACCCGTTTTCGAGCCTTTTCTGATACGCGGTGTGTAAATCTCGCTGAAGCTGCGCAACGGACAGCGACCGGATTTGCCCGAGTGTGTGCATATCAGCCTCGCTCATTCGTGGAAACACGCCGCGGCCGTCGTGCCGGCGCAGCCGATCCCGGACGAAACGCACCGCGTCGTCCGGTCGCAGCGGGTCGACGCGCAGCAGGATGGGCGTGATCACGCGTTCGCACCGCCGGACGATCAGCTCCAGGTCGTCCTCGGTCAGAAAAGCAGACTCCATGAAGAAGAACACTCGGTCCAGCGGATACATGACGTACTTGACCACCTCGTCGGGCAGATCCCGTACCGAGGGCAGCAGGATGATCACCGCGCGTTCCGGTCGCAGCCCGCTGCGCAGCAGACCGTAGACCCGGTCCGGCTGGTGCCTGATCCGCTGCAACTCCTCAAGCCTGGCCTCCTCGACCAGCTCGCGCGCCTCCAGTTCGGTGCACAGTTCGTCGCAGACCTCGGCGGCGCGGCGCGGAATGGCCAACTGCTTGGTCGCCTCGAGTTTCCAGGTGAGGTCGATGATCTCGCAGTCCAGCCCGCAGTCCTTCGCCGCGAGGCGCTCGCGCAGCCAGTCCGCGCAGCGGCGCAGCAGCGCCGACTTGCCGCAGCCGGTGTCGCCGGTGACCAGCACCGGTTGGGCGGCTTCCAGGGGCATGGGCAGATCGGCGAACTGGCGCTGGAACTTCTCGAACTCGTCCCGGCAGTGGTCGATGTCGACGTAGTACTCGCGGTGCTCGGGGAACTCGAACGGGGACAGCGGCCGCATCGGCCTGCCGTGATAGTGCACGACCGTGAACGGGTTGATCAGCCGGTCGTCGGGTGCGCTCATGGCCTGCCGCCTGTACCGCGCAGTTCCGGGTGCGGGCGCAGCGGCCTGCGCAGCGCGGTCGCGATCTCCTCGCCAGCGTCCCGGACCCCGTCCAGGCCGACGCCGAGCCGGGTACGCAGGTCGCGCTGTGCCTGGCTCTGCTGGTCCCAGTCGACGCCGAGGGTGGCCTTGCTCAGCTCGCCGGTGGTCACCGTGTCGTACAGCGTGCGCAGCGTCGTCCACCTTCGATGTTCGGCCGAGAGCCGGGCCAACTTGTCCACCAGCACGCCGCGCGCCGCGCGCAGCGGGCCCTCCTCGACGCTGCCACCGCCGGCCAGGTAAGCGGTCCCGGCCTGGTGGAAGGTGCCGATCGCGGCGCGCAGGTCGTCGCCGAGGGCGGTACCCCGATTCACGATGTTCCACCAGAACGCGGCGAGAAAGGTGAGCAGCGCGCCGAACAGGCCGGTCAGGAACGGCAACAGCGTGCTGAACACGCTGCTCGAATCGCTCGTCAGCGGGCCTTGCGCGGTGTAGAGGGCCTGGCAGGCCCGGTCGAAGTCGTCGGGCGCGCCGGCGCGCCAGGCCAGGAGCCGGGCCGGGTCGGTCGGCACCGCGATGCCGAGCGACTGCGCCGCGTTGATCAGATCTGCCCGGTGCGCGGGGGCCAGGCAGTACACCACCCGGGCGTCATCGGCCGGATCAGCGCTCGCGGTCGCCGGCAACAACAGCAGCGCCGCGCAGCAGACCACCACCGCTCCGGCGCGAGCCAGAACATCGCGGTGTCGACCCATGCGTTCTCCGTCCGTACTCACTGCCATTTTCCGGACGGAAGGTCGAGCCCTGGTCGATCTTCGTTACTTTCACCTGCTTGGCCTAATTACCAGCGCCGTGCGGATGGGCCGAATGACTCGAATTCGTGGCTGAAGTACCAATCCGACTGGGCGAGTCCGGAGCAACGGTCGCCGCCGACGGTGCCGACGGGGCAACTGCCGTTGTCGCGCTCGATCGCCCAGAACGAGAGCACCGCGATTCCCTTGTCCCGCGCCCATTTCTCCACCGTGACCGCGTCGGCGGTGGTGAACGTCTCGGTGGGACCGTAGTCGTCGATGCCGACCATTTCGGTGATGCCGACCATCGCGTAGAGCTGCCGGGTCGACCGGTTCGGGTAGAGCGGCGCCAGCTGGCCGACCAGCGCGGCGGCGGCGGCCTCGGTGTCGGTGGCCATCTCGTGCTGGACGCCGTCCCAGTAGTCGAAGGTCATCAGGTTGACCACGTCGATCCGGGCGTGGTTGGCGACCGCGTTCTGGATGATCGGCAGGCCGTCCTTGTCCAGCCCGGTCGGGTTGGTCGGCAGCGTGTAGGAGAACTGGACGGTGCGACCGGTGCGCGCGGCCCAGTCCTCGACCAGCTTGATCGCCTTGTTGCGTCGGTCGACGCCGGCCAGGTCCGTCTCGGCGGCGCCTTCCACGTCCAGGTCGAGCCGGGTCAGGTCGTAGGTGCGCAGGACCTGCTCGTAATCGGCGGCGATGGTGTTCACGTCGGTGCAGCTGTCCGCGATGTCCATGCCGTTGCCGTCGGCGTAACCGCCGCCGAAGGACGGGATCACGTCGCCGCCGTGTGCCTTGATCGCGATGATCGACGCACCGTAGCTGCTCAGCGAGATCGGCTGATTGGTGTTGCCGTTCCAGTCGATGTCGCAGGAGCCCGCCTTAGGCGTCTGGACAAACGCCATGGTCAGGTACTTCGCGTTCGCGTCGGCGGCGTAGGTCTCCGGGTCGTCGGCGGTGTTGTACGCCTCGAAGTACGGGGAGAACAGGTGATCGGGCAGGCGGTGCGCGGGTGCCGCGGACGCGGAGCCGGACATCCCGAGAACAGCTGACATCGCCGCCAGTACCGCGCCCGCGTACCGTGCCATTCGCATGTCAACCAGAATTGGTTTGGACCAGTCCCGCTGTCAACCGACGATCGTCGGTTGACAAGCCCCGAGTCTCTACAGCTGCGTGAGCGCGTGCTCGGTCGCGGCGATCAACGTGTTGGTCGCGGAGGCCCGCGAGCGCGCGTCGCAGGAGATCACCTGCACGCCGGGCGAGAGCACCAGCGCGTCGCGCACGTCGTCCAGCGAGTGCTCGACGGCATCGTCGAACTGGTTGACCGCGACCAGGAACGGCAGGCCGCGCGATTCGAAGAAGTCGATCGGCGCGAAGCTGTCCGCGAGCCGCCTGGTGTCGACCAGCACGACGGCGGCGATCGCGCCGCGCACCAGGTCGTCCCACATGAACCAGAACCGGTGCTGGCCGGGCGCGCCGAACACGTAGAGCACCAGGTTCTGGGTGAAGGTGATCCGGCCGAAGTCCATGGCGACCGTGGTGGTGGACTTGCCGGTCAGGCCGGTGGTGTCGTCGATGCCGACGCTGCTCGTGGTCAGCGCGGCCTCGGTGCGCAGCGGCTTGATCTCCGACACCGCGCCGACGAACGTCGTCTTGCCGACCCCGAACCCGCCCGCGACGACGATCTTCGCGGAGGTGATCGGGGCTTCAGAGGGTGTGTAGCCCATCAAGGACCCTTTCCAGCAGGTCACGTCGTTGTGCGAGGGAGCTTTCCTCGGTCAGCGTGTTGCGCACGATGAGCAGCTCGGCGGCCACGAGGTCGCTGACCAGCACGCGCGCGACGCCGATCGGCAGCGCGAGCCGGGCGCCGATCTCGGCGAGGGACTGCGGCTCGCGGCACAGCCGCACCACGACCGAGCGCGGGTCGGCGTGGTTGTAGGGCAGGGTGCGGCCGGACGGGCTGATCTGCACGATCGCCTCGATCGCCACCTGGATGTGTGCCCTGGTCCGACCCTCGGTCCAGGCGTACGGCCGGGCCATCGACGGCCCCCGCCTCGGTTGCGTCACGAAAGGTCGGACTGCCGCATCGGGGTGTCGACCATCTTCCCGACCCGGTCCACCAGCAGCGTCATCTCGTAGCCGATCAGGCCGATGTCGCAGCCGGTCGCGGCGAGCACGGCCAGGTTGGCGCCGTTGCCGACGCTCATCAGCAGCAGGAACCCGTCCTCCATCTCGATGACGGACTGCACGACGCGTCCTGCCGAGAACAGTTCCGCGGTGCCGCCGGCCAGACTGGCCAGGCCCGAGGCGATGGCGGCCAACTGGTCGGCGCGGTCGCTCGGTAAGCGGTTGTCCGCAGCGACGACCAGGCCGTCGGTGGAGACCAGCACCGCGTGCGCGGCACCGGCGTTGTCCTCGGTGAATTCCGACATCAGCCAGCCCAGCGGCGGCTTGGTCGAGACCCCGGTGTCCTCGGTGGTCACTTGTGCTCCTCGCTGAAGGATTCGACGGGCGCACCGTCGGCGGTCGCGCTCTTGCGGCGCGCCGCGCGCACGCCTCGGTAGTGCCGGGAGAGGTTCTCGCGGATCGCGGCCGGATCACGGAACCCGTTGTCCTGACTGGCAGTTGGCTGCCGCGGCTGCGCCGCGCCGGGCGCGAGCTGCGCGCCGGGCACGCGGGTGGGCAGGCCGGACGGGCCCGGTTGCGCGGTTTCGGCCGGTTCCACCGCGCTTTCCGCGTCGCGCCGCGCCTGGTCCACCTCGGCCGGTGCCCACTGCCGGCGCGCCGAATCGAGTTCGTCGAACCAGCGGGACGCCATCCGGTCGAAGATCGGCGTCGGCCCGGACCGCGTCGGCCAGTCCAGCGGCAGGTCACCGGATCGCGTCCCGTGCTCGTCGAGTGGGCCGTGGTCGTCGGACTCGGTTGGGACCAGGCGCAACGGCCAGCCCGATCCGTCCGGCTGGTCGGTGATCACCAGGTTGCCGGGCACGTGCACGCTCGCGGTGACGCCCGGCGTGGTGGCGTCGGGCAGGGTCCGTCGCAATCGGACGGTGACGCCGTGCTGCGCGGCCAGCCTGCCGACCACGAAAAGCCCCATCCGCCGGGTGGTTTCCGTGGTCACCGTGCCGCCGACCGCGAGCCGGTCGTTGGCCGCGTCGAGATCCTCGGTGGTCATGCCGAGGCCGGTGTCGACCACCTCGAACAGCATGCCGCCGTCCGCGCCGCGATCGGCGGTCAGCAGCACATTGTCCGTCGGGTTGGAGAAGCGGGTCGCGTTGTCCAGTACCTCGGCCAGGATGTGCACCACGTCCTCGCCGGCGGGCGCGCGCACCGAACAGTAGGGCGCGTTGCCGAGCGCGATCCGCCGGTAGTCCTTGACCTCCGACGTTGCCGCGCGCAGCAGTTCCACCGCGCTCATCGGCCCGTGATCACGCCGCGCCGGGCTGCCGCCGGCGAGCACCTGGAGGTTCTCGCCGTTGCGCCGCAGGCGGGTCGCCAGGTGGTCGACGCGGAACAGTTCGTCGAGCCGCTGCGGGTCCTGCTCGTCGGCCTCCAGCCGGTCGATCACGGTCAGCTGCGACTCGACCAGCGACTGGCTGCGCCGGGAGAGCGTCATGAACATCTCGCTGACCTGCGTGCGCAACTCGGCCTGTTCGCCGGCCAGCCGAACGGCCTGGCCGTGCATGTCGTCGAAGGCGCGGGCGAGCTGGCCGACCTCGTCGTCACCGCGCACGCCGACCGGCCGGACGTGGTGCCAGTCCACGTCCTCGCCCGCGCGCATCCGAGCGACCGTGTCCGGCAGTATCCGGCGAGCCGCGTCGATCGCGGCCGCGTGCAGCTTCCGAATCGGGAACACCACCGAGCGCGCCACCATCAGCGCGATGGCCAGGGCGCTGAGCAGCCCGCCCAGCACCAGCGCGGTGTCGCGCAGCGCGGCCAGTTCGGCCTGGTTGCTCAGCGCGGTCACGTTCGCGGCCAGCGCGTCCACCAGATCGGTCGCCAACTGTCCCATTTGGACATTCTCGGCGTCGACCGAGGTCAGCAGTCCGGCCGTGTCCACCGATCCACCTGCCAGTCCGGTGGCCAGTTCGGCGAGGCGCGCCTGCTCGGCGGAGTTCGCGTTGGCCAGTCCTGCCGCGAAGGCGGCCGGGATGTCCTGCTGCGCCTGATCGCCCAGCACCTGTTCCTCGGTGGCCGCGCGACTCGCCGCGATCAGCTCGGTCACGCTCGCGCGCCCGGTCAGCAGCGCCCGTTCCACGGCCAGGTCGGTGCGCACCCGCAACAGCGAGGACAGCGCCGCGGCCGACGCGTTGAGACCGTTGTCCCCGGCCGGCGCGACCACCGCGCCCGCCACGCCGGCCAGCGCGAACAGCACGTCGTGGTAGGCGGGCGTGTTGGTGACCGGATCGGCTCGGTTCGGCGCGGCGCCGAGCCCGGCGAGTTGGCCGAGCACCGTGTTGAGATTGCCCGCGGTGTCGGCGGGCAGGGCGTCCGCGTCGGCCTGTCGTCGCAGGTTCGCGATCGCCCTGTCCACCACGTCGTCCGGAGTGGACAGAGAGCCGGCGATGTGGGTGTCGACCGCGCCGGCGAGCACCGCGATGTCCTGCAACACCGGGGCCTGGTTGCCCAGCGCGCTGAGCGCGTCGGCCTTGGCGAGTTCGGCGTGCACGCGCGATCCGGCCAGCACAACGGCCAACAGCACGGGAAACAGCAGCACGGCCGATATCTTGGTTCGCAGGCTCCATGATTCGAGTCGCCAGCGGGTGTGGGACCGGAGCACGTGCGCCGGTAATTGGTCTGCCATCGGTGATCCAGTTAGACCCTTCTCGTCGTGGGCCCCACCCAACGCGGCCATGACACAACTCCGCGTACCCGGGCAGTGTCAAGGAATCATGGCGACGAAAGGATCTCGTGTCCCCCGAAAGCATGACGAAGGAGAAAAGTACGCGACAGTACGGAGATCCGAGCTGTCGGAAAGTAGTCGCGGTAACGAATCAGTGCGGCACAACGACACCGAACAACGCGAGGGCCACGCCGACCCCCGCGGCCACCAACAACGTCGTCACCACTGACCTGCGCAGCGCGAACAGCAGCAGGGCGGCACCGGCCAACACCGCGTACTGCCAGGGCTGCGTGAGCGCCATGACCAACGGGATCGCCGAACCGAAGATCGCCCCGATCGCGGCCGGTCCGGCCCCGTCCAGAAAGGCGCGCGCCGACGGGTTCGCCCGCAACCGGTCGAATCGCCGAGCGCCGAACAACACGAACAGGAAGGACGGCGCGAACGCGACAACCGAGGCGAGCAGTCCGCCGCCCAACCCGGCCGCCGCGTAACCGACGACGGCGACCGTCTGCACGACCGGCCCCGGCGTGATCTGGCCGAGCGCCACCGCGTTCAGGAACTGGCCGCCGGTCAGCCAGTGATAGTGGTTGACCGCGTCGTTCTGCATCAACGGGATGATCACGAACCCGCCGCCGTAGGACAGCGCGCCGACCTTGATCGCGACCCACGCGACCGAGGCCAGCACCCCGGCACCCCCGACCGCGCCCACCATGCCGACCGGCAGCACCGCCGCGACCGACCGCCTCCGGTGCCGCGCCAACTGCGCGAGACCACAGGCGAGCAGCACCAGAACCAGCCACGGCCCCAGCAACGCGGCCGCCGCCGCGCCGACCACCAGGTACCCCACCCACCAGGCGCGCCCGGTCTGTTCGGCGCGCTGCCAGCTCGGCGGCACCAGTCCCGCGCCCGCGTGCGCCGCGACCGCGGCCACCGCCGCGCCGGCTCCGGCGCCCGCGCCGCGTACCCAGACGGCGGGCGTGCCGGTGAGGAACACGGCGGCCAGCGCGAGGATCGCGATCAGTCCGGGCACGATGAACGCGAACCCACCGACCAGCGCGCCCCGCCTGCCGCGCAGCCGCCACGCGCAGAAGATCGCCAACTGGGTCGATGCCGGCCCCGGCAACAGGTTGCACGCGGCGACGGCGTCCTGGAACTCGCGGTCGGAGAGCCACGAGCGCCGGTCCACGCACAGCGTGCGCAGCATCGCGATGTGCGTCGGCGGTCCACCGAACCCGAGGCAGCCGATCCGACCCCATTCCCGCAGTACCGTCCACAGCGACGGCGCGGGTTCAGCTGGCATGTTCCAGCCGGCTCAGCGACAGCGTCGCGGCGATCAGCGAACCCAGGCACACCGCCTCCACCAGCAGCGGCAGGCCCGAGTAGTGCACGTTCTCGTGGTAGATCACCGCGCCCGCGACGATGCCGAGCAGCGGATTCACCGTGTTGACCACGGGCAGGCTGGTGGCCAGCGGCGCGGCGCGGAAGGCGACCTGGGAGCAGGCGATCCCGCCCAGCCCGACCACGATCAGGACATAGGGTTGCCAGTTGGTCGCCAGCGCGCCGATGCCCTTGCCGAGCAGGCCGACCGTGGATTTCAGCAGCGCGGCCTGGGTGGCGAACAGGATCCCGGCCGCGGCGCCGAGCAGCCGCGCCCGCCACTCCGGCGCGCACCAGGGCCTGGTCGCCACCAGGATCAACGCGCCGACGGCGCTCGCGCCGATCGATGCCGCCACCACGGCGGGAACGGCAGCGGCGTGCTCGGGTCCGACCACGACGTTGGGCGAGGCGGTCACCAGGAACCCGGCCAGGCCGGCGACCAGCAACGCGGCCCAACCCACCTCGCGGACGGTGATCGGCTCCCGGCGCAGCACCCGGTTGAGCGGGAGCGCGAACAGCACGACGCACACCAGCAGCGGCTGGACGATGACCAGTTGGCCGAGGTCGAGCGCGGTGGCGTGGAGCAGGAAGCCGCAGGCCTGGAGCACGACCGCGATCAGCCAGAGTCGATGGGTGAGGGTGGCTCGGACAGCCCGGCCGCCTGCCGCCCGGACCAGCATGGCGGCACGGTGCTGCAACGCGCTTGCCGATGCCGAACACGCGGACGAGCACAGCGCGGCCAGCACCGCGAACGACCCCACGTCAGCATCCTACAGACTGTAGGAGGCCGCTCGGCCAACCCTCAGCCAACTCCCAGCCTCACCTTGCTCAAGAGCCGTGTCCCGACTCCGACCAGCACCAACGCCACCACCGCGCCGATAGCCAGGCCGACGATGACGTCGAGCGGATAGTGCATGCCCGCATACACCCTTGCGACGGACAGCAGTACCGCGACGACGACGGCGACGATTCCCCACCGCCGGGCGAACAATAGCGTGCCGATCGCGAGCGCGCCCGCGATCACCGCATGATCGCTGGGGAAGGAGTTGTCGGCCGGATGCGCGAGCAGCATGGTGACGCCGTGCAGCGCGACGAACGGCCGTTGCTCGAACCACAACCCGGCGACCAGCTGGTTGACCCCGAGCGCGACGACCGCCGACACCCCGGTCAGCACAGCGGCGAGGTAGCGATCGCGGTTGCGCCACCAGGCGACGCCCAGGATCAGCACGAGCAGGACCGGCCCGGCCCAGTTGGCGAACGCGGCGATCACCGGGTTGAGCCACGCGGTGTGCGCGGCAAGGCCGTTGATGGCGGAGAAGGTCGCGACATTCCAGGTCATCGTGGTGCAACGCTCCCAATCGGTCGAACATCTACACTAACGTAGATGACGCTCGATCGAGCGCGTGGGTTGCCTCAGGGTGCCATCAGGGTGTCATTCGGGTGGCGGCCAGGTGCCCAGTGGGTGACCGATCTCCCACTCGTGGCCGAACGGATCGATCAGGCGGGCCAGCCGCCAGCCGTGCTCGTCACCGGGCGGCGAGGTCGCGGTGGCGCCCGCCGCGATCGCGCGTTCGAACATCGAATCCGGATCGTCCACGACGAACAGCGTTCGTCCGGTCGCCCCGCCGATCGCGTTCGGATTCCGCCGCCGGCCCGTCTCCCCAACGGACGGCACCGTCGAGATCCAGAACACGGCATCGCCGACCGCCAACTGGGCAACGATGTCCTCGCCATCGCCGAACCGGTGCAGCACGCTCGCGCCGAACGCCGTCGCATAGAACGCCACGGCACTCGCGCCACGGTCGACCCACAGTTCGGGTTGCATGCCCATCAACGGGTTACGGTATGCCTCCAGGGAACAGCGGAGGCGAGCCATGGCCGAACAGACCTCATCCGATCCCGGCGTGGACGGCACCATCGCCCGCGCCGGCGGCGTCTCCTACCTGCGCATCCCCGCGGTCAACATCGCCGGCTCGGCCGCGTTCTACCGCGACGTGTTCGGCTGGGAGTTGCGCGGCGACCCCGAGTCGCCCAGCTTCAGCGACGGCACCGGCCACGTGATCGGCCACTGGCGCACCGACCTGCCCGCGGTCGGCGAGGCGGGCGTGCTGCCCTACATCTACGTCACCGACCTCGACGACACCCTGCTGAGCGCGGCCGAGCACGGCGCGAAGATCGTCACCGCGCCCTACCCCGAAGGCAGCCTGTGGATTGCCCTCATCAACGACCCGGCCGGCAATGTGATCGGCATCTGGCAGGACGGCGCGCGCGACCGTCCATGAAGGACAACGACGGAAGTGGCCGCGCGGCTGGAGGCGCCGCGCGGCCACTGCTGGTCGGACGATGATCAGCTAGCTGTTCCAGACCTGGAACTCGGAGAGCTGCCCGGCCGGCCAGCCGGTGTTCGCGGTGATGTTCACCCGGAAGTAGCGCTGGGTGGTGGCCGCGAACGTGATGGTCACGGAGTTGTTGCTGACGTTCGGGTCGAAGGTGTAGCTGGCCGAGCCGACGATGGTGGAGAAGTTCGAGCCATCGGTCGAGCCGAGCAGCGAGAGGGTCTGGCTGCGGGCCGCCCACGCGGTGGCCGGCGGCAGTTGCAGCACCACCCGGCTGACGCTCTGCGCGGAGCCGAGGTCAACCTGAACCCATTGCGGGAACGCGCCGTTCGCGCTCTCCCAGTAGGTGTTCTGGTTGCCGTCGGTCACGTTGGCCGAGACGTAGTTCTGGGTGTTGCTGGAATCGCTGGTCGACTTGTTCAGGGCCAGGTTGGTGTTGGTGCTGCCGGCACCGGTGCCGGTCAGCGCGACGGTGGTCGGGCTGTTGCTGGCGTTGCTGGCGACGGTCAGCGTGCCGGTGCGGGTGCCGGACGCGGTCGGCGTGAAGGTCACGTTGACCGTGCAGGAGGCACTCGCGGCGATGCTGGCACCGCAGTTGTTCGTCTGGGCGAAGTCGCCGGTGGTGCTCACCCCGGACACGGCCGCCGCGACCGAGCCGGTATTGGAGACCGTGACCGACTGGGCGGCGCTGGTGCTGCCCACGTTCTGGCTGGCGAAGCTCAGCGAGGTCGGCACGACCGCGAGAGTCGCCGGGTTGCTGCCGCCGCTACCGGCCGGGAACACCTCGAAGTCGGAGAGCTGCCCGGCGGGCCAACCGGTGTTCGCGGTGATGTTGACCCGGACGTAGCGGGCGGTCGCCGCCGAGAACGGGATGGTGACCGTGTTGTTGTTGGCGTTCGGGTCGAACGTGTAGCCGGCCGAGCCGACGATCGTGGAGAAGTTCGAGCCATCGGTGGAACCGAGCACGGACAGGGTTTCCGTGCGGGCACCCCACGCGGTCGACGGCGGGAGTTTCAACACGATCTTGCCGACGCTGTAGCTCTGGCCAAGATCGACCTGGGCCCACTGCGGGAACGAGCCGTTCGCGCTCTCCCAGTAGGTCGACGGATCCGCGTCGGTCAGGTTCGACGGCACGTAGGAACCGTTGCTGGAACTGGCCGACGCCGGTTTGCCGGCCGCGATGTTCGTGCTGCTGTCGATGCCGGAGCCGGACAGGCCGACGGTGGTCGGGCTGTTGTTGGCGTTGCTGTTCACGGTCAGCGTGCCGGTGCGGGCGCCCCCGGTCGTCGGGGTGAAGGTGACGGTGACCGCGCAGGACGCGCCGACCGCGACCGTGCCGCAGTTGTTGGTCTGGCTGAAATCACCGGTGACCGACACACCCGAGACCGTGGCCGCGGTGGTGCCGGTGTTGGCGATCGTCACGGTCTGCGGGCTCGCGTGCGAACCGACGACCGTGCTGGCGAAGGCGAGGCTGCCCGGGTTGGGGCTGAGCACCGGACCGGGTGCGGTCCCGGTGCCGGACAGGCTGACCGTGTTGGTGATGCCGCCCGCGTTCACGGTCAGCGTGCCGGATCTGGCTCCGGTCGCGGTGGGCGCGAAGGTGACGTTCACCGCGCAGGAACCGTTGGCCGGAATCGATGAGCCGCAGTTGCTGGTCTGGCTGAAATCACCGGTGATCGAGACGCCGGAGACGCTTGCCGCGCTGTTGGTCGGGTTGGACACGGTGACCGTCTGCGCGGCGCTGGTGCTGCCGGTCGGCACCGAACCGAAGTTCAGCGCGCTCGGCTGCGCGGTCACGCCGCTCGGCGGGTACGGCGGGTAGACCGGCGCGGGCCAGCCGTTGCACTGGGTCGGGTTGAGGCCGGAGTTGCCGCCGTTGTCGGTGACGGCGAAGGCGTTGCCCTCACAGTTGTAGCTGGGCGCCGCGGTCTGCGCGACGCCGGTCGCGACCACGTTCTGGAAGCTCGCGGCGCCACCGGTCTGCTCCTGGAGCGCGAAGGTGCCGGCGCCCGCGATGGTGACCCCGTTGAGGTTCACGCCGCTGACCGTGCCCTCGACCCATTGGATCGCCTCGTACGGACTCTGCTCGATCAGCGCGTTGCTCACGTTGATCGGCCCGGTGATCGCACCCTGGCTGCCGTCGAACCACAGCGCGCCCACGCCGAACTGCCAGTTCGGGTCGAGGCTGCCGTCGCGGATCATGGTGTTGTTGGAGATGGTCGTCGTGCCCACCGGGGTCGAGGAGAACCGCTGGCCGACCTGGATGCCGCCGCCCTGCGTGATGCCGGTGTCCTGCACCAGGTTTCCGGTGACCGTGTTGTCGTGGCCGCCGTAGATGGCGATGCCGTTGGCGAGCATCTGGTACTGGACGGTGTTGTTGGAGATCGTGTCGTTCGCGTCCGCGCCGATGCCGGAGTCGGCCCAGGTGGCGATGCCGTCGTCACCGGTGTTGCGGATGTCGCTGTTGGTCACGGTCGAACTGGTCACGCCGCCGTGGAAGTTGATGCCGTCGGCCGTCGTGTTCCTGATCCGCATGCCGCTGAAGGTCAGGCCGGTCATCGGTCCGTCCATCCAGGCGCCGACCTTGTCGTGCTCGATCCAGATGTTGCTGACGGTCGAGTTGCTCAGCGCGCCGCCGATACCGTTGACCTGGCAGCTGTCGCAGCGTTCACCGACGTTGCCGAAGATCGCGAAGTTCTGCAGGTGCACGTTGGTGCTGGGGCTCGGCGCGGAGTTGCCGTAGAAACCGGGCGCGGTGCCGGTGACCGTCGAGTACCACATGCCCGCGCCGGCGACCGTCACGTTGTTGACGATGATGTGGCCGGGAATGTTGTAGGTGCCCGGCGGAATCCACACGGTGCCACCGGAACCGGCCGCGGTGATCGCGGAGTTGAACGCCGCCGTCGAGTCGGCGCCGCCGGACGGGTCCGCGCCTTCGCTGGTCACCGAGACCGAGCCGGCCGGCTGCGAGGAGGCGGCGCCGACGTTCTCGAAGTCGGCGAAGTCGATCGTGTAGGAGCCCGCGGTGTCCTCCGAGTCGACCTGGAGGCTGAACGTGGTGCCGGCCGGGTAGGTCTGGCTGAACAGCCGGTGCGTCTCGTCGTAGAAGTGGTGCGGGTTGCCGCTGCTGGGCGTGTTGGTGAACGGGTAGCTGCCGTAGTACCAGCTGTAGGCGTTGGTCAGGGTGAAGTCGGTCTGCTTGGCGCCGTTGACGTAGAGCGAGAGCGGTGCGGTGTAGACCGAGCCGTCCGACGTGTCCGGGATGCTGTAGCGGAAGTCGATCGAGTTCGTGGCGACCGGCGTGGTGAAGGTGACGTACTTGCCGGTGCCCTGCAGGGTGACCGCCTTGCGGCCGGACGCTTCGTCGGCGAGCTGCCCCTGGGTGTAGCTCGGGCCGATGATCGTCCCGTTCGTCGCGGAGTTCTCCGCCTGGACCTCAACGTAGGGCAGGGTCGCGCCGCTGCCGCCGGTTGCCGCCGCGGCCGACGCCGGTAACGCGGCCACCGTTGCCGCGCCCGCGGCCACCAGTGCGGCGCTGGCCGCCAGCACTGTCATGAGTCGGAATTTTCGAGTCGTTCGCGCCATTGCGAGTTGCTCACTTTCGGGCTGGAGGGGTGAGCGGGACACCGATCCGGTGCTGGGACCGTAACGCCGTCGACACTGTTACGCAATAACCTGATACATGACAGATAAAGTCTTACGTGTGAACGCAAATTTGCGACATCGGTGGCGCGGCGATCGCGGCCTGGCAGGACGCTGAGCAGCGTGTTCGACGGATCGTGTTCGGCCGACCGGGCGCATCAGACCAGTTCGCAGGCTCCTTGCCGGAAAGTTTGCCAGTCAACTCGGCCGGCGATACCGCAAGGAACGAACATCGACATGCGACGAACTTGCAACGCTTACCAAACACTTGCGCAGGACGCCTCTCACCCCTCGGTACGGGTCCGGCGCCACTGGGAGAATTCCGGTGAGGATCCCGACCATGGAGGATGGCGTGCCGCAGGCTTCGGACCCGTTGCGCAAGCTGGGTTTTCTCACCATCGGACTGTTCGACGAGGCCGACCCGCGCGCGGGTCACGAGTCGACTTTGGACATCATCGAACTGGGCGAGCGACTCGGCTTCGACAGCGCCTGGCTGCGGCACAGGCACCTCCAGTACGGCATCTCCTCGCCGGTCGCGATGCTGGCCGCGGCGACCCAGCGGACCAGCCGGATCGAACTGGGCACCGCGGTCATTCCGCTCGGCTGGGAGAACCCGCTGCGCCTTGCCGAGGATCTGGCCACCGTGGACATCCTCTCCGGTGGCCGGCTCAACCCGGGACTGAGCGTCGGGCCGCCGCGCGACTACGACCACGTCAAGCAGGCGCTGTATCCGGACACCGCGGACGCGGAGGACTTCAGCTACGAACGGGTGCGCCGACTGCTGGCCTGTGTGCGCGGCGATGAGGTAACCGACGTGAGCGGAGTCGAGGGGTTCGAGGTGTTCTCGGATCGGGTGCAGCCGCACTCCCCCGGCCTGGCGAGCCGGATCTGGTACGGCGGCGGCAGCCTGCGCTCGGCGCGGTGGGCAGGCGAGCAGGGACTGAACTTCCTCAGCAGCAACGTGGTCCAGGCGGAGGGGTCGACGACGAGTTTCGCGGAGATCCAACGCGAACAGATCCAGACCTTCCGCGCGTACCACCCGGACGGTGCGAAGGCGCGGGCCTCGCAGGGGCTGG
Organism: Pseudonocardiaceae bacterium; assembly: GCA_035948315.1. Classification (GTDB taxonomy): domain Bacteria; phylum Actinomycetota; class Actinomycetes; order Mycobacteriales; family Pseudonocardiaceae; genus CAJCJE01. The sequence continues at coordinate 11,682 of DASZJG010000039.1, read as the reverse complement.
TGGTCATCCCGACCGATTCGGCCGACGCGGAGCAGCGCGCCAAGTACGAGGCGTACGTCAAGGCGCGCACGCCGCGCACGGCCGCGCCGCTGGGCCCGAGGCAGATGCTGTTCAGCACCGACCTGGTCGGCACGTCGGCGGAGATCGCCGAGCGGCTCCACGCGCATGCCGGGTTCCAGCAGATCGACGAGGTGGTATTCGCGCTGCCGTTCACCTTCGAGCACGCCGACTACGTCCAGATCCTCACCGACATCGCCACCCGGCTCGGTCCCGCGCTCGGCTGGAAACCCGCGTAACGTCGGGGACATGGTGGTGGTGAAGATCAACGCGCTCAGCGTGCCGGAGGGCGCCGGGGCCGAGGTGGAGAAGCGGTTCGCAGCGCGCCTGGAAGCCCTGCGCGAGCAGCCGGGCTTTCTCGGTTTCGAACTGCTCCGGCCGGTTTCCGGGGAGACCCGGTATTTCGTATACAGCCGGTGGGCGTCCGAGGAGGACTTCCAGAACTGGAGCAACGGCGCGGCGATGGCCGCGCACGCGGGCTCCGCACGCAAGCCGGTGTCGACCGGCGCCGATCTGATGGAATTCGAAGTAGCGCATTCGGCCGAACCGGCGCATTGATCGGGTTTTCAGAGATAAGTCGAATACGCCGCAAGGCCGCATCCCTTCGGGTGCGGCCTTTTGGCTGATGTAGCCTGGCTACACGGTGTTAATACCCCTGCCGACCAGGCAATCTCAGTTAATTACCAGCTCTTGGTAATCAGAAAGTTACTGTCCCGATTGTGTCAGTGTCACTCGCCGGACACTCCTGCCCTCATACAGGGCGTACACACATGACGCCAACGGGTGATCCGCCCGTGGTCATGGTTCCAGTGTGTTGGAGGAACAGTGCGTAGTGTCACGCGAGGGATGCTGACACTCGCCGGGATCGCCGCGCTGTCGCTGACTTTCGGATCAGCAACAGCCATTGCCCATCCCGCGTCGAGTTCAGCAGCAACGACATCGACCGCAACCAGCTCCGCCCCGACCGTTCATGCGTGCCCGACGACGGTCACGCCCGGCAAGCTCGCCTGCCAGGCCCTGAAGAGAACCGACAAGCACGCCTTAACCGAGAACGCGGTGAGAGCGGAGCACCCGAACACCCCGGCCGCCATTCCGTCTGGCTTCGGCTACGGCCCGAGCGACCTTCAGTCCGCCTACAACATCGCGTCGGCCGCGGCCAGCCAGGGCGGCAGCGCGACCGTGGCGCTGGTGGACGCCTACGACGACCCGACCGCGGCCAGCGACCTGGCCGCCTACCGTTCCGCGGCGGGCCTGCCGGCCGCCAACTTCACCAAGCTGAACCAGAACGGCCAGACCTCGCCGCTGCCCGCCGAGGCACCGTCCACCGACGACTGGACCCTGGAGGAGTCGCTCGACATCGACATGGTCTCGGCGGTCTGCCCGAACTGCAAGATCGACCTGATCGAGGCCACCGACGACCAGGGCAACGGCCTGTACGTCGCGGAGAACACCGCGGCGAGCCTGGCAGGCTACATCTCCAACTCGTGGGGCGGTACGGACTCCTCCAGCGACTCCAGCATGGACTCGTCCTACTTCAACCACCCCGGCAAGGTGATCACCGCGTCCGCCGGTGACTCCGGCTACGGCGTGATCTACCCGGCGACCTCTCCGGACGTCGTGTCGGTCGGTGGCACCGCGCTGAGCACCGCGTCCAACTCGCGTGGCTGGACGGAAACCGTGTGGGGTTCCAGTGCCGGCGGCCAGGGCACCGGTTCCGGCTGCTCGACCTTTGAGACCAAGCCGTCCTGGCAGACCGACACCGGCTGCACCGGCCGCACGGACAACGACGTTGCGGCTGACGCCGACCCGAGCACCGGTCTCGCCGTCTACGACACCTCCAACAGCAACGGCGGTTGGACCGAGGTCGGTGGCACCAGCGCCTCCTCGCCGATGATCGCGGCCATGTACGCGCTCGCCGGCAACGCGGGCACCACCCCCGCGCAGGACATCTACCAGCACACCTCCAATCTCTACGACGTGACCAGCGGCGCGGACGGCTCGTGTAGCCCGACCTACCTGTGCACCGCGGGCACCGGTTACGACGCCCCGACCGGTTGGGGCACCCCGAACGGTCTCGCCGCGTTCGGTGGCACCAGCACCGGCGGTGGCGTGACCGCGAACAACCCCGGCAACCAGACCGGCACGGTCGGCACCGCGGCGAGCCTTCAGCTCTCCGCCTCCGGTGGTACCGCGCCCTACACCTGGACCGCGTCCGGTCTGCCGACCGGTCTTTCGGTCTCCAGCAGCGGCCTGATCTCGGGCACGCCGAGCGCGGCGGGTACATTCAATGTCAGCGCGACCGCGAAGGACAGTACCGGCGCGACCGGTTCGACCACCTTCACCTGGACGATCAACACCAGCGGCGGCGGTGGCTGCACCTCGCCGGGCCAGAAACTGACCAACCCGGGCTTCGAATCCGGCACCACCGGATGGACCTCGACGCCGGCCGTGATCGGCCAGAACGGTCCTGAGGAGCCCGCACACTCGGGCACCTGGGACGCGTGGCTGGACGGCTACGGCACCACGCACACCGACACCCTGACCCAGTCGGTCACCATCCCGGCCGGTTGTCGCGCGAGCTTCTCGTTCTGGCTGCACATCGACACGGCCGAGACGACCACGACCACCGCTTACGACAAGCTGACCATCACGGCCGGCTCGACGACCGTCGCGACGTTCTCGAACCTCAACGCCGCCACGGGTTACACGCAGCACACCTACAACGTGTCCAGCCTCGCCGGTCAGACGGTGACGCTGAAGTTCTCCGGCACGGAGGACAGCTCGTTGCAGACCTCGTTCGTCGTTGACGACGTGGGGCTGACGACCAGCTGACGCGACAGCACAGAGACGGGGCGGCCACGTGTGTGGCCGCCCCGTCGGCTTTCCCGTGTCAGTCCAGGAAGTCAGCCAACATCGGCAGCAGGTAGTCGGCGCGCCGGGTGACCTGCATGTGCGTGGTGCCGGGCAGCACGGCCAGCTTCGAGCCGGGGATCAGCTGCTGCATCACCGCGCCGTGCTCGTTGGTGACGAAATCGTGGTCGCCCTGCACGATCAGAGTCGGCGCGGTGATGCCGGCCAACTGCTCGTCGCTCCAGCCCTTCAGGTCCGCGGCGCTGGCGGACATCTTGGCCAGGAAGGCGTCGAACTGTTCGGGGTGCGGGGAGAGCCGCACGTAAGCCTCGCGGAAATCGGCGAAGTCCTCCTGGCTGGGCAGCCGGTCGGAGGTGGCGAACCTGCTCGGGTCCATCAGGTCCGGGTGCATACCCTCGACCCGGACGCTGGCGGAGATCGGCACGATCGAGCGGACCCGGTCGCCGTGGCCGATCGCGAGTTCCAACGTGACCGCCGCGCCCATGCTGTGGCCGAGCACGTGCGCGCGCTCGATGCCGAGGTGGTCGAGCAGACCGACGATGTCGCTCGCGAGCGCGGTCGGGGTGATGGCCCGATCGATGTCCGCGGTGCGGCCGTGGCCCTGCATCTCGACGCCGATCACTCGGTGGGTCTTGGCCAGGGTCGGGATGAGGCCGGCGAAGTTGAGGTCGATGGTGAGTACGCCGCCGTGCAGCAGTACCAGCGGGGTGCCGGTGCCGTGCGACTCGTAGTACATGTGCACGCCGTTCACGTCGGCGTATCCGCTGGTCATGGCCTGATCCCTTCGGTATTCGCGAATTGCTGTCGTCCTGGCGTCGAACGGCGGTGGCCCCGATCGACATTTCGACGCGATGTGATGACCGTCACTTCACTGGTGGCTGTTGTTGTCCCGCCGCCCACGAATCCAGCGTTATCAGCGTCTTGGTGCCGGTGACCTGGTGGTTTCGCCGGATCTCGTCGATGGTCTTCTGGAGATGGGCGAGGTCGCGCACGCGCAGCCAGACCAGCGCGTCAGGATCGCCCGCGATGGTGAACACGGCCTGCGCCTCGGGCATCCGGGTGGTGGTCTGGAAGATGTCGTTCACTTTGGACGTACCGGAGAAGCGCAGCTCGATGAACGCCTCGATCCCCCAACCCAGCTTGGCGTGGTCGATCTGGGCGGTGAACCCGGTGATCACGCCCAGCCGCATCAGCCGGTCGACCCGGCGCTTGACCGCGGCCGTGGACAGCGTGACCCGCTCGGCGATGTCGGACAGGGTGCGGCGCCCGTCCTCGACCAGCAGCCCCACGATCTCGTGATCGGTCTCGTCCAGTTCCTCGGCCATGAGCCGGACGGTACGCAAAGAACCGGCGCGCGTCAGCTTGGGAACTCCGGTTCTTTGCGCCTTGTGGCCTGATTCGACGGCGCATGTTGCGTGGCCAGGCCCTGAGGTGTGGTGTGTGCGTGACCTGCCCCTCAGCGTGGACGGGAGCCGCCATGCCCGCCTTCAGCCTCGAAGACCGCTACCTGCGTAACGAGGGCACCGTGTACCTGACCGGGGTGCAGGCCCTGGTGCGGCTGCTGTTCGACCGGGTGCGGCACGATCGCGCGGCAGGCGCCGACCCGGCGGTGTTCGTGTCCGGCTACGAGGGTTCGCCGCTGGCCGGCTACGACCTGGAACTGGGCAGGCGGGCGAAGCTGCTGGCCGCGCACAACATCGTGCACAGGCCGGGCCTGAACGAGGAACTGGGCGCGACCGCGGTGATGGGCAGCCAGCTCGCGCCCGGTGTCGGGCTGCGCGCGCACGACGGCGTGCTCGGCGTCTGGTACGGCAAGGCGCCCGGCCTGGACCGGGCAACGGATGCGCTGCGGCACGCGCAGATGGCCGGCACGCACCCGCGCGGCGGCGCGCTCGCGCTGGTCGGCGACGACCCGAACGCCAAGTCCTCGACCATCCCGTGCGCCTCCGACCTCGCGCTCGCCGACCTGGCCATGCCGATCTTCTTCCCGGCCGACAGCCAGGACCTGCTCGACTTCGGGGCGCACGCGATCGAGCTGTCCCGGGCCAGCGGTATCTGGTCGGCCATGAAGCTGGTGGCCAACGTGGCGGACGCGGCGAGCACCGCGACCGTATCTCCACTGTGGACTCCACCGGCCTTCGCCACGGACTTCGCCGCCTATCGGCACGTGCCCAGCGGCAAGCTGCTCGGGCCGAACCTCGCCGAGTTGGAGCGCAGCCTGTTCACCGTGCGCGTCCCGCTCGCGCTGGAGTACCTGCGAATCAGCGGCGTCAACCGGATCACCGCGACGCACCCGGCCGACCGGATCGGCATCATCACCGCCGGAAAGTCCTATTTGGACGTGATGCAGGCGTTCGCCACGCTCGGCCTCGACGAGCACGCGCTGTGGACACACGGCATCCGGGTGCTGAAGCTGGGCGTGATCCACCCGGTCGAGCCGGGCATCGTGCGCGAGTTCGCCGGCGGCCTCGACGAGATCGTCGTGGTCGAGGAGAAGCGCGCGTTCATCGAATCTCAGGTCAAGGAGATCCTCTACGGCACCGCGAACGCACCGAAGGTGTCCGGCAAGGATCTGTTCACCCCGCTCGGCGAGTTGGATCCGGACCGGATCGCGCGCGGTCTCGCGCGGCCGCTCGGCGACATCGAGCCCGTGGTGGCGTGGCGCCAGCGCAGGCGGCGCGAGCGGATCTCGATCCCGCTGCTGGCCAGGACGCCGTACTTCTGTTCGGGCTGCCCGCACAACTCCTCGACCAAGGTGCCGGAGGGCACGCTGGTCGGCGGCGGCATCGGCTGCCACACCATGTCGCTGTTCATGCCGGAGGAACAGGTCGGCGACGTCATCGGCGTGACGCAGATGGGCGGCGAGGGTTCGCAGTGGATCGGCATGGCGCCGTTCGTGACGGCCGATCACCTGGTGCAGAACATCGGCGACGGCACCTTCACGCATTCCGGCAGCCTCGGCATCCGCGCCTCGGTCGCGGCCGGCACCAACATCACCTACAAGCTGCTGCACAACTCGGCGGTCGCCATGACCGGCGGCCAGGACGCGGTCGGTGCGCTGCCGCTGCCCAGGTTGACCGCGATGCTGCTGGCCGAGGGCGTGCGCAAGGTGATCATCACCAGTGATGCGCCGAAGCGGCTGCGCCGCCTGCCCAGGGGCGTCGAGGTGCGGCACCGCGACGAACTCCTGCGCAGCCAGGAGGAACTCGCCGCGATTCCCGGCGTCACCGTGCTCATCCACGACCAGGAGTGCGCGGCGGAGAAGCGGCGCAAGCGCAACCGCGGCAAGCAGGAAACGCCCGCCACGAAGGTGGTCATCAACGAGCGGGTGTGCGAGGGCTGCGGCGACTGCGGCACCAAGTCGAACTGCCTTTCCGTGCAACCGGTCGCGACCGAGTTCGGCCGCAAGACCGCCATCCACCAGTCCTCCTGCAACCTCGACTACTCCTGCCTGAACGGCGACTGCCCGTCCTTCCTGACGGTGAAACCGGCCGGTGCCAAGCCGCGCCGCGCTCTCGCGCCGTTGGCCGCCGAGGCGATCGACGCGCCCGTGTTCCGGGTCGACCCGGACGACTTCACCGTGCGGATCAGCGGCATCGGCGGCACCGGGGTGGTCACGGTCGCGCAGATCCTGGCGACCGCGGCGGTGATCGCCGGCCGCGAGGTCCGCACGCTCGACCAGACCGGGCTCGCGCAGAAGGGCGGCGCGGTCGTGTCGGACGTGAAGGTCAGCGCGACGCCGATCGCCCGCGCGGCCAAGATCGCGGACGGCGAATGCGACCTCTACCTTGCCTGCGACGCGCTCGTCGCGGCCGACCCGGCTCACCTGTCCTGCGCCGATCCCGGCCGGACGACGGCCGTCGTGTCCACCACGGAGGTGCCGACCGGTGCGATGATCACCGACACCAGCGTGTCCTACCCGGCACCGGAAACCGTGCGCTCGGCCATTGCCGACGCGGTGGCGCGGACCGTGTCGCTGGACGCGCGCGGCCTCGCCGAGCAGCTGTTCGACAACGACCAGTTCGCGAACATCCTCCAGTTGGGCGCCGCGTTCCAGACCGGCGCGATCCCGCTGCCGGCCGAGGTGATCGAGCAGGCCATCACGGTGAACGGCACCGCGGTCGAGGCGAACATCCAGGCGTTGCGGCGCGGCCGGCAGCTCGTGGCCGACCCGACCGCGCTGACCGCCGAACTCGCCGAGCCGATCGTCGAACCGCAACCGCTCTCCCCCGACGCCGCACACATCCGCGCCCTGGTCGCCGCGCCGGCCGGCACGGAACTGGCGCGGTTGCTGGACATTCGCGTGCCCGAGCTGATCGCCTACCAGAACGCCGACTACGCACGGTCCTACGCGGAGTTCGTGGAGCAGGTGCGCGTGCTGGAGGGCGGCGCGACCACCGTGACCGAGGTGGTGGCGCGCAACCTGCACAAGCTGATGGCCTACAAGGACGAGTACGAGGTCGCCCGGCTCTGCCTCGACGCGAAAGTGTTGGCGGAGGTCAGGAATCGCTTCGGCAGCGAGACCCGGGTCGCGTATCGGCTGCACCCGCCGGTGCTGCGCGCGTTCGGCATGCGGCGCAAGATCAGCCTGGGTTCCTGGTTCCGGCCGGGCTTCCGCGTGCTGTACGGGATGCGCGGCGTGCGCGGGCGCTGGTTCGATCCGTTCGGCCACACCGAGGTGCGCAAGGTCGAGCGGGCGCTGGTCGAGGAGTACCGGTCGGGCATCCTGCACGCGTTCGCCGCCGCCGCGCCGAACCTGGCCGTGCTGGCCGAACTCGCCGAGCTGCCCGACGCGGTGCGCGGCTACGAGGACATCAAGCTCGGCAACGTGGCGGGCTACCGCGCCCGTCAGGCCGAGCTGCTGGCTGCGTTGGACACGCAGACCTACGCCGACCAGCACTGAGGTTCTCATCACATCGAGTAGGCCCCGCCTGCTCGATTGACAATCTCAAGACGACCGGTCATATTGAATACATGGCTACCTACCAGGCTCTCCAAGTCACCGGTGAACACAACTTCCTGCTGGTCGACCGCGAACTCCTCGACCCAGAACCCGGCCACGTGCGGATCAGGGTCGAGGCGTGCGGCGTGTGCCATACCGATGTCGTCGCCGTCGAGGGCATGCGCCCCGACCCGGCCGCCCCGATCGTGCCCGGCCACGAACTCGTCGGCGTGATCGACGCGATCGGCGCGGGCGTGCACGCCTGGCACGTCGGCGAGCGGGTCGGCGTCGGATTCCTCGGCGGGCACTGCGGCGAATGCGACCCGTGCCGGCGCGGCGACTTCGTCAACTGCGAGAACCAGCCGACCACTGGGACCACTGTGGACGGTGGCTATGCGCGGTACGCGTACGCGCGGGTCACCGGCCTGGTGCGGGTGCCGGCCGGGCTGTCCTCCGTCGACGCCGCGCCGTTGCTGTGCGCGGGCCTGACCGTGCTGAGCGCGCTGCGCAAGGCCGAGGCGGCCCCGGGCGCACTGGTCGCGGTGCAGGGCATCGGCGGGCTCGGCCACCTGGCCGTCCAGTACGCCAAGCATCTCGGCTTCCAGGTCGCCGCGATCGCGCGCGGCACCGACAAGGAGGAACTGGCCCGCAGGCTCGGCGCGGACCACTACATCGACAGCAAGGCCACCGACCCGGGCGCCGCGTTGAAGGAGTTGGGCGGCGCGGCGGCGATCGTGGCGACCGCGGCCAGCGGCGCGTCCATGTCACCGCTGATCCCGGGCCTGGCCAACAACGGCAGGCTGGTCGTCGTCGGCGCGGACAGTGACCCGATCTCGGTGTTCACCTCGGACCTGCTCTTCGGCGGGCGCCGGATCATCGGCAGCCTGACCGGTACGGCGATCGAGAACGAGGACAACCTCAGGTTCAGCCTGCACAACGAGATTCGGCCGATGATCGAGGTCGTGCCGTGGCAGGAGGCGCCGAAGGCGTACGCGAAGATGATGGCCGGCAATGCACGGTTCCGGATGGTCCTCGATTTCGCGTAATCTCCAGACGACCGGCCATATTTAGCGACGTGACGGGGAGGGCGCGGCATGGCCCGACAGAGCATGCGCGAGGAGATCGTGGACGCCGCGATCGACCAGTTCCACACCTACGGCTTCAACGCGGCCGGGGTCAAGGACATCACCGACGCGGCGGGCGTGCCGAAAGGGTCGTTCTACAACCACTTCGAGAGCAAGGAAGCCCTCGCCGTGATCGCCCTGGAGCGCTACGGCAGCACCCGCCGCCTCGCCGAACTGGCCGAGACGTCCGTGCCGGCACTGCGCAGGCTGCGCGAGCACTTCGCGTTCCTGCGCGAGGAGAACGAGTCGCGCGACTACACCCGCGGCTGCCTGATCGGCGATTTCGGCAACGAGATCAGCGACCACAGCCCGGTCATCCGCGAAGCCGTCGAGGTGAGCCTGCGCACCTGGGCCGCGGCGATCGCCGGTGCCATCGCGGACGGACAGCGCGAGGGCACCATCCGCGCGAGCATCGACCCGAACATCACCGCGCGGTTCATCATCGCCGCGTGGGAGGGCTCGCTGACCACGATGCGCGCCGAGCGCACCAGCACCGCGCTGGACGAGTTCTTCTCCGTCGTCTTCGACTCGCTGCTGGCCTGATCAGCCTGCCACCTCGGCCACCGCGTTGACCAGGTGGCAGGCGACGCCGGTGGCGTCCGCGGCTAGCGGAGTCGGGTCGACGGTGCGGCAGCGCTGCGCGACCGCGTCGGCCGCGCCGGAGGCCAGTGCCGGGCAGCGCGGGTGGAAGCGGCAGCCGGCCGGGATGCGCGCCGGGTCGGGCGGTTCGCCGCTGAGCACGATACGTTCCGGCGATTCGGGCAACACCGACAGCAGCGCCTTGGTGTACGGGTGGCGCGGTGCGGTGAGTACTTCGGGCGCCGGGCCGGATTCGACGATGCGACCGAGGTACATCACCGCGATCCGGTCGGCGATGTTCCAGGCCAGGCCGAGATCGTGCGTGACAACCAGCGAGGCGAGGCCGAGATCGTCGCGCAGGCGCAGCAGCAGCGCGAGGATCTCGCCGCGCACCGACGCGTCCAGCGAGGCCACCGGTTCGTCGGCGACCAGCACGCGCGGTTGCAGCGCGAGCGCGCCCGCGATGACCACGCGTTGACGTTGGCCGCCGGACAGTTCGCCAGGCAGCAGCGGCATGAACCGCTCGGCCGGGCGCAGGCCGGCGCGGGACAGCGCCTCGGCGACGAGTTCGGGTTCGTTGCCGGGAATGTGGTGGATGCGCAGTCCTTCGGCGACCGCCTCGTAGACGGAGTGGCGCGGATTGAGCGCGCCGGTCGGGTCCTGCAGCACGAGCTGCACCTGGCGCCGGTAGCCGCGCAGGCCGCGCACGCCGGTCGGCAGGGTCGTGCCCTCGAACGAGACGCTGCCCTGGTCGGGCCGGTAGAGGCCGAGCAGGGCGCGGGCCAGCGTCGACTTGCCGCAGCCGGACTCGCCGACGAGCGCGACGATCTCGCCCGCGCGCAGTTCCAGATTCACCCCGGCGACCGCGCGGATCCGCCTGCCGCCCGGCGCGGCGAAGCCGACGTGCACATTGTCCGCCTTGAGGAGGACGTCGTTCATGAATGGACCTCCTCGGCGACCGGCACGTGCACGCAGGCCGCGTCGTGGTCGGGGCTGACCGCGCGCAGGCCGATGTCCACAGTGGAGCATTCGTCGACGGCGTCGGCGCAGCGCGGATGGAACGGGCAGCCGGCCGGCAGCCGGCTCGGGTCGGGCGGGTCGCCGGGCAGGCCGCTCGGCGCGAGCCGCGAAGCCGGATCGCCGATGGTGGGGAACGCGCCGGACAGCGCGCGCGTGTACGGGTGCCGGCCGCCCCGCACGACCTCGGCGGACGGGCCGTGCTCGACGATCCGGCCCGCGTACATGACGGCGAGGCGTTCGCAGGTGTCGGCGAGCACCGACAGGTCGTGGCTGATCATCAACAGGCCGACGCCGCGCTCGGCGACCAGCGCGGAGAGCAGGTCGAGCACCTGCGCCTGGATCATCACGTCCAGTGCGGTCGTCGGCTCGTCGGCGATGACCAGGCGCGGGTCGCAGGCCAGCGCCATGGCGATCATGACGCGCTGGCGCTGACCGCCGGAGAGCTCGTGCGGGTAGGCGTTCGCCCGGCGGGTCGGCAGGCCGACCTGGTCGAGCAGTTCGCGGACGCGCTTGTCCACGCCGGTTCCGGTGGCGATCCCGTGCAGCACGATCGGTTCGGCGATCTGGTCGGAGATCCGGCGCACCGGGTTGAGGCCGTGCATGGCGCCCTGGAACACCACGGCCGCGTCGGCCCAGCGGACCGCGCGCAGCCTGCCCCACTTCATCGCGGTGACGTCCTCGCCGTCGAGCAGGATCTGCCCGCCGATCTCGGTTTCGCTGGGCAGCAGCCGCAGCACCGACATGGCCAGCGTCGACTTGCCGGAACCGGATTCGCCTGCCAGGCCGAGGGTTTCGCCGGCACCGATGCTCAGGTTGACGCCGCGCACGGCCGGGACGGCGCCGTGCGCGGCGCGGTAGGTGATGGTGGTGTCGCGGAATTCGAGCAGCGGCGCCACGGTGTCCTCGGTCATTGCGAGTCACGGGTGGATACCCCGCCCCTCAGGGTGAGGAATCCCGAATTGTCAGGGCGCACGGTTAGCCTCCGATTGTGAGGTTTCGCCTGTATCCGACCCGTGAGCAGGAAGTGCTGCTCGCGCAGCATTGCGCGCACGCACGCTTCGTGTGGAACCTCGCGGTGGAACAACTCGG
>DASZJG010000038.1:0-21631 GCA_035948315.1 Pseudonocardiaceae bacterium | reverse complement strand
GGCCAGCCGAGCCTTCGCCCGCTGACGCCGGTGGGAGCCGCGCTGGCAGCGGGACAGCGCACGCGCCGCCTTCCGGACACCCACCGGTGGCGGCGCCTGGTAGGTGGCGCCGTCGGAGAGGGCCAGCGTGACCGCGACGCCACGATCGATACCGACCACCGACCCGTCGCCGGGGCCGTCCAGTGGTGCGGGGATCACCGCGAAGGCGATATGCCAACGCCCGGCCGAGTCGAGTGTCACGCGGTAGGACTTCCAGTCGGCCAGGGTCCGGCTGCGCCGCAACCGTACCCAGCCGACCTTCGGTATCGACACCCGCGACCAGCGCCGGTTGACCTGCTCCACGCGCAGGGCTTGCGGGCCGACGATCCCCGTTTGCGCCAGGTCGGCCGCCGATGGGTACCGGCACCGCCAGTTCGCCATCGCCTGGGCGAAGTCCCGCAACGCCTGCTGCTGCACCGTCTGCGAACCCGCCCGCAACCACTCATACACGGCCCGCGCCTCGGTCAACTGCTGGCTGTGCATCACATAGGTAGGGAAACGCTGGTGATGGTGCCGGTACCCGAGTTGTTCCACCGCGAGGTTCCACACGAACCGGGCCTGCGCGCAATGCTGCGCGAGCAGCACTTCCTGCTCAGCTGTCGGATACAAGCGAAACCTCACAACCGGAGGCTAACCATGCGCCCTGACAATTCAGGATTCCCCAGGCGGAAGGGCGGGGTATCCACCCGTGACTCTCGATGAAACTCGCGCTCTATCTGCCGAATTTCCGTGACAAGGTGACCGTGCGGGAACTGGAGGATCTCACCGGCGTCGCCGAGGACCTCGACTTCGACTCGGTCTGGACGCTGGACCGGATCATCGTGCCGGAATCCTCGGACACCCAACAGATGCAGTACGCCTTCGGCATGATCGACGGGTTCCCCAAGGGGCTGCCGGTGCCCTCGCGCGGCCAGTTCCTCCAGGGCATGCCGCTGATTCCGTGGCTGGCGGCCAAGACGTCGAAGGTGCGCATCGGCATGAGCATCATCGACACGCCCTACCGGGCGCCCGGCGTCCTCGCCGCCGAGTTGGCCACCATCGACCACCTCTCGGGCGGGCGGCTCAACGTGGCCGTCGGCTCCGGCTGGATGCCCGAGGAGTTCGCCGCGGCCAGCGCAGCGCACATCTTTCCCAAGCGGCACAAGCACGTGCGCGAGACGATCGAGATCATGCAGGGCATCTGGACCAACGACCTGTTCGAATACCACGGCGAGTTCGCCGATTTCGACCGCAGCGGGTTCGGCGCGAAGCCGGTGCAGAAGCCGCACCCGCCGATCTTCTTCAGCGGCCTCAAGGATCCGAAGCGCGCGGCCGCGCGGATCGCCAAGTACGGGCTGTCCGGCTGGATCGGCATCCAGGACTCGCCGGAGGACATCCAGCGGTGGCGCGCCGAGATCCAGCGCGAACTCGACGCCCTGGACACCGAACGGTCGGTCGACGACCTGGAGATCGCCAGCATGATCTGGTTCGTCATCACCGATCAGGAGATGGATCAGACCCCGATGGGCAAGGGCACCAACCTGCTCGCGGGCACGGCGGCGCAGATCACCGACATGCTCAAGCGCTACGCCGACGCCGGCATGACGATGGCCCTGCTGTGGCCGCCGTTCCAGGACGTGCCGGTGGCCAAGACGCTCGACGATCTCAAGCGGCTCAAGGAAGACATCATGCCCAAGATCGACGCCAGGTAACCGACCCGAGAGCGAGAGGAAGCAGACATGTCCGAACTCCAGGGAAAGCGGGTTTTCGTCACCGGGTCCGGTGCCGGGATCGGCAAGGCGATCGCCGCGCTGTTCGTCGAACGCGGTGCCCAGGTGGTGGTCAGCGACATCAACGCGGAGTCGGCCAAGCAGGCGGCCGAGGAGATCGGTGCCGCGGGCATCGCGAACTGCGACGTCACCGAGGAGGCCCAGGTCTTCTCGGCCATCGCGCAGGCCGTCGACATCCTCGGCGGCCTCGATGTGCTGGTCAACAACGCCGGCATCGAGGTCTCCTCGCCGCTGCTCCAGCAGTCAACGGAGAGCTTCGACAAGATCTACGCGGTCAATGTGCGCGGCCCGTTCCTGGCGATGAAGGCGGCGATCCAGCACCTGGTCGCGTCGAAGGGCAACATCGTCAACATCTCCTCGATCGCGGGCGTCGGCGGCAGCCCGCTGCTCGGTTCCTACTGCGCGACCAAGGCGGCACTGATCCAGCTCACCCGGGTCGCCGCGGTCGAGATGCGGCCGACGGGCGTGCGGGTCAACGCGGTCTGCCCCGGTTTCGCCGACACCGCCATGGTCGAACGGCTGGTCCCCGACTTCGAGGCGGCCACCCAGATCCCCTTCGCCGACCTCGTCGCGATGAAGCAGGGCAGGCTCGGCACCCCTCGGGACATCGCCGAGGTGGCCGCGTTCCTCGCCTCCGACCGGGCAACCTGGATCACGGGTAGCCACTACATCCTGGACGGCGGGCTGACCGCGTCGCTTGTGTGACAAACCTCTTGTCGGGGCAACCCTGCTGAGTGAGGAAGCGTCCCCCGGGCATGGAGACGCCTGAACAGGCTCGGACCGAGGTCGCGGTGCGGCCCGTCCCGTCCGATCCCGAGGACGCGGCCGCGTTCGGGATCAACGGAGCGGGCCGGCACTTCTGGCGCCGTCCCGCGGTTCGCCGAGCCCGTCGGGTGCTGCTCGTGCTGCTTGCGCTGTTCGTGATCGTGGTCGGCACCTCGATCACGAACGCGCTGACCGCGCCCGGCACGGATTCCACCTCGGTCCGTCTGGCCGAATGGGGGCGTGACCACGGCCTCGGCGGCGCGATCGACTGGTTGGAGAAGCAGCAGTACGAACACAACCAGCCCAAGGTCGGCGGCACGCCGGCCGGTGGCATCCCACCGGCCGCGGGCGCGGTCGCGCCGACGGCGCCCACCAACAAGTTCTTCGGCCCGCGGACGCTGCCCGCGCCCCGACCCGTTCCGGTCCTCGCCGGCGGTGTCCCGCTGCCCGGTGAGGGCCGGTGGCAGACCGTGGTGACGGTCAAGGGCGAGCCCGCCGTGCGGGTCGCCGCGCTACGGCCCGACGAGCAGCACACGTCGTTCGTGGCAGGCGCGATGTGGATCGACCCGAACCTGGTGCGCGGCCAGTTGCAGCCGGGCTATCTCGACCCGGGCGGCAGTTGGCAGGCCGCGTCGTCGATCACCTCGGCGACGCAGAGCAGCATCGTCGCGGCGTTCAACGCCGGTTTCCGCTTCTACCAGAGTCACGGCGGCTACTACAGCGACGGCCGAACCGCGGCTCCGCTCCAGGACAACGCGGCCAGCCTGGTGCTGGACAAGGACGGGCGAGCCACCGTCGGCAGTTGGAACAACGAGGTCCGGCTGACCCCCGAGGTGGCCAGCGTGCGGCAGAACCTGGTCATGCTGGTGGACAATGGCCAGGTCAGTCCGACCTGCTCGTCCGGCAGCCAGGTGTGGGGCGCCACGGTCGGCAACACCGCGTTCATCGACCGGTCCGGCTTCGGCGTGACCGCGAACGGCGCCGAGGTGTTCGTGGCCGGGCCCGCGCTGTCGGTGTGCACGCTGGGCGGCATCCTGAAGGCGGCCGGCGTGGTGCGCGGGATGGAGCTGGACATCAACCCGGCCTGGGTCAACGGCGCCTATTTCCACGACCAGCCGACCGGGCTGCCGCTGGGCTTTCCGCTGTACCCGACCCAGAAGACGCCGCCGTCGCGCTATTTCACGACCACCAGCCGCGACTGGTTCGGCTGGTACGCCCGCCCATAACCGCGTAGCGTCTGGTTCTTGACCAGACCGCTGAGCAGGATCGACCTGAACCTGCTGATCCCGTTGAACGCGCTGCTGATCGAGCAGAACGTCACCAAGGCGGCGGATCGGATCGCGGTCACCCAGCCGTCGATGAGTTCGGCGCTGGCCAAGCTGCGCCGGCACTTCGGCGATCCGCTGCTGGTCCGGGACGGGCGCGGGTTCGTGCTCACCCCGTTGGCCCAGTCCCTGCGTGAGCCGGTGACGGCGCTGCTCATCGCGGCCAGGGAGGTGCTGACGGCCGGCAAGTCCTTCGATCCGGCGCTCGATCACCGCAGCTTCACCGTCGCGGCGAGCGACTACGCGGCGGCGGTGCTGATCCAGCCTGCGATGCGCGGGCTGACCGCCGACGCGCCGAACGTGCGGATCAACGTCGAGCCGCTGCCCGAGGACGTGCTGGACGGGCTCCGCAACCTGCGCTATGACCTCCTGGTCTGGCCACTGCAACTGCCCCTGCCCGGTCTGCTGGAGTTCCCGAACAGCACGCTGTTCGGAGACGAGTTCGTCGCTGTCGTCGACAAGGACAACCGGCTGGTCGCGGAGCCGCTGACGGCCAAGAGCCTCGCCGCGCTGCCCGCCGTGCGGGTCGTCGGGGCCGGCGGCGGGAAGGTGGCGGCCGAGGCGAAACTGGAGGAGTTGGGCCTCGTGCAGCGGACCGCGGTGACGGTGGCTTCGTTCGCGCTGGCCTTGCGCATGGTCTCCGGCACCGACCTGGTCACGATCACCCAGCGCCGGCTGTTCGACCAGGTGGCCGGCGCGTACGGGTTGCGCGAGGTGCCGCTCGAACTGGACGGCGCGACGCTGACCGAGGCGATGTTCTGGCATCCGCGTCATGTCCGGGATCCGGCGCACCAGTGGCTGCGCACCAGGCTGATCACGGTAGCGGCCGGCCTGTGACCGTTCTGGCCAGCGACATGTCCAGCCCGATCCCGCACATGTCGGCGAGAAAACCCGGGTAGGAAACGCGGTGGGCGTTGGGGAAGGTCAGCGTGGTCGTGCCGGCGGCGACGGTGCCGGCGACCGCGAGCGACATCAGCGCGCGATGGTCGTTGAACGAGGACAACGTGGCGGCGACGAGTCGCGGGACGCCGTGGCAGCGCAGGTGTCGGCCGTGCCACTCCAACTGGGCGCCCATCGCGTTGAGCTGGCTGATGGCCGCCAACCGATCGGGTTCGGCAACGCCGACGTGCGTCACGTTGTCGAACCGCGAGGTGCCCTCGGCGAGTGCGGCGAGCATGGCCAGCACCGGCAGCAGGCCCGGGACGGTGCGGCAGTCGACCCGCACTGAGGCGAGCCGGATGCCCTGATGCCGCACGCGGACGAAGCCCGTCTGCTGATCCGTACCGATCGGTACGCCCAGGTCCGCCAGGATGCGCAGCAGGTCGGACTCGGGATGGTCGACATACTCGGTCAGCCCGTCGAACAGCACGTCGGCCGGGTGCAGCGCGGCGGCGGCCAGCCCGAAGGCGGCGGCGCCGGGGTCCGGCGGGATGACGACCGTTGCGGGCGCGGCCCGTTGGTCGGGCTCGACCGTGAACATCCGCCCATTCGTGGCGACGCCGATCTCCAGGCCGAAGGCGCGCATCATCCGGATGGTCGATTCGACGCAGGCATGATCGCGGAATTCACCGTCGACGCTGATCACGGTCGGTCCGGTCGCGAACGGCGCGAGCAGCAGCAGTCCGCAGAGCCACTCGGACAGATCGCCGCTGACCCGAATGTGGCCGCCCGCGGGTCGGCCCGGCTGGATCGCGATCGGCAGGTGTCCGTTCGAAGGCGCGAGCTTGACACCGAAATCCTCCAACGCGGCCAGCAGCGGTCCGATCGGGCGGCGCGCGAGGCAACGCAGGCCGACGAAGGTCACCGGCGTCTCGGCCAGGCAGGCGAGCCCGGTGAGCAGGTGCAGCGTGCTGGTCGAGCCGCCGATCGACACCTCCGGCCGATCCGCGCGGTAAGCGCCGCCGAGCACGAGCAGGTCGTCGCCGTCGACCTCGATGCGAGTGCCGAGCGAGCGCAGCGCCGAGATCGTGGCGCGCACATGGCCCGCGTCGCACCTCCCGACGATCCGACTCAGTCCCGGCGCGAGCGAGGCCAGAATCAGGGCTCGGTGCAGATGGTGTTTCGACGCGGGTACACCAATTCGCCCCTCGATCGAATTGGTGGTTTGTCGCACCAGGAGGCGCATGATCACCGACTGTATCGGCGCGACTTTGTTGCCAGAACTACCGAATTTCAGATGCTCCCCATAGGTGACATCAATGATTGCTCGCCATCACTCGTCCGATGTGGACGGACCGGCCCCTACAGGCCGAGTTGGGTGGCGAGGTGGTCGAGGTGGAAGTCGGCGTCGCCGTAGGTGAGCGCGGCGGCGGTGGCGTGCCGGAGGTAGCGGTGCAGGTGGTGTTCGGCGGTGAAGCCGATGGCACCGTGCACCTGGTGACCGAGGGCGCACACGCGCTGGTACGCGTCACTGGCGACCGCCTTCGCGGTGCTGACCTCCATGCTGGCATCCGACATGCTGGCGTCCGACCCGGAGCCGAGTCGCCAGGCTGCCTCGTAGGTCGCGAATCGCGCGGCCAGCACGTCGATCGCCATGTTCGCGCAGTGGTGCTGGACGGCCTGGAAGCTGCCGATCGGCCGGCCGAACTGACGTCGTTGGCCCGCGTAGTCGACGGTCAGGTCGAGCACGGCCTGTGCGCCGCCGACCATCTCGGCGCAGGTGAGGACCGTGGCATAACCGGTCGCGGTGTCGGCGGCGAAGGACTGGTCGGCTGGGACAGGCACCGCGTCGAAGGTCACCGCGTCGACGGGCTCGTTGCCGATGACGTCGAGGCGTTGGCTGGTGATGCCAGGGGTGTCGCGGTCGATGAGGGCGGTGACCGGGCCCGCGGTGATCAGGAGCAGGTCGGCTGTTGCGGCGAAGGGCACGAACTCGGCTCGGCCGGTCACCAGGTGGCCGTCGCCGGACGAGGTCGCCGTGAGATCGGCGTGGGCGACCGCCGCACCGGCGACGATGGCGGGCAGCCAGCGTTGTTGCTGTTCTTCGGTGGCGGATCTGGCGATCGTCATCGCGGTTGCGACGGTGGCCGCGAACGGTGTTGCCGCGCCTGCTCGGCCCAATTCTTCCGCGACCAGGCAGGCGTCGAGGAAATCGGCACCGATGCCGCCGTGGGCCTCGGGCACGGTCAGGCCGGTCCAGCCGAGTTCGACGATCTCCTTCCAGAGGTCGGCGCCGGTCCGGCCGGCCAGGAACTCGCGGGCGGTCGACTGGACCAGCTGCTGGTCCTCGGTGAGGGTGAGGTCCACTAGGCGTCCACCGGGATCTTGTCGGACCGCACCCACACACCGGGTCGCTCCTCCCAGAAAAACTGCACCAGCACGCCGCCGGTCTGCTTGGGATGGACGAAGGTGTGCTTCCATGCCGCGCCGTCGGTGACGCCTTCCTCGTCGTCGAACGGTTCGACGCCGTGCGCGGCGAGCGCGGCGCGGGCGGCATCCCAGTCGGCGACCTGGAAGGTCACGTGGTGCACGGAGGTGCCGTTGCGGGCCAGGAATCGGTCGATGAACGAGTCCTCGCCACGCGGCATGATGATCTCCCAGCACACCGACGAGCCCGGAATGTTCAGCACCAGGTCGGCCATGTCGGGGATCGCGTCGATCGGGGTCTTCCAGATCGGCAGGAAACCGGCCAGGTCCGCGTACCACTCGGCGAGCGCCTCGCGGTCGGGGTGGGCCTGGCAGATGTGGTCCATGGTGACGATGCCGACCCCAGGGCCTGGCGCGGAATCGGTGATGGGCTCGGAGTTCTCGTCGCCGACCAGCGCCAGGCTGCCCGGTCCGCGCAGCCGGAAGCGGACGCCGGGCCCTTGGTCGGGCGGGGTCAGCGAGGTCTCGATCCAGCCACGGCCGGAGTCGGCGTAGGGCAGGCCGCGCTTGTCCAGTTCGGCGCGCACCGCATCCAGGTCGGGCACTTCGGCGCCGACGTGATGGAAGCTCGGCCGTCCTTTTTGTTCATCCAGTGTGGACTGGACGGGCGAGTTGTCGCCGACGGGGGCGAGCACGACCCAGTCCTGGCCCGAGGTGCCGGGCACGGCGAGCCGAATGCCCGCAACGCCCTGCTCCACGTTGGTCCAGCGGCGGGTGGGGCGGAAGCCGAAGATGTCGCGTAGCAGGGCGACCTGGGCGTCCAGGTCCGGCGTGACCTGGGCGACGTGGTCGATCCGGTAGATCCGTAGCATCGAGTGCCTCCTCTCCTCGCGACGTCGGGTCAGGACGGGTGCGGTTCGATCCAGTCGTAGCCGTTATGCACGAGTTCCTTGACCAGGCGCAGGTTGTACCGGTTCATCGCGGCGATTCGGTTGGCCAGCTCCTCGACGCGGGAGTCGAACTCGTCGGCGGCATAGACGTCGTTGACCAGGCCGAACTTCAGTGCGCGCGCCGCGTCCAGCCGGACACCGGTGAACAGCATCTCCATGGCGCGGGCCTTGCCGATCCGCTGCGGCAGCCGCTTCACGCCACCCCAGCCGGGTGCGGATCCGCCGAACTCGGGCTGGTCGGGGTCTTCCTTGCCGTCCATGAACTTCGGCTGGTACGGGGGACGGGCGGACAGGGTGATCTCGACCAGTCCCATCTTGGCGTTCTCGTGCGCGACAATGAAATCCGCGCCCAGCGCCAGTTCCAGCCCACCGCCGACGGCGTAGCCGTGCACGGCCGCGAACACCGGGATCGACAGGCGCGACATCATCGCGAACGTCTTCTCGCCGAGCCGGCCCTGCTCGATCCGGTCCTTCTTCGTCAGCCCCTCGGACCAGTCCAGGTCCATGCCGGCGCAGAAGGCCCGCTCCCCCGCGCCACGCAGCACCGCGACGCAGACGTCCTCGTCGTCGTCGATCTCGGTGAACACCTGGCGCAGCTCGTGCAGTGAGCCCGGGGTCAGCGCGTTCAGCTTGTCCGGGCGGTTGAGCGTCAGCCATGCGACGCGATCTTTGACCTGTACGTCAAGGGTCTCGTACATCCGGTGTGGGTCTCCTGTCATTTCCTGGGCAGGCCAAGGCCGCGGGTGGCGATCACGTTGCGTTGGATCTCGGTGGTGCCACCGAGGAAGGTCGCCGCGACGGCGTCGAGGCGCAGGTGGGCGTAGGTCGCCTGCAGCGGCGCGTCGGTGCGTTGCCACAGCTGGGCGAACGGGCCGAAGGCGGACGCGCCGGTTTTCGCGAGCCGCTGGAGCAGTTCGGCGCCGTACAACTGGTTCACCGACGCCTCGTAGCCCGGCACGCCGCCCTTCGCCTCCACGGAAACCGTGTACCTGGCAAGGTTGTAGGCGATCCTGATCTCGGTGTAGCGGCGCGCGATCTCGTGTCGCAGCACGGCGCGATCGGCGCGGACGAACCGCCTGCCCTCCTCGGAACGGAGATAGGCGATCAGGTCGGCGAGGGCCTGCTCCATTTTCACGCAGGCGCCGATGCCGGCGCGTTCGAAGGACAGCGCGTCCATCGCCACGTACCAGCCCTCGTTCTCGGCGCCGACGCGGTTCGCGACCGGGACGCGCACGTCGTCGAGGAAGATCTCGGCGAACGGGGCGGCGCCGCGGATGTCGGTGATCGGGCGAATGGTCACGCCCAGGGTTTTCGCGTCCAGCAACAGGAACGTGATGCCCTTGTGCTGCTTCGGCGCGTCCGGGTCGGTGCGGACGAGCAGGAACAGCCAGTCCGCGTACTGGCCGAGCGAGGTCCACACCTTCTGGCCGGTCACCACGTAGTGGTCGCCGTCGCGCACCGCCCTGGTACGCAGGCTTGCCAGGTCCGATCCGGCGCCGGGTTCGGAGAAGCCCTGCGCCCAGGTCGCCTCGCCGCGCGCGATCCTCGGCAGGTGCTCGTCCTTCTGCTCGTCGGTGCCGTGCGCGAGCAGGGTCGGACCGAGCAGGAACGCGCCGATGCCGTTCACGGTCGGCACCCGCGCGCGCATCATCTCCTCCTGGAGCACGAACTCCAGCAACGTGGCCAGGCCAGCACCGCCGTACTCGCCGGGCCAGTGCGGCGCGATCCAGCCCTTGTCCGCCAACGCATTCGCCCAGTTCCGAGCACCGTCCCGACGGGCCGGATCGGCCGAGTTCCGGTCGGCGGCCCAGTTGTAGCCCCAGACGTCCTCGGGTTCCATCGAGTGTTCGTCGTCGTGGTCGGGGACGTACTCGGCGGGGAAGCGCTCGCCGATGAACGCCCGCACCTCCTGCCGGAACGCCGCCTCCTCGGGCGAGTCCTCCCAGTTCACGAGTTACGCCGTCCTTTCGTCGGCCGCCTCGCGGTCCCAGGTCGACGCGGTGAGGCCGTGGTCGCCCTGCTCCTTGAGCCGGTACTTGGCGACCTTGTCCGTCGGCGTCCTGGGCAGGTCGTCGACGAACTCGACGTAGCGGGGCACCATGAACCGGGGCAGCCGGTCCTCGCAGTAGGCAAGGAGTTCGTCGTGTTCCAGCGTGGTTCCGGGGCGCAGCACGACGGTCAGCTTGACGTCCTCGTCCTCCAGTTCGGACGGCACGCCGGTGGCCGCGCATTCCACGACGTCCGGGTGCAGGTTGACCTCGCACTCGATGTCGAAGGCGGAGATGTTCTCGCCGCGGCGCCGGATCGCGTCCTTCATTCGGTCCAGGAAGAAGTAGTAGCCGTCCTCGTCGCGGTAGCCGCGGTCGCCGGTGTGGTACCAGAGGTTGCGGAACGCGTCGGCGGTCGCGTCCGGGGCGCCGTAGTAGCCGTTGGTGATCACGAACGGCTGCTTCGGGCGGACCGCGAACTCGCCGGGCTCGCCCGCGCCGAGCAGGCGGTCCTGCCCGTCGACAACGCCGACGTCGAACCGGCGGTCGTTGGCCGTGCCGCAGGAGCCGAGCCGCCATTCGCCGTATGGGCTGCCGGTGACGATGCCGGCCTCGGTGCTGGTGTAGGTCTCCACCGAGCGCACGCCGAACCGCTCGAACAACGGCGCGTCCAAAATGGACTTGCCCATGTAGAACGTTTTCAGCGGATGGTCCCTGTCTCGCTGGGTCGGCGGCTTGCTCAACAGGATCGGGATCATCGAGAACACGCTCATGCACACCTCGGCGCCGAACGCGCGCACGTCGTCCCAGAATCGCGAGGCGTGGAACCGGTCGGTGATGGCGATCGTGCCGCCGCCGACCATGGCCGAGAACACGCCGTCCCACAGAGCGGCCGCGTGGAACAGCGGCAGCGGGCAGTAGATCGTGGCGCCCCACCGGTCGAGATAGTCCAGGGAGTCGATCGCGCAGGTCAGCGCGAGTGCGTGCGAGCACATCGCGCCTTTGGACGGCCCGGTCGATCCGGACGTGTACATGATCGCCTGGAGATCGGAGAACGCGACGGGGCGCGCGACGGGCTCGGCGCCGTGCGCGAACAGGTCCGCGAACGACAGCGTCGGCTTGCCCACCGGTCGGTCCAGCTCGCCACGCGCGATCACCCGACCCACGCCGGGCAGCCGGTCCGCGATGGGGGTGACCCGGTCGGCATAGGCGGCGTCGATGATCAGGGTCGTGGCGTCGGAGCTGGCGAGCACGTGGCGCAGGAGTTCGCCACGGTGCGCGATGTTGATCGGCACGGCCACCGCGCCGAGCCGGGACAGCGCGAAGATCGTGAACAGGAAGTCGGCGCAGTTGGGCAGCATGACCGCGACATGGTGACCGCTGCCGATGCCCTGGGCGGCGAGGCCGTTGGCCACCCGGTCGGCCATCGAATCGACCTCACCGTAGGTGAGTTCGCCCTCGTGGAAGGAGAGGAACACCTCGGAACGGTGCGTGACCGCCCGTTTCCGGAGGATGTCGCCGACGACCAGGTCGTCCAGCTGCTCGCTCCCCATCCAACCACCCTCTCCTGCGGCTTCCCGCGACGACCGCCGCACCTGGGCTACCCACTGACCGCGCCGCAAACACATCGGCGGGGTGAGCCACATCACGACTGCGCTGTTCAGGCGCTGTTCGTTGGTTGATAACTCGGAGCGTCGATAGTTAGGCGATGACAAACAGAAAGCGATATCGTCGGCCGGTGGCGTTAGCCGCCTGCGTGGCGCTCGCCATCGGGGTACCCGCCGCCACGGCCTCTGCCGCGCCGCCGGCAGCCGCCGCGCACACGCCGATCAAGCACGTCATCGAGATCATGTTGGAGAACCACACGTTCGACAACCTGTTCGGCGCCTTCCCCGGCGCCAACGGAATTCCGGCCAATGCGTCGTTCCTCAACCCGAACGCCTTCTACGACTCGGCGCCGAACGTGGCGCCCGTGTGGGCGTCGGCCAACGAGGGTGATGTCCAGGGCGGCATCAACAACAGCAGGGCCGGCGAGCAGATGGCCATGGACTACCAGCCGCACACCGGTTACGCGATGGACCACTACACGGTGTTCCCGCAGGACGGGATGTCCTCGGTCACCGAGTTCGCGCCGAGCTTCGACCCGAACCTCCAGTACCTCGCGTCCCACTACGAACTCTCCGACCGCAACTTCCAGCCGGCCATCTCCCCCACCCAGCCCAATGTGATGTACGCGCTGAACGCGACTGCGCACGACTGGATGTACAACAACCTCAACCCGGCCGACACCCAGCCGTGGAACTCGATCTTCGACGAGTTGGCCGCGCACAACCGCACCGGCAAGGTGTACTACGCGCTGCCGCCGTCGATCCTCAACGGCACCATCTGGGACAAGATCGTGCCACCGGATCTGACCGATCTGTCCACCGCCGACCAGTTCTACACGGATCTGCGCCAGGGCGCTCTGCCCGACTTCTCCTTCGTCCGGCCCGGCGTCGGCTACAGCGAGGAACCAGCCGAGGACATCGCGGAGGGCGACGCGTGGCTCGGCCAGCTGATCAACGCGGTGGCGACCAGCAAGTACTGGGACTCGACCGCGATCTTCGTGACCTACGACGAGGGCGGCGGGTTCTGGGACCACGTCGCACCGCCCACGATCACCCCGTACGGCTACGGTTCGCGCACGCCGACCGTGATCGTGTCGCCCTATGCCCGCGCAGGCGTCTTCCACCAGCAGACGACCAACATCTCGATCCTCTCGTTCATGCAGCACCTGTGGAACCTGCCGCCGCTCAACCCGTTGAACGCCAGGCAGAACGACCTGTTCTCGGCCTTCGACTTCGGCCAGGCGCCCGCACCCGCGCCGACGCTGCCCGTCGATCCCGCGGACACCATTGCCTTCCACGGCACCGGAGGTGACCTGACCGACCTGCCCGCGCCCGGCGTGAACGCCTCGCTGACGGTGAACCTGGCCGCCGAGGGCGGTGGGCTCAACCTCGATCCGAACGCGACCGGGCCGGTCACCCTCACCCTCACGCCGCCGGCAGGCGTCGCCGCACCCGCCGGATTTCCCGGCACCGTGGCGCTGACCGGCGGTCGCGGCACCTTCACCGTCAGGTTCCCGACGGCCGGCTACTACCGCATCGCCGCGACCGGGCCGGGCCGCAGCCAAGGTTGGACCACAGTGGACGTCGGGGTCACGCCGAACACCCTGCCGACGCCCTGACCGTTACGGCATAGCCGCGATGATGTTGCTCGGAGTCAGTGGCAGGGCGCGGACGCTGACTCCGAGCGCGGCCCGCACCGCGTTGCCGATCGCCGCGGCGGTCGGCCCGCCTGCCGCTTCGCCCGCGCCCGACGACGGACACTCCGGGCGGTCGATCAGCTCGACCTGGACCGGCGGCGCCTCGCTGAAGGTGAGGATCGGGTAGTCCGTCCAGGTCCGGCTGGTGACATCGTGCCGGTCGAAGCGCACCTGCTCCTTCGTGGTCCAGCTGACCGACTGGAGCGCACCGCCCTCGATCTGGTTGCGCACGCCGTCCGGGTTGACCACCTGCCCGACGTCAACGGCGATGGTCAGCCGGGTCACCCGGACCGTCGTCACCGCCTCGACCTCGGCCACGACGGCGCAGTAGGCGCCGGTGTTCTTGTAACGGGCATAGCCGACACCGCGTCCCGGCGTTGTGTCCCAACCACTCGCCGAGGCGACGCGCTCCAGCACCGCGCGGGCGCGGGGGTCGGCGAGCAGGCGCAGCCGGTACTCGATCGGGTCGACGGCGGCGCGTTCGGCCAGTTCGTCCATGATGGACTCGATGGCGTAGACGTTGAGGTGGGCGCCGAGCGAGCGGAGCGCGGACGTCCGCAGCGGCATCTCCCGCAGGACGTGCGAGACGACGGTCAGGCCGGGCAGGTCGTAGCCGGGAACGGCGTTGCGCGCGGATCCGCCGCCCACCTGGACCGGCGGATCCGTTGATGCGACAGCGGGTCGGCCCTCGTGCAGGGCGGCGAGCAGCGGTGGGTTGGCGGGCGAGGACGGGCGGCCGGAGTGGCCGTTGCTCCAGATCTCCTGCCGCCAGTGCCTGATCATGCCCTCGGCGTGCAGCTCGACGGCGACATCGGTGACCATGGCCGGGCCGAACGGTGCCCAGCCCAACTCGTCCTGCCGGCTCCAGACGACCTGCACCGGCCGGCCGGGCACGGCGCGCGCCAGCAGCGCGGCATCGCCTGCCACGTCGTCGGCCGCGTTGTGGCCGTAGCAGCCCGCGCCCTCGACATGCTCGACCCGCACGTCGGCGAGCGCGAGACCGAACCAGCGGGCCAGTTCGGCGCGCAGCGGATAGACGCCTTGGGTGTGCGACCACACAGTGAGGGTTCCGTTGTCCCACTGGGCGATCGCGCAGGACGGCGCGATGGACGCGTGGGCGAGGTAGCCGCGGCTGAACCGGGCGAGCAGGGTGGTCGCGGTCGGTGGGTCGCCGCTGTTGTGCAGGACGTGGTCGTCGGCGGGGGCGGAGGTCAGGTAGTCGGCAAGGTGGTGCTCGTCGGGGAGGGTCGGGCTCGTGGTCCAGGTGGTGACCTTCTCGAGTACGGCCAGCGCGCGCCCGGCCGCGTCCTCGCGGTCGGCCATGACGCCGACGACGTCGCCGCTGTGCACCACGGCGACCACCCCGGCGACGTCGCGAACGGGTGCTTCGTCGAGGTCGGTGAGGTGCGCGCCTCGGCTCGGCGGGCGGAGCACACGGCCGAACAGTTGGCCGGGGAAGCGCAGGTCATGTAGGTAGCGTCGGGTTCCGTAGACCTTGCCGGGAAGATCGATGCGCGGCACGCTCCGGCCCACCACCGCAACGTGCTCGGCCGAGGCCGCGACGCGCAGGCGGGCGCAGGCTTCGCGTAGTGCGGCACCGGATTGCTGGACGGACATGCTGCCGGCGGTGTAGCCCTCGTTCGGGCTCAGGTCGGTTCGGGCCGGCAGCATGCGGATGCGGTCGAGGTCGACGCCCAGTTCGTCGGCGACGATCTGCGCCAGCGCGGTCAGGATCCCCTGGCCGAGTTCGACCTTGCCGCTACGCACCAGGATCGTGCCGTCCGGCTGCACTGTCACCAGCGCCGGATCAGCCATGGCAGGACAGGATCGCGCGGACGATCCGGTTGTGCGCGCCGCAGCGGCACAGGTTTCCGTCGAGCGCGGCGCGGACCTTCGCGTCGTCCAGGTCCGGCTCGCGGTCGAGCAGGGCCGCTGCCGTCACGATGATGCCGGCGACGCAGTAGCCGCACT
Source organism: Pseudonocardiaceae bacterium (assembly GCA_035948315.1). GTDB lineage: Bacteria > Actinomycetota > Actinomycetes > Mycobacteriales > Pseudonocardiaceae > CAJCJE01. Next base: position 6,214 of record DASZJG010000038.1, on the reverse strand, counting down.
GCATCGCCTGTTCGGCGATGAACGCCGTCTGCAGCGGATGCGGGTGTGCCGGGTCGCCGAGACCTTCCAGGGTCACGATCCGCCGGCCCTCGACCGACCACAGTGGAGTGTCACAGGCATGGATCGGCTCGCCGTCGACCAGGACGGTGCACGCGCCGCACAGACCGAGCCCGCAGCCGAACTTGGCCGCCGTGAGGCCGAGATCGTTGCGCAGCACGGAGAGCAGCGGAGTGTCCGGCTGGCAGTCGAGCGCGTGCTCGGCGCCGTTCACGGTGATGCGCACGGGTCCTCCCTCGCCGGCCGACCACCCAGGTACACGCGCGCGACCTCCGGGTTGGCCAGCAGGTTCGCGCCGCTGTCCACCAGTCGGACGACGCCGGCATCGAGGACAACGCCGACATCGGCGGCGGCCAGGCCGCTGCGCGCGTTCTGTTCCACCAACAGCACGGTAATACCTCGGCCGGCCAGGTCGCGAATGCTGGCGAAGACCTGAGCGCGGGATTTCGGGTCGAGGCCGATCGACGGTTCGTCCAGCAGCACCAATCTCGGGTCGAGAACCAGCGTCCTGGCCAGTTCGACGAGTTTCTGCTCGCCACCGGACAGCGAGCCGGCGTTCTCGCGGGCGCGAAGCCGGCAGATCGGGAAGGCATCGGCCGCGGCGGCCACCCGTTCGCGCACCTGCTGCTGGTCCGGCAGGGCGTAGCCGCCCATCAGCAGGTTGTCCCAGACGCTCATCGCCGGAAACAGGCTGCGGTCCTGCGGCACGTGCACGATGCCGCGCAGCAGCCGCCTGCGCGGGCTCAGCCCCATGATCGGCGCGCCGTCGAGGAACACCGCTCCCCCGGTGGGCCGGAGCAGGCCGCTGACGCACTTGAGGACCGTGCTCTTGCCGGCGCCGTTCGGGCCGATCAGGCAGGTGACGGTGCCGGCGCGCACGTCGAGGTCGACACCGCGCAGGATGTCGCCCGCGCCGTAGCCGGCGACGACCGAGCGCAGTCGCAGCAGCGGGACCATCAGGCCCCCAGGTACGCGTCGAGCACGGCCGGGTCGTCCTGCACCGCCGCTGGCGGGCCGACGCAGATCTCCCGACCCTGGACCAGCACGATCACCGGATCGCACAGCCGCATCACGAAGCTCATGTCGTGCTCGACGACCAGGAACGTGACACCCTCGGCCTGCTGGCTGACGATGTGTTCCGCCATGGTGTCGATCAGTACCGGGTTCACGCCTGCCGTCGGCTCGTCCAGGAGGACGAGCTTGGGCCTGCTCATCAGGACGGCCGCGAACTCCAGCAGTTTGCGCTGGCCGTAGGACAGCTCGGCCGCGTAGAGGTCGGCGACATGGCTGAGCCGGAACTCCTCGGCCAGCGCGCCGGCCCGGTCGCGGTCGGCCCGGCTGACCCGTCGCCGGAACAGTTGGGGCAGCCCGAATCCGCCTGCCACGACCAGGTTCTCCAGCACGGTCAGTTCGGCGAACACGCGGGCCTGCTGGAAGGTCCGGCACAGGCCGTGCCGGTAGAGCGTGGCAGGTTTGGCGCCGGTGACATCGTGGCCGTCGAACCGGACCCGGCCCGCGTCGGCGCGCAGGTAGCCGGTGATCACGTTGAACAGGGTGGTCTTGCCGGAACCGTTGGGGCCGATCAGCGCCGTGATCGAGCCGCGCCGGACGGTCAGCGAGCACTCGCTCAACGCCTGCAACGCGCCGAACGAGCGGCTGACGCCCTCGACCTCCAGCAGGGCGCTCATCGCGCGTCCACCACCCGGCGACGGCGCCGCTGCCGCAGTCTGTCCGCAATGGACGGCACGATGCCGCGCGGCAGCAGCACGATCACAACCAGGAACACCAGTGCGTAGGCGATCAGGTAGAACTTGCTGCCGCCCAGGCTGTACGCGAGATACTGCTGCGCCAGTTCCAGGATGAACGCACCGATCACCGGGCCCCACAGCGTGGCCCGGCCGCCGAGGAAGGTCATCAGCACGATGGCCACGGTGATCAGCGGATCGACCGCGAACTGTGGGTAGATGAAGCCCTCGTAGTAGGCCCAGACCGCGCCGACCATGCCGGTCAGGCCGACGCTGACACAGAACGCGAGCAGCTTGACCGCCTGCACGCGCACGCCGATGCCGGCCGCCTTGTCCTCGTCGGCGCGCACGGCGGCCAGCGAAAGGCCGACCTTGGACCGCATGCCGAGCCAGGTCAGCCCCATCGCGAACGCGAGCAGCACGGTCAGCACGTAGTAGAACGGGCGCTCGTAGGTCGCGGCGGGAAACGGTGCTGCCGCGATCGACGCGCCCTGCGCGCCGCCGGTCAGGCCACGCAGGTTGAACGCGAGCGTCTGGACCACGAACAGCAGCGTGATGGTGACGATGGCGAACACGTCGGCGCGGGTGCGCATCGCGAGCGCCGCGATCGGCAGACCGACGAGACCGACGCCGATGCCGATCAGCGGCAGCAGCCAGAACGGCTCGTAGCCGCTGGTGATCGGATGGTGCGCGAACCACAGCACCTCGGTGTAGGCGCCGATGCCGAAGAAGGCGACATGGCCGAGCGACGGGTAGCCGGCGAAGCCGCCGAGCAGGTTCCACGCGCTGGACATCACCGCGAACATCAGCGTGAACACGAGCATGTTCATCGCCCAGTGCGCGAGGTCGAACGAGGGCAGCGCGGTGAGCACGCCGAAGAACACGATCGCCCGCGCAGGCCCGAGCGCCCGTCTTGCGCTCATAGGCCGCCCCGCACCGTCGTGCCGAACAGTCCGCGCGGCCGGATCACCAGGACCAGCAGCAGTACCACGAAGAAGGTCATCTGCGACCAGATCGGCGAGACCGCGGCAGCGACCACCGCCGAGGACACCGAGATGACCAGCGCGCCGACCACCGCTCCCCCGATGCTGCCCAGCCCGCCGAGCAGGACGATCGAGAGCAGTCGCGAAATCAGGTCGTAGTGGCTGCCCGGATTGAACGGGTACAGCATCCCGTACACCGCGCCCGCCGCTGCCGCGGTCGCGGTGCCGAGGCCGTAGCCGAGCGCCGCGACCCGGTCCGCCTCGACCCCGAGCAGCCGGGCCGACTCCGGATTCTGCACGCTGGCCCGAACCGCGCGGCCGAACCGGGTCCGGTTGAGGATCAGGTAGAGCAGGCCCAGCGCGACCAGCGACAACAGGAAGGCCCACAGTCGGACCAGGGTGATCTCATAGCCGAACACGGTCCAGCTGGCGTTGGCGTAGCCGGTGTCGATGCTGCGGTCGGTGGTGTTCCAGATGACCGTCATGACGCCCTCGATCAGCAGCGCCACCGCGAAGGTCGCGAGCACCGAGAGCTGGGAGCGATCGTCGTCGCGCAGCGGTCGCAGGAACAGCAGCTGCACGCCGACGCCGACCCCGAACATGACCGCGGTGGTGATCGGCAGCGCCAGGAACGGATCGATGCCCAGCGAGGCGAACAGCTGGTAGGACAGGTAGGCGCCGAGGATCACCATCGCGCCCTGCGCCATGTTCACCACGCGCATGACCCCGAAGATCAGCGACTGGCCGGAGGCCATCAGCGCGTACACGCCGGCCGTCAGCACCCCGAGGATGATCCCCTGAACCAGCGCGTGCACTCGCTCAGCCGCCCCAGTTCGGCTTGGGCGCCTCGGGCTTGGCCTGCGCGATCGACGGCGGGTAGACCGGCAGCAGCTTGCCGCCCTGCCACTGCACCAGGTTGAACTCGCCGTTCGGCGCGCCATTGGCCGACCAGCTCAGGTTGCCCAGCAGCGTCGGCCAGGTACCGGAGTGCAGCGTGCTGATGATCGTGTCGTTGTCGATCTTGTGCGTCTTGTTCGCGACCTCCGAGAGCACCTGGCCGACCGCGTACGCCTCGGCGCTGCTGTCGTCCACGCTCTGCGCGGTGCCGCCGTATGCCTTGATGTAGGCGGCGGTGAACGCGGCACTGCCGGTCGCCTTCGATCCGGGATACCAGTCGGCGGGCGCCATGATGCCCTCGGTGTTGGCCGCGCCGACCTGGTCCGGGAACTCCAGCGGCGAGTTGGCGCCGTTGGACTGGAACAGGAACTTCGGGCTGTACTTGAGCTGCACCAGGCTCTTGACCTGGTTGTAGGAGTCCTCGTTCTGGGTACCGCCGACGATCAGGTCCGGATGCAGTGCCGCGATCGCGCCCATGATCGGCGAGAGGTCCATCGTCTCGGACGGGTACACCTGCTTGTAGACCGTGCGGACGCCGGCCGCTTCCAGTTTCTGCCGGATCTCCTCGGCCAGCGGCGCCGAGAACGGGTCGTCCAGTTCGGCGTAGGCGGCGGTGGTCGGGCGCTGGTCGGCGGGCAGGCTGAGCAGGTACTTCACCAACACGTCGCCGGACTGCACGGTCGGCGCGGGCTGCACGAAGAAGAAGTTGTGCAGGTTCGGCTGGAACACCGCGGGACCACCGCCCGCCGGCGCCAGGAACGCGTAGCCGTAGCGTTTCGCCACCTGCGACGCCGGAATCGTCAGCAGCGTGGAGAACGGGCCGAAGGTCAGGTCGACGTGATCCTTGTTGATCAGGTTCTGATAGTTGGTGACCACCTGCGTCGGGCTGGACGCATCGTCCACAATGTCCAGTCGGATCTGGCGGCCGAGGATGCCGCCGCTGGCGTTGACCATGTTGGCCCACAACTGGTAGCCGTGCTGCACGGCTTTGCCGGAGTCGGAGAAGTCACCCGTCAGCGACACGGACGCGCCGATCACCAGCGGCCCGGTCGACCCACCGCCGTTCGATCCGCCGCCGGAGGCGCAGCCGACGGCCAGCAGGGCCGCGACGGTCGCCGTCAGGCTCCGGTGCCACAAACGATTGTGCTTGCTCATCCCGGACGCCCTCCCCGGGCATGGACGGATACTCGGTAGGTGTGACAATCGATTGTGGGAAGTAGACTTCACCCCACCAGGAATCGTGTCAATGGTCCATCCGGGTACCGTGGATCACCGCAGCTCACGGGACCGCAACCGATTGTGGTGCGAACGCCTATCATCGACACCGTGCACAAGGTCCGGCTCGTCGACGTGGCGCGGGAGGCAGGCGTCCACGCCGGTACCGCGTCGCGCGCGCTGAACCCGGCCGCGCGCGACTCGGTGAGCCGCCAGACCGTGCGCCGGGTGGAACGCGCGGCACGCAAACTGGGCTACACCCCGAACACCGTCGCAAGAGGACTGCGCACGTCCCGTTCGTTCGTGGTCGCGCTGGTCGTCCCGGATATCACCAACCCACTGTTCCCCTACATCGTGCGCGGTGCGGAACAGGCCCTCACCGAGGCCGGCTACACCCTGGTCCTCACCGACACCAACAACGAACCGGACATCGAGCGGTCGCAGGTGGCGGCCATGCGCGCCCGCGGCGTGGACGGCTTCATCGTGGCGACCGCGCGCTGGCACGACCCCGCGCTCGACGCGCTGGCCGAGGCCGGCATCCCGACGGTCATGGTGAACCGGCGCAGCGAGAGCAGCCCCTTCCCCTACATCGGCGCCGACGACCGGCGCGGCATCGAGATGTGCGTGCGGCACCTGGTCGAACTGGGGCATCGGGCCATCCTGCACCTGGCCGGCCCGGCCGACACCTCGACCGGCCGGGATCGCACCAGCGCGTTCCGGCAGGCCATGCGCGACAACGGACTCCGCACCGAGGAGTCCATTGTGGCCTGTACGTCGTTCACCGAACAGGGCGGCGCGGACGCGATCAACACCGTGCTCGCGCTGGGCACGCCGTTCACCGCGATCGTGGCCAGCACCGACCTGGTGGCGATCGGCGCGGCCGAAGCCCTTGCCGGCCACGGCTTCCGCTGCCCGCGCGACGTGTCGATCACCGGCTACAACGACGTCGACTTCATGCGCAGGCTCACCCCCGCGTTCACCACCGTGCGGGTGCCGCTGAACAACATGGGCATGCTGGCCGCGCGCACGCTGCTGAACAGCCTTCGCGGCGCTGAGCCGGAAGTCGGCACGCAGATCCTGCTTCCGGTCGAGTTCGTGCGACGCGGGACCACAGCTCCGGTCGGCCCACCGCGAAAGCCCCGTTCCTGACTGGGCCCTGTTTTTGACTGGTAAGGGTCAACGGCTGACAACCGGGCCAGAATGCTTGCCGGTGCCCTGACCTCACCATAGGTTCATAAATCCGAGGATCTTGTGCGCCGCCAGGAGTGTGAGAATCGATGTTCACGTCAGGTCGAGCCAGAGCGCGGTTGACCGTGC
>DASZJG010000037.1:0-28277 GCA_035948315.1 Pseudonocardiaceae bacterium | reverse complement strand
CACCATGAGCGAGCGTTTCAACGTGTCCGGCGCGCTGCTGGTGAAGCTGTTCGGCAGGCCCAACGAGGAGCTGAACTCGTTCAGCGACCGAGCAGGTCGGGTGCGCGACATCGGCATCAGGCAGGCGCTGTACGCGCGACTGTTCTTTGTGGCACTGATGTTGACGGCCTCGCTGGCCACCGCGATCGTCTACGGCTGGGGCGGCGCGCTGGCCATCGCCGGCGTGCTCAACGTCGGCACGATCGTGGCACTCACCTCGTACCTGAACCGGCTGTACGGTCCGCTGATCGGACTGTCCAACGTCCAGCTCGACATCATGACCGCGCTCGTCTCGTTCGACCGCGTCTTCGAGGTGCTCGACCTGGAGCCGATGATCGCCGAGAAGCCCGACGCTCGCGCGATCACGGCGGGCCCGGCGCGGATCGAGTTCGACCACGTCGACTTCGGCTATCCGCGACCGGAGGAGGTCTCGCTCGCCTCGCTGGAATCGGTCGCCGTGCTGGACTCGCTGCCCGATCAGCAGGTGTTGCACGACATCACCTTCACCGCCGAACCCGGCCAACTCGTCGCGCTGGTCGGCCCGTCCGGCGCGGGCAAGACGACGATCAGCTACCTGGTCGCGCGGATCTACGACCCGCGCGGTGGCGCCATCCGCATCAACGGCACCGACCTGCGCGACGCCACCCTTGCCTCGCTCACGTCGACCGTCGGCATGGTCACCCAGGACGCCCACCTGTTCCACGACACGATCCGGGAGAACCTGCGCTACGCCAATCCGGACGCGACCGACGAACAAATCGTCGAGGCGCTGCACGGCGCGCAGATCCTGTCGCTGATCGAATCGCTGCCGCAGGGGTTGGAGACCGTGGTCGGCGATCGCGGGTACCGGTTGTCCGGCGGCGAGAAGCAGCGACTGGCGATCGCCCGGCTGCTGCTCAAGGCACCGTCGGTGGTCGTGCTCGACGAGGCCACCGCGCACCTGGACTCGGAGTCCGAAGCCGCCGTGCAGCAGGCACTGGCGACCGCGTTGCGCGGACGGACCAGCCTGGTCATCGCGCACCGGCTGTCCACGGTCCGCACGGCCGACGTTATCCTGGTGATCAACAACGGTCAGATCGTGGAGCGCGGCACGCACCAGGAACTGTTGGCGGAGAACAGGTTGTACGCGGAGCTGTACCGCACCCAGTTCCAGGGCCAGGCCACGGATGCCGAGGCGGAAGCGGAGTCGGTGGTCAGCGGCAACTGACGGTTCACACCGACCCGGCCGCCGCGAACCCAAGATTGTCGCGGCGGCCGGGTCGTGTGTTCGCAGGGTTTACACCATCGCCGGTGACCGGCGCTGTAGACCGGTGGTTCACACCGGCCGTGTCTTGCTCAGGGCGCCACGCCGGTGTTGATGCTCTTCAACGTTTTGATCACCGGTGCGCTCTCCACCCACTGCACACCGGGCAGCTTCGCGATCTTCTCGGTCAGGTACGCGTACAACGTGGTCACTCCCGAGCACACCACGCTGGCCGCGAGGTTGGTCTGGCCGGAGATCGCGGCGCAGAAGGCGACCTCCGCGTGCTCGGCCATGGCCTCGCCCACGGCGACCAGTTCCGCGGGCGAGATCGAGAGCCAGAGCATTGTGCGCGTGTCGAGGTCGAGGATGCGGCGGTCGAAGTCGATGTCCACGTACAGCACGCCGCTGTCCGACAACTCGGTGAGCCGTCGGCGCACCGTCGACTGCGACGCGCCGCTGGCCTGCGCGAGTTCGGCGTAGCCGGCTCTGCCGTCCTTGGCGAGCGCGGCGAGCATGGCGTGGTCCGCCTCGGTGAGTGGGCCGGGATCGACCTCGCCGACCTCCGGCCGTGACACGGTCAGCTCGGCGACTTCCTCGGGGCTGAGGTGGTTCAGCTTGTTGATCAGGCCTTTCGCGCCGCCGAAGAAGGTGTGCAGGATGCACTGCGCGGTGACACCCTGCACGCGTGGCGTGTGGGGCAGTTTCTGTAGCAGCAGCGCGTTGCTGCCGTCGGCTGCGCCGGCCCGGCTGATGCAGGCGATCTCGGTGCCGCCGGAGGTGAGGCTGACCCACGACGTGTCCTCGCGCCGCGCGAGTGCCTCGGCGACCGGAGTTGCCACGTCGGGCGCGCACTGGACGCGGACGAACCAGGAGACCTCACCGAGCGCGGTCGGGTCGGTGACGCCGAGTACGCGCAGGCCGCCGGTCGAGCGCAGCCTGCCGTAGCGGCGCGCGATGGTCTGGTCGGAAACCCCGAGCACCTCGGCGATCCGGCTGAACGGCGCCCTGCCGTTGAGCTGCAACGCGTGCAGCAGCTGCCGGTCCAGTTCGTCGAACGCGGGAAGGTGTCCGCGAGATTGGGTGAAGGTGTGGGATTTCACCAGCTTACTTTATGACATGTCGAAAATGGCGGGCGATCCGCTGATCGGTGCGGGTTTCGGTCATGTTGGGTGGCCGGGATGAGGTGGGCCGGGTGTGCGGGGGAGCATCGTGTGGAGGAGGCTGGTGGGGAGTCGTCGCTGGTGGTGGAGGAGTTGGTGGTCGTGAAGAACTGGGCGTTCGTGATCGTCGGGGCGGTGCTGTTCCTGGTCGGGCTGGTCTGGACGTTGCAGGGACTGGACATCGTCAAGGGCAGCTTCATGAGCGGCGCGAAACTGTGGCTGGCCATTGGTCTACTCGTCGGCATCGGCGGGATTTTCTTGGTGAGCAGCGGTATTCGGCGCTTGCGCGCCCACGCCTGATCGGGGCGGCGCTGGACAGGACGAGTCGCGCGGTCGGCGGTCGGTGCGACCGACGGCCGGCTGCTGGTCGCGGGCAACGCCGACCTGTGGATCCGCAACAGCGTCGGGGCCCGCGACTAGGCTCTGCGCATGCCGCAGGATGATCCGTTCCGGTACTCGGTGCTGGAGGCCGTGCTGGAGCGGATCACCTTCGCGAACGAGGAGACCGGCTACACGGTCGCGCGGGTGGACACCGGACGCGGCGCCGACCTGGTCACCGTGGTGGGCGCGTTGCTCGGCGCGCAGCCGGGGGAGTCGCTGCGGATGCGCGGCCGGTGGGGTTCGCATGCGCAGTACGGCAAGCAGTTCCACGTCGAGGACTACACGACCGTGCTGCCTGCCACTGTCCAGGGCATCCGGCGTTATCTCGGTTCCGGGCTGATCAAGGGCATCGGGCCGGTGCTGGCCGACCGGATCGTCGAGCACTTCGGGGTCGACGCGCTGGACGTGATCGAGCACGAACCGAAGCGCCTGATCGAGGTGCCCAAGCTCGGGCCGAAACGGACCAAGCTGATCGCCGACGCGTGGGAGGAGCAGAAGGCGATCAAGGAGGTCATGGTCTTCCTGCAGGGCGTCGGCGTGTCCACCTCGCTCGCGGTGCGGATCTACAAGCAGTACCAGGACAAGGCCATCGAGGTCGTGCGCACCGAGCCGTACCGGTTGGCCTCGGACGTGTGGGGGATCGGGTTCCGCACCGCGGACACGATCGCCAAGGCGGTCGGGATCCCGCACGACAGCCCGCAGCGGATCAAGGCCGGGTTGCAGTTCACGCTGTCCGAGGCGGTGAACAACGGCGACTGCTACCTGCCCGAACAGGAGCTGATCGGCGACTCGGTGCGGATTCTGCAGGTCGACGCCGGCCTGGTCATCGACTGCCTGGCCGAACTCGTGATCGAGGAAGGCGTTGTCCGGGAAGAGCTTCCGGACGAGGAGGTCGGCGAGAAGGTCGCCGCGATCTACCTGGTGCCCCTGCACCGCGCGGAGATCTCCCTGGCCAACCAGCTCTTGCGGCTGCTGCACACGGACTCCGACCGGCTGGCCGCGTTCGCCGACGTCGACTGGGATCGCGCGTTGACCTGGCTGCACGGCCGCACCGCCACGGATCTCGCGCCCGCGCAGGAACAGGCCGTAAAACAGGCGTTGACACAGAAGGTGTCCGTGCTGACCGGTGGGCCGGGCTGCGGCAAGAGCTTCACGGTTCGTTCGATCATCATGCTGGCCATGGCGAAGGGCGCGCGGGTGGTATTGGCCGCGCCGACCGGTCGCGCGGCCAAACGACTCACCGAACTGACCGGGCTCGACGCGGCGACCGTGCACCGGCTGCTGGAACTGCGGCCCGGCGGCGACGCCGCCTACGACCGGGACCGGCCGCTGGACGCGGACCTGGTGGTTGTCGACGAGTCGTCGATGCTGGATCTGTTGCTGGCCAACAAACTCGTCAAGGCGGTCGCGCCCGGCGCGCACCTGCTGCTGGTCGGCGACGCGGACCAGTTGCCCTCGGTCGGCGCAGGCGAGGTGCTGCGTGATCTCCTGGTTGACGGCAGCCCGATCCCGCATGTGCGGCTGACGCACATCTTCCGGCAGGCGCAGCAGTCCGGGGTGGTCACCAACGCGCACCGGATCAACTCCGGCGAGTTCCCGATCACCGACGGCCTGCCCGACTTCTTCCTGTTCGCCGTGGACGAGGCCGAGCCGGCCGCGGAACTGACCGTGGACGTGGTGGCCAACCGGATTCCGGCCAAGTTCGGCCTCAACCCGCGCCGCGACGTGCAGGTCCTGGCGCCGATGCATCGCGGCCCGGCCGGCGCGGGGGCGCTGAACACGTTGCTGCAGGAGGCATTGACGCCGGCCCGGCCGGATCTGCCGGAGCGGCGTTTCGGTGGGCGGATGTTCCGGGTCGGCGACAAGGTCACCCAGATCAGGAACAACTACGACAAGGGCGCCAACGGCGTCTTCAACGGCACGCTCGGCATCGTCACGGCCATCAACCTCGACGAGCAGCGGCTGACCGTGCGCACCGACGAGGACGAGGACATCGACTACGAGTTCGGTGAACTCGACGAACTCGCGCATGCCTACGCGATGACCATTCACCGCTCGCAGGGCAGTGAATACCCTGCCGTGGTGGTCCCGGTGACCATGAGCGCGTGGGTGATGTTGCAGCGCAATCTGCTGTACACCGCGGTGACCCGGGCCAAGAAGCTGGTGGTGCTGGTCGGTTCGCGCAAGGCCATCGGCCAGGCGGTGCGCGCTGTCGGCGCGGGGCGGCGGCACACCGCACTGGATCACCGGCTGATCGCGGTCTGAGGGACCGGTCGCGAGTTGCGTTGGTTTTCGCTGATCGCGCTAGGGAAGGAAGCCGACCGCCGCGTAGGCGTTGGCCTCGGCCGGGTCGGGCAGCCAGGCCGGGTTGCCACCCGCATCGGGCCGCCAGTTCGGTGTCCACACCAGGCCGGGCTCGACGAGCGTGTAGCCGTCGAGTAGCGGGCGGATTTCCGCTTCGGTGCGCCATTTCACCGGGGTCGGCGTCCTGGCCATCACCTCGTAGGCGTGCGCCAGTTGCTCGTCGGTCACGTTGAGCGGGGAGATGTGCGAGATCGCCAGGTGACTGCCGGACATGCAGGCGTCGCGATAGCCGGCGACGACCTCGGCCGCCTCGGTGTCGTCGGTGACGAAGGGCAGGATCGCGACGGCGAGCACGGCGACCGGGCGGGTGAAGTCGAGGAGTTCGGCGATGCCGGGTTCGGCCAGCACCGTCTCGGGTTGGCGGATGTCGGCCTGGGTGATGCTGACGTTGTCGTAGTCGGCGAGCAGGCGGCGCGCGTGCGCGACGGCGACCGGTTCGATGTCGACGTAGGCGACCCGGGCGGCCGGATTCAGTTGGTGCGCAACCTCGTGCACGTTGCCCACGGTGGGAATGCCGGAGCCGAGGTCCAGGAACTGGTCGATGCCCTGCTGGGTCAGGTGGCGCACGGCCCGGCCGAGGAAGGCGCGGTTCGAGCGGGCGTAGCTGCGCGCCCACGGCCCGACCTTGAGCGCCTCCTCAGCGGCTGCTCGGTCGACCGCGAGATTGGTGTCCCCGTCGAGGTAGTAGTCGTACATGCGAGCGGCGTTCGGCCGGTCCACATCGACTCGGGACGCATCGGCCAGCCAGGCGGTTCGATCCTCCGGCGACTGCCGCTGGCCCATTCGCACTCTCCCTGCCCGGCCGTGCCGGCCGTGATCCGGCGCGCAGGCCCCCAGCCCGCAGCGTCCGCCAAGCTTAGGGTGTTCGCCGCACGGCGGAACAGGGACCGACCAGACGGTTTCTCACCAGATACAACCGTTGATACGTTAAGTATTGACGTGATCGCGCTGCGGGGCCAAGGTAGTCGGAACTGTGGGGACTGTGGGGCGAGAGGCAGGGTGGCGGATGAGAGTCAATCATCGGCTGGTCGGCGTGCTGACCGTGGCGACGACCGCGCTGGCCGTCGGACTACCGGTCACCGCGACCGCGCAGAATGCGGGCGCGACGCGGCAGCAGCAGTTCGCGGCGGCCGCGCAGGAGTTCGGGGTACCGGAGAGCGTGCTGCTCGCGGTGTCCTACAACGAATCGCTGTGGGAGACGCACAACGGCGCGCCGAGCACCACCGGTGACTACGGCCCGATGGCACTCGCCGATGTGGCCACTGGGTTGACAGCCAAGGGCACGCCGTCAACTTCCGGTTTACACACGCTGACCGAGGGGGCCGCGCTGATCGGCGCGACACCGGCCGCGGTGAAGTCGGATCCGGCGGACAACATCCGCGCGGCCGCTGCGTTGTTGGCCGGGTACGAGAAGAAGCTGACCAACGGCAGCGCACCCACCTCGGTGAACGACTGGTACGGCGCGGTCGCCAAGTACTCAGGGGCCGCTGACTCCTCCGGGGCCAAGGACTTCGCAGACGAGGTCTACGCGACCATCCGAACCGGTGCCGCCCGGCACACCGACGACGGCCAGAACCTGGGCCTGCCGGCCGATCCCGGTGTCCGGCCGGACACCGGCCAGCTGGCCGCGCTGCACCTGGCTCCACCGCCGCCCGGCCAGCAGCCGGAATGCCCGGCCAACCTGGCCTGCACGTTCATCCCGGCCGCGTACGCCGAGGTCTCCAGCACCACCGACTACGGCAACTACGACCTGGCGGACCGGCCGAACAACGGCCTGACCGTCAACTACATCGTCATCCACGACACCGAGGAGACCTACGCGGCCACGGTGTCCGACTTCCAGAACCCGACGCATTACGCCAGCGCCAACTACGTGGTGCGCGGCAGCAACGGCACGGTGACGCAGATGGTGCCGGACGCCGACGTCGCCTGGCACGCCGGCAACTGGTACGTGAACATGCACGCGGTCGGCATCGAGCAGGAGGGTTTCGCCGTGCAGGGCGCGACCTGGTTCACCGAGCGGCTCTACCAGACGACCGCCAAGCTGGTCAGCTACCTGGCCGCGCGCTTCCATGTGTCGGTCGACCGCCAGCACATCATCGGCCACGACAACGTGCCGGGACCGAGCCCGGCGGGCGTGCCCGGCATGCACTGGGACCCGGGTCCGTTCTGGAACTGGAACCACTTCATGAACCTGCTCGGCGACTACATCGTGCCGACCGGCAGCGCCGCGCACAGCCCGGTGGTGACTGTGAACCCGGACTTCACAACCAACATCCAGACCGTGACCGACTGCGAGAACCACACGCCGGTCGCGCCGCAGGCGTCCAGCTTCGTCTACCTGCGCACCGCGCCGGACGCGAACGCCCCGCTGTTCAACGACCCCGGCCTCGCACCGAACGGCACGGTCGGTACGACCTGCGCAGCAGACTGGGGTGACAAGGCGAGCAGCGGCCAGCAGTTCGCGGTCGCCGGCCGGTCCGGCGACTGGATCGCGATCTGGTGGGACGGCGCCAAGGTGTGGTTCGAGAACCCGAAGAACAAGCCGGTGGCCACGCCGTCGTCCGCGCTGGTCGTCGAGCCGAAGCCGGGGGAGACCTCGGTGCCCGTTTACGGCAGCGCCTATCCGGAGGCGAGCGCGTACCCCTCGGCGATCCCGGTGCAGAACGTGACGCCACTGCCCTACACGATCCAAGCCGGACAGTCCTATGTGTACGGTGGAGCGACGCCGACGGACTACTACTACGCGCAGACCATCGACAACAGCATTCCGGACGACCACACAAACGTGCCCGGCAAGCAGAAGTTCCTGGAGATCCAGCTCGGCCACCGGGTCGCGTTCGTGTTGGCCAGTCAGGTACAGGTGGTGCCGGCGGTCGGCTGAGTAAACCGCAGGTTCACATCAGATCAGGTTCGCGCGAACGTTCGGCGTCGACCCGAGTTCCTGGGTGAGCAGCGCTGTGCCGGACAGGCTCAGCGCGTCCAGATCGGCGGGAGACCGGCGACCGCTTGGCCGACGAGCCTCGGTCGCCGAGGCGATACCGCGCGGGCGCAGGTCGGCAGCAATGCCAGCGTCATCGGAGGACAACGCGCAAGTAGCTCGACTTTCGTGGTGCTGAATCGGGCACGCGGGCAAATTCATCCGATGACTGGTTGACGTGGCCGCCCGCGCCGCGTATCAACTACAGGTGTTCGAGCCAGCCCGCAGGCGCACGGGTCGGTCATTCCGGTGTGCGCTCAGAAAGGGTGAAGCATGAACAGGAGCCGCAAGCTCCTCGTCGGCGCGATCGCCGCGCTGCTCGGCACGGCATTACTGACGACCGGTTCGGCGAATGCCGCGCCAGGCAGACACGTAGCCGTTCCGACCAACCCGCCGATGGGTTGGAGCAGTTGGAGTTCGCTGCACGGGAGCATCAGTGCCTCGATCATCGAGGCACAGGCCAAGGAACTGCACGACAACCTCGCTGCGGTCGGCTACCAGTACGTCAACGTGGACGCGGGCTGGCAGAACGGGGTCGACCAGAACGGCAGGCCGACCTACAACACCACGAAGTTCCCGAACGGGATCAAGCCCGTCGCCGACTACGTGCACTCGCTCGGCCTGAAGTTCGGCATCTACCTGGTGCCCGGCATCCCGGCCGCCGCGGTGACCGCGAACTCGCCGATCGCCGGCACCAGCTACCACATCAGCGACATCGCGGACACGTCCAAGCCGGGCAACACGGCCGAGGACGGCTCGGCCGCGATCGACTACACCAAGCCGGGCGCGATGGCCTACGTGCAGTCCGAGGCGAACCTGTTGGCGTCCTGGGGCGTCGACTACCTCAAGATGGACTTCGTCGGACCGGGCGGTGGCAAGATCGCCGCGGACAACCGGGCGGACATCCAGGCTTGGCACACCGCGATCCAGCGCAGCGGCCGCGCCATCCACCTCGAACTGTCCAACTCGCTGAGCTTCGCCAACGCGAGCACCTGGGCGCAGTACAGCAACGGTTGGCGGATCGAGGGCGACGTCGAGTGCTACAGCCACTGCACCGGCCTGACCAACTGGGCCCTGCGTGTGTCCAAGCGGTTTACAGATGTGCCCCAGTGGATCCCGTTCGCGGGACCGGGACACTGGAACGACCTCGACTCGCTCGAGGTCGGCAACGGCACCACCACCGACGGCCTGTCCGCGGACGAGGAGCAGAGCACGATCACGTTGTGGTCCATCGAGTCCGCGCCGCTGCTGCTCGGCACCAACCTGACCAAACTCGACGCGAGTGAGCTGAAGCTGTTGACCAACCGGGAGGTTGTCGCGGTCGACCAGGCCGGGCACCCGGCCCACCCGGTGTCGCAGTCGACCCAGCAGCAGGTGTGGTTCGCCAAGAACCCGGACGGTAGCTACACCGTCGCCCTGTTCAACCTGGGCAGCGCCAGCGCGACGGTCAGCGCCACCTGGAGCGAACTGGGGTTGCGCGGGCTGGCGATGGTGCGTGACCTGTGGGCCGAGAAGAACATCGGCCAGCAGGCCAGTGGTTACGGCGCGACACTCGCCTCGCACGCCTCCATGTTGCTGCGCGTGACACCCGGCTGCTGAAGCCGAAACCGACGGCCGTTTGCCGTGCGCACAGCGTGTGCACAGCAAACGGCCGTTTTCACAGCGGGTACACAGCGGAGAGCAAGCTAACGGTCGCTGCGCGTGACTAGTGTCGGGACGGACCAAACCGGCACCGAGCACAGGGGACCCATCGATGACAGCCGCTGTTACCGCCGATCCCGCGAGCCCGCCACTGCCGTCCCCGGGCGCAAGATCGGGCCGGAAGATGCTGGTGATCGCGGTCATCGTGCTCGCCGCGATCGCGGTGCGGCTGGTGTTCTTCTCCTACCAGTCCGGCGACTACTCCGCCTACTTCGCCCAGTGGTACGCCTACCTCAAGGGGCACGGCGGGTTCGCCGCGTTGAAGACGAACTTCGCCAACTACAACGAGCCCTATCTCTACCTGCTCGCCACGCTCACCTACCTGCCGGTGCCGGCGTTGACAGGCATCAAGGCGATGTCGGTCGTGTTCGACTTCGTACTGGCGTTCTTCGCGTATCGCATTGTGAACCTGAGGTATCCAAACCGGTGGTGGCCGATCCTGGCCGGCGCGATCGTGCTGTTCCTGCCGACCGTGGTGCTCAATTCGTCGATGTGGGGCCAGGCCGACGCGATGTACTCGGCGTTCGGCATCGGCGGCGTCTACTTCCTGCTGCGCAAACGGCCCTGGCTGGCCTGTCTGTTCTTCGGCCTCGGCTTCTCCTTCAAGCTGCAGATCGTCTTCCTGTTCCCGCTGCTGTTGCTGCTGGCGCTGCGGAGGTGGATCCCGTGGCGGGCACTGCTGGCGATCCCGGTCGTGTACGTGCTGCTCGACGTGCCCGCGCTGCTGCTCGGCGCCAGCCCCGGCGCGGTGTTCTCGCTCTACGCCACCCAGGCCGGCACCTACGACCAACTCACGCTGAACGCGCCGAACGTCTACCAGTTCCTCGGCACCACGACCTCGACCGCGCTGCGCTACGGTGGCATCGCGGTTACCGGCATCGCACTGCTCGCGTTGATCGTTCCGGTCGCGGTGAAACGGATTCCGCTCACTCCGCTGCGGATCGTGTTGGCCGCCACCGTGTCCGCCCTGCTGGTGCCGTACTTCCTGCCAGCCATGCACGAGCGCTACTTCTACCTCGCGGACGTGCTCACCGTGATCGCCGCGTTCTACCTGCCGCGCAAGCTGTGGGCGCTGCCGATCCTGGAGCAGTTCGCGTCGTTGTTCTCCTATCTGCCGTTCCTGCTGATGACCGGGGGCGGCGGCCGGCGCGGGCAGTTCCCGGGCGGTGGTGCGGGACGAGCGGGGCAGGGCGGGGTGCCGTCGCTGCCGCAGCAGGGGACGGGCGGTCTGCCGGGCAACGCCGGGGGAGGCACCTTCCCGGGGCGGGGCTACGGCGGCGGGAACTTCGGTGGAGGGGCCACGGGCGGCAGGTTGGGCGGAGGCGGCACAGGCGGCGGGTTCGGTGGGGGAGCGGGCGGAGGCGGCACGGGCGGCGGGTTTGGTGGGGGAGCGGGCGGTGGGTTCGGTGGGGGAGCGGGCGGTGGGTTCGGCGGGCGCGGGTTCGGCGGGGGCGCGGCCAGCGGGAGTGGCGGGGGCAGCGGTACCGCGGTGATCCCGTTCGAGATCCTCGCCGCGGCCATGCTCGCCGCGCTGCTGCTCGCACTGTGGGTCACGGTGCGTGAGTTCCGCAGGCGCGACTCGGCTGAGAATCCGTTCGGAATTGTCTCGGAGTCGGTTAAGAAACCCGACGCGGCGAGTGATGCGGACGAGTCTCGCGGCGATCAGGAGGTAGAACAGAGCGGGCAGGTATGGGGTTCATCATGAGGAATCGCGACAGATGGCAGGTACGAACGGGCGGCACGGTCGGCCCGGAATGCGCTCGGTACGGTGAGCGCGATGAGCAGCAGCACGTCGGCCGGTACCGGCCTCGCGGACGAACCGACCCCTGCGGAGACCACACCGACGCCTGATCCGGTGCGGCCGCGCGGGCGGCTGCGCACGTTGTCCATGCGGCTCCGCACGTTGTTCAGCTGGGCGACCGTGCGCAGGCACTGGTTGCTGAGCGTGTTCATGCTGGTCGGCGTGATCTTGCGGATCATCACGCTGCTCGCCTACCAACCCGGCCTGCTCAACCTGGACTCCTGGGCCTACCTGGACAACGCGGGCCCGCTGCTGCCGCAGTTCCTCGATCCGATCGGCTACCCGCTGCTGGTCCTGCGCCCGCTGCTGCCCCTCGGCGGCATCCGCACGGTCGTGATCGTGCAGCACCTCGCCGGCATCGGCATGGGTTTCGCGATCTACGCGCTGGCGCTGCGGCTCGGCGCCAAGAAGTGGCTGGCCGCGCTGGCCGCGGCGCCGGTGCTGATCGACGCGTTCCAGCTCAACGTCGAGGAGACGATCCTCTCCGACGTCTGGCTGGAGGTCGCGGTGGTCATCGCGTTCTGGCTGCTGATCGCCAAGGGCGTGCCGAAGCCAGGCCGGGCCGCGCTCGCCGGGTTCGTGGTCGGCGTCTCGCTGACCATCCGGATGGTCGCGCTGCCGCTGATCGTGCCGGTCGTGCTGTACCTGATCCTGGCAGGCGGCCAGTGGCGCACGGCGGCGGGCTGGCGCAAGATCGCCACCCGCACCGGTGCCTGTCTGGTCGGATTCCTGGTGGTCGTGGTCGGCTACGCCGCGTACTTCCACTCGTTCACCGGGCAGTGGGGGTTGAACACCGCTTCCGGCAACTCGATCTACGGCCGCGCCGCGAACATCGCCGACTGCCCCCGCGACGACCTGGACAAGGTCCTGATGGAGCTGTGCCCGAAGGAGCCGCTCGGTCAGCGGATCGGCTCGGACGGGTACGCGCACGCGGACGGCACCCCCGGCTGGCCCGGGTACGTGCCGCCCGGCAAGACCATCTACGACCTGGACAAGGAATTCGCCTACAAGGTCATCGAGCACCAGCCGTTCGAGGTGGCCGGCGCGGTCATGGTCGACTTCCTCAAGGGCTTCTACCCGACCCACATCACCTTCGGCACCGACCCGCCCGCGATCACCTGGCAGTTCCTCACCTTCTACCCGGCCTACTACTTCGGACCGAACCAGACGGTCCCGCAGATCACCGCGCAGATGCAGTCCTACGTGCAGAAGTACGGCGGCACGGTCGGCTACGCGTCGCCGCAGCTCAGCCAGTTTCTGCGGGACTACCAGACGGTTATCTACACGCCCGGCCCGTACCTGTTCATCGCCGGACTACTGGCCTGTCTGGTCGGGTTCGGCCTCGGCGGGGCACGGCGGGCCAAGCAGCGGGCGCCCGCGTTCCTGCTGGTCGGCATGGCGATCACGCTGATGGGCATGGCCGCCGCGTTCGAGTTCTCCTGGCGCTACCAGCTCCCCGGCCTCGTCCTCTACCCGCTGGCCGGCGCGGTCGCGCTGACCGCGCTGACCAGCGGGAAGCGGTCGACTAGCGATTGACCTGCGCCAGGGCGTCGGCCAACGGCGCCAGGACGGCAGGCGTGTAGGGTACCGGCAGCTGCACGATGCCCAGGTCGGCGCCGTGCTCGGCGAAGGTCGCGGCCAGCTCGGCCACTTCCTTCGGGTCCATGCCCGGCAGCATCCGCAGATGCGTGGAGATGGTGATCTCCTTCGGGTCGCGGCCGAGGTCGGCGCAGTGCTGGCGCAGCACGTCCAGCTTGTGGTCGAACACGTCGAGCTCGCCGCCGCCGAAGTTCCAGTGCTGGGCGAACCGGGCGGTGGTGCGCAGCGTGCGCCGCTCGCCGCCGCCACCGATGCAGATCGGCGGGTGCGGCTTCTGCACCGGCTTGGGCTCGCAGCGCGCGTGTGTGATCGTGTAGTACTCGCCGGAGAAGTCCGACCATTCCTTGGTCAGCAGGTCCACGATGACCTGGCAGGCCTCCTCGAACCGGTCGCTGCGCTGCTTCCTGCTGCCCAGTTCCATGCCGTAGGCGGCGGACTCCTCCTCGTTCCAGCCCGCACCGATGCCCAGCTCCAGCCGGCCGCCCGAGACGATGTCCAGCGATGCCGCCATGTTCGCCAACACCGCCGGGTGCCGGTAGTGGATGCCGCTGACCAACACGCCCAGCCGCAGCCGTTCGGTGGCTTGCGCGAGGGCGCTCAGGATGATCCACCCCTCCAGGCACGGACCGGTGGTGTCCTGGCTGAGCGGGTAGAAGTGGTCGAAGGTCCAGGCCGATTCGAACAGCTCGATCTGGTCGCCTTCCAGCCAAACGGACTGGATATGTGACCAAGTCGAGTTCTGTGGGGCGGTCTTGAAGGCGAATCGCATGCCGCGATCATATGGTCGGAGCTGCTCCAGTGAATCTGGAAACAAAGGGGAGTGGCGTGCGAGATCCAGAACTTGTCGAGCTGGCCAATGCGCACCGCGTTGCGACCAGTTACATCAACGGTGACAAAAAGCGGGTCGAGGTGGACGACGACGTGGTCGTCGCGGTGCTCGGCCTGCTCGGCGTGGACGCGACGTCGGCATCGGCCATCAAGGGCGAGTTGGCTGACGCCCGACGCAAGGCCGCTGACCTGCCGCCGACCATCGTGCTGCGCGAGGGCAAGGGCAAGGCCCTGCCCAGTCCGGGCGAGGTGCACTGCGAGGACGGCAGTGTGCGCACCGCCAACACCACCATCCCGACCGACCTGCCGCTCGGCTGGCACACGCTGCACATCGGCGATGCCGAGCACACCCTGATCATCGTGCCCAACGCGCTGATCGAACCCCCGCACACCTGGGGTTTCATGGCGCAGCTCTACGGCATCCGGTCCGCCGGTTCGTGGGGCATGGGCGACTACGCCGACCTGCGCGACCTGGCCGACCTGTCCGGCCGGGAACTCGGCGCGGGCATGCTGCTGGTCAACCCGCTGCACGCGCCGACACCGGGCCTGCCGGTGGCGTCCTCGCCGTACGCGCCGTCCAGCCGGCGCTTCGCGAACCCGCTCTACCTGCGGGTACAGGACATCGAGGGCTACCGCCGACTCGAGGCGCTGGCGCGCAGGGAGGTCGACGCGATGCGCCCGCCGGCCGCCGACCTGGTCGACTACGACGCCGTCTACGCGGCGAAGGAACGGGCGCTGACCCTGGTCCACGCGGAGGACCCGGACGCGAAGGGGCCGTGCGACGACTCGCTGACCGAGTTCGCCACGTTCTGCGCGCTCTCCGAGCGGTACGGCAAGAACTGGCGCGAATGGCCGGAGGAGTTGCGCCACCCGAACTCCGAGGCGGTCGGCTTCGAGCGGGTCGAACTGGCCGACCGGGTCGACTACCACGCCTGGCTGCAACGCCGCTGCGCCGAGCAGCTGGGCGCGGCGCGGCAGGCGTCGATGGACGCCGACATGGCCATCGGCATCGTGCACGACCTCGCGGTCGGCATCGACCCGAACGGCGCGGACGCCTGGGCGTTGCAGGACGTGCTGGCCAAGGGCGCCTCGGTGGGCGCGCC
The DNA here is from genome assembly GCA_035948315.1 of Pseudonocardiaceae bacterium. Lineage (GTDB taxonomy): Bacteria > Actinomycetota > Actinomycetes > Mycobacteriales > Pseudonocardiaceae > CAJCJE01. The sequence continues at coordinate 13,078 of DASZJG010000037.1, read as the reverse complement.
GCCGGACGCGTTCAACCAGCTCGGCCAGGACTGGCAGCTCTCGCCGTGGCATCCGTCGAGGCTGGCCGAGGTCGGCTACCGGCCGTACCGGGACGTGGTGCGGCACGCGCTGAACAACGGCGGCGGCATCCGCGTCGACCACGTTGCCGGGCTGTGGCGGTTGTGGTGGGTGCCCAAGGGCGAGCCGGCCAACCGGGGCACCTACATCTACTACGACGCCGATGCGATGTTCGGCGTGCTCGCGCTGGAAGCCGCGCGGACCGGCGGCACGGTCATCGGCGAGGACCTGGGCACGGTCGAGGAGGCGGTCAGCGAGGGCCTGCGCGAACGGCACGCGCTGGGCTGCGCGGTGATGTGGTTCGAGACCGACGAGCACGATCCGGACAAGCTGCTGCCGCCCGCGCAGTGGCCGGAGCGGGCCGCGGCCAGCATCTCCACCCACGACCTGCCGACGGCGGCCGGCTTCCTGCGCGCCGAGCACGTGCGGGTGCGGGCCGAGCTGGGCCAGCTCGCGACGAGCCGGGAGGAGGCGCTGGCCGTCGCCACCAAGGAGCGGCAGCGGCTGCTCGATCTGATGCGCGACGAAGGACTGCTCAAACCGGACGCCACGGAGGAGGACACCATTCTGGCCATGCACCAGCTGCTGGCCAGCACGCCGTGCCGGGTGCACCTGGTCTCGCCCTACGATGTGATCGGCGAGATCCGGCAGCCCAACCTGCCCGGCACCAGCGATGAGTACCCGAACTGGCGACTGCCGCTGGCCACGTCATTGGAGGAATTCCGCCACGACCAGCGGGTTCAGCAGATCGCGGACACTTTCCGTACGAGCTGAATCACGATCAGTCGCCGATCTTGGTGACAAACGTCGTCAAACGCATACCTGTGTGGCCGCGCGACCGTCAACGATGGCATCGTTGGCGGTCGCGCGGTCTGGTCTCCAGCCAGGTCGCAGGTCATATCGATCCAGGATCGACGACAGCAGCAGAGTGAAGGAAGTGGACATGCGGCCCTGGCCGGGGACGGCATACCCGTTGGGCGCGACCTACGACGGGACCGGCACCAACTTCGCGGTGTTCTCCGAACCGGCGAGTCGGGTCGAGTTGTGTCTTTTCGACGAGTCCGGCAACGAGACCAGGGTCGATCTGCCGGAAACCGACGGTTTCGTCTGGCACGGCTACCTGCCCACGGTCGGTCCCGGCCAGCGCTACGGCTACCGGGTGGACGGGACCTACGACCCGTCGCGCGGGCTGCGCTGCAACCCGGACAAGTTACTGCTCGACCCGTACGCCAAGGCCGTCACCGGCGAGCTGACCTGGAACGAGGCCGTGTTCGGCTACCAGTTCGACTCGCCGGGCACCCGCAACGACGCCGACTCGGCGGGCCAGGTGCCGATGGCCGTGGTGATCAACCCGTTCTTCGACTGGGACAACGACCGCTCGCCACGCATCCCGTACCACGAAAGCGTGATCTACGAGGCGCAGGTGCGCGGCCTGACCATGGCGCACCCTCGGGTGCCCGAGGAAATGCGCGGCACCTACGCCGGCCTGGCCCACCCCGCGGTGATCGAGCACCTCCAGCGGCTCGGCGTGACCGCGGTCGAGCTGATGCCGGTGCATCACTTCGTCAGCGAGCACAACCTGATCGACCGGGGCCTGTCCAACTACTGGGGCTACAACACGCTCGCGTTCCTGGCGCCGAACGCGCGGTACTCCTCGTCCGGCACGCTCGGCCAGCAGGTGCCCGAGTTCAAGGCGATGGTGCGTGCGCTGCACACGGCGGGCATCGAGGTCATCCTGGACGTCGTGTACAACCACACCGCCGAGGGCAACCACCTCGGCCCCACGTTGAGCATGCGCGGCCTGGACAACGGCGCCTACTACCGCCTCGACGACAACCCCGAGTACTACGCCGACTACACGGGCACCGGCAACTCGCTGAACATGCGCCACCCGCACACCCTGCAGCTGGTCATGGACTCGTTGCGGTACTGGGTGCTGGAGATGCACGTCGACGGGTTCCGCTTCGACCTCGCCGCGGCGCTGGCCCGTACCTTCTACGACGTCGACCGGCTCAGCGCGTTCTTCGACATCGTCCAGCAGGATCCGGTGGTTTCGCAGGTCAAGCTGATCGCGGAGCCCTGGGACGTCGGTCCCGGTGGCTACCAGGTCGGCAACTTCCCTCCTTTGTGGACGGAGTGGAACGGCCGCTACCGGGACACCGTGCGCGATTTCTGGCGCGGCCAGCCCGGCACACTCGGCGAGTTCGCCTCCCGCTTCACCGGCTCCAGCGACCTCTACCAGGACGACGGCCGCCGCCCGTTCGCGTCCATCAACTTCGTCACCGCGCACGACGGGTTCACCCTGCACGACCTGGTCAGCTACGACAAGAAGCACAACGAGGCCAACGGCGAGGACAACCGGGACGGCTCGGACGACAACCGGTCCTGGAACCACGGCGTCGAGGGCCCGACCGACGACGCGAACGTGCTCGATCTGCGCGCCCGCCAGGCAAGAAACCTGCTGGCCACCCTGATGCTCTCGCAGGGCGTGCCGATGGTGCTGCACGGCGACGAGATCGGCCGCACCCAGCAGGGCAACAACAACGCCTACTGCCAGGACAACGAGATCGCCTGGATGGACTGGAAGGACGCGGAGAAGCACACCGAACTGCTCACCTTCGCCAGCGAGCTGATCGCGTTCCGCCGCGCCCACCCGGGGTTTCGCCGCAAGCGCTTCTTCGACGGCAGGCCGACGCATCGCGGCACCGGGCCGGAGGACATCGCCTGGTTCACCCCGGATGGCGCCCACATGTCCGAAGAGGACTGGGAAGCGACATTCGGGAAAGCCATCACGGTCTATCTCAACGGAGACGGAATTCACGATCGCGACCCACGCGGCGAGTGGGTGCGGGATGATTCCTTCGTGCTGTTCTTCAACGCGCATTACGAGGACATCGAATTCACCGTGCCGGGGAAGGAATACGGCGACCAGTGGCAGGTCGTCGTCAACACCGATACCGGCGAGGTCGACACGCACACCTCGATCGGTTTCGGTATCGAACCCGAGACCGGCACCGAGATCGGCGATGTCGCCGCGGCCGACAAGATCACGGTCACCGCCCGCTCCCTGCTCGTGCTCCAGCGGTGCGCCTGATGGCGGCCGCGTCGATGCCACCGACCTCGACCTACCGCCTGCAACTCCGTCCCGAATTCGGCTTCGCGCAAGCCGCGGAAACCGCCGAATACCTGCATGAACTCGGCGTCGGCGCGGTCTACGCCTCGCCGATCCTGCAGGCGTCGCACGGCTCGACACACGGCTACGACGTGGTCGACCCGACGCGCGTCTCCGCGGATCTCGGTGGCGAGGACGGCAGGCTCGCGCTGGTGCGCAGGCTGCGGCAACTCGGCATGCGGCTGGTCGTGGACACCGTGCCCAACCATATGGACGTGTCCCGGCCCTCGGCGAATCGCTACTGGTGGGACGTGCTGGCCAACGGTCAGAAGTCGACATACGCGCATTTCTTCGATATCGACTGGAGCCGTGCGCCGATCCTCATTCCCACTCTCGCCGACGACGGTGACGGCGGAATTGCCGCGCTGAACGATCTGCGTATCGAGGACGGCGAACTTCGATATTTCGAACACGCTTATCCCATCGCGGAGGGCACCGGTGAAGGCACCGCGCGGGAAGTACACGAACGCCAGCACTATCGGCTGATCTCCTGGCGGCGCGCGTCCGACGAGTTGAACTATCGCCGCTTCTTCGACGTCACCACCCTGGCCGGCGTGCGCGTCGAGGACGAGACGGTGTTCGACGAGACGCACGGCGCGATCCTGCGCTGGGTGGCCGAGGGCGAGGTCGACGGGCTGCGCATCGACCACGTCGACGGTCTCGCCGATCCCGGCGGTTACCTGCGCAGGCTGCGCTCGCGCATCGGTGACGCCTGGCTGGTCGTGGAGAAGATCCTCGCCGTCGACGAACCGCTCCCCTCGTCCTGGCCGGTGGCCGGCACCAGCGGATACGACGCGCTCGGCGACATCTGCGGCGTGTTCATCGACCCGACCGGCGAGGTCCCGCTCGGCGAACTCGCCGCGCGTTTCGACGCGCCGTCCGACTACGCCGAACTCACCCTCGAGTCGCGCCGTCTGGTCACCCGCACCACCCTGCGCGCCGAGGTGCTGCGATTGGCGCGGCTGTTCCCCAAGTTCCCGATCGACCGCGCCGAGGCCGCCGTCGCCGAACTCCTCTGCTCGTTCGACGTCTACCGCAGCTACCTCCCCGACGGCCGCAACCGGCTCCGCGCGGCGGTCGCGGTCGCCATCCGGAACATGCCGCACCTGGCCGAACCGCTGTCCAACATCGCCTTCCACGCAGTCAACGAGCCGGACGGCGAGATAGCGATCCGGTTGCAGCAGACCGCCACGATGGTGATGGCCAAGGGGATCGAGGACACCGCGTCCTACCGCTTCCCGCGCCTGGTCGCGCTGAACGAGGTGGGCGGCGACCCGGACCGGTTCGGCGTGAGCGTCGCGGAGCTGCACGCGTCGTTCCAGCAGCGCGAGGCGGGCTGGCCGACCGCGATGACCGCGCTCGCCACGCACGACACCAAACGCGGCGAGGACGTGCGCGCCCGGCTCGCCGTGCTCGCCGAGATCCCGGCCGAGTTCGGCGCGCTGGTCGAACAGTTGCACGCGCTGTATCCGTTGCCCGAGCCCACCATCGAACTGCTCGCCTGGCAGACCCTGGTCGGTGCCTGGCCCGCCGACGAGCAGCGGATCACCGACTACCTGTTCAAGGCGGCCCGCGAAGCCAAGGTCGTGACCTCCTGGACCGAACCGAACGAGGAGTTCGAGTCCGCCCTGCGCGCCTGGGTACCCGCGGTTTACACCGATCCGGCCGCTGTGAACCTGCTGAACACATTCAGCGACCGGATCACCCCGGCAGGCTGGTCCAACTGCCTCGGCCAGAAGCTGCTGCAACTCGCCGGCCCTGGCATTCCCGACGTCTACCAGGGCACCGAGAAGTGGGACGACTCGCTGGTCGACCCGGACAACCGCAGGCTGGTCGACTACACCGCCCGCCGCGAACTGCTCACCCGCATCCGCGCCGGCTGGCGCCCGCCGATGGACGACTCCGGTGCGGTCAAGATCGCGCTCGTGCACCACGTCCTCCGGCTGCGCCGCGACGAACCCGAACTGTTCACCGGATACCGCGCGTTGACACCGGACGGTCCCGCGTCAACCAACGCCATCGCGTTCGCGCGCGGCCGTGAACCCCGGGTTGTCGCCGTCGCCACCCGGTTGCCCATGCGGCTGAAGTCGTCCGGCGGCTGGCGCGACACCGCGCTGGAACTGCCCGCCGACGCCACCTGGACCAACGCACTCACCGGCACATCGTTCGACGGCCACCGCGTCTACCTCGGCGCGCTGCTGGAGCAGTACCCGGTCGCTCTGCTCGTCCAGAACCGCGAATAGGAGAACTCGATGCCTCCCCCTCCGGTATGGACACCGGCCGTCTGGGCACCGCAGGTCAACACCGTCCGCGTCCGGGTGGACGACACCGACCACGCCATGACCCGCGACGACAACGGCTGGTGGTCAGCGGACGTCGCGGCCTCCCCGCACTGCGACTACGCCTTCCTCCTCGACGACGACCCGAAGCCGCTGCCCGACCCGCGTTCCCGCTGGCAGCCGAACGGCGTGCACGCGGCCTCTCGCCGTTACGTGCCCGCCGAACAGGACTGGCCTGCCTCCGACTGGACCGGTCGTCAACTCGCCGGAGGCATCGTCTACGAGCTGCACATCGGCACGTTCACCGAGGAGGGCACGCTCGCCGCGGCCATCGGCAAACTCGATCACCTGGTCGAACTCGGCATCGACTTCGTCGAACTGATGCCGGTCAACGCGTTCGACGGCGTCGAGGGTTGGGGTTACGACGGCGTCGCCTGGTACGCCGTGCACGAGCCGTACGGCGGCCCGGCCGGCCTGCGGCACTTCGTCGCCGCCTGCCACGACAAGGGTCTCGGCGTCATCCTCGACGTCGTCTACAACCACCTCGGCCCGTCCGGCGCGTACCTCGACCGGTTCGGCCCGTACTTCGCCGGCAGCAACCAGTGGGGTCGCTCGCTCAACCTCGACGGCCCCGACTCCGACGAGGTCCGCCGCTACGTCATCGACAACGCGCTCGGCTGGCTGCGCGAGTTCCACCTCGACGGCCTGCGCCTGGACGCCGTGCACGCGCTGCACGACTCAAGCGCGACGCACCTGCTCGAACAACTCGCCATCGAGGTCGACGCGCTGTCCACGCACCTGGGCCGCCCGCTGACCCTGATCGCCGAATCCGACCTCAACGACGCCAAACTCGTGACCGCCAGGGAAGCAGGCGGCTACGGCCTCACCGCCCAGTGGGACGACGACCTGCACCACGTGCTGCACGCCGCGCTCACCGGTGAACGCCAGGGTTACTACGTCGACTTCGGCTCGCTGGAATCACTGGCGAAGACCTGGGAGCGGGTGTTCTTCCACGCTGGCACGTACTCCACGTTCCGGCACCGCACGCACGGCCGGCCTGTGGACACGCAGCGGCTGCCCGCACACCGGTTCCTGGCCTACGTCCAGGACCACGACCAGATCGGCAACCGCGCCACCGGCGACCGCATCTCGGCCACGCTCTCGCCCGGCCTGCTCGGCGTCGCCGCCGCCATGGTACTCTGCTCGCCGTACACACCGATGATCTTCATGGGTGAGGAGTGGGGATCCAGGGCGCCGTGGCAGTTCTTCGCCTCGTTCCCCGACCCCGAGCTGGCGAACTCGGTCCGCACCGGCCGTCGCGCCGAGTTCGCCGACCACGGCTGGGCCACCGAGGACGTGCCCGACCCGATGGACCCCGCCACGGTCGTCCGATCCCGGCTCTGCTGGTCCGAATTGGACGATCCGGCGCACCAGCAGTTGCTCGGCGTCTATCGCAGGCTGATCGCCGCGCGCCGGACCCACCCCGAGCTGAGCGATCCCCGGCTGCCGCTGCTCAAGGTCGAGTTCGACGAGGAGCGACGCTGGCTGATCGTGCATCGGGGATCGTTGCGCCTGGCCTGCAACCTCGCCGGCGAGCACCGCACGCTGCCGATCGGTTCGGTCGACGTCGTACTCGCCAACGGGTCCACCGAGTTCACCGCGGACGCGGTCACCCTGGCGCCGGAATCGTTCGCCCTGCTCCGCGTCCGCGACTGACTCCTCAGGCAGGCGTCAGCGAACCGAGCACGGACGGGTCGATCTTGCCGATCCGTTCGCGCTGCGGGAACGTGCCGACCGGCACCCTCGCCACCTCGGTGGCCGTCGCGTAGTCGATGACCGACACCGCGTTGAGCTGGCTGAGCGAGACGAAGCAGTACTGGCCGTCCACACTGGACTGCGCCCAGTACGGCAGCGCACCGCTCGGATAGGTGACCGTGCCAGTGGTCTTCAGATCACTGGTGGACACGATGTTCACGTAGTCGTCGATCGTGCCGGCGTCGCAGAGTTCGTTGCCGTCACCGGAGAGCGCCAGGCCGTGGTGCGCCGAGTTCTTCGGATAGCTGTCCGGGCTCAGTCCAACGCCACCACTGGCGAAGGGCTCCTGCACGGTGTCCTCGATCTGGCTGGTGTTCAGGTCGTACTTGACGAAGCCGTTGAGGTAGGACAGGTCGGCGTAGAAGGTGTGGCCGTCGGGCGCGATGACGTTCGGGCGAATGCCGTGCGGGAACGTCCAGGTCTGCACGACCTTCAGCGTCGAAGCGTCCACTTTGGTCAGCAGGAAGCTGCCCTTGGCCCATTCCAGTGACTGTGGCAGCGAAATGATGCCGATGCTGGAGTTGTAGATGTACTTGCCGTCGGCCGAGTAGTCGTTCTGGTGCGGATAGGTGCCGGTCGGGAAGGTGCCGACGACCTGGCCGGTCGCGGTGTTGAAGACGTCCGCGGTCTGCGCGGTGGTGTCCGACACGACGTAGCGCGTGCCGTCGGGGGAGAGCGCGGCGTGGTCGGCGTGGAAGCCGCTGAGCCTGGTGTGCCACAGTTCGGTCTTCGTGGCCACGTCGAACGCGGCCACGTCGTCGAGATTGCCGCGCGAGACGTACAACGTCCGGCCGTCGGGCGACATGGTGGCGTCGTCGACGAACCGGTCGCCGCCCTCGATGCTCCTGGTGGCCGCGTAGCCGGCGGCCCAGATCGGGTTCGTGTAGATCTCGATGAGCCGGGTCTGGAGATCGGGCGTGACGTTGAACGAGCCGAGATTGGCGAAGGTGTGGCCGTCGACGAAGCTCACCGTGCCGGCCTGGCTGTTCCCGACGACGAGCACGTCGCGCAGACCGGTGTCCGGACTGGTGTTGGCGGCAGCAGGAATGCTGATGCCTGCAAGGGAAAGCAGCACGCCGGCGAGCAGTGCGGTCGTGCGGCGAAGACGTCGTGTAGTGGACATGACTCCTCCTCGGGCGACGTAACCCCAGGATGTGAAGATAATTTACGTTCGGCGCGGAGGGCAACATCGGACCAGCAGATTGCCCTGTTCGGTCGAACACCAGTCACGCCACTTGTCCACAACCATCCGAACCATCCACAGCTCGCCGTTTTCGCTTTGGCCACACCCCATTCCGCGACTAGACTGTTGGCACAGGGGCCGCCACCCCCTCAGGGGTGGGCGGGGTTTGTACTGTGGTTACGAGGAAATCGTTCGGGTGAATTCGCGGAGCTGCTGAAGCGTTTCAATTGGCAAGTGGGGTAGGGCTGCTCGCGGGGCTGTGCCGGTGAAGGCGAGGCCAATGGTGAAGCCGGCGACTTCTTCCAGTTGGCGGGCGCGGTCGAGGCCGCCGAGCACTGCCGGTTCGGCGCCCGCGTCGCGGATCAGGGTTGCGGTGATGTCGAGCGCGCGCGGGTCGTCGCCGCAGATCACGACCGTCGCCGACTCGTCGGTCGGGTCGCTCCACTGCTCGGCTGGGAACAGGTGGAACGCCTTGACGACCTGTGCGCCGGGCGCGAGCGCGGCGATGCGCTGCGCGCCGGACTCGCCGGGCGGCGTCCGCAACACGCCGATGCCGTGCTCGACGGCGTTGGTCGGGTCGATCAGCACCGTGCCCGCCCAGTGTCCCGCCTCGCGCAACACGTCCGCGACGCCGTCCCAGGCGATGGCCAGCAGGACCGTCTCGGCGTCGCGGACGACCTCGCGGATCGTGCTCGGTCGGGCGGACAGGCGAGCCGCCAGGTCGTGGACCTTGGCCGGTGACCGTCCGGCGATGGTGATGTCGTGGCTGGCCAGCGACCACCGGCCGCCGAGCGCCGCGGCCAGGGTGCCGGTGCCGAGAATTCCGATGTGCATGCGTTGCTCCTTTCGATGGGTACCGTAGGAGTTCCGATACGAACCGATCGGTGCGCAACGAATGGGGGACCATCGCGCCATGGGCGAATGCCAGGACCTGGTCGCGGACTGCCGGCTGCGTGCGGCCACCGACCTCTTCGCGCACGTGTGGGACCCGGTCGTGCTGGCCGCGCTGCGGGCCGGGCCGCGTCGGCGGCACGAGTTGCGCGTGGCGATCGGCGGCGTCAGCGACAAGGCGCTGACCGAGTCGCTGCGCAGGCTGGTCGGACACGGTCTGCTCGAACACCGCCGCTACGCGCAGGCGCCGCCGCGCGTCGACTATGCGTTGACCGGGTTGGGCCGGAGCCTCGTGGAAGGGCCGATGGCGGCGCTGGGGGAGTGGATCACCGAATACGGTGATCAGCTTCTCGCCGCGCAAGACGTGGGTTCATTGTGACCGCGGATGGTTTCCGGCGTGTCGCCGGGATGTGACCATTTCGGGTCGGGACCGTCCACTTCGGTCAGAACGCCTGCCGGGTAGCGGGCGGACGGCCGCGCCGGGGCGACATTGCCCAGACGGGCGCGGCGGTGCGGCGATGGCGGTCGCCTGCTGGAACAGCTTGACCCTCCCCCGTGATCACGCACTGGTCATGATCACGGGCAGGGACCCTCCCAGTATGTGGACGGCTAGTCGAGGCCGCGCAGGATGTGCGCGTCGGCGGCTTCCGTGTCCAGTCGCGAAGAACTGCCCCAGATCTCGAAACTCGTGTGCGGGACCGGGATCTCGACGGAGAGGAGGTCGGCGTTGAGAGCCGATGCCGGCCAGGCGTCGATGGGTGGTTGTTGGTCTCGTTCCGGCAGGGTGTCCATGGTGCCTCCTCAGTGGTGGCGGCTACTGCGGTGGTGCGATCAATCAGTGAACCGCACGGCCATCAAGTTTCGCTTGTGCCGGACTGGGGTACTGCTGATCCAGCACTCTCGACGGCCGACGCTGTCCGCTGATCGGACAATCATGGAACGTCGGCGGATTTTTCGCCACCTCTTATCTGCTTCGTCCCGCCCTGTTGGATGACCCGAGAATCAGGCTTCGAGCAGGCGGAACGTGCCGCGGAAGCGGCTCACTCCCCGGTTGGGTTGTCGAGTGTCGCCAAGGTCTGCGGCGATTGTTTGTCAAGTGTGGCCAATTGGCCCTCGACCTGTTCAGCCATTGAGTATCGATAATGTGATCGATACAGCCGGGCTGCTTCCAGCCACTGTTCGCGCGCGCTTTCCGGCTGACCGAGGCCCAGATACGCGCTGCCGAGATGATCGAGAATGTCGGCAACGCGGTAGCTGGCGCCGAGATCCTCGGTCACCGCCAGCGACTCCTGGTACCGCCGCACCGCGATGTGGTGGTCGCCCATGCCCGCCGCGATGGCCCCGAGACTGTCCAGTGTGGCCGCTTCGTTTTCGCGATCATGGTGTTTCCTGGCGATGTCCAGGGCTTCCGTGCACGCGGCCAGCGCCTGCTCGTGGCGGCCGCGCAGCACGGCGTTGTATCCGACCGCATTGAGTTTGCGCGCCACCCACACCGGTCGTTCCAGTATGCGGAACAGGCGCAGCGACTCCTCCGCGTAGTCGGGTCCGACCGGTCGGTCGTCGGTGGTTCGGGCGATGGCCATCTCCAACGTGTGCGTGCAGTAGGCCTGGCCGACCAGATCGTCCGACTCGATCGCGATGCGCAGCGCCTGGTTCAGGTGGTCGACGGCCTGCGCCACCCGGCCGACGTGGCTCTCGGCCGAGCCGATGCAGCGCAACGCCAGGTGCATCGTCCGGGCATCGTCGAGGGCGACCGCCGCGGCGAGGCCGTCCTTGGCGGCCTGCAGGCGTTCCCAGATCAGCCCGCGCTGGCGCCGGAACACCATGGTGTGCCAGGTCAGGTGCCACACGTCGCGATGCCAGCCGCGGTTGACCGCGAGCCGCTGGGCGGCCTGGATGTTCTGGTCCTCCGCGGTGAACCAGGCGATTGTGGCCGCGGTGTCCGCGAGTCGGACCGGATGGCAGTGCGGGCCGGGGTCGGACATGGCGACCCTGTCCCAGTGCGGGTCGAGCACCAGGTTGCCGATGGCGCAGGTGTGCCGGTAGAAGTCCAGCAAGCGGTGCAGCGCGGCGTCCGCGACCTCGGCAGGGAGGTGGCTGCCGGCCTGTTCGGTCGCGTAGAGCCGGACCAGGTCGTGCATCCGGAACCGGCCGGGCACCTGCTGCCCGACCAGCGCGACCCGTTCCAGCGCGGCCAGGATCTCGGTGGTCCGCTGCTCCTCGGTGCCGAGCAGGTCGGCGGCCGCGGGCAGGCTGATGTCCGGGCCGGGCGCGAGGCCGAGCAGTTCGAACGCGGTCGCCTCATCGGCCCGGAGGGCAGCGCGTGACCAGGACAGCACCGCGCGCAGGCCGGTGGTCGGGTCCTCGTCGAGCACGGTCAGCCGGGTGGTCTCGTCGCGCAACTCGGCGGCGAGCACGGCCAGCGGGAACTCAGGGTTCTCCAGCGCCCGGCCCGCGACGATGCTCAGCGCGAGCGGCAGGCCAGCGCAGCAGGCGAGCAGGTCGGCGGTGGCCACCGGTTCGGCCGCGAGCCGGTCCTCGCCGAGCCGGGCGGACAGCACGGCGCGCGCGGCGCTGTCCGGCAGCGCGTCCAGGTAGACCTGTTTGGTGTCGAGGTCGTCGAGGCGGTCGCGGCTGGTGATCAGCACGGTGCAGCCGGGACTGGCCGGCAGCAGCGGCTCGACCTGCTCGGTGTCCGCGGCGTTGTCCAGCAGCACCAGCATGGTCCGGTCGCGCACCAGTTCGCGGTAGAGCGTGAGCGCGGCCGACGTGGTCAGCGGGATCGTGCTGGCGCTCACGCCGAGCGCGCTGAGGAAGGCGCGCACCGCGGTGTCCTGCGAGGTCGGCCTGCCGGACGGGTCGAAGCCGCGCAGGTTGACGAACAGCTGGCCGTCCGGGAAGCGGTCGAGGTTCTGGTGGGCCCACTGGAGGGCGAGCCAGGTCTTGCCGATGCCGCCGCTGCCGCTCAACGCCGAGATCACGATGGTGTCGCCGGGCCGGGCGGTTCTGTCCAGGATGGCGGACAGTTCGGCGAGTTCGGCGGTGCGGCCGATGAACGAGCGTGGCCGGGCCGGTAGCTGCTTCGGGATGAACCGCGGCGCGGGACGACGCGGCGCGGGGGCCTGGATCGCGGGGTCGTTGGTGAGGATCTGGGTGTGCAGGTCCCGCAGGGCGGCGGCCGGGTCGACGCCGAGTTCGTCGCCGAGGCGCTGCCGGGTGCGCTGGTAGTGGTTGAGCGCGTCGGCCTGCCGACCGCTTCGGTAGAGGGCCAGCAGGTACTGGCCGGCCAGTCGCTCGTCCAGCGGCTGCTCCTCGGCCTGCGTGGCCAGCGACACCAGCAGATCCGCGTGCCGGCCAAGGCGCAGCCGGACCTCGTTGTGGTCCAGTTGGGCGGCCAGCCGCTCCGCGCCCAGCGCCGCGCGGACCGTGGCCAGCCAGGGCGTGTCCAGGCCGGTGAACGGTTCGCCGCGCCAGAGCGCGAGGGCGCGCTCGAACAGCGCCGAGGCCACCTCGTCCGGGCTGTTGCCGGCCTGCTTCACCAGGTGGCGGAAGTGGTGGAGGTCGATGGTGGTGTGGGGGGTGGTGAGTTGGTAGCTGTTGCCGTGTCGGGTGATGGTGGTGGGGAGGGTTTTGCGGAGTCGGGTGAGGTAGGTGTGGAGGGTGTCTTTGGGTCGGTGGGG
>DASZJG010000036.1:0-111779 GCA_035948315.1 Pseudonocardiaceae bacterium | reverse complement strand
CTGGCCGCGGCCAGCTCGATCGCCAGCGGCATCCCGTCCAGCGCCCGGCAGACGCGGGCCATCGTCGGCAGCGTGCGGTCACTGACCGTCAGATCCTTGCGGACCGCGCCGGCCCGGTCCCGCAGGAGCCGGATGGCGGGAGCGGACGCGATCTCGCTGGGCCCGGCGTCCTGCTCCGGCAGCGCCAGTGGCTCTACCAGCCACAGCGCCTCGCCGGTGATGCCGAGCGGCTCCCTGCTCGTCGCCAGCATCCGGAGCCGGCGGCACTCCCCGAGCACGCGGTACGCGAACGCCGCCGCCTGCTCGATCACGTGCTCGCAGTTGTCGAGAATCAGCAGCGCCTCCCGGTCGCGGACCGCGGCGATGAGCCGGTCCGTCACCTCCGCGCTCGGCGCCTCGCCGAGCAGGGCATCCCGCAGCCCGAGCCCGGCGAGCGCGGCCTGCGCGACGTCACCGTCGGGGCCGATGGCTGCGAGCTCCACCAGCCAGCCGCCGTCGGGCAGGTCGTCCAGCAGCGTGCGCACGGTCTCCGTGGCCAGCCTGGTCTTCCCCGAGCCGCCTGGCCCGATCAGAGTCGTCAGCCGGTGCTCCGCGACGAGCTCGCGGACCACGGCGACATCCGCGTCCCGGCCGACAAAGCTCGTGAGCTCAGCCCGCAGGTTGGTCTTCGGGACTTCCGCCCGCCGTCCGAGCTCGCCGCGCAGCAGCGCAATGTGCAGGGCTGATAGCTCTGGCGACGGATCGGCGCCCAGTGCGTCGGCCAGGGCTTCCCTCGTGCGCTCGAATACGAGCAGGGCCTCGGAGTCGCGACCTACCGCGACCAGGGCACGCATGAGCGCTGCGGCCAGCCGTTCCCGCACCGGATTCGCGGCCACCGCGTCGGCCAGCTCCGCGGCCACGTCGCTGCCGTGGCCAAGACTGACCTCCGCATCGAACCGGTCCTCCATGGCAGTCAGCCGCAGCCGTTCCAGCCGCGTGACGGCCGCGTCAAACGCCGCGCTCTCCTCCAGCCCGACGTCCTGCATGGCCGCACCACGCCACAAGGCGAGGGCCTCGCGCAGCAGCCGCAGCCGCTGCGGATCCTCCGCCTGGCGCGCCGCGCTGACGAGGCGTTCGAACCGGACGGCGTCGACAGCGTCGGGTTCGAGTGTCAGCCGGTAGCCGCCGGTCTGACCCTCGACCACCCCGTCTGGCAGCGCCCGCCGCAGCCGGGAAGCGAGGCGCTGCAACGCGTTCGCCGCGTCCGAGGGCGGGTTCTCACCCCAGATCCAGTCGATCAGCGTCGCCTTCGGGACGACGTGGCCCGGCTCGAGCGCGAGGGCAATCAGCAGCGCGCGGAGCCGCGCGCCAGGCACGCTGGCCGCAACGCCGTCCGCCGTGCGAACCCCAAACGACCCAAGCATCCCGATATGCACTGACTAATTCTCCCATGTAGGCTCACCCGCCGCGCCGGCGGTCAGCGTGCGACGGGCTGAATGATGACGTCGCCATACCGCGAGCGGGCGTGGACCGTGACCTTGTCGTCGAATGCGCCCCGGCTTTCCGGTGCAGGCGCAGAGTTACGGACCGACCCCCGCTCGCTGTGGGCATCGACGCGGGCGGCCGTGTCCGCGCTGATGCCGATCTCGATGTTTCCCGAGCGGTTCAGCAACTCCGCCTGGCCTTGCGTCAGCCGGCCGACACGGATGGCGCCGTCGCCGGTCTTGGCCGTGACGCTGCCGTCGGCGCGGTCGATGTCGAAGCCGCCGCTGCCGCTGGCGAGATCCAGGTCGGCCAGGGCGTGGCCGATCGAGATCTGCCCGGCCCCGCCGGTCAGCCTGACGGTGCCCTCGACCTCACCGATCCGCAGCGCGAACGCCCGGCCGCCCTCGATGCTGGCGCGCCCGCCGATGTGCCCGATGGTGATCTCCCCAGCGGCGATGTTCGCCTCCAGGGCATCGATGCGGTCGAGCCGCACCTGGCCTGACGCCAGGTGCAGCTCGCAGTCGCTCAACGGGCCGTCAGCATGGACCCGCGAGTGCGCCAGGTACGCGACCAGGCTGGAGCCGCCGGGCAGGTCAATCGTGATGTCGACCGAACCGTGCCCAGTTCCGGGGACGGTCGTTTTGACCGACAGCTGACCGCCGGCGAAGTCGACCCTGGTCTTGCTGGCTACCCTGACGTCCGACGGGTTCGCCTCGTTGACGGGCCGGACCAGCACGACGGTGTCGGTCCGGTCGCTCGCGGTAACCCGCACCCGGGCGCCGGCGACCTGCACGGTGGCGGCGACCGGCCCCGGCGTGGCGTACGTGGGCATGACAACTCTCCCCGGGTCTCGTCGGTATCAGGCGCGCTTGCTGAAGGTCGCCAGCGACCACACGTATCCGACGACGCCGATGCCGACGCACCAGGCGAGCGCGGCGATCATATGGCCGGCCGAGACGTGACCGCTGAGCAGCCCGCGCAGGGTCTCGATGATCGGCGTGAAGGGCTGATACTCGGCGAACTGCCGGAACCCGGCCTTCATCGTGTCCGCCGGGGCGATCGCGCTGCTGAGGAACGGCAGCAGGATCAGCGGCACGATGGCCATTCCCGCCGACTCCGGGGTCTTCGCGGCTAGTCCGAGAGCAACCGTGAGCCAGATGGTCGCGACCGACACCACGACGATGAAGCCGATCGCGCCGAGCCAGTCGGGGAAGCTCGCCGACGTGCGGAATCCCAGTGCGAAGGCGACTCCGATGATGGCCGCGATGGCGATCAGAGTGCGAAGTAGGCTGCCGATGACCTGAGCGTTGAGCACGGCACCGCGGGAGATGTCCATGACCTTGAACCGGTTGATGACGCCCTTCGTCATGTCCGAGTTCACGGCAATCGCGGTCGCGCTCAGCCCGTAAGTGATCGCCAGCACGATCATGCCCGGGGTCACGTAGTCGACATAGCTGCCGCCCACGCTGAACGCGCCGCCGATCACGCAGACGAACATCAGCATGATCACGATCGGCAGCAGGACCGCGTTGAACACGGTGACCGGGTTCCGGAGGGTGTGCTTGAAGTTCCGGCGCAGCATGATCGTCGAGTCGGTGCTCATTGTGCGTTCTCCTTAGTGCTTGCGTGGCCAGTCAGGGCGAGGAAGACGTCGTCGAGGTCCGGGGTGTGCACGGAGAACTCGTCGACGTCGATCGACTTCTCATCGAGGGTGTTCAGCAGAGCCCGCAGCGATTTCGCCCCGCCATCGCTGGGCACCCGCAAGGTCAGGTCGCCGTCGTTCCTGGCGGAGCCGGTCAGAACGCCGGCCGCCGCGACGAGCTCGGCGGCGTCGGCGAACCGGAGCCGGACATGGCTGCCGGGGACCTGACGCTTGAGCTCATCGGAAGTACCCTGCGCGACGAGCCGACCCTGGTCGAGCACCGCGATCCGGTCAGCGAGCTGATCGGCTTCCTCGAGGTACTGGGTGGTGAGGAAGATCGTGACTCCGTCGGCCACAAGGCCGCGGATGATTTCCCACATCGTCCGGCGGCTGCGGGGGTCCAGCCCGGTGGTCGGCTCGTCCAGGAAGATGATCCGGGGCCTGCCGACCAGCGTCATCGCCAGATCCAGCTTCCGGCGCATGCCGCCGGAGTAGGTGGCCGCCGTCTTCCGCGCGGCCTCCGTCAGGTCGAACCGCGCCAGCAGGCTCTCCACCACCCGCTTGCCCTCACGGCCGCCCAGGTGCTGGAGATCCGCCATCAGGGCCAGGTTCTCCTCGCCGGTCAGCAGGTCGTCCACCGATGCGAACTGACCGGTCACCCCGATCGCCGCGCGCACCGCCTTGGTCTCGGCCGCGACATCGTGTCCGGCCACGCGCACCGTGCCAGCGTCCGCCTTGAGCAGCGTGGTCAGTACGTTCACCGTCGTGGTCTTGCCGGCCCCGTTCGGGCCGAGCAACGAGAAAACCGTGCCCGCTGGGACGCTCAGGTCGATGCCGTCCAGCACGATCTTGTCTCGGTAGGCCTTCCGTAGTCCGGAAGCCGTGATCGCCAATTCGCTCATGTGGCTACTGTCATCGGCTCGCCTGACACCGACCTGACGTCGACCTGACACGCCGTCTGACACGGCGCGCCCCCGAAATCAGCCGATCGGCTGCGTTCTGTCGCCGTCGAGCAGCCTCGCCTGGCTGGCCCTGGCCTCACGCGGCAGCACCAGCATCACGACGGCCGCGACCACCACGGTCCACAGGCGTAACTCGCCCAGGAGGTGGCTGTTCCGCACCACGACCGGCGCGAGGGTCAGTCCGACCAGGCAGAGCAGGCTCAGCCGAGGCGCCGGCCTGCGGTAGCCGACCAGGTCCCACAGCAGCACGCCGAGCGCGAGACCGGCGGTGTAGTAGCTGAACACGCTGGGATCGAGCACGATCCGGCTGCCGATGCCCAGCGCCACCACCGCGACGAACCGGCGGCGCAGCACGGCGATCGCGCCGAGCAGGCAGCCGATGCCGATCTGCGCCGCCCGATCCCATGGTGGGGTGGTCGCGCTGCCGACACCGAGCGCCCGCAACGCCGAGGCGGGCGAGTTCGGGATGGTGAACGACGCGGCCGCGCCCAACGTGTGCGGATCGCCGAGCACGAACGGCAACCAGGCCACGCAGATGACCGCCCCGGCGACGAGGGCGGGTTTCCACATCTGGCGCAGCGGGAAGACCAACAGCACCGCGGCGCAGGCCAGCGCCCAGGGTTTGGCGTCGACGGCCAGCCCCAGGCTCAGACCGGTCAGAATCGGCGCGCGGTCCGCCGCGGCGGCCATGGCGACCGCGAGCAGCATCAGCGCGAGCACGTCGTCGAGGTGCCCGAAGTGCACGGCGAGCAGTTCCCAGGAGATCAGGAACGAGATGCCGCCGAAGACCATCGTGCCCACGGTCCGCCAGTCGTTCGGGTCGATGTCCGGCCGCAGCAGGCGCACGGTCCGGTCGAGCACGAACAACACGAGCAGCCCGGACAGCGTCATGAACCAGGTGACCAGGAACCAGCCGCCGTCCGACAACGGCAACAGCAGCACGCTCGCCAGCACGGTCAGCGGCCCGAACTGGAGTTGCGGGTAGTGCGCGTAGAGGTGCAGGCCGCCGGCGAGCACGTCGCCCGGCGGGTGTTGGCCGATCAGCAGCGCGGCGGCCTCCGCGAAGAAGTGCCACGAGTAACCGCTGTAGCGGTAGAGCACGAGCTGTAGGCCGATCGCGACGGCGGCCAGCGTGATCCAGGCGGGTGTGCGCAGGTCACGGGCGGTCGGTGCGTCCAGCGTCGGCGTCGCGTCAGGCGGCCACGCCGGCACGGCGACCCGCCCTCCAGCTACTACTGTGACTGTAGTAGATCACGCCTCAACGTTACTACTACACGATTGTAAGCATCTCGACTGGGTCACGATGAGGTCACGAAATGGACAACGAGGGCGATATGACCATAGGGGGCATCGGCTGCCTGCGAAGGCGATACGTCTGATACCCGACCAACAGGACAAGTGTCGCGAACAGGAACGTGGAGCCCCAGGTCGTGCCCCAGCCCAGGCCGCCGTTGTCGGCGGGCTTGGTCAGCGCGTCGCCACCGGCCGCGCCGAGCGGCCGGGTCAGGATGAAGGCCAACCAGAACAACACCATCGTGTTGATGCTGGTCAGATAGTGCAGAGCCACGATGACGAGCAGGATTGCGGCGATGACCAGGAACGCGCCGCGGAAGCCGAGGCCGGTGTCGTCGGAGAGCCAGTCGCCGCTCGCCGTGCCGAGCGTGTTCGACACCAGAATCGCGATCCAGTAGAGGATCTCGCCCTTGCGCGTCGCGATGTTCTCCACGTCGTAGGTCTGCCCGGTACGCCACCAGACCAGGAAGACGACGGCGAGCAGACCGGTCAGGATCAGGGCGCCCCAGCCGTAGCCGACGCCGTTGGGCGCGCTGCCATGACCGGGCCCCCGGTCCAGGAAGTCCGACATCTCGGTGCCGACCATGCTGGTGCCCAGCACGACCGCCCAGAAGATCGCCGGCCGGAACCGCCGCCCGCGGATCTGGATCGCGAGAACGATCAGGAAATAGCCGAGGAAGATCGCCTCGGTAGCGAGGTAGCCAATACCGACAGTGATGCCGAACAGGTCGCCCGCTGTCTCGCCGAGAGTGACCGCGACGATCTTCATCACCCAGAACAGCAGCGTCACCTGCGGAAGCTTGCGCGGCACAAGGTCGGACACGATCTTCTCCTCGGTAGGGGCCACCGCCACAGCTACCATGCGTGTCCGCCCCCGGGGGACCTCCGATCGCGGGTTCCACCGAATCGAGCGACCGCCGCTCGGGCGAGTTCGACGGCGCCGTCGACCGGATCACCGGCGAGGACGCGCACGTCCACGGCCGGCCGGTTGGCGCGCACCGCCGCCACGAACGCGTCGGCGAGGCGAGGCTGGTTGACGATGGTGCCGCCGCCCGCGACCACGGCTTCGGCGCGGGCGCCCTTGCCGATCACCGTCTCCACCAACTCCGCCAAGTCCTGACCGGCCCGCGCGATGACCTGCTCGGCCAGCGCCGAGCCCTGCTCCGCCGCGTCGAAGATCGCGACGGCGAAGCCGGCCCAGTCGGTGGGCGCGCTCGTCATCATGACCATCGGCAGCCGACGCACCGAACGAACCCCGGCCGCCAAGGCCAGGCAGTCGGACAACAGGTCGCCGACCCCGTGATCGGCCGCGCGCAGCGCGGTGCGCACCGCGTCCCGCACCAGACCGCTCGCCCCGCCCTCGTCGCCCAGCAGCCAACCCCACCCGCCCGCGTACACCGCCTCGCCATCGGGGCGCACGCCGACGGCGATGGACCCGGTGCCCGAAGCCACGCTGATGGCCGCCTCCTGTTCGGCGGCCAGGGCGATCAACCGAGCATCGTTGACCACGGCGCACGGCACCGCGACCGTCGACCGCAGCGCGTCGGCCAGCTCGTCGCACTGGGCGGTGCTGTCGCAGCCATGTGCGCCGACGCCCACCGCGACCGCTTCGCGGCCGGTCGCGATCAACTCGGCGATCCGCCGCGCCTTGGCGGACGCGGCGGCGCCGCGCCAGTCCCGCGTTGGCAGCACCTGGTCGTGCACCCGCGTGCCGTCGGCGAGACAGGCGCGGACACGGGTCCTGGTGGCGCCGATGTCGATGCCGATCAGCACCCGATCACCGCTCACTCAACAGCCTCCCCACCGCCCGTGCCCAGGATAATCTCCATGGCATGACACGCACCCCGGACGAGTTGGTGACCGAGTTCTGCGCGCAGTGGGCCACGCCCGACGCCGAGAAGCTGGCGAGCTATTTCGCCGAAAACGCGATTTATCACAACATCCCCATGGAGCCGATCCGGGGACGCGACGCGATCAGGCAGTTCATGGTCGGATTCACCGAAGCCTATGACGGCATCGACTTCCTGGTGCACAACCAGATCAGCAACGGCGGCCTGGTCATGAACGAGCGCACCGACGTCCTGCGGCGCAAGGACGGCAAGGCGGCGCGCCTGCCGGTCACCGGCGTCTTCGACATCGTGGACGACCGGATCGCCGGCTGGCGGGACTACTTCGACCGCGCCACCTTCACCGAGGCGATGAGGTGAGCGCTCCGGCCGGCTTGCGCGCGGCGAGGGCGTAGAGCAGTGGAATGCGCGCGTCCTGCTCCGGCAGCCGCCACCAGCCGCTGGCCTCGTCGCGGATCATCCGGCTCCAGCGCGGCCACGGCAGCAGGTTGGTCTCGCGCAGCGCGGTGATGGCCAGTCCGGCCCCGGCCAGTGCGGTGACGACCTCGCCGAGGCCGTGCGTCCATTCGTAGGCGGTCGTCGCCTCGGTGAGCGCGGGCCCGTCGGTGTAGGTGTAGGTCGCGTCACGCGCCTGGGCGCCACGGCCTTCCAGATAGTCGTTGCGCAGCAACAGTTCCGGCCCGTCGCCGGGCTCGGGCTTGGGCGAGAGCGAGGTCAGCACCGGATGGAACTCGACGATGTAGAGCAGGCCGCCGGGCCGTAGCAGATCGACGATCACC
Organism: Pseudonocardiaceae bacterium; assembly: GCA_035948315.1. GTDB lineage: Bacteria > Actinomycetota > Actinomycetes > Mycobacteriales > Pseudonocardiaceae > CAJCJE01. Next base: position 103,792 of record DASZJG010000036.1, on the reverse strand, counting down.
GACGCCCAGCTCGGCAGATCGGGCAGGTAGCAGATCGCACCCTTGCCGGTGTACACCACGTCGAACTGCCGGCCGTCGACGGCGTTCGCCGCGTCGTAGACATTGGCCCGCACGTACTCGGCATCGACATTGTCGCGTCGCGCGATCGCGCGTGCCTCGCGCACCGCCTCGCCGGAGAAATCGAGGCCGGTCGCCTTGGCGCCGCGCCGCGCGAACTCAATGGTTTCCGTGCCGAGATGGCATTGCAGGTGAAGCAGGTTGCGGCCGTGCAGCTCGCCGAGATCGGTCCATTCGAACGGCGCGAACCAGGAATCGGACGGTCTGCTGCCGTCCAGTCCGTAGAACTTCGAGTCGACGTGTATCGGCGTGCGGGCATTCCAGTTCGCTTCGTTCGCCCGCATCTGCGCTTCGGTCGTGCTGTCGAAATCCACTTCCTCACCTTAGTGTGGCCCTAAGCTTCAACGGGTGACCCGACCAGCACCGCAGGGCCGCTATGGCGGTCGCAGCGCCGAGGAGCGTCGTGCCGACCGGCGCGCCCGGCTGATCGAGGCGGGTCTCGAACTGTTCGGCACGGTCGGTTACGCGCTGGCCACGGTCGGCCGGATCGCCAGGACCGCGAACCTGTCCACCCGCCAGTACTACGAGGAGTTCAGCGGTCGCGAGGCCCTGCTGATCGCCGTCTACGACACCATCCAGCAGGACGCGGAACAGGCCGTCGCGGCCGCTCTGGCCGGCACGGCCGGACAGCCGCTGAGCGTGCGGTTCGAGGCGGCAGTCAGCGCGCACCTGCACAGCACGGCAACGGACCTGCGGCGAGCCAAGGTGGCGTTCGTGGAGATCGTCGGCGTCAACCCGAGCGTGGAGAGCCATCGCCTGCAGACCCGCGCCCGCTGGACGGCGGTGATCAACGCGCTGCTGGCCGGCGCGGTTGAGTCGGGTGAGATCGCGGACCGCGACCGTCGACTGGCGCCCTCCGCGTTCATCGGCGCGGTCAACGGCCTCGTGCAGGACTGGTGCTCGGCGGAGGATCGGCCGCCGCTGGCCGATGTCATCGATCAGCTGTCCCGGCTGGCGACCGCCCTCACCCAGTAGTCAACCGAACCGAAGCCGTCTGGCCGGGCCGCAACTCGGGCCCGTCCTCGTCGATCAACTCCTCGCGCACACTGACCCGCCGCATCTGCGTGAACTGCCCCTTGACCTCCAGCCGCGCGGGTTCGCCGGCCGCCCAGACCCGATAGATCGCGCCCTCCCCGTCCTCGGCGCCCTTGAGCGAGGAGAACACGGTGCCCGAATCCGCGCATGCCAGCACGCCGTTCGTGTCCAATCCGGACACGCTGCGCACCAACCCGTTGCGCCACGCCTGCGCGGCCCGAACCTGGCCGACCTCGTCCTCGTCCTGGAGCAGCGTGATGGCGTAGGCGAATCGGTGCACGCCAGGGCATTGCGCCTCCGGCGTCGGTTCGCCCGGCCCCGCGCCGCCGCGCCGCGAGGTCAGATTGTCCTTGCTCAGCCGCCCGACACAGCGCAGCAGCGTCAACTCGATCTCGTCCCGGTTCACCTCGAACTCGGGCAGCCCCCTGCTGAACACGGCCACCCGCCCGGCCGCGACCAGGCCCTGCGTCACATGCTCGTTGAACGGCTGTTCCATCCAGGTCGTGCGCGCCTTCCAGTTCGGATCGCCGGACACGATCGGATACGACCGAACGCCGAACGTGCTCTCCGCCCGCGAATGGTCGACGGCCTCGCCGACCGGGAACACCACCCGCAGTCGATGATCGCGCGCCCGATTGTCCACAGTGGTCACACAGTCGACCGTCCTGCTGTCCGCGGTCAGCCGCACCCGCGTACCGATGTCCACCAGCACGTCCGGACCTGCCGGCCGGCTGCGCTCCCGCCAGGTCAGCCAGCGCGGCAGCCGGGCCCTCGGCACCGCCCAGTCGATGCCGATCTTGGCCCAGCGCAGATACTGGTGCGGCATCGCCGGATCGAGCCCGCCCGGCAGCCGCAACCGCGTGCCGATCTCCAGCTCCCACACCAGCGGCCCGGCCGCCACACACCGAATCTGCGCCTTCCCGCCGAGCGTGCTGACCGTCTCGCCGGACGCGTCGAAGTTGTAGAGATCGCCCCGATCGCCGACGCTCTGAAACCGCAGGAGGCCGCCGACTCGTTGCCCGGTAAGGAGGTCCGTCAACTCGACGGTGCCGTCCTCCGCCGCGCGCACCCGCACCAGTCCGTTGTCGATCACCGTCCCGTTGCCGGGCCGCCGCTGCCGGCCGGCCAACGGCCGCCGCGCCAACTCCACCGCAACACTGCCGAATCCGCCGACCTCGGCTCGCACGGCGGCCGTGCCGTCGGCCAAGCGCTGGACCTGCGCCGGTCGCCCAGCCACCTCCGCGCGCAACCCACCGCCCCGCAACTCCTCCGGCACATCGACGATGGCGACCTGGGACGTCGGGTAGGGGAGCGGGTTCCACAGGCTGAAGCGTCTGCTCGGCGGCATGCCGTACTGGAAACCGTTGCCATAGGCGGCATGCTGGCCGGCGAGCGCGGCGAGTGCCTCGTGCAGCAGCCGATTGGCCAACACCTCAAGGTCGTCGTAGACGGCGAGCATGTCCCTGGCGACCGCGTCCACGCCACATCCGGTGAGCGCGTCATGCGACTGGAGCACCAGCAGCCGTCGTTTGAGCCCGATGAACGCCTCCTGCGGATAGCCGAACCCCGGTCCGCGCCGCAACACCGCCAGCGCCGACGCCCGCTCGGCCTGTCGCACCAGGCGCACGATCCGCTCGTTGGCCTGCTTGAGATACATCCGACTGGAACTGACGCCACGCAGAATCGGCCGGTCGATGGTCACCGTCCCGGCGAGTTCGCCGCGCCACGTCCTGAGCCGCAGCTCGTCCGGTCGCAGGTCGCGGGCGTACTCCTCGTTGGTGGCGATCCGGAACTCCAGCTTCGGAAACGCCTCCCGACACCGTCGGACGTGCTCGGCCAGGTTCTCGCGAATCCCGGAATGGTCGGTGCCCACGTAGACCAGCAGATCGTCCATGCCCGCCCGATCGAGCCGCGCGCCGAACCGGTTGATCAGCCGAGAAATCAGGGCGACCGACCGGTCGAGGTTCTCGCCGAAGCGCCGTCCCGAGTCGTAGCCGCCGAGCTGCACCACCACCAGCACCCGGCTGCCATCGCCGGCCTCCCACCAGAACGCGGGCTCCTCGGCCAGTTCCGGCGGCACGCCCCGGGACAGGAACAGCACCCGGTGTCCGAAGTCGCCGAGCAGCTTCGGCAGCTCGGCCGGGTAGCCGAAGATGTCCGACCAGTCGATGCCGACCGCGCGCGGCACGCCCAGCTCGCGGCAGATCCGCTCGCCGAGCAGCAGGTTGTCGACGACCAGTTCCGGGTCGGTGAGGAACATGTCCGGCAGCACCATGCCCGGCCCGATCTGCAACTGCCCGGACGCCACCAGCCGAACCAGCCGCTCGTACCGCTCCCTGCGTCCGCCGGGCAGCTCGGTGCCCTCCAGCCACCACAACGCCAGCTCGGCCTGGCTGTCCAGGGTGAACCGCAGTTCCGGATCGTGTTCCAGTGCCCGCACGATGTTGGCGAAGTTGTCCTCGAACATGTGCCGGAAGATCGTCCACTTCGCCCACCAGGCGAGGTCGAAGTGCGTGCGCGGCACGAGCGTGACCTTCATTCGCCCTCAACGAACCGACCGCGCTCGGCGTTCCGGACGGGTGCGGCTCAGGTCACACCGGGGGCTGTCACATCCGGGCGGGCTGGCGTGTCTTCGTCCTGTCACCGCGAACGAGACTTATGGAGATCATCATGGATGCGCGACTCAACCTGTTCACCAACCAGGGCATCGCCAAGTTCTTCCGGCACATCAACTCGGCGGGCCGGGCGCTGTCGGAGACGACCTTGCCGGCCTCGACGCAGGAACTGGTGAAGATCCGGGCCAGCCAGATCAACGGCTGCGGGATGTGCCTGGACATGCACACCAAGGACGCGGCCGCGGCGGGCCAGAGCGCGGTGCGGCTGGCGATGGTGGCGGCGTGGCGCGAGGCGACCGTGTTCACCGAGCCGGAGCGGGCCGCTCTGGAGCTGGCCGAGCTGGGCACCCGGCTCGCGGACGGCTCGGGCGTTCCGGACGACGTGTGGGCCAACGTGGCCAAGCACTTCGACGAGGACCAGCAGGGCGCGCTGGTGTCGCTCATCGCGCTGATCAACGCGTACAACCGGATGAACGTGATCGTCAAGCAGCCTGCGGGGGAGTACCAGCCTGGCCAGTTCGCCTGACTGGGGGTCAGTTCGGGGCCGCTCCACGGACAACAGGGAGCGGCCCCGAACCGGTGGCGGTTCACTTCTGCCAGAAGGTGATGTCCTTGAAGTGCGCCTCGGCCTTCGCGCCGGAGGTGTTGTAGACACCGTTCTTGAAGTACCAGACCTTGCTCGCCGGAGCCGAGTAGCGCGTGGTCAGCACCAGCGAACCGTTGATCCACACGTGCACGGTTCCGTTGGCCGGGTTGAAGTCGGTGTTGAGCTGGAACCACTTGCCCCACATGTTCGTGGCCAGCGGCGTGTTGTTCACGCTGTTGTAGATGTTGCCGTTGTCGTGCGTGTTGATGTAGATGGCTTCGCCGCCGGTGTCGCCCTTGACCTGCATGATGCAGGCGCCGTTGGTGCCGGAGTCGATCAGCACGTCGCCCTGCCACTGGTGCTCGGTCTCGTTCCAGTTGGTGTGCCAGCGCATTTCCGTGCGTGGGCCGGTTCCCGAGCCTTGCTTGAACGGCTTGTCGCCCTTCTGGATCCAGGCGTTGTACTCCGGTCCGGCGGTCACCGAGAACCGGTCGGCCTGCGGGAGATCGTAAGGGTGCTGCACCGAATAGTCATCGGTGTACTGGGTGAGTCCGGCGGTCGGACTGCCCGCAGCCACCGCGGGGCCGGCGCAGCACAGAATCGTGGCCAGCGCGGCCACCGGGATGACAAACCTGCGCATGGTCTTGTTCATGCGGCGAGTGTAAACGTTTTCAAAGGTCGGAGGTATCCGAGAAAGTTCACAGTTGGTCCTCTGTTGTGAACTAGGGTTGCCCGATGAGCGGAGCCGTCAAGAAGGGCGATCGGCCGACGATGGAATTCGCGTCGGCAGCGGATTTCGAGAGCTGGTTGGCCGCCGAGCACACGACGTCCACCGGAATCTGGTTGAAGATCGCGAAGAAGGCCAGCGGGATCGAGTCGGTCGACTACTCGCAGGCCCTGGACGTCGCCTTGTGCTACGGCTGGATCGACGGGCAGAAGGACCGCGTCGACGACACGTACTGGTTGCAGCGCTTCTGTCGGCGCACGGCGACCAGCAGATGGTCGCAGGTGAACCGGCAGCGCGTGGCGAAGCTGATCGCCGACGACCGGATGCGGCCGGCCGGGCTGGCCGAGGTCGAGCGGGCGAAGGCGGACGGCCGGTGGGACGCGGCCTACGCGTCGCCCAGGAACATCGAGGTGCCCGACGACCTGCGGCAGGCACTGGACGCCGACCCGGAGGCGAGCGAGTTCTTCGCGACGCTGGACTCGAGGAACCGGTTCTCCGTGCTGTACCGGATCGGCGAAGCGAAAAGGCCCGCGACCCGCGCCGCGCGCATCGTGAAGTACGTGGCCATGCTGCACGACCACGAGAAGATCTATCCGTAGCGATGATTCTCCGGTCCGCGTCCGGTCATAACGGTTACACGTGATCGGAACGAAGCGAGGAGGAATCGTGCGCGAGTTGCGGGTGGACATCTTCGGCAGCGTCGACGGGTTTGTCGGGCCGGGACCGAAACCGGTCGCGTTCTGGGGCTACGGCGGGCCCGACCTGGACGGGTGGATCGATGCCCAACTCGCCGAGGACCACGTCATGCTGATGGGCGCCAACACGTATCGGCAGATGGCGGAGGTCGCCGCGCAGGGCCCGTCGCGCATGGCGGAGTTGCCCAAGATCGTCTTCTCCAAGACCATCACCGAACCGCTGACCTGGCCGAACACCACGCTGATCAGCGAGGGGATCGAGACCGCGGTGCCGGCGCTGAAGGCGAATCCGGACGGGCTGCCCATGCGCACGATCGGCAGTCCCGCGCTGGTGCACAGCCTGCTCCGGCTCGGGCTGGTGGACGGGCTGCGCCTGATGGTGTTCCCGATGATCCACGGCACGGCGGGGGAGCAGCCCGCGTTCGCCGAGGTGCCACCGGCCGACCTGCGACTGGTCGGCAGCACGGTGCTCGACGAGCGGCTGGTGCTGCTCGACTACCGGGTGGGTGCGGCATGACCGACCTGAACCCCGCCGAGATCACCAACCTCGACCAGTACGGCTTTCCCGAACTGGCCTGGGATCGCGCCCGCGCGGGCCTTTCCGCCGGGCCGGACGCGGTGGTCACCTACTTCCTGGGCACCTGCCGGCTGGACGGCACGCCGCACGCGGCCGGGGTCGGCGCGCAGTGGCTGGACGGCGACGTCTACTTCATCAGCGGCCCGGCCGCGCGCAAGTCGCGTGATCTCGCGGTCAACCCGAGGTGCACGATTTCCGTTCAGCTGCCCGGGATCGACGTGGTGCTGGACGGCACGGCGGCGCGGGTGACCGACGCGGACACGCTGGCCAGGGTCGCCACCGGCTATCACGCGGGCGGCTGGCCTGCCGAGGTCGACGAGGGCGGCGAAGGGCTGACCGCGCCGTTCTGCGCGCCCAGCGCGGGCCCGCCGCCCTGGCACGTCTACCGGTTCACCTTCCACAAGGCGGTGGGGGTGGCCAACGTGGAGCCGTTCGGCGCGACCCGCTGGCGCTTCGACCGCTGAGCGCGAAGCGGCGTGCCGGGTGGACATCCGGCACGCCGCAAGGGAATTCGCGCTAGCTGTTCGTGGTGTACGCGGCGACGTAGGCGACGCTCATGGTGCCGCCCGAGGTGGTGCCGCCGCTGGGTGAGGTGCAGCCGCACACGCCGTTCGGGTAGCCGCCGCCCATCGCCAGATCAAAGATGATCATGAAGTTGTGGTCCACCGCCGCCTGCCAGGTCGCGGTGTCCACCTGGTTCTCGTTGACCTGGAAGAACTGGTTGCCGTCCAGGTACCAGGTGATCGATTCGGCCGAGGTGTTCTCGCGGTTCACGATCACCGAATAGGTGTGATAGCCGTCCTGGCAGCCACCGCAGCCCTGAAGTCCGCTGCCGATGCCGTTGCCCTCGTTGCACGGGCCGCCCGGATCCGTTCCACAGTGGAACGTGCCGGAGTGCTCGGACAGCGCGTTGACGTCCTCCAAGATGTCGATCTCGCCGTTCTCCGGCCACTGGCCGGGACCGAGCATCCAGAACGCGGGCCAGTAGCCGAGCCCGTTGCCCGGGTTGGGCTGCTGGATCGACGCGGTCACCTCAAGCTGGCCACCGGCTGGCGCACCCACGATCGCCCCGGTGTGGATCCGGCCGGACGTCCAGTTGCCGTTGCCGTCGGACAGCGCGGTGATGTTCAGGTTGCCGTTGCCGTCGAGGTAGGTGTTGGCGGTCGAGTTCGTCATGGTCTCGATCTCGCCGGTGCCGAAATTCGAGCCGGGACCGGTGTCGTAGACCCAGTTCCCGGAGTCGGGAGCGCTCCCAGCGGCGCCGTTGAAGTCGTCGCTGAACGCGGTGGTCCAGCCCGACGGCGGTCCGGGAACGTCCGCATTGGCCGCCGGGGCGGCGATGGTCATGGTCGCGACCAGTCCCAGCTGGGACAGGACCACCGCACCCGCGACCAACCATCGCCGTCGCCCGACGAACCGTAATCTGGTCGATGACATTGGGCTCCTGACCTCCGGGGTGTGTTGGCAGGGAACGGATGTGCTCACTGGGAGCGCTCTCAGAGCGTCGTACCGGCCGTTACGGACTGTCAAGGCGATCACCACCCCGCGCGAGCGCGTGAACGGCCGACCATTTCGGACGTTCCCGCTGGTCGAACACGTCTCGGCAGTAACTGTCAAACTTGAATATTCCCCGTTTACGCCGAGCCTCGGAAACCGGTCAGCAACTCGTGGAGGGCCGCGCGGAGCATCTCGCGGTCGTCAGGCCGGGGATGGGCGATGCGCTGGATGGCGAAGCCGTCGAACATCGCGAGCAGCAACCGGATCCGGTGCGGCGTCGCCTCGATGTCGAACAGGCGCAGGCCGGTGCCGATCGCGTCCTGGTAGCTCTCGATCACGTTCGCGATCGCGGCCCGCAGTTCCGGCCTGCGGTCCACCGCGAGATACGCCTCGAACTGGGCGATCAGGCCGGCGCGCGGCGATTCCAGCAGGAAGTCGGTGATCAGCTCGGCGAGCTGCGCCGTCGAGGAACTGCTCCGATGCACGGCCACGATCGCGGCGTGCGTCTGCGTCATGACCTCGGCGAAGGCCAGCGTGATGGCCTCGGCCAGCAACTCGTCCAGTGAGCTGAAGAAGTAGCTCGTCGTGGACAGCGGCATGTCGGCCGCCTGCGCGATGCGCCGGTGGGTCGCGCCCTCGATGCCGTGCTCCAGTACGACGTCGAAGGCGGCGCGCAGCAGCGCCTCGCGTCGGGCAAGGCCCCGCGCGCGATGGGTCGGCGGGCGGATCGGCATCCCGTGAGCCTAAACCCACTCTGGACATCCGTCCGATGATGTCGCAGACTCTCTGGACCAACGTCCAGACTTCGGGGGTGCGCGGCGTGCCGACTCACGTGCATGCGTTCGGCGATGACGCGCTGGGCGACCACGACGCCGTCGCGTTGGCGGAGCAGATCCGGCGCGGCGAACTGGGTGTGCGCGAGGTGACCGACGCGGCCATCGCGCGAGCGCGCAAGGTCGAGGAACTCGGCGCGGTTGTGGTCGACCGGTACGACGATCCGCTCGTTGCGTCCGATTCGGACGCTCCGCTGTTCGGCGTGCCGACCTTCGTCAAGGACAACACCGACATCGCCGGCCTGCCGACCAACAACGGCACCAGCGCCTATCGGGCCAAACCGGCGACGCACGACGGGCCGTACGCGCGGCAGCTGCTGGCCACCGGCCTGACCGCGCTCGGCAAGAGCGCGTTACCCGAGTACGGGTTCAACGCGACCACCGAGTTCGCGGACCACGAACCGGCGCGCAATCCCTGGCACACCGGATATTCCGTCGGTGCGTCCTCCGGCGGCGCGGCCGCGCTGGTCGCCGCGGGCGTGGTGCCGATCGCGCACGCCAACGACGGCGGCGGTTCGATCCGCATCCCGGCCGCGTGCGCGGGCCTGGTCGGGCTGAAACCCAGTCGGGGCCGGCACGTCAGCGGGCCGAACGCGCGGCTGATGCCGGTCGACGTGATCTCCGAGGGCGTGCTGACCCGCACCGTTCGCGACACCGCGACGTTCTTCGCCGCGCAGGAACGCCACTGGCGCAACCCCCGGCTGCCCGCGATCGGCGCGGTCGAGGCGCCGATCGACCGGCGACTGCGCGTCGGCGTGCTGACCGAGGGCATCGCGGGCCGGACCGTGTGCGCGCGGACCAGAGCCGCGGTGATCGCGACCGCCGATGCGTTGGCGGAGCAGGGACATGTGGTCGAAACGGCCGTACTGCCGATGAACGAGGGGTTCGTCAGTGCGTTCGTTCGATACTGGTCGATGCTCGCGTTCGTCGCGGCCAGCACCGGAAAGCTGGTGGATCGGAATTACGACTGGCACAAACTCGACGGTTTCACCCGTGGCCTGCGCGCCAAGTTCCTCCGCGAGATCCACTGGACGCCCAAGGCATTCGCGGACATGTGGGCCGGTGCGCGGGCCTACACCGGCATGTTCGGCCGCTACGACGTGGTGCTCAGCCCGGTCGTCGGCCACACCACGCCGGAACTCGGCCAGCTCAGCCCGACCGTGCCCTTCGACGAACTGCTCGATCGGCTGCTCGCCTACGTCTGCTTCACGCCGGTCAACAACGTCGCCGGTACACCGGCGATCTCGCTGCCGATGGGCACGACCGACGAAGGTCTGCCGATCGGCGTCCAACTCGCGGCCGCGCGCGGCGCGGAGCGCACCCTGCTCGAAGTCGCTTTCCAGCTCGAGGAAATCCGGCCGTGGGCCGGCCTGAACGAAAGGTTGGTGCGGTGAAGCTGTCTGCCAGGATCAGTGTTGCTCTTGCGGTCAGTCTCGGCCTCAGCGCCACGGTCGGTGTCGGGGTGGGCGCGGCGAGCACGCCGGCCTTCCAGCACTACGTCGCGCTCGGCGACTCCTACTCGGCCGGGCCGCTGATTCCCTGGCAGCAGGCCAGCTGGTGTTTCCGGTCCAACAACAACTACCCCTCCTGGCTGGCCACCGACCTCGGCATCTACTCAACGCGTGCCGGGTTCACCGATGTCAGCTGTTCGTCGGCGGACACGTCGAACATGACGCAGCCGCAGGAGGTTCCGTCCACGAGCATCGATTTCGCCTCGGAACCGCCGCAGTTCGACGCGCTGAGCCTGGACACCGACCTGGTCACCGTCGGCATCGGCGGCAACGACTACGGCGTGTTCGGTTCGCTCGTGGGCACCTGTCCCGGCCTGCGTGACGGCGACCCGACCGGCCATCCCTGCCAGGACCATTTCACGATCAACGGCATCGACACCATGAAGGCCGCGATCGCGAACACCGAGCACAACCTGGAGAGCGTGCTGCGCGGCGTGCACGCGCACGCCCCGGGCGCGAAGGTTGTCGTGGTCGGCTATCCGCGACTGGTGCCGCCCAGCGGCTACTGCCCGGACGTGATCCCGTTCGCGGACGGCGACTACGCCTGGGCCGACTCGGTCGAGCGCGCGCTGAACGCGGCCGAGTCGACCGCCGCACGCCACCAGCACGCGCTGTACGTGGACACCTACGGGCCCAGCCTGGGCCACGACGCGTGCGCGGGCAGCGCGGCGTGGGTGAACGGGCAGAACACGAACCTGTTCGAGGCCGTCGCCTACCACCCGTTCAAGGCCGGCATGGTGGCCGAGGCGAACCTGATCTTCCACGCGCTCGGCGGACGCGCCCCGGCCAGCACCACGGCGCCGGCCCCGCGCAGCACCGCCGATCCGAGGAGCCTGGCCGGGTCGGCCGACACCGTTGCGTCGCGATAGCGCTCGGCTCGTCAAGATCTACCTGCGGCTGGTCAGGTCGTCGTCAGACTGATGCCGGCCAGGATGGTGCGGGCCGCGGTCGCCAGCACCGCCTGATCCTGGTCGGCATCGACGCCCCTCGGCGCGTAGTACTGCATGGTCAGCACCACGTTCGCCTTGCGGGCGACCAGAATGAGCAGGCCGTCGTGGTCGGAGATCCGCGCCTCGTCGCCGATCTCGGCGATCGGGGTGTCCGCGCCGAGCGACAAACCCTGCGTCGGCCCGTCGTACACGGTCACCAGCGCGGCGGACCGGCTGCGCGCCTCGTCGATGGTCGGGTAGAGCGCGGTGGTCGCGGTCAGCGGCGACACTTCGGCATCGTTCGGCCCGGTCAAGGTGCTGTTCGCGATGGACGTGCCCCAGCTGCAGTCGGCGTCCTTGGCGTCGCCCGGCCCGGTTTCGCTGCCGGCCGAGGGCGTCGGCTCGCCGAGCAGCGCGGGACAGCCGGCCGGCAGCGCGGTGACGATCGGCGCGGCCGGTGCGCGCCAGGGCGCCCAGATCACCAGCGCGGCGGTGCCGAGCAGGACGGCCGCGATGCTCGCGCCGGACCAGATCAGCCACCGTCGCCGAGGACGGACCGGTGTTTCGTCTGTTTCGTCGAATGCGGTCATGGCTCCCCCACAAGCCTCGCGGTGCGGCAGAGACTAACCGATCAACCCTCGGGCCACGCCGAGGGCCGCCGCCCGCAGCGCGGGCACGTACCCGGGCGCGGCGTTGCTGCCCGCGACCACCAGCGCCAGCGCGGCGACGACCTGCTCGCCGACCCGCACCGGCGCGGCGACGTCCACCCAGCCGGGCACGGACCCGAACCCGGTGCGGCGCACCCGATCCAGTTGCGCGCGCAACGGCTCCTGTTCGGCGACCGGCGTCTCGGCCACCACATCCTCCTGCAACCGAGCCGGCGCGTTCGCGAGCAGCACCAGGCCCGCCGACGAGGACTGCAACGGCATGCGCTGCGGTCCGCCCGCGCGCGGCAGCCAGGCCACGACCTGCGCGTCCCGGCCGTGTAACACGAGCAGCTGCACCGGCAGGCCGGTGACGATGTGCAGGTCAGCCATGAGCGGCAGGGCGATCCCGCGCAGGCTGGGCGCGGCGGCGGCGCTCGCACCGAGTTCGGCCAGCCGGGCGCCGATCCGGACCCGCCGGTCCGCGTCCCGGGTCAGCCAGCCGTTGGCGACCAGTTCGTCAACGAGCCGGGCGGTGGTGGCCACGTGCAGGCCGCAGCGCCGGGCCAGCTCGGCGACCCGGGGCGCGGGGGACTGGCTGGCCGCCAGCGCGTCGAAGATCCGCACCACCCGCGAGATCACCGATTCGCCCCCCGGAGGTTTCACCATCAGATCAGTGTGCTGCGCGGTGTCGGTCGAAGCCAGCACCGAAACGATCTACTGTGGACAGACCGGCACGCGTGACGTTGCGCCGGTAGGGTGACGGCATGAGCGAGGTCATCAAACCGACGGTGCTGCCGACCGCCCTCGCGCGGGCCACGTCTCTGCTGGTGAACCCGCCCGTCGACCCCGATGCCGAAAATGGTTACCTGGATCTGCTCGGGCCGGGCGAGAACCAGCCGGCCAGCAACAACGGACCCGTGCAGCAGCTGTGGGCGTCCGAGATCGGATCGCAGCTGTACGACATCGCGCAGGGCCTGGCCCGCCGGATCCTGGCCGCCTGGCACCTCGAACTCGACTGGCTGCGGCTGCCCGCCGACGGCATCGCGCTGGACATCGGCAGCGGCCCCGGCAACGTCACCTCGGCGCTGGCCAGGGCGGCCGGACCGGACGGTTTGGCAGTCGGTGTCGACATCGCCGAGTCCATGCTCGCCCGCGCGGTCGCCGCGGAGGCATGCGCCAACGTCGGCTTCGTGCGGGCGGACGCGCAGCAGCTGCCCTTCCGCGACGAGGTCGCGCACGCGGTCGTGTCCATGGCCGTGTTGCAGCTCATCCCGGACCCGAACGCCGCGCTCGCCGAAATGGCCCGTGTGCTCCGCCCCGAAGGCCGGCTCGCGATCATGGTGCCGACCGCGGCGGGCGGCGCCCTGAACCGGCTCGGCGACCTGCTGCCCGGCTCGCTCGGCCTGCACTTGTTCGACCTCGACGAGATCGCCGACACCCTGCTCGAACACGGCCTGAGCAAGGTCAGGGTGAACCAGCGCGGCCTCGTCGGGTGGGTACGCGGGAGTAAACCGGCCAGCTGAGCGCGGCCAGCGAGGTGTCCAAAGTGGACTGATTCAGGCCGGCTCGCCGCGCACCGGACGGCCGGGGAAGGCGTCGGGCAGCAGTTCGCCGTCGCGCACCACGAAATCGCCGTGCACCAGCAGCTGCCGCACGCCGGTCGAGGTGCGGGTGGGCGCGGTGAAGGTGGCGTTGTCGGTGATCCGCTCCGGATCGAGCACCACGATATCCGCGTCCGCGCCGATCCCGAGGTGCCCCTTGCGTTCCGCGCTCGGCGCGATCCCGGCGACCACCCGCGAGGGCAGCCAGGCGCAGCGGCGGAACGCCTCCAGCCAGGTCCAGGCGCCGCTCTCGCGCACCATCAGCCGCAGCGCCTTCGCGAACGTGCCGGCGGTGCGCGGATGCGTCGCCGCGCCCGGCGGCAGCGGCCAGGCCAGCGGATCCGGCGCCGTCGAGGGCAGCAGCACCGGCATCGCGTCACTGGCCACGATCGAGTCCGGGAAGGCCAGCGCCCTGGTCAGCAGCGCCCGATCGGCCGGGTCGCGCTCGTCGAAGAACTCGATGATGCACGCGGCGGCCGGGTCGGCGGCACGCAGTTCGCGCAGCCGGTTCTCGTCCGCGATCCGCTCTCCGGTCGCCACCAGCACGATGTTGTCCGGCCGCAGGCCCCACGCGGCCAGCCGGTCCGGGGCGAGGAAGAACGCGCCGATCCCCGTGCTGCCCGCGCCGTACGGGTACGCCTCGACCGTGACCGGGCTGCCCGCCGACCGCGCCGAGTCCAGCACCGCCAGCACCCGGTCGACGTGGCGGCGCGAGGTCGAGTTCACATGGCAGTGGTGCATGGCCGCGCCGGTCTCGCCAGCCGCGCGCACCAGTTCCTCCGCGCCGTCGATCGGCGTCGTCGGGTCGGCCTCCACGATCTCTCTGGCATGCGTGTAGGTCGGCGCGCCCGCCTTGGCCGCGAGCCGCGCGACCGCGAGGTACTCGTCGGGATCGGTGCGCGGCGCGTAGCCGAGCAGCACGCCGATGCCCAGTGCGCCGTCCGCAAGGTCGCGTTCCAGCAGGCTCAGCCACGCGGTCAGCTCGGCGGGGGAGGAGTCGCGCAGCCAGTTCGCTTCGCCGAACAGGCCCAGCGTCGCCTCGATCGAGGCGTTCGGGTCCGGCCCGACCAGCACCTGGCCGCGCGCCAGCGCCCAGGACGCGGAGAAGCCGTAGTTCAGCGGCCTGCCCTCGTTCGCGGTCGAGGAGTAGGCCAGACCGACCGGGGTCGCGCCGGCCTCCAGCTCCAGCGCGGTGGTCACGCCGTCCATCGCCTGCAACCGCTGCCCGGTGATCGAGTTGACGTGACTGTGCAGGTCGACGAATCCGGGCCCGACCACCAGCCCGGCCACGTCCAGCACGACCGCGTCGTCCGGCGCCGGCAGTCCCTGGCCGATCGCCGCGACCGCGCCGTCGCGCACCAGCACGTCCGCGACCTGATCGGTACCGGCGCCCGGGTCGATCACCCGGCCGCCCTGGAGCAGCACATCCCGCACGTGACCCTCTTCTCCTCCGCGTTCCGGCACGATAACCCGCCGGCCCGATGAAGAATTGGTTCCGTGGTGACAAACCAGCCTGCCGAGTCCGTCGTCCTCGACGAGCCGGAAGAGATCCGGGTGACCTGGGCCGAGCTGTTCTTCGACCTGGTCTTCGTCTTCGCGGTCACCGAGGTGTCCGCACTGCTGCGCGCCGATCACAGCCTGCTCGGCGTCGCGCACGCGGCCGTCGCGTTCGTGCCGATCTACTGGGTCTGGGTCGGCACCTGCGTCTACGCGAACACCCATGGCCTGGACCGCAACAGCGACCGGCTCGGCCTGTTCGTGATCGGTCTCGGCGGCATGTTCATGGCCTTGGCCGTGCCCGGCGCGTACGACGAGCGCGGGGTGCTGTTCGGCGCGTCCTACCTGGCGGTCCGGGTGGTGCTGCTGATCATGATCTGGCGCTCCGGTCGGATGCCGATGGTCAGCTTCCTGGTCGCGGTGCTGGTCAGCGGGCCACTACTGCTGATCGGCGGCTTCCTGCCGACGCCGGTCCGGTTCGCGCTGTGGATCTGCGCGGCCGTCGTCGACCTCGCCACGCCGGCCGTCGCGCGCAACGTGCTCGCCAACGCGCGCTTCGTGCCCGGCCATCTCGCCGAACGCTTCGGCGGCTTCCTGATCATCGCGCTCGGCGAGTCCATCGTCGACATCGGCGCACCCGCCGCGGTCAACGGCCCGCTGCACGCGGACACGGTCGGCGCGGTCGCCGCCGCCTTCGTGCTCTCCGCCGGACTCTGGTGGGTCTACTACGGCTACGCGGCCAGCGCGGTCCAGCACGCGCTGCGCACCCGCAACCAGCGCAACGACATCATCCGCGCCGTGCTCTCCTACGGGCATCTGCTGTTCGTGGGCGCGATCATCGCGGTCTCGGTCGGCATGGCCGTCGCCATCGTCCGGCCCGGCGAACCGCTCGCCGGCGCCAACCTCGACCTGCTGTTCGGCGGATGCGCCCTGTACCTGGCCACGTTCGGCTACACCCGGTGGCGGATGTTCCAGAGCTGGTCGGTTACCAGGCTCGGCGCGGCACTCGTCGTGCTCGCGCTGATCCCGGCGGCCGGTCACGTGCCGGCGCTCGCCGCGCTGTGCGGCCTGGCCGTGGTCATCGGCGGGCTGAACCTGCTGGAGTATCTGATGGTCAGCCGTCGGGAGCGGCGAGCGGTCAGCTGAGCTTGTCCTCGAATTCCATTCAACACCGGTTAGAACGGTTAGTATCGTTGCAGTGGTGACCAACACCTGTCAAAATGGTGTTGTGGAACATGCCTTCCCGTGCGGTAACGCTGCCCTCGACTTCGTCGGCACCCTGCGCGCCCGGCGCAACGCCGTGCCACTGGAGAAGCTCCGGGCCCCGCGCAACCTCGACGCGTGGTTCCGCGAGTCCGGCGTCGGCGAGGTCGAACCCGCCTCGACGCAGGCCGACCTGGACCGGGCCGTCGCGCTGCGCGAGGCCATCTACGACCTGATCGCCACCCGGCTCGCCGGCCGCGACTACGACGAACACGCCCTCGCCCTGGTCAACGACGCGGCCCGACAGCCGCCGACGGTGCCCCAACTCGACGCGGCCGGCAAGCACGTCCGAGCCGGCGCTGAGGCGGCCACGTCCACGGTCGCCAGGGACGCCATCGACATCCTCGGCGGGCCGGACGGCGAGTTGCTCAAGGAGTGCCACCGGCCGGAATGCACCCAGGTCTTCATTGACCGGTCCCGCGGTTTCCGGCGGGAGTGGTGCGCGATGAAGACCTGCGGCAACCGGGTCAAGGGCGCGACCTACCGGGCGCGGCAGCGCGGAAACCTGCCCATGTCGACCACGACCCAACCCTGAGCGAACACTGCCCGGTTCGGCGCCGCTGATCTCGGTGCTGCTGATCTCGGCACCGCTGATCGAGTAGGGTTGGCCGCATGGCAAAGGGCTACTGGGTTGTCGCGTACCGCTCGATCTCGGATCCGGACAAGCTTGCCGCGTACGGCAAACTGGCCGTGCCCGCGCTCGCCGACGCGGGCGGGCAGATGCTGGCCCGCGGTGGTCAGGTCACCCCGCACGAGGCCGGCCAGGACGAGCGCACGGTGCTCGTCGAGTTCCCCAGCTACGAGGCGGCCGTCGCGGCCTACGAGACCCCGGCCTACCAGGAGGCGCTCGCGGCCCTCGGCGACGGCGCCGACCGCGACCTACGCATCACCGAGGGCGTCGGCTGACGCTTCCGCGCGCAACGCGGCCAGATCTTCCTTGCGCAGCCGGACGATCCGGTTGCGTCCCTCCACTGTGGTCAGTGTGACGCCTGACGGCGCAGGCGGCCTCGCCGCCTCGCCGCCGTGCTCGCAGATGTGTGACCGGCATCACTTTCGACGAAATGTCGAATCGCTGTCGCCCCGCTCGACGCGTAGCCATAAGGTCCACATCGAGTCGGAGGAAGAACATGAGCAAGAAGATCGTCGCCACCGAGTACGTGACCATCGACGGCTTCATGGACGAGCCCGGCCAGTGGTCGATGCCGTTCTTCAGCGACGAGGCGGGCGCGTACAAGTTCCAGGAGCTGGGCGAGTCCGAGGCCCTGCTGCTCGGCCGTCGCACCTACGACGGCTTCGCTGCGGCCTGGCCGAAGATGACCGGCACCGGTGAGTTCGGCGTCCGGATGAACACCATGCCCAAGTACGTCGCCTCGCGCACCCTTACCGAGTTGACCTGGAACGCGAGCCTGATCGAGGGCGACGTGGTCGAGGGCATCCGCGAGCTGACCAAGGGCGAGGGCGGCAACCTGCTGCTCTCCGGCAGCGCCGAACTGTTCAACGTCTGCCACCAGGCCGACCTGATCGACGAGTACCGCCTCATGGTCTTCCCGTACCTGCTCGGCTCCGACGGCACCAAGCCGCTGTTCCGCGGCGGTCCACGCCGCACGCTGAGCCTGGTCGACACCACCCCGTTGCCGGGCGGCGTCGTCGTGCAGACCTACCACCGGGGCTGACCGCGATGCTGCTGTGGATCAACGGGCCGTTCGGTGGCGGCAAGACCCAGACCGCGTACGAACTGCGCCGCAGGCTTCCCGGCAGCGTCGTCTGCGATCCCGAACTGGTCGGCTTCGGCCTGCACCGGATGATGCCGCCGGGGATGCGTGCCGATTTCCAGACGTTTCCCAGTTGGCGGCAGGGCGTCTTCGAGGTCCTCGACCACGTGCTGCGCGAACACGACGGCGTCGTGATCGTGCCCATGACGCTGGTCGAGCCGCAGTACTTCGAGGAGATCATCGGGCGACTGCGCGATGCCGGACACGACGTCCGGCATTTCGCGCTGCTCGCCGAGCGCGACACCGTGCTGAACCGGCTCCGCGACCGCGGCCTCGGCCTCGCCCCGGTACTGCGCATGATCGGTCGGTGTGACTTCTTGCTGCGCCGCGAGTCGTTCGCGGTGCGGAAACTGGACTACTGCCTTGCGCAGTTGAGCAAACCCGAGTTCGCCCAACAAATCCACACCGACACGACCCCGATTCCGCCGCTCGCCGAGCACATCGCCGACACCGTCGGCCTGAAACTCACGCCGGACAACCACAGTCCCCTGCTCGACAGGCTTCGCCAGATGGCCGTCACGATCCGCCACCTCCGTTGACGACCTGGCTTACGGGTTCTCGATGCCGGCCGCGCGCAGTTTCTCCTCCATCAATGTCGTGATGCGGGTCCTCCACTCGTTCCCACCGAGTTCGCCGATGACCGGCTGCCAGGAGTTCTGACTGGTGTAGGAGCCGTTGAGGTAGAGCACCGGGGTGCCGGGGCCGCGCGTGTCGGTCACGGCCAGGGCGGTGTCGTCCACCGCCACCAAGCCGGACCAGGTCGAATTGTTGGTTTTGCTGGCGCTTTTCGCGTTTGAGTTCGTCATGCCAACAGCGTGCGGCCTGACCTTGGGTCAAGGTCAATCCTGAATTTTCGGTTCTCGCCCGAACCGCGCGAACACGGCGGCGCCGACCCGTTCCACCTCCAGTCGCTCCAGGTAGGTGGGCGATTCGGCGGCGGGGAACAGATGCTCGCCCGCGCCCAGGATCGTCGGCAGCGCGATCAGCCGGTACTCGTCGACGAGATCCTCGGCCATCAGCGTGTGGACGATGCCCACGCTGCCGGTGATGATCACATCCCGCTGCTCCTGCTTGACGACGTCGATCAGATCGCCGTCCATGACCCACGAGTTCGCCCACGCTGACGTGTCGGTCAGCGTGCGCGAGGCGACCAGCTTCGGCACGGCGTTCATCCGCAGGGAAAACGGATCCGTGCGCTCCGGCCACAACCGCGAGAACATCTGCCAGGTCTTGCGACCCAGCAGCATGACTCCCTCGTCCAGGGTGCTGCCGAGTCGGAACTTGTCCCCGGCAACGGTTTCCGGACCGTGCCGGAATATCCAGCCGCCCGCGGCCGTGCCCTCGGACCCGTCCGGGTCGGACACGATCCCGTCCAGGGTGATGAAGTCGATGACGATGACGCTCACGATGGTTCTCCTTCTCGGTCGGTGGTTCACCGGTACATACCGGCGGCATCGGCCGAACTCATCGCTCGCGGCGAAAACTCTCTCAGCGAAAACTCTCCCATCGCCCGGTACGCCTGGGGACGTAGTGGACGAGCACGCTCGGCATCGGATGTGGCGAGGGCGGTTCGCGCACATGCTGATGTCATGAGCGAGAACATTCTGGCCCGATGGGGCTATGGCGGAGGTTGGGGCGGGGGTTGGGGCGGCGGCCCGTGGTGGGGTTTCGCTCCGTGGTGGGGCATCGGCACGCTGGTCGTCCTGGCGGCGGTCGCCGGGGTGGTGGTGTACCTGGTGCGCAGGCAGCGATTCCGGCAGTTCGGCCCGCCGCCCGGTGCGGGGGTGCCGCTGTCGGCCGCGGAGGACGTGTTGGCGCGGCGGTTCGCGGCGGGCGAGATCTCCGAGGAGGAGTACGTCTCGCGGCTGGCCGTACTGCGCAGGCCGAACTGAGACTTCTCCGCGCCGAGCACATCCGATACGCTGAAATCGGGTGAATGCACGTGACACAGTCACAGGACCATCGCAACGATAATTCGGTCCAGGTACCGGATTTCGTGGGTCAACAGGCTTTGGCGGCCTGGCTGGTTGGTCACGATCTCGGCGTGCTCTGCCAAGGCCCCGACCCGGACAGCCCGCATCCCGTCCTGCACGGCATCGTCACCGGCCAACAACCACCGGCCGGGACCTCCGTGCATCGGTGGGACACGGTGACCGTCTGGGTCGAGCAGGCCCCTGGCGATCCCGCCGGGGTTCGTGAACCACGTCGGCCGCTGCCGCGGGGCCTGACCAAGGCCCGACATCGCGAACTGCCAATGTCATCTCTCAGGACATCGGTGACAGTGCTGTATCTGGAGATCGGTGACGGTTCTGGTGGTCTTGGTGGTGACACTTCTGCCCGCAGGCTCGGGCGGTGGCTGTCAGTGAACCCATCGATCCCCGGGTCCGTCTCGCGATCTCTCAGCCGCTCGCGCCCCAGCAACATGAGCGCACAGCGCTGGCTCATCGTGATCAACTCACGAGGACGTCCGTGAGCTCAACTGATCCACAAGTATTGACAATGGCTCCTGGTGGGAACCGGTCACACCGTGATCATCCAACCCTTGCCAACAACCCTCAGCGTCGGCTGCGCAGAAGCGATCCGAGCGCCAGCCCGGTGCCCAGGCCGATCAGAGCGCCGATCGTTGTCCGCCACGCGGGTGACGCTCTCGCGGCAGGCACCTCAGGCGCACTGGGGACGATGGCCGAGCGGGTCGGAGGCCCGGCAGCGACAGCGCGAGCGTGCTGTTCCCCCACTATGGCTAGAAAACGACGACCGATGCGACTTCCGGACGAACTGGCGGTCCATGAGTTGCCGGCCTTGTCCCAATAGTGCCGCCCGGCTTCGCCGGTGAACATCCCGGCCAGCATGTCCCGCAGTGCAGGCTCGCGGATGGTTCCGATTTCAAAGCCCATCCACGCGTAGTTCATCATGAGATCGGCGTAGACATGCCGCTTGCGCTCATGCGGATCGGCGATGTCCAGGTCACCCCACACGGGCTGATACAGCGCCATGTCGTCCAGTTCCAGACGGACGAGGTCGCGATAGTAGCTGCGAATCCCCTGGACCTGATCCGCCCTGGCCTGCCGGTTCTGCACGATCAGCGAGGCAGCAACGCCAGTCAGCGCGAGCGCCGAGACGACCGCCGATGTGAAGCCGTAGGCCGCACCGATCTGACTGAGCCTGGTCCAGTCGACCGCTGTGGAGGCGGAGATCTCTTTCAGCACGAAGGGCGACAACAGCAGCGTCGCCAGCGCAGCCGCTGCGGCGGCGACCAGCGCCAGTACTCTGGTTATCCGGCGAGCTGCCTGTGCTGCCGCCGTAGATCGATGCCGGACTAACAGGTGAATCACCCCCAAGGCGAGCCTGCCGCAGTGACAGATCAAGCCAGAGGCAGCCTACTTGCAGCTGCCATACTCGGCATCAGGCGACGGTTGGCACCAAGTACAGGAGATAGTTGGCATCCGGGATGTCGCCGCCGGCCGAAAATGACCTGATGATCACGCCTGATGGCCGCGACCATCTCCCTGGCGCGCTGAACGCCTAGGTTCACCGGCTTTAAATTGCCCTACGATACTGGTGCTATGGGGGGATCTGCTGGCCGCAGGCGGAGCTGGGCTCGGGCCGTCTCCGGAGTGCTGGTGGTACTGGCCGCGCTCGCCTTGCTGGCCGTTGTGGTTCTGATTCTTCCGGGGCTGGTCGTCGATCATGACCTCGCTGGTGCTCAAGTCGCCGCGACGGAGCGGCTGACCGCGTTGAACAACGTGCGAACGACCCTGCTGCAAGCGGTCGGTGGAGCGGTCGTGCTGTTCGGCGCCTATGCCACCTGGCGACAGTTGCGGGTCAGTCGGGACGGGCTGAACGCGACCCGTGAGGGCAACGTCACCGATCTGTTCAGCCGGGCCGTGGACCAGTTGGGCAGTGACAAGTTGGATGTGCGGATTGGCGGGATCTACGCGCTGTGGCGGATTGCCGAGCATTCAGTCCGTGACTACGAGGCGGTCGTGTCGATCATGGCGGCCTATGTGCGGACGCACCTGCCCTGGCCGCCGCAGGAGCCAGGCGTACCGGCAGCGGACGCGTCTATCAACGCGGTACTCCCGTTGGAGACGCGTGCCGCGGACGCTCAGGTGGCACTGACCTGTCTTGGTGTGCTGGGGCAGCATCGTCCTCCTGGTTGGCTCAACGTCAGCTACACCGATCTGCGTCGGGCTGACTGTGATGGACTGTGGCTCAACGGGGTCAACCTTGATGGTGCGTGTCTGGAAGCGGCCAGCGTGTACCAGGTCAACCTGAGCGGGGCATCACTGATCCGGGCCAACCTGCGGCATGCGGAACTCGGGACGTCGATTCTCGATCGGGTCCGTGGTGTCGAGGCCGATCTGCGTGGTGCGCGGCTGCTCAAGGCCACGCTGGCTGACGCGGATTTCTCCGGTGCGGACCTGCGTGAGGCGAATCTGCGCAAAGCCCGTGCGGTGGGAGCCGTGTTCGTTCGTGCGGACCTGCGGATGGCCGATCTCCGAGGCTGCGACCTTAGAGGCGCCGACTTGCGGCAGGCGAAACTGGACCGCGCGGTGGCGAGCGAGCTGACGGTCTGGCCGGTCGGCTTCGACGCCGACGCGGCTGGCGTTGTCCTGGCCGAGGACCCCGGCGCAGAACCGGACGTTTTGCTCCCGGCCGCTGCGATCGTGACGCCCGTCCCGGTTCTCCGTTCAACCAGCGACAAGCAGGCGCCAAGCGGGTGAATGTTCGTGGTCCCAGCGGTATCCGCACGGTTGGCCAGATCACCGGCATCGTCGCCGTTGATCAGGTCCCCGGATCGGTCACCGGTCAGGGGCAAACAGTCTCTACAAAACAAGGCTTGGCCGATCCATCGCGGAGACCCGGCCGTCATTGACGGCGACAAGATCACTGTCACCGATCTGCAGGGCGAGGTCCTGATTGAGCACACCCGAGCCGCTCCCGGGGTGAGGTATGTCGGTAACGGCAGACGCCCTGGTGGGCGCGCCAAGGCTAGCGACGTGTCACCGAAGTCCTGAGACATCAACTGTCACCGATGTCCTGATACAGAACTGTCACGCATGTCCTGAGACATCACATCGCGAACTGCCAAGTTGACATCGCCTCGAACATGTGTTCGAATGATTTCGCGGGGCCTGGCGGGGGAAGCGCCAGGCCCCGTACCTTCATGTGCCCCCGTCCACATGGTGGGCTGCGGAATAGCGCGCACCGGTGCCCGTTGCACCTGGTATGAGCACTGACCTTGACGAGCGGGCCGCGACCGATGAGTTCGTGGCCGCGTGGCAGGACTGGAAGGCCGACCGTGAGCGCGGGCTTGCCGAGCCGTTCGGCTGGTTGGCGTTGGTGTCGTTGGACTGGCTGAGCGAGACGCCGCGGCGCTATGGCGGACTGCCCGGATTGTGGTGGCAGGACGAAGAAGCCGCCTACCTCGATCCGGACGGCGGCGAGCTGACCCGTGACGGGGCGCCGGTGACCGGGGTGACGCGGTTCGAGTTGGTGAACAGCGGTGCGGGCACGCGGGTGTCCGCGGGCGAGGTGGAGATCGAGATCGCGCGACGGTCCGGTTACCTGATCCGGGTGCACGATCCGAAGGCGGCCGCGTTGCACGCGTTCCGGGGCGTGCCCTCGTACGCGCCCGCGGAGAGCTGGGCGCTGACCGGCACGTTCGAGCCGTTCGACGAGCCGAGGCCGACGCAGGTCGGCGCGGTGGTGGAGGGGCTCGGGCACGTGTACGTGGCGCCGGGCGTGGTGCGGTTCACGCACGAGGGCGCAGAGCACACGTTGACCGCGTTCAACGGCAAGCAGGCCGGCTCGCTGATGATCCTGTTCACCGACGAGACCAGCGGCACGACCACCTACGCGGCCAACCGGTCGTTGAGCCTGGCCGCGCCGGACGCGGACGGGACCGTGCGGCTGGACTTCAACCGGGCGACGAACCTGCCGTGCGCGTTCACGGACTTCGCCACCTGCCCGCTGCCGCCTGCCGGCAACCATCTGCCGTTCGCGGTGACCGCGGGCGAGCAGATCCCCTACGAACGCCAGAACTGAAAGCCCTGGATGATCCCGGCCAGCCGGGCGAGGCCGGTCGGGATGTCCACGCGGCTGATGCCGCCGTAGCCGAACACCAGGCCGGGCCCGCCGCCGTAGCGGGCCAGTTCGTCGACGGCGATGCCGGCCTGCCTTGCCTGCGCGGCAACGGAAGCCACGTCGATACTCGCATGTGGACGGACGGGCGCGCACAGGTGCAGGCCGGCGCTGGACGGGACGATGTCGAACCAGTCGGCGAAGTCCTGCGTCAGGATCCCGGTGATCGCGGCGCGACGCTGCGCGTATTCGCGGGTGGCCTTGCGGACGTGCCTGGCGAGTAGGCCCTCGTCGATGAACCGGGCCAGCGCCACCTGGCCGACGAGTTCGTTGTGCCAGTCGGTGAGCTGCTTGGCGGCGTGCAGCGCGGTGCGCAGTGACTCGGGCGCGACCAGGAAACCGATGCGCAGCATGGGCAGCAGCGTCTTGGCGAACGAGCCGACGTAGATCACCCTGCCGGTACGGTCCAGGCTCTGCAACGGCTCCAGCGGCCGGTCCGCGAACCGGAACTCGCTGTCGTAGTCGTCCTCGATGACCACCGCGTCGTGCAGCTCCGCCCAGGTCAGCAACGCGGCCCGGCGTGGCAGGGACATGGCCGTGCCCAACGGGAACTGGTGTGATGGCGTGGTGTAGACCAGCCGCGCGGTGCGCGGAATCGACCGCACGACAATGCCTTCCTCGTCCACGGGCACGCCGAGGACCTTCGCGCCCAGCGAGGCGAACAGCGCGCGGGCCGGCGGATAGCCGGGTTCCTCGACCGCGACCACGTCGCCAGGGTCGATTAGCACCCGGCCGATCAGGTCCAGGGCCTGCTGCGCACCCCGCGTGATCAGCACGTCCGCCGCTGCCGCGCGCACCGAGCGGGACACGCCGATGTAGCGCGCGATGGCGGCCCGCAGGCCGGCGTGACCGGCCGGTTCGTCGTAGCCGGACGCGCACAGCGTGGTGGGGCGCAGGACCTGGGAGACCAGCCTGCGCCAGGTGTCCCACGGGAACAGCTTCGGATCCGGCATGCCGACGCCGAAGTTGAAGCGCGGCTCGACGGGGCCGGGTTGGGCGAAGATCTCGGCGTCGGCCCATTGGGCGCGAGGGCGGACACCGGTACCGGCGGGCGCGGTCCTGCCGCGGGTGCGCGGGGTGTTGCTCACGAAGGTGCCGGCGCCGACCTTGCTGGTCAGGAAGCCTTCCGCGGTAAGGCGCTCGTAGGCCAGCGCGACCGTGTTGCGGGAGACGAGCAGTCGCGCGGCCAGTTCGCGGCTCGGCGGCAGCTGCTCGTCCGCGCGCAGCCGTCCGTCCAGGATCGCCTCCCGGATCTGCTGGTAGATCCGCGTTGCCCGGTCGCCGCGCTCGCCGACGGTGATCTGGAAGTCCACGCTGGCAGCCTAGGCGATTGGCCCAATCCGATTGGCTTGAATTGGCATTGGGACGGGGCCGATCCGCCACCTACCTTTGTCTCACACACCCGCGATGAACAGGGAGAACGAGCGATGACAACGGTGGACATGTGGTTCGACCCGAAGTGCCCCTGGGCCTGGATCGCCTCGCGCTGGCTGCTGGAGGTCGAACAGGTGCGGCCCGAGGTCGAAGTCCGCTTCCATGTGCTGAGCCTGGCGCTGCTGAACAAGGATCGCGAGGTCGATGCGTGGTACCGGGAATGGCTGGACACCGCATGGGGCCCGGCCCGGATTGCCATGGCGGTCGAGCGGAAGTACGGCTTCGCCGAGGTGCGCGCGCTATACACCGCGCTGGGCAACCGGATCCACCTGGAGAAGCAGCCGCTGAGCCGTGAGCTGTACGTCGCCGCGCTGACCGAGGTCGGCCTGCCGGTGGAGTTCGCGGACGCCGCGGAGAGCACCGAGTACGACGAGGCGCTGCGGCTGGGCAACGAGGCCGGCCTCGGCCCGGTCGGCGAGGATCTCGGCACCCCGGCCATTCACGTGGGCACCGAGGACGGTGGCGTGAACGCGTTCTTCGGCCCGGTCATGACGCCGATTCCGCGCGGCGAGGCCGCGGGCAGGTTGTGGGACGGCGTGCTGCTGGTGTCGGAGACCCCCGGTTTCTACGAGCTGAAGCGGGCGCGCACCTCGGGTCCCGTCACCACCGGCTGATCGGTATATTGGTCGTAGTTCTACGAACTTTGCGTCCCTTGGGGAGGAGACCGCAGATGGCTGGAGTGCGACCATTCCGGTTCGCCGTCAACATGTTCGACATCGACAACGCCAAGCAGTGGCAGGACAAGAGCAGGCGGGCCGAGGAACTCGGCTACGACGTCCTGCATCTGCCGGATCATCTCGGCAGGCCCTCGCCGTTCCCGGCGCTGGCCGCGGCCGCCTCGGCGACCGAACGGATCAAGCTGGGCACGTTCGTGCTCAACGCCGCGTTCTTCAACCCGGCGCTGCTGGCTCGCGAGGTCGCCACGATCGAGCAGCTCAGCGACGGCCGGTTCGAGTTCGGCATCGGTGCCGGCTACGCGCGCAACGAGTTCGAGGACGCGGGCCTGCCCTGGGACGGGGCGGGCGCGCGGGTCGACTACCTGGTGCGCACGGTCGAGGAGGTGTACGGGCGGCTGGCCAATCCGGAGCACCAGCCCGCGCCGGTGCGGGAGCACGTGCCGCTGCTGCTGGCCGGTGGCGGTGACCGGATGCTGCGGCTGGCCGCGGCCAAGGCCGACATCATCGGGTTCACCGGCAGCAGGCCGATCACGAAGGTGCGCGACCAGAGCGGTCTGTACAACGCGGCCGATTTCGCCGAACGCGTCGAGTTCGTCCGCGCCGCGGCGGGGGAGCGGTTCGCCGACATCGAGCTGAACGTGCTGGTGCACAACTTCCGGCTGACCGACGACCGCGAGGCCGCCGCCGAGGAACTGCGCGTCCAGAACGACCTCAACCTCACCGTCGAGGAGATCCTGGACGTGCCGACCATTCTGATCGGCACGCCCGAGCAGATCGCCGCGCACCTCACCGAGCAGCGCGAGCGCCTGGGTATCTCCTACTACACCGTGCTCGAACCGCAGTTGGAGCAGTTCGCCGAGGTCATCAAGGCGGTAAGGGGCTAGTCGGCCTTCTGGGCGTTGGCCACGATCGCGTCGGCGATCTTCGACCACAAAGCGGTCGGCAGGTCGTGGCCCATGCCCGGAATGATCAGCAGTGACGCGCCCGGCACCGCGGTCGCGGTGGCCTCGCCGCCGGACACGTTCACCAGCGGGTCGTCCCCGCCGTGGATGACCGTGGTCGGCACGGTGACCTTGTGCAGGCCCTCGGTGCGGTCCGGCGACGCGACCACGGCGGCCATCTGCCGCAGCACGCCGGCCGGGTGGAAGGCGCGGTCGTGGGCGGCGGTCGCGCCGGCGATGAGCTCCTCATTGGAGGTCGGGTAGCCGGGCGAGCCGATCACCTTCCGGCCCGCGACGGCGTTCGCGATGATCGTCTCGCGGTCGTCGGCCGCCGGCCGCAGCAGCACGGCCATGGCGGCCTCGGTGCTCTGGCCGACCGTCCGGTCACCGGTGGTGGACATGATCGAGCACAGCGAGCGCACCCGGTCCGGGTGGTCGATGGTCAGCTGCTGGGCGATCATCCCGCCCATGGACGCGCCCACGATGTGCGCCTTGGCGATGCCCAGCGCGTCGAGCAGGCCGATGGTGTCGTCGGCGAAGTCGGAGAGTCGGTAGGGCGCGGTGGTGAAGTCGCCGCCGAGCACGGCCGGCAGATCCACCTTGGGCAGGTCGTCGAAGTAGGTGGACAGGCCGATGTCCCGGTTGTCGAACCGGATGACGTGGTAGCCCTGCTCGGCGAGCAGGTTGCAGAATCCCTCCGGCCAGGTGGTCATCTGGGCGCTCAGGCCCATGATCAGCACCAGCGGCGGGTCGGTCGGGTCGCCGAAGGTTTCGTACTCCAGTTCGAGCCCATTGGCAGTCACACGAGGCATGCCCTGATCGTCGCACGGATCAGGCGTAACTGAAGCCGCCGCCCGACTCGTCGAAGTCCATGATTTTGGGCACGTGCAGCCGCCTGCCGTGCCCGCAGCCGCGCCCGAGATGCGCCGCGAACTCGCCGCCGAACGCGGCCAGCACGCCCCGCACCAGCAGGGCCGCGCCGACCGCCGCGACACAGCCGCGCCCGCCGACGATCCGCGCACAGCAGGTCGCCAGATCATCCACATCGGACGAGCCGCCCCGCCCGTCCTCGATCAGGCCGAGCAGCTCGACCACCCCATCGAGTGACCCGCAGCGTGACGTGGCGGACAGGAACTCGCAGCAGGTCAGCGCGGCCGCGACCATGCACGCGGAGTCGTCGTAGACCACGAATCCGGCCGCGCCCAGCGCGGAGCCGACGGCGCGCATCAGGTCGACGTCCAGCGGCGTGTCCAGGGCTTCGCCGGCCAGCGGCGCGGCGGTGATACCGGCGAAGACCGCCTTCATCCGCCGTCCGGGCAGCGCACCGCCGCAGACCAGGTCGACCAGCACCCGGACGGGCAGGCCGTAGGGGAGTTCGTGCACGCCGGGCAGGCGCACGTCGCCGGACACGGTGAACACGGCGGTGCCGGGGGAGTCGTCGGTGCCGTTGGCGCGGAACGCGTCCGCGCCGTGTCGCAGGATGGTGGGCAGTGCGGCCAGCGTCTCCACGTTGTGCACCACCACATCCGCGTCCGCGCCGACGCCGGCCTCGACGCATTGCGGGCCCAGCGTTTCCGGCCAGGGCTTGCCGCGTTCGACGACGCAGGCCAGCATCGCGTCCACGCCGAAGATGAACTCGTCCGGCCCGTAGACCAACTGGATCGGCGCGGGACCGAGCAGGTCGGCCGCGTGCATCTCGTTCAGCGCCTGGTGCAACGCGCGGATCTCCGCGCCGTAGGTCCTGGTCACCGCGATGTACGCGCGCGTCGCGGCCAGCGCGTGCGCGGCGATGGCGACGCCCTCCACCACCTGATAAGCGTTGCGCCGCAGGATGAATCGGTCCTTGAAGGAACCGGGTTGCGCTTCGGCCGCGTTGCAGATCAACGACACCGGGCCGCGCGCCCTGCGCCATTTCTCCGCGGTCGGCCTGCCGGCGCCGCCCCGGCCGCGCAGTCCGGCCGCGCGCACCTCGGCCGTCACCGACTCCGGTGACCGGGTGGCGGCGCGGGCGAGTCCCACCCCACCGCCGGTGGTGAGGTAGTCGGCGAGCGAGTTGACGGGTTCGGTGAGCGGACGCAGTGGTTCGTTCATCGGTGGGCCTGGACCTTCGCTGGCGAAAGTCCACCATAAGCGCAAACCGGCGAGAAAGTCGCAGGTCAGTGAGCTGATTCCGGGCTGATCGATTCAGCGGGCACGGCGGGTTCCGGCTCGGCGAGGATCGGCCACAGGCCGGCGCGGTGGTAGTTGACATTGGTGATGACCTGGAGCACGACGAAGGTCACCGGCCACAGCGCGCCGCTGAGTCCGGGCACCGCGTCCACCGGGAGCGTGTAGGCCATCACCACGCGGAGTACCGCGTCGGCCAGGGTGCCCGCGCCCCAGATCGCCGTGGACACCCGCCAGATGTGCCGGAAGCGCGGCTCGTCCGTCCACACGTCGTCCCACGACTTCGTGGTCGAGGGCACCCAGCGCCGAATGCGGCGGTCCCAGACCCGGCGGCCCTCCAGGAACACGCGGGCGAACGCGAACGCGACCGGACGCCCGGTGAGCAGGCTGGCGAAGAACCACAGTCCCCACGCGCCGGTCAGCCAGCCGTCCCGGACGAGCAGGAACCGCGGATCCGAGGTGAGCGCGGAAACGCCTGCCGACAACAGGATCAGCGCGAACATGGACAGCCCGATCCCGTCCACCCTGCGTCGCGTGACGAACCCGATCAGCGTGGTCAGTGCGGGCACGATCGCGCCGATCAGCAGCGCGAGATAGGCGTTCATGCCCAAGCCGCGCAACAGGTAGTACAGCCCGATCGGCACTCCGATGTCGACGACGAGCAGCAGCAGTTGGCGGCCGGAGCGGGCTCTGCTCGGGGCGCTCGGCGCGGTCGTCACGATTCCGCCCTGGTGGCCAGGTCGAAGGTGGTGACCACCTCGCGCGCGTAGGCGATCGGGTCGGTGTCAGGCCGGGTGGCGAGCAGGAACGGCAGGCCCTCGATCGAACGCTGGACCAGCGTTGCCATGACGGTCGTGTCGAAGGCGCGGAACTCGCCATCGCGCTGGCCCCACGCCATGATCTCCTCGACCGGCGAGGTCCGCACCAACTCGTCACCGGTCTCGTAGCTGAAGCCGCCGCCCAGGAAGATCTCCAGGAAGGCCAGCATCTTCCGCCGGTTTTCGGCGACGAACTCGGCGTTCGCGGTGATGTAGGCGGCCAGCGCTTCACGCGCGGAAGTGATGGCGGACATGCGTTCGATCATGAACGCCTCGATCTCGCCTGCGATCTCCGCGACGACCTGCCCGATCAGCTCGTCCTTGCCGGCGAAGTGGTAGGAGATCAGCCGGGTGCTGCTCAACCCGGCGCGCTCCGCGATCCGCGCGAACGACGCCTGCTGATAGCCGAGGTCGGCGATGGTGTCGATGGCCGCCGCGACGATCTGCGCGCGCCGCGCGGTCGCCGTGATCGACCTGGCCTGGCCGTCACTCTCGGTTGGTTTTACTCGCACGAGTAATTTATACGCTGGCTGAGTAAGGCGGCGCAAGTGATTGACTACGACAACCGGACGAGTGGACCAGATTCATTGCTGGTACTGGCAATTCCGCCGTGACCATTTCCTTCACGACTTATTCTTAGCCTTATATTGACACCCTAACTGTGACCGCCATAACATCAGCGCGATGACGACGTAGCGGTGTTAACAGGTTACGGATTGTGAATTTCGGGTGGTGCGACCCGGAATGGTCCGATGCCGGCGCCGTACGCGTCAGCCACCAGTCGATGCCGCAACGCAGCGGCAGAGGAGGGGTCCAGTGTCCGAAGTCCAGGCCAGTCCGGGCGGCGCGCACCTGACGCCGGGCCGGCGCAGGCGCAAAGCCGTGTTGGCGCTGGCGACCGCGGCGATGACCGTGGCCGCCACTTCAGCCCTGTTATCCGGGTCGGCCCAGGCCGCCCCGACCATTCCGAATGCCCCGAGCGCGCACCAGGCCGTGGCCAAGCCGGCCGCCATCTCACCCGGTACCTGGTACAACGTGGTCAACGTCAACAGCAACAAGTGTGTCGACGCGAGATCCGCGGCCACCGCCAACGGCACCGCCGTCCAGCAGTACACCTGCAACGGCTCTACCGCCCAGGAATGGGAACTCCAGGCCACCAGCGGCGGCTACTACCAGGTCGACAACAACAACGCCCCGACGCAGGCGTGGGACGTCACCAACGTGTCCACTGCGGACAGTGCGCCGATCCAGCTGTGGGCCTACGGCGGCGGCAACAACCAGCAGTGGCAGCCGGTCGCCAACTCCGACGGCTCCTACCACTTCGTCAACCGCAACAGCGGCAAGTGCCTGGACACCCCGGGCGCCTCGCTCACGGACAGCACCCAGTTGCAGCAGTACACCTGCAACGGCACCACCGCGCAGAACTTCAACCTGACCCCGGTCGGCAGCGGCGGAAACCCGCCCCCACCGCCGAACACGCCGAATTTCGGCCCCAACGTCTACGTGTTCACCCCGTCCGACTCCGCGGCCAGCATCCAGGGCACGCTGAACAACATCTACAACCAGCAGGTGAGCAACCAGTTCGGCAGCCAGCGCTACGCCGTGCTGTTCACCCCGGGCACCTACAACGGCATCGACGTCAACATCGGCTTCTACGAGGAGGCCGCCGGTCTGGGTCTGACCCCGGACTCCGTTGACATCAACGGAAACGTGCACGTCCAGGCCGACTGGAACGGTGGCAACGCGACCGAGAACTTCTGGCGCGAGGCCGAGAACATGGAGATCGTGCCACCGTCCGGCACGGACACCTGGGCGGTCTCCCAGGCGGCGCCGCTGCGTCGCGTCGACGTGCGCGGCAACCTGCAACTGGACGACAACGGCTGGTCCAGTGGTGGTTTCCTGGCCGACAGCGTGGTCACCGGCTCGGTGAACTCCGGTTCGCAGCAGCAGTGGATCTCGCGCAACGACCAGATCGGCAGCTGGAACGGGTCGAACTGGAACATGGTGTTCGCCGGTGTCCAGGGCGCGCCCGGCACGAGCTTCCCGAACCCGCCGTACACCACGGTCGGCACCGCGCCGACGGTGGCGGAGAAGCCGTTCCTGTACGTCGACAACTCCGGCAACTACAACGTGTTCGTGCCGGCGCTGAAGCAGAACTCCTCCGGTGTCGACTGGGCAGGCGGCAATCCCGCCGGTACCTCGCTGCCGATCAGCCAGTTCTACATCACCCAGCCCGGCGACAGCGCGGAAACCATCAACGCCCAGCTGGCGGCCGGTAAGAACCTGATCGTCACGCCCGGTATCTACCAGCTGGACCAGCCGCTGAGCGTGACCCGCGCGGACACGGTCATCGTCGGTCTCGGCCTGGCCACCCTCCAGCCGACCAATGGCACGTCCGCGATCAACGTCGCCGACGTCAACGGCGTGAAGGTCGGCGGGCTGCTGATCGACGCCGGTCAGAACAACTCGCCGATCCTGATGCAGGTCGGTCCCGACGGTTCGAGCGCCGACCACTCGGCCGACCCGACCACCCTGTCCGACGTGCACTTCCGCATCGGCGGCGCGGGCGCGGCGCAGGCAACCCAGTCGCTGGTGGTCAACAGCAACAACGCCATCGTCGACGACACCTGGGCCTGGCGCGCCGACCACGGTGACGGGGCCGGCTGGAACAGCAACCCGGCGCAGAACGGGTTGGTGGTCAACGGCAACAACGTGACCGCGTACGGCCTGTTCATCGAGCATTATCAGCAGTACAACGTGATCTGGAACGGCAACGGCGGCAGAGACTACTTCTTCCAGAACGAGCTGCCCTACGACCCACCGAGCCAGGCCGCGTACATGAACGGATCCAGTGATGGCTGGGCCGCGTTCAAGGTCGGCGACAACGTGACCGATTTCCAGGCATGGGGCCTGGGCAGTTACTGCAACTTCAACGATCACAGCATCGCGGCCGACCATTCGTTCGAGGCACCGCAGAACTCGGGCGTGCAGTTCCACGACATGGTCACCGTCTCTCTTGGTGGCGGCGCCGGCAGCATCTGGCACGTCGTCAACGAGGAAGGCGGCGCGGTGGGACCGGGCAACGCGACCGTCCAGGACCAGAACAGCGGTCCCTGACACCGGAGCCAATCCACAGGTGGAGTGAACAGCGAAACGGTGCGCCACGGCACGTCCCGGCCGTGGCGCACCGTTTCCGTCTTTCGACAAGCTTTCAACAAGCACGGCTCAGGGTCATCCCCGATGTAAACCGCTGGTCAGCGTGTTGCACTGGAGTCATGGCGAGCTTCACCGAACTACTCACGACCCAGGGATTCGGGCTGCCGTCCGGCCCGCTCGGCCGGATCGGCGGCGCGCTCATGGCGCACGGCAACGCCGAGACGGAACGACGCCTGGTCCGGCTCGCCGGCATCGCCGACACCGAGACGGTGCTGGTGCTCGGCCCCGGTCCGGGGGTCGGACTGGCGGCGGCGGGGGAGCGGGCCGCGCTGGCCATCGGCGTCGAGCCCTCCGAGCTGATGCGGCACAGTTGCGAGCGCCGCTGCGCCGATCTCGTCGCCAAGGGCACGGTGCGGGTGGTCGAGGGCGACGCCGAGCACACCGGCCAGGACTACGCCAGCGTGGACGTGCTGTTCTCGGTCAACAACGTGATGCTCTGGCCGGACCGGGAAGCCGGCCTGGTCGAGGCGTTCCGGGTGCTGCGTCCCGGTGGGCGGCTGCTGGTCTCCGCGCACGAACGCCGGCTGCCCGGCGGCCTCGCCGACGCGGTGCGCGCCGCGGGCTTCGTCGACGTGCAGAGTTGGACCTGGGAACCGCCGAACAGCAGGTTCGCCATCCTCGCCGCGCAGTTGCGCGCGGTGCGCCCGGCGTAGCGGCCGCGCGCTATTCGTCAACCCTTTCGGTCATTTCCAATTTATTACGGCTGCCGATTCTTGGAAGAATCTCGGAAGAACTCGCGCAATTCGGTCGACCACGGGGTCGGTCGACCGGATGTCGAGTCGACCTTGACGCTGACCCGTCGGCCTTCCGCGTGCACGGTTTCCCCGCGTTGAAAGCGGAACCGCAGCACCAACGACGTCCTGCCGAGTTTCTCCAGCCAGAAATGCACATCAAGCGGGCCTACCTGGTGGATCGGCGCCCGGTAAGCGATCGAGAACTCGCACACCGCTTCGTATGTCCGCGCAGGTGAGAGCAGGCCGTCCGGCAACTCGCCGCCGGTCGAGGCGAGAAATCCGACCAGCGCGCGATCGAGCAGATTCGGGTACCTCGTGTAATGCACGATGCCCATCTGATCGAGGTCTTCCGCGAACACGGCGATCTGTTCGGTGTAACCCGGTGCGGTATCACTGGTGGTCACCGCAATGACACTACCGCCGTCACGTTCCGGTCGTCGGGACACGGACCACTCAGCGGCGAATTTCCGAACTTCGCAATCTCTTCTCGCCGCCGGACCGTAGAAGGTTCTGGCAGTGTCGGGAAGGGCACGACAGGGGTAGCGGCATGCATGAGGACGAAGCACAGCAGCCGGACGGTGCGCAGGGGGATCTCTGCGTCGACGTACTCGGACCGGTCCACGCCAGAATCGGCGACCAGGAAATCGCGTTGGGCCCGGCCCGGCAGCGCGCCGTGTTCGCGGTCCTGGCGATGCGGGCCAACCGGGTCGTCACCCGGCGCGAGCTGATCGAGGCGGTCTGGGGCGACGCGCCGCCTGCCAGCGCGCAGGGCAGCGTCTACACCTACATCTGCGGCCTGCGCCGCAGCCTCGAACCACGTCGCTCCCGCTGGGCCCCTGGCGACCTGCTCACCAGCGACCGGGTCGGCTACGTACTGCGGCTGGCCCCCGGCGCGCTGGACGCCGAGCGGTTCGACATGCTTCGGCACTCCGCGCACGAGTGGCTGGAGCGGCGCGACCCGGCCCGCGCCGTGCGCGACCTGGAAGCCGCCCGCGAACTGTGGCGCGGCGACGCCCTCTCCGGCGTGCCCGGCCCGTTCGCCCAGACCATGCGTGATCGCCTCGGCGAACTGCACCTGGTCACCACCGAGAGCTGGGCAGGCGCCATGCTCGCGGCGGGCGGCCGACCGGAACTGGCCACCGAACTCGCCGCGCTGGTCCGCGCGCACCCGCTGCGCGAATCCTTGCGCGCCGCGCTGATGATCGCGCTGTACTGGAGCGGCCGGCACGTCGAAGCGCTGGAGGTCTTCCGCGAGGCGCGCCGCGCGCTGGTCGACGAACTGGGTATCGAACCGGGACCGGCGCTGCGCAAGGTGCACGAACAGATTCTCGCCGGCGACCCCGCCCTCGACCCGCCAACGCCTGCGCAGGACCGGCCGACGATCGTCCGCCCGCGCACCGAGTCGCCACGCCGCGCCGAACCGAGCCTGCCGGCCCCGCCCGCGCCGCGCGCGAACCGCCGCACCGAAGCGGCCCGCGCGCCCGAACTGCGCAGGCTCCGCGCCCTGGTCGCCAACCTCTACGCGGGCAACGGCGGCTCGGTGTGGATCGAGGGAGACCCCGGCAGCGGCAAGTCCGAACTGCTCAGCACCGCGCTCGCCGACATCGGCGGCAACGGCGTGCAGGTCGCCTGGGCCATGGCCGACGAGTTCAGCAGGCGCTCACCGCTGCGCGTGATGCTGGAATGCCTTGGCGTGACAGCGGACTCCCTGCTGTCCAACGCGGCCGGCATCGGCTGGCGCCAACCTGGCGGCAGCGCGGCCCCGCGCACCTGGTCCGGCGGCGACCCGGTCGTGGTCGGCGTGAACCAACTGCTCGCCATCGTCACCGAACGCTGCGCGCGCGGCCCGATGGTGCTCGTCGTCGACGACCTGCAGTGGGCCGACGAGGCGACCGTTCTGCTCTGGCACCGGCTGTCCGTCGCGACCCTCCAGGAACCGCTGCTGCTCGTCGCGAGCTCCCGCCCGGCCATCGGCCGCAAGGACGTGACCCGGCTGCGCATGGGCATCGAGCGTCGCGGCGGCGACATCATCGACCTCGCCCCCCTCCCGGAGTCGAGCATGGCCGGACCCCGGGCGAACATGGCCTCGTGACGCACGATCTGCGCTGGATGTTCCGTGTGCGAAGCGCTGCTATGAAGGAGCCATGACCACGACCACCATCACGGCAGGCGCGTCGATCGCCACGCTGATCAACACGTTCACGGTCGCGCCGCAACGGCAACGCGACATCGTCGACCTGCTGAACCGGACCACCGAGGAGACGATGCGGCACCTGCCCGGATTCATCGCGACGAGTATCCACGCCAGCAGCGATGGCACCAGGGTGGTCAACTACGCCCAGTGGGAGTCCGTGGAGGCATTCCAGGCCATGCTCCGCAATCCCGCCGCTCAGCAGCACATGACCGAGCTGACGGCGCTGTCGGAAGCCGTGGACCCGCACCTGTACACGGTGGAATCAACACACCGGCGCTGACGCTCGCCACGCCGAGTACGACGAAGGTATCCTCTGAGGTGACGTTTGTCGTACTGATGACAGAGCGAGGTGGGCTTGTGGCGGACGCACCGGGACGCGGACGTGCGCTGACCCAGCTTGCCCGGCTGCCCATGCGGACCCTCCGACCGGCGGACGCGAGCGCCGTGTACGCCCAGCCGCGCCAGCAGCTGGCCCGCCTGGCCGCGAATGGCGAAGTCCGGCACGTGGCGAACGGTTACTACACCGTCGTACCGCTGGATCAACGCGGAACGGACTGGAAACCGACCTTGGAAGCCGTTGCGGCGGGCATCGCCGTCGCCACGTACGGCCCGGACAACGCCGTGCTGATGGGCGTGAGCGCGGCACGGGTCCACGGCGCGATTCCGCGCGCACTCGCCACAGCGGTAGTGGCCATTCCACGGCAACGGCCCGCCGTGAACCTGAAGGATCGTGATGCCCTCGTGGTGTTCGTCAAGCGCGACGTAGACCGACTCGAAGTGGAGCGGATGCCGACCGATCTTGGTCGGACGCTGGTGACAACCCTGGAGCAGACCGTTCTCGACCTGGCCCACCGGCCGACACTCGGCAACGCACGCGCCGACGTTCCGGCCGCCGTCCACACCCTGCTGGCCCGCTGTGATCGTGACCTGCTCGACGACCTGGCGACCCGACAACGCCTCGGCGCGGCGCGCGACCGCGCCGTGCGGATCGCGGCGTGACGCACGATGTTGGACCTGACGCAACGCGACCAAGTCGCCGCCCAGTTCGGCGTGGCG
This sequence comes from Pseudonocardiaceae bacterium, assembly GCA_035948315.1. GTDB lineage: Bacteria > Actinomycetota > Actinomycetes > Mycobacteriales > Pseudonocardiaceae > CAJCJE01. Next base: position 66,510 of record DASZJG010000036.1, on the reverse strand, counting down.
AGCGCGCAGATCGAGCGAGACCACGTGTTGTCCTTGTTGTTGGCAGTGCTCGCCCAACGCTTCGCCGACGACGTGATCTTCTTCGGTGGTACCGCTCTTGCTCGCTCGCACCTGCCGCAGGGCCGACTGAGCGAGGATCTGGATCTGATCGCCGTGGGATCAAGACGTGAACTCGCGGAACGGCTCGACCTGACACTGCCCCGAGCCCTCCTGCGCGACTACGGCAGGCTGACCTGGCAGCCCGCACTGAGCCCGATCCGAGACACCGAACCGGCCTCGTTGGTCAACGGCGAAGGGTTGGTGGTCAAGGTCCAACTGCTGAAGTCGGCTGGCTACCCGCCTTGGCCCACTGAACTTCGCAGTCTGGATCAGCGTTATCGCGATGTCGCACCGGCAGCACTGCGGGTTCCCACATTGCCGGCCTTCGCCGCGTGGAAGACCGCCGCATGGTGCGACAGACATGCGCCCCGCGATCTGTGGGATCTGTGGGCGCTGGCCCGGATCGGCGCGATCGACGAAGAAGCAGCCGACCTGTACCGCAGGTTCGGACCGACTCGTACCCCGCAGGACATTGACTTCCGGACGCCGCCTGAGCAGGACGAGTGGACAACACAGCTCGGCCAACAGACCCGGTTGAACGTGTCGGCTCAGGAGGCGCTCGCGGTGGTGCGTCGGCGCTGGGCCGCGGTGACGGGCGCGGAGCAGGGCTGACTACAGCAGTTGGATGCCGACGATGCAGGTGTCGTCGTCGGTGTCGGCGTTGCTGTGCGTGAGCAGGTGATCGAGGCGCTGCTCCAGCGAGTCCGGCTGGACCTCGGCGGTGCCGAGCAGGTCGTTGACGGAGTCGTCGAGGGCGCGGTCCTTGCGTTCGATCAGGCCGTCGGTGTACATGAGCAGCGTGTCGCCGGATTCGAGGTGCACCTCGCCCTCGGCGTAGCTGGCCTCGCCGACGGCGCCGAGCAGGATGCCGCTGATCATGGGCAGGGCGGACGCGTGCTCGTCGCGGATGAGCACCGGGGGCAGGTGGCCGGCGCGGGCCCAGCGCAGGATCTGGGTTTCCGGGTCGTAGACGCCGCACAGCGCGGTCGCGACGACCTTCTCGGAAAGGTTGTGCGCGACCAGGTTCAGCCAGGTGAGCAGCTGTGCGGGGCCGGCTTCTGTGGTCGCCAGGCCACGCAGGGCGTTGCGGAGGGCGACCATGCCGGTGGCCGCGTCGATGCCGTGGCCCGCGATGTCGCCGACGGAGAGCAGGATCTGCTTGGACGGCAGTTCGACCGCGTCGTACCAGTCGCCGCCGACCAGGTGGTCGCTCTCGGCGGGCCGGTAGCGCACGGCGATGCGCAGGCCGGGCGCGTCGATGGCGTCCTGGGCGGTGGGCATGATCGCGCGCTGCAACCGCAGCGCCAGCCGGTTGCCCTCGGCCGCTTCCTGTTCGGTCTGGGCGAGTTGGTCGCGGGTCGCGGCGAGCGCGACCTCGGTCCAGTGCTGGGCGGACACGTCCTGGTAGGCGCCGCGGATCGCGAGCAGCCGGTTGTCCGCGTCCAGCACCGGTTCGGCGATCACCCGGCTGTGCCGCAGGATTCCGTCCGCCTGACGCAGCCGGAACACGGTCGACGCGGGCTTGCGGTGGTGCAGCAGGGCGCGCAGGAACCGGCCGATCGCGTCCGCGTCGTCCGGGTGCGCGTAGCCGGCCAGTTGCTGCAACGGAATCGGCGTTGCGCCCTGGGCGAGGCCGTACAACGTGTAGAGCTGGCTGCTCCAGGTGATCTCGCCGGTCAGCGCGTTCTCCTCGAACCCGCCGATGCGGCCCAGCCGCTGCGCGTGCCGCAGCAGGCCGACCATCCGCGCGGCCTCGTCCTGCAAGCGCAGCACGAGCAGCACACTGTCGTTGTGCCGGCTGATACTCATGCCGGCGGTCATGGTCACCGGCACCTCGTCGACCAGCACGGTCCACACGCTCTGTTCGGCGCGGAAGGGCTCGCCGGTGGCGTGCACCTGGGCGACCTTGCTGAACACGCCGTTGGGCGCCGCGGCGAGCGGGAATGCCTCCAGCAGCAGCGCACCGGTGACCGCGCTGCGCGACCGACCGGCCGGGTCGACGAACGCGGTGTTCGTGTGCTGGATGCGGAAATCGACCAGCTGGCCGCGCTCGTCCAGTTGCGGGCGCAGCACCATGGCCGAGTCGAGCATGCTTTCCGCCAGCGCCACCAGTTCCGCGATGTCCGGCCGGCTCCTGGTGTCCAGACCGGGCAGTTCGACCGGCCTGCTCTCCAGGGTGTGTGCGCACAGTTCGGCCAGCGCCTCCACCTGGCGTTGGATCGGGGTCGGCTGCGGCGGCAGCGGATGCGGCCAGCAGATCTCCAACACGCCCAGAATCCGGCCGCCCGCGGTGGCCGGCACCGCGACCCGGCCGCCACCCAGGGTTTCGCGGTAGCCGATGGACACCGCCTCGCCGCCGGTGAGCGTGTCGAACCAGATGGTGTGCCGGTCGGTCAGCGCGCGCCGCGCGGTCGTGCCGACGCCCGGTGGCACGTAGCGCCAGCGCTGCGCCTCGGCCGCGGTGAAGCCGGCGAAACCGGCCAGCGACAGCGAGGAATCCGAGCCTGCCGCCCAGATCGCGACGCCGACCGCGCCCAGTGGGGCCAGTGCGTGCGTGAGCAGCGATTCGGCGACCGCCTGCGAGTCGCTCGCGGCGAGGATGCCGCTTTCCGCGGTGCGCAGCCGCAACGCCACTGGTTCCACGTCTTCCGCCAGCGGGAAGTCCAGCGTGGCCTCGGCGATCCGGTCCCGCGCCGCGTTGTTCACGATGTCGGCCGCGAACTCCAGCTCCGAGCGACCGGACCGGCCGGCCAGTTCGCGCAGCTGCCGCACGGCCTGGGCAGGCCCGCAGTGCAGCCGTTCGACCAGCACGCCCTTGGCCAGTTCGAGCAGCGCTCTGGTGTCCGCCTGCGCGGCAGCCGTGCGCAGCTCGCGCTGGGCCCGGTCCAGGGTGGCCGCGAGCAGACCGAGCTGCTGGTCGTCCTTCGCCTGGACGTCGTCGTCGGCGGTCGATGCGGACACGAAACGTGCTCCTGGTTTCAGTTGGTGGGCAGCCAGCGTTTGATACAGCGGATCAGGTCGTTCGCGTCCACCGGTTTGGTCACGTAGTCGGTGGCACCGGAATCGATGCTCTTCTCCCGGTCGCCCGGCATCGCCTTGGCGGTCACCGCGATGATCGGCAGTTCCCGGTATTCCGGCATGGCGCGGATCGCCGCGGTCGCGCTGTAGCCGTCCAGTTCCGGCATCATCACGTCCATCAGCACCAGGTCGATCTCGGGATGCCCGTTCAGCGTGTCGATCCCGGTCTTGCCGTTCTCGGCCTGGAGCACGCGCATGCCGTGCAGTTCCAGGATCGAGGTCAACGCGTAGACGTTGCGTGCGTCGTCGTCGACCACGAGCACGCCGCGCCCGGCCAGTTCGGGATCGGTCGCGCCGGAGAGGTCGGCCAGGTGGTCCGCGACGGTCTCGGCCAGCACACCGTTCTGCCAGTCGCCGTTGAGATGCGCGCTGATCCGCGCCCGCAACTCGTCAAGGCTGGTGATGACCTCCAGCGGATGGCTGTTCATCCGGGCGCGCAGTTCCTGGTCGCGCTCGGCGGTCAGCGGCCTGCTGTGATGCGCCAGCACCGGCACTCCATCCAAAATGGACTCCGCGTCCATGGTGCCCAGGAAGTGGTTGGCCCCGTCGTCGGGCATGTCCAGCTCCAGCACCACCCACTGGCAGCCCTCGCCCGCGAGCATCGCACGGGCCTCGTCCGGACCGACCGCGGTGACCACCTCGACCGGCGGGCGGGCGTCGTTCGGGTCGCGTCGCTCGGTCGCGTCCAGCACCGCGCTCTCCGCGACCAGCGACAGCAGCCCGCGCGGATGGTCCTCGATCACCAGAACCCGCCGCTTCTGCTGCGGCAGCGCGGTTTTCGCCGCGTTCGCCAGTTCCGCGTCGACGACCTCCTCCAGTGCCGCGTTGGCCGCGGCCACCACCGAGGCGGCGGGGCTCTCCGCTTCGTCCGATGTGGACGTGGTCGCCGGAGCGAGGAAGTCCGGCCGGGCGATCGGCAGGTAGAGGGTGAACGTGCTGCCGCTGCCCAGAATGCTCTCCGCGGTGATCACGCCACCGAGCAGGTAGGCGATCTCGCGGCTGATCGACAGGCCAAGGCCGGTGCCACCGTACTTGCGGCTGGTCGTGCCGTCGGCCTGCTGGAACGCGCCGAAGATCGTTTCCAGCTGGTGCTCGGCGATGCCGATGCCGGTGTCGCGCACCTGGAACGCGATGGCCGAACCGTGCCGGCGCACGGTGGCCGGCAGTTCGTCCGGAGTGGCCAGTGCGATCCGCAGTGTCACCCCGCCCGACTCGGTGAACTTCACCGCGTTGGACAACAGGTTGCTCAGCACCTGGCGCACGCGCGAGTCGTCGGTGAGCAGGTCGACCGGCACACCCGGCAGGGTGATGATCTCGAAGCCGAGGTTCTTCTGCTGGGTCAACGGCTGGAACGTCGCGTCCACGTAGTCCAGCAGCTGGCGCAGGCCGACGCGTTCCGGGCTGATGTCCATCTTGCCGGCCTCGACCTTGGACAGGTCCAGGATGTCGTTGATCAGCTGCAACAGGTCCGAACCGGCCGAGTGGATGATGCTCGCGTACTCGACCTGCTTGGGGGTGAGGTTGCGGCTCGGGTTCTGGGTGAGCAGCTGCGCGAGGATCAGCAGGCTGTTCAACGGGGTGCGCAGCTCGTGGCTCATGTTCGCCAGGAACTCCGACTTGTACTTCGAGGCCAGCGCCAACTGCTGCGCACGCGCCTCCAGTTCCTGGCTGGCCTGCTCGATCTCCAGGTTCTTGGTCTCGATGTCGCGGTTCTGGGTGGCCAGCAGCGCGGCTTTCTCCTCCAGTTCCGCGTTGGACCGCTGGAGTTCTTCCTGCCGCGCCTGGAGTTCCTGCGACCGCGTCTGGAGTTCCGCGGTCAGCCGCTGCGACTCGCCGAGCAGCTCGTCCGTGCGCGCGTTGGCCACCAGCGTGTTCACGTTGACGCCGACGGTTTCCATCAGCTGTTCGAGGAAGTCGCGGTGCATCTGGGTGAACGTGTGCATCGAGGCCAGCTCGATCACGCCGAGCACCTGCTCCTCGAACACCACCGGCAGCACCAGCAGGCTGCTCGGCCTGCTGTGGCCGAGGCCGGAGGAGATGGTGACGTAGTCGGCGGGCACGTCGTCAACGGCGATGGTGCGCCTGCTCTTCGCGGCCTGGCCGACCAACGACTGTCCAAACCGGAACTGACGGGGCCGGGTCTCGTCCGGTTCCCCGTAGGAGCCGATCAACCGCAGCTCCGGCGTTTCACCGGCCTCCTCGGTCAGGTAGAACGCGCCGTACTGCGCGCCGACCATCGGCGTCAGCTCGTCCATGATCAGCTCGGCCACCACGGTCAGGTCGCGACGACCCTGCATCAGGCCGGAGATCTGCGCCAGGTTCGTCTTCAGCCAGTCCTGGTCCTGGTTGGCGCTGGTGGTATCGCGCAGCGACTCCACCATCTGGTTGATGTTGTCCTTCAGCTCGGCGACCTCGCCGGAGGCGACCACGTTGATGGAGCGGGTCAGGTCGCCCTTGGTGACCGCGCCGGTCACCTCGGCGATCGCGCGCAACTGGCTGGTCAGCGTGTCGGCCAGCTCGTTCACGTTCTCGGTCAGCCGCTTCCAGGTACCGGAAACGCCCTCGACCTCGGCCTGACCGCCCAGCCGCCCCTCGGTGCCCACCTCGCGGGCGACCCGAGTGACCTCGTCGGCGAAGGAGGACAGCTGGTCGACCATGGTGTTGATGGTGGTCTTGAGTTCGAGGATCTCGCCGCGCGCGTCCACGTCGATCTTGCGGGTCAGGTCGCCCTTCGCGACCGCGGTGGTGACCTGCGCGATCGAGCGCAACTGGCTGGTCAGGGTGTCAGCCATGAAGTTGACGTTGTCGGTGAGGTCCTTCCAGGTCCCCGCGACGTTCGGCACCCGGGCCTGACCGCCCAGGGTGCCTTCCGTACTCACCTCGCGCGCGACCCTGGTGACCTCGTCACCGAACGCGGACAGCGTGTCGACCATCGAGTTGATCACGTCCGCCAGCGCGGCGACCTCGCCCTTGGCCTCCACCGAGATCTTCTGCGACAGGTCGCCCTTGGCGACCGCCGTGGCAACCTGGGCGATGGACCGCACCTGCGTGGTCAGGTTGCCCGCCATCACGTTCACGTTGTCGGTGAGGTCCTTCCAGGTGCCGGACACGCCCCGCACCGTCGCCTGGCCGCCCAGGTTGCCCTCGGTGCCCACCTCGCGGGCCACCCGGGTGACCTCGTCCGCGAACGCGGAGAGCTGGTCGACCATCGTGTTGATGGTTTCCTTCAGTTCCAGCATCTCGCCGCGCGCGTCGACCCGGATCTTCTGGGTCAGGTCGCCTTTGGCGACCGCCGTCGTCACCTCGGCGATGGACCGCACCTGCGTGGTCAGGTTGCCCGCCATCACGTTCACCGAGTCGGTGAGGTCGCGCCAGGTGCCGGAGACGCCCTTCACGTCGGCCTGACCGCCCAGCCGGCCTTCCGTACCCACTTCTCGGGCGACGCGGGTGACCTCGCCCGAGAACGCGGAGAGCTGGTCGACCATGGTGTTCAGGGTTTCCTTGAGCTCCAGGATCTCGCCGCGCGCGTCCACCTGGATCTTCTGCGACAGGTCGCCCTTGGCCACCGCCGTACCGACCTGCGCGATCGCGCGCACCTGGGTGGTCAGGTTGCCTGCCATGAAGTTCACCGAGTCGGTGAGGTCGCGCCAGGTGCCGGAGACGCCCTTCACGTCGGCCTGGCCGCCCAGCCGGCCGTCGGTGCCCACTTCGCGGGCCACGCGGGTGACCTCGTCGGCGAAGGAGGACAGCTGGTCGACCATGGTGTTGACGGTGCTCTTGAGCTCCAGGATCTCGCCGCGCGCGTCGACCCGGATCTTCTGGGTCAGGTCGCCCTTGGCGACCGCGGTGGTGACCTGGGCGATGTTGCGGACCTGGTCGCTCAGGTTGCCCGCCATCGCGTTCACCGAGTCGGTCAGGTCCTCCCACGTCCCGGAAACACCGGGAACGTGCGCCTGTCCGCCCAACCGGCCCTCGGTGCCCACCTCGCGGGACACCCGGGTGACTTCGGAGGTGAACAGGGACAGCTGGTCGACCATGCCGTTGAACACCGTGGCGATCTCGCCGAGCAGGCCGTCCGCGTCGTCCGGGAGCTTGGTGCCGAAGTCGCCGTCGCGGACCGCGGTCAGCCCGGCCAGCAACTGCCGCAGCTCCGGCTCGCCGACCCGGTGGTCGCTGTTGACCCGCTTGGTAACCGGCGGCCTGACGGTGCTCTGCTTGACCGCGGTCTGCTTGCCGCCGGGGCGCTCGGCCGTCCCGTCACCCATGTTCACCCTCGTTCCTTCCCAACAGCCAGGCACAGGCTGAACATGCCCAGCACGCCCAGTACCCGCCCGAGGGGCTTGCGCAAACCTCACCAGGCCAGCGGAGTGCCCGTCCGGGTGCACTCCGCAGTCCTCACACTAGCCGCTTGAACCCCGATCCCCAGGCCGGCGGCCTGATCGTGGTCAATCAGATGCGCGGGCCGAACTCGGTAGCGATCTAGACTTACCCGCCGATGCCGTTGGTGTGGTGAGGAGAAGAACGCGGATGGGCACTCGGGCGGAACGCAACCGGTCCAACCCCGATCTCGGGGTGCTGTCCGGCCGGCTGTTGTTCGCCGTGCAGGGCGAACTGTTCGCCACCCTGGCCGAGCGCGGCTTCGCCGACCTGCATCCCCGGCATGGCGCGGTGATGGCCTATTTGGACGCGGAAGGGGTGCGCGCGACGGAATTGTCGCGGTTGTCCGGGCAGCACAAGCAGGTCATCGGCACGGTCGTGGACGAGCTGGAGGTGTTGGGTTACGTCGAGCGGCATCCCGACCCGGCCGACCGCAGGGCGAAGCTGATCTGCCCGACCGAGCGCGGCCTCGACGAGATGCGGGTGTCCGACGAGATCATGGCCGCGATCCAGGCCCGGCACGCGCGCAGGCTGGGCAAACAGGCTTATGCCGCGTTCAAGTCGGCGTTCATCGACGTGACCGAGCACCAGCGCGGCCGCGTCGCCGACATCGGCCGCGACTAGAAGGCTCCGGTCAACGCCTGGAGGCCGAGACTGCTCGCGGCCACCGAGATCCACAGCACCGCGCCGAGCAGCAGCGGCCGCGGACCGGCCTTGCGCAGGTCGCCAAGGCGCATGGACAGGCCGATGCCGGCGAGCGCGGTGGTGATCAGGAAGGTGCCCAGCCAGGAAAGGCCGGGGTGCCAGGCGTTCGGGATGAGGCCGAGGCTGTCCAGGCCGGCCGCGGCGACGAAGCCGATCAGGAACAGCGGCACGATCCTGCGCCACGGCATCGCGGCCAGATCGACGGTGCCCGCTGTCCTGGCGACGGTGCCTGCTGTCTCGACGGTGCCTGCTGTCTCGTTGGTGCGTGCTGTCTCGTTGGTCCGTGCTTCGCGGCGGGCCTGCCAGATCGCCAGCGCGATCACGATCGGGATCAGCATCAGGCTGCGGGTCAGCTTGACCACGATCGCGTAGGCGCCCGCGCCGCCGCCGAAGCTGTACGCGGCGGCCACGACCGACGAGGTGTCGTTGATCGCGGTGCCGCTCCACAGCCCGAATGCGTGCGGGCTGAGCCCGAAAGCATGGCCCAGCAGGGGAAACAGCAGCACGGCCGCGATGTTGAAGGTGAAGATCGTGCCGATCGCGTAGGCGACCTGGGTCTGCTTGGCCTTGATCACCCCGGTGGTCGCGGCGATGGCGGACGCGCCGCAGATGCCGGTGCCGACGCCGATCAGGATCTGCGCGTCGCCGCGCACCTTCAGCAGTCGGCCGAACAGCCACGCGCCGCCGAGCGCGACGGTGAGCGTGCCGAGCATGACCGGCAGGGACTGCCCACCGACCCGAACCACCTGCGACAGCGACAAACCGGTGCCGAGCACCACAATGGACAGTTGGAGCACCGGCTTCGCGGCGACCGAATACCCGGCGCTGGTGCGCGATCCGTGCAGTGCCGGCACGAGTGCGGCGGCCAGACCGCCGAGCAGGATGCCGAACACCGGTCCGCCCACCACCGGCACGAACTGGCCGAGCACGGTCGCCACGGAGGCCACGACCAAGGCCACCAGCAGGCCCGGCGCGATGTCGGTGAGCCCTGCGCGCGGAACGTCGGTCGACGTCCTCGCGTCGTGCCGGGTCGCCGTCATCGGCCGCTCCTCTCGCGGACAAAGGTACGGACATTTAAGTTAACTTATGTCCGTACATTTGGCAATCGGTACCGTGGGGCAGGCAGGAGGAGGTGGGATGGGGACGCGTGCCCTGAATCGGTCCGGTTCGGTGCCGCTGTGGCAGCAGTTGCAGCAGGAACTGCTCGACCGGCTGGCAGCGGGCGAGTTCGCCAACCATTTCCCCGGTGAGCTGGCTCTCGTCGACGACTACGGCGTGAGCAGGCACACCGTGCGTCAGGCGTTGCAGCAGCTGCGCGCGGACGGCGTGATCGTCGCCGAACGCGGCCGGCAGCCGCGCGTCGCGCCCGCGCCCGAGATCCAGCAGCCGCTCGGCGCCCTCTACAGCCTGTTCGCCTCGGTCGAGGCGGCCGGCCTCGCCCAGCACAGCGTGGTCCGCACCTTCGATACCCGCGCCGACGCGGTCATCGCCGAACGGCTCGACCTGGAGGCATCCACCCCGCTGGTCTACCTGGAACGGCTCCGGCTCGCGGGCGAGGAACCGCTGGCCATCGACCGGGTCTGGCTGCCCGCCGACGTGGCCGCGCCACTGCTCGACGCCGACTTCAGCCACACCAGCCTCTACGGCGAGCTGTCCCAGCGCACCGGCATCCGGCTCGACCACGGCAGCGAGGAGATCCACGCGGTCACGCCCACCGCCGCCGAACGCAAGCAGTTGCACTGCCCGCCCACCGTGGCCGCGTTCTCCATCAACCGGCTCGGCCACGTGCGCGGCAGGCCGGTCGAGTGGCGGCACACGCTGATCCGCGGCGACCGGTTCGCGATGACCGCCGAGTTCTCGGCGAGCGCGGGCTACCGCCTCATCCAGCCCGACCTGAGCCCGATCCGAGCGCAATGACGAGCGAGCGGCGTTTCATTCGGTCCGGGTCCACGTTCGAGGAAGCCATCGGCTACGCACGGGCCGTTGTGGACGGTGAATGGGTGCATGTGTCGGGATGCACCGGTTACGACTACGCGAGCATGACGCTGGCGCAGGGCGTGGTGGCCCAGGCCGAGCAGGCGCTGCGCAACGCCTCCGCCGCGCTCGCCGAGGCAGGCGCGAGCCTGGCCGATGTGGTGCGCGTGCACTACTACCTGCCGGACCGCGCGGATTTCGAGCCGTGCTGGCCGGTGCTGCGCGCCGCGTTCGGCGCCGCCCCGCCCGCCGCGACCATGCTGGTGTGCGGCCTGCTCGACGAGCGGATGCGCATCGAGATCGAGGTGACCGCGCACCGCGTCAGCGGCTGAATCCACCATACGGGCGCAGCGCGAGCACGGTGAACTCGGCGAGGCCGGCGCGCGAGATCGGCAGGTCGTCGACGATGGCGCGGGCCGAGGCCAGGTCGGGGGCCTCCAGGACGAAGCACGTGCCGAGGCCGTCTTCGCGGTGCCAGATCTGGCGGACCACGCCGTCGGCGTAGAGCTGCTTGATCCGCGCGGTCTCACCGGGGATCAGCGGGGCGAAGTCGGCGTCGCGGTACTGCTCGATCCGCCGCCTGCTGGTCACCATGAACTGCACTCGGGCCCTCCGCATCTACCGTGGACTTCGGGTCAACTCTGCCAGACGGTCCGACGCGACCGGCAACCACCATGATCATCAGCAGCAGTCCGATCGAGATCAGCAATGCGACGTGCCAGCCCGACACCAGCGATCCCGGCCGCGCGACCAACGCGCCGAACAGCGCGACGCCGAGCACGCTGCCGGTCTGCCGGGCCGTGTTCAGCGCGCCCGACGCGACCCCGGACCGTTCCCGCGCGACCCCGCCGAGCAGCGCCGCGGTCATCGCCGGCACGATCAGCCCGAGCCCGAAGCCCAGCGCGACCAACTGCGCCACCAGTGCCGGATACGGTGCGGCAGCACCGAAACCGAGCAGACCGGCGCAGCCCGCGACCATCAACAGCGCGCCGAGGACGATCGGCCGACGTCCGCCGAAGCGGCTCGCGGTCAGGTTCGCGGCGATGATCGCGACGGTCATCGGTGCGAATGCCAACCCGGTCGCCAGCGCGGAATGGTGTTGCGCGCGTTGGAAGAACAGGCTCAGCACGAACAGCAGACCGTAGAACGCGACGTTCACCAGCAGCCCGATCGCGCTCGCCGGACCGAACGAGGGCGCCCGGAACAACGTAAGCGGCAGCATCGGCCGCGCGCTGCGTGCCTCGACCACCAGGAACGCGGCCCCGGCCAGCACCGCGACCGCGAACGCGGCCAGCACCAGCGGATCGGTGAAACCGCGGGTGCCGCCCTCGATCATCGCGGCGGCCAACGCGGTCAGCGTCAGCACCGCGGTCGCCTGGCCGGGCAGATCGACCCCTCGACCGGCGGACCGCGACGTCTCGGTCGCGTGCCGCACGGTGAGCAGGATGCCGGCCAGGCCGATCGGCGCGTTGATGAAGAAGATCGCCCGCCAACCCAGTGTCGTGGTCAGCAAACCGCCGACCAGCGGACCGGCGGACAGCGCGGTGCTCGCGCCTGCCGACCACAACCCGATGGCCCGCGCCCGCTCGCGCGCGGTCGGGTACGCATGGTTGAGCAGTGTCAGCGAACACGGCACCAGCAGGGCCGCGCCGATGCCCTGCACCGCGCGCGCCGCGACCAGCACGCCGAGATCGGGCGCGAGGCCACAGGCTGCGGAAGCCAGTGTGAACAAGGCGAAACCGGCGACGAACACGCGCTTCGCGCCGATCCGGTCGCCGAGCGCGCCCGCGGTGAGGATCAGGCCGGCGAAGGCGAGCGTGTAGGCGTTGACCATCCACTGCAACGCGGCCACGCCGCCGCCGAGATCCGCGCCGATCGGCGTGATCGCCACGTTGACCACGCTGACGTCCAACTGCACCACTGCAAAACCGAGACTGGTCGCGAGCAATGTCCAACCACGCATGGTCCTCCACGCTAGGCCGGTGACGTTTCGGCCCCGGCCAAAGCGTTGTTCTCGGCGCGGATCCGCACGGTCAGCAGGCCCGCGTTGAGCACGCTGAACACGATCGCGGTCAGCCACGCGGTGTGCACGAGCGGCAGCGCCACGCCCTCCACGATCACCGCGACATAGTTGGGATGCCTGAAGAACCGGTACGGCCCGCCGGTGATCAGCGGCAGGTCCGGCACCACGATGATCCGGGTGTTCCAACGCGGCCCGAGTGTCCGGATGCACCACCACCGCAACGCCTGCGACGCCACTACCAACACCAGCATCGGCGCGCCGAGCGCCGCCAGGAACGGCCGGCCGCCCAGCCACACCTCCAGCACGCAGCCGAGGAGCAGTCCGGTGTGCAGCACGACCATGAACGGGTAGTGGCCGAACCCGGTTTCCCTGCCGCCGCGCGCCAGGCTCCAGGCCAGATTCCGTTTGGCCACCACGAGTTCGGCCAACCGCTCGACCGCGACCAGACCGACCAGAACCGTGTACAGAATCGCGCTCACCATCGAATCAGTACCAGTTCCGCGCAGAATCCGGGCCCCATTGCCAACAACACGCCCCACCGATCCCCTTCGGCCGGTCGCGCGGCCAGCGTGTCGCGCAGCACGTGCAGCACCGAGGCCGAGGACAGGTTGCCGACCTCCCGCAGCGATCGCCAGGTCAGCGCGAGCGCGTCCGGTGGCAGGTCGAGCACCTGCTCGATCGCCTCGATCACCTTGGGACCGCCGGTGTGGCAGATCCACGGATCGATGTCGGCGACGTTCAGGCCCTGCTCGGCGAGCAGGGCGGCCACGTCGCCAGCGAGGTATTCGCGCACCAGGTCGGGCACTTCGGAGCCGAGCACGATGCGCAGGCCGCTCGTGCCCACGTCCCAGCCCATGGCCCGCTCGGTGTCCGGATAGAGATGACTGAGGCTGCCCACGATCCTCGGGCCGGGCATCGCGCGGTCCGCACCGGTCAGCACGACGGCAGCGGCGCCGTCGCCGAACAGGCCGCAGGCGACCATGTTCGCCACGCTCCGGTCGTCGCGCTGCACGGTCAACGAGCACAGTTCGACCGACACCAGCACGGCGACCGCCTCCGGCGCGCCGCGCAGGTAGTCGTGCACCCGCGCCAGGCCGGCCGCACCGGCAACGCAGCCGAGCCCCATCAGCGGCACCCGACGCACGTCCGGCCGCAGCCCCAGCCGGCCCGCGATGCGCGCGTCCAGCGAGGGCACCGCGATGCCGGTGACCGTGGTCGACATGATCAGGTCGACGTCGGTCACGTCCAGCCCGGCCTCCTTCACCGCGCCCGCGACCGCCTGCGCGCCCAGTTCCACGGCCACCGCCAGAAACGCGTCGTTCGCCTCGGTGAAACCGACGAGATCCGGGTAGCGCTCGGCCGGCAGCGCGAGATGCCGCGTGTCGACCATCGTGCTGGCGTGCAACCGCCGAGCCACCGCTGCCGCGCGATCGTCGTCGGGCAGGCACAGTCGCGTGAACAGGTCGGTCAGTTCTGCCTGTGGGTACCGGTGAGCACCGAGCACCCCATGAACCGCGGCGATGGTGGTCACCTGGTCACGTTACCCATGCATTCCCTAGTCTCGCCTCCGTGGAATCAGTTGGCAGTGCCGCCCATCGGCCGGTCGGCGTCCGGGGGCTGGTCCTGGCGTCGCATCCGATTCCCGGGTTCGCGGTCACCGTGCTCGGATTGCTGCTGGCCATCGGCATCGGCCTGACGCCGGCTCGGGTGACGCTGTTCACGGTCGCGGTAGCGCTGGGGCAATTGTCCATCGGCTGGTCCAATGACCGTATCGACGCGGCCCGCGACAAGGCCAATGCCCGCACGGACAAACCAGCCGCGACGGGCGAACTCGCGTTGTCCGTCCTCACCGCTGCCGCAGTGCTCGCAGCCGTGCTCAGCGTCGCGATGTTCGTCCTGCTCGGCTGGCGCGTCGGCATCGCCGGACTGGTCATGAACGGCGCGGGCTGGACGTACAACCTCGGGCTCAAGGCGACCGTGTTCTCCGGGCTCACCTACCTGGTCGGCCCCGGCCTGCTGCCGGTCGTCGGTTACCTGGCGCTGCCCGCGCTCCCGCCCTGGTGGGCGCCGGTCGCGGGCGGCCTGCTCGGGCTCGGCGCGCACATCGCCAACGTCCTGCCCGACCTGCGCGCGGACGAGGCGACCGGCGTGCGCGGCCTGCCGCACCGCCTGGGCGCCCGCGCCGCCATCGTGGTCATGGCGATCGTGCTCGCCGCTGCCTCGCTGGTCGTCGTGCTCGGACCCGGCTCGGCACCCGCACCCGCCCTGGTCGCGGCCGGGGTCGCGGTGTTGCTCGCCTGCGGTGCGGCCGTGCTCGGCCTGCGCAGGCCGAACAGCCCGTTCGCCTTCTACGCTGCGCTGGGCGTCGCCCTGATCGACGTGGTCCTGTTCGTCGTCGAGATCTGATTTACGCTGCGATGGTGACCCAGTCTCATCCGGTGGCACCGGTCCGCACGGTGTGCCACGCCTGCCGCGCCCAGACCCACGAACTGGTCGACGGGCCGGAGGACGACCAGCGGTACCGGCCGGTGGTGCTGCCCGGCGACGGCACCGCCATGCGCGAGATCGCCCCCGGCGTGATGGTCAGTTCGCCCTGCCCGATGTGCGGCGACGGCGACGATCCGGGCTGGATCACGGGCTTCGTGGTTCCTGTCTGATCGTCGTGCTGACCACGCTGGCCGTCGAGAACTACCGGTCGCTGCGCAGCCTCGTGCTGCCGTTGCGGCAGGTGACGCTGATCACCGGCCCGAACGGCAGCGGGAAGTCCAGCATCTACCGCTCCCTGCGGCTGCTCGCCGACGCCGCCCGCAACGGCGCGGTCGCCGCGCTGGCCAGGGAGGGCGGCCTGCCCTCGACGCTGTGGGCCGGGCCGGAGAAGATCGGGCGATCGGTGCGCGAGGGGCGGCATCCGGTGCAGGGCACGGTGCGCACCAAGCCGGTCTCGCTGCGGCTGGGCTTCGCGGGCGACGAGTTCGGCTACGCGATCGACCTCGGCCTGCCCACCGAGCGGGACTCCGCGTTCAGCCTCGACCCGGTGATCAAGCGCGAATGCGTGTGGCGCGGCCCGTTGCTGCGGCCGGCGACCCTGCTGGCCGACCGCGTCGCCGCGGGCGTCCGCGTCCGGGACGAGACCGGCGCCTGGACGAGCACCGCGGACCGGATCAGCCCGACGGACAGCATGCTCAGCGAGTACGCCGACCCGCGCCGCACCCCGGAACTGCTGATCACCCGCGAACGCATCCGGTCCTGGCGCTTCTACGACCAGTTCAGGTCGGACGCGACCGCGCCGGCCCGCGCCAGCCGGATCGGCACCAGGACCCCGGTGCTCGACCACGAGGGCGGCGACCTCGCCGCCGCGTTGCAGACCATCCGCGAATCCGGTGACTCCGACGCCCTCGACATCGCCATCGACCAGGCGTTTCCCGGCTCCCGGGTGGAGATCGGGGTGCGCGATGGCTGGTTCGAGCTGAGGTTTCGCCAACGCGGCCTGCTGCGCCCGCTCGGCGCGGCCGAACTCTCCGACGGCACGCTGCGCTACCTGCTCTGGGTGGCCGCGCTGCTGGCCATGCGCCCGCCGGAGTTGTTCGTGCTCAACGAGCCGGAGACCAGCCTGCACCCGGATCTGCTGCCCGCCTTGGCCGCGCTGATCGGCACGGCCGCGCGCAGGACGCAGGTGATCGTGGTGTCCCACGCCGAGCCGCTGATCAGGGCGCTCACCGCGACCGCCGAGGAACTGGGCGAGGAGGTGGGCACGGCCGCACTGGTCAAGGAGTTCGGCGCGACGTCGATCAGTGGTCAGGGCCTGCTTGACCAACCCGCTTGGCACTGGCCCAAGCGGTAACGGAGTCCGCGCCCGTTCGGCCGATTCTCCTTTCGCTCACGGTGAAATCGATCCGGGCGCGAACGTTCCCGCGTAGCGTCGAGCCCATGCCGATCACCGAACTCCGGCCCAACCTGCACCAGTTGACGGTGGGCAATTTCCAGTTGTACGTGTGGCGCGACGACGACGGCATCACCCTGATCGACGCGGCCGGCGTCGGCGCGGGCCCGGACATCGCCAGTCAGCTGCGCGAACTGGGCATCGCCACGACCGACGTGGATCGCCTTGTCCTCACTCACTTCCACGGCGACCACACCGGCGGCGCGGCGGACGTCGCTGGCTGGGGGAGCGTCGAGGTGTGCGCGGGAGCGGCCGACGCGCCGATCATCCGCGGCGACGTCGAGGCGCCCGCGCCCAACCTGCGCTCGGAGATGGAGCGGCAGATGGCCGCGAACATGCTCGCCGGCCTGCCGAAGCCGCCGCCCTGCCGGATCGACCGCGAACTCACCGGCGACGTCGTGCTGGACATCGCTGGTGGCGCCCAGGTCATCGCCGGGCCGGGGCATACCGAGGGCAGCATCGGCCTGTTCCTGACCGAACCGAGGGTGCTGTTCACCGGTGACACCGTCGCCAACTTCGGTGGCCTGCGGGTGGGCCCGTTCAACCTCGACACCGACCGCGCCGTCGAGTCGTTCAAGCTGCTCGCGAGCTTCGACGCGGACGTCGCGTGTTTCGGGCACGGCGAGCCCGTCGTCGGCAAGGCGTACGACGCGCTGGCCGAGGCGGCCAAGAACCCGGTCACGTCCTGACCTCGACCACATCGTCCACTGTGGACTCGGCGGGTTCGGTGTCCCGCTTGGCCATGCCGACGCACAACCCGCCGAGCACCACGACCACCCCGACCCACACCAGGGCGTGCGGCATCGGCCCGCCGAGCAGCAGGCCGCCCGCGGCGGCCACGATCGGCACGATCCCGGTGAACAATCCGGCCCGGCCGGGCCCGATCCGGCCGACCGCGCTGTACCAGAGCACGAACGCGAGCGCGGTCACCACCACGGCCAGATAGCCGGCGACCGCGAAGTCCTTGCCGGGCAGCGCGAACACCGTGCCCGGACCCTCCACGACCACCCCCAGCACGCCGAACGCCACGGTCGCGATCCAGGTGGTGTGCAGCGAGACCACCCACGGCCCCATCCTGGTCAGCACCGGCACGGCCATCAGCGTGAACGCGGCCTCGGTGACCAGCACGACCAGCGCCCACACCAGTCCCATCGCGTCCGTCCGCCCGGCTCCCTGCACCAGCACCGCGCCCGCCGTCACGATCACCGCCGCCACCACCACGGCCAGTGCCGGCCTGCTCCGTGCGGCCAGCGGCCCCACGACGGCCAGCACCAGCGGCACCGACGCGACCGCGATGCCGATCACCGCCGGTTCGGCGTGCGCGTCGCCGTTCACGACCGCGATGTTGAACAGCACCAACCCGCTGATGGACACGCCGAGCAGCCAGAACCACTCCAGGCCGCGCGGGCGGAGGATCGTGCGGCCGCCGACCCGGCACAGGGCGAACAGGATGAGCGCGGCGAGCGCGTAGCGGAGCGCCTGCACCGTGAACAGCGGCGCGTGAACCAGGGTCTGCGACACCGCCACGCTGCTGCCGACGCAGATCATGCCGCATGCGGCCAACAGGTTTCCGGCCTGCCCGGTTGGATTCGTTGCTGCCATGGCGCCCAGCCTGCGACATACTTGGCCCTGGATACAGGGCCAAGAACGGCGCATTGGACAGGACCAAACCATGGCTGGTGCCGACTTCCTCCAACTCGACCCGGCGAGCGCGCCACCGCGCGGCCTGGCCGGCTGGCTCGCGACCGAGATCCGCGCCGCGGTCGCGGACGGCAGGCTGCCCGTGGACGCCCGGCTGCCCGCCACCCGCGCGCTCGCCACCGAACTCGCGGTGTCGCGGGGAGTGGTCGTCGAGGCGTACCAGCGACTGGTGGATGAGGGCGTGCTCGCCGGCCATCGCGGTGGCGGCACCGTGGTCCGCGCCGGCCTCACCCAGCCCGTGCCCGCCACGCCCGCGCGGCCGGCCGCACCGGTCGAGTACGACCTCACGCCCGGCGTGCCCGACCTGTCGGCCTTTCCGCGCGCGGCCTGGCTGCGCGCGGAACGCGCCGTGCTGGACCGGATCACCGCGACCGACCTGCGCTACGGCGACCCGCGCGGCGTGTTCGCACTGCGCGCCGCCATCGCCGGCTGGCTCACCCGCAACCGGGGCATCCGCGCCGACCCGGACGACCTGCTCATCGTCAACGGTGTCGCGCAGACGCTGTCCCTGCTCGCGCACGTGCTGCTCGCGCGCGGCACGCCGGCCATCGGCGTCGAGGAACCCGGCTCGTTCGGCGCCCGCGATCTCCTGCGCTACCAGCAGATGAAGGTCACGCCGATCCCGGTCGACGATCTCGGCATCGACACCGACGCGCTGATAGAGTCCGGTGTGGACAGTGTGCTGGTCACGCCTGCGCACCAGATGCCCACCGGCGTGGTGCTCGCCGCCGCGCGGCGTCGTGCCCTGCTCGACTGGGCGGCCGAGGGCGGCCTGGTCATCGAGGACGACTACGACGCCGAACACCGCTACGACCGCGCGCCGGTCTGCGCCCTGCACGCGCTCGCGCCCGATCGGATCGTCTACACCGGCAGCGTGTCCAAGACACTCGCACCGGCACTGCGCCTTGGCTGGCTGCTCGCCCCACCCCCGCTGCGCGCCGAACTGATCGGGGCCAAGTACTACACCGACATCACCAGCCAGTCACTCGGCCAGTTCGTCGTCGCCGAGCTGATGACCAGCGGCGCCGTGGACAAACACCTGCGGCTGACCAGAATCCGCCATCGCCGACGCCGCAACGCCGTGCTCGACGCGCTCGCCGAGTACTTCCCGGGAGCGCGCGTGCACGGCGTCGCGGCCGGCCTGCACCTGCTGGTGTCGCTGCCCGAACTGGCCGACGACACCGAGTTCGCCAAACACGCGCTGGCCGAGGGCGTCGCCGTGCATCCGTTGTCCTGGTACCGGATCAACGCGGGTGAACCGGGACTGGTCATCGGCTACGCGGCGTCGCCACCCGACCAACTGCGCGAGGCAATCCGACGGCTCAGCTGCCTGTGACGCTGGGCTGCCCGTCCTCGAAGTGTCCGGTGAACCGGCGGAGGAAGCTCGCGTCACTGTCCACTGTGGCCGAAAGGTCGTACCAGCCGTTGAACGAGGCCAGGTCCCACGACTCGCCGGTGATCGAGCCGCCGGCCGGAATCGTGTAGTGCCAGGGGCCGTCCGAGCGGTAGTTGTTCGCGGTCACGGTGAGCGGGATGTCCGCGCCGGTCGGATTGGTCATGGTCAGCAGCAGCCGGTTGTCGCTGGTGTAGGTGCCGGTGACCTCGACGCCCGCGCTCGCGTTGTTCGCGTCGCCCGCGAACTGCCAGAGGAAGCGGTTCGGCCCGTGGATCGCGATGTTGTACTTGAGGCCGTAGTAGTGGATCTGCCAGGTGTCGCTGGCCGAACCGCCCGAGGGCACCAGGTACTGCCACGGTCCGTCGGTCTGGCCGTCCGCCCGGTAGGCGGCGAGGGTCACGTCCCCGCTGCCGGTATTGGTGAACGTGGTGACCAGACTCTGCCTGTCGCTGCTCAGTGCCATGCCGGCCAACGGCTGGTAGGGCAGCGGCCGAGCGGGCCGGGTACCGGAATCCTGGGTGGGCGCGGTGTTGTTCGGCGCGGGTGGCTGCTCGGATGGCAGGCCCGCCTCGGGATCGTTCGGGTCGCCGGGCGCGATCGCGGTCGTCGGCATGCTCGGCATCGTCGGCACCGAGGTGTTCGCGGCGCTGAAGTCGAAACAGCTGGTCAGGTCGCCGCAGACGGACCGGCGCCAGGCCGAGATGTTCGGGAACGGCTGGCCGGCGTGGAACAGCGTCTCGGTGAACCGGATGACCGAGGTGTGGTCGAACACCTGCGAGTTCACCCAACCGCCCGCGCTCCACGGCGAGATCACCGTCATCGGCACGCGAACGCCGAGCCCGATCGGCAGGCCGCCGACGAACTCGTCGGCGGTGCCGGCCGGCGGCATCGGCGGTGGGACGTGGTCGAACAGGCCGTCGTTCTCGTCGTAGGTGATCAGCAGCGCGGTCGAGGACCAGAGATCCTGGTTGGCCCACAACGCGTTCAGCACGGTCTGCGTGTAGATCTGGCCGTTGAGCGGTCGCGCGGCCGGATGCTCGCAGTAGCCGTAGGGCGCGACGATCCAGGACACCGTCGGCAGTGCACCGCTCGCGCAGTCGGCGAGGAACCCGGACAGCACGTGCGTCGGGTCCTGCCCCTGGCCGGAATCCGACTGCCACGGCGTCACACTCGCCTTGGCGGACAGCGTCGGATCGTTCGCGATGCCGGTGAACAGCCACAGCGGGTTGTCGCCGTAGTCGCCGACGAAGGGATGGTTGGTGGTGTCGTCGCCGACCTCGTTGTTCGCGTACACCTTCCAGCTGATGCCGAGCTGCTCCAGGTACTCCGGATAGCTCTGCCAGCCGAGGATCGCCGTGTAGTCCGCCGGATTGCTGGTGTACGGACCGCCATACTGACCTGCCGCGTCGATGCTGCCGCTGAACAGGTAGAGGCGGTTCGGCGTGGTGGGGCCCTGGATCGAGCAGTGGTAGTGGTCGCAGATGGTGAACGCGCCCGCCAGCGCGCGGTGGTAGGGGATGTCGGCCTCGTCGAAGTAGGCCATCGTCGGCTCGGTCTTGGCCGCGATCCAGCCGTTGTTGGCGCCGTTCGCGACCGCCTGGTGCTGGGTGTCCCAGTCGTGGTAGAGCGAACCGTCGTCCTGACCGTCCACTGTGAACGTGTCGACGTGGTAGGGGAGCAGGTAGTCCGTGCCGGATACGGTCTGGTGGAACACGTCGAGCCCGTTGGGCTGCACGACCGCCGTCCGGTCGCCGAACCCGCGAACCCCGCTCATGGACCCGTAGTAGTGGTCGAAGCTTCGGTTCTCCTGCATCAGGATCACGACGTGCTTGACGTCGCTCATCGCGGCGGGCCTGCGCGGCGCGGCAAGCGCTTGCGCCATGCCGGTGGGCAGCATCGCGAGTGCGCCGGCCGCTGCCGCGCCACCGATGAACCGTCGACGGGTGAACTCCGACATCGCAGATCTCCGATCAGGCTGGCAGGGACCAGATCTGGTTGAGCTGGTTGGCGCCGCAGCTCCAGGACTCCAACGCGGTGCCGTCCGAGGAACCGCCGCCGGTCACGTCGAGGCACAGGCCGCTCTGCTTGTTGATCAGATTGCCATTGAGCTGGTAGGTCCACTGTTGATCAGTTCCGCCAGTGCATGTTGCCAGCTCGGCCTTGGTGCCGGAACCCCCGTTCGTATCGAGACACTTGCCGAGGGTGCGGACCGTGCCGTCGCCGGGCAGCTGCCAGCGCTGGTTGGCGTTGCCGGAGCACGGCCACAGGATGATCGGGTTGCCGTCCGACGTGCCGCTGCCCGAGTCGTCGACGCACTTGCCGCTGGTGCCGGCGATCTGGCCGGTCGGCTCGGTGGCGCCACAGCCGGAGGCGGGCGTGACCCGGAAGATCGCGGTGCCGTGCGCCGGAATGGTCGCGCCGATCGTGCCGGTCGACGTACTGGTCGTGCCGGCCCACAGGTCCTTGACCGAGTACGTGCAGTTCGGCGCGGTGAAGCCGACGGCGGCCGCGGTGGTGCTGGTCGTGATCGACGAGCCGCTCCTGTTCAGGATCGCGACCGCGCGATCGCCGTTCGCCAGCGGGCGGTACAGCACGTCGGTGGTGCCGTTCTGCGCGGCCACCGTGCCCTGCTTGCCCAAGGAATCCTGGTCGACCGCGATCACATCCGAGTTGCCGAGCACGGCGACGGACGCGGCCGACAGCTGACCGATGTCCGAACTCATGATCATCGGCGCGGCCATCATCGCCCACAGCGCGACCTGGCTCCTGGACTCGTCGATCGACAGCCCGCCGTCGCCCGCGATCAGGAAGTCCGGGTCGTTCCAGTTGCCGGGGCCCGAGTAGCGGCCGATCGGATTGTTGTAGCCGTAGTTGGTGAGCACGCTGTTCCAGCGGCTCGCGTTCGGATTGCTCGAATCGTAGGTGGCGATGTCGTAGCCCTCGCGCCACAGTTGGCCGTACTGCTTGACCCAGGTCAGCACCGAGTACCAGTCCGGCTGGCCCTGGAAGTAGGCGGGCGCGGACTCGGAGAACACGATCGGCCGGTTCACCTTGGCCAGCGCGGCGGCCTCCTGCGAGTACGCGGACTGGTAGACCTGCTCGGTGGTCTCACCGGACACGGTCGGCAGGTTGCAGCCGTCCAGCTTGAGGTAGTCCACGCCCCAGGACGCGAAGGTTTGCGCGTCCTGCTGGAAATGGCCCCAGCTGCCGGGATAGCCGCCGCAGGTGGATGTGCCGGCGTCCTCGTAGATGCCGAACTTGAGGCCGCGCTGGTGCAGATAGTCGCCGACGTAGGCCATGCCGTCCGGGAATCTGGTCGAGTCCGCGACCAGATTCCCGTTGGCGTCGCGCGTTTTCGCTGGCCAGCAGTCGTCGATGGTGACCGTGTCGTAGCCCTTGGCGGCCAGGCCGGTGGACACCAGCGCGTCCGCGTTGGCGAGGATGGTCTGCTCGGTGTAGTCGCACTGGTAGTGCGCCCAGTCGTTGAAGCCCATCGGGGGAGTGGGCGCGAGCGGCGCGGCGGTGGCAGGGATCGTGGTGAGCGCGGCGGGCACGGCGATGGCCGCGGCGATCAGCAGGGTGCGGATTCTGGGCATCGGTGCTGTCCTTCAGTGCAGGGTGGCGGCGAAGCTGATGGCCGCGCTGGTGGTCTGGTGCAGGTCGAACACGACGATCTGGTTGTGGCCGGTGTGCAGGAAGGAAGCCGGGCAGTACAGCCGGTACTGCGGGCCGATCGCCCAGTAGCGGCCGAGGTTGTTGCCGTTCACCCAGACCACGCCCTTGGTCCAGCCGGACAGGTCGAGGTAGGTGTCCGCGACCTTGGCCAGGTTCAGTGTTGCCGTGAAGAAGACGCCGGGGCGGGAAGTGCTGCCGCGCAACGGTTTGAGGCTGGACAGGAACGAGCCGTTCATCGGCAGCGAGTAGATCTGCCAGCCGGTCAGCTGATTGCCGGCCAGCGACACGGTTTCCAGGATGCCCTTGCGGTCGACGATCGCCTGGCCGTAGTTGGTCCGGCCGAGCCCCTCGACCAGGATGTCCAGCGTTGAGCCGGTGCTCGCGGTGAGCGTGAGCGGGTCGTTGTTGTTGGTGACGTTGAGCTTGCTCGACACCGCGTCCGGGATCAGCGTGCGGGAGAAACCGCCCTGGTAGGCGCCGTCCACGAACACCGTCGCGTAGTCGTGGATCCACTGGATGTCCAGGCTACCGGGCGCGTAGCCGCTCAGCGCGGTGCGGTACAGCGCGAAACCGTAGTCCTGGCCGATCATCTCGAACGGCTGCGGGTTGGTGCTCGTGACGGCCTTGGGCAGGTTGTCCCACAGCGAGGCGTACGGCTTCGGCGTGACCGAGGCGGGCGTGATCGTCGGAATCGGCGCGGGGACGGCCGGCGGATTGCCCGCGTACTTGGCGATGAGCGAGCGATAGTTCTGGTACGCGGGCGTGGCGACGCCCTGCTCGGTGATCGGCGCCGAGTAGTCGTAGCTGGTCACGTCCGGCTGGAAGTCGCCGGAGAGGTTGTTCGCGTTGGCGCCTGCCCAGAAGCCGAAGCTGGTGCCGCCGTGCACCATGTACAGGTTGAACGAGAGCTTGCCGGTCATGAAGTCGGTCATCGTGCCGGTCAGGTCGCTCGGATCGGGGAAGCTGCCGTCGCCCCAGTGCGTCAGCCAACCCGGGTACACCTCGCCCGCCATGGCTGGCACGCTCGGGAACGCCGTGCGCGCGGCGGCGATCGACGGCGCGTCGCCGCCGGAGAGCGCGATCGCGCCGCCCGCGACGTTGGTGTGGTTCTGCTCGACCTGGCCGAGTCCGTCCTCGGTGTAGAACGGCCCGTTGATGCCGCCGTCGATCCACAGTTGACGGATTTCGCTCACATACGCGGAATCCGAGCCGTAGGACCCGTACTCGTTCTCCACCTGGACCATCAGGATGGGCCCGCCGTTGCCGATCATCAATGGCTTGATGTGCGGGATCAACGCGTTGATGTACCGGGTGACGGCGGCCATGTAGTGCGGATCGGTCGCGGAGTCCACGCGCAGCCTGATGTCCGGGTAGCGCAGCAGGTAGGAGGGGATGCCGCCGAGATCCCACTCGCCGCACACGTACGGGCCGGGACGCAGCAGCACCCACATGCCCTCGGCCTGGCACAGCTGGATGAACGCGCTGATGTTGCGACGTTCGGAGCTGAAGTCGAAGACGCCCTCGCGGACCTCGACGTAGTTCCACATCACGTACAGCGAAACCGTGTTCAGCCCCATCGCCTTCGCCATGGCGATGCGGTGCTTCCAGTACTCCACCGGGATCCGCGCCGGGTGCATCTCGCCGCTGCGGATCTGGAACGGTTGCCCGTCAAGCAGAAACGTGCTGCCGTCGGCGGCGAAGCCGAAGCTGTGCGCGGCGAAGCCGAAGCTGTGCGCGGCCGGACGTCGACCCGCGGGCGCCGCCTGCGCGGTCTCGGTGATCGCCATCGCGGCTAGTGGGCTGAGTGCGCTGATCGCCAGAAATCGTCGCCGGTCCAGGGCCATCGCCGTCTCCCTCTCGGTAGCTGGGAGGGAACGGTAATCGACGGTTCACTGCTTGTCCATGCTCTAAAAGTTGCCAATTCGAGCAGTTGTGAACGCGATCTTGCAATCAGGCGGTTTTACACCAGAAGTACTATCATCTGGTTTTTTTGTACCGGGTCAGCCGATCGCCCCGGCCAACGCGCGCAACGCGTTGTGCGACCGCGATTTCACCGTTCCGGTCGGCACGCCGAGCACCTGCGCGGCCTCGGTCACGCTCCGGTCGCGGAGATACAGCTCGACCAGGACGTCCCGGTGCAGGCCGGAGAGCCGGTCCAGCGCGGCCAGCAGCACCACGCTGTCCACAACGGACTCGGCGTGATCGCGCTCGGCCGGTGGCTCGGCTGGTGTCCGCGCCACCTCGACCGGCCGCGCCGCGCGGGCCCGCGCCCGGTCGGTGACCAGGTTGCGCACCACGGTGAACAGCCAGCCGCGCACCGAACCCTTCTCGTTGACCAGCACCTCAGGGTGTTTCCAGACCCTGACCCACGTTTCCTGCACGACGTCCTCGGCAGCGGCGCGATCGCCGGTGAGCCGGGTCGCGTACGCGAGCAGCGCCCGCTCGTGCTCGGTGTACGCACCGCGGACCAGCGCTTCGTCCGCATCCGTCCGCCGTTCGCGGGATCGCGGCACTGCCATCCGGGCTCTCCTTCGCCTGCAGGGGCGTGAGGTCTCGACCGCATAGGTACGGCCGCGAGCCGCGAACGGATTGCCCGGTGATCGGAGCCACATTCGCCCACCTTTCGATGAACCGCCGCGGCGATCCGTCCGTATACCGGTCATCGGCAACCACTCAAGGAGGAACTCATGAAGCGCATCCGTGTCGCTGGTATCGCCGGTCTCGTCGGTGTCGCCGCGCTGCTCGCGGCCTGTTCCAGCAGTGGCGCGGCCACCGCCAACACCGGTGCCCCGGCCACGTCGAAGCCGGCTGCCAGTACGGCCGACCTCTCGACCGCGCAGTCCAGCCTGGGCACGATCGTGGTGGACAGCAAGGGGCGCACCGTCTACCTGTTCACGGTGGACAGCAACAAGCCGCCCAAGTCCAACTGCGACACCGGCTGCGACTCGGTCTGGCCGCCGGTGCCCGCGCCCGCCTCCGGCACCCCAACTCTGTCCGGTGTGGACAGTTCCAAGGTCGGCGTGGTGACCAGGTCGGACGGCAGCAAACAGCTGACCCTCAACGGCTGGCCGCTCTACGAGTACGAGGGCGACAGCGCGGCAGGCGAGGTCAAGGGCGAGAACGTGCAGGGCAGCTGGTTCGCGGTGAGCCCGCAGGGCACCAAGGTGACCTCCACCGCCAGCACCCAGAGCAGCGGCGGCAGTGGCTACGGTTCGGGCTCCGGCGGCTGGTGAACCCGGCAGCTCAGGCGGGAGTGAAGCGCCGGTAGGCGGCGGCCTGACCGACCTGGCCGCCGCGCGCGTCGAGCAGGTTCCAGACGGTCACGTCCTCGATCCAGAACTGCCGGCCCGACTTCGCCACCCGCAGGCCGCGATAACCGCTCACGTACCCGTCCCGGGCCACACCGTCGAGCAGCACCTGGCGTTCCGCGCGATCCTGCGGGCCCGCCGAGAGCCGGGAGGGCAGCGCGGTGAACTCGGCCCAGTCGTAGCCGAACGCCCGCTGCGCGGTTTCGTTGGCGTAGGTGAAAACCGGGTCGGCCGCGGTGTCGTGGGCGAGCACGCCGAACGGCGCGTCGTGATAGAGCCAGCGCGCCGTTTCCGTCGGCGACATCCCGTCCGGTTCCAGCCGGGTGCCGACGAGTTTGTGGTGATTGTCCAGCAGCAGTGCGCAGAACGCGGGATCAAGGGATCGATCCGGTTGCGGCATCGAGGTTCCTCGCAGGGTCAGTGGACGATCCTGGCGACCGCCGCGATGATCTCGGCGTCGGCGGGCTCGCACAGCGCCGGTTCGCTGCTGTCCGGCCGCCACGTCGGTGTCCACACGATACCCGGCGGGACGATCTCCTGGCCGCTGAGCAACCGGGCCAGATCCGCTCTGCTGCGGGCGTAGATCGGGGTCACCGAGCGCCGGTAGGACTTCAGCGCCAGGCCCGCTCGCTCGGCCTTGGCCTCGTCGTAACCGTCCTGGCTGTAGTGCGAGATCGCGAGGTAGCTGCCCTCCGGCACGGCCGACGCGTAGCCGGCCACGATCCGGGTCGGATCGTCCTGCTCCGACACGAAATGGAAGACCGCGAGCATCAGCAGGCCGACCGGGCGCGTGAGGTCGAGCAGCGCGCGGGTGTCCGGGTGGTTCAGCACGGATTCCGGATTGCGCAGGTCGGTGGCGACGATCGCGGTGTTCGGGTCGTCGGCCAGCAGCGCTCTGGCATGCGCCACGGCGACCGGTTCGTTGTCCACGTAGACGACGCGCGCGTTCGGATTGGCCTGCTGGGCGATCTCGTGCACGTTGCCGACGGTCGGGATGCCCGAGCCGAGGTCGAGGAACTGGTCGATGCCCTGCTCGGTCATGAACCGCACGGCCCTGCGCAGGAACGACCGGTTGGCGATGGCCGGGGCCACGGTGAAGTGGCCCGCGCCCATCGCCTTGTCCGCGGCTTCGCGGTCGACCGCGAAGTTGTGCGAACCGCCGAGCAGGTAGTCGTAGATCCGCGCCGGATTGGGTCTTGAGACGTCGACCAGTGGCGGCAGTTCGGCAGATGACTCCACCATGATCTGTTCCTTCCCGAGCCCCCCGCGTGCGGAGACGCTCAGGGTAGCGCGGTGATGAGCCTCAGTGCGCCAATGAATTCCGGTTGTTCGCGGTATGCACCGAAAGTGTCGTCCCAGGTCCCGGAGTCGAGGTCGGCGCGCAGGCACTCGACGGCCCGATCGATCGCGGCGGGCGCGACGAATCCCCAGGCGGACTGGTTGGCCCGCACCTCTGGATCGAGGAACTGCTCGGGGCGCGCGTAGAACGCCTCGGTGAACCCGTCGACACAGTCGATCGGCACCGGCACCTCGGTCACCGTGCTCGTCCCGCCGAGCACCTCGCGGACGTGTTCGATCAACGGGTAGCGGCGCGCCTCGGCCTCGAACAGTTCCGGCGCGTAGGCGCCGAGCCACAACCGGTCCAACTCGGTGCCGTCAAAGGTCATGATCACCACCGGCCCCCTGCTGACCCTGCGCAGCTCGCGCAGTCCGGCGTCCACGTCCGGCCACTGGTGGATGGTCACCATGGCCATGGCCGCGTCGAAGTGCCCGTCCGGGAACGGCAGGTTCTCCGCGGTGGCGTCGATGGCGGGTGCCAGGTGCGCGGCGCGTTGCGCGCGCATGGCCGCGGCCGGCTCGACCGCGGTCACCTCCCGGTCGGTCGGCTCGTAGGAACCCGCGCCCGCGCCGACGTTCAGCACGGTGCGCGCGTCGCCGAGCGCTGCGTGCACGTAGCGCGCGATGCGCGGGTCCGTGCGCCGCCTGCGGCCGTAGCCGGAGCCGTTCGTCTCGTAGTCGAAGTCGCCCGCGATGCGGTTCGTCATCGATCCCCCTCCATCCAATGGATGCTTCCTTGAGGAAAGTTACTATGCTGGATGGTGCCGGACGGGGTCAACCAGATTCACTTGATGCACCGAGGGAGGTGGCTGGTGCGGCGGACCGATCTTTCCGATGCCGAATGCGCGATCGCGCAGGCGCTCGAAGTCGTTGGCGACTGGTGGACCCTGCTCGTCGTGCGCGACATCGCACGGGGTGTGCATCGCTTCGACGCGTTGCAGCGCGAACTGGGCGTGTCTACGAAAGTGCTGACAGAGCGGCTCAAACTGCTGGTCAGCCATGGTGTTCTGACCAAGGATCCGTATTCGGAACATCCACCGCGCTACGAGTACCGGCTGACTGCTGCCGGCCGCGGCCTGCTGCCGGTGCTGGTCGCGTTGCAGGACTGGGGTTCCACCTGGGTACTCGGCGACGGCACCACCTCGGCGACCACCCGGCCGAGTTCGCCGGAGGCGCGGCGGGTGCACAGACTCGTCGGCACGCCCATCCCGCGTCTCACGCTGCCCGCCGCGGACGGCACCCGCGTCGATCCGGTGTCGGACACGCCGTTCACGGTGCTCTACTGCTATCCGGGGACCGCGATCAGCGGGGTGTCCACGAATCCGCCCGGCTGGGACCAGATACCCGGCGCGACCGGCTGCACCCTCGAATCGTGTACGTATCGCGATCAACTCGACGAGTTCACCGCGCGCGGCGCGACCGTGTTCGGGGTCAGCACGCAACGCGGCGACGAGCAGGCGGCGTTCGCGCGGGCGGAGAACATTCCGTTTCCGTTGCTCTCCGACGCGGAACTGGCGCTCGTGACCGCGTTGCGGCTGCCGACTTTCCGGGTGGGCAGCATCGACCGGCTCAAGCGGGTGACGCTGATCGTCGATCGCGACCGGATCGTGCGCGGCTGCCTCTACCCGATCCAGGACGTGACCGGCTCGGTCGAGGATGCCCTTGCCCTGCTGGACAGTTTGACTCAGCAAGTACCGCAAACCGCCGCTGGCTGAGGAAAACTCGCTTCAGCGGCTACGGCGCGGTGTGCTGATCGAGGGCCGCGAGGATCGCCTCGGGTTCGGTGCGCTCGGTGTAGTCCGGGTGCACGTCGATCCAGGTGATCCGGCCGTCCGCGTCCGCGACGATCGTGGTGGGCATCGGCACGCGATCGGTGCCGTCGCCGTTGGTGGCGGCGACATCGACGCCGAGCGCGAGCGCGGCCTCGCGGACCAGTTGGTCGCGGTCCGGGCTGAGGATGCCCAGCGCGCTCGCCACCGTGTTGCCGGCGTCGGCGAGCACGGTGAAGGTGAGCGCGTTGGTCTCGGTGATGCTCAGCGAACCGTCCGGCTTCTGCGGGCTGATCGCCACGAACCCGATGCCCCGCTCGGCGAGCGCGGGCACGAGTTGCTCCTGGTAGGTGCGCAGCGCGAGGTTGCAGTACGGGCACCAGGCGCCCCGGTAGAACACGAGCACCGCCGGTCGGCCGCCCAGCGCGTCGGCCAGGGTGGTCGGGTTGCCGTGCGCGTCGAGCAGGTCGGCATGGGGGAGTGGGGTGCCGACCGGGGCCGCGTTCGCGGCGAGGTCGGCGGCGAGGAGTTTCTCCTGCTCCTCGGTGAACGCGGTGAGGACCTCGGCGGGCAGCCGGTCGGCGATGCCGGCCTTGAGCGCGGCGACCCGGGTGCCATAGGTGTCGGTCATGATCGCGCCTTTCCACGGCAGTATTGGAGTGATGGCTCCACTCTGCTGGGAATTTTTTGGAGTATCAACTCTAAAACAGTGTTATTCGGCGAGCACCTGGTTCAGATAGCCGAGCAGGGCCGCGCGCACCTCCCCGCGCACCGCCGGATCGGTCGCGCCCGCGGTCAGGCCGACCGAGTACAGACCGTTCGTGATGTGCACCAACATGCTCGCGATCACGTGGCGTCGATGCGGCGACACGTGCGGCGCGCGCGACGCGAGCAGGTCGAGCAGGCGTTCGTGGATCGCAGCGACCACGCCGTTGGAGTCCTGTTTGCCGAACGTCGAGATCAGCAGGAAGCCGAGCAGGCCGGGCGGCTGCCGGTTCAGCTCCGCGTGCAGATCCAGCACGGCCTCGACGGTCTCGGCGAGGTCGGTGTCCGCGTCGACCCGCAGCCGCAGGTCGAGTTCGGCGCCCAGCCGGGCCGTCCAGGCGTCCTGCAACGCGGCGAGGATCTCCTCCTTGTCCGCGAAGAACTGGTAGAGCGAACCAACCGACACTCCGGCATGCTCGGCGATGTGGTTGGTGGTGACGAACGGATAGCCGCGGCCGGCGAACAGTTCGCCCGCCGCGACCAGGATCCGGTCGACCAACTCCCGGCTGCGCGCCTGTTT
The DNA here is from genome assembly GCA_035948315.1 of Pseudonocardiaceae bacterium. Classification (GTDB taxonomy): domain Bacteria; phylum Actinomycetota; class Actinomycetes; order Mycobacteriales; family Pseudonocardiaceae; genus CAJCJE01. Next base: position 35,842 of record DASZJG010000036.1, on the reverse strand, counting down.
GGGCTGGCGACGCTGGGTCGGCGGCATGGCAACCTCCGGTCAAACGCGAGCCGATCCTCGACTGAACCAGGTAGAAACGCGAGTTGAGAAACGCGAGCTAAAGCTCGGATAATACAGGTCAGCGGACCAAACGGGAGGCGACCATGGCCGAGAACAGGGTGGACGTGCTCATCGTCGGCGCCGGCATCTCCGGCATCGACGCGGCCTACCGGCTCAAGACCCAACTCCCCGGCAGGAGCTACGCGATCCTGGAGGGCCGCGAGGCGCTCGGCGGCACCTGGGACCAGTTCCGCTACCCGGGCATCCGGTCCGACTCGGACATGTACACCTTCAGCTTCCCGTTCCGCCCGTGGAAGTCGCCGCGCGCGATCTCCGAGGGATCGCTGATCCTGGACTATCTCCATGACACGGCCCGCGAGTTCGGCATCGACCGCCAGATCCGCTACGGCCACCGGGTCGTGCGCGCGGCCTGGTCCAGCGCGGACGCCACCTGGACGGTCGACGTCGAGGTCGGCCCGGACCGCGAGCCGGTCACCTGGACGTGCTCGTTCCTGTTCCTGTGCACCGGCTACTACAGCTACGTCCAGGGCCACACCGTCGACTTCCCCGGCCAGGACGAGTTCGGCGGCACGGTCGTACATCCGCAGTTCTGGCCGGAGGATCTCGACCACGCCGGCAAACGCGTCGTGGTGATCGGCAGCGGCGCGACCGCGGTGACGCTGGTTCCGGCCATGGCCGAACAGGCCGAACAGGTGACCATGCTGCAACGCTCGCCCAGCTACGTGCTCACCCGTCCGGCAGGCGACGCGATCGCCGACCGGATCCGCAAGTGGCTGCCGGCGAACATCGCGCACCGGGTGATCCGCGCGAAGAACGCGAGCATGGCCGTGCTGGCCTACCAGTTCCTGCGCCGCTGGCCCGACAGGGGCGCCAAACTGATCAAGGACGGCATCGCCGCCCAACTTGGCGACGCGCTCCCGGTCGACCCGCACTTCTCGCCCCGCTACCAGCCCTGGGACCAGCGGCTGTGCTTCGTGCCCGAGGGCGACCTGTTCGCGGCGATCCGCGGCGGCAAGGCCACGGTCGTCACCGACCAGATCGACACGTTCACGCCGACCGGTATCAAGCTGGCCTCCGGCAAGGAGCTGCCCGCCGACATCATCGTCACCGCGACCGGCCTGAAAATGGTGGCGCTGGGCCAGATCGAGGTCACCGTCGACGGCGAACGCGTCAATCCGCACGAGACGACCGTCTACAAGGGACTGATGCTGAGCGGTGTGCCGAACCTGGCCTGGTGCGTCGGCTACATCAACAACTCCTGGACCCTGCGCGCCGACCTCACCGCGCAGTACGTCTGCCGGCTGCTCAAGCACATGACCGCGCACCACTACGCGATCGTCGTCCCCGAACTCCCGGCCGGCGCGGCGAGCGACGACGGGCGGCCGATCATCAACCTGGCCGCCGGCTACGTCAAGCGCGCCGCCGCCCAACTGCCAACGCAGGGCAGCGGGCAGCCGTGGCAGATGCGCCAGAACTACTGGCTCGACGTGCTCGGCATGCGCCTTGGCAAGATCGACGACGGCGCCCTGCGCTTCAGCCGACTGGCACGTCGGGCGAAACAACCCGCGTAGCGCGAACGCGCCACACCAGCGCGCTGCCCAGAACGGCCGCGACCAGGATCGAGGTCGTGTGGCCGACCGCGCTGACCTCCAACGTGGTCAACCCGTCGAAGATCCCGCCCAGGAAGATCAACAGCAACAGGTCGACCGCGGCCACGATCCGGACCAGCCACGACCCGTACAGCACGGCGACCGCGATCGCGGCGACCACCACGTAGGACGGTCCGACGTCGATGATGTGCGCGGCCGACTCGGGCAGCTGCCCCTGCTCGATCCGGTACGCGGCGATGCCCTCGCTGACCAGCGTGCCCAGCACGTGTCCGGCCACGCAGACGATGACCGTGCGCCGATTCCCCAGCACCCGGTTCGCGCCGAACAGCGCCATCGCGATCAGGAACGGCCAGGCGATCGCCTGTTCCCCCGGCACGAACGCGGACACCACCAGCGACCCCAACGGGTCGTGGCGCAGGTTGACGACGTTGGTGCTCGCCCACTCCCGCACCGCCGACGCGTCCGAGGGTGAGAGCAGCACCAGGGTGAGGTCGACGGCCGTGAACAGCGCCAGGTACACCCACGCGACCGCGTAGGGCCGCACGAACCGAGCTCGCATGCGCACGATTTTCCCGTGGCGACGTCAGTCCGGATAGGCGGGCTGCCATTGGCAGGCGTGCAGGGCCGCGCGCAGTTCGTCCTCGGACGCTTCCGGCGCGACGCCGTCCGCGACCGCGGCCCGCGCGGCGGCGAGCGCGACGTGGAAGGCGACGCCGCGCATGGTGCCGACCGGCGGCAGCAGCGTGCCCGAGGCCGCAGCCTGGGCGGAGGCCGCGCCGAGCGCCTTGGCCGCGGCCACCATCATGGTGTCGGTGACCCGCCGCGCCCTGGCCGCGGTCACGGCCAGGCCCATGGCCGGGAAGATGTAGACGTTGTTGGACTGCGCGACCGGGACCTCCCGGCCGTCAACGGCCAGCGGCGGGTAGGGCGAGCCGGACGCGATCAGGGCGCGACCGTCGGTCCAGGCGGCCAGGTCGGCGGGGTCGGCCTCGGAGTGCGAGGTCGGGTTGGACAGCGGGAAGATCACCGGCCGGTCCACCTTGCCCGCCATCTCGCGGACGATCTCCTCGGTGAACGCTCCGCCTACAGTGGACAGTCCGATCAGGACGTCGGCGGTGATCTCCTTGACCAGCTGGGCCAGGTCCACCGCGTCGCCCTCGCGTGCGTAGCGACGCTGCTCGGGGCTGAGGTCGGTGCGCGACCCGACCAGCAGGCCGTTGATGTCGACCACCCAGAAGTTGCGCGCGGCCTGTTCGTCCGAGATGCCCTCGGCGACCATCGCGGACCTGATCATGTCCGCGACGCCGATCGCGGCCGAGCCGGCGCCGAGCATGATCACCCGCTGCTCGTGCAGCGGCCGTCCGGTCACCGAGACCGCCGAGGTGAGCGCGCCGACCACGACGGCGGCGGTGCCCTGGATGTCGTCGTTGAAGGTGAGCAGCTGATCGCGGTAGCGGGACAGGATCGGGCGCGCGTGCGGGGTCGCGAAGTCCTCCCACTGCAACAGCACGTCCGGCAGTTCCGACTTGACCGCCTGCACGAACGCGTCCACGAACTCGTCGTAGTCGGTTCCGGTGATCCGGTGGTGGCGCCAGCCGATGTAGCGCGGATCGGCCAGCCGCTCCTCGTTGTCGGTGCCGACGTCGAGCAGGATCGGCAGGGTGCGCGCGGGGTCGATGCCGCCGACCGCGGTGTAGAGGCCGAGCTTGCCGATCGGGATGCCCATCCCGCCCGCGCCCTGGTCGCCGAGGCCGAGGATGCGCTCGCCGTCGGTCACCACGATGACGTCGACCTCGGCGTTCGGCCGGTTCGCCAGCACCTCGCGCAGCCGGTCGCGGTCCGGATAGGACACGAAAAGGCCGCGCGGGCGGCGGTAGATCTCGCTGAACCGCTGGCACGCCTCGCCGACCGTGGGCGTGTAGACGATCGGCAGCATCTCGGCCAGGTGCTCGGTGACCAGCCGGTAGAACAGAACCTCGTTCATGTCCTGCAACTGGCGCAGGTAGATGTGCCGGTTGATCGGCTTGTCGTAGGCGAGGAACGAGCCATAGGCCCGCTCCACCTGCTCCGGCAGGGTTTCCACGACGGCGGGCAGCAGACCGGTCAGGCCCAGCTCGCGGCGCTGCTCGACGGTGAACGCGGTGCCTCGGTTGTACAGCGGCGACTCCAACAGCCGGGTCCCGCGCAACTGTTCGTCGGTCACCCCTGCACTATGCCCCAGATCGGTTCGGCGAGAAGGATGAGCCCGATCACGATCATGGCCACTCCGGACACCCGCGACACCACCAGCGCGACCACCGGTTTGGTGCGGAGCAGGCCCCGCGCGGCCAGGCCGACGCACGGGTAGACCAGCGCGCAGGTGGCCACGAACGCGAGGCCGAGGCAGGTCAGCTGGGCAGGCACCGGCCAACTGTTGTGCGCGGCAGTGAACTGGGGGAGTACCGCGACGAAGATCAGCAGGCCCTTCGGATTCAGGCCGCTGACCGCCATGCCCTTGACCAGCGTGCCGAGCCGGCCGGACCTCGGGCCGTCCTCGGTGCCGAGCGTGCCCGGCTTGCGGACGGTGCCGATGCCGAGCCAGGCCAGATACAGCGCGCCCGCGACGGTGAGCGCGGTCAGCGCGACCGGGGTGGACGCGATCAGCGCGCCGAGCCCGGCGGCCACCACCGCGGTCATCACCAGGTAGCCGAGCACGATGCCGGCCGCGGCCGGCAGTACCTGGCGGCGCAGGCCGGCGCCGATGGTGAACGCCCAGTCCACGCCCGGCACCACGATCAGCAGGGCGGCGACGCCCCAGAAGGCGAGAATCGACCCGATCGGCATACGGCAAAAGCTAGGCGCGATCAGCCCAAAGGTGCTGCCAACTATTCCCAGCATTGGTGCTGATCGTGGAAGAATCCACTACGTGGACGCGATCGACCGGAAGATTCTTGCCGTCCTTCAGGAGGAGGGGCGGCTGTCCCTGACCGAGCTGGCGAACCGGGTGCGGCTGAGCCCGTCGCCGTGCCATCGGCGGCTGCGCGCGCTGGAGCGGGACCGGGCGATCCTCGGCTACCGCGCGGTGGTCGATCCGGTCGCGCTCGGGCTGACCTTCGAGGCGTTGGTGTTCGTGACCATGCGCCAGGAGGACCGGGACACGCTGCTCGGCTTCGAGGCCGCGGTCGCGCGGGTGCCGAACGTGCTTCAGGCGCAACGCCTGTTCGGCGACCCGGACTACCTGCTGCGCATCGTCACCGCGGACCTGGCCGCCTACCAGCGGCTTGAGGACGACGTGCTGTCGGCGTTGCCCGGCGTGCAACGGCTGAACTCGACGCTGATCATGAAACAGGTCGTCACGGACCGGCCGCTGCCCACTGATTAGTCCTCAGTGGACTATTGACCGGCGACCGCGACCGCCACCGTGATGTGGGCGAGCTGGTCCGACGTCAGCGGGAGCGTCGGCCGGGTCGCGGTCTTGCCCGCAGGCGAGGCCAGGTTGTCCACCTCACCGTTGACCACGATCTTCCCGCTGGCGGCGACGGTGAAGACCCGGGTGGTATGCGCGGTGGGGTGGTCGGTCTCGATCTCCACCGTCACGCCGCTGATCAGCTGGACCTGGCAGGTCATCTTGCTGTTGGTGCACGACATGCCGTTGACCGAGCTGTCGATCACGGTGGCGGACAGGCTGAAGTCGCCGAAACCGAACTTGTCGTTGAGCCGCACGTTGAGCTGGGCACCCGAGTAACCGGTGTCGGTCGCCGGCAGGATCGGCGTGAAGATGAGCGAGCCGCTGGTCACCGACATGCCGCTGGGCAGGAGCCAGGCGGCCACCACCTGGTTCTGCGCGGTCAGGATCCGCTGACCGTTGGGCAGGTACGCCGGCGGCGTGATGGTCGCCGGGAACGGGCCCGACGGCGTGACCGGAATGCTCGACGGGGCGGTCGTCCCGGACGTGCCCGCGGTGCTGATCCGGTCGGGGCCCGCGCGGTCGTGGTCGCCCTGGTGGATCAGGCTCGCGCCCAGCGTGACGACGGCCGCGACGACCATCGCGCCGAGCGCCCCGCCCGCGCGTTGCAGCCGGACTCTGCGCTTGCCAAGGCGCACCATCCGCGCCGGATCGAACGCGCTCGGCGGTTCGTCGCGCAGCGCGGTGCCGAGCAGGTCGCGAACGTCGTTGCTGTCCGGCTCACTCATGCGAGCTCCTCAAACGCGATCGTTCCCGGGCCGAGCAGTTTGCGCATGCTCGTCAACGCCTTCGCGGTCTGGCTTTTCACCGTGCCCTCGCTGATCCGCAGCGTCTGCGCGGTCTCGGTGATCGACAGGTCCTCCCAGTAGCGCAACACGATCACCGCGCGCTGTCCGGCCGGCAACTGGTCGAGCACGCGTTGCACGTCGATCGCGTCCTCGGAATTCGACTGGTGCGCGGGCACTTCCGGGGGCGCGTCCATCAGCGTTTCGCGGCGCCGGTGCGCCCGGCGGAACTCGTCGATCGCGGTGCGGGTGAGGATCGTGCGCACGTAGGCGTCGATGTTGCCGTCGCGGTGCACGCGATGCCAGGACACGTACAGCTTGACCAGCGCGGTCTGCACGATGTCCTCCGCGCGCTGCCAGTCGCCGCAGAGCAGGAACGCGGTTCTGCGCAAGGCCGTCGAGCGCGTCTGCGCGAACTCGGCGAACTCACGGTCCCGACGATCCATCCACTCTCCCCGACGAGGCGGCACCGTCCGCTGTCCTTCCTGGACGGACGGGCGTCTCGGGGCAGAGTACCCGGGTACCGCGAGCGGAATCGTGGTCATCTGGTCACTCCGGCAGCGCGGGCAGCAGGGCACGCACCGCGGCGGTGATCTCGTCGCTGTCGTGCTGGTACGTGGTCGACGCGTCGTGCGAGGTCAGCACGCTCACGATGTAGCGGTTGTCGTTGTCCAGCAATCCGGTCGTGTTCAACACCCGATCGGGTTTGCAGCAGGCCCAACCCTGCTTCACCGCCCACGGTCTGCCGTCGCCGACCGCGTAGGGAATGCCGAAGTACTGGTCGAACCCGTCGGCGCCGTGATTGGTCGCGCCGCGCATCGCCGCCAGGATCGTGTTTCTTTCGTCGGCGGGCGCCCGGTCCAGCAGATAGCGGTACACGGTGACCAGGTCGTTCGCGGTGATCGTGGTGTCACCCCAGCGGCCCGCACCGGCCGGCGGCACCGTCTGGGCGAGGCCGATCTTGGCGATCATCCTGGTCAGGATCGCGGTGTCGCCGCCGGCGACCCACAGCTGGCTGGCCGTGGTGTCGTCGCTGCGCGAGATCATCTCCGCCACCTGGCTCGCACTGCCACCACGGTCCAGCGTGTCCATCCCGATCAGCACCTTGACCACCGACTCGGTCGCGAAGCTCTGATCCGCGTCGTAGCTGCCGATCATGCCCTGGCGCTGCCGGTCGTAGACGGCGATGCCGATCCGTCCGTCCGGCACGGCCGCGACCGCGCTGCTGACCGACTCGGCCAGGCTCGGCACGGCCGCGATCATCGGGCTGGCCGGTTGGTTGGTCAGCGCGTTCGCCACGTTGCTCGGCGTCGGCGTCGACCAGGGCGGCGTGCACCCGGAGAGCGTTCCGGCCAGACACAGCAGAGCCCCCAGCAGGCTCGCCGACAGCACCCATCGGGCTCGTCGAGTCCTCATACTTCTCAGTGCGGGAGCGAACGCGCGAAAAGATGCCGCGTCGCCTAGGCAACTTTTCACCGGGTTGTCCCGTAGGTGCAACCCGGCTCGGGCTACCGGCGTCACAGATCGAGGAAGATCGAAACCGGCGAAGGGTCGTCATGTCAGCACAGCTCAACCGCAGGGCAGCGTTCGGACTCGGCTCGGTCGCCGCCGCGACCACCGTGCTCGGCAGCCAACTGATCGGCGCGAGCCAGGCCAACGCCGCGCCGGCCGCTCAGGCCGGCACCGCGGATCAGATCGCCGCCGTCTACCAGGCGCAGTCGCAGGCCGCGGGCGGCACCTGGACCGCGCACGTCTCGCTGCCCGGCACTTCGACCGTCGCGGTCGACGCCGCATCGAGCACGGTCGTGCAGGCGGAGAGCGTGAACAAGATCGCGGTCGCGACCGCGGTGCTCGACAAGATCGACCGCGGCCTGCTCACGCTGAGCCAGACCGTGCAGGTCACCGCCGACATCGTGATCACCGACGGCGACGGCATCTTCCGACTGGACGGCGCCTACCCGAGCACCGTCACGCTCGGCCACGTGCTGGCCGCGCTGCTCACCGTGTCCGACGACACCGCGGTGCGGCTGTGCGGGCTGGTCGCGCCCGCCGCCGAGATCAACCAGATCATGGTCAGCAAGGGCTTCCCGAACACGCAGGTCACCCCGGTCGCCAACCCGAACCGGTTCTACCTCGGCCAGACCACCGCCCAGGAGATGCACGACATCCTGGCCGCGCTGGTCGGCGGCACGCTGCTCTCCGCGAACTCGACCAGCTACCTGCTCGGCCTGATCCGCTCGCCGATCGCGTTCACCGACGGCATCCGACGCACCATGTCCTCGGACGAGCGGGCCAGGATCGCCACCAAAGCCGGTTGGCTGGACAACGTGCGCAACGAGGCGGGTGTCATCTTCGACCCGACCGGCGCGCCGCAGCTGATCTACTCGCTGTTCGCCAACGGCATGCCCACCGGTGCCGGCGACTTCGGCGCGACCAACCCGGCGGTGCAGGCGCGCAGCGTGATGGGCCGCTCGTGGCTGGACATCCTGGCCGGAAACTCCTCGGCAGGGCATGCGAACACGCAGGTCGCGGCGGCGTCACACCGTTATCCGGCCAGGCCCTACCGCCCGGTCAACGGGGGCTGACCGGGCAAGACGTGGCCCTTTCGTTGCCCGTCCACCGGCCGTGCGGGCCCTGATGATGGCTAAAGTTGAAAGCTCGTGCAGCCGGCCGGCAGGAGGGATCCGTGGGCACAGAGCACAGGCGATCCGCTGAACCGGTCCAGCCGGCCGCGTCGCTCGACGGCGTGGCCGTCTCCGTCGAATCCCTCGGTCATCGCTGGCGCATCGTGCACGTCGCGGGCGAGATCGACATGATCACGGCGCCGTCATTGCGCGCCGCGGTCACCGAGGTGTTCACCGACGGCCTGCTCGACGACCGCACGCTCGTCTTCGACTTCACCGGCGTGGACTTCATCGGCTCGTCCGGCCTCGGCGTGCTGGCCGAGGCCGTGCAGCGCGCGGAGGTCGCCGCGCTGCCGCCGCTGCGGGTGGTGGTCGCGTCCCGGCCGGTGCGCAGGGCGATCGACGTCACCGGGATGGACGCGGTGGTCGCGATCTTCCCCGATCTGGCCACCGCGACCGCCGAGGCGATTCCTGATTGATTTCCCCGTCGACTGGGTAACCGCCGGACAGCAGGAAACCGGTCAACATGGGGTGAGGTCGGCTGTCATGACAGGGGTCCAGATTCGGCACCATTCGGTGCCGTTGCCGAATGCGATGCCACCGCCGCTCGCCTCGCTCCGCGCGCTGATTTCCCAGCTCACCGACGACCTGCCGGGCGAGGTGTGTGACGACCTGCTGCTGGTCGCCACCGAACTGGTCGCCAACGCCTACGAGCACGGCTCCGCGCCGCGCGCGCTGCGCCTGTTCCGGCTCGACGACTGCGGGCACGTGCTCGTCGAGGTCGACGACGGCACCCCGACCCAGCCCGTGCTCGGCCGCTCCCGGCTCGGTGGCAACCGCGGTCGTGGCCTGACCATCGTGGCCGGCATCGCGGAGCGCTGGGGCGTGCGCGCGATGAACGTCGGCAAGACTGTCTGGGCACGCCTTCGCGTCGGTCAGCCCGTCGGGTAGAACAGGAACAACGTGCACCCGGTCGTGGTCTGCGGCACGTGCCAGGAGCCGGCGGGCGCGTGGATGAAGGTGCCGGCCGGGTAGTCGCGCACCCCGTCGTTGAACGTGCCGGACACCACGAACACCTCCTCCGAACCGGGCTCGTGCACGTCCTTGCGCGGCCAGCCGGTGCCCGGATCCATTTCCAACACGTATGCCTTGGCCGGGTCGGACGTCCACAATGGACGAAGCCGGATGCCGGGGAACACCTCCCGGCTCGGTGCCTCGGCCACCGCGCACCACTCGTTGCCGACCTGGTCCGGTCCATGTGTCGCTGTCATGCGCCCAGCCTCGCGGTGCGGGCGAGCGAGAACCAGTGTCGGAAAAGACGTCATCGGGTACTTTGTTGCCATGTCGCATCGGGTGGTCGCGCTGGTCGCGTCGCCGCAGGGCATCTTCGAACTCGCCTGCGCCCGCGAGGTGTTCGCCAGGTCGCCGCACTACACGTTCGACGTGTGCACCGAGACGCCCGGACCGGTCGCCACCAGGGACGGCTTCGCCCTGCTGATCGACGCGGACCTGGCCGCGCTGACCGGCGCGGACACCGTGATCGTCCCCGGCTGGCACCGCGAGGCCGACCCGTCGCCCGCGATCGTCGACGCGCTGCTGCGCGCGCATGACCGCGGCGCCCGGCTGGCCACCATCTGCGCGGGTGCGTTCGCGCTGGCCGCGACCGGCCTGCTCGACGGCCGCACCGCGACAACGCACTGGGCCAGCGCGAACGACCTGGCCGAGCGTTTCCCGAAGGTCACCGTCGACCCGGACGTGCTCTACGTGGCCGAGGACGACATCGCCACCAGCGCGGGCGCGGGTGCCGGCATCGACCTGTGTCTGCACCTGCTGCGCGCCGACTTCGGCGCCGCGCACGCCGCCGAGGTGGCCCGGGGCCTGGTCATGCCGCCGCACCGGGAGGGCGGCCAGGCCCAGTTCATCGCGCCCGCCTCGGCCCCGCCGCCGCTGGACCACTCGCTCGGCGGCCTGCTCGACTGGGTCGGCGAGCGGCTCGGCGAATCCGTCACGGTCGAGGACATGGCCGCGCACCTGCGCGTCTCCGAACGCACCCTGGCCAGGCGCTTCGCCGACCAACTCGGCACCAGCCCCGGTCAGTGGCTGCTGGGTCGCCGGGTCAACGCGGCCCGCGCGCTGTTGGAACAGACCGACCTGACCGTGGACGCGATCGCGCTGCGGGTGGGACTGGCCTCGGCGACCAACCTGCGCCGCCGATTCCACCGCGCGATGCACACCACGCCCGCGGCATACCGGCGGTCTTTTCGCCCAGCCGCGCCAGTTCATGGCAACCTGGAGTGATAGACCTCCGGGGAGGCGAGATGGCCGGAAACATCAGCGTGGCCGGGGACACGGTCTCCCGCCGCCTGCTGTCTGTTCTGGACTGTTTCGACGTGAGCCGTCCCGTCCTGTCGCTGACCGAGATTTCGACCTCGTCCGGCCTGCCGCTGTCCACCGCGCGCAGGCTCATCGTCGAACTCGTCACCTGGGGCGGACTGGAACGACTGCCCAACGGGCGGTACCGGATCGGCATGCGGCTGTGGCGGATCGGCTCGTTCGCCCCGCAACAGCGCGACCTGCGCGAGGCCGCCCTGCCCTACCTGCACGACCTCTACGAGGTGGCGCTGGAGAACGTGCAACTCGTCGTGTTGGACGGCCTGGAAGCGCTGTGCGTGGAGAAGGTGACCGGGCCGCGCGCCGTCGCCAACAACACCGAGGTCGGCGGGCGGTTACCGTTGCACGCCACCGGAGTCGGCAAGGTGCTGCTCGCGTACTCGCCGCCGCAACTGCTCGCCGACACCGTCGCCGAGGGCCTGATCCGCTACACCCCGCACACCATCGTCGCGCCCGGCAGGCTCGCCTCCGCGTTGCAGATGATTCGCGGCAACGGCCTGAGCTTCGCCTATGAAGAACTGACCGTCGGCGTCATCTCGGTGGCCGCGCCCGTGCTCACCAGGGAACGACGATTGCTCGGCGCGCTGGGCATCGTGGCCCGGCACACCACCCGGCTCGACCAACTCGCGCCCGCCGTCCGCGCCGCCGCGCTGGGCGTGTCACGCAGCGTCTCCTAGCCAGTCCCGCCCCTGCGCGTAGAGCCGCTCGACCTCGGGCCCGATCCGTCCCGGTAGGCCCTTCTTCACCGCCATCCCCGACTTGACCTGCACATACGCCAGGTACCGATACCCCGTCGGATACCGGTTGAGCTGCTCCGAGTCGATGCTCAGCAGGGCGCCCGGGTCGAGCACGGTCAGCCAGTCCTTCTCGTAGATCGGCTGCCGGCGCCGGATCCGCCAGCCGTGCTCGTCGCGCACGAAGAAGTCGTAGAACCGGCCGACGCAGGTCACGTCCACCTCGACCTCGTCGACGGTCGCGCGCTGGAGGATGGACATCCGGCTCTGCGCGATCGCCCGGTCGCCGGCGACATCGACGCTGGTCCCGCCGAGTTGGTGCAGCACGTTCAGCCCGTGTTCGGCGCCGACCCGGCTGGCCTCGATACTTGCGTCTATGAAGGCGGCCGCACTGCCCTGGAACCAGGTCGCGGTCATGTGGCCGTCCTCGTGCCACACGGTCGCGAACCGCGCCCAGTCGCCCGAGTCGCGCCACAACACCCAGTTCTGTACGACATCTCGAATTTCCGCGGCATCGTCGGTGATCACGCATCCAGCATGCGGCAGCCGACTGGATGCAATTGCGCATCGACTGCCACTGAGTGGCAGCCCGGTCGCAGGGATCCGTCAACGTCGCCCGCAAACTGGGCCGACTCGATTGACGAAGCCACAGCCGGCAGGAGCGGGTATCGATGACGAACCCCAGCACACCAGCGAAATTGACCACCGGAACCCTGATAGCGGGCTGTTTCGCGGTCATGGTCGCGCAGATCGGCATCGCGATCCCGGCCACGCTCAACGGACTGTTCCAGAGCGACCTGCACCCGATCGGCTCCCAGCTGACCTGGATCTCAGACGCGTTCCTGCTCCCGGTCGCCGTGCTCGAACTGACCTTCGGCGTGCTCGGCGACCTGTTCGGCCGCAAGCGCCTGATGCTGGTCGGCGGCGCCCTGCTCACCGCGGGTGAACTCGTCTCGGCCACCTCGACCGGCGTCTACGGCCTCTGGGTCGGCCAGGCCCTCGCCGGACTCGGCGCGGCCGCGCTGTTCCCGACCTCGCTGTCCATGCTCGCCGCCGGCACCGACCACCAACACCGCAGCCGCGCGCGGGCGATCGCGATCTGGGCCGGTTTCCTGTCCACCGGCGGATTTCTCGCGCCACTGCTCGGCGGCATCACCGCGACCTACGGATCGTGGCGCTCCTCGTTCGCGGTCGTCGCCATCCTCGCCGTGCTGGTCGCGTTGATCAGCGCGCTGTTCGCGCAGGACTCGTCCGCGCCGGAAGGCCGATCGCTGGACTGGGGCGGCCAGATCACCCTTGCCGTGGGCCTGTTCGCGCTGCTGGTCGGCGTGATCGAGGGCCCGACCGACGGCTGGGGCTCGCTGACCGTGGTGCTCGCCTTCGTCATCGCGGTCATCGGGTTGGCGTTGTTCATCGCGGTCGAGCGGCGCGCCCGTTCGCCGCTGCTGCGCCTGGAACTGTTCCGCAACCGGCGCTTCGCCATCGCCTCGATCGTCGCGGTGGTCGGCATGTTCTCCTTCCTCGGCACCGCGTACGCGACCAGCATCCGGCTCGGCCCGATCCAGGAACAGGCGCCGCTGCGCACCTCGGTCGCGTTCGTCCTGTTGCAGGGCCCCGCGCTGGTGATGATCCCGCTGACTTCGTGGCTGCTGCACCGGGTCAACCCGCGCTGGCTGCTCGGCGGCGGCTTCGCGGTGATGGCGGCCGGCGAACTGTTCGCGGCCACGATCCCGATCAGCGACAAGGCACTCACCTCGCTCATCGTCCCATTAGGACTCGTCGGGATCGGCTTCGCGTTCGCGGTCTGCTCGATCACCGCGTCCACGGTCAACACCGTGCCGCCGCACTACACCGGCATGGCCAGCGCGACCACCAGCCTGTTGCGCGACTTCGGTTTCACCCTCGGCCCGGCCCTCGTCGGCGCCATCGCGCTCGGCCGCGCCGCAGTCGGCTTCGGCGCCGCCCTGCCCGGTTCCGGCCTGCCCGCCGCGCAGATCGCGGCCGCGCAAGGGGTCGCCGCAGCTGGCGGGCCGCTCGCGGTGAACGGCCTGCCGCCCGGCACGCCCGGCTCGGCAGCGCACGACCTCGCCTTCGACGCGCTCGGCCACGGCTACTCCATCGGCTACCTGGTCTGCGGAATCTGCGCGCTGATCGCCGCCGTGCTCGCCATCCTGGTGCTGCACGGCCGGGCCGGCGACGCCGCCGAACAGGACGAGTCCGACAACGCCGTGCCCGTCGCGACGGTGTGAACTGTTAACCCGCCCGGACCAGACGAACGGCCGGTGACTTCCCCCATCGGCTGACGCAGATTGAGCGACACCCTGCGTCGGCCGATGGTGCGAGGGCCCTCGGCCACGCACCCGTCGAGTACGAGGAGCAACTTCGTGCAGCTTTCCTGGTCCCGGGCCGCTGTCGTGGTCGCCGCACCACTGGCCCTGCTCGGTATGGCATGCCCAGCGGCAGCAGCGAAGACACTGCCTGCGAACGCGCGGCCGGCCGTCCCGCACCACGCCCCGCTCCAGCACGCCATCGGGCACGGCCCGCTCGCCGACCGCGACACCTCCGGCAACTGGGCCGGCTACGTCGTCACCGGTGCGTCCAAGTCGTTCACCAGCGTCGAATCGACCTTCACGCTGCCCACGGTCGGCTGCTCCGGCGGCGAGGGCGACACCTCGTTCTGGGTCGGCTTCGACGGCGACACCAGCAACTCGGTCGAGCAGATCGGCGCGTCCGGCGACTGCAACGGCACCACGCCCAGCTACTACGCCTGGTGGGAGATGTACCCGGCCGGTGTGCACGAGCTGAGCAACACCACCAAACCCGGTGACGTCTTCGACGCCAAGGTGACCTACGGCGGCAGCGGCAAGTACACCCTCTACCTCAAGAATGAGACCGAGGGCTGGACCGTCACCAAGAACGAGACGTCCTCCAGCGCCAAGGACAACAGCGCCGAGGTGATCTTCGAGGCGGCCGGCCCGGAGACCGACGCGGTGCCGGAGTTCGGCCCGGTCTCGATGTCCAACAACACGGTCAACGGCAAGTCGCTCGCGGCGGAGACCACCACCTCCATCGACCTGGTGCGCAACGGCCACACCCTGGTCACGCCGGGCAGCGTCGGCTCCTCCGGCAGCTTCAGCTTCACCTGGCACGCCGCCAGCTGAACGCGCGGTCAACGGCGGCTCCGGCAGACTCGTGCTGCCGGAGCCGCGCAGTAGCATCTGGACTCATGGCCACGAAGATCAAATCGCCGGAACGGCTGGTGTTCTTCAGCGACGCCGTCGTCGCGATCGCCCTGACCCTGCTGATCCTGCCGCTCGCCGACCTCGTCCGCGAGAAGGACCCGCTGGGCTCGCTGCACATGCTCGAATCCCGTCAGGCGCTGATCTGGAGCTTCCTGCTCAGCTTCGTGGTCATCGCGCGGCTGTGGCTCGGGCACCACAAGCTGTACGAACAGATCAAGGCCTACAACACGCCCCTGATGGCGGCGAATCTCCTGTGGATCCTCACCATCGCGATCCTCCCGTTCCCGACCGAGATGGTGGCCACCTACGACAGCCACGACCGGGTCACCCTGGTGCTCTACATCGGCACGCTGTTCGTCAGCAGCCTGCTCACCACGATCATGACGGTGATCGCCGGCAACGACGAGTCGCTGGAGGTCGCACCCGGCGCGATCTCGCGGCGCTGGCGGTTCGACTCGATCACCGTCACCGCGACCTTCGGCGTCGCCCTGCTGATCGTCGGCATCTTCCCCACGGCCAGCTACTACCCGTTGCTGCTCAACATGGTGCAGCCCTGGATCGTGCGGCTGCGGTTCCGCGGCAGCCCGCCCGAGACCAGCTGATATTTTAATAAAAGACACTTGATTTGTGACGTGGGAGAGGGTTCGTGGACGAGCCGGAACAGAGTTGGGTTCAGCGGGCGGCCGATGCCGCGATCGAGCACGCCCGTTCGCTGGGCGCCAAGCAGGTCGTGTGCGCGTCGGGCGTTTCGCCGTCCGGCCCCATCCACCTCGGCAACCTGCGCGAGGTGATGACCGCGCACTTCGTCGCCGAGGAGATCAAGTCCCGCGGCCTGGACGCGGTGCACCTGCACTCGTGGGACGACTACGACCGGTTCCGCAAGGTCCCCGCCGGCATCGACCCTGCGCTGGCCGAGCACGTTGGCAAGCCGCTGGTCGACGTGCCCGACCCCTACGGTGAGCGCGCCTCCTACGCCGAGCACTTCATGGCCGAGTTCACCGACGCGGTGAGCCGGATGGGCGTGCGCATGCACGAGGTGCGCCAGTCCGCCCAGTACCCGACCGGCGGCTACAACCCGGCGATCCGGCACGCGATGGACGAGCGCGGGCGGGTGTTCGACATCCTCGCCGGGTTCCAGACAGAGGGCCGCAACGAGAAGCCGGTCGAGGAGCGCCGCGCCGAGTACTACCCGTTCAAGCCCTACTGCCAGACCTGCGGCAAGGACTTCACCACCGTCACCGGCTATGCCGGCGACGTGGTCAGCTACACCTGCAAGTTCGGGCACAGCGGCTCGATGTCGCTGGCCGACGGGGAGCGGATCTCCGGCAAGCTGGTGTGGAAGGTGGACTGGCCGATGCGCTGGGTCCACGAGGGCGTCATGTTCGAGCCGGCAGGCGAGGACCACCACGCGCCCTCCAGCAGCTACTCCTCGGGCAAGGTGCTGGTCAAGGACATCTTCGGCGGCACGGCGCCGTACTCGTTCGCGTACAGCTTCGTCGGCCTGGCCGGCGGTTCGAGCAAGATGTCCAGTTCGGCCGGTGGTGCCGCGATCCCGGCGACCGCGCTGGACATCCTGGAGCCGGCCATGCTGCGCTGGCTCTACGTGCGCCGCACGCCGTCCCGCTCGTTCACCATCGACCTCTCGCCGCGCGCGGTGCAGCGCCTCTACGACGAGTGGGACCAGTTCACCGAGCGCGCCGAGGCCCAGGACGCCTCGCCCGCCGACGCGAACCTGCTCAACACCTGCCTGCGCACCTCGGTCGGCACCGTCGACCACAGCGAGCGGCAGGTGTCCTTCCGGCTGCTGTCCGCGGTCGCCGACATCACCCAGGCCAACACCGAGCAGATCGACCGGCTGGTCCGCGAGCACCTCGCCGGCGAGGCGCTGCCCGGCCCGGACTCGCTGCTCAAGGAGTTGCAGCCCCGGCTGACCTGCGCGATCAACTACGCCACCCGACTGCTCCCGCCCGAGGAGCGGACCGTCATCCGCACCGAGTTCAACGCGGAAGCCTGGGCCGAACTCGACGAGCAGACCAGGCAGGGCGTTGCGCTGCTCGACTCGCGACTCGGCGAGGACTGGACGCTGGAGGGCCTGACCAGGCTCGTTTACGCGGTGCCGAAGCTGCTGCGCGGCCTGCCGGAGGACGCGGCGCCGAGCCCGGAGCTGAAGAAGGCGCAGCGGTCCTTCTTCGCCGCGCTCTACCAACTGCTCTGCTCCTCCGACACCGGCCCCCGGCTGCCCACCCTGCTGCTGTCCGTCGGCCTCGACCGCGTGCACATCCTGCTGGCCGGCCCCGAGAACTGAGCAACTCGGGGCGCTGCTCGAACGTCTCTTCTGATATTGGGAATCGGCACGGGGTGGGGCCGATCCGGTTGATCGGAGGGGCGCGATGCAGCCTGAGTATGCGGGACTCGCGGTGGCAATCCTGTCCAACGAGCCCATCACCGGCGACGGTGCGCGGGCCTATCTGAGATCGCGGCCCGAACTCCGGGTGCTCGACCCCGAGGAACTCGCCCTCGCGGACGTGCTCCTGGTGGTCGTCGACGATCTCAGCGAGGACGTGCTGGCGCTGATGGAACAGGCCGCGCAGCAGGCGCCCGGCCACCGGCTGCGGATGGTGGTGGTCACCAACACCATCCGCGAACACCAGCTGCTGCGCGCCGTCGGCTGCGGCCTGATCAGCGTGATCCCGCGCAACGAGGCCAGCTACGAGGCGATCGTGCGCGTCTTACTGGACTCGCAGCGCGGCCAGGCCGTGCTGCCCTCGATCGCGATCGGCTGGCTCATCGAGCACACCAGGCTCATCCAGCAGGACGTGCTCGCGCCGATGGGCCTGACCGCGGCCGGCCTGCAACCGCGCGAGGTGGACGTGCTGCGGCTGCTCGCGGAAGGCTTGTCCACCAACGAGATCGCCACGAAACTGAACTACTCCGAACGCACCATCAAGACCATCATCCACTCCATGATGACCCGGCTCGGCCTGCGCAACCGCCCGCACGCAGTGGCGTACGCCATGCGCGTCGGCGCCCTCTAGCCCCATACGATCGGTTCTGTGCTTAGAGCCCGCTCGCTGATCAGCAACGGTCTCGGCAGGATCTGGCGGCTTCCGCCCGCGCGCAACGCCGTCACGGTCACCAGCGACCTCCGCGTGCCCATGCGCGACGGCGTGCACCTGCTCGCCGACCACTACGCGCCGCGCAGCATCGGCCCTCGGCCGACCATCCTGGTCCGCTGCCCGTACGGCCGAGGCATCCAGTTCGCGCTGACCATGGTCCTGCCCTATGCGCGGCGCGGCTATCACGTGCTGTTCCAGAGCACCCGAGGCACCTTCGGCTCCGGCGGCGACTGCTCCCCGGCCACCACGAACCCGAGGACGCCGCGGACACCGTCGCCTGGCTGCGCACGCAAACCTGGTTCGACGGGCGGCTCGGCGTGATCGGCGTGAGCTATCTCGGCTACGCCGCCTGGTGCCTCGCCCTCGATCCGCCGCCCGAGCTGCGCGCCGCGGTCGTCACCATGGCCCCGCACGACATGTTCGAGGCCGGCTACGGCCGCGGCCCCTACCAGGTCTACGACCTGCTGATGTGGAGCAACGTGCTGGCGCACCAGGAGCGCCTCGGCACGCTGCGCACGATCCACTTCACCACGACCGCCGAACGCAGGCTGCGCCCCGCGCTGAGCCGGCTGCCGATCAGCGCGACCGGCGACGACATCGGCGGCCGGGGAGCGCCCTGGTACCGCGAATGGATCGCGCACCCGGACGCCGACGACCCGTACTGGGCGTTCACCCGGATCACCCCGGCGCTCGACCGGATCACCGCGCCCACCCTGCTGATCGGCGGGTTCTTCGACTTCTTCGCCGACCAGACCATCGCCCAGTACCAACGCCTGCGCGACCGAGGCGTGGCAACGGCGCTCACCATGGGCCCGTGGACGCACCTGAGCATCGACCCGAGCGTCACCATCCCGGACACCCTCGCCTGGCTCGACCACCACCTGGCCGGCGACGGCCCGCCCCCGCGCAGGCACCCGGTGCACGTCTGGCAGTCCGGCCCGAATCTCTGGCGCGGCCTGCGCGACTGGCCACCGGCCAGCACCCCGCGCAGCTGGCACCTGCGCGTCGGCGCCCGGCTCAGCACCGAGCCACCCACCGACGCCGAGCGCGGCAGCGCGACCCGCTTTCGCTACGACCCGCTCGACCCGACCCCCTCCGTCGGCGGCCGGATGATGGCCGCCAGCGCCGGCAGCCGCGACAACACCGACCTCGAAGCCCGCGCCGACGTGCGCACCTTCACCACGCCGCCGCTCGAACACCCCGTCGAGGTGTTCGGCAAACCCGTCGCCGACCTGTGCGTCAGCGCCGACAACCCGCACGGCGACCTGTTCGTGCGCGTCTGCGACGTCGACTCGAAGGGCGTCTCGCGCAACATCTCCGACGAGATCCGCAGGCTGCCCCCGGACGGCCTCGAACCCGGCGCAGTGCGCCAGGTCCGGCTCGAACTGACCGACATCGCGCACACCTTCCGCGCCGGTCACCGCATCCGCGTGCAGATCTCCGGCGGCGCCCACCCCCGCTACGCGCGTCATCCCGGTGTGCCCGGCGACCCGACCGAATCGGTGGACACCGCGACCGTCACCCACTCCGTGCACCACGCCCCCGACCACCCCTCGACCCTGACCCTCCCGGTCACCGGTCCGGCGACCGGCTGACCGATCACAGCAGCGTCCCGGACATGCTGGTCAGGAACGGCACCGGACCGGTGTTCACGCCCGCGGCGACCGCGCCCGGGTAGGGCAGCAGTTCCGGCTTGCGGCCCCTGGTGCCGGGATGGTGCTCGAAGTGCCACCACTCGTTGGCGTAGCGCCGATACAGGTCGTACCGGGCGCCGTTGGCAGCCAGCCAGCGCGCGCCCCCGGTCGGCCGCACGTCCAGCGCGGTGCCCTGCACGTGCCGCGACTCGGCGGCCGGCAGCACGCGCAGCCGCGCCGCGTACACCGACCCGGTGCGCCGGACCTCGGCCTCGAACATCCGCTGCTGCGTGCCCGCGTCGCGGTGTCCCGAGGTCAGGCCGAGCAACTGGTGGTCGCGCCAGAACGCCTCGGTGCGGGCCGCGGTGAACGCGGCGCGGGCGCGGGCGTCGAGGCCGGCCAGGTTCTCCCTGGGGTAGCGTGCGGCCAGCGCCCACTGGCACGCGAAGTAGCGGGCCTGGCCGGGATCGCGCAGGTACGCGACGGGCAACAGCAACACGCCGAGCGCACGGGCGCCGGCCGCGAACACCCGGTCGCGAACGGATTCGGGAACAGCACGCTGATCGCTCATGGCACCTCACGGTGCCGGAGGAACGTGCCGGCCCGAACCGGACCGTGTCTTGGCGGTTCGACAGTTCTGTCACAGCTCTGTGACAGGCGCGAGTGCGAATGGTGAGGTCTGTTGTGGACTGGAACAATCGCTGAAGTGTCCACCGTGCTGCTCATCGAAGACGACAAGGACATCCGCGACGGGCTCGCGCTCGCGCTGACCTGGCAGGGACACACCGTCCACGCGGTGGAGAGCGGCGAACTCGGCCTCGCCGCGCTCGCCGCGAACCCCGCCGACGTGGTCGTACTCGACCTGATGCTGCCCGGCATCGACGGGTTCGAGGTCTGCCGCCGGATCAGGGCGAGCACGAACCTGCCGATCATCATGGTCACCGCGCGCAACGACGACATCGACGTGGTCGGCGGACTCGAGGCGGGCGCGGACGACTACGTGGTCAAACCCGTGCAGGCACGCGTCCTGGAGGCCCGCATCCGCGCGGTCCTGCGCCGCACCGGCGCCGATCCCGCGCACCCAACGGAAACGCGGAAGACAGGCGTCGAACGACACGGCACCCTGGCCATCGACCGGGCCGGCCTGGTGGTCAGCCGCGACGGCACCCCGGTCGGCCTCGCCCCGACCGAACTGCGCCTGCTACTGGAACTGTCCGCGTCGCCCGGCCAGGTGCTCAGCCGCCAGCAACTGCTGGAATCCGTGTGGGAACAGGCATATCTCGGCGACTCGCGGCTGGTCGACGCGTGCGTGCAACGCCTGCGCGCCAAGATCGAGGACGATCCGGCCAACCCGCGCTACGTGCAGACCGTGCGCGGCTTCGGCTACCGGTTCGGTCCGCTGTGAAGTGGTTGCGGGCGTTCGTCGCCCCGTTCCGGGGCTTGCGGTTGCGGCTGCTGCTCGGCTTCGCCGGCCTCTGCGTGCTGACCGCCGCGCTGGTCGCCGGCGGCATGTACGTGCTGGCGCGGCGGGAGATCCTGCAACAGTCGCAGGATGCCTCGGTCGCCTCGCTGACCAGGCAGATCGCCACCATCTACCCGTTGCGCACGCTGCCGCCGACCAAGCAGAGCATGACCGACATCGCCGACCAGTTGACCACCAGGGGCAACGACGTCCGCGTCGAGTACCAGAAGATGTCGGTCGGCGACCTGAGCGGTTCGACGATCACCGCCGACCTGCGAGAGGTCATCGGCAACGGGCACATGGCCTGGCAGCGCGTCGACTACGACGGCACGCCGGCGCTCATCGTCGGCACCGAGATCATGGTCACCGAGCCGGGCCAGTCCGTTCGTCCGTCCGGTGTGGACGTTTTCGCCGGCTATCAGCTGTTGGCCGAGGAAGCGAGCATCAGCCAGATCTCCGACATCGCCTGGGGGATCGGGGCGCTCGCCCTGCTGCTGGCCATGTTGCTGGGCATCGTGGTCGCGCGCAGCGTGCTCGGCCCGGTCCGCGAACTGCGCACAGCTGCGGTCCGGCTGGGCGCGGGCGAGTTGTCCAGCCGGGTACCGGTGCACGGCTCGGACGAACTGGCCGAGGTCGCGCGCACCTTCAACAACACCGCGCAGTCCCTGGCGGAACACGTCGCCGAACTGCGCAGGATGGAGGCCGACGCGCGCCGGTTCGTCGCCGACGTGTCGCACGAACTGCGCACCCCGCTCGCCGCGATGATCGCCGTACTGGACGTGCTCGACGACCAGGCCAGCCACCTGCCCGAACCCACCGGCGAGGCGGTGCGGCTGGTCAGCCAGGGCACGCACAACCTCACCAGGCTGGTCAACGACCTCATCGAGGTGACCAGGTTCGACTCGGGCACGGCGGCTCTCGCCCTGGACCACATCGACCTGGCCGTGGCGATCAGGGCCACGCTGCGCGCCCGCGGCTGGACCGACGCGGTCGACACCGACCTGCCCGACGGGATCATGGCCAGGGTCGACCCGCGCAGGCTGGACGTGATCGTGGCCAACCTGGTCGGCAACGCGCTCCGGCACGGCGCGCCGCCGGTCTCGATCCGCCTGACCGCCGAGCCAGGCTGGCGGATCATCGAGGTCGCCGACAACGGACCCGGCCTGGCCGCCGACGTGTTGCCGCAGGTGTTCAACCGCTTCTACAAGGCCGACACCGCGCGCGCCAGGTCCGAGGGCAGCGGTCTCGGGCTGGCGATCGCCTGGGAGAACGCCCGACTGCACCGAACAGACGACCGAGTGGCCGCCCGGGCAGCTGACCGAGTCGGCGATCGGGCAGGTGACCGGGCAGGCGATCGGGTCGGCAGCCTGGTGGCGGCGAACCGGCCCGGCGGCGGCGCGGTGTTCACCCTCCGGCTGCCGACCGTCGAGGAGCCGTCATGATCAAGCGAGGCGTGCTGCTCGGGCTCGTCGTACTGGCCTGCGTCGGCTGTGGGGTCCGGCCCAGCGGCGTGATCTCCGGTCTGCCCGCGCCCTCCGGCCCGGTCAACGGCGCCACCCTGTTCCTGATCCGCGACGACCAACTGGTCCCCGTGCTGCGCGCCACCACGACCCCGCCGACCATGGTCCAGGCGGTCACCCTGCTCGCGCAGGGCCCGACCCAGGACGAGATCTCGGCCGCCCTGCGCACCCAGGTACCCGCCGGGATCCTGCCGGTCAGCCTGGGCAACAGCGGCCACGGCACCACCCTCGACCTGGCCGTCGACCCGAACCTACTGTCCACAATGGCCATCAACCAGATTTCGTGCACCGCGCGGGACGCGCAGGCGAACCAGATCCTCCCGATCACAACGGGCCCCGAGTTCTTCCTCGCGGGCGCCGGTCGCACCGTCGGCCCGTTGCGCTGTCCGCCAACCGGCTGACGTCGGCTCGACCGTCGGTCGGAAAGCCGGCCTAGCTCGCCGGCAGGCCGCGCAGCAGAACCTGGAGAAGTAGGTCGAATCGGGGAGCGGGGTCACCTATCTCGCGGGCCTGCTGTTCCAGCGGCAGCCAGTTGATCACTGCCCGGGAGAAGATGTACCAGTTCTGCACGGCGATGTCGTGGTCGAGTCCGGCGTCCTCGAACACGTCGATGACCCGTGCGCGCAGCTTGCCGAAGGCGTCCGAACGGTGCTCGTGCGGCCCGGTCACGTACGTCGCGTAACCGGGCACGGCGAGCAGTTCGCGGCGCATGCACCAGGCCAGTTCGGCCAGCCAGGTGCGCCAGTCGCCGTCCACCGGTTCGGCGTCGGGCAGGCAGCGTTCGATGACGACGTTGCTGACCAGGCCGAGAAGTTCCTCGCGGCTGGACACCCAGCCGTAGAGCGACGACTTGGCCACGCCGAGGCGCTCGGCGAGGGCGTTCATGCTCAGGCCGGTCACGCCAAGATCCAGTGCTGCCGACGCGATCACCTCCCGGCTGAGACGGGCGGGGCGACCGCGCTTCGGCTTCGGAGCCAGCGGCATTGCCATGCGATGACCCTAGACGACTGGCGTTGGTGTCGAGACGAGAAAGGCCAGCTCAGCATAACCGACCGAAGGTCGCCGGCCCGGCGCGATCGCCGGGCCGGCTACGGCGAGATCAGTTCGGGTTCTCCGCGTGGGTGAGCGTGCCCCAACCGGTGAACAGGTTGTTGGTGCCCTCGGGCCGATCCTGGTTGGTGAGCTTGCCGGTGTTGGGCATGACATTGCCCAACCGGAAACTCATCGCGTTGTAGCCGACCTCGGTCACCGGACCGAGTCCGGTGTTCACGTGTCCGCCGCACAGCCAGGACGGCACGGCCGCGCCGAGTTCGTACTGCGCCTGGAAACCGAGCGCGTAGCGCAGTCGGGTGCCGATGTCACCGGTGTAGAGGTCGGTGCCCTGGATCCGGGACGTCTCCGCGACGTCCGAAATGGACGCTATGCCATAGCCGGTGTGCGTGAAGTCGCGGCAGGTCTCCTGGGTGAGCCCGTTGACGAAGGTGCTCTGCCCCTGCCAGTAGTTGATGATCTGCTGGCTGGTGTTCAACCCGCTGCCCGGCACGGTCTTGGGCAGCGAGCCGTCGGAGCTGAGGTAGACGTAGGCCGGCACGCGCAGCATGAACTTGTTCATGGCCGTGTTGTAGTCGGTCTGGTCGTCCAGGAACACGGAGATGCCGACCGCGGCCTCCATCATGACCAGTTCCCAGTTCCCGTTGCTGTTGCTGCCGTGGATCACCTCGGGCAGGTAGACGTTGCGCAGCATGTCCTCGAACCGCGACATGTTGGGCCAGCCGCCGTTGTAGGTGTAGCGGATCAGCTCGCCCGCGCGTGCCCAGGACGAGCCGGCCCAGCCGGTCTGCAGCGGCGCGTTGCTGTTGGTGTGCCCGGTGATCGTCGCGGACCAGGCGTCCATCAGGTTGATCGACTCCTGCGCGTACGCGGCATTGCCGCTGATGTACCAGGCGAGCGCGTCGGTGTAGGCGGCGATCGCGTCCTGGCGCTCGTTGGTGCAGCCGATGTTCGGGTTCGAGTACGGCCCGCACTCGACCGTCGTGTAGGGCGTCGGCTGGCGCGACAGGTCCGCGTACGAGCTGCCGATCATCGCGTTGTACGCCGACGTCCACGGCTCCGCGCCGGCCTGCACCTTGGCCTTGGCGAAGTCCAACTGCGCGGTGCTGTCCAGCACTCCGGGATGGACGAACGCGGCGGGCGCGAACGATCTCGGCGGCGCGGCGCTCGCGCTCGCACCGGACGAGAGCGCGGTCGACACCGTCGACAGTGCCGCCAACAGGGCAGCGACAATCGCGAGCATGCGCACGCGACGACGAGTGGGCATGGCAACCTCCAGCAGTGGACACCTGTGGAGGTGATCCGGATCACCGATGGACACTTCGAGTGTCATGGTCTGGACCATGCCGGGCAAGGGGTCGCAGCTACCCTTTCTTTGACACGTGAATTCTGCCCGGAGTGTGAATCTGTTCAGCCGGCTGAATCAGGCGGTCAGATCGACCCGGATGGTGAGCAGTTCGGTGCCGACCGCGCGCACCGCGGAACTGTTGCCCTTCGGCAGCGAGCCCAGCCGCGCTCGCGGGTCGTCCTCGTCGAGCAGGATCGCCGTGCCCTCGTGCCACGTGCCGTCCAGTCGCACCCGCACCTTCGGATCAGCCAGGATGTTGCGCACGTACTGCGACTTCCGGCCGTGCTCGGACACGAACCAGAACGCGTCGCCCAACCGCGACCCGCCGATCGGCGTCAGCTTCGGCTCGCCGGACACCCTCCCGGTCGTCTCCAGCAACACCTGCTTCTGCGACCGCTTCGCCAGCGGGTTGACGATCGTGCGCTGCAACGTTGTGACCGCGCGGAATTTCAGCTCAGAGAAACTCGACATACCAGGTCTCCTTCCCACCTTCCACGATCCTAGGCGCGATCTGGTCTGGTCTCGATCCAGACGTCGCTTCCAGCGCGTTTCGGCGGCCGGCGGCAGTTGCTGTCAACTGTTGATGGAACCCGTGCCGCGGGAGTGCACGCGGCCGGTCAGCGACGACCCGGCTGAGCGGGCTCGCACTTGCGATTCAGAAGCCGATGCCCTGCTTGACACCATTGCGGGCCCAGCGCAACCTCTGTCTGAGAGCGCTCTCACGCATCCTTCGCCGATGTCATCCACCCGAGAGAGGACACTCATGGCCACAGCGTCGTGGCGCCGTCGCGCGCGTTTGTTACCCGGGGGCCAACGCGGCCCGCGTCGTCTGCTCGCCGGCCTGACCGCGGTCGTCGCCGTACTGGGCATCATGCTCGTCCCGGCCACCGGCTCGGCCGCCCCGCAGGCCGAGAACCCGTTGCCGGAGAACGGTTGGACGGCCAGCTCCAACACCAACTCCCCGGCCGGCGACGCACCGTCCAACGCGATCGACGGAAACATCAACACCCGATTCTCCTCCGAGGCGCCGCAGGCGCCAGGCATGTGGTTCCAGGTGAACCTCGGCTCCAGCCAGACGTTCAACCAGATCGAGCTGAACGCGGGCCCGTCCACCACCGACTACGCCGCCGGTTACAACGTCGAGGTCTCCACCAACGGATCGACGTTCACCAGCGTGGCGACCGGAACCGGCACGTCGTCCCCGCAGATCATCAGCTTCTCGACCCAGACCGCCCAGTACATCCGCGTCGTGCTGACCGCGTCGACGCAGACGCCGTGGTGGTCGATCGCGGAGTTCACCGTGTACTCCAGCGGTTCCGGCTCGGGCACGGAGAACCCGCTGCCGACGACCGGCTGGACCGCCAGCTCCAACACCAACTCCCCGGCCGGTGACGCGCCGGCGAACGCGATCGACGGGAACATCAACACCCGGTTCTCGTCCGAGGCGCCGCAGGCACCCGGCATGTGGTTCCAGGTGAACATGGGCTCGACCCAGAACTTCAACCAGATCGAGATGAACTCCGGTCCGTCCACAACGGACTACGCGGCCGGCTACAACGTCGAGGTGTCCACCGACGGATCGACGTTCACCAGCGTCGCCACCGGAACCGGCACGTCCTCGCCGGAGACCGTCACCTTCGCCGCGCAGAACGCGCAGTACATCCGCGTCGTGCTGACCGCGTCGACGCAGACGCCGTGGTGGTCGATCGCCGAGTTCACCGTGTTCACCACCAACCCGGTGACCACCCCGCCCCCCACCGGCGGCGAACCGCCCGCCTCGTTCTGGGGCAACACCGGCGCCATCCCGGCCGCGCACAACGTGCTGGAAGTCTCGATCGTCAACCAGACCAACGGGCAGTACCCGGACAGCCAGGTGTACTGGAGCTTCAACGGCCAGACCGAGTCGATCGCGCAACAGCCCTACATCGACATGCCCGCGAACTCGGCCGGCCGCATGTACTTCTACCTCGGCTCGCCGAACAGCCAGTACTACGACTTCATCGAGTTCACCGTCGGCCCGTCCTCGATCAACGTGGACACCACCAGGGTCGACCGGTTCGGGTTGAAGCTCGCGCTGGATCTGCGCGGTCACGACGGCTCCGACCAGGAGGTCGGCGAGAACTACGCGACCTTCCAGGAGAGCAGGACGGCGACCTTCACCCGGTTCCAGAACTCGGTGCCGACCGAGTTCAAGGAACTCGCCACCGACCAGGCGCCCTACGGCATCCCGTCGCCGGGCAACGATCCCGCCTTCCAGACCGGCGGCGCGTACGCGAACTACTTCACCAGCTACGCCGCGGCCAATGGCGACAGCAGTGATTCGACGGCGCAGATCTTCGGCTGCGGTGGCACCCTCTCCGCCAACCCGACCCTGTGCGCCGGCCTCAACCGGCACGTCGCCCAGTTGCCCTCGTCGTCGCAGTCCAACCCGGCCAACTTCTACCTGGCGGCGCCTGCCAACTACTACGCCCAGTTCTTGCACCAGAACGCCATCAACGGCAAGCAGTACGGGTTCCCGTACGACGACGATGCCGGTCAGTCCTCGGACATCTCGGTGACCAACCCGCAGTACATGGTCGTCGCCGTCGGCTGGTGAGCCGGCCCAGTCGTAGGAAAGGAGTACCCATGTGGACCTTTGCCAGACGGGCCGCGCTCGCGTCCGGTCTTCTGATTGTAGTCGCGACAACAATCGCGACACCCGCAACATCCGCACCAAACGCGGCAAGCACGTCGGCCACACCGCACACGAACGCCGTGCCCGCCACCGTGCCCGCCGCGCCGCCCGGCTTCACCACCACCTGGAGCGACGACTTCAACGGTGCGGCCGGCTCCGCCCTGGACACCGGGGTCTGGCGCTACGACACCGGAACCGGCTTCGGCACCGGTGAGATCGAGACCATGACCAACAGCACCAGCAACGTCTACCTCGACGGCAGCGGTCACCTGGTGCTCAAGGCACTGCACTCGGGCACCGACCCGAACAGTGGCTGGACCTCCGGCCGGATCGAGACCCAGGCGGACGGTTTCGGCGCGCTGCCCGGCGGAGTCGTCCGCGTCCAGGCGTCCATCCAGCAGCCTGACCTGACCACCGCCAACGGCGCGGGCTACTGGCCCGCGTTCTGGATGCTCGGCTCCCCGCTGCGCATCGGCGTGCCGTGGCCGGGCTCAGGCGAGGTCGACGCCATGGAGGACATCAACGCACGCAGCTCCGAGTTCGGCACCCTGCACTGCGGCACCGATCCCGGCGGTCCGTGCAACGAGGGCACCGGCATCGGCAGCGGTGAACGTGCCTGCGGCGGCTGCCAGACCGGCTACCACACCTACGCGGTGGAACTGGACCGGTCGACCTCGCCCGAGCAGATCCGCTGGTACCTGGACGGCACCAACTTCTTCACCGTCAACTCCACCCAGGTCGACGCGACCACCTGGGCCAACGCGGTCGATCACAGCTTCTACATCATCTTCGACCTGGCCATGGGCGGCGCGTTCCCGGCCGCCTTCGGCGGTGGCCCGAACGCGGCGACCGCGTCCGGCGGCTCGCTGAACGTCGACTACGTCGCCGTCTACAACAAGGCACCAGCCGCCAACGCGAACCTCGGCCCGGACATCGCGCTCGGCAAGCCGACCACCGCGTCCTCGGTGGAGAGCGCGAGCTTCCCGGCCTCCAACGCGACCGACGGCGACATCACCTCCCGGTGGTCCAGCGGGTTCAGCGATCCGCAGTGGCTGCAGGTCGACCTCGGTCAGACCTACGCCATCAACCACGCGACGCTCGTCTGGGAGGCGGCGGCCGCATCGGCCTACCAGATACAGACATCCACCGACGGCACCAACTGGACCACGATCTACACCAACAACAACAGTCCGCAGGACATCCAGGACATGGCACTGTCCGGAACCGGGCGATATATCCGGGTCTACGCGACCGCTCGCGCCTCCCAGTGGGGCGACTCCCTCTACGAGTTCGACGTCTACGGCAGCCCGACCTCCGGTGGCGGCGGCACGCCGACCCTGCTCTCGCAGGGCCAGCCCGCGACCGCGTCCTCCCAGGAGAACGCGAGCTTCCCGGCCGCCAACGCGGTGGACGGCAACCTCGGCACCCGCTGGTCCAGCCAGTTCAGTGATCCGCAATGGCTGGAGGTCGATCTCGGTGCTACGCACACGATCAGCCAGGTGGTGCTGAACTGGGAGACGGCCTACGCGACCGCGTACCAGATCCAGACCTCGAACGACGGCACCAACTGGACCACGATCTACTCGACGACCACCGGAACGGGTGGTGTCCAGACCGTGCCCGTGTCCGGGTCCGGACGTTATGTGCGGATGTACGGCACAACCAGAGCGACCCAATGGGGTTATTCGCTCTGGGAGTTCCAAGTATACGGCTCCTGACCAGTAGAAACGGCGCGGTGCCCGGAACGTTCCCGGCACCGCGCCGCCGCTTTTCCGGAATTTCCACTTACTTCGTCTCGGGACGGCACCGAACAAAGCTCGGACGCGTCCAACCCGAGTACGCTGACAGGTCGCATGCGTCGGGGCCGGCGACGTCGAAGTAGGAGGATTTCCGCACCATGACTCATGTTCCAGTGCCCGATCCCGGCCAGTCCGGGGCCGACGGTGACGCCACCTACCTGGACAAAACGCTGCTGCATCGCCCGGTCGAGTTGTATTTCGACGAATCGGTAACGCCCCGCACGCTGTTTCAGCTCTGGCTGCGCGCGGCCCTGATCACCGGCCCGTTGTTCTTCATCTGCGCCTTTATCCTTACCTTCCTCTCCTTCGCCAACGGCCTGTCCGGCACGGAGAGTGGCAGCAGCAGCGGCAGCGGTGGCGGCACGGTGATCCTGGGGCTGCTCATGGTCGTCTCGGTCATCGGTTTCTGGCTGATCCTGCTGGCCACCAAGCTGCAGGAGCCGATAAGCGAATGGCACGTGCTGCTCGCGGACCGCGCGCCGGCCGCCGAGTCGGCGTACAACGTGATCGTCGGCCGGGCACGGGATCGCGGCCTGCCGCTCTACCCCTACACCCGCCGGCTGCCCACCAGCTTCGGCCCGGTCAGCAACCGGCTCGTGCTGGTCGACGGCCACTACGAGGCGTACATCACCGTGTTCGCCTACGGCAGCGGCCTCTACCTCGGCTGGACCATGTGGCGCTCGCGCCGCGGCGCCCACCTGATCGGCCGCTATCTCGCCGACGTCTTCCGCAACATGGGCGGCCAGCTCGACCCGGTGGCCAGGATGCTGCGCACCGAACAGGCCCGCGCCATGCGCGAGGCCGTGCACGCGGTCTGCCGCGAGGGCCTCGGCGTGGCCATCGAACGGACCGAGGTCCCGGACAGTTATGCCTTCCCGCACGGACTTCCGCCGGTGGAGACCTTCGCCGTGAGCGCCCCCGCGCCCATGTCGGCCCCGTCGCCGGTGCTGGCCGCGCACGATCCGGCCGCGGTCCAGAACGCCTGGTCCCAACCCCAGCCGAACTCGACGAACCCGCCCGCCGCGCAGTGATCGATCCGGCAGTGACCGATTCGGCGGGGACCGATCCGCTCGGCGGCATTCTCACCGCAGGCAGCCCCGGGAGTTGGTGGGCCTGGGCCGGTGCGCGCCTCGCACCGGCCCAGCCACCCGCGCCCAGCCCCACGCCCCCAACGCCACCCGCGCTCAGCCCCGCAGCCCCAACGCCGCCCGCGCTCAACCCCGCATCGCCCGCGCCGGTTTCCGCGACCCCGGGCCAGCATTTCGCCGGCACCGCGACCAATGTCGTGCAGAGCCGGGACATCCACGGCAACGTCGTGTTCAACATCGGCGATCACCAGACCGCGCCGCCGGACCTGCTGCCCTGGCTGGGCGCGGTCTGGCAGACCTGCGTCGACATCGGCGCGGCCGTGGAACTGCGGCTGCTCAACCAACCCGACCACACTCTCGCGGCCTACCTGCTCTGCCGAACCAACGCGCCCGACCAGTACACCGCCGCGACGACCGCGGCGCGGTTGCGCGAGCTGCTCCCGTCCGGTATTCCGCACATCGCCGCCACCCCGGTCGACACGCAGCCTCGGCTGAGCGCCGTGCTGGACCCGTTCGTCCCGCACCCCCAGGGAATTCTCGAGATCCGCAAACGAGTCACGGTCGCGCACAGCATCCGCACCGACGCCAAGTCGCCCTGGCTGGCCGCGGTGACTCCGTTGGCCGGCGGCAGCACCTCCTGGCAATCCGTTTGGACGAACCTGGCCGCTTTCCCCGGGCCCGCCGTGCTTTCCGTGCGCCTGGCGCCGATCCGGATCGGCAACGGCCTGCGCTCGCACCTCGCCGAACGGGTCCGCGAATTCGCTCGACTGGCGGTTCCCGGCCCGCCGCCGAATCCGACCTGGCCCGTTCCTCGGCCGGCCGATCCGTTCGCCGCGGCAGCGCAGGACCTGCTCACGTCGGCACTCGGCCGATATACCGAACTCGCCTTCGGCATTCGGGTCTCGCTCGCCGCGTCCGCCCCGTTGTTCGACGACGCCGCGCAATTGCTTGCGAACACAATTTCCCCGCCACGCCCGGGGATCGGCTTTTCCGCCGACGCGCCGGTGATCGTCCGGCCGCGCACGATTCAGCACGCGAGCACCGCCTGGCGGAACATCACCGCGCTCAACGCTGACCCGATCGGCCCAATCGCTCCCGATGGGATGCCGGAGGAATCCGTCGGCGACGTGGCCCGCGCGCTCGCCACGACGGCCGACATTCACGAGGCCGCGTCGGTCTTTCGTCCTCCTTATCCGATCGAGGGAACGCCGAGGGTGTTCAGCGACGACGCAGCGTCGAACCGCTAATAGAACACCAACGGAAAGATCGCAAATTCGCCCGATCGGGTTCGAATACTGGACAGCTATTCTCGGTGCACCCCCTATCACCCTTTCGAGTTTGTGGGGGCCCCTGAATAGCGGATCGTCTTTCCGCCCCTGCGCTGCAAGGCTCGGTTGCGTCGACGCACCTGGGCAGTACACGAACGCAACCCCTCGGCGACACGCCGAATTCACTTTCCTCGTTCGACATTCGTCATTGTCGAAAATCGCGCCGTCCGCTAGAAGGAGCCGCTGAATGTCCACCATCCACCAGCCCGTGCTGCGCAATGCGTACCAGCGTTCCATCGCGACGTACTGGAACAACGAGAAGGACCCGGTCAACCTGCGGCTCGGTGACGTGGACGGTCTGTATCACCACCACTACGGCATCGGTGACTACGACCCGGCCGTGCTCGACGCGCCCGCCGACATCCGCGAGGACGCGATCATCGCCGAGATGCACCGCCTGGAAACCGCGCAGGCCGACGTGCTGCTCGACCACCTCGGCGACATCAAACCCGACGACCACCTGCTCGACTCCGGCTGCGGCCGGGGCGGCACGTCGATCATGGCCAACCAGCGGTTCGGCTGCTACGTCGACGGCATCTCCATCTCCGAGCAGCAGGTCGAGTTCGCGAACGGCCAGGCCGCGCGGCGCGGCGTCGCCGACCGGGTGCGCTACCACTTCCGGAACATGCTCGACACCGGCTTCCAGACCGGTTCGCTCAACGGTATCTGGAACAACGAGAGCACGATGTACGTGGACCTGCGCGAACTGTTCGCGGAGTACGCCCGGCTGCTTACCCCCGGCGGCCGCTACGTGGTCATCACCGGTTGCTACAACGACGTGACCGGTGGCCGGTCCCGCGCGGTCAGCCAGATCGACCAGCACTACATCTGCAACATCCACTCGCGCGGCGAGTACTTCGCGGCGCTGGCCGCCAACAACTTCGTGCCGATCAGTGTCGTCGACCTGACGGCGGCGACCATTCCGTACTGGGAGCTGCGCGCGAAGTCCTCGGTCGCGACCGGCATCGAGGAGCCGTTCCTGACCGCCTATCGCGAGGGCAGCTTCCACTATCTGCTCATCGCCGCCGACCGCATCTGACCACATCGGGGAGTTGACCAGTCATGACCGAGACACTCGAACCGGACGCCGAACAACATCCGCAACAGTCCCTGGGCACCGCGGCCGCGCGAAACCTCGCCACCACGACCAAGTCCGTGCCGCAGATGCAGGGCATCAGCTCGCGCTGGCTGCTGCGCGTGCTGCCGTGGATCGAGGCGAAGGGTGGCGTCTACCGGGTCAACCGGCGGCTCAGCTACACGGTCGGCGACGGCCAGATCGACTTCGTCAGCACCGGAGCCGAGGTCCGGGTGATCCCGGCCGAACTGGGCGAACTCCCGCTGCTGCGCGGATTCGACGACCAGGACGTGCTGACCACCCTGGCCGGCCGGTTCACCCAGCGCGAGTACAACCCCGGTGACGTGATCACCACCGAGGGCCAGCCGGTCGACACGCTGTACCTGATCGCGCACGGCAAGATCAACAAGATCGGCGCCGGCAAGTACGGTGCGGAAACCGTGCTCGACTCGCTCGCCGATGGCGACTACTTCGGCGACTCCTGTCTGGTCGTCGCCGACTCGACCTGGCCCTACACGGCCAAGGCCGTCACCGGCGCGATCGTGCTGGCCCTCTCCCGCGCCGACTTCCAGTCCCTTGTGGACTCGTCGGGTGCGCTGCAGGAGCAGCTCGTCCTGTTCCAGGCCAACGAAGCCCTGGGCAGCGACAACGAACACGGCGAGGCCGCCATCGAACTCGCCTCCGGCCACGTCGGCGAACCCGACCTGCCCGGCACGTTCGTGGACTACGACGGGTCCCCGCGCGAGTACGAACTGAGCGTCGCCCAGACCGTGCTGCGTGTGCACAGCCGCGTCGCCGACCTCTACAACGAGCCGATGAACCAGACCGAACAGCAGTTGCGGCTGACCATCGAGGCCCTGCGCGAACGCCAGGAACACGAACTGATGAACAACCGCGACTTCGGCCTGCTCAACAACGCCGACTTCAGCAAGCGCATCCCCACCAGAAGCGGCCCGCCAACGCCGGACGACTTCGACGAGCTGCTTGCCCTGGTGTGGAAGGAACCGACCGTGTTCCTCGCGCACCCGCGCACCATCTCCGCGTTCGGCCAGGAGTGCAGCAAACGCGGCATCTACCCGGAGAACGTCGACTTCAACGGTCACCACGTGCCCGCGTGGCGCGGCGTGCCGGTGCTGCCGTGCAACAAGATCCCGGTCACCGACGCGCGCACCAGCTCGGTCCTGCTGATGCGCACCGGCGAGGACAACCAGGGCGTCGTCGGCCTCACCCAGACCGGCATCCCGGACGAGTACCAGCCCGGCCTGTCCGTCCGGTTCATGAACATCAGCGAGAAGGCGATCATCTCCTACCTGGTCAGCGCCTACTACTCGGCGGCAGTCCTGGTGCCGGACGCCCTCGCCGTCCTCGAACACGCGCAGCTGGGCGTGTGATCGCATGACCGAAACGCTCGACCCCGCAGCCGAGGAACAACACAGCCAGCTCAGTCTCGGTACCGCTGCCGCGCGAAAACTGGCCTCCACCACCAAGTCCGTGCCGCAGATGCAGGGCATCACGCCCCGCTGGCTGCTGCGCATGCTGCCCTGGACCGACGTCAAGGGCGCCAACTACCGGGTCAACCGCAGGCTCACCTACGAGGTGGGCACCGGCAAGGTCGAATTCCTCCAGGAGGGCGACCGGGTCCGCGTCGTCCCGCCGACCCTGCGCGAACTCCCGCTCTACCGGGGTTTCGACGACGACGAGGCCCTCAGGGCGATGGCCGACGGCCTGGTCCAACACGACTACCAGCCCGGCGACGTGATCGTCGAAGCCGGCAGTCCCAGCAACGAGGGCTTCCTGCTCGCCTACGGCAAGGTCAACAAGGTGCAGCAGGGCAAGTACGGCGACGAGGTGGCGCTCGGCACCCTCGCCGAGGGCGAGTACTTCGGCCAGCAGATGCTCGCCGCGGAGCCGCCACCCTGGGAGTACACGGTCAAGGCACTCACCGCGTGCACGACGCTGAGCATGCCCGCCGACGCCATGCGCACCCTCCTGGACCGCTCACCGTCCCTGCGCGCCCACGTCGAACGCCTCCGGGAGAGTTCGGAACTGGCCCAGAACCGGCACGGCGAAGCCGCCATCAGCCTGGCCTCCGGCCACGACGGCGAGCCGGTCCTGCCCGGCACCTTCGTCGACTACGAGGCATCGCCGCGCGAGTACGAACTGAGCGTCGGCCAGACCCTGCTCCAGGTGCACACCAGGGTCGCCGACCTCTACAACGGCCCGATGAACCAGTTGGAGCAACAACTTCGCCTGACCGTCGAAGCCGTGCGCGAGCGGCAGGAACACGACCTGCTCAACAACCCGGACTTCGGTCTCCTGCACAACGTCGCGTACAAACAGCGGCTGCAAACCCGATCCGGCCCACCCACCCCGGCCGACTTCGACGAGTTGCTGTGCAGGCGCCGCAAGACCAGGTTCTTCCTGGCCCACCCCAAAACCATCGCCGCGTTCGGCCGCGAGTGCAACGCGCGCGGCGTCTATCCGGCCACCGTCGAGGTCGAGGGCAGGCGGGCGATGGGCTGGCGCGGCGTGCCCATCCTGCCCAGCGACAAGATCCCGATCAGCAAGACCAACACATCGTCGATCCTGGCGATGCGCGTGGGGGAGGAGGACCACGGCGTCGTCGGCCTCACCCAGATCGGCCTGCCCGACGAACGCGAACCCGGCCTCTCCGTGCGGTTCAGCGGCATCAGCGAGAAGGCGATCATGTCCTACCTGGTCAGCGCCTACTACTCGGTCGCCGTTCTGGTACCCGACGCCCTGGGCATGATCGAAGAAGTAGAACTCGGCTGCTAGTCCTGATCCGTCGTGGCCCCGCTGTCGACCGCTCCGCTGTCGACTGCCGGCAGCGGGGCCA